>JAHPZA010000010.1 GCA_019058445.1 Promethearchaeota archaeon | reverse complement strand
CAGCACAAACACTGTTCATGTTAAAATCTGTTACGATGCCATTTTTCATCAATATCACCTTACTATCCTGGCCCCCGATTTCAAGAATTGTTCTCACGTCAGGGGTATAAGATGAAGCTCCAATTGCATGAGCAATTATTTCAGGTTTTGCAATATCCGCACCGATAAGAGCTTTTATTAAATACCTCGCAGACCCTGTAGTCCCAACACCACAAATACTTTTTTCGATGTTAGCGGGAAGGACTTCTTGCATGTATTTAAGATTTTCTTGTGTAGAAACTATGGGAGATCCATCGTTTCTCGTCCAGGTTGCAAACAATAATTCATTTCTCTCGTTAATTATTGCCATTTTCGTCGAGACGGAACCGACATCGATTCCTAGATATAACTTGTCATCTATGTCATCCGAAAGAATATTTTTGATAAATTCTGGTTCGTTCACTTGTATTTCTTCCTCCTTATCATTTCGATAAAAGATTCTACTCTTGTGGTAATTTGAGATTCTCCCGTGTGTTCATCTAACGTGAGATCAATAAAAGGCTTATCTTTCATGTCAAAATCCTGCATTACAATTTCCTGCATTAAAGAATCTGGACCGCATGCAAAACTAATTAGAAAAATACCCCCATCAATCTCTTCATTATTGATAACATAATCAGATAATTGAAGCAACTCGTCTTCATTATCCCAGAAATTGACAAGATTATCATCAATTTCAACTCTTCTTGAGAAGATTTCCTTTGGAGCATTCTCAACAGTTACAACATTAACATAATTTGCTTTGAGGATGTCCATCAAACCGTGATTAATAATTGGTTCGTAAGTATTGTAGGGATGACCAAGAACCATTAATGTAAGGGGATAATTTTCATAATCTTTATTAAGTTTAGGTCGAGACCTTTTCTTAAACTTATAATTTGGATATTTTTCAAGAGGATACATTTTGCGAAATGCTTCAGGAACGAGCATTCCATCCTCAATCAACTCATGAAATTCTTCAAGTTTTTTAATTCCATTCTCATACGCAAGTTTTGATTCTTCTTTGTTCTTATCTAATTTTTTTCCAAAATCTATCGCTGACGTCATCATCGAATGTTCCCGGGCGTTAAAAATCCATTCAATAACGGGAATGTTAGAGACTGCTGAGTGTTGAGACACGTCTGGAAGGATCAGGAATTTCGGACAAAAATAATGGTCCTTAGATTTGCTGATGAGTCGTGGAACAAATATAAAATCTAGATCGGGGTGATTTCTCGATAAATGATTGACGTGTCCATAATGAATCTTCACAGGAATGCACAAATCCGTTGCCGATTGATTAGATCCGTTGGTAAGAATTTCTTTGTTAGTTTCTGGGCTGACAATAACTTCGCACCCAAGGCTTGTAAACATACCTTCCCACAATGGAAAATACTTGTAGAAATACAGGGAGCGCGGTATCCCGACCTTCAGTTTTTTCGTCTTTTCAGCCTTTTTCTTGTAATTCGTCTTTTCATATAAGTTTCTAAATAAGTTCTTAGGATCCGTTCGCTCTTTCACTTTATCGTACAATTCCTTATTATAGATCTTCCAGAACACGTCTTCCTCGTAGAAATTGTGAGTTATCAAGGTTTTCATTCCCCTGAGCTCGTAAACCTTTTCTTCGAGCGCTTTATAGAAATTAAATCCCTTTCTTTTTTGCTCGTAGCCATAAATCGCAAAATCGATGAATAGCTCATCCTCGATGGGAGCTATCATGTCTTGATTTAACCAGGGATAAAACTTAAACCCCTTTAGTTTGTTTTTTTTCATCTTATAAGGGACAACCCATACTGGGAAATAATCAAATACCTCCAGGTACCAATCGAAAAACTCTTCCGCGTGAATGAATGGGATGAAGACATCAACAATCACATCCGGTTTTCCCCCCTTCTTAGTTAAGAATGGCAAGCGTTCGCTGAACTTAAGAATATTTGTCGACCCAAGTATATAGGGCCCTATTAACCACCTGACTAGTTTATTCTCAAAAATTCCTCCAGCAACATTCCGAATCGCCCAATGTGTGTCCGCATCGTATCTAAAAAAATAGTCTATAGTGGAAAGGAAGTCTCGCTTTTTTTCCATCGCACTTTTATAATAAATATCGTAGAAATATTTGCTCTTGTAAGGAGCTTCTTCTTCATCAACGAAGCTGGCAACGCAGAGTACATTCATATTCTCGGAGAAGATAAGCCCGTCCATCATTTCAATATCCTGGTTTTCATAGTGTTGCTTGATAGCTTCCATGTATTCACTAAAAGTATCGTAATGGATGTAATCGATGCGGACGCACTTTTTTGCTGGAACGAGCCTGAACTTCAGGAGCGTGATGATTGCAATCGTGCCGAAACTCCCGTGCAGCATCTCGAATATTTCATGGTTATCACTTTTCGTGCATAACATTATGTCACCTGTTCCTGTCACAATCTCTATTTCTTCACAGGAATCGAAAAATCCCCCATACTTGAAAGACATGGATTCAACTGAACATCCTGCTACTACCCCGCCTATCGTGATTCCCTTGAGCTCGGAAACACATTGCGGTACGAGCCCATACTTTAAGGTTTCTCTTGCAAGCCTAACAAAAGTAACCCCTGCTTCTGCAATACACGTCCTTGTATCCGTGTTTATCTCAATAATGTCTGTAAGTGACTTCACGTCTATCGGCTTGTCACTATAGATCGGATTATCCGGCTGTGGAGCCATGTGGGAAACGCTCGCCTTTTTTAGAGAGAAATATTCCCCCGGCTTCGCGTTATCGTACGCATTTCTAACCATTTCAGAGATCGCTTCTACTTTTCTTTTATGTATTGCTAGTTTTTCTTCGCTCATGTCAAACACAGGGTTGGGATTATTGCACGAAACGATTATTGCACGCCTCCTTTCGCTTTCTTTTTTCCAGCTTGCATTCTCTTCTTGCGATGAGAATCATGTGTCTTAGAACTCCTTAAATCTTCTTAGTACGTATTAATTAACTAATGAATGATTATAATCGACGTTTATTTAAATAAACTATTGTTTAAATAACAAAGCAAAAAATAAAAAATTACCCATTTAAAACAAAAGATCAAAAGTATGATATTTCTTATTAAAAATACCATATCAGAGTATTAAAATCTGATTTTAGATTAAAATGAGGA
Source organism: Promethearchaeota archaeon (assembly GCA_019058445.1). GTDB lineage: Archaea > Asgardarchaeota > Lokiarchaeia > Sigyniarchaeales > SOKP01 > LW40-45. The sequence goes on along the minus strand of JAHPZA010000010.1, from coordinate 696,876 downwards.
AAAAATATCCTCCAGATAAATCACTCGGAGAGATGAAAGTGAATGCTTATACAATGACCTTAGAGGGTAGCAGAGCCTTGCAAGTTATTGAGGTGAAAAAGGGCAAACTTGAGGAATATCTAGAGCGTCTGGGAAAAGCTATAGTGATAATGACGGAAGGTGGCGAAATTACAATCACATATAAAATTTGGCTTACTCAGATGGAAGCTTTTGCTAATTTAGGACGAAAACCACCCGAAGAGTTGCAGGTTGATTAAAATATGCCAATTTTCAAGTCCATTAGATTTTGTTTAGCAAAGAATTTACCAAGAAATGATCTTTTAAGCGACTTAACAGATGTTTTTTATTAATCTAACACTATCTTATAGTTTTTAAAGAATATTCACTTAACCTTATATTTAACATTAAATCTCTTTTTAATGTTTTTCTCATTATTAATTATTGAAATATGTCAGATAATATTGTGATTAAAGGAGCTAGACAGAATAATTTAAAGAACATTGATGTAATAATACCTCGAAATAAGTTGGTAGTTATAACAGGTGTAAGCGGTAGTGGAAAGAGTTCATTAGCCATGGATACCCTTTATGCTGAGGGACAGAGGCGCTTTTTGGAATCCCTCTCTAGCTATGCAAGACAATTCTTAGGAGAAATGGACAAGCCTGACGTTGATTCTATTGAAGGATTATCTCCCGCAATAGCTATTGAACAAAAACCGTTATCAAAAAATCCCAGGAGTACAGTAGGAACGGTCACAGAAATTTATGACTATTATAGGTTATTATTTGCAAATATTGGGATTCCTCATTGCCCTAATTGTGGAAAAGAAATAAAACCTCAGACACCTCAACAAATAATAGAACAAGTGTTAAGTTCAATAGAGGAAAATCAAAAATTTGTAATAAAAGCTCCTATTATAAGGGATCGAAAAGGCGAATACAAAGATCTTTTACAAGATTTAAAAAAACAGGGATTTGTCAGAGTAGAAATTGATGGAATCCAATATACTCTTGATGAAGATATCTCGATGGATAAAAATATCAAACATACTATAAATGTAATAGTGGACCGTTTAGTTATGCGCAAAGATATTAAAACAAGATTAGCAGATTCTATTGAAACTGCCTTAGATTTAACTGAAGGCATAGTAGCTGTGGAAATATTAGGAAAAGATGAGCAAATATTTTCTGAACATTATGCTTGTATAGATTGTGGTATTTCTATTCCGCAATTAGACCACAAGATGTTTTCATTTAACATACCTCATGGAAGCTGTAAATATTGTAATGGTTTAGGAAGCGTTATGGAATTTGATTATGGGTTAATTTTAGGTTATGATTTAGATGTTCCCCTTCAAGAAAGCGAAATTAGGAATATTCCGGGTTTTGGAACTACAACCGGGTACTCATGGCAAATGCTCAAACAAGTTGCGAAGCATTATGGTTTCGATATAAATAAAACTCCCATTAAAAATATTGATCCAAAAATGTTGCAGAAGTTATTGTTTGGATCAGGGAACGAATCGATTGAATTTCACTATAAAAGTGAAAATAATAACTTTAAATATCAAAAAAATGATAGAAAAGCATCTTTTCATATAACTAAACCATTTGAAGGAGTAATTCCGATGCTTCATCGAAGATATATGGAAACTAAATCTGAAGCTGGTCGGGAAATTTACGAAAGCTTTATGAATAAAGCAAATTGTCCAGAATGCGATGGTCAAAGATTAAAGCCTGAAAGCAGGGCTGTGACTATTAACAATTTAAATATTGCGCAGCTTTCAGACTTATCAGTTACTAATTGTATTAAATTTTTTGAAAATTTGGAATTAAATGAGACAGAATTTAAAATAGTTAAGGAAGTTTTAAAAGAAATTAAAGATAGATTATCCTTTTTAGAAAATGTAGGATTAGATTACATTCAGCTGAGCAGAAGATCAGATACATTATCTGTTGGAGAAGCTGAAAGAATACGACTTGCTACTCAACTAGGATCAACTTTAGTAGGCGTTTTATATGTTTTAGATGAACCTACGGTTGGATTACATCAAAGAGACATCTCTCGCTTGGTTAATATGTTAAAAAAATTGAGGGATTTAGGTAATACTGTATTAGTTGTAGAGCATGACGAAGAAGTTATTAGAAATGCAGATCATATATTAGATTTAGGACCCTTAGCAGGTGAAAATGGTGGGGAAATAGTAGCTGAAGGGCCTTTAGAAAAAATTATTAGCTCTAATTCTCTGACTGGAAAATATTTATCTGGGAAAGAAAAAATCGATGTTCCTAAAAAAAGAAGAAATCTTGGAGAAAATTATATTGAAATTAAAGGCGCAAGAGAAAATAATTTAAAAAATATCAGTTTAAAAATTCCATTAAGTGTTTTTACGTGTATTACAGGTGTATCAGGCGCGGGAAAGACTAGTCTCATTATCGATTGTTTATTTAAAGGACTCCATAATCTTGTTAATACACGGAGTTCTAAGCTGATTACAGGAGATTTTGACAAAATAAATGGACATAAGAACATTGATAAAATAATAGATATAGATCAATCTCCAATAGGGAGAACTCCAAGATCTGTACCCGCAACATATACGAAAGCAATGGATTATATAAGAGATATTTTTGCCTCTCTACCCGAATCGCGAGAACGAGGGTATAAAAAAGGCAGGTTTAGCTTCAATACCAAAGCAGGGCACTGCAAAAAATGCAGAGGTACAGGATATATCCTAAAAGAAATGTATTTTTTACCGGATGTGTATATCAAGTGCGATTTGTGTAAAGGTCATCGGTATAATGCGGAAACCCTAGATATTAAATATAAAGATAAAAATATTTCAGATATATTAAGAATGACATTTGACCGAGCATCAGAATTTTTTGACAGCTTTCCTAAACTTAAGAGCACTTTACAAACAGTAGTAGATGTAGGATTAGGATATTTAGAATTAGGTCAATCTTCAACCACTCTAAGCGGCGGAGAATCTCAGAGATTAAAAATCGCTCGAGAATTGAGAAAGACAAGTACTGGCAATACCTTATATATTTTAGATGAGCCGACAACTGGTTTAAGTGCGTATGATATTAAAATTTTGCTAAAAGTACTTCAGCGATTAGTAGATAAGGGAAATACTGTAATAATAATCGAACATAACATGGAAATAATTAAATCAGTAGATTATATAATTGATTTAGGCCCTGAAGGTGGAGAAAAAGGTGGTGAGGTGGTGATTATGGGAAGTCCCGAAGAAATCATTAATAACAATAAAAATAAGAAATCCTATACCGCAAAATATCTAAAAAAATATCTCAATCATAATTAATTTTTCAATATTAGAAAAACATTCTAATCTTTTGGTAACTTTTTTTACTTATAGTTTGAAGAATCATTGCCTTATAGAAACATATTTGAATCGTGGTGAAAAATGGCAAGTAGTGATGAAAAAATAATTAGAGCTCCCATTGCGTGCATTTTGGGTCATATAGATCATGGTAAAACATCTCTATTAGATTATATTCGAGGTACTGTAGTACAACAGAGAGAAGCCGCTGGGATTACCCAACATATTGGAGCATCATATTTTCCAACAGAAGATATTAAAGAGTTTTTAAGAAAATCTAAACAAGAATTTGCTGATAAAGAAATAAAACTTCCTGGAATATTAATTGTTGATACTCCCGGTCATGCAGCGTTTATGAATCTCAGAAGGAGAGGTGGCGCGGTGGCAGATATTGCAATTTTAGTAATCGATGTAACGGCTGGAACAATGCCAATTACCTGGGAATCTGTACGAATATTAAGAGAAAAGCGAACGCCCTTTGTGATTGCAGCAAATAAAATTGATCGAATATCTGGTTGGAAACCAACGAAAGATGCTGACTTTCTTGATAGTTATAATAAGCAAAAACCGCATGTTAAGGATTTTTTAGATGAGAAGCTTCTGCAAATTGTGGGCAATTTTCTTGAAGAAGGCTTCAAAGGAATTGATCGATATGATAAAATTAAAGATTTTACAAAAAAAATTGCCATAGTTCCCACCAGCGCTAAAACTGGTGAAGGGATATCAACTCTTTTTATGGTTTTAATGGGTTTAACACAGCAATATCTTACAGAAAATTTAAAATTTTCAGAAGGACCTGCTAAAGGAGTAGTGCTAGAGGTAAAAAAAGAAAAAGGTTATGGAAAAACGATGGATGTGTTAATTTATGACGGAGTACTGAAAAAAGGCGATGAATTTATCGTTGGTGGTTTAGAAAAACCAATTAAATCAAAAGTTAGGGCTCTTCTTTCACCCAAACCTTTAGATGAAATTAGAGACCCAAGGCAAAAATTCGATTCTAAGGATTTCGTAAGTGCCGCAGCAGGTATTAAGATTCTTGCTCCTAATATAGAGGATGTAGTCGCAGGATCTCCCATTAAAGGAATTGGAGCTCCATCCGAAGAAGAAAGTGTGTATGAAGAAATTTTATCAGAAGTTGAGAGTATAAGAATTAAAACCGACAAAGCCGGAGTTGTACTAAAAGCCGATGCTTTGGGATCACTTGAGGCATTAGAAAACCACTTCTCTCAGAGTGGTGTGAAAATTAGTATAGCAGATGTAGGTCCAATTAAGAAAGAAGATGTGTTAAATGCTTATATCGTAAGAGATTTTGATCCGTATTCTGCGGTAGTATTAGGGTTTAATGTTCCCATCCTACCGGAAGCGGAAGAACAAGCGTATAATGATAATATTCGTATTTTCACGAATAACGTCATTTATAGATTGTTAGAAGATTACATAGAATATTCAGAAACCCGCAGATCAGAAGATACGGCTAAAGAATTAGGGGAATTAACTTTACCTGCTAAGCTTAAGATGTTCCCAGAATACATTTTTAGAAATTCTAATCCCGCGGTGTTTGGCGTAAGCGTTGAGGGTGGCACTTTAAAACCAAAAGTTTCGGTAATTACTGATAAAGGTAAGAGAGTCGGGAGGGTACATCAACTCCAAGATAAAGGGCAAAGCTTAGAAAAGGCGGAAAAGGATAGTGAAGTAGCGATTTCTATCCGGGGTATTGAAATAGGGCGTGATATAGGAAAAGATGAAATCTTATATGTTAATGTGCCGGAATCACACGTGAGGCAATTAATGGCCAAATTCTTAAATGAACTTACCTCAGATCAAAAAGATGTATTGCGAGAATTTATTAAACTGATGCGTGCTACCCAACATCCGTGGTGGGGCATGTAATTAAATGCTAAATATGATGATTAATAATAATTATCTTCTAATGTGATGACAGGATGCTTAATTTGATTGGAATGGGTGGAACTTTTGATCATCTTCACGATGGTCACAAATTTTTGATTAAAACAGCTTTATCTATTTCCAAACAAGTAGTCATAGGATTAACATCTCAGAAGATGCTCAAAGGGAAAAAATTTGCCTCAAAATTAGAAGATTATCAAACAAGAAAAAAAAAACTTGAAAAATTTATTGGTAGTATAACTGAATTGGACAGAGTGAAAATTGTAGAATTAAACGATCCATATGGACCTCCAATTAAAGAACCAGAATACGAAGGATTAATCGCAAGTCAAGAAACTTATTCAAGTGCTTTAAAATTAAATGAAGTAAGGCAAGCCAATGGATTTAAACCTTTAATTATTATCATAATTCCAATGATAATGGGAGAAAATAATCAAAGACTCAGTTCTACAGCAATTAGAGAAAAACTTGTTTAATTTTTATCTCTTATAGAATCTTTATTAAAATTAGTAATAAATTAAATACTTTCACCTAAATATTCTTGTTTCCAAATATAATATAATTAATAATTATAAGATTACTATTTACTTTAATCATAGCAGTTGAATTAAAGATATGAATTCAATGAATCAAATTTTAGACGAGGTTTTAGAAGAAATAGTTCCTACAAGACAAGAGTTGAATTTAATTAATGAGATAGTGGAAAAATTAACAAATTTATTAGAAAAAAAAGCGAGTGAAATAGATTTAAAATATACGAGGATTGAACCTCAGGGATCAACTGGTATTAAACAGACTCAATTACGTAATGATTTTGATATTGATTTATTTATCGGTCTAAACTATGATTTGTATTCCCATAAATATAAAGGGCTAAGTAAAAATAAATTGAAAAAAGCTTCAAAGGAAGATTTTTTAGATCTCTGTAATAATTGGATTATCAAATCTTTAACTATGAAGGAGTTTCAACATCCCCGTCTCTTGTATGCAGAACACCCGTATGTAACTGTTGATTATATCACGATGAGTATAAAATTAAAAATTGATATTGTTCTATATTTTGATTTAGAATTGGAGTATATAGAAAGGAATGGTCCCATAACCGCCGTTGATAGATCCCCTTGGCACGGTCGTTTTATAAGAGATAATCTTAATGATGAGCAAAAAAATGATGTGAGACTGTTAAAACAATTTTTCAAAGCCTGCCATAGTTATGGAGATAAAAGTCCTGTAGGGAAAATAGGTTTCATTGGATATGCCGCTGAATTATTAATATATTATTTAGGAGATCTTCATGCGGTTTTCAAAAATTTTGATTCATTGCATCAAAATCCTTTAGACTATTATGACAGGAACAAGAAAGAATTAGAGAAAATCCAACATTTTAAGAATGATTTTCTTATTGTTATCGATCCGATTGATATGAATAGAAATGTAGCTTCAGCAATTTCAGAAAAAGCTTACAGGTATTGTAATCAAAGTATAAAGGAATATATGAAAAATCCACATAAAGATTATTTTAAGCCTTTATCTATTCCAGAAATCGATCTTACTAATAAAAACGATCCAATACTCTCAAATACGTTTATAATTGAATTGAAAAATAAAGACCTAGAAGTGCATTATACAATTAACCGAGATAAATTATATTCCTTAGGCGATAGAATCAAAGCTAATGGAGAACGAGAGTTTTCACACACAAAACGATTTGGCAGAGTTCAATTTGAAGTATATTTTGAAGATACTATCAATGAATATAATTTAGTAATTTATTGCGATAAATTAAAGATTTCCCCATCTTATCTGAGAAAAGGACCACGGACCAATGATAAATTCCATGCAAAGAAATTTATGAAAAAAAATAAAAATGTTATCGAAAAAAATGGTTATTTATGGACAGATACCAAAAGAGATTTTAGTGATTTTTACGATTTTCTTAAGGATTTTGTTAAAGACAAAATTCCAGATAATTTAGAAGTCAAAAACATTTCAAAATCTTTTAATTGTAAAACAATTTCTGGGAAAAAAGCATTATATGTTTTGAAAAATATGGTTTTACCTTTTTTCTGAGAATAATATCAAAAAATCGAACTTTTATTAACTGAGCTGTTTTATCTAAATTTTTTTAATTTATACTCAATTTTTCTTAATATTCAAATCATTATTTATGGTAATATTCAAAATGTCAGAGGAAAAAAAGAGTAAAAAAGCTAAAACATTAGATCCTGCTCAAAGAATGCTGAAGGCAATGGCTTTTTTAAAACCTGATAGAGTTCCTGTTGTATTTTTTCCCGAATTTGATTTAATGGCTGATTTTGCAGGAAAACCTGTAAAAAAATACCTAGCAGATGTAGATCTTCAAATAGAAACTGGTGAACGATTTAAAGAAAGGTTTTCCGGGGCATATTGTGCAGTTTCAATTTATCAGCCATATGCTACTGCTCAGGCTCTTGGATGCCCAATTTCTGATCCAGAAGATGAAATTCCTGCTGTGGCAGGACATGTCATTAAGCAAACAAGTGAAGTAGAAAAATTTAAAATTCCAGAGTCAGCATGGGATGTACCTGGGACAGGAGATTGGCTCAAAAAAATCGAATATTCCTTGGAAACAGGGATAAAACCAGCAGGGATAGGTGAATTCGGACCTTTAGAGATTGCGGGTCAAGTGTATGGTTATGATAAATTTCTTCTCGATATGAGGAAGAAACCCAAGATTATTCATAAACTACTTGAAAAATGTACAGAATTTGCCATAAAATTTTTATCTGAGTGGACAGAACTAATTGGTGGTTATTCAACTGTAATTTTAATTGCTGATCATGTCAGCGGTTTTTTAAATAAGAAATTAGTTAATGAATTTTTTGCACCATATCATAAGAACTTAATCGAAGCGCTAAAACCAATGTGCGGAGGAATGCTTTATCATAGTGAAAATAGAAGCTATCATTTTATCGATCAAATAGGTGATTGGGGATATAATATATTTCATGGACAAGATTGGGCTCCAAAGGGAGATTTAAAAAAAACTAAAGAAATAGTTTCTAATTTAGATAATAAATATGCTTTAATGGGGCAAGTTCCGGGTCGTGACGTTGTGTTACGTGAACCAAATGACAAGGTTGTTGAGAAGCAAATCATAGAAAATATTCAAATTTATGGTCCAGGCAGTGGCTATATGTTATCTACAGGAGGCGGAATCAACCGGGGAACTCCATTAAGAAGATTAGATATGATGATTAAACTTGCTGATAAATATGGTCGATATAAAACGAAAAACAAATTAATTAATCCCGAAGAGGAATAAAAAGAGGTGGAAATTATGCGTGAAGAGCTAATAAATGCGATGGTAGAATTAGAGGATGATCTCGTGTTGAATTTGGTAAAAGATCAGTTAGAAAAACGTGATCCGTTGGAAATTTTTGAAGATTTAAAAACCTCTCTCATAAAAATAGGTGATTTGTTTGAAGCTGAAGAATATTTTCTGTCTGATTTAATAATTGCTGCAGATACTTTTAAAGAAGCCAGCAAATTAATGGAACCTTATTTTACTAAAAAACAAGATGAAGTTAAAGGAAAAATTTTAATAGGTACTGTTGAGGGTGATATGCATGATATTGGGAAAAATATCATTATTACTTTACTGAGATCTGAAGGATTTGAAGTGGTTGACCTAGGTATTGATGTATCTGCTACAGAATTTCTGGAAGCGGTTAAAATAAATCATCCTAATATTGTAGCTTTATCTGGACTTCTGACTTCCTCAAAGGAACCAATGAAAAAGACCATCGAATTAATAAAAAAAGAGTATAAAGACACTGAAAAATTAATTTTCATCGTTGGAGGGGTTGCTATTAATGAAGATTGGATTAAAGATATCGGGGCAAATTATGGGACAACCAACGCCATAAATGGATTAAAGATTATAAATGATGCTATAAAAAATTTTTAAATAAAATTAATAAAAAATACTGTAATTTATAAAATAACAAAAAAAAGGTATATTCTTATGGATTTTGAAAAATTAACTGAACTAATTATTGAGTTAGAAGTCGATGACATTGCTGATGCGGTAAAAGAAGCTCTTGAGGCAGATGGAAAGGACCCTTTTGATGTTTTAAATGCGCTTACAAAGGGTATGGATGAGGTTGGGCGGAGATATGAAGAAAAAGAATATTATTTGACGGAGTTAGTATTAGCTGGAGAGACTATGAAAGAAGCGTTCGTAATATTACAGCCTGCATTAGCTGCGGCAGATAGATCGGAATCTAAAGTAAAAGTAATTATAGCAACAGTTAAAGGAGATAATCACGATATTGGAAAAAACATCCTTGGTTCTTTACTCTTAAGTTCCGGTTTTGAAGTAATAGATTTAGGAATGGATGTTGAGGAACAAGCTATAATTGATAAAGTAAAAGAAACGGGGGCAACTGTTGTCGCATTAAGTTCTCTATTGACCATGACCGTAGAACAAATAAAAGTTGTACACGAAGCTTTAAAATCAGCAGGTCTTAGAGATAAGGTGAAATTAATTGTAGGCGGAGCCCCATTAAATATGGAACTCGCCAAAAAATTGGGCGCTGATGATTTTGCTGATGATGCGGTAGATGGTGTTAAGCATATCAAAGCATTAGCTGAATAAAAGAGATTTTTAAGTTAATTTTTATTTTATTTTTTATTATTCGTAATTGGGTGAATTATATGAATTGTAGAGAAAGAGTTCTTACTGCTTTAAATCTGGAAGAGCCGGATCGTGTACCTTGTCATACAATATATATCGATGCCAATAATGTTGATAAAATTCTTGGAAAGCCACAAATCACTGATTTTGATACTGTTGAGCAGATAAAACGTGATAATCCGGATGGTTGGACTGAAGAATTAAGTAATTTAATAGAAAGTGTGGAAGCATCTGTCTTTTCTCGATGTGTAGATGCTGCGGTTGAAATAGGTCTAGATTGTATGCAAGTTGGGATTATTCCCTTATATTTTGTTGAGATCCCGGGCGACAATAGGCTCTTAATGAAGGATATATTCGGTCGAATTTGGGAAGCGAGAAATAATGAAGGAAATTTTAATCCCTATTATTTATATGGTACCATGAACACCCCTGAAAAGTGGAAGGATACAAAGGAACAAATAGAGGGGCCTCTCACAGAAAAATATAAGAAATTTGTAAGAAAATTTTATAGACGGGCAAGTAAAAAAAATAAAGATAAAATATTTATAGCTGTTACCAACGATTTAGCAGGTATTTTTGAGAGTGCTTCCCAAGGGATGGGAATGACGTATTATTCAAAAATGGTAAACAAAAATCCTAAATTTATTAAAGAAGTTCATGATGTTTATTCACAATTTACCGCTGATCTGTACATGAGTTATATGGATGAGGGAGCTGAATTTTTTGTAGAGTCTGGAGATTTAGCATATCATTCTGGTCCCATGATGAGTCCCAAGAAGTTTGAGGAGCTATTATTACCTGGATACAAACTTATAACTGATGCTGTCCACGAACGAGGCGGGAAAATTGTCCTTCATACTGACGGTCAAGTTACCCCGCTTTTAGATTTTGTAGTTAATTGTGGATTTGATGGATTACAAAGTCTCGAACCTACTGCAGGTGTCGATTTAGCAGTAGTAAAAAAGAAAGTTGGAGATAAACTGTGTCTAATGGGCAATATAGATGTGTCCCATATATTGGTCGATGCTACCAAGGAAGAGGTTTATGATGCAGTAAAATATGCCATTAAAACAGGCGGACCAGGAGGAGGGTACGTTGTCTCAGCAGCAAATATGCATCCTGGCGTTAATGTTGAAAATTTAAAATGGATGATTGAAGCAACAAAGGAATTTGGAAATTATCCAATAAACATCTAATTTTTTTTACTTTTCATTTTTCATAAATTCTTAAGAATTTTGGATTCGAGCTTATGTTCTAAATTAGCTTTTTATCATAAACTATTAATGAAAGAGGTTCTTTAAGAAGATTATTCCAAAAAGGAGATGTTAAGAAATGAGTCTTAAGTCAGAATACAAATTTCCAATAGGATATCATGACCTCCATGAACAAGCAAATATAAATTTTCAACTTAATAGATTAATTACAAATGGGGGTAGTTATGAAGAAATAAAAGAATTAGCACCTAAAATAAAAGACTTTAACGATTGGAAAAGAGAATTGGTGGCACTTGCAGAAAAAGCCCTTGGTGAAAATAGGACTTTAAATGCTGCTATGTATTATAGAGCAGCAGAATTCTTTGTTGCACCTAATGATCTAGATAAAGAAATTCTATATGACAAATTTATTGATTTGTTTTATTCCATTTATAAAAATGCTGTTGATGAAAAAGTAGAAATTCCCTATGAAAATTCTTTCCTACCTGGAATACACCTTACAAATGATGAACGCAAAGGAATAGTTGTTATTCATGGGGGATATGATTCATTTTTAGAGGAGTTTTATTTATTCGGTTCATATTTTAGAGATAACGGTTATGAAGTTATATTATTTGAAGGCCCCGGACAAGGAGCTGCTCTAAAGAAAAACAAATTTCCAATGATTCATGAATGGGAAAAACCAGTAAAAGCCGTTTTAGACTATTTTAATCTTGATAATGTAGCATTAATAGGAATATCGTTGGGGGGATACTTGGGATTGCGTGCAGCTGCCTTTGAGCCAAGAATCTCAAAAGTAATTGCTTTTGATATTATTTATGATTTTTTTGAAGTGCTTTTGTATGCTGGTGGACCCAAGGTACGAAAAATGATCGAATCATTCTTAGACACTAACCAGATAGACATGCTGAATAAAGTCGCTCAGAGAATGATGAAAAATGATTTACTGGTCAACTGGGGCTTAAATCATGGAATGTATGTTTTTGGAGTAAACAATCCTTTTGAATTTTTACAAAAAGCGAGATTGTTTTCCACAGCTACTATCTCTGATAAAATCACCTGCGATGTATTACTATTAGCAGGCACAAATGATCATTTTATCCCTATCGAAATGTTTTATAATCAAATAGAAGCACTTAAGAATGTAAAATCTCTTACCTGCAGAATGTTTACAGAAAAGGAACATGCGGCTAATCACTGCCAAATAGGCAATTATAAGCTTGTACTTGATTTCATGCTCAATTGGATGGATATCACAAAATAATCTGTAAGAGTACAACTAAAAAAAACATCTAAAAACCGATAAACTTAGCGATTTATAGGGTAAATCCATAAAATTTTTATGGTTTCTCATATTTTTTTCTTTAATAATTACATGAGAATTAATATTAAGTGAATATAAATGGTTAAAGTAAAGAACCCCGACGAAATCGCCAAACTGGTGACTTCTGGTTCATATGAGAAAAAAAGAATCTTCAGTATCACTGCCCACATAGATCACGGCAAAACCACAGCTACAGATTATCTATTAAGGCGTGCAGGGTTAATGAGACCCGAAGATGCTGGTCAGCTCCAAATGACAGATATAGATAAAGGTAAACTTTATCTACTGTAGTCAGATGACGAGGAGCAAGAGAGAGGCATCACAATATTCACGTCTGTAGTTTTATTGGCATTTAATGATCCAAGAAAACCTGACGAACCCGAACCCTACATATTTCAGCTTAATGATACTCCCGGCCATATTTCATTTACTGGAGAAGTTTCAAGAGCCTTAAGAGGTTCTGATGGAGCAATTATCTTAGTTGACGCTTTAGAGGGTATAATGACACAAACAGAAACAAATATTCGGCTTGCTGTTGGCGAGGAATACTGTAAACCCGTGTTATTTATTAATAAAGTAGATCGATTAATAAGCGAGCTTAAACTTAGTCCTAAGGATACGTATGCGAAAATTGATAAGATTACAAATGAAGTAAATGAATTAATCAAAAAAGTCAGACCAGATGGGTCTGATTGGGGCATTGATTTTGCTAAAAACAGTGTTGCTGTCGGATCTGCTAAACATGGGTGGGGATTCACCTACGAAATCTTAAAAGAAAAAGGATATACTCCTATAACCGTCTTTGAGAAATACACTGAAGGTGACATTGCGTGGTTAAGGGAGAACTTACCTCTTGACGAGCCGATGCTAAGAATGGTCGTCGATCATTTACCAAATCCTATTGAAGCTTCGAAGTATAGAATTCAACATCTCTGGGGAGGTGATATGGATTCAGAGTTAGGGCAAGCTCTGGCAAAAAGCGACCCTAACGGGCCTCTATATGGAATGATCACCAAGCTGTTTCTTGATCCTAAAAGAAATTATCAAGCCACTCTTATCGGAAGAGTCTTTTCCGGAACATTTGATCAAACCGATTCAATCTATTTACTAGGAAGTAGGACTGCTAATCGAGTCAAACGACTTGGAGTCATGGAAATTACAGACATTCTTGACATTCCCAAGGTTCCTGCTGGAAATCTTTTTGCGCTCTATGGATTTATTTGTCCTTCTGGTGAAACCTTTATTAATGCTCAAGATATTCCTAAAAATAAAGATGAGGTATCATCAATACCTTCATTCGAAAAAATTCATTATGCATGTAAAGCTGTTGTATCGAGAAGTATTAAACCAAAAGATCCTCATGACCTGGCGAAGTTAGGAGAAGTCGTCGGAAAATGGTTGCAGGCGGATCCAACTGCTGAATTTCGGTTAAATAAAGAATCAATGGAGTATATACTAAGCGGAATTGATCCCCTACAGATTGAAATCTTAACTAAGCGAATCGACAATCAAGTAAAAATTGAAATTGGAGAACCAATCATTGTATATCGAGAGAAAATTACGAAAAAAAGCAAAGAATTTCATACGAAGTCCACAAATACTCATAATCGTTTATTGTTGTATATAGAACCTTTAGATGAAAAGACTGAAGAATTACTAGATGAGGGACGAATCACTGATTTACAGAACGAAAAAGAGCGAGCACAAATTCTAAGAGAAGAAGCAGGATGGGAAACTAAGGAGGCAAGACGAATTGTGGATGTATATAAAGGAAACCTTTTAGTTAATGGAGCCTCAGGACTACAGCGCTTTGATAGAATAAAAAATGATCTTATCAGTTCATTTAGAAATTGGGTTGAAGAATGTATATTAGCTAAAGAGCCCGCGCTTGGAATTAAGGCAGTTTTCACAGATCTCGTAATTCACGAAGACCCTCGCCATACCCAATTCGCTCAGACAGCATCCATGAGTTATTCAGCGCTCTCCTTAGCGATGCTTAATGCTGAGCCTCATATATTTGAGCCAATTCAAAAAATAGATGTGAAAACACCTGAGGGAACAGAAGGAGGGGTGAATGCAATAATTAATAAACATCGTGGACGAATTAATAACGTTATACCCGAAGGAGAGTACGTGAGAGTTCAAGGTCAGATTCCCGCTGCTGAAATAATTGGAATTGCCGATGAAATTCGAAGTTCTACACAGGGAAGAGCCTTTTTCGGATATGAATTTAAAGGTTTTGAGAAAGTTCCTCCCTCTTTAGAAGAAGAAGTAATTTTAGATATAAGAAAACGCAAGGGGATGCCCGAAGAAATGGCCTCAACTAAATCTTGGGACCGATTCATCTATAAAAGAACATAATCTCTTAATTTTTTTTCTTTTGCTGCAAAATATCTGTATCCTTATGTTGATTTAAGCACGAGTTCGCTTTTTTATTAAATTTAGATAGAAGACAAAGTTTAAGATGATTATACAAAAGGTAGTAACTTTGGTATTTCAATTCTTAAGGCTGAAAAGAAATGAGTAAACGCTTAAGTTATTTCGGGTAATCGAATGATAAAGGTTGATCCCTTGTTTCTCCCTTCAGATTCAACCCATACTTTTCCACCATGTAATCCAACTATTTTTTTCGAGATATATAACCCCAATCCAGAACCTTCCGTATCAACATCCAATCCTTTTCCGTATCTTTCGATTTTGCCAAACTTTTTGAATAATTTCGGTTTTTCTTCTTCAGATAATCCAACACCGGTATCTGCGATTACAATATCAATATATCCGTTATATTTCTTCATATTAATATAAATTCTCCCATTGGGGGGGGTGTTTTTTATAGCATTTAACAAAATATTTATGAAAACCTGTTCTATTTTATCTCGACTTACGTTTAAGAAAATATCTTCCTTAAAATCCAAGGTTATAAAATGATTTCGTTTCTCTGCGAAATATTTTATCTCAACTATACAATTCTTAATAATATCTACGAGATTTTCTCTTTGAACCTTCAATTTAAGATTACGAGATTCGAGTATAGAGGCATCAATTAAATTTTTAACTAAAAGTTTTAATCTATGGCCTCCCCTTTTCAAAATATCTATGATTTCATTTGCTCTATCATCATGGATTTCGTTATAATAATCGGATAGAAGTTCTGTAGCACCGCAAATTAAGGATAATGGTGTTTTTATTTCATGTGAAATTCGGGTTATGAGATCATTCTTAACTTGATCAAGTGCTTTTAATTTTTCTAACTCCATTTTAACAAGATTTTCTGCCTGCTTTAGTTCAGTAATATCTTCTCCGACAATTTGTATATATGAATTCATGCCAATATCCACTAAAGTTGATTTAATCCTTACCCAAATCATTTCACCATTCTTCTTTCTAACTTTAAATTCTACTACGGGGAGTTTCTCGCCTTTAGAGACTGTTTTAAGCCGTCGTAACAGAATTGGAATTAATTTTTCGCGAACAATACCTATATCTTTATATTTTTTCCCAATGATTTCCTCCTTTGTGAAACCTAATGTTTTTTCAAAAGATCGATTACAATCAAGAATAGTACCATCTATAGTGATAAGAAGAATAGCTAAATACGTTTTTTCATAAAGAGCTCTGAATTTTTCTTCGGATTCTTTTAATTGTTGCATTACATTTTTGCGTTCGGTAATATCTCTTGAAATTAAAAAGTTTTTTCTTTTTCCACCACGAGCAATAAAAAGCTCTCCCTTAAATTCTATCCATATATAGCTTCCTTCTTTATTTCTAAGTCGAATTTCTCCTTTAGATTCACCATTTTGAATCGCATCCTGAAAACTTTCAATAGCATAGTTAAGATCATCAGGATGGATAAATAATCCTACATGCTTACCAATAATATCCTTATTTATATATCCTAACAATTTTTCATGGACATTTTCATTGATATATTCAAATTTAAATTTTTCATCAATAATACAAATCAAATCATTTGCGTGTTCTGTAATTATTTTATATTTTTCCTCGGATTCTTTTAATTTTTTTTCTATTAATTTTCGGTTAGTAATATCTCGAGAGACCAAAATCGCGTTTGTTTCTCCATTTTTATCGTGAACAATTCTGGCGTTAACTTCCAACCATATATAGGAACCATCCTTACGCTTCAATCTAAATTCTCCAAGACCCTCGCCGGTTTTTAGCGCTTCTTGAAATATTTTAATACTTCGGTTGATATCGTTTGGATGCATAAATTCCTGAGGTTTTCTGCCCAACACTTCATCCTTCGAAAATCCTGATAATCTTTGCGCAGCATTATTAATATATATAAGGTTTAAATTTTTATCGAAAACAGAAATGACATCATTCACGCTTTCAGTGATAAATCTATATTTTTCTTCGATTACTCGTTCAATTTGTTGTGAATTTTTTTCAAGTTTTTTCTTCAATATATTTAATGGTAAAGAGGTGTAATCAATAGCTTCATTTATCATTTCAGTGACTTCTATATTATATTCATCAGATCTTTCTATTTCTTGATAGTATTCGAGTTTTTGTTTTATAATTTTTAACTTTTTAATATACTCTTCAAAAAATTCTTTTAATTCGTTCATTATTCCCTATTTTCCTAAAAAGTTAGAATGTTTTTATAAAAATAAAGTACTATGAGAAACCTATATCTAAAAAAAAATTATATAATTATAAATTTTGGTTTTAAGAAAAGGTCTATCTTATATATAAAATATGACTCCTTAAAAGAAGAAATCGGATGATTATATGATAATTAAAGAACTTAATCAAAACCTTATTATGTCTGAGTAAAAGAATACTTACTAAATGTGAAATCCAATTTGTATCCAATTATCATATTACAATCTGTATGTGTGAGCAAATTTCCCTTTTTTATTTATTTCGATTTAATTTGTTTGTAAGAATTTCTGGCAAAATGTAATTAAATAACTCATTATCTTAACATGTGGTCAGAAGAATATAGATTATTCGAACGCAGGAAAATGGATCGAAAAGCATTCATAAATGGATTAGATTATCTTCAATATCATCTAAAAATTCAAAAGAATAATAATTTTCCCTAAAGATTTAAAATTCAATGCTGAAGTTGTAGAATCTGGTATAAGTAATAAAAATCCATGTTTTATTAAAGAAAACTCAATATTTGTTGAATATTTACATAGCTTAAATTTTTAAACAATAGCAATACTTGTATTTTAGTTATCTAAACAAGATTCAAAATTAACTACAAGCACAATTAGCTTGTTAAGATGGGTAAAACTTGAACGAGGCTTTTAAAGATAAAGACAAAATTGAAGAGAAAGCTTCTGATTTTGTTAATTTATATGAAAAATATAAATTTATATTTGAAAATACCAATGATTTGATTTCAATTTTAAATGAAGATTATGAATTTGAATTCATTAATGAATATGCCTTTGAGAAAAATTTAAGATATTCAAAAGACGATATCATAGGAAATCCATTATTATCTCTTGTTCATCCTGATGATGTTAATAATGATGTAAATATTACAAAATGTGAAATTATAAGTAATACCAATCCTTTACAAGTAAGATTAAAACACAAAGATGGAGGATATCCTTGGTTTGAAATAAGAGGTAAGTCATTTAAAGATAAAGAAAAGAATCTTAAAATTGTGGTGTTTCTAAAAGAAATTACTAATCAAAAAAAAGCTGAACAAGAGTTATTAGAAAGTGAAGAGACTTACCGTAGAATTACAGAAAATGTTAATGATTTGATTTATGTCTTAAATGATGAATATGAATTTGAATATATCAATGAACACATCTTTTTTAAACTTTTAGGGTATGGTGTAAAAGATGTTATAGATAATTCAGTTTTAAATTATATTCATCCTGATGACATTGAGACTGCACTTGATACCTTTAATAAAAGATTTAAAATTGATGGGCAGAAAATCGAATTACGATTTAAACATAAAGATCAAAATTGGATTTGGTTCGATTGTCGAGGTAATACCTATTACAACAAGAAAGGTGAATTAAAATGGTTAGTTATACTTCGAAATATTACCGAACGAAAATTAGCTGAAGAGAAATACAAGAATTTATTTGAAAATTCCCCAAGCGCTATACTACTAATAGATTTTGAGGGAATAGTTGTTGATACTAATACTACATCAAATAAATTATTAGGCTTTAATAAGGATTATCTCATCGGCAAAAATATATACGATTTAACAGAAATTTTTCCCAATGAAATTAAACCTTATTTTAAACAGATTTTTCAAGCTTCCTTCAAAGGTGAATATCCCGAACCAATTGAAATACAAATCGAAAATAATGATTCTAGATCAATTTGGGTTAATCTTCAAGCGTCTTCATTTAAAATTGGAGAACGTATGTTGTTACAATTTATCTTCCAAGATATAACCGAAAAAAAAAAAGGTGAACTTTTGGAACAACAGTTCAAGGAAGAATTAGAAAAAGAAGTACAAAATAGAACAAAAGAATTAAATGATGCTCTCGAGCAACAAAAGTTATACCTTGATCAAATCTTAAAATCTTCTCAATTTAAAACAGAGTTCATGTCTACGATGTCTCATGAATTAAGAACTCCGTTAAATGCCATTATCGGATTTACAGATTTACTATTAGAAGGGGTATATGGTGAACTAAATGATGAGCAATTAGAATATCTTAATGATATTAAGTCATCAGCAGAATATCAATTTGATATGATAAAGCATATTTTAGATATCTCTAAAATTGAAGCTGGCCAAATAGTCTTAAATATTCAAAAGTTTTCATTAAATAATATGGTAAATCAGATCAAATCATCAGTAAGGGCTCTTTACAAAAAGAAAGGTCTTAAATTTAAAATTAAAGGTTTAGATAGTGAGAAGGAAATATTTGCTGATCCTATAAGGTTCAAAGAAATACTTTTAAATCTTGTAAGTAATGCAATTAAATTTTCAGCGAAGGGAATTATTTCTATTGTGGTTCAAGAAAAATATGATCATTGGTTAATTAAAGTAAGAGACGATGGGATAGGAATTGCCCGTAAAGATTTTGACTTAATTTTTAAAGAATTTAAAAGGGTTGACTCCTCATATGTTCGTTCTGTTCCTGGTACTGGATTAGGGTTATCGTTGACTAAAAGATTAGTTAATTTACATGGAGGTGAGATAACATTTTTTAGTGTTCTAGGAGTTGGTACAACTTTTACTTTTTCTATACCTAAAAAACTATGAAAATAGTTAAGTAAGAATTTGAATCATAATTTTCATATTTATAATTAGCGCTTATAATTAATGTTTGAACGTTGTTGAAAAAGTTTAAATAAGCTTAATTTGTTAATTATTATGTCTAAATAGATAAAAAATAAAAATTTAGGCTAACCAAAATCACTGTTCAAAAGAGATCTATTATATTTACAATTGAATTTATTATCAAATTTATAGATAATAATGTTAGATCATTTTATAGTAAAGTTTAAATAACAAGGTTTAAAACTTGAAAGTAAAATCGATTAGGAGGAAAATTACATTAATAGGACCACCAAATTCTGGGAAAACCACCATAGAAAAGGTATTTTTTGAAATGGCGAATCCTATTAAGCTTTTACAAAAGTCAATAGAACCAACAAAAGGAGTAAATTCAAATAGATTTTCTCTCTTCACTTGGGATCTTGGAATATTCGATTTAGCTGGTCAAGAAAACGAGATATGGTTTTTAAAAGAATCAGACATTTTTAAAGGAAGTAATCTTATTATTTGCGTGTTTGATATTACTAGTCCATTAGAATCAATGTTGCATTTTTTTAAAAAAGTCCTAAATTTAATGGAGCAAATACAGCTTTATGCATGTAATCTCGTTGTTTTACTACATAAAGTAGACCTAGTAACTCCTACTTATTCCCATACTGTTATTAATTTTTTATATAAACAATTACAACTTCAAAATTTAAATAAACGATTAATCCCGATCTATGAAACATCTATTACAAAAGGTTTTTTTTTTGAATCATATACTGTGTTTTTTAATATTTTTAATGAGATATTCAATGAAAATTCGATTAAACCTAGTCAAAGAGACTTTGTCAATTTAAAAGTCGAATTATCAATTATTCTAAAGGTTACACCCTCAATAAATTATTATCATGATGACATTGAAAATTATTTTAAACTTAACTCTAAGGAAGTCCGTTATCATCTAAAAAGATTAGAACATATGGGATTTATTGAACATCCTATATTAGAACCATTTTCATTTTATCTGACTAATAGGGCTAAATGGTTTAAACTCGGTTTAGAAAGTGAAGAAAAAAAGATTTTTGAAAATAAATTTAATGATGGACTTCAAATTATTTATATTTTTTCTAACTTGAACAAGGTCTCGAGTAATGTTTGACTTTAATTTATGTATATTAATCAAGATTTAAAAAAGGTAAAATTCTTTTATTTAAGATCTTACATCTCATATTCACGATATATCCCTTTTTTAACAAAAATATCCTTTAACTCGGACATCAATGCTGATCTTACTCCAGGGCCTTCTTTCGGAGGAACTGGAGCTGAAGTTCCTTTTGGTGGCGGGGGAGGTGGTGGTAGAGGTACTACTGATTTTGAGACTTCTGGTGTAGGTAGTTGCTCTTGAGTTGCTTTTTTGGTTGTTCTTCCTCGTCTCGGGTGTTCGAGGCTTTCTATCCTCTTCTCGAGGGCCACCATACCTGAACTTAGCTGAATTACAGCATTAAGCGCCTTCTCTATTATATTCCCCAACTCACTCACTTTAAGGGCTGTAGGATCTGTTAGGTTAGCAGTATCGGCCATAACATCTTTAATAAATTTAGAGAACTGAGGTTCTCTTGAAATCATGGAGAAAATCGATGTTAAGTATATATCATAATTGAGCTGTACATTTTGAAAAATGGTTCTAATTGAATCTTTTACCAATTCAACATTAAGTAAAACTTCATTGTCATCTCTAATATCTGGGTCCACCTTATGGATAAATATTGAAACATGGGCAGTTTCTTCTAATTTTATTACATTTTCAATAATATTTTTAAAATACTTAATACTCTCATCATATCTCTCAGTGTCTTGAATATCAATAACATATATGATCAAGTCTATCCCAAAAAAATATTCTTCAGGCGTGTCAAGATATTCTTTCCTGTGATCCTCTTGCCCTCCAAAATCCCATATATGAAGATTTAAATCTTTTGTGCTAATTTCTTGTCGATGTACTCCCCTGGTTGGTTTTAGTAAAGCAAGATCTTTAATCCCTAACTTACCTCCAAATTGAGATAAAATAGCTGTTTTACCAGCGTTATTTAGTCCAACAACAATAATTTTTTGATCTTTCTTCTTCTTTGTAGCTGATTCTCTCATTATTTTTTGTATAATAAAACTCATAGTTATGGCTTGTTTGATTTTTTCTTCAAACTCAAGGTCTTCTTTGATAATCTTTGAAAGTTTAGCCTTTTTTTGCTTCGATCTACTTATTTTTTTAAAAGGGTTTTGCCTATCCAATTTAATACAATCTGCAATCTTTGAAACTCCCAATAAGTCTTTAATTATAACTTCATCTTGGAGAGATAGGAATTTTAAAGAAGAGATTGGTAATTTACCAACTTGATTAATTGTTTTAATATTTACTACATCAGGATCTAACAATTTTGAGATTTTCTCCAATTTTACTTCTTTTAACACTTTTTTTCACTCTATAGGTACATTAATTATATAAAAAATGTATAAACTACTTATCAGATAAAACTGCATTATTATAAACTTTTTTATATCGAATTTTTTTGGAAGTTCATTTCAAATTTTTATGCAAATTAACCTTCTTTTTAAATATGATTAGAAAGAAATGGCTATTTTCATTAATTATATTTTTAAATCACTGGAAGTTTTAGCTATCTCGCGTATTTCTTGAAAATCTTCAGCATATATGGCTTTCATTAGATTGTTTTTTAAATTTTTAATTTTTTGAATAAGAATAGAATGAGAAACTTTAACTCGACTTGAAATATGTTCCAATTTCTCATATAAATCGGTAGCTTGTCTGAAATCAAAAATCTGTAGATTTATCGCCTTTTCTTTATATTCTTCATTTAATTTTTTTAACCAATTTGTTCCATCATTATGAATTTGAACTATCTGACTTATATCTCCAGTTAAAATACTATATTCAAATTTTTTTTCATGTGTAGTAAAAAGATTATTAAACCATGTATTTATTTCATCTTTAGGCGATTTTATATTAGTATCTGCGTTCATAAATAGGGTGACAGTAATCAAGTCATACCGAAAGGTTTGCATTTTAATGTTTGTTCCTTTTAACTTAAATCCTGATAAATCTTTAATGTTAATCTCTGTTGAAAATTTTTCTAAAGCATTTATAAACATAGGAATCAGGTCATGATCTGGTTGCATCTCATCATTCTTAGTTTGAAAAAAATCATTAAAAACTCCTTCATAGACCTCGGAAGTTAGTAAAGTTTTTCCATCCTTATCAGCAATCATAAATCCTAGAAAAGGTGGCGCACTTTTCTCTTCCATTTTTGTTTCAAATAAGCAAGTTTCTAATTTAAATCCCTCTTCAGTAAATTCTTTTAAAATTTCTTCAAAATACAGCTTACCCTGGTCAGTTAAACTGTATAATGGATAATCATGTGTTTTTGTAATTTTAATATAATTCTTCTTTTCTAAGATTATTATTAAATTATCTAAGGCTTTTTCATCTAATTTAAACATATTAGATAAATCAGATTTAGAAATAACAACATCTTTATTGATTAAATAAAGAATATTTATTAAGTCCTCTACTAAATCTAAATTTTTTCTTTCTTTACCGCTAATCATTGAAGTACATAGTTTTAGTATTTCCATAAATAAAGAAAGAGTTTCAAGAAAATACTTCTTCTTAATGCTAGTAAAGGCAATTTTCAATCGGGAAATTCTTCTTAATTCTCGTATAAGTTTTAATTTGATGTCAGAAATTTTTTCACGAGTAAGTAAATCTTTTTTGTGTAATAATAAAAAAATAAATGAGGAGGGCGTTAATTCATCTCTAATATTTATAATTTTTGTGATAAACTCTAATATTTCTTGCATCGGTGATGTAATATCAATTACTACAATAAGTATTTCGGTATTATCAAAGATGGATTTATCTTCAGTTTCAAACCATCTTTGGTTTTCTTGCCCCGCTAAATCGAAAACTCCGATGTCCTGCTTTAATTTAACTATAATTGTTTCTTGCCCATGGGTAGGCTCTAATGCATGTTCTAAGAGCTCTTTGCGATTTTCTCCTTCAAAAAAAATTTTTCTGAGAGTAGTTTTTCCAGCTTCGGGAGGACCAATAAAAACGATTTTTTTACTCAATTAATGATTTCACTTTTGGTTTACTTAAAAAATGTAACTAATTCTATTTCGAAATATTATTAAAACCGAATAGAATATAAAACTCAGACTTTAAAAGTTTTGTTAAAAAGAAAAAATGATGACTTATTCTTTCTTATAATTTAGCATTTAAAAATTGATTAATCAATTAAATTAGATTTTGGAATGAAATACTTTTTTATCTATTGTTAATAAATGTCCCCTTTTCATTGAGAAGACCTCAATTAAAGGCTATTCTTAACATTTTTGATTCACTATAATAAAGATTTATAAACAATTAACCTATTATCATTAATAATAAATCCCTCAACATTTATGTAAGAGATAGTAATTAAAAAATTAAACTATTATAATAACAGGGTATCCCAATTGATTGAGATATATAAAAATTTCAAAGAACACCTAAATATATTTCCTTTTATTACTATTATTGGGAAATACGATCAAATTTTAGGCCCAAGAGCACTCTACTCATCGGTACCCATCAAAGATGAAGAATTCGTTCGAAATCTTCTTAGAGACGCGTTAAATACAAAAAACAAATTTGTGATCTTAGATTTTAATCAATTTTATTCTCAAGTATGTAAAATTGAAGTAAAGGATAGCACAGCAAGAGGTGGAAAGCAACTTTATGCTATTATATTATTAAGACACGTTGAAAATCCTTTAATTCCGATTCTCCATTTTAAAAGGATAGAAATGATGTTTCATAAAATCGGAACCAAAAAAATTCTGAATGATGATGAGGATTATTTTAAAAAATTTATTGAGCAAATAAATGAAATTTATATAAATAAAGCTGATTTATTGCCTTTAGAATCAGTTAATCTTCAAATTCGGAGTGGAGTAAATACGATTCAAGGTTTTTGCGAGTTAATCTTAGAGGAAAAAAGGATAAACGGAAAATTATCTGATGATATTGTCGTATCTTATATAGAAATGATGCTAGATTCGTGTAATGATATTATAATAGCAGTTGAAAATAAGTTAAAGGACTCAATCGTAAAGTAAGATCAATTTAGCATAATTTTAAAAATAAATAATTAATAGAAAAATAAACAAAAAGATTAGTCTCTTAAACCTTAATAAAAGAAAAAGTGTTAAAATTGTATTAACAAAACCACCTTTAGCAGGAAAGACAACAATCAAGAAGGTAATTTTTGAGATAGCAAATCCTCTCAAATTAATAAATTCTTCACATGAGCCTACAAAAGAGAAAAATTCGAATTTATATTTATATTGCAATAATCATTTTGAGATATTTTGTTTAGTCGGGGAAGAAAACGATATATGGTTTTCTTCAGAAATAAAATTATTTAACAATATTTCCATAGCAATTTGCATATTTGATGTTAGGAATTCGTTAGAGTACATTTATAAATATTTTATAAAAGTATTCATTCTTCAAAAGGATCTTAGGATGAACCAATGTAAAATAATAGTATTTCCTTTTCAAAATCGATTTTATTGGATTATCCTATTTTAAACATAAAGATGAGAAAATTAAGAGCTTTTTTGAAATAAACTATGTTAATCACAATGAATCTATCATTTTTAATAGAACATCGAATGCCAATGCAAAATAGTATTAAAACAGCAAAAATGATTTTAAATATAGATCAAGATTCAAAGATAATCTTTACGACAGCATATAATAGTATAAAGGAGGAAATATTCTCTTTATGTGTAATAGATTTTATTGAAAAACCATTCCTCTGTGAAAAACTCATTGTAACTATTCATAATGCATTAAAAATGAATTCTCAATCTACTCTGTAAAACTAAAAGCATAAATAAAAGTAATTTATAAAAATGTTAAATGCGTTTTTGTAATAAAATTTAAAACACTATAATGGTCCCAAAGTCTTACTAATGTTTATTTCTAATAAATAGTAGTTTATAAAATCGATACCTATTGCTCCTATGAACGAAACAATAAATATTTTATTAATTGAAGATAATCCGGGAGATATTCGTTTAATTGAAGAACTTCTTAAAGATAATAGCAATTTTTATTATAAGTTAATCATAGCTAAAAATCTTACTACTGGTTTTAAAAAAATCGAGAAGTATAAGTCGGATGTTATTCTTTTAGATTTAATTCTTCCTGATTGTAGGGGAATCGATACTATAATTAAAACTCGTGATAAAGTTAAAAATTTACCTATTGTTGTTTTAACGGGAGTTAAAGATGAAAATATTGCTAAAAAGGCGGTTCAGGTAGGTGCTCAGGAATACTTAATAAAAGGGACGATAACGGGAAATATTTTAGCAAGAGCTATCATTCATGCAATAGATAGGCAAAAAATGAAGCAAACCATAGAATTATTAGCAACGACCCTTCAGAAGAGTCAAGAGCAACTAAGAAATATTATAGATGGAAATGCGGACGGGATTGCAATAATCAATGATCAAGGGATTGTGCAATTTGTAAATAATGCAGCAGAAAAATTATTTGATAGAGAACGAAATAACTTTATAGATCAATCTTTTGGTTATCCAATTAGCCTTGAAAATAAAACTGAGATTAAAATTCCTAAGAAAGATGGACGGATTATTCATGCTGAGATGAACTCAGCAAGAATTTTATGGGAAAATTCTGAAGCAAATTTAGTTACTATCAGAGATATCTCAATTCGCAAAGAAGCAGAAGAAAAAATAAAAAGCATCGCTAAATTTCCTTCTGAAGATCCTAATCCTGTTTTGAGAGCAACTGATGGTATTATTATCTATGCTAATCCTGCAGCAAAGAGATGGTTCAATATAGAAAAAGGAAGTGCTGTTCCTAAACTCCTAAGAACTCCTATTAATGAAGCGATAATGACTCGGACAAATAAACAAATGGAACTCCAATTTAATACACAATTTTATTCGCTAACGATTACACCAGTTCCCGAGGTACATTATGTAAATGTTTATGCTATGGATATTACAGAACGAAAAATAGCTGAATTGGCCTTAAAAGAATCCGAAATGAAATATAAAAATTTAATTGAGCATTCTGAATCCAGTATTATGAGTATAGATAGAAATGGTATATTTTTAGTTGTTAATAAAAAAGCAGCTAAAGATTTAGGTGGAGTACCAGATGGCTTCATTGGAAAATCTTTATTTGATGTATTTCCAACCCAAGTTGCAGAAAAGCGCTTTAATTCTTATCTTAAGATCTTTGAAACAGGAATAGGGAACTCATATGAAGAAACTTATGAATATTTTACAGGAAATAAATGCTTTTTAGTTGATGAACAACCACTTAAAGATTTGTCAGGAACCATATATGCAATTCAAATCACTGCCTTAGATATAACTGAGCTCAAAGAATCAGAAAGAATAGTACGAAGACTTGAGCAAACACTTCATGAGATGAATGCATTAATTGAGCATGCTCCTTTAGCAATCTTTTTAATAGATAATAGTGGAAAGATACTCAGAGCAAATGAAGCTGCAAAGGACTTATTAGAATATGATGATGAACTATTAAATTATAAAATTCTTAATATCTTTGATCCAAAATACCTTGAAATAGCACATAAACATTTTAACGAAGATATCTATGATTTAACCACAAAAAATTCATTTGAGGCATCAATTAAAACAAAAACAGGGAAGTTAATTGATGTTGAAATTTCTTCCACAATCATTAAAATTGCAGAAAATCTTATTATACAATCTTTTTTTTCTAATATTTCTGAACGTAAAAATTACGAAAGACGTAGAGAATTGTTACTTGATGAGTTAATTTCATCATTAGAATTTAAGTCTATGTTTCTAGCTACAGTTTCTCATGAATTAAGAACTCCTTTAAATGCAATCTTAGGATTTTCTTCATTACTCTTAGAAGATGGATATGGAAATACTAATAAACAGCAAAAAACCTTTTTAAAGGATATATATCAAGCGGGAGAACACCTTTTAAATATAATAAACAGTATATTGGATTTGTCGAGAATCGATGCAGGTAAATTTGAATTAAATATAACTGATTTTGAACTATGGCCCATTATCCAAGAAATTAAATCTATAACAGAACCTCTATATATTCGAAAAAATCTAGAATTTAATGTTGAAGGAATTAACCAAAATACTGTTATCAGCGCGGATCCTTTAAGATTTAAACAAGTTTTATATAATCTCATCGATAATTCTATAAAATTTACTAATGAAGGTTATATTAATTTAAAAGCTTTTGAAAGGAGGGATCATTGGGAATTTCAAGTAGAAGATACGGGTGTTGGAATTGAAGATGAGGATAATGATGTTGTTTTTAGAGAATTTGGTCGAATAGAGAATGACAAATTGAAAAACGTAGCTGGTTCAGGATTAGGATTAGCAGTAACTAAACGAATCATTAATTTACATGGAGGAGAAATATGGTATAAAAGTAAATTTGGTGTAGGAACTACATTCCACTTCACAATACCCAAAATTGAAAAAACTAAAGATAATATTTAATTACATTTTTCATTACAATTCCAGAATAATTTAATTTAGCATAATAAGATAGATAATCAAATAGAATTATACTATAGCGTATTTAATCTTGAAAGAGAATAAAACAAAAAATTTTGAAATTCAAGGAGATCAGAAATTTAAAGCGATTTTTGATAATTTTGAACAACTAGTCTATATCTCAGATCCGAATTCTTATGAGATTCTTTATGTGAATAATAAAACGAACGAATATGTTCCAGGAGATATTATAGGTAAAAAATGCTATGAAGTATTTCATGAATTTAATGAACCTTGTTCTTTTTGTACCAATAGACTTTTATTCAGTAAAAGACCAAAATCTCCATTTATTTTTGATTTTTATAACGAAAAAGTCGGTAAATGGTTTCATATTATTGATCAAGCAATAATTTGGGATGACGGACGGAAGGTTCGTTTTGAAATGGCAGAGGATATTACTAAAAAGAAGAATTTGGAAGAATTATTACAAAAATCCGAAGAAAACCTCAAAAATATAATTAAAAATTTAGACGTGGGATTTTATAAAGGTGAGTTCAAGGGAAAGCTGCTCATTCATAATCAACAATTAAATAGTATTTTAGGTCTGGATCCATCAGTAAGTTTAGTGGGAGCAAAAGCATCTGAGTTTTTAGTTGGTTCTAAAACACAAGAACAATATTATGAAGAATTAGAGCGAAATGGATACATAAAAAATTTTATCGCTAAAATTAAAACACCAAATAGAAAAACAATAACCGTTGAAATAAACGCGCATCTAATACGCGATTTAAAGGGAAATCCATTGGAAGTGGAAGGGACGATAAAAGATATTACTAAACAACTTGAGCTGGAAAGTAAATTAAAAGAAAGTGTAAAAGAACTTACTTGTTTATATGGATTATCAAAACTAATTGAAAATAATGATCTTCCAATAGAAGAAATATTTCAAAGAACTCTCGATTTAATTCTGCCTGCTTTCCAATTTCCC
Organism: Promethearchaeota archaeon; assembly: GCA_019058445.1. GTDB lineage: Archaea > Asgardarchaeota > Lokiarchaeia > Sigyniarchaeales > SOKP01 > LW40-45. The sequence continues at coordinate 667,586 of JAHPZA010000010.1, read as the reverse complement.
AATGAAATATGTTGTAAAATCATAATTAAAGGAGGGGAATTTAAAAACGACAATTTTGTGGAAACAGAATGGAAACATATCGCTGAAATCAAAGTAAAGGGAGAAAAAATTGGTACTGTGGAAGTATATTATCTAAAAGATATACAAGAATCTGAACAAAGACCTTTTTTAAGAGAAGAATTAGACCTTATTAATGCTATTGCTGAATTTTTAGGCAGGATTTATGAGCAAAAGAAAGCAGAGAATGATCTTAGAGATTCTGAAGAAAAATTTAGAATTATAACTGAACAATCTCTGATGGGAATAGCAATACTACAAAATAATAACTTTATATATATAAATCATTATTTTGCCTCTATATGCGGATATAGCGTTCAGGAGATAATGGGTTGGGGCTCAGATGAATGGATTAAAATTATCCATCCAGAATTTCGAGATTTTGTGTCGAAACAAGCTGCAATAAAGCAACAAGGTACTTCAGATGCTATAATTCATTATGAGTCTAAAATTTTAACGAAAAAAGGAATAGTGAAATGGATTGATAATTATTCTAAATCAATCCAATTTCAAGGACATTATGCGGATTTAATTAATATTATTGATATAACTGACCAAAAAAATGCTGAGGTACAATTAAAAGAATCTGAAGAGAAATATCGAAAAATTTTGAATAATATTAAAGAAGGATATTATGAAGTTGATTTAAGAGGAGATTTCATATTCTTTAACGAGTCATTATGTAATATTTTTGAATACCCCAAAGAAGAATTAAGGAATATGAATTATAGAGAATATTTAGATTATTCTACTAAAGAGAAGGTTTTCACTCAGTTTAATGAAGTTTATAAAACCGAAAAATCAGTCAAGAATTTTGAATATAAAATTAAAACTAAGAATAAAAAAAAAAAATTTATCGAAATTTCAATCTCCTTAATGTATGATTCAGAAGGAACAAAAATAGGATTTTTTGGGATAGCTAAAGATATAACTCAACGAAAAAGAGCTGAACTCTTAGAAGAAAGATTTAAGGAACAATTAGAGGAAGAAGTAGTAATCAGAACTAAAGAGCTTAAACGAGCTTTAGACCAGCAAAAAAAATATTTAGATGAAATACTTAGAGCTTCACAAATAAAAAATGAATTTTTAGCGACTATGTCTCATGAACTAAGAACTCCCTTAAACGCAATTATAGGATTTACTGACTTGCTCTTAGAAGAAGTATATGGCCCTTTAAACCAAGAACAACTTCAATTTGTAAATGATATCAAATCTTCAGCTCAGCATCAATTTGACATGGTAAAAGACATTTTAGATATTTCAAAAATCGAGGCAGGAGAGACGACATTAAACACTAAGATTTTTTCTTTAAATTCAATAATAGAACAAGTTTTATCAACTTTCAAACCAGAATATTCAAAGAAGAATATTAAGATTAAGTTGAAAGGATTAAAAAGTAAAAAAGAAATTACAGCTGATCCTTTGAGGTTTAAGGAAATTCTTTATAATTTACTTGATAATGCAATAAAGTTCACATTAGAAGGAAAAATTACAATTATTGTCGAAGAAGATAAAGAGAATTGGATATTTAAGGTTAAAGATACAGGTATTGGTATTCCAGAAAAATATTTTGATATAATCTTCAAAGACTTCAAAAGAGTTAATAATCCTTACACAAATTCATTGCCTGGTACTGGTTTAGGGTTATCGCTAACCAAGAGATTAGTGAATCTTCATGGTGGAAATATTTTTTTTACAAGTAAATTAGGTGTCGGGACAACTTTTACATTTACTATTCCAAAGAATATAAAAATTGAAGAATTTTCAGTAGATGAATTTCTGAATTTGATTTGATTTATTACTCATGTTTATAAATATAGATTATTTCTTTAAGAATTAAGTCTGAGTTTTATATACTAAAAATCAATATTAGTAAAATTTGGATTTTAGATGGTGAGCAGTCATGGCCAATTTTTTAATCTCCTCGAAGTCTTCTATTAAAATTGCATTCATCAAATTAATTTTTAATTTTTTAATTTTTTCAAGAATAATTGAATATTCAATATTTACATCTCTTTGGAAATTGTCTAGATCATCATAAATGTTTTTTGCACTTTCTAAATCATAGAAATCGGTACTTATAATTATGTTTTTATATAAAATATTCAGTCGATTTAACCAATTTGCTCCTTCTTCCGCTAAATACTGAATATTACTAAAGGAGCCCGTTTTAACAGCTTTCTCAAACTCATTTTTATGGATTTCAAAAAAATTAATGAAAAAATTATCAATTTTATATTTGATATTTTTTATGTTAACATTTGGATTAGAAAAGAGAGTTACCGTATATTGATCATATCCCAAGATTTGCATCTTTAAATTAGTTCCCATTAAAGTGAAACCAGATAAGTTTTTAATATTAATTTCATTTGAAAATTTCTCTAAGGCACTAACAAACATCGGGATTAAATCAAGATCAAACTTTTCATTTTCTATTATTTCTTTTTCTCCGTATTTGATTTTTAGATAGTTTAAAAGAATTCCTTCATACAATTCTACTTTTTGTAATGCTAGACCATCTTCGTTAGCAATAAAATAACCCAAAAATGGGGGAATATTTTCTTTACTTGGGATATTAATAACAGTAGCTTCTTTTTTAAAACTCAAAATATTATTCATAGAAAAATTGTTTACAATTTTATTAAAGTTATTCTTACCTTTTTCTGTAAGGCTTAGTATTCTCTCGGTTTTTATATCAGAAAATTGAATTTGTCCAGTTTCAACTAAATGATTTATTATTCGATTAAGATCTTCTTCAGTTATATTTAATCTTTCATGCAAATCTGTTTTGGAACTGATCAATTCGTTATCTATTAACTTAAGTAGTCTAATTGTTTCATTTAATAAATAAAAATCAAAATTTTCGAATGAGATTTCTTCATTTAAACAAATCATTAAGATTTCAAGAAAAAATGATAAAGTAGTGGAAAAATATTCTTTTTTAACGCTAGAGAATAAAACTTTTATTAAATTCACTTCTAATAGAGATCTATTTATTTTTATCCTTATTTTCTTAAGTTGATTCTCTGTAATTAAGTCAATTTTATGTAATAGGACATAAATCATTGAATTTGGAGTAAGAGAATTCCTAATCTCAATAACCTTTCTTATAAAATCGAGTATTGTTTCAATTGAAGAGATTATATCTATTACCACAAGGATTATTTTTGCACTATAAAAAATAGAGCTCTCACCTGTTTCAAACCATCTCTTATTTTCTTGACCTGCTAAATCAAAAATTCCTACTTCAGGCCTCAATTTTAAGATGAGAGATTCTTGCCCGTGAGTCGGTTCAAGTGCATATTCTAAGAGTTGAGATGAGTTTTCACCTTCAAAAAAAATTTTGCGAAGAGTAGTTTTACCAGCTCCTGGCGGTCCTACTATAACGATTTTCTTACTCATTTAATCATTGATTTAGTCTTTTTTATTATAATAAAGATACCGGTTTAATGCTGTTCTGATATATCCTCCTAATAAAATCAACTTATTAGCACGAAGCGATTCTGAAATACATATTAAATTTTTTAGGTTGAATTTTTTTAAAGCTAAATTCATCATAATCAAATTTAAATCATTAGTACTTGATATAATTACATGATTGATTTGATTTTCGGACATATCTTCAAAACTTTGATTTAATTGCGCAATAAGTTTATGAGAATGATTAATATAATTTGTATTAAAATCTGGAGTCATCGTTTGTACAACAATACTATTATTTTGATTTGTAATAAAACACATCATTTTCGATAAGTCAGTGATGTTATCATCTAAAATATTTCTTATGATCGTAGTGTCTTTTGAAAAACCACTCAAAATATCACAGAAAGCATTATAGAGACTATAAATTAAATCCGGATAGATACTTGTTGTAAACAGAGGCATCTCAAGCTTTTTTTGAATTATACTCTTAATTTCAGTAAGATCTCGTGCTTTTGTATCTTCTTTCATTAAATCGACTTTATGAAGGAACAAAAAAATTTTTGCAGTAGTGTTATAATTTATGAAAATTTGTTTTATTTTGCGGACTTCTTCTATTAAATCCTGGGGATTTACCATCCAATTTTGGAAGTCAAATAAGTATATTATAGCTTCTGTATTTTCAAAAGCAATTTTTTGCTCATCTTCATCGCGCAATAAAAATGGTAACTCTTGACCGGAAGAATCAAATAGACCTAAACTTATATCCAACCATGAATACATTGAAGGAGTTATTCCACGAGTCGGTGCTAGAGGATTGTATAACAAATCTTTCGGACTAATTCCTTCAAATATTATTTTTTTTATCGTGGTTTTTCCTGTGCCTGCTCTTCCAAGAAGTAATAGTTTCTTTGCCGAGGGTTTCTTGAAAAATGTTTTTACATTCTCCAAGAAAATTGAAGCCCTATTTTCCTTAGGTTCTTTGATAACATTTCTTGAGAAATCTAACAGTTTTTTTTTTAAATTGTATGAATTAATTCTATCCTTTTCATGTATAATAAGAATTAATATCTCATAACCTACTTCAGGAACTCTGGTTTTATCGCAATAGCTAAAAATTACCTGATCTTCATAATTTATTTCTATTAATTCCTCCTTTTCATAATCTTGAGAATAATAATGAGTCGTGTAGATTTTATTCATCAAGGAATCATGTATTTCAAAAGATTCCGGATATTTTACTTCTAATACGGCGCCTACCCTCTGATCCCATTTATATAATGTTAAACCGATTACCATTTTAATTTGCCTTTTAGCAATAAAATATAGATATCCATTTTATGCACATTATACAAAAAAGAATGTATTTATTAATATATCTAATTTAATAACTTTCAAATTCGAAAATTTATAGCCATATAATTTCAATTTATTTATACTCTAAGCTAATTTTGAGTATTTCATTAGCAATATCTTTGAATTTATTGAAATTTTCTTCTAGTATGTTATTCATTAACCCTATTTTCAATTTTTTTATTCTTTCTTGAACTTCAACATTATTCACATCAATCTTAGTAGACAGATCTTCTAATTCCATATAAAGATTTCTAGCTGACGAAATATCAATTGTATCTAAATTTTCCAACATAGATATGTAAAAATTATTAATTTGTATCAACCAATCTTTCATGATCCGAGTTAATTGAGTATTATAAATTGCTGAGCTTGTTTTGAGAATATCAAATTCAAGTTTGTTATCCATGTAAGTTTTTTCAAAGCTCTTGAGAATTGTGTTTTCATACTTCTTAAAATCAACATGTGGATGACCGATTATACTTAATGTGATTCCATGAGATTCAAAGAAATAGAGAGTTCCCCCTATTAGCCTTATCCCTGAAAGATCTTGAATCTCACTTTCTTTAATAAATAATTCTAAGGCAGCTTTAAAGTTTTGAATAAGGTTATCATAGGAATAAGCTTCTAAATTATCCCGTTGAAAATTCTCCTTTAAGATATTGTATAAATCATTTTCATAAGTTTCTGAGATTACCGTAACTTTTCCCTTACTATTTATTAAAAACACTCCAAAAATAAAGGGGGCTTTTGTTTCGGGGATTATTATATGAAATGGTTTAATCTTCGATCTTTCTAAATATCTTTCAAGAGTGAATTTTTCTAAGATATCGGTAAAATACTTTTTTCCTATTGCTGTTAAGAAAAAAAGTTTATCTTTTTCATATATCCCCGAGAATTGTAAATGTTCCTTCTTTATTAAATGGTTTATAATTCTATCTATTATTCTTTCTGAGCGATTTAATTTTGTAATAAAATCTGTTTTAGAGATAAACTCATTTTTATATGTAAGATAAACGACTTTTAATACTTCATCTAATAAATAAAAATTTGAATCTTCTAGTTCAATCTCGTCAATGATGCAAGCTTTTATAATTTCAACAAAATATGAAAAAGTTTGAGCAATATACTCTCTTTTAACGCTCGTAAAATATACTTTTACTAGTTTATTTTTTTCGATGGTGTGATAAATAGTTTTACTCATACTTCTTATAATTTCCTGATCGACTAAATCGATCTTGTGTAATAAAATAATAATGGTTGATAAAGAAGTTATTTCTTCACGAATTCTTAAAATCTTATTAATGAAATCTACGATATAATTTAATGACCAACTTATATCAAATACAACAATAATAATTTTCGCTTCATAAAATATTGATATTTCTTCAGTTTCAAACCATCGCTGATTTTCTTGACCACCTAAATCGAATAGACCTATCTTTTTCCTTAAATCTAATAATATAGTTTCATGTCCTCGAGTAGGTTCTAAACCATATTCTAAAATTCTTGTTGAGTTCTCTCCTTCAAAAAAGATCTTTCTCAAGGTTGTTTTACCTCCTTCAGGTGGTCCAATAAGAATTACTTTTCTGCTCATCAAAAATCAATCTTTTTAAAATTTATTTTTCAATAAAGTACCTTATGTTTTATAATTCTCACGAGATCGAAATAAAATTTAACGCTTTTTGACTTTAATATCCGTAGCCCTTATTATATACTGATTTTATACATCAAATATTATAATACTAAAAAAGAAAAAGAAAATATATATAAACATATCTTAAAAAAAATTTAAAAATAAACACTATATCTTTAAATTATCCTTGGTTTAATTTTAACATAAATTTTGAATTTTATTCAAATGAGAAGTTTATTATGAAAAAAAAAGTATATGTTATCGAAGATAATGAGAAAAATATGAAACTCTTTTTAGCCATTTTGAAATTAATCCCAGAAGTAGAAATTTTTTCTGAAACTCGAGGTGATACTGGCTTAGAATTAATTAAATCTGGAAAACCCGATCTAGTAATCTTAGATATTCAATTACCAGAAATTAGTGGTATTGATATCTGTACAGAACTTCGAAAAATTAATAAATTTAAAGAAATTCCGATCATTGCTGTTACTTCATTTGCAATGAAGGGAGATAAAGAAAGAATTTTAGCAGCGGGTTTTAATGATTATATATCAAAACCAATTAAAGTTGCTGAATTTAGAGAAATAGTAAAGAATATTTTAAATATTTCAAATTAGGTTTTTTAAACTTTATCTAAAAAGATATAAAATTAAATAATCAAGAGTTAACCTCTATTATTGATGGTTTTATACTATTTCTATTCCTTTTTCTTTTAAATTTTATAATTATATGATTTAGCAGAAATTTATATACATGAATATTTTATATTTTTGAAGTCAATTATTATCAAATGAAGATATCGAATTAGGTTTTACATTTACAGATAAGGATCTTATTTTGTGGATATATTATGGTAAAGAAGATATTATTTATTGGAAGAGCAGGTGTGGGTAAAACAAGCATCATGCAGGTGATTTTCGAGGGAAAGGATCCTAAAAATTTGATTTTGTTTCCTCTTGTTCCAACAAGAGGGATCTTATCTTCAGTGTATAAATGGATGGATTTAGAATTAGGCGTGTTTGACACTTCTGGTCAGGAATTACTCTTTATCTTGGAAAATGAAGATGAATTGCAGATCTTTGCATATCTATGGGAGATGATGCTTTTGCAATGGAATTTTATGATAAATCATTAAAGCTAAGGGAAATCTTGATAAATTATGATATTTAAGAAAAGAATTCCCATTTTTTAATTTAAATCATTGTTTCATAACAAATCAATAGATCCAGAAAGAAACATAAATCCTATAAAAATATGAAATAAAAAATAAGGGATAAAAAGTATTTATCCTTAATTTATATTGCAAATACCAATTATTTTTATTTATCTATACTATTATAATTGCATAATATATATTTCAAGGATGCATTTAATAATCACAATTAAAATATGAAAGGACTAGTAAAATGAGTTTTGCACGGTATAAAATGTGTATTTTTGGGGATGGGGGTGTTGGAAAAACAACATTAGTCAACCGTTATGTCACAGGCCAATATAGCGAAAACTATTCCATGACAATTGGAGTTGATTTTTATACTAAAAATGTAGAAATTGAAGGAATTTCTGTTAATTTACAGATTTGGGATTTCGCGGGAGAACACCAATTTAAATCTCTGTTACCTAATTATGTAATAGGCGCTTCAGGAGGAATATTTATGTATGATATCTCACGTTTCACTACTTTAAAAAATTTAGATGAATGGTTAAACATTTTAAAAACCGCACCAGATGAAGAAGATTATAATTTTCCGATTATATTAGTTGGTGGTAAGAGCGATCTGGAATTAGAAGGAAAAAGAGTAATTGATGCAGAATATGCAGCAGAATACGGTAAAGAGCGTGGATTGAATAACTTTATCGAATGTTCTTCTAAAACTGGAGAGAATGTGGAAAAGATTTTTTATACCATTGCTGATATAATGATGAAAATATCTGGAATATTATAATCATTTCGATTAGTTTTTTATAGAATATGAATAAACATGAAATTGGTAGTTTTGTAAGAAGACAGTATTATTGTAGTATCTGCGATATTTTCCATGAAATAAAATTAGATAAAGAAGTCTTAAAAAAACATTCTCGGTTTCCTTTTTCTCATATTTTTCTTCACGGGCAACTGAAGAATATTTTAACTACTTTGTATTTAGATAAAAATCTTGAGGTTAGAGGTGTTGATGTTCATATTTTAACTGATGAGGATCTGTTTTCAAAAGATCAAGCAGCAATTATAATCAATACCTTGATGATGGAAATTGAAAATCTCCGATTAGAAAATGAAAAATTAGTGAAGGAAATCTATCAACTGAAGGAAAAATATGAAAAGTGGAAAGCTTTTTGAAAGTCTTTATTTTTCTTATAATATCTTTTAGTTATTTTATTAAATATTATCAAAGAAGTTAATTTTTTATATAATAATTTTAATAAGGAAAAAATCTATTCTATTTTCTGTATAAAATTTATAAATTAAAACTCTTATGACAGATTTTCCGGGCAAATTCTATAAAATCAATGTAATTTTTCAAAAATATCTTGAAATTTATATAGATTTAATTTTTCATGTATTCAATGATAATTCCACTAGCATGGCAATTTCATGACCTCTTTTGTGCAATAATAACCTATAATTCCTTTGAACTTATTACAAAGAATTTTAAAAAAACACCTTTGAAATTAACAGATTGCTCCGAAATTAATAATGTAATATTAGATATTGAAGTTTATAATTTAGAAAATAGAATTGTTCTGCTAGATGGGAAAAGGGCAAAAAATACCAAAATTAAATATTATTAGAAAATAACAATAAGAGTTAGAAACAATATTTTTTAAAATGTCATATTTTAGGGAGTGTCACTATGAAATTTGATCCTTTTCCATACTTACTTGTGAATTTTAAATTTCCCCCATGAAGATTTACTAATTTTTTTGTAAGTGGCAAACCTAAACCTGTTCCTGGTATTATTTTTACATAAGGATCATCAATTCTTTTAAATTCTTTAAACACTAAATCAAAATCTTTCCTAGCTATCCCAATACCTGTGTCCATTATTTCAAATCTGTAATTATCCTCAGTTTCCATGATGTTTAATCTAATACCCCCTTTTTTAGTGAATTTAATAGCATTGCTAATCAAGTTATACAGAATTTCTTTAAATCTTAACGGATCTACATTGATCTCTAAATTAGAATTAAAATCGTTCATTTTAAAATATAACTTTTTTTCAGCAATTAATGGTTTTATTATCGAGTTTAATTGATCTAACAATAACTTTAATGGTACTTTCTTCAAATTAAGTTTAATTTCACCTGCTTCTATCTTTGAAATATCTAATAAATGATTGATCAACTCTAATAGATGTATTGAAGATGCTTTTATATCTGTTAGAAAAGTGAGCTGATCATTATTAATTTTACCATAATTTTCTTCTAAAAGTAAATCTATAAATCCTATTATAGAATTCAATGGAGTTCTTAATTCATGAGACATTGTTGACATAAATTCTGATTTAAATTGTGAGGCTTTTAAAATTTCATTCATATATAATTTTTGTTGGTCTAAAGATTCTTTTAAGTCTTGAGTCCTCAGCTCTACTTCTCTCTCTAGTTGTTCTCTAAACTTTTCTTTAAGGAGTTCTGCAAACTTTCTCTCTGTTACTTCTCGAAGAATTCCAAAATATCCTATAGTTTCACCCTTAGAGTTAAGTTTGGAAGAAAGAGACGTTTCGATATAAATGTTCTGACCATTTTTTTTTTGAAATTGAAATTCGATTAATTCCTTATCAACATTATCCTGGACTAATGATTTAAAAGATTCTAAATTAGGTGTATTAAGTAAATTTTTTACATTACTTCCTAATAATTCTTCAGATGGGAAACCTAAGATATCAGATAAAGAATTATTAAAAAAAATTAATTTACCCTCATGATCTAATTCGAAATACCCTTCTTTAATATTTTCCAAAATCTCTATATACTTTTTTTCTGTATCTCTTAATATTTTTCCACTCTTTTGAATCATTTCTAAATGATTTTTCTTTTGAGATAATGACCAAAGGTGTATTTCTGGAACCTTGCTTGATAATATTTCGATTTTTTGCTTGGATTCTTTTAATTCATCATGAAGATTTTTTATTTCAGTGATATCATTAGAAACATTCAGAAAGATTTCTAAATTTTTATTACTGAAATAAATATTGTATCCCCTAACCGGAATTTTTCTATTTTTTTTTCCATTTAAGTAATATTCTCTCCTTTCCGAAGAGTTATTTAAAGATTTTAGAAAATCAGAAGAATTGTGATTGTTTTGATAGTAAGGAGGGAGTGATATAATTTGATTTATGTTTCGCTTAGTAAACTTTTCTTTATTTTTATATCCTAAAGCTTTCAACAAGGATTTATTAATATCTACTATATTACCATTTAAATCGTATATTATAATATAATCAATTGCATTATCAAAAAATATCCTTAAATCTTCATCAATACTCATCTGCGATTCTATGCCTACTTATTTCATTTAAAGAATAGTTAGAGTGAAAATCTCTTATTTTTGTCCAAAAATTTATTACAAAATGAAATGAGCAGCTAACTGCTAATTAAAATTCTTTTATACCATTAATTAAAGAACTTATATTTAAATTTACTTTTGGTTTTTTAAAACTTTTAATCTTTATGTTTAAATACTTCTGATTATTCATTCTTAAATGTTAAATAACCGAAGTAATTACCGAAAATTCCAATTAGAACGAATATCCAACTCATAAAATAAAAAACTGTGAATCCTTGATACCCTAAAAAAATATAAATCCGATCTATTAATAAACATAATAGAACAAAAATGTAAGATATAGACATTATTGTTAAAGATAGGAACGATTTTCTAAATTGATAAATTTTTGTGGATTTATAAGCTCTTATGGATTGTCTCATGAAGGGTACAAACACTATACTCATTAAGACAAACACAAATAGAAATAATAATACATCTAAGATTTTATTTGTCTTGTCAAAAAAAAATAGGGAAAAGAGAATATTAAATAATGCAAATATTGTAAGTGCAACTTTTTGAATTTGTTTATATTCAATATCAAAGAATTTGATTCTAAAAATATAAGATAAATATATGGCAATTGTGATAAAAATATAAGTAAATCTAAAATAAGCTATTCGTAACAGTATCCAAGATATTGGTGTTTTAGGAGCTGGTGTATTTGCTTGTTCAATATAATCAATCCTCCAATAAAAACTAATTATTTTAGAAAGCCAGGAAAAAATTATTGATATACCAAAATTTAAGAGGATTAAAAATAACAATAATGAGAGTTTATTACGAAATTTTATATAGTTAATTAGACTTTTTATAAGAATCGGAAAGGCGATAATAATAATAATCCCTTCATAGATTATCCCAACATAGTATAATGAATAATCCATCTATTAATAAGAAAAAGTTTTTATATTTATTATTATGTCAAAACACTTTTGAATAATAAATTTCATAAATTATTGAAAAGAAATAGGAGAAAAAGAGAAATAATGGGTGTGGGTAATAAATTAATTTTTGCAGGGCCATCTGATTCAGAGAAAACTATACTGAAAAATGTGTTTTTTGATATAGCAAATTCTTTACAGTTATTAGAAACTCCCCCAAACCTACAAGAGGTATAAATTCGAGATTGTATTCCCTAATTGATTTAAAATTTGGTGTTTTTGATTTAGCGGGACATGAAAACCAAGATTGGTTCAATAAAGATAAAGAAATCTTCAGTGATGCTTAATTGATTATCTCTGTCGTGGATTTTAATAGTTATTTGAAGGATATATTCATGTTTTTCGAAGATTTCATAAAGATCTTAAATACTTTAAATTTGAGTGATTGTTGTGTGGCAACTTTCCTTCATAAAATTGATTTAATTGATTCCTAATATTTACAACATAAGTTAGGGGCAATTAAGGAATTCTTAGAGAGTTAGTATCTAACTAAATTCAATTCAATGATTTATACTACATCAATTACCACAGATTTTTTTTAAAAACCTACGACATTTTTGTCGAGACATTTCTAAAGTTATTAAGGCAAAGTATTTTTGTTATTGATAAATCTAATTTTCAGAATTTCAGAAATGATTTAGATATACTTCTACGATACAATGATTCAAGAAAATTTAGAAAAATCGATTTATTTCATGATTTTAATTTATCTATAAATGATGCTGATTTATATCTTAAAAGATTAGAACAATTAGGAGTTATCGAATATCCAGAAAATTCTCAAGTTTTTCAATTGACTAAATGTTCCTCCTTTTTTAAAGTCATGTTTAAATAAAGAAATCGATGATAGAGAGAGTAAAATTAATAAATTCCTTGAATCTCTTTACCTATTTTCTAATTTAAACCAACAATAAGAGATAATTAATTATAGCTATTATTTCTAAACATTTTAGTTAAATAAGGTTTTTACAATTATCTTTATATATAAATTATTTTACTAAATTATCAGTACTTTTATTATTTGAAAAAGAGGCAATAAAATTGAGTTCAAATCCAAAAACTACAATCGTAATAGATAATGGAACGCTTTTTTCTAAAATTGGATTTGCAGGAGAAGATCAACCACGTGCGATAATTCAAACATTACCACGCAGTCCAATTAAAATTAAGCCAAGTCACTCACAGGAAACTTTGATAAAGAGTAAATCTCCCTCAAAACCCATATATGAAAAAGGACTTTTAGAAGGAATTTCACCAATAGAAAGAGGCATTATTAAAGATTGGGATGCAATAGAAAGGTTTTGGGAATATTGCTTTTACAAAGTACTTAAAATTAATCCTTCAAAATACTCCGTGATCCTAACTAATACAGCACTAAACACTAAAGAAAATAAGAATAAAATGATGGAGATAATGTTTGAAAAATTCAACGTACCATCAGTCTATATCGCAACCCAAGCTGTATTATCATTATATGCTACAGGGAGAACCACGGGATGTGTCATAAATAGCGGAGAAGGTATTACTAATATTGTACCTATTTCTGAGAACTATGTTAATAATCAAGCGATTCAAACACTTGAGCTTGCTGGTCAGGATATAACGAAATTTTTACAAAAACTTATGCGACAAGCAGGATATCCACTTATAACACCAAAGGAGAGAAAGATATTAATCGAAATAAAAGAAGGGTATTGTTATATCTCGCAAGATTTTGAAGAGGAAATGAAACTTACTGAAGACATTTTAAAAATTCAAAAAGAACATATTACACCGGATGGTAATAAAATAATTATTGGCACTGAAAGATTTACTGCCCCTGAATGTTTATTCAATCCTTCTATAATGGGAAAGGAATTGCCCCCTTTACATGAAGCATTATATGAAGCAATATATCAGAGTGATATTCATTATCGTAAGGAACTTTTCAATAATATTGTTTTATCTGGAGGGAATACACTCTTTCAAGGATTAAAAGAAAGATTATCGAGAGACCTTAAAAAGCTAGTACCAGACACAACTAATATAAGAGTGATTGCTCCTAAAAAGAGAAAGATAATTACTTGGGTTGGTGGATCATTAGTAGGTGCCTTGCCTTCTTTTGAGGAACTTGCAATTAGAAGGTAATAATTTGGAGAATAAATGTAATCCTTAAATAATATCCAAATTATTAAATCCTATAGTTTACACTCCAAAAATTCATTAAGTATTTCTTCTTGAAATTATACAAATCTGGAAGGATTACCATAATTCTTATTTTTTCATGGAAAAATTCATTTCTATTTTGTATCTAATTTGAGATAGCCAAAATATGTACTAAAGATGCCTATTATTACAAATATCCATGTAAAAAAATAAAAAATAGTAAATCCGTAGTGTCTAAAAAAAATATAAATACGATCTAATAACAAGCAAAGTAATACCAAAATATAAGAAACGGACATTAGTGACAAAAATAAAAAAGATTTTCTAAAACCGGGATGATATGTAGCTTTATAAGCTTTTAATGCGTTTTTTAGAAAAGGGATATAAACAATGTTCATAAAAATGAATACAAATAAGAAAATTAATACATCAAATAACATATTTCCTTTCTTAAAAACAAGAATAGAAAAAATCAAATTAAATATTGTAAATCCCAAAATTATAAATAGATTGACTTTACTATTTTTATTTTCAAAGATTTCTGCTTTAAGTAGATAAGACAAAAATATAGCAGCAGTAATAAATGTGTAAGTGATTCTATAATAGGATATCCTTAATAATATCCAAGAGATTGGAGTATTCGGGTCAATTATATCTGTATAAATTATATAATCAATATTTGAATATACTCTTAGAACTTTAGCCGACCAAGAAAAAAAGAGCGAGCACAAATTCTAAGAGAAGAAGCTGGATGGGAAACTAAGGAGGCAAGACGAATTGTAGACGTATATAAAGGAAATCTTTTAGTTAATGGAGCCTCAGGACTACAGCGCTTTGATAGAATAAGAAATGACCTTATCAGTTCATTTAGGAATTGGATTGAAGAATGTATATTAGCTAAAGAGCCCGCGCTTGGAATTAAGGCAGTTTTCACAGATCTCGTAATTCACGAAGACCCTCGCCATACCCAATTCGCTCAGACAGCATCCATGAGTTATTCAGCGCTCTCCTTAGCGATGCTTAATGCTGAGCCTCATATATTTGAGCCAATTCAAAAAATAGATGTGAAAACACCTGAGGGAACAGAAGGAGGGGTGAATGCAATAATTAATAAACATCGTGGACGAATTAATAACGTTATACCCGAAGGAGAGTACGTGAGAGTTCAAGGTCAGATTCCCGCTGCTGAAATAATTGGAATTGCCGATGAAATTCGAAGTTCTACACAGGGAAGAGCCTTTTTCGGATATGAATTTAAAGGTTTTGAGAAAGTGCCTCCCTCATTAGAAGAAAAAGTAATTTTAGATATAAGAAAACGCAAAGGAATGCCCGAAGAAATGGCCTCAACCAAATCATGGGAGCGATTTATCTATAAAAGAACATAGTTCTTATTTTTTTATTATATATTAGTATATCTAAATTCTTATTTTGATTTTAAGGATATATCGATAATTCTATATCATTTTTTATTTCTCTTTTCCTTTAAATAATTGTGTTTTAGTTGGTGCATATAGCATAATGCATCTCTAATTATTCATCAGGCTTAGTAAAAGAATATTTATGAAATTAATAAAATATCATAAAATTGGCAAACATAATCTAATTGTTGAATTTTAATATATATATTCATTATAATTAACTATAATTAGCTTTCTTTAAAGTATGGTAATAATAATCTTCTTTATTAGTTATTTCTGTTTTAATATAGTAGCATTATATTATAATTCCCAACAATTAAAATTTTTAAAAAAATGATAAACCAGATATCCTTAAAAAAATGTACTAAATGTCTATTACCAGCAAATTATCCTGGAATAGAGTATGATCAAGATGGAGTTTGCAATTACTGCTTAAGTTATAGGAAGGCAAAATATAAGGGAAAAAAAAAATTGGAGAAAATATTTGATTCTATTCGAAATGAAAATAATAAATATGATTGTTTAGTTGGGATAAGTGGAGGGAGAGACAGTTCATATGCGTTATATTATCTTGTAAAAAAGTTTAATATGAAAATACTTGCATATTCTGCTGATAATGGCTTTATTCCTAAAGAAGCAAAAAGCAATATGAAGAAAATGACTGATATTTTAAATGTTAAATTGATTATTGAAAAGCATAATTTTTTGAGGAATTGTATTAGGCATAATATTAAATCGTGGATGCGTAACCCCTCAGCTGCAATGATTCCTATGATATGCTGTGGATGTAGACTTGGCATTTTTCGAGGGTTACTAAAATTAGCAAAAAAAGAGAAGATTCCACTCATTGTGATAGGTGCTGGAAATCCAGTAGAATCCTCCCGCTTCAAAAAAAAATTATTTTTTAGTAATCCCTTTGGTAGTATAAAAATCATTAGAAAGAGTAAGATATTTTCATTCCTATTTGGTTATGTGTACGAGCTTTTAAAAAATCCTCTTTACTTCTTAAATGCAACCATTTCTTTAATATATTTGAAAGAATACTTCTATTGTTTTCATTCCAACAAAATTCGAGATTTCTTTTATCCCAATCAAATAACTTTGAGACTTTATCGTTATATTGAATGGAATGAACAAAAAGTATTATCTACAATAAAAAAAAAATTAAATTGGAAAGTTTCAGATTTCAGCACATCTCCTTGGCGTTTTGATTGTCTTATAAGCGTATTAAAAAATTATCTCTATAAGAAAAGTATTGGATTTACGGAAAAAGATGAAATATTAAGTAATATGATAAGAGAGAAGATGATAACAAAAGAAGAAGCGTTAAGAAGAATGGAATCTGAAAATATAACTCCTATGAAAGTTGTAATCGAAGTTTTAAAAAAATATATCTGAATAATCGTATGTATATTAAAAATATTAGTTAAATATCTATTTTAAAACAGATGTAAATAATCTCTTTTATCTAAAAATCTTATGTCCCTACTATTCATTTAGGATTTATAGTTTGAGATTTTAAAACTTCATTCAGAAATTTATTTTATAAATCAAAAAACCTTGCCAAGTTATTATCTTGAAGAATTTATAATTTTTCTAGTTAATTCTTTAAATGCTAAGTCTATATTATTATCTGAATTTGGAGATACTTCTATATACAAACCATCTTCATTGTAAGTAAAATCAAGGATTGTAGATCTATCAATTATATCAGCATTTTGATTAACTGAATGAATCCTATTACCCATTAGAACAAAAAGAATTTCATCTCAAATAAAATCTCTAATTTCATCAACTAACTGTTTAGCCTTGGCAAAACTAGGCATATTATAAAGATTAAAAATGATCATTGCACCATCTGCGTTGTTATAAAAAGTCTTTCGGATATCCTCAAATCGTGATTGGCCCGCGATATCCCAAATAGAAATTAACGCAATTTTTCCTTCCTCATATGCGAGATATTTAGTAAAAATATCAATTCCAACTGTTAATTTATAATCTGTTATAAGGTCTTGTCTAAGAAATCTTCGAATTATATCTGTTTTACCTACTCCAACCATACCCAGAACGACAATTTTTAGCTTAAAAATACTCATTTTTTTGTTTCATTTCTTATTGCAATTATATATCATTTTTCTCCATACTAAAATGGATTTATACCCAAATTAATTTTATTAGTTTGAATCTTAATATTTATAGAACTAAAATAACTTTATTATTATTAATAGAATTAAAAAAACTTACAAAGATTTATTTTTGAGAAGAGTAGATGAATCAAAATCAAGATGAGGAAAAAGAAGAAGAAAAAGAAGAGGAATTTGGAGACGATTTACAAGAATATTTGAAAGATATGGAATATTTGGAATCAGACTTTTCAGACTTGGATGATTTAGATATGGAAGAACTTAAAGACATGCAAGAAGCTATCGCGCAAGTTAGAGAACAGGAATCCATAACCCCAGAAAAAGAGCGTATCGAAGAAATTCCTACAACCGACCTTGAAAGTATTGAAATTGAAACCAAACATTCAGAAGAAACGGAATATATCGAACAGAAAGAAGCAATGATTACTGATTTTTCAGATATAGAACAAATTGATTTTGATGAATTAAAAGATATGAAAGATGCGATTGAGACGGTAAAACAAGAAGAAATATTAACACCTTCCGACACATCTGATATATCTGATAAGACTATTAAAACCCCTGGTATTTCCCATGAATTAGAGGAAAGAATTAAACAAGAATTACTAAAAAAAAAGGAGAAAGAAGAAAAAGAAATTATTACTCCTGAGAAATTCTTAGAATATGTAAAATCTAAACGGGATAAGATATGGTATCATGCTCTATATTATTTAGTGTTTAATGTAGAAGATCACATTGCTACTAAAGCATTATTATATGATGTGTTAAAAGAAGTCACTAGTAAGAGTCCCATCGATCCAATTCCAGAACATCAATTTTACTTTGGTTTAGGATATATACTTCGATTAACTCTAAATGATAAAAAAATTATCCGCTATATGAGTGGAGGTAAATTTAAAATAAACATAAATGTCGAAACACTAAGAGAACTTTTAGAACAAACGGGAGAACCTATAAGTACCAGACCAATAATCAAAGAAGAAGAAAAGAAGAAAATGTTTTCTGATTTTCTGAAAGATGATTTTTCGGATATCTAATATTGTTTGATTGTTCTGTTCCACCCCTCTTTATATTAAAAAATACACTTTAAATAAAATGACAGAAAAACCTTCCCTTTTAATTATTGGAAATTCAAATGTAGGTAAAAGCTCTATTACAAGATTATTATTACCTAGTACTAAACAATTTAAAGGTAAAACGGGAAAAACCCCAGGGAGTACTTTACTAATTAATCCAATTATACAAAAAGGATTGCCATATAAGATTGTAGATCTCCCAGGATTCGGTTATATGCGTCATTCGAGTCGTAGAAGGGAAGAACATATTAAGAAACAGATAGTGATCCATATCGAGAAAAACTATACACAATATTTCTTTGGCCTAGTAATTATTAACATTTTAAGAATAGAAGATGAAATTAGTAAATATTTCATTCAGAATACTGAAACTATTCCATTAAGTTTTGAATTAATCAAATTCTTAAAGGAGTTTGAAATCCCAATTTTAGTTATTATTAATAAAATCGATAAAGTTTCAAATTTTGATAAAAAGCGTATAGTTAATCTGTTTGTAGAGTGCGCAAGAGAATATGGTTTGAATTTGATTCACATAGAAAAATTTCAGGAAGATTATGGAATTGAAGTCCCTTATTTAGAGTTTTCAGCTTTAAAAAAGACGAATTTAGGAAAATTAAAGCAAATTATATCAGCTAGTTTGATTTAAATTTCATTACTTGAATCGACCTCTTAATTGCAACATAATTTTAAATTTTAAAAGTTAGAAAAAGATAGTTTATAATAAGAACTATAATTTCAACATATTGAGCAAATGAAATATGTCATTTTAATATGCGATGGAGCAGCAGATTGGCCAATTGAACATTTAGGAAATAAAACAATTTTCGAATTGGCTGAAACTCCAGCCATGGATTGGATTGCCAGTCATGGACAGATGGGAATGCTAAAAACTATTCCTGAGGGGATGCATCCGGGGAGTGAAGTTGCTAATATGAGTGTAATGGGATATCGACCTGAAAAAGATCTAACTGGGCGTGGTCCTTTGGAAGCATTGAGCGCTGGAGTGCCCTTAAGTAAAACTGATATTGCATTTAGGTGTAATATAATTAATATTGAGGAGGGATTAATTAAAGATTACTCCTCAGGTCATATCACCACCAAAGAATCTACACCTTTAATTTTATATCTCCAATCCCAATTGAGAGATGATGGCGTGGATTTTTTTCCAGGAGTACAATATCGGCATATTTTACGTCTTGATGGGAATAGATATTCAGAAAATCTTAATCTGACTCCACCACACGATCAACTTGATAAACCATACAAAGATTTCCTAGCAAAACCTAAGGAACGAAGTGAGGAAAAGGCTAAAATAACAGCAGATTATATTAATGATCTTATTGAAAAAAGCCATAAATTATTAATTAAGCATAACATAAACAAAAAACGTGCTAAAGCTGGGAAACGAATGGCTACCCACATTTGGCCATGGGGATGTGGTAAGAGACCTAGTATTGTACCATTTTATGAGAAATATGGTTTAAATGGATCAGTAATTTCTGCTGTCGATTTAATATTCGGAATTGGTATTGCTGCTGGATTGGAACCCATTCATGTTAAAGGTGCTACAGGTCTACCTGATACAAATTATCGGGGTAAAGTAAAAGCTGCGTTAAAATCTTTAAAAAACAAGGATTTTATTTATTTGCATATAGAAGCTGTCGATGAAATGAGCCATACTGGGGATCCCAATAAGAAATTGGCAGCTTTAAATGATTTCGATCGATATATTGTAAAATCATTTATTCAAGCAGAAAAAAAATTTAATAATGAACTTGTAATTGCCGTTTTACCAGACCATCCTACTCCCTGTAAAATTCGTACTCACTCAAGCGATCCAGTACCATTTGCAATTTATAATCCGCAGAGTGAGGCAAGTGCAAAAGCAACTCGTAAATATTCTGAACAGACTGGAAAAGAAGGTGAATATGGATTAATTCAAAATGGCGAAGAATTTATTCATCTCTTATTAAATTCATAAAAATTTCTAAGAAATTCTTAGATGATTTGATAAGATCACTTTAAAATCAGAATAATTATTTACAACAGGAAACTCTGGAAATTCATCTATGACATTTTGTGGCGGTTTAAATAATATCCCATGTTCAGCTTCCTTTAACATATCAATATCGTTGTAAGAATCACCTACGGCAATAACTTTATAATTCATGTCTCTAAAAAACTGTACAGCCTTTTTTTTCATATCTTTCGTTGTTAAGTGATAATTTGATATCATGCCATTTTCATCCACTTCAAGTTGATGATGAAAACAAAGGGGAAATCCCAGTTTCTTTAACAATGGCATTAAAAATTCCTTATAATTGTCTGTAATTACTGCAACTTGAGCCACTGAGCGAATCCAACCCATAAATTCTTCAGCACCAGGTAATAATTCCATTTTTGATATGATAGTCTGAATGTCTTTAAGATTAATCTTATTTAATCTAAGTAATTCTATCCTTTTCTTCATAAGTTTATCGTAATTAGGTTCTTCTCTAGTCGTGATTTTTAGTTCATCTATTCCCGTTGCTTCTGCTACAGTAATCCATATTTCTGGGGTAAAAACTCCTTCAAGATCGAAGCAGACTACAAACATGATTGACCTATAAAGTATTTAATCATATCTTAATCTTATGAATTTATCCTAAATAGCTCTCGATATTATCTTTAAAATTTAGTAGTCAAGATGGAAATTTATTTTCTAGGGTGCTACAATTTTTGGATCCTTTTCTTTCTCCCAATTTACTGCAAATAAAAAATCTCTACTCGGTTCATTTATATAAATTAAAGGAAAATTACTTAACTCTTCAAATATAAGGGCAATTTTTTTCAAATACTCATATTCTGGAAAAAAGTATTGGAGGGGCTTATCGCTCTTTAATCGTTCTTTGATTGAAAGTGCTTTAGCCTGTAATGTAAATCCTTTAATTTCAAAAAAATTAGGATTAACCTGTTCTATAATTTTTATATACTCTTTAATTATTTTCTCGCTTACATTTAGGTTTTTAACTGCTGTTAATCTTACTAAGGTTCTGCAATCTAATGAACTAATCATCTCTAATGATTCCATTATTTTTTTCCAACCATTTTTAATAGTTGGATGACATGTCTTTTTATATATTTTTTCATTTGGAGCAGGTAAAGTCAGATACAATTGATTTGGTAAAGATACTAACTTATTTATTGCTTCTGGTAAAGTACCATTAGTTACGATAAAGGTTGTCATATTCCTTTTCTTGAACTCATTCACAAAATCTGACATGTTAGGATATAACATTGGTTCACCATCCAAAGATATTGCTGCATGGTTAGGATGTAAAGCTTCACCATGGGCTTGCATGATCTCATCTGGTGTAGTTAGCTCTCGATTAATCAAATCCTCTATTTCTTCTCTTGAATCAATGCAACAGCTTATATCTTCATCAATCCTAAAAATGTTTAATGAACTATCAATTGGAATTATAAATTTTTGATTCTTCAATAATGTCATAGCTCGTTCTATTTTATTTTTACTCACATGAACATTATTAGAAATAGAATTTATACTGTTGTTTCCTTTATTAGTTAACATAAAATAAAGTACGTCGTTCATAATCTCATAATTATCAAGATATCTTCTTAGAGGTAAGTGATTCTTTATAATATCTTGTTGATGACGAATCATTTCTTCTACTAAATATGCAGGTTCATCTGGTTCAACCAAAAATTCATTTCCAATCCCCTCTTTCTCTATATCTCTCCAACAAAAAACACATTGATGAGTGCAAAAAGGAAGAGATGGTGAATTTTGTAAGCAACGATGGCTCTGTATTCCAAACACACCTTTATAACAATTGCGATTGTTCCTCCCCGTCATCAATTTTTGTTCTAACCAGTGGCAAGGTTTAATTGCGGAATGTCTTTCTTTGCCTATTATCCTATAGGTTGTTTTTGTATAAGTTTCGACAAACTCATTTGTAATTTTTTTATCCACAATGAATCGATTGTTCATTACAGTTTACCAATATAAACGCTAATAATCTCTGTATTTTATAAGTACAAATTATTTTATTAATCAAACGTAAATTAATATATTCATTAAAAAATATAAGTTTCTATTTAATTACTGCACGACTTATAAATTATAATAATATTTCCTTAAAATTTTAAATAGGATAATGACTAATTTAAGCAAAAGAAGTAAATTAAACTGGAATAAATTAACTATTCTTTTAGAAAATTAATTTAAGTTGTAAAAACTATAATTTTTTGATTGGAAATGATTGATAAACTAAAAAATGAGTTATTGAATTTGGGTTTAAAATTCATTAGTGTAGATGAGAAAATAGTTAGAATATTCTTAGAGACGAGTCCATCAAATGTAAATGAAATCGTAATTATGCCAGCAGTTAAAATGGTGATGAGAAAAATTGTTAATAAATTGCAAAATAAACGAGTATATGGCAGGGTTTATAATGGACTATTAAATGAAGTGAAAGTAAGTATAATTCGATCTTTAGTGGGGTGTCCAAATTGTGCTATTGCCATGGAGAGTTTAAAACGATGTAAAACTAAAATCGTTATAAGAACTGATTTTTGTGGCGGTATTGAAAATTCTTCAAGTAGTATACAAATTGGAGATATAATTATTCCCAAACTTGCCTATTGCGGAGATGGTACTTCAGCACAATATATATTGAAGCATAGTGAATTATTAAGTCAATTAGAATCCATTCAAAATCCATTATCCAGATTTCAACAAATAATAACTGGAAATGAAACAGTGTTTGTAACGAAACCACATGAAGAATTGAAAAATTTATTAGTAAGCGAAGCTAGTTCTTCAATTCCTAATAAAGTCAAAGAGGCTGATTTATGGACAACCGATGCTCTATTTTGTGAGACACATGATCTCATAAATTCCCTAAGATCCATTAATGTTGGGGCAATCGATATGGAAACATCTATTTTATTCCTATTAGGAAAGATTTACAATTTAAAAACCATATCACTCCTCTCAGTATCAGATTTACCCGGTAATTCTAAATATGATTTTCTTAAAACTAATGAGATTCATCTTGATGTGGAGTCTGGAATTGATACCGCTATTAAAGTAATGATCAAATCCCTTCCAAAAGTTAAATCTCTATTAGATTAAATAAATTATCAAAATATTGGTAAAATTAAAAACCTAAGAAATAAAAATTTAGATTGAATAAGAGTGACATATAATCACAACTATTAAAATTGATTATCAACATATTTATTGTAATATCCAAATTGTGAATTCCAAGAAAATACTAAAGAGTAAAACACATTGAGCCAAACTTATGAAAGTTATGATATTGAACCAGAGCAAGCTAAAGCTTTAAAGCAATTAAATAAAATTATTGGAAAAAAAATTCCGTTTCTGGATGAACGGGGTTTACCTGCCTTTGGATTCAAAATCAATAAAGATAGTCATGTTACTGGATTATGGTTGTATAATTGTAGATTGAAAAAATTCCCTACAGTAATATTTGAATTTAAAGAACTAAAAGAATTATATTTATCATACAATTCATTAAAATCAATTCCAGGCTCAATTGAAAATTTACATCTTCTCCGAAATTTGAATTTATCATGGAATTCTTTAACTACATTACCAAAAACAATAGGTAATCTTGACTCTCTCCAAGAATTAAAATTGGATTCAAACAAAATATCTTTACTTCCAGAATTTTTTGGAAATTTTCATTCAATTGAACTATTAGAGTTGAGTGATAACCAGATAAATGATTTACCTGAATCTTTTGAAAGACTAAATTCACTTAGAAAATTATTTTTAAACAAAAACATATTAGACCATTTACCTGAATCAATAACTAATTTAAAATCATTAAATCTATTAAATCTTGAAAATAATAACATAAAATCTCTTCCAGATTCTCTTAAAAATTTAAATGCTCTCCATACTCTCTCTTTGGCCAGTAATGGATTAAGAAACATAGCAGATTCGCTAATTAATCCTCTTCTTTCCTTAAAATCACTTCATACTTTAGATTTTAGTCATAATCAATTGAAAAAGCTTCCTAATTCCATTGGAAATTTTGAAAATCTAGAAGTATTTCGATTAAGAGAAAATTTATTAGATACACTTCCAAAATCATTTGGAAATTTAAAATCATTAAGATCATTGGATTTAAGTAAAAATCGGTTCAAAAAATTCCCAGACGCATTACTTAAACTCACTCGATTAAAAAGATTATTTTTTGAGGGGAATGAGTTATATGCAATTCCAGAATCATTTGATAATCTTAAATCGCTTGAAAAACTATTTCTTGAGGAAAATCAATTAAAATCCCTACCAGAGTCTTTTGGAAATCTTAAATCACTTCAACGGCTATATATAGTGAATAACAAAATAGAGACCCTACCAGAGTCTATTGGCAATCTGAAATCTCTTAAAACTTTGGATTTAAGAAATAATAAATTACATACACTTCCAAGTTCTCTTTTTAATTTGCAAGATCTTCAAGAATTAGATTTAAGACATAATAAATTTAGAACAATTCCCGGTTCATTATGGAAACTAAAAGGAATAAAACAATATTTTTTAAAGCTTGATGGAAATCCATTAGACGTAAAATCTAGACGTGTAATTGAAGGAGGGCTTAAAACCATTCAAAAATTCAGCCGAGAAAAGGATAAATTGAAAGAATTACTAGAGAACAAAAACTCTCGATAAAAAACTATTACATATAATTACTTAATGTACTATATCAGCTTCTTATTGAAGAAAAAGGGGTATTTTCCAAAATTAAAAAATATTTCTATTAATTAGAAAAAAACTTTTCAAAACAGGAACAACAAGGAATTCCCACTTTAATCTCATTTTCGTAGATCTTATCAAATCTTTTCGATTTCTCCATTAATAGCAACAAATTTTCTTTAAACGATCTTGGATATGTGTTTTGGTTAAAGTAAAATTTACTTAAGTAGCTTTTATGATTCTCTTTTCCACAGATAGGGCAAAATGAAAAGTATCTAATAAACTCTTGAAATTGGGATCGCCTTTCTGCTTTAAGATTATCTTCTATACTAAAACTATTAGGTCTTAGTTTAAGATTTTCAAGCACTTTTCTTGAAATTTGATTTAAAATAATTGTATCTCGTGATCGGGTTTCTGTTGATATTAAATAAAATCCATCTAAATTATGGTTTTCTATAAAGTCAAGAATTTCTTTATAATTTACTCTGTTTTTCAAATCATTACTACTTCCAATTACAAATATTGGAATATTATAATCTGTATTTTCTCTTATGATATCTAACCAATCATTCAGATCTTCGATTAATTGATCCTTTGAGTAATCTAAAAATAATAAACAACCAGAAGCTCCTCTGAGAAAATTAGGAAAAAGAAACTGAAATCTCTCACCAGAATTTATATCCCATAAAGCTATAGCAATCGAATCTTCATCTTCATTTGAATATTCTATTATTTTAATAGAAAGCCCAATAGTCCAGTACGAAGTGTCACAACAAGAACTAAATTTATGCTCACAACTTTTAAAAAATAGTTCTTTGACAGAACTATCAGATCCAACAGCTATTACTTTAGATTTATATGATGATGGCAAATTTATTTTATTATTAATTTTAAAACTAAATTACTATTATCATTCAATATTGTGATAAGAAGTTAATTATTAAAATATTAAGATTTTTATTTGTAAGTAAAATTGTTATAAATTCTCTTATATATTATTTTCAGACATAATTCTTCTTAAATTATATGATTAGATAAAGAGCACCATTAAAATAGGATTATAGACCTTTTAATAATTCAGAAAAATCAGGTTCTTTAAAAATGTTATTATATTGCTGAATTAATTCTATATTTACCAAATGAATTTTTTTCCCAGATTGATTTTTTGCTGATTTTATTAAATTAAGATCAATTAACTTCTTTACATGGTATTGAATTGTACCTGAATAGATATCGAGGTTTTGGCCAATTTGAGAAATAGAAACTAAATCATCCTTAAAAAATTCTTCTAATATTCTTGGGATTAAGGGATTTAAAAATATGACTTTAAATTGATCTAATTCATCATCTTCTTCAATTTCAATGGGAAAATAGTGAAGAGATTTCCC
Organism: Promethearchaeota archaeon; assembly: GCA_019058445.1. Classification (GTDB taxonomy): domain Archaea; phylum Asgardarchaeota; class Lokiarchaeia; order Sigyniarchaeales; family SOKP01; genus LW40-45. Next base: position 640,732 of record JAHPZA010000010.1, on the reverse strand, counting down.
AATTTTTTTTGATCTTATCAACTTAAATCTCTCTAATGTCATAACATGTTTTAAAAATGGAGTGCGTGTAATGTTTAATACTTTTTCAACTTTTTCGTCTCTGGCATGAATACCAGGATTATCTTTAATAAAATCTAAAATTTTAGTTAATTTTTTATTATTTAATACTTCAAGTTTAGTTCTTCTCTCATTGGTTACAATCCAATTTTTTTCCTCCAGACTTCTAATAGCAAGAAAAATATCATCTTTTGAATAACCTTTATTATATGAGAGTTTGGCTATACATTTTGCATATAATTTTTCAATGATAGGATATTTTTGTATTTCTGCTTCAGATTCGACCACAAATTCGGCATCATAACGTTTGAGCTTTAGAATATCTTTTGCGATTTCTAATACATCTTTTTCAATTACACTTAATTCATCATCTATCACTAGTTTTTTTGAATCTTTAATTATCTCTTCTTTTTTATCTTTCTTTACTTTCTCTGGTAAAGGAGTGAAATCTTCTTGCCTAAATGTACTTTCCTCTAGCATTTTTTCCTTCTCTGGCTTTTTAGTTTCCCTTCTTCTTTCAAGTGACATTTTATCAGCTAGTATCTATACGTTTACATTTAAGCATTATTTTCTAAAAATTGGATATATCTTTCCTGTTCATCAAAATCCATGAACTTTAACTGCTCAGCAATTATAACTAAATGCTCAGGTTTCACATTTGGGAGAGAACGAATACGTTCTATTAATTTAATTGGTAATCTTTCTAAGTACAAATTGACGATCGCCTCGATATATTTGATCTGTTCTTCCTTTGTGAGATATGCTAGTTCTTGTAATAAATCTTTTTTTTCTTTATTCGGAATGTCTAAATCTTTGATTTGTTTCCTTATATCCTTTGACAGGACCGTAAATATTTTTGAAAAATATTGTTTAACAAGTTTTTTATCTTTATCATCCTTGATTGGCAAAAGAGATTCATGAAGTCTGGTTTCCATCTCTATTTCTTCATCAATTCTAGGTTTTTCTTTCTCTTTGCTAATTTGTTCCTTAAATGCAATATCTTCTGCTTTTTCTATTGGTTTTTCTTTAGGAATTTTGCTTGCAGGAACTTCTTCTGAAGTTGGAATTTCCAGCTCTTCTTTATCTATCTTTTTAGTTGGAATAGATAGCTCTTTATCCCGTTCTTTATATGCAGGTTGTTCAATCTCTTTAAATTCTCTTTTATCTTCAATTGGTGATTCTTCGCCAACCTCAATTTCTTTACTTTCTGGTGGCTTTCCAAATACTAAAATAAGAATTACTACCCCTTTTAACAAGATAAAAATACCTGCCGCACCCATAAATAATCCGATGATGCCAAAAAAAATCAAGATTAGAGCGTATTCAAAAGAAAATTTAATTTTTTCTTTAATTTTACTTCTTAATCTTAAATCTACAATTATTGCACTTATCAAAAATATAGTGGATACAACAAACACTCCAGTTGGAAATTCGGGAAAAATATTGAAGTTAATGAAAGCATTGATTACAAAGAGAAATATTATGATAGCACCTAAAGCGGAAAAATTATTTAACGAGGTCTTGATTTTAAGTCCAAATTCGTAAAATGTTTGATCTTGTGAATTACTTATTTCATAAATAAAAATAAAAACTCCTTTAAGTACCAGTATGGCGCCAGTACCAAAAATAATACAACCCAAAATTCCAAGGCCAATAGAATCCACAAAAATCCGATCATATCTTTTCTCTTTTACTCTTTTAGCAATGAATTTTTTATCATAAAGCGATATCATTATCCCCGCTATCCCCATAGGGAAACGGAATGGTATAAATAACAGTACAATCGATACAATAAGTATTGGAATCCATGAGATAATATTTAATACATTTATAATACTCTCTAAGGGGGATGTTTCTTCTTCAGACGTTTTCCGGGGTTTTTTTTCTTTTTCTTTACGTTGTATTTCGGGTTCTTTAAATTTAATACCCTCTAAGGTAAATGGACTTCCGCACCGTTCACAGAAAACCCGAGTTTTACTCTCAATAAGGTGAGATAACTCATCTGGGAAAGTATTTCCACAATTTCTGCAAACATAAATTTTTTTTGACATTTTTTCCCTTATATTAGTGATTTTTTTTATTTTTTTTATTTTTTATGATTTTAGAGAAATATATGATCACATTCTCTCAATTAAAATCTACTAATACTCAATTAAAAATTAGTTGGAGTCCAGTTTTTAAGGACATCTTATACTATATAGTTTAACTTTAAATTGAGTTTGAAATTCTTGTCAAATGGGGCCAGTTTATTTTTAACACGGTGGAGTGTAGCATGTGATCATCATCAACTACGTTATAGGTTAGATTAGTAAACAACTTTTCTGCTCGAGACCGGGATGATTTTAATGGAACAACTTGGTCATTCCTACCATGAAATACTATGACTGGAATATCAATAGGCTGAAATTTAATAGGATTTAGATATGGAGTTGATAAAACAGGAGCGAGTAAAATTAACAGAGATACTTTGTTTGGAAATTGACAAGTATATAAGGCTCCCATTAAACCCCCAAGACTCGAGCCGATCAAAATCCATTTCTTATTTTTCTTCAAGATTTTATATAGTTGTGCCATTCTTTCTCTTAATAAATCTTTATAAGAAATATTGGGGGTATATGCTCTAAAATCAGGCGTTAAAATTCCTGGCAGAACTTTTTTAAATAATTGACCTTTAAAACCTTGGCCAGAACTTTCCAAACCATGAATGAAAATAATATTTGACATTTTTATCGTAAATAAAAAATTTTTTATTGATTTGATATTCCTTATTAGATGGAAAATGGTCTTCAGATTCTTTTTTTTGTAATTTCATTTCTTTACGATGTCCAAAAAACATAAGTAAGAATAGAATGGAAAAGTATAAAACCAACAAGAATAACATAAAGTTATAATATGGCGTTGTAAAAGACATAAGATGGAGTGCGCTTCCAATTATTGATCCCGTAAGAAGTCTTGTTTCAGTTGTACTTTTTCGCAATAACATTCTTTGAGTGCCCCAATCGATCAAACCGGGTATTGGTAAAATAATGCATAATAATACAGCCAGTTCGGGATTAAATTCTGTGTTATAAATCCTTTCTATTAAATGTGTAAAAAATGCTGCAATCATACCTCCTATAATTACACCTGAACACCTAGAACAGAAATAAACATAAGTCTTCCCAAACTTTAAATAAAAAGTATGATCACTTGCCGAAACGGGATGATGTGTTAATATCATAAAATACCAATATCGTTCCTGTGTAGCTAAGGCCTTATCATATAAAATTAAAAGAATTGGGACTAAAAATATAATTGTAATTAAAGATTGAAAGAAAAATGTGAGTCCATAATTTAAAAAGATGAATTGTATCTTTTCATTAATTAAATAGTACTGTTTTTGAATGTATATAAGTAATAACATTAAAATTAGTGAATTGAAAACAAAAAGAAGAATAGTATAAATCACATTCTTTATTTCTTGATATTTTAGTGGTTTATATTTATAGATTCCACATAAAAATCCCCAGAATGCGATTAATAAACACCAATCAAGATAAATCGATTTGTAATAAGCTAATTGATAAAGATATTCTCCTATAAATCCGGCTATAAAACCATGATAAGGACCTGCTAATACTGAAAAAAATGTAAAAAGCAATAAAGTGAATCCAAATTGAACTAAAAACTTGGAGTTTTTTTGATAGGGGGCTGAAATTGAACCGAAAACCTCTGATACATAGAAATAGCATATAATAATAAATGCACTTATAAATAGATTTAAGAAAACTTTCCGTAAAAGATGCGTTTTTTGCTGTGCGGAAGAACTATTCAAATTAAACTCCATTCATATTTCTAAAAATAGCTTAAAACAAGGAAGAAACTATTAAATCCCATAAATCTCGTCCAATCCATTTATTAAATATTCTTTTGTTTTAATAAATCCTTTTCTTAGAACATTAATTATAATATTTTTTCCTGTCGGGATTTTCAGGATTGAGGGATGTTTTTCTACAATCTTTATACATTTATCATTGAAATCTAATTGAATAATTAACGATTTATATGCTTCTTCTTTTGAATTAAAAGCAGCTCTGACTAATGCATTATAATCGCTTACATTTTCTTTGATTCCCAGAAAGGTTATTACTTCCTTGACTTGAGTAATAAAGGTCTCTTTTGTAACTTCTTTTAATCTTTTGAATTCTTTATGGGTTTTCCTGCATTGTCTATAGATTTGATCATTTTGGAAGTAGTTTGGAAAATTCTCGTTAATCACACGATTAAAATCTTCTTGGCTAGCTCCATTTTTATATAGCTGTTTTCCACAATCTAAAGCAATTTCAATTTGTTTTAAAGTACCAGTTCTGGCATCATGGACACTCCAATAACTATAAAATGATTTTATAATCGGCTTTACCACAAAGTTAAAAATTCCCGCATCTAATTCTGAGTCTACTAATTTTTTTCCGAAATCAAGAGCTAAATCCATCTCTTCAATCATTTTATTTTGTAAGATATTGTAATTCCTTTCTATGTATTCATGTTCCAACTCAGTGTCTCAGCTCACGATGTGATAATTTATAGAACATTTAAAAAAATATAAAAATTCCCTAAATTATTTGATAATAATAATCTTATGATTTTTAGATTTAATTTAAAAATTTTGATAACAATAATCCTATGATTTTTTGTGAATTTTAATGCGTTACGTGTTTAAAATCTTGATTTTGGGAGAACCTTCATCTACGCTTGAATATGTGGCGAGAGCATTTATAGATTCAGGTGAATTTAAAGAAACTTATAATGAGTGGTATGCAGAAATCAACGCATTAGATAATGTTTGTGATTTAGAGGTTGATGTGATCACAGACATTATTTCTACAGATTTCGACGAATTGATTCCGATGGTTGATGGGATCATCTTTTTTTTAAATCCCTTAGAACAAGAAGAAATGGAACTCTTTGAAATGTATTATTCAATTATTAAATTTGTTAAACGTAATATTCCCACTTTAATCGTATATTATGATCCTTCAGGGATTATCCCAATATCAATCAATGAATTATTAGAAAATATCTGGGTAAATTATCCCGAACTTGAAGTTTTCGTAAATCTTTCCCCGAATTTGTTTCATCAACCACTTCAATGTCTCTGTCTTGCGATGATTTCGGGTGAGACTCCATTGAATATAGAAAATGCATGGATGCGATTTCCTATATTTATACAATTAGCTAATATATATTTTAAGCAAGAACAATACTTTTATGCTGCTCAAGCAATGAGAAAGGCCGCCACAATCTCAGAAATATATAACAGTGATGAGTATTATATTCATAGCGAACAGGCAGCCTATCTTTTTTCTCAGATCGCTTTTTCACAGAGAGAGCTTTATCTTGTAGCATCAAAAATTTTAGAAAATGTTGATCAAAGAAAATATAAAGAATTTAGGCATTCTTATCACGATGCGATGATATTAGAGGGTAATAAGCTATTTAATAATACAAATTATGAAGATGCTGCACTTCTATATGAAAATGCGGGTCAATGGGCTTCTATAGAATTAGATAATCAAGAGTTAGTTCAAAAGAGTTTTGAACTAGCGATAACTTCTTGGATTTCGGCTTGTAAATGTGATAAAGCATTTAAAGTTTTGGAAAGATTACCTCATGAACAGGTTTTACCAATTTTAGAAGAAATTACCGAGAAAATTATTAACGCCGCCAATTTCTTAGTTTCAAAAGGAGAATTAGATGCTGCTAAAGATCAGTTATATTATAGTATTCATGTTTATCAACAAGAAGGTCTTTTTGATAATTTAAAAAAATTTACCAATAAGCAGATTGAGGTTTTAATAAAAATACTTGATAAAAAAATACAAGAAAAAGAGGTTTATTTAGCGAAAAACGCGTATGATGAGATAGAAAATCTATGGGAAAGTTATAAATTAAAGAAAGGTAATATGGATAAATATTTAGAAGAAATGATTAAACTTCTACTTGATGAATTAAATTTTGGAATGGCTTCGACTTTAATTAATAAATTAGATTCCTTTAAATTAAAACAAAAGTTAACTGATCTAAGTATCAAAGTAGAAGAGGGGGAAAAAGCATCTAGAAAAAAAGAATATGAACAAAATGTTCAAAAAGGTGTTGATATACTAAAAGAATTTATTAATGCCGAAATTAATATCATTGCTGAATTAAATTCTCAAATATTAAAGGAAGCCGATAGCTTTAAGGAGAAAAAAGAATACCTGAACGCTGCAAAGATCTTAAGAAATCAGTCTGTTTTCCTTACTAGTATTGGAAAGGAAGAGATCGCAAATCAGATTTTAACCAAGTCATTAGATATTTTAATTGATGCGAAACAATTTGATAGTTTTTTCAAAAATTTCTCAGATTTATCAGAAGATATGGGAAAAGAATATTTAATTCGGATTTTTCCTAAGTATTTCGAAAAACTAAAGGAATCAAAAGAAGAAGAAAACTTTGAGAATAATGAAAAATTCTTTGAAATGTCCAATAAAATATTTAGGAATTTAATGCTTTATGAGGAATCCAGAAAAATTAGTAGATTATTTATTAAAGTTATTAAAAATGAAGCTTTAAGAATTGTTGAAAGTGAAGAAAATGAAACTGGAATTAATAAAGCAACTCAGCTTATAAAAAAAGTAGATACCATCTTTACAGCTTATTTAGATAAAGAAAAAGAAAAGATTACATTCAATAAATTATATAAAAAAATAGCTGAAATTTATATTACCCATGAAGATTACCCTTCTGCTCAAACTATTATCGATAAAATTGAAAATCCTGAATACAAATCAAAATTAAATAAGCAACTTGAGAAATTGGAGGCATATAAAAGTGCGCTTGAATCGAGAATGGCCGAGGAAACGGTTAGAGGAGAAATTTTAAAAGAAAAACTTTCCATTATCAAAAAGAAATCTCAAGATGCACTTCATGATAGAAAAAATGAATTAAAACAGAGAAAAGGACTGAAAAGAGCTTATTTAGTAGATGCATTGAATTATGTTAAAAACCAAGAATTTGAAAAAGCAATTGAAGCCTATAATGAGAGTATCATTAGGTTGGAAAGAATAAAGAAATACAATTTATCAGGTGTATCTTTAGCAGTGGTTTGCTTATTATTTTTTAAAAATAATAAAATCACAGAAATGACAAACTTCTTTAATAAAATTAAAAAAGACTTCTCTAGCTCAGGAAAATTATTTTCTGAAACCTTTCCAGTTACTTTAATTGAATATATCTTAGAAATGGAAAAATTACAAGATGAACCAAAACTTAAGGAAGCACTGTCTTATCTAGAAAATCTCCCATTATTCGAAGAAGAAATCCGCGTTCTCTATGACGTATTAGGTAAAGAATATAAGGAAGAGGAGGAAATTTTAGAATTCGAGATTGGTATTGGTGAGATTGCTAAAGTTAGAAGTGAGATCAATAAACTCGCAAAAAAACTTAAAATCGATAAACAAGAATTAGCCAAAAGAAAAATGATGAGGAGAGATTATTGGAACAAAGCTATTGAAGAATTATCAAAAAATAATTTGTTAGAAGCATCTTCAATTTATCTCGAATCATTTGATAAACTAGTAGATAAGAAATTCTATAAACATGCTGCTATTGGATTAATCCTCGGATCGTTGATTTTAATTAAAGCAAAGGATTTCTTTAACGCTCAAACAATTTTTGAAAATAGCTTGAAAAAATTAAGAACCTTAAAGGAGGAACTAGAATCATTACCAGAAATACAATTTATGAATTATGTATTTTTATCGTTTGAAAATTATATTCAAGAATTAATTAAATTGACTTTAACCCATCTTTCAGAAAAACTAATGCTCTTCGAACCAGAAACAGAATTCTTAATTGCTTTGGCGGGTGAAGAGATTAAAGAAGATAAAAAGAAGGAAGATATTACAAGAAAGGAACGCGGTGAAATGTCTAAGTTTAAAGTAAAATTAGATCAAACTATTGCAGTCCTGCAACAAAGAATGGGAGATGTTAAAACTGAAAGTGTTGATGTGATAAAAAAAAGAACAGCTATGAAAAGACGATATTATAAGGAAATTTTAGAGCTTTTAAATGGAGAAGCGTTTGAAGACGCCTCTAAAAATTATTTGGATTTAGCTGGTAATTTTATTAAAAGGAAAGATTATCAGACAAGCGCTCTTCTTATTTTATTGTATGGACTTTCATTATTAAAAACGCAAAAACCCCCGAAAGAAATTAAAACAAACGTTGATTCTTACTTAAATAATCTTGGAATGGGGAAAGCATTAATCGTAGAGACTTTTTATGTTTCGCTATTGCTATTAATATTGGATGTGTTAACTGAAAACTTAGAAACACATAAGACAAAGATTAACTCTTTTTTAAAAGTATTACCTCTATTTGAGGAAGAGAAAGTTTTAACTAAACTCTAATTTCCTTAAAAATTACTTAATTATCTTCGCAAATTTCTGCAAGTCTTTGACACGCATCCTGAGTGTGACCTCTGTGACCTTTGCCAGCTTAGAAATTTCCTTCTGTGTCCTATTTTCATTACAAATCTTGGATCCAAGATATATTGCGGCAGCTGCTATCCCTTTTGGGTCTTTTCCTGCCGTATTAAACCCATTTTCTTTTGCACTCTCAATTAATTTGACAGCAATATTTCTACATTGCATTGATAATCCTAACTCATCATTAAATTTATCTACGTAGCGATCTGCCTGAAAATGCTGCACTTTTAGGTTAAGATTAGGCAAAATTTCCATTAAGATTAACCTGAAACTTTTAATTACTTTTTTTTTAGGAATTTGGGCGACTTTTGTTATTTCTTCAACTGTTCGAGGAATTCCATGTATTCGTAGTGCGGCAAAAATGGAAGCTGAAAGCAAAGTATCAATACTTCTTCCCATTGTTAATTTCTTTTTTACTGTTTGTGTGTATATTCGCAGTGCATCCTCTGCAACAGTATCCGGAATTCCTAATCTCTTTTGTAATCGTTGTAAGTTTGGTAACGCGATCCATAAATTTCGCTCATAGCTAGTTGTTAAACTCCTATGAATTTTCGCAAGACGATTAAATTTTGATTTATATTTTGGGCTTAAAAGTGTCCCTCGTGCATCACGGCTACCTCGGATAATCGTACGCGGTCCAATTGGGCTATAAACCCTTTCATTTGTTTTTCTTTTCTGGATTTCCTCTGCCGTGAAGGCCCTTCTAGGAGATGTATCTAATATTCTGCTGTGAACATAGCCACAATTTAAACAAACATAAAATCCATCTTCCTCCGATATTTTGGGTGAATCACAACACTCTTCCGTTTCTTCTTCAAAAAATCCATCGCTATTTTTAAAGGGCTGTTTATCGGGGGACATAATGGACTTTTGGATTTTATTTATATTATTATGATTAATAACCTATATAAAACTATCCCAAAAAGAAATAAGACGATTACAAGAAGCACGTAATATTCATATCTCAGTTAACTAAATGTCTTCTTGTTTTTAACAGAAAAGTCCAATGAAATACAACTAAAGAAAATTTAGTAAAATAACATCAAATAAAATGTTCTATTATAGCATTTTTTTAAGAAACCTAATAAAAAATTATATACCTTATATTAATATTATATTATTAATAAAAAAGAATATAAGAAATTACAATGCCGTCGGAACTATCTAGTGTAGTTAATATATTTTCAAAATTTTTGGATCCTGAATTTAATGATATCAACAATATAAAAAAGATTGATGATATATTAAACCTCCCTATTCATGCCTATAACTTCTTAGATAATGAAGAGGCTACTATTTTAGGAGAAATTTTTGGGATTAATAATATTAAAGATGCTACTAAATTAGGTAAAAACTTGCCCCTTAAACTACCAATTGATCTGGAGAACATTAATGATTTTATTGCATCTTATGAGACAAGTCAAGAAGAATTGAAAATTGAAGATATTAGACTAAAATTTCCTGACCTTGAAAAAAAATTAATGAAAACTGCTACCATTAGTTCCCTCATAAAAAAAGTTAAAAAAGAAAATTTAGATGAGAAGAAAGACCAAAAAGTTATTGTAGTTGGATTAGATAATGCTGGAAAAACTGCAATTGTAACTAAGTTTGGAGGTCGTTTAGGAATTAGCGATTTAGCTTCACTAAAACCAACCAAGGGTATTAAAAGAGATCATATTATAACCGAAACATTGGATCTTTATATTTGGGATTTTGGTGGACAAGAAGAACTCCGAAAAAAATATTTCCAAAATCCTGAAAGGTATTTTCTTCAAATAGATTTATTAATATATGTAGTTGATGTTCAAGATCCAGAAAGATTTGAAGAATCATTAGGTTATTTTAAGGACATCATTGAGTTATTAATTTTGTTGGAAGAATTTCCTTATATAATGATTTATATTCATAAATATGATCCAGATATTAAAAATAAACCTGAAATTCTATTAAATATAGAATTTTTAAAAGAGAATCTAAAAGAAATTTTTCAAGAAAGAAATGAATTTGATTGCGAAATATATTTAACGTCAATATTTTCTCTAATATCAAATGAACCCAAATTCGCTAAATATATAAAAGAGGTAATGAAAACAAATTATGCTCTAACAGATCCTACAATATCAAAGGTGGAAGGTTTGGGAAAGATATTAGAGGAAACCATGAATGTGATTGTTCGTTTGTCAGAAAGTATATCTAATCAAATTAATAATATAGAAAATCGACTTGGGGCTATTGAAAGTGGAGCTTTTCAAGCTTTTCAAATAAAATCTATTCAATCAGGAGTACCAATAGAAATTCAAAGTCCTGAAGCGGTAGAAGTAAAAAGAGGAGAGGAAAATGCTAGATCTCAAGTTCTTAATGAATTAAAAGATTTATTTGCTAAAAAAAAGAGTTTAGATTTATAATTATCTTTTCTTTTTTTATATAATTCTCTACACTTAAATTCTCATTTAATAATCATTGAAACAAAAAAGAGTTTAAATATAAAAATGTTTAATTTCTCTAATTTTGTTAAAAATGTAAAAATTAAAAAGAATAAAAAGATTAGTATGATTCAAATTGCCAAAAAAGACTTATGATAAAATTGAAATAATCGCCAGATTCTTAGATCCAAACGTAAATCTTGAAGCTATAGAAGACATCAATGATATTATTAAATTACCCACATCAGCATTTAAATTTCTAGAAGAATCAGATGTTTTATTGATAAAAAAATTGTTTAAAATTACAAAAATTGGGCAATTTTCTTTATTGGATCAAGAACATCCTTTTGATTTTTTAATTAAGAAATCCGAAAAAAAAAGCCGAGAAATAGAACAAGTTTTACAAATTGACCCTGATATTGAAGAAAAATTAAGAAAAGCCATCACTTTAAGTTTAATAATACAGAGAATTAAAGAAGAAATTCTTCCTCTTACAAAAAAAGAGCAAAAAATTATTGTTGTTGGTTTAAATAATGCTGGAAAAACAACAATTTTATCTAAGTTTGGAGGTCGTATAGGAATAAAAGAACTTTCTAGACTGAAACCCACTAAAGGAATCGATCGAAAAGAGATAAGCACACGTAATATGGCTTTATCTATTTGGGATTTTGGAGGTCAGAAAGATTTCAGAGATAACTATCTCAGAAAACCAGAAAGATATTTTTTAGATGTCGATTTAATTATATATGTTATTGATATCCAAGCTCATGATAAATTTGATGAAAGTATCAATTATTTCGAAAAAATTATAGACACTGTTGTAAGGTTAGAAGAAAATCCCTATGTTCTAATTTTCATACACAAGTATGATCCTGATTTAAGGGATGATACTGAAATCCTACTAAATATTGAATTAATTAAGGATCTCATAAAGTCCGTTTTTATAGATAAAAATCTTGAATATGATATTTATTTAAGTTCAATATATTCTATGATAGCTAACGAGCCAAAGTTTTCCAAATTCATAAAAAAAATTATGCAAGAGGAAGCAACTTTAGAGAATCCGACAATGCGTAAAATAGAAGGTTTAAGTAGTATAATCGAAAATACTTTAAATGCAGTAATTCAATTATCTGAAAGTGTAATGAATCTAGAAAGGCGGTTTAGAGAATATGAAAATGGAATAAAGCTTTCTAGTCAACCCAAAGGTTTTTTACCCTCACCTGAATATACCTCTAGTGGTTTGCCGCCATTATTTGCACAACCCTCAAGTTCTGTTAATCCATCACATCTATCAGGAAAACCTGAATTAAAAGAGACTATAATTTCAGAATTAAAAGAATTATTAGATAAGAGAAAAAATCTTAATATCGATTAATTGAGATAACTTTTTTTTATAAATTTCAAACAGTATAATGATAGAAATATACCTAATTCATTAAATAATATCGAATTAATGCTACTTTTAAGAGTCATTCTTTTCTTAATTGTGTAATAGTACTTTTAATAAGATAACAAAGAATAATAATAAGTTTTTTTATATAGTATTAAAAGAAAAAAATAAATACGATGACACCTGAAGTCTCAGTAATTAAATTATTCTCAAAATTTTTGAACCCAGAAATAAGTAAAAAAGTAAAAAGTATAAAGGACATTCTAAATTTACCTATTTCTGCTTTTAAGTTTTTAAACGAAGAAGAAATTGCAGAGATAGCTGATCTTTTTAAAGTAACTAAAATCAACGAAGCCGCAGAATTAAATAAAGAAGATCCTTTTACTCACCTCAATATCTTAATGGAACTTGATAGAGTGGATGAATCTAAAAAAGCTAAAGAAGAAGAAGAAAATCTACAATCTAAAATCCAAAATATCAGAGAAAAATATCCTAATTTTGAAGAAAAATTAAAAAAAACAGTTAGAATAAGTTCTATAATTAAAAGCATTAAAGAAGAATCAATTGTAGAGAAAAAACGAGAGCAAAAAATTACTGTTGTTGGATTAGATAATGCTGGTAAAACTGCAATTCTCTCTAAGTTCGGCGGACATTTAGGAATAAATGATTTAGCATCTTTGAAACCTACTAAAGGAATCGAACGCAAGCATATAAAAACTGACACATTAGATTTATTTATATGGGATTTTGGAGGTCAAGAATTATTTAGAAAAAGATATTTTGAAGATCCAGAGAAATATTTTATGCAAATTGACCTATTAATTTATGTTATTGATGTTCAAGATTCAGATAGATTTGAAAGCTCAATTAGATATTTTAAGGATATCCTTGATATTTTAATAGCATTAGAGGAAAAACCTTACTTTTTAATTTTTATTCACAAGTATGATCCAGATTTAAGAAATGATCCAGCTATTTTATTAAATGTCGAATCTTTAAAAACCTCATTAAAAGAAATCTTTCAAGAAAGAAAAGATTCTGCTTTTGATTATGAGATATATTTAACGTCAATATTTTCTCTTTTATCCAGGGAACCCAAATTTGCTAAGTTTCTGAAAGAGGTAATGAAGACACATTATGATCTTACAGATCCTACAATTAATAAAGTGGAAGGATTAGGAAAAATATTAGAGGAGACAATGAATGCCGTTATACGTTTGTCAGAAAGTATTTCTACTCAAATTAATAATATTGAAAATAGATTAGCAGCAATAGAAAGTGGAGCTTACGAAGCTTTTCAATTAAAATCTGTTCAATCTGGAGTACCAATAGAAATTAAAAGTCCTGAAGTTATAGAAGTAAATAGAGGAGGAGCAGGTGCTAGATCCCAAGTCCTCGATGAATTAAAAAATTTATTTGCAAAAAAAAGAAGTTTAGACCTATAATCTTTAATATTCTTTAATAAGTCTTGTTAGCCAATCTTTTTTAAAAACTTATAGGCTTTCTTTACTTTGGAAATACTCGTTTGAAAGTAATTAATAGAGTGGCTATCAGATCCTACAAAAATTTTAGCTCCCTCTCTTTTTAATTGAGTAATTACAGCCGTAGACGGAAATGGTCTATTGATGGGAAATTTTAATCCTGAAAGATTATATTCTATATTTATATTATTTTTTATACAAAGTCTTCCTAAATTTAACACTCGGTCATCTGAAACATCTGTATCGGAAGTTGGTTTTAAATCTCTTATATTGATATATCGAAAGATTGTATCCAAGTGACAAATATTCTGGAAAATTTGAGATTTAATCATCATTTCTGATTGTCTAAAGAAGTCATCAACAACTTGTTTCACATCTTTTTTTCCTAGAAGCTCGATTAATAAATCCCTACTAGTTACAGGTAAACCAATATGTGGTTCATGGAGAGTACCTGCTATAAAATTGAAGTCCTTTCCATAGTCATCCATAAATTCTCGAAGCTTTATTTCATAATCCAGATAATAGTCTACTTCAAGACCACTTAGCACAAAATCATATGTCGCTTTTACATTATCAATTTCTTCTAAATATTGCTCTATTTTACCATCATAAAAGGGATATGTCTCATCATTTTCAATGTAGTATAACTCATAATGATCCAAAAAACAGAGATTAATATTATTTCTTTCTGCAATATCCAAATAATCTTCAAATGATGGACCAAATTCCTTTATATCATGGCTCCATTTAGTATGAACGTGGTAATCAGTGTATTTAAATTTCATATTTCTATAAATTTAAAAATTAAAAAAAAGAAATAAAACTAGTGATTATTAATGATTTTATAATCTCTAATAAATCCTCTACATTAAAATTGTCATTATTATTCCTTGAGCGATGAAAAACTGACCGAAAATGTAAGTCAACATGATATAGAAATTAGGAATTTCTATATTCTCATTGAATGTATCAACAGCTATTAAAGAGTCAGATAATATAAATAAAATTGAGCCTATCCAAACGAGTAAAAAACATGGACAAAAAACATCAAGTACAGCTAATCTTAAAATTGCGGATAAATGCATTAATAAAATTGTTGCCATGTAGACATATACAGGTATTTTTAACTCGCCCATATGATCCTTGAATCTTGGGAACGTTAACAATAGAATTATTATAACTGGAACAATCATAAGAATCCCCCAAAATGGGAAAGACGTGAGTTGACCTCCAATCGAGAGCAAGAACGCAATTATATAAAATATATGTCCTATTAGAAATCCTACCATTCCAAATATGAACCATTTTTCTTCGTTTTCTAACATTAAAAAAATATCCCCGATACATCCAAATAACAGTGCTAAAACTATAAGCCAGTTAGTTCCATCAGTGAATGTAGCAAATATAAAGTACAAGGCTAAAACGGGCATTAACAAAGGTTTTGAGATATGCTCCAATTTCTTATTCCCTTTTATACATGAGAATAAATTTGCGACTGTTACAATAAAAAATACTATTAAAAATACAATTTGAATTATTTTTTAACACCTAAATTTTTATTTTATTGTTTAATATTCTTTTTAAAAAGCTTTAATGATTTTTTGGAAGAATTCTTTATTAATTTATTCATTTGAATTGTCTTTATCAAAAAAAACTTCATAAAATAATTCTTTTTCTCCTGCTTCTGGAGGTGTAATTTTTGTGTACCCTCCTTTCCTTATGATCTGTACCGTCTGTTTATTTTGGATGTGAATAGTTCCATAAAATCCTTTTATTCCCCTTTCTTTTGCTATGATGATTAAGTGGTGATAGAGAAAAGAGCCCACTCCTTTACCTCTATAATCTTCTCGAACTAAAAAGCTGTATTCTGCCATATTATTTCGGGGATTATAGTAATAAGATGCGTTTCCCACCATTTCCTGATTTGTAATATCTCCTACAAAAGCTCCAATTGAAAAGATATTCTCATAATCAATATTAACCTCATGTTGTGTTTTTGAATGTGTAAATTCCTTTTTCACCTCAAAGAACCTCAAATATCTATCTCTTTCATCTAAAGAATAATACAATTTTTTCAAGAGAGGTTCGTCAGTTGTCCTTACCGGGCGTACAATAACTTTTTCTTCAGCTCTAGTCACAAAATAGGTCTCATAGTGTTTTGGATAAATACAAATATTTCCTTCCTCATCGCAGGGTAATAATTGATCAGAGTAAATGTAGTTCAATATTTTCGCTTGATCTAATAAAGACTGTCTAAAATCAGGATGGGCAATAGATATTAATTCTAAGGCTCTTTCTCGAATTGTCCTTCCATGAAGATATGCTACTCCCCATTCGGTTACAACATAGTGAATATCTGCTCGAGAAAGAATTATTCCCGCTCCCTCGTCTAAATGGGGAACTATGGTTGATTCCGTTCCCTCTTTTCTTGTTGAAGGTAAAACAATTATTGGCTTTCCACCCTTAGAAAGCGCTGCCCCTCTCATAAAATCCACAGTATCTCCAATTCCAGTATGAAATTTGTATCCTTTTGTTGAAGTATTTACTTGGCCTGTTAAATCGATTTGTAATGCTTGATTTATTGAAACCATGTTTTTATTCATTGCGATATATCGGGGATTGCAGATGTAATCTGTTGGATAAAACTCAATGTAAGGATTATTATTGATAAAATCAAATAGCTTTTTTGTTCCTAACGCGTAGCTAGTAATAATCTTTTCAGGATGGAAGTTCTTTTTCCTACATGTTAAAACAGTGTTTTCTATTAAATGTATGATATTATCAGTTATAAAATGAGAGTGCATTCCAAGATCTCTTTTTTCAAATAAGTAATTTAAACAAGCATTCGGAATATATCCATTACCAATATGGATTGTTGATTTATTTTGAATGATACCTGCTACATTTTTTCCTATTCTCTCAATAATCTCATTCTTTTCCTTAAACTGGAATTCTATGAGAGGTGTGTCGTTATACACAAAATGATCAATTTCTTTCATGTGGATGAAGCTATTTCCCAATGTTCTGGGCATTTGGGGATTTATCTCGGCAATAGTAATGTACGCTGATTGGGCAATTGGCTTAGCAACATCAACATTAACTCCAAATGAGCAAAAACCATATCGATCCGGGGGAGTTACTTGAATTAAGGCAACATCACAATATTTACGACCTGAAAGAAATAATGAAGGAATTTCACTGGCTATTATAGGTGTATAATCTGCTTGTCCTTTATTTATTTCCTCTCTGAGAGCTTTCCCTATAAAAAACGCATTATGCCTAAACAAATCTTCTGCCTTATCTTTGAAATATTTTTGAGGATAAATTGTGAGAAAGTGAATTAACTCAGTATCTATCAATTTTTCAGATTGTTTGATTAATTCATCTGTTAATGCCTGCGGTTCACTACACCCAGTATCAATAAATACCCGATTTCCAGGAATAATCTTCCCTATTGCCTCTTTGGGTGTTATTTCCTTATTTTTCCATTTCTCTCTCCAGTCTTTATCTAATAAATCAATTCTTTCCATTTTAACCCCTCAAGTACAAAATAATTTCGTTCTCTAAGTATATAATTATTTATAAAATTTATATAAAATGTTTAAAACTGTTATTGAATTCATGTGATTAAGAAAATTTCTATATAAAAAAATATTCTATTCAAGTATCAAATTTGGTGATAATTTATGTCAGAAGAAGATAAAAAAATGGAATCGATTCTTACAGAAACACGTGTTTTCAATCCGGTTAATTTAAATCCTGATTATGCAAAGACCGGGATGTCTTTCGAAGAATATAAAAAACTGTGGCAGCAAAGTATTGATGATATGGAGGGGTTTTGGGGCGAGCAAGCTAAATCTTTAGACTGGTTCAAACCTTACGATAAAGTTTGGGAAAAAACGGACTTATTTCCCGGAAAATGGTTTGTTGGCGGAAAATTAAACGTATGCTATAATTGTATCGATCGCCATATCAAAAAAGGGAAAGGCGACCATACCGCTCTAATCTGGGAGGCTGATGAACCCGGAGAAGTGAGAAAATTCACATTTAGCGAGCTAAAAAAAGAAGTGTGTAAAGTTGCCAACGGCATGAAAAAATTTGGGCTCAAAAAAGGAGATAGGGTCACCATTTGGCTCCCTATGTTGCCTGAATTGGCAATTATTATGTTAGCCTGCGCTCGACTTGGAATAATTCATTCTATTGTATTTGGCGGATTTTCAAAAGAAGCAGTAAAAGATAGGATTGAGGATTCTGATTCGAGATTGTTGTTTACTAGCGATGAGACCTTTAGAGCGGGAAAAACCTATCCAAAAATGGCAGATGTCGCTCAAATTATCGATGACGTACCTACCATAGAGCATGTTATAATAGTAAAGCGTACGGGAAATGAAGTTCCAAGCACCAACAAGGATATCTGGTATCATGATTTCATTGATGGTATGAATGAGGATTGTGATTGTGAAGAAATGGATTCTGAAGACACCTTATTCATCCTATATACAAGCGGAACTACTGGTAAACCTAAAGGGGTGAAACATACCACAGCAGGTTATATCCTTTACACTTCATTTACACATAGAGTGGTGTTTAATTATAAGGATGGCGATGTCTGGTATTGTACAGCAGAAAGTTAAAGCAACTCGCTTAGCTTAGCTGAAATATAGGTTGGATTACCGGACATAGTTATATTGTATATGGACCATTAGCAAATGGCGCTACAACACTTATGTTTGAAAGCGTGCCTACATACCCAGTCATACAAATTAAAAATCCTAATTCTTTAGGAAAAATTGAAATTTCTTCATATGGGGGAAATGTGGACCGCTTTTGGGATATTGTTGAGCGACACAAGGTTACACAGTTTTATACAGCTCCGACGGCAATAAGAGCGTTAATGCGATATGGTGATGAGCCTGTGAATAAACATGATCTCAGCTCTATCCGCGTCTTAGGTACTGTAGGGGAACCAATAAATTATGCAACTTATGCGTAGTTTGGGAAAAACCCTGAGGCATGGACGTGGTATCACAGAATTGTAGGAAAGGAAAAATGCCCCATCGTTGATACATACTGGCAAAAGATGATTGCAATTCGCACTCATTAGCTAACAGAAACGGGGGGCTTTATAATGACGCCGATAGCGACCGCTACACCCACAAAACCAGGTTCATGTTGCTTACCATTCTTAGGAATCAAACCGATAATTTTTGATTTAGAAGGAGACGAGGTAACTGAAGCCCATGAAGGAGGATATTTTTGTATGGCTCAACCATGGCCTGGTATGTTAAGAGATGTGTGGGGTGACACCGAACGATTCAAATCGACTTATCTCGAAAGGTATCCGGGATGTTACTATACTGGAGATGGAGCACGTCGAGACGAAGATGGTTATTATTGGATTTTAGGCAGATTAGATGATGTGATTAAGGTTTCAGGCCACCGAATTGGAACCATGGAAGTCGAATCAGCAATAGTGAGTCATCCGAAGGTAGCTGAAGCTGCAGTAGCTCCTTTTCCCCACAAAATTAAGGGTCAAGCCATTTGGAGTTTTGTTACTTTAATGCAAGGCGTTGATAAATCAGTTGAGTTGAAGAGAGATATTAAAAATCATGTTCGAAAAGAAATAGGACCAGTATTTCAACCTGATGTCGTTCAATTTGCCGATGCTCTCCCAAAAACCAGAAGCGGTAAAATCATGCGTCGAATTTTAAAAGCTATCGCATCTGGAACTGATATTGGAAATGTCACAACCTTAGCCGATCCATCTGTAGTTGACGATCTCCTTGAAGAGCGTAAGAAGATGGATGTTGAAATAGGCTAAATTAAATCAATTTTTACTTTTTTTTTTAATTAACTTTGTTGGTCTGGTTTTTCCCTAGCTTTCCATTGTAGATACTCTTCCATTTTATCTCGTAGTTCTTTCTTTTTTTGTCTGGCTCTCCTTTTTTTCTCAATTAGTCTGTCTCTTAATTTTTCTTCTTCTTTAACTGAATATATAAAGATGCTATATAAAGAAACACTTATGACAAGAATCCATAATATTGCAAAGGATATAAAATTGAAAAATGCAAAAGTACTTTTTGAAACCTGATAAAAGAGAAGTAGAATTATAAACAAACCATAAAAAATTGCGACCAAATAAAAGAAAACTCCAATTAAAATTATGCAAATGTAAGTTCTATAGGGATAATCTATATCCTGGTTATCAAAAAGATCCCCTACTAATATAAGATGACAAACTAATCCAGTTCCTGAGATAAAAAAATAACCAAAAATATTTGTTATATCTCCATTTCCCATAAATAACACAATTATGCAGACTATAGTGCCTAAAAACAGTAAAATATAATAAAAAATCGCGATTGGTATTGAACTAACTATTGGCATAATTCCATTTCTTTAATAATTATATTTTATTATTATATTATTTATTACATCTTTTAGAGCTATGTACTCAAAGAGTTATTGACCTTTTTTATATTTTAAAATCAAACTAAGTGCTTTTTTAGATATATGTGCCAAAAATCTTTTATCTATTATATAAGATTTATGATCTTTTACATCTATTACCAGTTCATTTATTTCAATTTCAATGGGTGGATTATAGACTCTTCTCGCAGTCCTCTTTACTTTTACAATCTTGTTTGTTATTTTGGCATCTATAATTTGTTCAAACGGAATGAACTTACGCAAGAACCAAAGCGTAGCACTTTTCTTCGATCTAATTAAAATTCCCTCTTCATAGATAATAAGATAAGGAATATAGGAATCAATTACCCATAATAAGTACAATAAAAAAGCTAATAGAAGTAAAATTAAAAACACAGTTCCAAATAAAGCCAATATTATTAACACACAAAAAATTGGAAAATAGATAATAGATTTAAGAAACAGTGCTTTGTTGACTCTACTTCTTAGTAGTTCCTTTCCTCTATTTTTCTTCATATTTAGAAAATTGTTATTTAAATGAAGGTATTTTACTTATATTCTCTGTAAAATTTAAATTTTTATAGATGACATTTTAGGAAAGCCATGGGTAATTTTGAAAAACTAAAAATATATAATTTGTTGAGGTGATGATCAATTATAAGGAGAAAAATTCGAAATTTAGAGAACTATGTTAATAAAAAATGTAAAGAATATTGATATAGAAGATGAATTTATAAGAGTGAAAAAAGATGACTCAGTATTTGAAATCGCAAAAAACCTAAAAGATATTCGAAAAGAAAGATCTTGTGAAACCGAGAGTGAGGATTTAATCTGTATACCAATATTAGCAGCTTATGTTATTGAAGATGGAAAGCCTATTGGAGTCATTTATGAAGAGGATATAATAAATAAAGTAATAATAAAGGGGAATGATGCGAAAGTTTTAAAAGCGAAAGATATTATGAAACCTCCTATATGTTGTAGTATTCATGAGGAGGTTAGGGATGCTATAAACCGGATCATAGATAATGGGTTACTTACACTTGCGGTATGTGATGGGGATCAACTAGTGAGTGTAATTTCGGTATTTGACGCTATTTTTCTGAATGAACAATTAAATCATATATAAAAATACCGGAGATCTTAGATAGATGCCTGAAGAATTAGAAAAACAAGTTTTAGAACTTTTTAAAAATGTTCAAAATTCAAAATTTGGGAATTCTGAATGGTTTTTTCTATTGGAACTTGCTCAGAGGGTTTCACTTATTAGTGGATTTCAATTTTTGCTTTCAACAGAAGATTTTAATTTTTCCCTTTTTCCTCATCAGGAGAAAGCAGTTTTACAAGTACTTCAAAACATGCAAGGAAGTGCGTTATTGGCAGATGAAGTTGGGTTAGGTAAAACAATAATAGCACTAACAATTTTATCTGAGCTGAAAATAAGGAATTTAGTTAATTCATTCATTATTGTAACTCCCTCTTCTTTAATTAATCAGTGGCATAATGAACTTATTGAAAAATTTAATTTAGAAATACCTGTCATTGCTACCGGAAGAGGAAATTTTAATCAAAGTCAATATATAACAACTATTAATTTAGCAACCCGTTATTCAGATAAGATCTTATCTAAACCTTGGGATATGGTTATTATTGATGAGGCGCATAGAGTAAAGAATCGGAAATCAAAAGGGTGGAAATTTTTAAATCAATTAAGAAAGAAATATATGCTTCTATTAACAGCAACACCAATGGAGAATTATCTAAAAGATATTTTTAGTCTGGTAACTTTAATGAAACCTATTTTTGGAAGTTATAAACAATTCAAAAAAGAATATGCTGTTCCAAATGATAAAAGAGCATGTAATAATCCTTTACAATTACGTAGGGAATTAAATCAGATTATGATAAGAAGGAAAAGAGATGAAATTAAGGGGATTTTCTTTCCTGAACGAGTTGCAAATACTATTCAATTTGAGATGGATGAGGCAGAATGGAAATTTTATAATACTGTTTGTGATTATATTTGTACTTCCTATGATGAGTTGGAAAAAGGAACTGATAAGAATAATATTGAATATAAAGAAGCTAAAAGTAAGCTCATCAACAAATATAGTATACCTTCAAAGCGATATTTCAATAGAAAATTATGGTTGCATAAATTCACACTCATGTTATTGCAGCGAAGAATTTGTTCAAGTACCGTGGCGGCTGATAACACAATCTTAAAAATGATTAGTTCAAGAAAAACAAATAAATTTGATACCGCAAGTATTCAAATCTTAGAAGCATTTCATAACTTGGCTGTTATTCTCAATAAACGAGAAAGTTCCAAATTAATAAATCTTAAAAAGATTTTAGATCAAATTCCTCATAAATGTGTTATTTTCACAGAATTTAGAGATTCATTAGATTATATTTCAGATCATTTAAAATCAGAGGATTATTCGTTCATTAAATTCAGCGGCGAACTCTCATCTACAAAAAGAGCAGAAGTAATGAAGAAATTCTGGGATGAAAAAGATATCATGCTGAGTACTGATGCCGGATCAGAGGGAATCAACTTACAAGTTGCAAATACAATCATAAATTTTGATTTGCCATGGAATCCCATGAGAATAGAACAACGTATTGGAAGGGTTTATCGATTAACTCAAAAATCAAAGAAAGTCTATATATTTAATCTAACAACAAAGAATACTATAGAACAATACGTATTAGATCTTCTTTATAAAAAAATTGGCGTGTTTCGTACAATTCTTGGGGATTTAAATCATATTTTAGGAAGTCTAATAAAATCTAACGCTGATGGAAGAAGTACAAAGTTGGAAGGAGAGATAATGAAATATTTTGTTAAATATGGACATTCCGAGAAATTAAGGAACGAACTCGAAAAATTAATCAACCCTGTTGTAGATAAAATTGAATTGCAAGGAGAAATATCAGAAAAAGTACTAGATGTTGAATCTTTAATAGAAAAATATTAAATAAAGTTTTAATAATGAAGAGAAATAAGGATTATATCAACTATAATAAAAACTCTAAGGAGTTAAATATAGAAAAGAACCTAGATCAATTTTCTGAAATGTTGGGGTATAAAAAAAATAATTTAAGTGATCTAGTCAAAAGATATTATAATTATTTAGGATTTATAGTAAGAGAAACGGAAGGATTGTTAGAAATTTATAAACCGAATTCATTATATCCTGAATTCAAATATGTTTTTGATCACAAATCATCTCTAAGATATCCTGAAGCAGAATTAATAACTTATAATAATAAAAAACTAGAATATTTCATAAATGAAATATCTAAAAAGGGACGAATTGCTAAAGCTTTTATTCCTTTCGAATTTGATCCTATACACTCATTTGATGAAATGTTTAATAATTTCTTTGAATTCTTTAAAATCTCAAGTAAGAAATATGTAATCAATGGAGAAATTGAATCTTTAGGTTATTATATTAAATATATTCCTTTTTTAATTTTCTTACTAAAAGTTCAAATCAAATCCATAGAATCTATTGCTTTTATAGAAAAACCTATTATTCCTCTTATAGATCCTGACAGAGAAAATATAAATTTTGATGTTAATCATTATAAAAATCAACTAATAAAATATTTTGATAAGCTTAATCCAGATTTAACAAACAAAATGCCAATTAAAGGTGAAATATTGGAAGTAAATGAAAAGACCTTTGCTAATTTAATCCATAAAACAATATCGGATATTGAATTATCTACTAGAAAGCAAAAAACTATAGTAATGGGGAGATTGAACGAAGTATTAAGAAAGGAACTCGATATCGTTGAAAATTATTACAAACAAAGAATCGAGGACATTCAAGCAAGAATTATATCTGCTAATGAAAGGAATAAAAAGGAAACATTAATTGAATTGAAAACAGAGTTTGAAATGATTAAAAAGGAAAGAGATTTCAAAATTAATGAGTATAAAAACATTTATCAAATCAATTCAATATATGATTTAATTGGAGCATCAATGATATATGTTCCAGCTATTTTTTATTTTAATTGTAAAATAACTTCTGATTATGGGATTTTAGAAAAAAAATTCGAATATGATATATTCAATAATCGGCTTATCCCTATTAAGTGTTCTTGTGGAAAACCAATATTACAAGGAAAAGTTTGTCAAAATCTTCATCTTTCAAGATTAAAATGCTCCTATCAATGCTATGAATGTAATAATGAAATATGTGATTCTTGTAATATGAATTTCTGTTCTGCGTGTGGATTACCTATGTGTGCTGAGCATTCTTATGAATGTGAGAATTGTAAAAAACTTGGAAGAATAAATAAGTGGATTTGCAAGATTCACTTGTTAATTTGCGAAGAATGCGGTAAAAATTTATGTCCTGAATGTGGAGCATATTGCCTAACGTGTGGAAAGGAAATTTGTAGAAATAATAATAATTGTGGAATTGAATGTAAAATTTGTAATCGTTACACTTGCGTTGAACATTCAGTTATTTGTACATATTGTGAGAATACTTATTGTTCTGAGGATACTTTTGAATGTAGATCTTGTCATGAAATATATTGTAGAAATCATATATCTATAAAGAAAAAGATTTGTAGTACATGTTCATTAGCCTCGAGAGAAAAATTCTATAATTTTATAAGAAATAATAAAGCTAAATTAGAACTACCAGAATTTATTCTACCAAAAACTACTGAAATAATAGAGTTATCTATTAAGAGAAAAAAATATAAAATTCCTTTAAATCAACAGAAAATCAAAATGGGTGAAAATCGTCAAATTAGAGTGTTTGTAATAAATAAAAATACTGACAAATTTATCATCATTTATAATAAAAAGACCGAAGAAGAAATCATGTACCGAACTCCTAAATTCTTAGGTAAATTTATAAATATTTTTAAAAAGAATAAAATAGGATTAAAAATTATTCCTAATCAGCCGATTGTTATAACTCCTAAAAGAAAGTATATAGAAATAAAGAAACCAACTTGTCCCTTATGCAAGAAATCATTTTCAGAAGATTATAAAATTTGTCCCTACTGTGGAGAACAACTTAAGAGGTAAGTACTTAATCCTTGACAGAAGAAAATGCTGAAGATTGGTTCGAATTAGGCAAATATCATTCCAGTCTAAATAATTCGAGAAATGCTATAAATTGTTATGAGAAATGTGTCGCTAAAAATCCATATCATTACAAAGCATGGAGCAATTTGGCTGCAGAATATTTTCAATTAAAATCATATCAAGATTCAATAGAATGTTGTAAAGAAGCGATAAAAATAAATCAGCATGATAAGAAAGCTTGGTTGAATTTAGCAGCTAATTATTTCCAATTAAATGATGATGGAAGAGCATATTTTAGTTTTCATCGAGCCAGTATCTTAGGTAGTAAAAAGGCTCAGAAATTTTTAGAGAAAGCAGAAAAAATGAATGATAAGATGTTAAATTCAGAAATGATTGATGTCACAAGTGAAATTTTTGAAGAAAAAGTTAAGAAATTAAAAGAAGAGGAATTAAAAGAAATTCAAATTAAAAAAAGGCATATTCCTAAAGTTCCAAAAACAGATGACGCTAATTATGATGAAGTTTTACAATCTTTTTTATTAGAAATTGGAAATACATTAATTATTAATACTGGTGGAGTTATTTCAATTTTAGAATTGTATTCATATATTAAATCTAATTATCCATCTTTCGACGGAAAACCAACTGACATAGTTGACTCCTTAAAAAAATTAGAAAAAAATAAATTAATTGAGGGTATTAAGAATCTTGACGAGGGCAATATTATTATTGTTGAATTTATACCAAGTGAACTTTCCTCAGATATTAAAGCAATTTTAGAAATAGCTGCAAAAAAAGATTATATTACCTATGATGATATTATATCTGAAAAGTCATGGGATCATTATAGAATAGAAAGAACCTTGAAATTTTTAGAAAATAAAAATTTGGCTAAAAAAGTGGGTTCCTATTTAAAAGGTGAGAAATGGTATTTTCCTAATTTAAATAAAAATAATTAAGAATCAAGTACTTTAGTTCCACACATAATGCAGATATTATCCTTAAAATAGTAATTTCCTGCCCCACATCTCGGACAGAATATGATTTCTTGGGGAATTTCACCCTTTCCTTTTTTATAATTTTGAATTAATTCATATATTTTCTCAAAATCAGGACATTGTGTAACATCCATTTCATAAGTGTGTTGATTCGAAAAATATATTGTAAGCATTTTATGTTTACCCGCGCCCATACCTCCTTTTACAATAAAGTTTATAATTTTGCATCCAACAATTTCCTCCCACGGATAAAATTTAGGAAAGAAGTTAAGAATTGGGATTCTTGATCTCAGAAGCACACCTTTATCATAGAATGTTATATAGGAAAAAAACATCCGAATAATAAATAAAAGGAGAATAATAGAGATAATAACAAGAATAGTAAACAATTCAAGAGAAAAGTAATGCTCATATGTGGCAACAATCATAAAGGGGATAAATATTAACGATATAACCAGTAATAAATAAACTAAGCAATATTCAGGTTTAACTGGCTTGTTCCTATAGATTTCTTTCCCTCTAATATTATCTTTTTCCCATTTTGGCATAGTTTTGCTTAATAATCTTTAATTTAAATATATTGAGTTAGGGTTATAAAAAATTATGGATTAAAACAAAATAAACAGAGTTATAATAATATTTATGAGAATTGAAAAATTTGTAGATTTGAAACACGACATTAAAATGCATTTTCGACAAGAGATCGGACCAGTCTTTCAACCAGATGTCGTTCAATTTGCAGATGCCCTTCCAAAAACCAGAAGTGGTAAAATTATGCGTCGAATTTTAAAAGCTATCGCATCTGGTACTGATATTGGAAATGTCACAACCTTAGCCGATCCATCTGTAGTTGACGATCTCCTTGAAGAGCGTAAGAAAATGGATGTAGAAATAGGCTAAATCTTTTTTTTCTTTTTTTTTTGATTAACTATTTTTATTAAAATTTAGAGCTTAAATAAGATGTTGTGTTAACCTAATTATAAAATTTATCATTTGAGCAAAAATAATAAGAGTAGAGGTCTTAAGATTTAATTCTTTTGATGCAAAGCTAAATTGAAAGAATAGAATAAATGCAACAATATAAGTATAAAAAAATGTAAGAGAACATAAAATAGTAATACTCCATATCATTGAATATGAATTTTCTGGAGTTGAATATAAAATCAAATAGAATATTGTGTAAAATATATAAGCCGTATGACTAATAATCCAAAATATACCTGAATAAAACAATTTTTTGCCATTTTGTTCTGGATTAGCTAATCCAATTATAATGAAAATCAATCCTATCGTAATGATATGTATGAGAAGCTCGATAATGAATAAAGTATAACGATATATAACAACTGCCAGATAATCCGAATTAGAATAATCTATGACATCAGGAATCGCTAAATAGATGATTTCCCACGTAATACATATCATAGCAGCCACTTTAAATAAATTCGCATTATTAAATGACTTTTCTTCCTCATTTAGGCTCTTTCCAGCTAAGTATAGAAAAATACCTAATAAAAATGTTAAAATGGCATAAATAATACTAAAAATTGATGGGAAGAGATATCCAAATGTGATTGTCATAAATTTAATACACAATTTTTAAGTTTATTTAAACAACAGAATAAGTTATAGACTCGATTATAAAAACTATCTCTTGAGCTAATATGATAAGGGCCGCAATTTTTAAGTTAGATTCATTAGATTTAAAGCTAAATTGGAAAAAATAAGATAAATGCAACGATATATACAAAGAATAAACTAAATTGAAGTAGGACAAATACATATCTCCATCTTAAATATGTTTCTCTTGAACCTGAAAATAAAGTCCAATTGAGTATCCAATAGACAATATTAATTGCATAACCAATAAGCCAGAAGACACCTGAATAAAATAATATTTTACCATTCTGTTCTGGATTAGCTAATCCAATCTTTATAAAGATGATTCCAAAAATAATTATTCCTACAATTATACTTATAATCATTAAAGTTGTATAATAGAACAAAACAGCTTGGAAATCGGATTCAGAATAATCTATAATATCGGGAATCGCTAAAAATATAATTGTATCTATAATAATTAATATACCAGCTAACTTGAATAAATATGAATTATTAAATACTTTTTCTTCTTCACTTAGTCTCCTTCCAGCTAGAAATAGAAGTATACCTAATAAAATTGATAATGTGATATATATTATACCGAAAATTGATGGGATGGTATAACCATAAGTAATTCCCATAGATTTCTCCACGGTTAATTAATAATTTCTTAATTGATCAATTGGAATGTTACAAATTAGTCTAAATGATTTTTAAATATTTGGATTTTTTTTATTAGAAATGATAATTTACGCGATAAATTTTCAGAAAAAATTAAGGACATTGGAGATCATTTTGATTCAATTGATTTAACTAAATCTAAAGGAAAATTAATTTAATTCATTTAGATTTGTTTAAAATTTTTTTCTATATATTTAGATTAGTAAAAAAAAGTTTAGAAAAAAATAGATAAAGATATATAATCGTTATTTAAATCGCTTTTTAATGATTATAACTATAATTACGCTGATCATCCCAAGCAAAATGAAAATATCATATCCGGGGATTGTAGTTTCGCTACTATCATTACTGCTGCTCCCTCCTCCACCACCTCCTCCACCTGAGGAAATAATCTTTGGAGGATCGTTTGGGTCTAATGGATCATGACCATTATCGAGCTCCCATTTATCAGAGTATCCATCTCCATCAGTGTCTTCGTTCCAGGGATTTGTGGAGTTCTGCCACTCCCAATAATCTGAAAGTTCATCGTAATCTGAGTCAGAATTGGTTACATTGGTAGCATAACCATCTAAACCTAATATATATTCTTCATAATTAACTAATCCATCCCCATCTTCATCATCGAATAAGGTAAACAGGAGTGGTTTTGTATCATTTGCAAAGGCTCCTAATAGTATGTAATTTGAGTCTCCAATTCCATCTTTCGGGGCCATATCAATTCCTACATATGAGCTCCAATAGTTTCCAATAGTTCCATTATCCCATAGATTTTTCATTCCGTCATCATAATTGCTATCACAAAATACTTCATTTATTATGGAGATAATAGACTGCGAATTGATAAAAAAGAATCCATAAGATATCCCATCTATACCTGCTATGCCATTGGTTCCCGCAGTTCCTTGGGACTCTCCTGATCCTGGGTTACCTTGCAATCCCCCACTCCCAGAATTCCCTTCAAAAATCCTTGATATTTGATTTATCTGGTTTGATCCATAAAATATCTCTTTGAAAAACATACCAATGGCTTCTCCCCCGTTTTCTCCATCTCCTCCATCTCCTCCATTTCCCCCGTTCCCATCATCTCCTTGAGTAAATCCATTTCCCCCATTTCCGCCATCTCCTCCATTTCCCCCATTTCCGCCATTCCCAGCTTGGCCTCCTTGAATTATTGAAATATTATTTTGAATATTTGAAATATCTGAAATATTAAAAAGATAAATACCATAAGCATTATTTCCATTAACTCCATTTCCTCCATTCCCACCATTTCCTCCATTTCCCCCATTTCCGCCATTCCCATCATAACCATCCATAGCATAGGTTGAGGTTCCTCCGTCACCTCCATTTCCTCCATCACCACCATCAAATGCCAAACTACCTTGGCCACCCGCTCCACCGTTACCACAATATATTTCAGTAATCTTATTTTCTTGATTAACTATAAATGAAGCATTTTCAAAAAATAATCCTGATACTAAACCCCCTTCAGCACCATTTCCACCAAAACCACTATTTCCTCCTATTCCTCCATTTCCTCCATCACCACCATCTCCCGCATTTGTCATAATGTTGTCTCCTCCATTTCCCCCTAATCCGCCATCACCCCCATACATTCCACTTCCTCCACTTCCTCCAGTTCCTCCGTGACCACTTATTATAGCTGAAATATTATTTTTTTGATTTGTTATATCTGAAACATTTCTATAATACATCCCGAATGCTGCACCTCCTATTCCTCCATTTCCTCCTTTACCACCTTCTCCACCGGAACCTCCAATTCCACCATCTCCTCCTTCCATAAAAGTTAAATCCGCACCATTTCCTCCATTACCACCAAGTCCTCCATCACCTCCATTACCACCAAGTCCTCCATTTCCTCCATTTCCCCCTTCGATATTGGAAATATTATTTTCGACATTCAAAATTATTAATGAATCATTGTAGAAGATACCGATTGACTTTCCCCCTTCCCCAGCAGCTCCTCCAATTCCACCGTCTCCTCCGTTACCTCCACTACCTCCAATTCCGCTGTATGATGTTGGGGGATTACTATCACCACCATCCCCACCAAGACCACCATCTCCTCCTATGCCTCCATTTCCTCCTGCTCCAGTTCCTCCACTTTTAATGTAATGGATCTGATTTTTTTCATTAAACAAATTCGATCCATTTTCATAATAAATACCTATTGCCCAACCTCCATTTCCACTATCTCCTCCATTACCCCCATTGCCACCATCTCCACCATTTTCACCATTTTCACCAAGACCACCATCACTTCCATCTGACCCTGTTAGGCCACTTCCTCCTAATCCACCAATTCCTCCACTTCCACCTTGGATATATGACACTTTATTGGAAGTTAAATTAATTCCATTTGCTTCTCTAATATAAATACCGTATGCATTTCCGCCATCACCCCCTTTTCCACCTGCTTGACCGGGATTTCCACTTATACCTGAACCACCCATACCTCCATTTCCGCCAATTATATTTGTAAAATTATTCTTTTCAATCTTTATTTTACTACAATTCGTAATAAACAATCCAAATATATCTGTACCTTCAGATCCATTAGCTCCTGCTCCACCATCAATACCATCTACACCATTTACATCATCAATTAAATTGTAAGAAATAGTGTTATT
The DNA here is from genome assembly GCA_019058445.1 of Promethearchaeota archaeon. GTDB lineage: Archaea > Asgardarchaeota > Lokiarchaeia > Sigyniarchaeales > SOKP01 > LW40-45. The sequence continues at coordinate 609,445 of JAHPZA010000010.1, read as the reverse complement.
ATCGGAATCTGACAATAAAATCGCAACATTATCTATATTAGAAATGTTACAGTTTGTTATTAAACCGTTACTTGCATTTTCAAGTTGAATTCCGATTGAATATTGTTTAATACTACAATTCCTAATTATAAAAGACTCATCTGTATTCTCAATTAAAACACTTATCCCCATTCCTGATCCTTGTAGAGTAATATTTTCAATAAGATAAACCCCATTTTCAAAGGTACACCATTCCTCACCGGCAGCAGCAGTCCAATTATCATCGACGTGAATGTAAGAAAGTTCCCAATATCCTGCTGAATTTGGAGTTTTTGTATAATCATTATTATTGGTTTCGCTAACATTTCTGTTATTTAATTGTGCATTATAATTCACAATATTGCTCGATAATAAGAGTAAAAATCCTAAAAGGATCGTAATTTTTATTTTTAAATTAGATTTCATTTTATTCGCCGTGAATGTAAAAACGATAACTATTATTCATATTCGATCTTTTTTAAATATTCTTAATTAGTTCTTCATAAGCGAAAATTTGGGCTAACTAATTAACAGAAATGTACAAAAATTATAGTTAATTATAGACCAATATTAGAACATATTATTCTTGACAATTATGACAAATTTGAATCATCCTATAAATTGTAAAATGTATTGAAGAATTTTTATTTGTATTGAGAAAAACAATAAATTTATTAATAGAAATAATCCATTAATAGTGAGATATTCAAATTTTAAAAATACAAATCAATTTGATAATTATGACCGAAACAAGCTTTAAATTTAAAATTTGCATTCTTGGAGAACCGAGGGTAGGGAAAACTTCATTAATTTATAGGTTCATTGAGGATAAATTCAGTGGAGATTATAAGATAACTTTGGGAGTAAATATTTTAACAAAGAATTTTGAATTGAAAAATCATGGGTTAATAGGCCTGCAGATCTGGGATCTCGGAGGTCAAGAAGAATTCAAAACACTTCGAAAATTATATCTTGAGGGAAGTAGGGGTGCTTTAGTCGTTTTTGACCTCACAAACAGAGAGTCTTTTGAGAAACTCGATGAATGGATACAAAGTTTCAAAGAAATTCGGGGAGAAGAACCATTATATTTGGTTGGAAATAAAGTAGATTTAAAAAACGAGATAAAAATAGACGAACAAGAAGCGAAAGAATTTGCAGAAAAAAATAATATGGAATTGATTATAACTTCTGCTAAAACAAGTGTTAATGTAGAAAAAGCTTTTAATGAATTGGCTGTAGAAATTTTAGAAAAATCTTCACTTCTGACTCATGCTTAGTCGATTGTTTCCCGCGTGATGCGAAAAAATGGATATAGAAATAGAGTGAACATTTAATTTTTAAATCTAAATTTTTTTATCCATTATCTCTAAGTACGGTAAAAATTGGAAAAAAATTGATATTGGGTAAAATAATTATTGAATTCTTATTTGTAGAGCCCCGCATGATGGGGACATACTTTTCTGCAGATATTGCATGAAAGAACCAAACCACCACCTTCAGAATATGTAAACATTTTTTCTCTACAAGCTTTTTGATTAATAGTTAATCCATCAAGCGCATTTTGAGGGCATGAATCAATGCATAAAGTACATTTAGAAACACAAGCCTGATAGGTTGCGATAAGATCAGGTTCAAGATCAATAGATACAAGATTAGCTCCTAACCATATCATAGTTCCGTATTCATCATTTATCAGAAGAGTATTTTTGCCAAGTATTCCAAGTCCTGCGAGAAATCCTGCATGTTTTAAGGAGATAATTCCCCTCCCATGTTGTCGCTCATAATCCCAATAATCGTAAGGTTCCGAGGATGGGATGGGAATTGCTATAACACCTTCTTTTTCTAATTCTATAGATAATTGGAAAGAAATTTTGTCTAATTTATCTACCATCATATTTCTTATAAAAGTATAAGGTGAATTAGTTTTAGCTTGAAGGGTACTTAAAGGAAAATATGAAGCGAAAACGATGACAGATTTGCAATCAGGAAAGACATCAAGGGGGTGAAAACCACTAGGAGCGTCTTTAAACCTAGCTACAGGAGCTATGCCACAAAGATCTGCTCCTTTTTTTGTTAAAATCTCTTTAATCCTGTCCGAATTTATCATTATATTTATAATATGTTTAATAACATAAGAAAATAACAATTTTTTATTAATTAGGAATTAATCTGCTTTTTTTACTCATTTGCTATATCTTAGGTAAATAAATCAAACTTAATTTTAAATTATATTAAAATTCAAAAAAATAGTCAAGGAGGGAAAGAAATGTTATTGTTTGATATAATAAGGAATATTATTTTTGTTCCAATAAGTTATTTTATGGATTATGATGTTATTGATGAGGATAAGGATCTAAATGAAGAAAAAGAAATCCATCAATATGCGGTTCAAATAGCTATATAAAAACTTCATTTATCAAATAAATATCTAAACCTTGAGGTTATGTTATGTTGCGGGGAAACACCAATGTTCATATAAGCTATCTAATTCCCTATTTGTGGCATAACCTAAAAAACCATTATTAACACAATTTTGATAGAAATCATAAATGTATATCCAATTAGTTGGATAATCAATAATAAGTACTGTTTTGTCTTCCTTTAAAGCTTTATTTAGATTTTTAATACAATCTTCACGATCATCCTCTTCTGTTATATCATCATCGTCATAAAATAAATCCTCACGTCCAATTCCATCAATATGATCTAAATATATTGAGTTTTTTAACAAATTTTCACCATTCTGCACAAATACCAAGAGATCTTTACCTTGATATGACTTAATATAATCAGAAATGTTCCTAACTAAGTCAATCATTAACCAATCGGAATTCGGAAAATCATCCTCATAATATTCATATGCATCAATAAGATCCATATATATTCCATCAAATTCGGCGTCAATAATACGATCTAAATAATCATAAATAATGTCTTGCCAGCCTTGCATCCAATACTTTACTTTATAATTCCCTCCCCAATCAGGATTTTCTTCATCTAACCAAGCAGGAGCACCGCTATCTGGTTCACCATCTTCATCATTATCCCATGAATCTTCCCAATAAAATCTATAATCCTCTGCTTCACCTATACTGATATATGATAAAAGCAACTTTTTTTTATCTCCTGAGGATTTCATATACTGTACATCATCTTCAGAAAACTCTTCATCTTCAGAACCATCTGCGGAATAGTCAATAATAATTAAATCATATTTGGAGTCTTTAATCTGTTTTTTATCAATTTCATCAATCCAATAAGCAAAGTCATCAATTTTTTCATCGGCTAACTCAAATTCAGGTCTTTTATAATTAATTAAATAATATAATATGAGCAATATCCCAATAGATGTTCCAATTATAATGATTATAATTAGAAAGATAATTTTTAATTTACTTTGGTTTTTTTTTCTCCAATTAAAAAACTTAAATTTTGATTGAACCATAACAAAACTTCTTCGATCTTATTTTTAATGGTAATCTTTTCTCTCTGATTTTAATACTTAAAAAAATTCTCCCTTCTTTTAACTTTTTTTATAGAATATTTAGTAATTAGTTCTTTCACATTATCTTTGACAGAAGTCTTTAAATGAGTACACTTTATTTTTTTTGCTTTTATCGCTTTTAATATGATGCTTCTCCCTTTTTCAGATCGAGTTAGGATTGTAGTATATTTATCGGGAGAACCTAATCCCCCAAAGGATATATCTGCATATATATTAGTAAAATCATTACACGCATTGCAAGCTACACGCATATATTTATTTAGCTGATTAAAAGGAATATGGATACTTCTACTCCTAGAATCTGTATCTTTTATACTGAGAATTAAATCTTCCTTGATGTTTATTTTTTCAATATCCCTAAATTTCACATTAAAAGCCTTTTCAAAATTCTCTACTTGGGCTTTATCAAAAAAAAAGTTTTCATAACAGAAAAGTCCTAAACAAAACTCAATATTTTCAGAAGGCATAATTCCTAAGTTCTGCATACATCTAATAGTATAAATTTGGCACGGAGTGCCAACTACAGCTAATTTTTTAAATCGATATTGATTCAATTTGGGAAGTGAATTTGTATAGGTATGGAATTTTTGAATTTCTTCCAACTGGGGGGATATATCTAATTTTATTCTGGAGGCTTTTATTAAATCTTCTTTATTTTCTGCAATTATAGCTTCTCTGGAAAAGGGGCCTAACGTCCTCGCAACAATTGCACCATCAATCACTTCTTTTTCTAATAAATAATAGATTATTGTGTTTACTACTCCTCCATCAGTGCCATATTGCAGAAAATCTTTATCTGTAGATTGGCAAGAGTATAAATTAAAGAAAGATCCTAAAGGCATTGTCGTAAAGTTTGAAAATTTATAAGTTTTATTGATTTCCGCTTCTAATGCATGAGTTTGTGGACAAATTAAATAACATAATGCGCATCTAAGGCATTTATTCTTATTTAAATAAACTGGAGGCTTGTTAGGGTTTTTAAATCCTATAACTTCATGCTCAATAGAATTGCAAAAACTTACACATCCTCCACATTGTTGACAAATCCCTTTTTGATGAACCTCTTTAATTAAATCTCTGAAAGATTTCATAATTTTCAATAATTAAGAAAAAATATCTGGCTTTAATAGTAGAATTGCATATCGCGGATTTCTAAACTTCTCCAAAACTTTTTAAAAAAATCAGAGGATTCTTTATCAGTTTCTAAATATTTTTTCAATTGGAGTAAGACATCATCTTTACCAAATTTTATAATCGTAAATAAAGCGAGTTTTCTTAATTTGTCATCCTCTAGATTTTTAAAGTTTTCGAGGCTATATTCAATCAAATCTCTTTTCTCTAAATCAATAAGAACTTTTAAGGCTAATTCCTTTTTCTCTTTGAGGTTAGGATATATACTCCAACTTTCTTCAGGGTCCTTAAATGTTTTTAGCACAGAAATAAATTCATTACGAAATTTTGACCAATTATCAAGCTTTTCTGGATTATTCACAAGAAATTCCCTAATAAATTCAAGCTGCCATTTATCTCCTTTATTCAAGAACTCAATTAACATATCCTCATTATAGATATCAACCTTTTCCATCTCTACAATCAGATCCCCATCAATAATTTGATATTTATTTATGCTATCTATAACGAGATCTTTCCAATTCTCAATCTTTTCTTTTATGACGAGAATTGATAAGAGAATATCTTTAACAAAATTAGGATTTTTTGTATTGCTTAATTTATTTAAAAGGATTGATTTAATTTTATCATTATTTTTATACTTAGTAACGATTATAGGCAGATCTGCATAAGGATGAGTTAAAGTATCTAAAAACTCTAATGTTTCTTTTTCTAAATTAAGGTCTAATACAGCAGCAACTTTAAAAAAATTCTCCCGAAGTTTTTCTAATTTTCTCTTTTCTTCGCTGTTCCCTTCTTGTAATATTTCTTCTTCAATATCTTTTAAGTAGGTTTTAATTATGGTTAATACTGCCTCCTTATTTTTAATTGGTTGAGTTTCACCTAGATTTTCAAAAGCGTTAATTATAGTAGATTTTAATGCAAAATCTTTCCGATCTATATTTTTAGTTTGTTCTAAAAGCAAGGACTCTACTCGTGAGTTTGGAACCTTTGCTAATACTCTTTCCAGCAAATCTCCAATAACGACATCCATTTTACCTTTTGTCGATTGAACATACTCATACACAGGCTCAAAAATTAAAGTGGGGTCTAATTCACAAAGTCTTCTTACATGATGTTCTCTTAATGGTGTATGAATTTCAGTTGAGCCCCCAAAATAATCAATTTCACTTCTATCATTCAACAAGTCTATAATAGCGTTCTTAACTTTCATTTTTTTTTCGTCATCGTAAACGATCGAATCTTTTAGTATGTTTTGAATACCCAAAAAACCCCATGCTCTCAAAATTGATTCATTAGTATCAAAAAGTTCGAAAAAAAAGTCCAAATCCTTTTTATCGACACGTGGCTTGAAAAAGTTCTTATAAATTTTATTTATATTTTCCTTAGGACCTGCCTCAATAGGGGAATATCCCTTTCTTAACTGATTAATGATTTTTTCCTTAGTCGACATGCTCATTCAAGTTTTAATAAATTAAAGGTGTTATTTTATTTTTCACTTTTTCAATATTCTATAACAATCCTCTTTATTTTTAATAAGGATATTGTATAATCTTATTTCATTTTAAAAGATTGATTTTTATTAAATGCTTAAATGCTTAATTTTTAATTTATTTCCTTAATTTTAATTTTTAGAATATAATAAAAAGAAACAATTTATTGTCTAAAAATTATCTAGGAGTAATGGTGAAAATGGACTATAACTTTATCGACAAAATTGGACATTATTCAGGAAATAGAAGATTAGATACCTCAGGCTTAGAAGAACCTAAATTTGATAATGAAAAGACTTTAGAAAAGTGGCTTGGCGGAAAAAGGGAGATTAGAATAGATAAAAAGCTGAATCGTTATTTAAGTAAAATTTCAAAAACCACTGATCCTAATAAAATTCAAGTTCATATAATAGGGCAATCCCATATTGATTGTGCATGGATGTGGAGATTTGAACAAACAAGAAAAAAAGCACAAGTGACGTTTGCTAAGGCAGTTTTACACTCCAAAATGTTCCCTGATGATTTTCATTTTGCCCTAAGTGAACCGTTACTTTTGGAATGGATTAAACTAGATAATCCCGAGTTATTTAACCAAATTAAAGAATTAGTTAAGAAGGGCAATATCGAACTCGTTGGTGGATCTTATGTTGAACCCGATTGCCTGATGCCTTCTGGAGAAGCCATGATAAGACAACGGCTATATGGTATGCGATTTTATCGAGATAACTTTGGAAAACTACCTTCAGTAGAATGGTTCTTGGATTCTTTTGGTTACAACTATGGATTACCACAGATTTTAGTAAAATCTGGAGCGAAATTTTTCTGGACAACTAAGCTTACTTGGAATCAAATCACTGTCTTTCCATTTGTAAACTTTTGGTGGCAGGGACCAGATGGAACACAAATAATTTCTTCGAATTTCGATTATTGTCAAATAATTTTACTAGTCCTTGAAACATGGGAAAAATACCAAATTGGAAGACATTTACTTACAAAAAATGGAAGAAAAGTTTGGGATTATACTAAAGATTATAGTAAATTAGAGGACCATGTATCAGATGAAATTTGTCCACATGTAGGATGTTTTTTGGGGTTAAGTGATGGAGGACACGGTCCTACTCATAAAGAAGTAGCAACTGCTAATGAATTTGCCAAACATCCTGTGTTTAAATGGAGTACAGTAAAGGAGTTTTTCGAAGAACTTGAAAAATGCTCAAAAGACTTTCCTGTTTGGAATGATGAGCTTTATTTAGAAACTCATAGAGGGTGTTTTTCAAATCATGCAGAAGTAAAAAGACTTAATCGAAAGTATGAAAATATTATTGTTTCCCTAGAAAGTCTCTCGGTTTTAACATCCTTACTAAATCCGAAATATAAATATCCATTAAATAAATTAGAATCATTATGGAAAATAACTCTTAAAAATCAATTTCACGATGTTTTACCTGGTAGTTCTATTCCTGAGGTATATGATGAGGTGTGGGATGATTGGAATGAGCAAGAAAAAATTATCGAAAGTATAATAGATAATATTGGAGAACATTTAGTAGCAAATCCTCCTTCTGAACGTGTCCAAAATACTGTGGAGATTTATCTTTTTAATCCGGTTTCATGGGAAAGAAAATCAAAAGTCTTTATTCCTATTAGTGTTTTTAAAGAAAACCTCATAAGGAGCAAAGATGGCAAACCAAATTATGCCAGATTAAAAATATTAAATGGTGAATCTAATGAATATATTTGCCAACCAATTGCTGCCGAACAAAAAGAGTCAATCGACCAAATACCTGCAGGATGGTGGACTATAATTAAGTTGAAGCCTTTAAGTTTAACGAAGGCAAAATTAACGATTTTATCCGATACATCAAGCAAGGAACTAGAGATTAAGAATCCTTTTACCGTTTCGAAGCACTCGATGTCAAATCAGAATATTACCATTGAACTCAATCCAAAAACCGGAGCTATCATCAAACTAATCACTAAGAGCATAAATAATGGAAGAAACTTATTTAAAGGTGAATTCTCAAATCTAACATTTGGTTATCTTGATAATGAACATATTACGCGTCATGCCTGGAATTTATTTCCTCAATATTGGGAACATCCAATAGATCTCTCAAATGAGAAAAATGTTAAAATAATGATTTCTGAAGTAGGCCCTATATTTTGCACTTTAGAGATTTCTAGGACATTAGGTATTAGCCCCGTTGTCCAAAAAATAACATTATTTAAGGATTGTAAAGAAATTTTCTTAGAATACATAACAGATTGGAAACAAAAAGATATTATGCTAAAGATATTATATAGCACTTCTGTAAACGCAGAAATTGCTACTGCTGATGGCATGTATTGTGCCATTCAATTTAAAACTAATCCAGAGATTCCATGTGATAAGGCGCGTTATGAAAAAATCTGCCATAAGTATTTTGATATTAGTACTCCTGATAACAAATGGGGTTTAGCATTACTCAATGAGGGTAAATATGCCTTTGATGTAAATGGCGGTGATATGAGGCTTACCATGTTGCGTGCTTGTCGATATCCCCTTCCCGCACCAGAAGCATGGGTAAATTTAGAAAGAACTGAAAATGAAAGATTATTTAACCATAAAGTTCCCGAATATAGTGGTCTTGGACCGTTTAAATGCCGTTATGCCCTATTCCCACATCATGGAGGAGCATTAGTAAATTCAGATGGAACTCCTAACTTAAGTGTTAAAAAAAAAGCCGAAGAATTTAACAAACCAGTTATGATCATTCCTGGAAAAAACACAAATGAAAACCAGAAGAGTAACATAAATTCAAGTAACCCAATTTTAGAAATCTTAACTCCAAATGTGTTTTTAGGGGCATTAAAAAAGAACGAATGGGACAAAAATGAAACTATCATTGCTAGATTTATTGAAGTTTCTGGAGTTTCTTCAAACGTTAAAGTGAAATTTAATGAAAACTATTCAAATAAAATATCTAAAATTAAAGCGATTGATTTATTAGAAAGGAAAATTGAAGATAATCTTGATTGGAATCAAAGTAGCGGTATTTTAACCTTTGAAATTGGAAAATTTGAAATCTGTTCTTTTGAAATCTCTTTTTGATAAAAATGAGATATTACGTATTTTTTCTACTTTAAAAATCAGTATATGTGTTTACTATTATTTTAGAGTTGGATTGTATTATAAATAGATGTCATGAGATTCTTTTAACCCTTTGAGTGCTAAATTCTTTTTTATCTTTCTTAATTCATTAATTCAAAATATACTGTAATTTTAATTTACTTAGTGCAAAAAAATATTGTACAACGTTTGATAAATTATGGCAGAAAAACCAAATATCATTTATATTTTTTCAGATCAGCATCGCGGCGACACTTTAGGTTCAGTAGGACATCCTGCAGTTATAACTCCAAATTTGGATAAATTAGCTTCTGAAGGAGTTAATTTTACTCGATGTTGTACTAATTCTCCTCTTTGTATGCCTGCCAGAGCATCCATGATGACTGGAAAATATGTCAATGAACACGGAGTATGGACGAATTTTCTTGAAGCGAATCCTTGTGGACCTAGTCATGTGCGCAATATTCGTGATGCAGGATATCATACGGCTCTTATTGGCAAAACTCATCTTTGGGTCCATGGAGAAAGGGGGGAAAGGCGTCAAAATTCACGACACACTAAAGATAAAATCGGAATATTAGAAGATTGGGGTTTTGTAGATACACATGAGTTGACCGGACCTATCGCAACCATTGTGAATGATTCACCTTATACTGATTATCTAAAAGAAAAGGGATTATTAAGAACCCATAGAAAATACATGATTAATTATTTTACTCAATGGTCTCGGGGGCAAGCTAAGCCTTGGGAGGAACCACCATGTCCGTTACCTGCTGAGGATCATCTAGATAGCTATACTGGGAGAAAAGCCGTGGAATGGATCCAAAATTATAATAGTAAAAAACCATTTTATCTTCAAATATTATTTCCTGGACCACATGATCCATTTGATTCTCCAGCAAAATATAGAGCCCTCTATAACCCTGAAGATATGCCGGTAGGAATTTTAGAATGGCCACAAAAACCTATTCCTTCCAATAGTAGAATGGTACTTAAATGGAGTGGACTGAAAGGAATGACACCAGCCCAAAATCAGCTTCTTAAAACTTTTTACTATGCTAAAATCACTTTAATTGATGAATATATTGGAAAAATTATGAAAAGTTTGGAAGAAAAGGGTTTACTTGATAATACATGGATAATTTATAATTCGGATCATGGGGAAATGCTTGGTGACCATATGATGAGTCATAAAATAGTCTTCTATGAAGGAGCATTACGTATTCCATGTATTTTCCGACCTCCCGGAGGTATTAAAGGCTGGAAATGTAATATACTAACTGATCACCTTGATATCGCAGCATCTCTCATCGATATCGCTGGAGCTAAAACTTTAAATAAAAGTGATGGTCGTACTCTTATTCCTCAAATTGAGGAGGGCCCTAATGGACATGATGTTCAAAGAGGAAAAGATGCCATATTTAGTGAAGTTCACGGGTTTTCTATGGTTCGTACCAAACGTTATAAATTGGCAGTAAAATCCAATAATCGCAGACCTTCAGAGTTATATGATCTAAAAGAAGATCCTAATGAATTAACTAATCTTGTAAAAGAACCTTCTTATAATTCTGTGCTCCAGGAATTGTTAGAAAATTATCTTAATAATCTGCTTGAACGTAGAGTTATACATAATGGTTAAATTCAAAAAGAAAAAAAAAAGATTTTTTATCATCAATAACAATCTAAAATGTGTCATAATTATAATTTTATTAAAAATAATATTATAAAATGAGATAAAGAATATGGTAGAAAAGATTGATCCATCAGGAAAAGACATGTTGAAGTTCATTCAAATGATTTGTGATGAAGCAGGTCCAAGAATAGGAGGTTCTGAAGCTGAAAGTAAAGCAGGAAACATTATTTTTGACACAATGGCTACATTTTGTGATGGTGTAGAAAGACTTGAGTTTGAATGCCACCCTGGAGGATTTTTAGATTGGATCTGGGTAACCGCAGTATTATATATTTTAGGGGTAATAAGCTACTTTTTTATTCCTCTTCTTTCGAGTGTTTTAATATTTTTAGGAATTGCTATCTTTTTTATCCAACAAATTCTGTTAATGGAAGTAGTTGATTTTCTTTTTCCAAAAAAAAAGTCATTTCATGTTATTGGAAAAATTAAACCCCAAACAACTCCCAAAAATTTAGTTTTACTGGCAGGTCATCATGATTCAGCTTACACATTCCCCATATTGAGTAAGCTTGGTAGCAAATCTGCGATTTTAATAATTCTGGTTTTGATTATTGCTTTATTGAATATCATATTGGGAATAGTTAAAACTGTCTTTGTTATTATTGGATTTTCCCAGAGCATGCTTTTGTCAATAGATCTCTTTCAATATATACTATTTGCGATTGGAAGTGTATTAATACTAATTTTAGCAAAATTTTTACGTTCAAATACAGTTGTTATGGGTGCTAACGATAATTTAACAGCTGTGGCAGCTGCACTTGAATGTGGTAAGTATTTTGCCAATAACAAACTAAAAGAAACGGAATTATGGATTGTAAGTTTTGCCGGCGAAGAGCATATGAGAGGGTCAAAACGATTTGTATCAAAATATAAACAAGAACTTAGTGATCGCGAAGCTATGTTGTTTAATTTGGAGTGTCTAAGTGCAGATTCTTTTTTATTAGCTACAGCAGAAACAATGTTTTTAGCAAAACATTCAACTAAAGTGATCCAAATAGCTAAAAAAGCAGCGGACGACTTAGAAGTTCCAGTCGAAATTGGTCCTTTAAAATTTGCTGGTAGTGACGCAGCAAATTTCTCACGAAAAGGGCTTCATGCCGCAACTATGTTTGGTATTTCAAAGAAGGGAACCCCGACTGATTGGCATACGGTAAACGATATTCCAGAAAATCTTTCAGGAGAATCTATTGCAAAAGCTACGAAAATCGCCCTGCATTTTGTAGAATTAGTCGATAGCCAGAAATAATTATGTAACTATTATTTTTTAAATTTTTTTTTATTTTCTCATTAAACCTATCTCTATTAGACCATCTAAGAGCAATTTTAACCATTAAAAGAATTATTATGGTATCCCAGATTTTGCTCAAATAACACTAAATTTGTAAAATCTAAAAAACAAAAATGGGCATAATGGTTGATAAGAACTTAGAAAGTTATATGCATAAATTTATTGAAGAGATATGCAATGAGATAGGGCCACGAGAATCTGGAACAGACCAAGAAATACAGTGCGGTAATCGAATTGAAGAAGAATTAAAAAAATTCTGCGATGAAACACATCAAGAAGAATATATAAGTAGTCCACATGCATTTCTAGGGGGTATAAGATTTGGATCCTTTCTTGTATTTGTTGCAATTATATTTTATTGGATTACGCTATTGATTGACCTTAAAATGATCCAAGTAGAGGCCTTCTTCAGCCTAATTTTCTTACTAATAGCAATTATTCTGATCTTAATTACAGTAAGCTATTTTATCTTAGAAGTAATGAAATATCATGAAGTATTTGATTTTCTATTCCCAAAAAAGATGTCAAAAAATATAATTGGAACTTTAAATCCTTCAAGTGACGTAAAAAATACTCTTATCTTCTCGGCGCATCATGATTCTGCTTTTGAGTTCAATACTTTTTATTACTTGAAACGATTTGGACAAATTATTATTAATCTAGGATATTTAGGAGTTGGGATAGTTCTAATTGGGATTTTATTAAAACTTATCTTCTACCTCCTTTCAATTGAATTTGTAATTCTTTTTATTGTGTTTGGAATTATCTTTTTAGTATTTGTCCCAATTATAATAATTTATATGTTTTTTCATAGTTATAAACCAGTTCCAGGAGCAATGGACAATTTATCAGGAGTATCAGTAGTTTTAGGTATTGGAAAATACTTAGCTGAAAATAAAAGTAATAAGGAAGTGTATCCGACTCATACAAAAATTTATCTAATTTCTTTTGCCGGAGAAGAGTCTGGACTTAGAGGTGCTAAACGATATGTAGAAGCACATTATAATGAATTAGTAGAAGCTCAAACTAAAGTTGTAAATATGGATGGTATATCCAAAAAAGATCAGTTAATTATTCATAATAAGGAATCTGGAATTGGAGCAAACCACGATCCGGACATCTATGAACGTTTATTCAAAATTGCAAATAATTTGAATATTGGAATAAAAATATCTGCACTTCCCTTTGGTGCAACAGATGGAGCAGCTTTTAGCAAAGAAAATATTTCTGCTACCTCAATTGGAGGTCTTAATTTAAAAGAAGAATTAGCTCCTTCTTATCATACAAGATTAGACACACCAGAAGTTGTTGAAAAAGAAGCGTTAGGACAAGTCTTGCATATCTGCTTAGAATATCTAAAATATATTGATAAATCTCAATAAATTCCTCTTTTTTTTTGATCTTTAACAGGCTTCAGATAATTTTTGATTATATTGGTCTAGATTATTTAATATAGAATCCATCTTAGATTCCTTGCCCAATATAAAAGAATAGAATCTCTTTTTATCCAGTTCAATGATTATTATTATTTTACCGCTTTCTAATTCTGTAATAATTTTAAAAACTTTTTTAGACCCTAAGTTTTTTCTCAGCCCATCCGCACTCTCTAAAACAGAAGCACACATCGCAGCAAAGGTTGTACCATCAAAATTATCTAATGCAATATTTTCTGCTATAAGATCTCCATTACGGTTTGCAAGTACTACTCCTTTAAGGTTGCCTTCTAATTTGATTTCATTCAATATTTCATTTATTTGGCCCGGATTTCTAGAACTTGAAGATGATTCCTGATTCATTTTTGTTATAATATGATAATTTAGGATAATTATGATAATTAATTAATTCAATTTAACTATTATATCTATATATGTCTCATGAAAATTCAATATCTAACATGAAGGATATCATTAAACAGACAAATGCAGAATTCATTGAGAATGAGTTGAAACCCTTTTTAAGGATTCCAAGCAATACCCTTAATAAAGAAGGAATTGAAACAGCTGTAGACTTTATTAAATCATATCTTTCAGGATTTTGTGATGAACTTAAAGAAATTAAGGGGGAAATAAACCCTTTACTCTTGGCTACGATTAAAGGAGTTTCTAAGGAGTCATTACTCATTTATATGATGTATGATACTCAACCGGTTAATAAAAATGAGTTATGGATAAGTGATCCTTTTGAAGCTGAAGAAAAGACGCTTTTACCCCCATTAGATTCCCTTGGAAAATGTATTATTGCAAGAGGCGCATACAATTCAAAAACACCCTTAATGTGCTTTTTAAATATTGTAAACCTAATGAAAGAATATAATTCCCTCCCTTTATCTTTATATCTTTTATTTGATGGAGAGGAAGAAATCGGCTCTCCCACTTTAATAAATTTTCTGGAAACTCAAAAAAAACCTCTTAAGTTATGTGGCAATGCGTTTTATCCCTCAATTAAACAAGATATTAGTGGAACTTCCGTTCTAAAATTAGGTTATAAAGGGATCGTTTCACTGACACTTAAAATTTTTACAAAAAATAAAGAAACACACTCCGCATTTAGTGCAATGATTCCAAATCCAGCTACAGAATTAATTTCACTTCTTAGTACATTATATTCTAATAATGAATTTCAGCTCAATTGTTTGAAAGAACCCTATAAATTAACAACGGAAGAACAAGATATCATAATTAATTTGATAAAACAATTAAATATTGAACAAATTAAAAAAAAAGCAGGTATAATTGAAACAATTGAGGATGACCCGAAAAAAGCGTTTATCAATTATTTATTTAAACCAACTTTTAATATTTCAACCCTCAAATCTGGCTTTCTAGAGAAGGGAACAAAAAATATGGTTGCCAATCAGGCTCTATGTAATATTGATATTAGATTTGCTCATAACATCTCAACTGAAAAAATTCTTAAAGAAATCGAAGAAAAAATAGAAAATTTTACTCAGCAATCTAAAGCGCATATTGAGTTGACGAAAAATCTCGGTTATGAGGGATCCAGAGTTAATAAAGATTCATTTTTAGTGAAAAGTTTAATAAAAAGCTTTGATCTTCTTAATGTTCACACAGAAGTTTGGCCTTTAAGTGCAGCGGCAGCACCATTGAGTAAAATTCAAAAAGAATTAGGATTGAATTTTATTGTTGGAGGATTAGGCATTGGGGGGTTTGCTCATGCTCCAAATGAATTTGTTCAAATAGATTCAATTCTCAATACGAGATTATCAAATTACTATTTTTTAACCAACTATTATGATATGTTAGAAGAAGAAAATAATAAAAAGTAGGGAATAATTACCCTACTCATCCAATATCAGATTTCACCACAAATTTTTTCAAAAGTTTAAAAATTAAACGCATCTTTATTCTTGCATACCGATTCTATCACTCCTTCCCCTAAAAAAATTTTTTTCAGAAGTGATGTTGGAGTTTAATTCTCTGCTTTGTTGATAGTAAGTGAGACTCTAAATTTCTCCTTTATTATTTTTATTAGTTTATTTATATACTTTTTTGAAAATTTATTCTTCTCTCATGTAGGGTAAAATTTCCTTTCAATAACAATTAAAATAGAAATTTAAGCCAATCTTGCCAAAATCATTATTTTAACACTTAGAATTATACTAATATGATCAATTATATAGAAGTTTTTTGGTTATTTAGCTTTATAAAAAAAGATCAAATATGACAATATTTTAATACAAACTAATATAGTTTATACTATGTTGTCCAGTAGAAATCTGTCAAAAAAAAAGACTGCTACTCAAAATATATCAATTTCTCCTTATCTTAAAGATTGGATAAATAGATATATAAAATTAGAAGCGAGAAAAAATCCTAAAGATCAGAGATTCAAAAGCATATCTGCTTTTTATAATTTTGTTATGGAAAAAAATATGGAGATTTTTAGATCTGGTAAAGGTCTAGATGATTTAGAAAATTTTGTTGATGCTAAAATATCAAAATTTTATGAGACTCATACCTTTAAAGCATTTATTCCACTTTTTGAGCAGGCAGTAGAATTAAATAAGTATAACTTCGATAATCTTGATTTTCTATTGGATTCTTATCAAAAATATCGTGAATTTATTATCAAGGAATCGAAACTAAAAGAATCCGGTTTAATAGAGCTCTCTAAGAGATTTCATACAATTCTCATTAAAAATAATTTAATAAGCAAATTCAAGGTCAAAATTGAGAATAATAAATTCATAATAGAATATAATGGGCATTATCGTAATATCCACTATGAACAAACAAAGGGTTTAGTAATTGGAGCAAGTGTTATGGGTTTAAAGCTAATTAATTCAGATCTTTTCGAAGGATTAGAAGAAAAAGAAGTTAAAATGATATTCGAAACTACTCCGCTATTCGCAACAAAAGAAATTAACAAAAAAGATATCAGAAATCTTGTTCATGAAAATATGGAGAAATTTTTTAATCATTACAATATGATCAACGATAAAACAAAGCATCTATGGATTTTCTTGTCAAAGAATAAGGATATAATTGTAGATTTTAAGAATGAAGTTTCTGCCTTAGAATGGATAAATTCCTTTATCGAAAATTTAAGAAAATTTGCATCTAAAAAGGATTTAAAATTAAGTATTTTAAAGTTATTTGAACACTTTCACTGGATTGTAATTAAGGACGAGTATAATTTATCATTTGGGTATGAACTCCCTGAGATAAATTTAAAACAAAGGCGTATAGTGGATAAAGTATTAAAAACGGTTGGAAACTTAGAAAAGAAAAATGAGACTTTTTATCTTATATAGCATTTTTAATCCTATTTGCCCCATTATCCTTATTGTTCAAAATTCTCTCATTAATATCTCCAACTAAAAATATTAAATAAAAAAATATTTATAATTAAGTGAGATTCATAAATAATTTATTAAGGTAATATAAATAAATATCTTATAATAAATTTCTAAACATAAGCAAAGTTCCATGGGAGAATACAATGCAGGATGCACTTTTTAAAGTATGCATTTTCGGAGATGGAGGTGTAGGTAAGACTTCTCTTGTTAAGAGGTACCTTACTGGATTATTTACTGGAGATTCTAGCATGACGCTTGGTGTGGATTTTCATATGAAAAAATTTGAATTTCATGCTAAACGAGTATCTTTGCAGATATGGGATTTTGCTGGAGAAGATCGCTTTAGATTTCTACTCCCAGGTTATGTTAAAGGTGCCTCTGGCGGAGTATTTATGTTTGATATCACGAGGCGCACAAGTTTACGAAACTTTGGCGATTGGCTTGAAATATTTAAGCAAGGAACAGTAGATATGAATATTGACGTACCTATAATTATGGTTGGAGGAAAATTAGATTTACACGACAGAAGATCAGTATATAGTAAAGATGCTGTTGATCTGGCAAAACAGTATGAACTTTTAGATTATATTGAATGCTCTGCAAAAACAGGTGAAAATGTAGAATTAATTTTCTATAAATTGGCATTAGAACTAAGCAAACGGGTCAATCTTATCTAACTTTCTAAAATTTTGGGGAAAAATAAAACTCTCATTTGGAAAAAATAGAAATTTGTATTTTTTTATATAGCTTTTTGTAGAATATTTAGTATTAGACTTTCGGAAAAAATAAAATTATAAATAATAAGTCTATTAGAATTTCAAATGACTAAAAGTATTAAATCTCAAAATGAAGCCGGAAAAGTTTAAAATCTGCATATTTGGGGATGGCGGGGTTGGAAAAACATCTCTTGTGAACCGATATCTCACTGGTGTATTTCAGGAGCATTATAAGATAACTATCGGGGCAGATTTTTTTGTGAAGAGAATAAATATAAATGGATCAACAGTAACCTTACAAATTTGGGATTTTGCTGGAGAAGATCGTTTCAAATTTATTTTACCTAGTTATATAATAGGAAGTTCAGGCTGTATATTTATGTTTGATCTTACTAGATATTCAAGTATTAAAAATTTGACCGATTGGATGGAAGTATTTCACAAAGGAACAAAAAATTATGATAAAGAAATTCCATTAATAATGGTTGGAGGAAAATTAGACTTAGATCATAAACGATCTGTCATGAGTGAACATGCAATTGAATTTTCTAAAAAACATAATTTTTCTCATTACGTGGAATGCTCATCTAAAACAGGAGAAAATATAAATGAAATTTTCGAGAGCATTACTAAAATAATGCTGGAAAATATAAATTTTGAATGAACTTATTTTTATAATATTCTAAGGTTGTTCTGACGAATTTAAAAATTTTTTAATCATATTAGTATTTAAAGAATATCAATCAAAAAAAATTATAAGTAATCAGTTTATTAGATTTTAAAGAATGAAGCATTTTTTTTTAAGTTAGGCACTCATAAATGACACAAACGATTTATAAGATCTGTATTCTCGGTGACGGGGGAGTAGGTAAAACAACTCTAGTTAATCGCTACTTGACTGGTGTTTTTAAGGATCATCTAAAAATTACTATAGGTGTGAATTTCTATGTTAAAAAGCTTGATTTCGAAGGAGGGATTGTGACTTTACAGATATGGGACTTCGCGGGAGAGGATAGATTCCGTTTCATCCTACCGAGCTATTTACTTGGTGCTTCTGGCGCAATTTTTATGTATGACATCACCAGATTTTCCAGCTTCAGAAATTTTAATAGTTGGATGGAAGTTTTTGAGGAAGGGAGTAAAAGAAATGAAGTTCAGATTCCTCTCTTAATGGTCGGGAGCAAAAAAGATCTAGATTATAAAAGAGCAGTTTCCTACGAAGATGCCAGAGCGATAGTTGAGTCTTATGATGGAATTTTTGAATATATCGAATGTTCCGCCAAAACGGGCGAAAATGTTCTTTTAACCTTTGAAAAACTTGCTGAATTGATGATGAAAAGACAAAATATCCTTTAAGTACGGATACTATTTTTTTGATCCAAAAATTAAAAAATTTAAATAAAATTCATGATATTAAGCTTATTAATTGGGAGAAATTTATGTTAAGATTATAGATGCTGAGGAAATAATTATGCCATATGCAAAATTTAAAGTCTGCGTATTTGGGGATGGAGGTGTTGGTAAAACCACATTGGTGAATCGTTATCTCACTGGAACGTTCAAAGGTGACTATAAAATAACGATTGGTGCAGATTTCTATATTAAAAAGCTGGATATAGGCGATAAAGCAATAACATTGCAGATTTGGGACTTCGCGGGTGAAGACAAGTTTCGATTTTTGCTTCCGACATATGCTTCAGGTTCTTCTGGAGGGATCTTTATGTACGATATTACTCGACATTCAAGCATAGAAAATATGGAAAAATGGCTAGAAGTTTTTAAGAAGAGTTTCGAAAGTAGGTTTATTGATATACCTCTTATTATGGTAGGAGGAAAAAAGGATTTAGAAGAAAAACGGGTAATTTCGACTGAAGAAGGAAATGAAATGGCAAAAAAATATAATTTTTATGAGTTTATTGAATGTTCTTCTAAAACAGGAGAAAATATAGAAGAATTATTTAAGGGCATTTCGGAGAGAATGTTAGAAATAGCACAATATTTAAAGTAGTTAGTTTCTCTCTTTTTATCCTTTTTTTAAGCATTTTTTTATCTTTATTAATCTCTTAATATGGATTAATATGTATTTTCGCAAATCTATTAATGAATTTTATGGATAGAAACAAAGATTTTATTGATTTATTCCTCTCAAAAATCTAATTCTTATTTATAAGAATAGAGTTTATAGTTTATAATTAGAATTTCAAACTCTTTCTTAGTGAGCATTTCAAAAAACAAAGCTTGAATGCAAAGAAGAAAGCCATAATTTGTCGGCGATTTAACAGAGATCTAGTTCACCAATATTTCATTTCAACCTATTTGCGATAGTTTTGAATCCTCTTTAATACAAGCTGTATAAATAAGAAGTTAAACGCTTTATAAATTCGATTGAAAAGTGAGATCTAGAACAAATATGATTGTTACTTTATAAAATCAGTCTATCAATGGGGTAATAAAGCATGTTAACTGCTTAATAATGGGAAATTGGTGGGAATATATTGGAAAAAAATATTTCATTTAATACCCAAGCTCATAAAACTTGTTCAATAATCTTGTTCATACAAATAATTCTTATCCCTCTAAATGAATAATCTAATATCAGTGAGTGTATTCAATTGAACAATAATTTTGGACTACATCAAGGAGTATTAAATAAAATTGTGAAATATGTAAAACATTTATTTATTAGTTAAGTTAGATGCAACTAATTTATACGTTATAGATGACTTAAGAAGAATTAGATATGGTTCCAACATCACACTTTGTAAGAATGTTTCTAAAAAAGATTTTAAAGTTAAATCCACAAATATTTATGGATTAAAAATTTCTCTCTTCTTACTGAAAAAAGAAGGAAAATTCCTTATAGTGGAATGTTATGGGATTTCCATCGTAATATAAAAAATAGAATAATAAATATAATTCCCATTAAGAATGAAATCATTAAATTCCATAGAGAAAGCAACCATACTGTTAAAATTCCGAGCCCAAAAATGAAGCAATAGAGATAAAATATGACTTTATTTTCTTTATTTTTTTCCCATATAAAGACAAATGCACCTAAAGACACCCCTATATAATAACCTATGCTCAACATTGGTTTTAGATTGCTATAATCCATAATCGCAAGCCAAAACGCTCCAAATAATCCTATCACTAAAAATGCCCATATATTTTTATTCTCAGTCTCATCAAAGGCAGTTTTTTTAATATAACTTAAGCCATTTCGATATAAAGCCCAAAAAACTAATGCGGCACTAAATAATTTTAAGTAAAAATGCCCTAAAAAAAGGTCAATGTTTTCCAAGAATGTTAAATCTATATTATATCCGAAAAGTACCAGTATATTTAAAATCCATTGTGGAATTGAAAAATCAAAGAAAAAATTAACCGCAGGAATCAATTCGATTCGTATAGCAGCTAAAACAGCAGCTCTTATGGCCCAAACTAATAATACTGCTACAAGGACATCAAAAAATTTAAGAACCGTTTTTTGAGCCGTAATCCCAAACGTTGAGATTGAAAATTTAAAATATGTCGAAATTGTTGATATAATTGATGTACCAATGAGAAGGTTTATTATTAAGGCTCCTAAGAAAAGGATCCATATAATGCTAACATTGAGCTTTAAAGATTCTATATCTGTAGTGAGGAATGTAACCAATCCGATAAAAGCAATGGAACACGCATAAATAAACGGAGTGATTATATTTTTTAAAATCATATTCTCTTTTAGATCCGGTCTAATTATTTGCATCTGATCTTCGTGGTTTTCCATTGACCCCGCGATTTTTATCCATCTATCATAATCATTTCCAATAGACTTAAAAGCGAGTGCTTTAAATCTTTTAGATGCTTCCTTTTTTGTGATAATATTATTTTTTAAATTAACAGATTTTAAACTTGACAAATTACCAAAAGCTTTTGGAAAAAATTGTATTAAATTTCTTTCCAAATTTAATTCCTCAAGTGCTTGTAGATTTCCAAAGTAATTGGGAAGCGTTTTAAATCTATTATTGAACAAATCAAGGATCTTTAATGACTTTAGATCTCCAAATGATTCTGGAAGTATCTTTAATTTATGAGAACTTAAATCTAATTCTTGAAGAAATTGCAGATTACCAAAATTTTTAGGTAGATTTATCATATATCCGCTTTGCTCAAAGGGAGATGACTCTAACAACAATTTTTTAAGAGATTTCAAATTTCCAAAAGATTTAGGTAAATGATCAATTGGATTATTCTCCAAGTTTAATATTCTAAGCGAATTTAGCTGACCAAATGATTCAGGAAGAGTTCTTAGCCAATTATTTTCCAAATGAAGTTCCTTGAGATTATGTAGGTTACCAATGATAGATGGTACTTGACTCAAATTTGTGAGTGAAAGATCTAATATTTCAAGATTTTTTAATTTACAAATTGGTTCTGGAAATGATTTAAGAGGATTAGATCTTAAAGATAATCTTTTAAGTGACTTAAAAATACTAAAAGAATCTGGAAGTCTTGTTAATCCACAATTAAACAGACCAATTCCAACGATACTTCCATTTTGGATTTCAATCCCATACGAAGTTTCACTTATCTCATGGATAAATGGAAAACCTCTAACTTTTAGCCTTTTTAAATCATAACGAAATGTTATATTGAAAGATTTATCTGCATTTTCTACTATTAAATTCTCTAAATCCTCTAGTGCTTTAGTTTCTTCAGAACTTAAGTAATAGCTTTTGTATTTACTTTTGAGTTCATAGGGTTCTAATTTTGTTAACTCATCAATGATTCTATAAGTGAGATTAATAAAGGCCCGATTGATGTTTTTCCCTGTTTTAGCAGACGTAGGGATAAAAGGGATTTCATATTCTTTTGCTAGGGTTTTTATATCTTCTTCCCTTAGTTTGATGTCGGAGGTTTTATCAATTTTAGTACCTATAATAATGATTGGTATTTTTTTTGAAACAGAGTTATTAATATCATTATACCATTTTTTAATGCTTTTTATATTGGTAGGTCTAGTTCTATCAACAATTATTAAGGCTGCATCAGCATGATTATAAATTTTATCTTTTGTGGGAGATATTTGACTAACCAGACCACCAGTGTCCCAGATACTAAATCGAATGTTAGTATCTTCAATCGTAAGAATTTTCTTTGAAATATGAAATCCGACAGTCGGATTATGAGCTTCAATATATTTGTCTTCTATTATTCTTTTTATAACAGAGGACTTACCAGCTTTAAAATCCCCAACCACAATAATCTTAATCGAATGTTCTCCCTGAGGGAATCTTTTATCTTTTGTCTTAGAAAAAATCTTCATAACTTCGGGGATCTCTAAAGATATTTCCTTTTGACCTTCATATATCAATTCTACTTTTTCTGTAATATTTATAGAATAAATTTTTAATTCGGTATCAGAAATAGAATTTTTTGCAATTGTAATAAGTAAGCATTTACCGAATGAACAAACAGAATATTTTATATCGGGTGTTGCCTTGATTTTAAAAAATGAATTTTCAGCTTTGTATTTGATAATAAATTCATCCAGTTTCTTGTAAAGCGAGTTTGATATAAAATCTAATAAAGATTCTTGAGTGATTTCATCTTTTATTTTTGTAACAATTATGTTTCCGTTTCTATCACTAATTATTACACCTAAAATATTTTTTGAATGTCTTATATAATTATTTATCAGCGATTTAAGTAAGTCTTCCATTTTTCTTTGAAGTCTTAGTATATTTTTAACTATAAATGTCTTAACACTTACATATATAATGTTGAAAATATTAAAATTTATTAGCTTTTAATTAAGTAATTGAGAATTTTTGTAATTAATAACAAAAAAATTCGAGCTTATGGTATGGAAGGATTTTCTCAGCAATGAGGATGATAATGAATTAAACGAAATATTAGATTTAAATCAGTCTATTGAAGAAAAATTAGAAATGGTAATAAACTTTTTTCAAAAAATCTCATCGCAATACGAAATTGAAGCTTTTGTCGAATGTTTCTCTTCCTTCATCACACAGGAATTTCATGATCTTAATTCACGATTAATCTCTATTTTTTTTATGGAAGTCTTTGGTTTAAGAGCTCTTGAACATTACGGGAGTGAAGAATACGAAAGAAATTATGTGATTTTGCCAGCTTTATCGTTATCTAAATTGAAGGAAAGGAAATTTGAGATAGAAAAAATAATTGGTGGTTTTCTTCAACTTGATCATGAGGGAGATATGAGTTATCAACTTTCTGGAGTTATTGATTATCTTTTAGAAAACGCTCTCATTGGTATGCAAGACATAGAGAATATATTGCAAAAAATTATATTGCATAGTTATGCCAGTTACGTGAGAGTTGGAAGATTTTTAGGAATATTAATAGAATTCAATATACTAAAAGTTACCGTGGTTATAGAACTGATTCAGTCCATAAGTTCTGCTTTAAATTTAAATATTAAACAAATCTCAGAGATAATGATTGGTACTAATAGAGCACTTTCTTCTTCTAATGTTGGAAAAATTATTTATGAAAAAATTTTAAATTTAAAATACCCTGATTTAAAATTCCTAACTGATCCAACTTACATAAGTGATCAGGCTACTGGGTTATCAATTATTATTTCAAACTACTTATATGAAAGTAAATCCATTTTTCATATAATTAATTTAATTATAAAGAATAATGCTAAGCCAGTATTAGCTGAAGCATTTAAGTATTTAATAGATAATTCAATCATTAACCTAAAAAGATTAGGATTCCTCTTACGTAATGAATTTTCAAATGGGAGATTTGATTACAGTATATTATCATCACTAATTTCAATAAATTTCTCTTATATCGAAATTTCTAAACTTTTAGCAAGTATAATTGGTAAAGGTTTTGATATTATAAATAAAAAGAACTTTATTGCTATTTGCAATGGGTTCTATAACACACATTATCATGGACTTGACAATTCAAAATTAAAAAAAATTCTTCAACACCTTTATAAAATCAATCCTGAGATATTAGATTCATTCGAAATTAATGATATTGATAAATTTCTGGTAGATTTGTCCAATAGTTAATTAACAGCAAGGTTAAAATATCTAAGTATGTCGTAATTTATAGTAAGAATAATAGAATAAGATAAGATTATCCCCGAAATTTCCTTTATCAATTTTCTTTGAAAATTTCATCTAGGGAATTAAGGACTAAGTCTGGTATTAAATCATTATCATTGCAATCCAAATTATTAGCTTTTTTCTTTGACTCTTCAATATACTCTTTTGAAGTGACTCCAGTTAAAACCGCAACAGTAAATATTCCCGCACGATTACCAGCCAAAATGTCGGTGTTTAATCTATCACCAAAAATACATGCTTGCTTAGCGGGAATGTTTAAATCATTTAATATCATGTTTATACCATGAGGGTGGGGTTTTCCAAAGATTTTAATTGGTTTTTTTGAAGTGCAAGTCTCTAAAGCATTGACCATGACTCCCGCGCCTGGTAAGAAGCCTCTTGCAACAGGTAAAGTTGGGTCTGTATTCGTCGCATAAAATCGGGCGTTTCCCTCTAAAATACACCTTTGAGCAATAGCTAAATTATCATATTTAAAATCTCTATCAAGTCCTACAATTACAAAATCAACGTCATCACAGTTGGAAGGATTAGTCAATATCGTGTGCCCTTCTGATTTCAATTCTTCTCTTAAACCAATTTCACCAATCACGAAAATATTGGCATTCTTTTTTATTTTCGTAATTTCTGATGAAGTAATAGAAGCACTCGTGTAAAAGTCTGAATATTTACTGGGGATATTGAAGTTTTTCAATCTTTCTACGTACATTTCACGTGTAATGGTAGAATTGTTGGAATTAAATACTACTTTAATCGATAAATCTCTCAGCTCTTCTAAAATCAAATCAACATTTGGAATTAAACTTTGACCACGATAAATTACTCCATCTAAATCAAAAATTGCTAGTTTAATATTCTTTAATTCATCGATTAATTCTCTCATCTTGTATAAAGTAATAAAGAATGGTTTTTATTGCTTTAGTTTTCAAGGATGCGCTAAAATGTTAAATAAGAAATAAAATAAAGGATGATTTAATCCATAAAATTTATATGTGGAAAAAATTCATTTTCCTCTACAATCTTCACTAACATAACGGGGCCTTCTTCAGGTTTAGGCATGTTTTTTTTGAACTTTACATATTTTTCTTTATTTTCATCAATATCATTATCATTAAAAGTAAACTTCCACTCAACTTTTCCAACAGCTAATTTTGAAGAATCTGATTGTAATGGTCCAATTTCACATTTCATTATCAACCCATATTTATGGGCATTCACTTCAAGACCCGCAGCAAAATTACCAGCCGAATACGCCAATAACTTATTGATATTTGCTTTCTTTACTTTTGTTATGGGCTGTACCACATGAGGATGGTGTCCACAAATTAAATCCCATGTTTCAAGGAGCTTTTCTGCTCCATTTTTAATTTTTATTCGAGGATATAGCTCATATTCATAATACCAATGTGGATATAAAATGTTAAACACACCAGGATTGTTAAGATAGTGGTCTTCTATCTCTTCAAAACAAGCAACATATTTACAACCATTCTGATTTGTCCACATCGTTCCAGAGACAAAATTTAATCTATTTTCATGGATATAATTTGGCTTATCTTTTCGTCCAAATACATTAAAACCGTTAAGTCGCAATCGATCTAAATGTAATACAAAATCTGCAAGACCAAAATCACCACTATGATTATTACTCAAGCATAAAAGCCATTTATTAGCGGGTTTTACCGTTTCTAATTGTTGAATTATTTCTTTGTTATGTCTTTGGGCAGCAATGAATCCTGGTTGTAATGTTATTATTCCTTCTAAATTTCCTACAAGTAAATCAACTGGTTTAAAAAAATCTATTACCGGTTGGTCGAATATAAGGTCATATTGAAACATTTTCATAATATCACCCACAAAACCAATCCTATAATTGACTGTCGATATTTCATTTAAAGTGGATTTATATGGTATGAAACTATATTTTTTTTTACGTCTTTTTGAGGGACCAAATATATGATTAATAAACCATCGAAATACTTCCTTTTTGGGATAGGGAATTGGAAACCTCTGCATCTTGTGATCATTTGCCCACCAATTTTCCATCCACAAGAGTTCTGGAGGGATTGTAGGTGATTGATCAGAATTATTATTCGCCATAATACAACTTTTGAAGATATAATATATATCTTTTTGTATTATCTTAAGTTATATTTTAATAGTGATTTAGTGCCATCCAATAGGAATTCCCAATAATAAAATCCCAAAATGAATGGCCAACACTATTATAATAGGATTTAAAATATTATCTGCAATATAAGTAGGAAAGAAATCCAATAAGAAAAAAATAAGGGCTGCTAATAGAGCATAGATAGGACCCACTAAAATCAAGCCAATTAAAAAAGCACTAAAAGTGCCTGCTATAAAACCTTCAACCGATTTGATATCCCCGCCAATACATTTCACCTTATGATTTCCATAAAACCTCCCCGCTATTGCTGCTAATGCATCTGAAAAACAGGCAATTAATATTCCGGTAAATACCACTAAGACATTGACGAGTCCCATGATATAGAGCATATATGAAAATGAAACTCCTATAAGTAAAAAGATCTGAGGACCAATTGAATTATGTTCTTTATTTCTTAGAACTGGCTTTGTTACAAAATTTAAAAATGAATATTCTGGCCCCCATACCACTCGAATTATGTCTGGAATAATAGTGAAAAATAAGGCACTCACTAAAGCCCACATAGTAATATCAATAACTGCTTGAAAATCTTTTTTTGTATAAGGATATTGATCTATATCTCCCCATATTATGTTATAGAGCCATTCAGTTTCTTTAATAAAATCAATTACATTTCGATTAGTCATATCAGCTAATGGGAGTATAAAAAAGAATCCAAAATAAGCGAGTATAAATAAAATACCCCATAAATGAAAGCTTTTTCTAACAGCTTCCATTTTAAGAGAAATATTATCTTGATAGGGATTTTCCTGAGTCATCATTACAATAAATTTCTGTAACGATGTTTTTCGAGTAGCTTGGGTTTCTCCATTATCTTCTTTTTGATTTTTAACCTCCATTTTTTTTAATTCCCCTCTAACAATGAATCCAAAAATTAAATTGAGGCTAAGTATTATTCCAATCCACCATACAGTAAAGCCAATGTAGGGATATAAAAATAATCCAAAAAAATGATGATATAATCCCATCAAAATAAGTAAGATTCCACAAATAATTGTAGATATACCACCATAATGATTTTGGACCTTATGACCTTTGAATCCTATAAAAAACATACAAAAAGCTAGGATAAAGAAAAAAAGTGTAAAAATCAAATCATAAAAAAAAATCAAAAACTCGAAATATGTGATTGTTATTACCGAATCTATAGTTATTTTATTTCTTTTGAAAAATATCGATAAATATTAAATTTTATCAAATAACTACTCATTGGTTAGGTATTAATGACATGTTATAGAATTTAAGTCTTTTAAAAGATCACTAAATACATTTATATGTAGGAATTATGTATTAATTAACTAAAATTGTCTTGATCATAATTATAAAATATATTTAGTACTATAATTCATTAAGGCGAAATTTTACAAATTTATCCAATTAGACGTGAATTTTAATTGTTGTCTTTTTCAGGTTGGCTAAATGGCATGAGTGCTTTAGGATATACGATTTTTGGTTGTTCTTTTGGACTAATAATTGTTTATAGATCTCGAAAATTGAAAGCTCCGCTCCTAACACACATGGGATTAACGATATTTTTTGCAGGACTTCTTATTTTGGGACCATGTTGTGATTTCTTAAGTATTATTCTAACTGGCAGAAATTTAGATAATCGTTATGCTTTAGTTGGGAAATTAAGTGGTTTTAGTGCGGCTCCAGCTACCATCTTTGGACTATATGTAGGAGCAGAACTTTTGATCCCCAAAAAAAAATGGTATCTCGTTTCGGTGTTTATAGTTTTAGGAGTTTTATGGGAAATACTCCTCTTCTTAGGCCCCATGAGTTCTTTTACTTTTACTTATCCCGATAAACCTGGTGAAGATGTAATCGATACCCAAGTGAATTATGGAACCCCACTATTTTTAATATCAATTATTTTTCTTTTCTCATTGTTAATTTTCAATGGTCTTGGATATTTATTCAAAAGTATTCAATCAACTGGAATGATCCGGAGAAAATTCTTATTACTATCAATAGGATACCTCACTTATGTTACCTGTTTTGTTTTAGAAACGTATATTTCTTTGCACATTGCATTGGTTATAATTCGATTTACCTTAATTATCTGTTTTTGGTTATGGTATATCGGATTAAAAGAAGAAGAAGTATCAGAAAGAGAAGAAATTAAATTTAAAAGAGAACAAAGAGTGAAACTTAGGGATATGGATGCTCGAATTTCATTTATTGAGACGTTATCCAAATCTAGGCCATTGGAAATTAGCCCCGAAGAAATATTACTATTTCGCGAACAGAGAATTTGCATTGTTTGTAAAGGAAAATTAACTAGGTTTAATATATTTACTTGTTCTAAATGTGATGTACGCTATTGTAAAAAATGTGTGGAGGCGTTAACAAACTTAGAAAATGCTTGTTGGGTGTGTAATGCACCTTTTGATGAATCAAAACCCTCGATATCATATAAGAAAGCAGAAGTTGATATTGAAGCTGTAGAAGATTTACCAGATACTACTGGCGAAGAAATGATGAAACCCCATAAAAATAAACATAAAAAGTAGCTATGATTAGATTATGATTATTGTTAAATCATCAATAAAAACTTTAAAATAAAAAAGCTAAAAAATTAAATATGATTAATTTTAGAATTAATTAAATAAAAGGTAAAAAATTAAAAGTATTATAAACAATAAAAAAATATATTTACTATCCCAAATTAATTTGTGAGTAAGACCTTACTATGGAGTCAACTCCCGAGTCTTTAGATACTATTCTTAAAAAATTATTAGCTGCAATTCCAGAAGTAAAAGCTGCCGCAATTGTATCTGTGGAAGGCTTACCCATTGCTTCAGCATTACCCCAAGATGTTGATGAAACCAGAATAGCTGCCATGACTGCTGCGCTTCTAAGTTTAGCAGAAAGGGCTGCACTCGAGATGAGTAAAGGAGAATTTGAACAAGTATATGTAAGAGGATCTAATGGGTATTTACTTGTTTTATCAGCAGGTCAAAATGCAGTTTTAACAGTTTCAACTACAAAGGATGTGAGACTCGGTCTGATATTCTTAGATTGTAAAAGGACTTGTGAAAAAATAGCAAAATTAATTTAAGTTATCCTCCCTTTTTGACTTAAAGTAATTAGAAAAACCACAAAATATTAATTCTATTATGCATTTTCAACTATATCTAAATTTTAAATTCTATTAGATTTAAATTAAATAAGTAAATTTTGAGTAAAACGCTCAGAACAAGGAACTGATATAAAATGTTTAAGCTGATAACCATCGAAGGACGTATTGAAATCCCGCCTTTCTTATTTGATCAGCCTAAGACCGTAAGCGCTAGGATAATATTAGCTGAAGATTATGAGGGGATTATCACTAAGGAATATGGATTTATCATAGCTGTGGTTGATGTTCTTGACGTTGGACCTGGTGTGATCATTCCTGGGAATGCCAATACATTCCATAATTGTGAATTTACAATTCTTGCTTTCAAACCGTCAATTTCTGAAGTGATAGAGGGTGATATTGTGGAAATAGTTGATTTCGGCGCATTCATCCGTCTTGGTCCACTGGATGGATTGGTTCACGTTTCTCAGATTTGTGATGACTATATTGCCTATGAGGCTGTAGGGAATAGGTTTATTGGAAAAGAGACAGGAAAAATTCTCGAGGTAAATGATCTTGTAAGAGCAAGAGTAATAGCTGTGTCATTAGGAACTGGTCGTAGCGGTAAGCTTGGATTGACAATGAGGCAGAAATTTTTGGGAAAATATGATTGGATTGAACAAGATCTTGAAGATGATTTATCAGCTGATGAAGATGATGATACCACAAAAAAGGATAGTAAGAAGAAAAGCTAAATTAAAATTCAGAGGTGAGTTAAGTGACAAAGGAAAAAGCATGTAAAACCTGCCATATTATTACGAAAAACGATACTATCTGCCCCAAGTGTAAAACTCATACTTTAAGTGATGATTACCACGGTGAAGTTATTATCCTCAAACCTCAGATGTCAAAGATTGCAGAATATCTAAAGGTTGGAGTCCCAGGAAAATATGCACTACGAGTTCGTTAATTTATTTTTAAAGATATATCCTAATATTGGAAAACATGGATGATAATCTAAGCCTTCCAGAGAACAAGAGACATGAATTCTCTCAACCACTAGGCAAATTAATTGCCGGTAAAAGAGAGGACACAATATTAGAAATTGAAACCTATTTTAAAGCTCTCGTAAGAAAAAGCTCTCTAATCAATGTTTATTTAGTAGGAGATATCGTAACTCAAGATTTCTTGGCAAACTCTTTCTTAAAGCCTTTTATTAAACTGTGTATTATAGATGAAAAAACGCAAAGAAATCGCATTAATCTTGAATATGAGGATTTTTTTGAAGAGATTATTGAGTTTCAAAGCCCGACAGGGAGCATACCTAAAGAAAGTTGGACCCTATTACGTAAAATTGTGTTGTCTAACAAAAGAACGGTGCTTAAAATAACAGAAGGTGAAGAGGATCTCTTAGTTCTTCCCCTTGTATTAGAAATTTCACCTGAGAAAAACATAAAAAATTTTGTGTTTTATGGGCAACCTCCAATAACAGATTCAAAACATACGATTCCAGAAGGAATAGTAATGGTAAGAGTTAATAAGACTATACAACAGGGCGTTAAAAAATACATTGAGTTAATGGAAAAATCGTAGACTAAAGTATGAATCTAAAAAGCAAAATTTTATTTTGAATCTTCCTTTAATTTAGATAAGTGTAATTAAAATTTTATAGGTTTACGATGTCTTTCGATATTGAAATTTTACAAGAAAAAAAGAATCCATTGATAGATCGACTTGAGTTACAAATCAAAATTAATCATTTTGGAAAGGGGACCCCTAATCGACTTGATCTTAAAAAGAAAGTTGCCGGGTTGAAAACCTCAGATGAAAATCTTACCATCATTAAAAAAATCAAGACCCATTTTGGTGCTACTGAAGATATAGGCAAAGTTTATATATATAATAATCAAAAAGATCTTGAATTTTTTGAGCCCTTCCACATTAGAGTCAGAAATCTACCTAAAGATAAGCGAACTGAGATATATAACTTAAAAAGGAAGAAAGAAGCCTATAAACATCTTTTTAATGAATAAAAAAATAAATTCATATTTGATGATATTTTATGACTGATGCTTCAAAATATTATACCATTGAGGGAGATAAATTAATAAGAACCCATAGGACATGTCCGAAATGCGGTGTCGGATATTTTCTTGCAAACCATTATGATAGATCGTCTTGTGGAAAATGTGGCTACACTGTATTCAAAAGAAAGGGAAAGAAAGGTGCTGGTGCCTCAGGGCCTAGGGGTGCTAAAAAGAGAACACCCCGAAAGCGCACTAAATCAATGTAGGCTCTGAAGAATACGAGTGTAAATTTATATTTCTTTTATTTCTCTATAAGTAATCTCATTCTCCTTCTAAAAATAAAAATCCTCTTTACTTATCTAAACTGAGAAAACATATGAAATTCAATAAAAAAATCTGCCTTGGAATAGAAAGTACTGCCCATACTTTTGGAGTTGGGATTGTTGATTTTGAGGGGAAGGTTTATAGTATTGTTAATGATATATACGTTCCCGAAAAAGGAGGTCTGCATCCTGTTCAGGTAAAAGAGCAACATGTAAATCATTTTTATGAAGTAATTGAAAAGGCATTATCAGAGGCGAACTTTTCAATTAGGGATATAGATTTAATTGCTTTTAGTCAAAGCCCCGGTTTAGGACCTGTGCTAAAAATCGGGGCATTAGTTGCCCGAATGATTAGTCAAATATTAAAAATTCCGATTGTTGGAGTAAATCATTGTGTTGCCCATATTGAAATTGGTCGTTTGATGTGTAATGTTGAGGATCCCCTCACTTTATATGTGTCTGGAGGGAATACAATTGTTAGCGCTTTTGAATCTAGCAGATATCAAATTTTTGGAGAAACCTTGGATCTACCAATTGGAAATATGATCGATTCTTTTGCTCGTGATGCGGGGTTATCTCATCCAGGAGGCCCTAAGATCGAGAAATTAGCCCTAACCTCAACGAAATATCTCTCTTTACCCTATGTAGTAAAAGGGATGGATTTGTCTTTTTCCGGTCTTTACACTGCAGCAAAGAAATTGATTGAATCTAAAGATTTTGGAGTCAAATATAGCTTAAATGATGTTTCTAATTCAGTACAAGAAACGTGTTTTGCAATGTTAACTGAAGTTACTGAACGTGCTTTAGCACATACGGAAAAAACAGAAGTTTTATTAACGGGAGGGGTTGCTGCCAATAAACGTTTACAGGAAATGATTGAATATATCAGTAATGAACATAATGCTAAGTTTGCTGCAGTTCCATTGAAATTTGCCGGAGATAATGGGGCAATGATAGGTTGGACGGGAATTTTAAGATATAAATTGGAAGGAGGACATGAGATCTCTGAAACTAATATCAAACCGAAAGAAAGAATGGATCAGATTACAATCCCATGGAGGTCTTAAGCAAAAAAATGAGTTCTGATATTGTAAAAGAAAAAGTTATCCGTAAAGGCGCTGAAGCAAACCTTCATTACGGACACTGGTTTGGTAAAGAGGTTATTTTTAAATGTCGTATTCCTAAAAAATACCGTATTGAAGATTTAGATAAAACCATTCGAAGAGCACGAACACTGAACGAAGCTAAAGCACTAATCAAAGTTAAAGATTACGGAGTCAATGTACCTCAAGTTTATGAAATAGATATTTCAAGCTCAACTATAATAATGAAATATATTAATGGAAAAAAGTTAAAAGGTCTTTTAAATGAACTGGATGATATAAGAAAACATCAGTATTTTGAAACAATTGGATGTTTTATAGCTTTTTTACATAAAAATGGTCATATCCATGGAGATATCACTACCAGCAATATTATTATCACGGATTATGAAGAGATCTTCCTTATTGATTTTGGTCTTCATGAGTATTCGGATTCAATTGAAGATAAGAGTGTTGATCTGCATTTGCTAAAAAGAGTCTTAATCTCATCCCATGGTACAGATTGGAAGTTATGTTTTAATGCATTTCTTGAGGGTTATCAGAATGGTTATTTGGATGCTAATCCAGATGAGTGTAAAGCAATAATAAAGAACATATCTGTCATCGAAACTCGAGGAAGATATATTAAAAAAGAGGAAAGACTATAACGCTTCCTTGATTCCTAAGAATTTACGTTATTTTTAATTTTAAGAGAAAATCTTACCAACTCGAAATGGATTTTAATTAATAATAAAATTTGTTTAGTAAAATTATAAATATGAAAAGATATCGTTCAATTACATTCAAATACAATTAAAATAATGTACACTTAGATTAGATTTAATAATAAGCTCGACTTATTATTATTATCATATTTGAAAAATTAAAGAATATATTACAGGGCAACCTCTGTAGTTCTAGTGCACTTTAGATATACTCAACGAGTTCCCTTTTGATAAGTATTCTAAATGGAGTATTTAAAATGAACGAGGATAATAAAAAAAAAATACCAATGAAAAACATCACAATTAATATTCCAGATCTCTATGATAAAAGAATTCAATGGCTTATAAAAAGAAAATTAATTCCGTCTCGATCTGAAGCAATTAGAACTGCGCTTCGAGAATTTCTTCATGACGAATATAATACTAATTTGGATTTATTAGGTTTTTTCGAAAAAGAAGAATAAAACCACTTTTATTCTAAATTGATTTTTTTAATTAACTGTAATAGTTATGTTTCACTTTTACTTTGTTATGGGAGGATTTAGTTCGAAATTATCTTCGAATCTTTCGAGCTTCACGTTCTACTTCTCTGAGAATGATGATATCTCCAAGTCTTACAGGTCCCTTTAAGTTCCTGGTAAGAATCCTGTTTTTGTCTCTTCCCTCTAGAACACGAACTTTTACCTGACTAATCTCACCAGTAAGTCCTGTACGCCCAATAATGTCAATTACTTCAGCTGGTATTGACATATCCTCAATATCAATACCTTTACCCTTCTCAATTTTTACCAAAGAAAACACCTCATTATTTTTTCAATGCCGCAATTTGTTTTAAAATATCAGCCAATATATTTTCGTTTCCGGACCCAACAGTTTCAACTGCTATTGAAGAGGAACCTACATTAATATTCACTGCTTTTCCTAAATTCTTTTTCGTCGAAAGGTACGCATACGGAACATTTTTTTCTTCACAAAGTAAAGGCACATGATATAAAATCTCTGGCGGGGATACATCTTCAGCCATTATAACAAGCTTTGCTTGAACTCTCTCAATTGATTTTGTTACTTCATTCATACCTCTACGAATTTTGCTATCCTTAGTTTCTGCTATTGTGGTTAGCGCGGTTTTGATTTGGTCTTTTAATTTATCTGGTACTTTATATTTAATATAACTCATTTTTTTTTCTCATTCCATATATTTTATTCAAATATATTATCATTAATCATCGATTTTTAATGAGAAAATAAGTAAAGGATTTCAAATAAAATTTTTGCTTTGTATAGTTTAAAACCTAAAAATTTTTTTAGTTTGCATGTTTTTATTATTTAAATTCTAATCTTTATATTTTATCTCGTTAAAAAATAGCTAAAAAATAGATTTAATAAAAAATATTTACCAAAAAGAGGAGAAATATAGATGATCATACCGATAAGATGTTTTTCGTGCGGGAAATTGATTGCACATATATATAAACCCTACTTGGAAGCAATTGAAAAGGGGGAAAGTGCTGAAGATGCGTTTAAAAGCCTAGGAATTGAAAGGTTCTGTTGTAAGAGAATGATTGTTAGTCATGTTGATTTGATTGATGATCTACTTAAATTTCCTCGACTACAATAATAATTCCGTGTATCTTCTTAGTTTTTAATAAAATTATAATAATTTAAAAACATTTTGAGTTGAGGTTAGATCAGTAAATTAAAGGAATCTTCTTGGCTATTTCCTCTTATAGGAGGATTTTTAATTTTTATCTCCTTTTTAACACCTGCGTCAGTACCTCTAAAAGATACAGAAACTATTTGGATATGGGGTTTATCTTTTCATGGTTCATTCTCTTTAATGAGCAATATCACAGCACTAATTATTTCAATTATTTGTACAATAGTAATCTCGCTTTGTGCCTTAAGAATTATTATAACCGCACTAAACTTTAGACGCTCTGAAAATGAAATCGAGTTTGTTGAAAGAATATGGTTTCTAATGGGATTTTTAATAATTGTGGTAATCGTCTTTTGGGCGTTTTCAATTCATTATTTAATAACATATTCTATAACTACTATTGAGAAAGATGAATCATTAAGAACTACCACTACTACAACATATAGATTTTGGGCGTATAACACTTTTGGATTTGGAGTTATTGGAATAATATTAGGATCCTCCTTATCAATAATTGGGGCTTGTATAAAAGGATTACAATTACCCCGAGAAACAGAATAACAAAAGAGCTTTGAACGAAATAAAACTAACGTATAATTATTTTCTCTTAGATTAACTTATCATAAAATTAGATTATATTATTCTTTACCATAAAACGTAGTCCAACGAGTTTTTCTTGGATTCTTTTTATATTTTAACATCGCTTTTCTACATTTATTTGTACAGAAATTAAAAATAGTTCCGTCTCTCCTTACAAACATAAGACCACGTCCAATTGGTATATCATATCCACAGAAACTACATTTTTTCACTTTTACCATCGAATAATCACCTGTTTGAGTCAATTATTTATTAATTGTTGATTTCTAATTTTACCCTTCCTCTTTCGTTTTAAAGAGCTCAACTTCTCCATATTTAGTAACTAAAAGGTTAATCAAGGTCATATCATAGGTTACTTCATTTCCTCTAACCGTTTTACGCCTTTTCTGCCCTTTTCTCGTTGGCTTATATCCAATTCCCCTTTTTGATACCAGTATCTTTTTCTTAACGGGACCATGAACATCCTTGCGCATTGGAAATCCAGACGAATCACTCCCACCGGTAATTTGGAATTCGTAATTTGGAAATCCTATAAGCCCTCCTTTTATCATATCACCTATTTTCATACCTTCGAAGCGAAATTTCTTCTCATCAATCTCTATGAGTTTAGACAAGCCCTTTCCCGGTCCAGAGGTGCCTCCAGATATATTCAACTTGTATATTCTTTTCTCAGAACTCATGTTTATCAAATTTACAAAAGGAAAATTGAGATATTAAATGTCTTAAAACTTAAATATTTTATCGATCTTGAATACTTTTTTCCTTTTCTACGGAATAAATATAAAAAAAATGGCAAAATTTATTTTAGAGAAAATTAATAAATAAAATTATATATAAGTTACCGACAAAGCTATGCAAGTATTCGAAGTTCTTGAATTAAAAGAATTTCCTCATATGGCTATTGAGGAAATTGTAGAGGGAGAAATTGTAAAAGACATTCTAAATAGTGATAATAAAGACAAAGTCTTCTTAGCTATTGATCACGATTCTAAAACTATCTTTATATGGAATGGCCAAAAGAGTTCTTTTAAATTGCAAATTTATGGGGGAATCTTAGCAAGAAAGATGAGACAGCAACTTCGACTATTTTACCGAGTACAATCCTTAAATGCTTATTCTAAAGAAGATAAAAAATACCAAGGTGCAATGGAAAAATCATTAGGAGGGGGCATTGCAAAACCATTTGACAAAAAGGATTTTATGGAGCAAACGTATGGTTCCAGCGCGAGATTAGATATAACTGTCGCCACTAATATTGATATTAATAAAGCGATTGATTATATTAACGACATTCCACCTCCAGAGAACTATGAACGTAAATTCTTTTTAATTAGCGGAAATGTATATACTGAAGAAGATTTCGTAGAATCATTTGTTCAAGAAGAAAAGACTGTCAAAAAACCTGTAAAGATGGGCATTCTCAATAGGGGTTTTACTTTTTTTAGTGATTATGATTATTCTACACGAATAATTATTAATGATAGACAAATTCAAGGAATTGAATTATATATCCATGAAAAGGATAAAGCTAAAATTCCAATCCTTAAGTTAAAGATTCCGATATTTTCAGATGAGAGGTTCGCTAAAGCCAGAGATATATCTAATGTGGAATCTGCTTTTAAGATACCTGAAGACTTACCAGAAGAAGTAAAAAACCAAAATTTAATTCAAGATCAAAAAGACGCCTAAAAGAATTTAATAAATTTTCTTTCTTATTTTGAAGATCTCCTTTATTAATAACAGGAAATTAATATATTGTATGGTAATTTTAATAATGAGTATTTTCTTTAATTACATGTAGAAAGAGTTTTTAAAATATTATCTGCAAAATATAAGCATTAAAAAATATGAAATACCACAAGAATTAATTAAATTATAGAAAATAAAATAAAAACAAGATTAAAAATGGCGAAAGCAGAGTATTATGTGGGTGAGGCACTTATCGGTGAGGCTCCAAACCTTGCTCACTTAGATTTAGTAATAGGTTCCAAGGACGGACCTATAGGGGTTTCCTTTGCTAACGCAATTAGTTCACCTAGCATGGGACATGGAGGTCTTTTAGCATGTATACGACCTAATCTTGTACCTAAACCGTATACTCTTATTATTCCGAAAGTAACAGTCGCCAAGATGGAAGATGCTAATAAGATTTTTGGACCTGCACAAGCTGCCGTTGCGAAGGGAATTGCAGATGCCGTGGAAGAAGGTATCATCCCTATGAATAAATTGGATGATTGGCTTGTCATTGTAAGTGTATTCATCCACCCTGAAGCAAGCGATTATCGAAAAATCTATCAGTATAACTATGGTGCTGTTAAATTAGCTCTTACAAGGGCATTAAAGAGTTATCCTCCAATCGAAAAAATCTTTTATGATAAAGATAGAGCAAAACACCCTGTAGCGGGTATGAGAATTCCGAGGTTATGGAGACCTCCTTATATTCAAGTTGCTTTGGATCATCCTGAATTGTCTCACCATATGAAAGTTGTTAAACAGCTTCCAAAAAGCGATAGAATCATTTTAGAAATTGGTACTCCATTCTTGAAGAAATATGGTGTAGAAGCAATCAAAAAAATTCGAGAACTTGCACCCGAAAAGTTTATTGTTGCCGATTTAAAAACACTTGATGTAGGGAAATTGGAGGTTGATTTCGCGTTTGATGCAACCGCAGATGCTGCAGTTGCAAGTGGTCTTGCTTCTATTTCCTCAATTGATAAATTTTTATTGGAAGCCCAACGAATGGGGATTTATGGATTTGTAGATACTATGGAATTAGATAATCCTGTTGAGAAATTGAGTAAGTTAAAACAAATTCCTAATGTAGTAATCCTTCATAGAGCAATCGACGCTGAATCCGCAGCCTCAGGAACAGATGATGTACAAAAGCTAGCTTGGCAAAATATCCCAAAAATTAAAGAGTTATATAAAGATAAAAAATTAGCTTCAGGGCGAGATCGTGTATTGGTAGCTGTTGCAGGTGGGATAGACCACCGTTCTGCTAAATATGCGCTTGATATGGGAGCAGATATCCTCATTGTGGGTAGATTTATCACATCCTCGAAAGATATAGAGAATGCTATGAGATTATTGTTAAATTCCTTGCCTGGATATGCAGATATCGACTTAAAGAGAATTCACACTGAGGATGACGATAATTCTATTGAAAAAAGTGGAGGCCCAAAGTGGGATTA
The DNA here is from genome assembly GCA_019058445.1 of Promethearchaeota archaeon. Classification (GTDB taxonomy): domain Archaea; phylum Asgardarchaeota; class Lokiarchaeia; order Sigyniarchaeales; family SOKP01; genus LW40-45. The sequence continues at coordinate 569,704 of JAHPZA010000010.1, read as the reverse complement.
ATTTAATTAAAATTTCTTTTTTTCTATTTGTTTTAAATTTTAACAGAATATTTTGGAGTATATTTTAATTTGATTAATTTCCATTAAAAAATTAAAGAAAGAAATAAAAAAACTCTAGTTTATAAAAAAAATCTTCTAAAGCTTTATTGGGCGACTATTCGCTTGAAAAATCGGCCCTATAAATTGACTGTATAACCTTGCATAAGCAGGATGATTACTTACAATGCTAATAATCTCTGCGTCTTTATCTGAATATGGTGCAAGAACGACTTCCTCGGCGTCACGTGTAAGTGCAAAATATTCTCCCGCAGACGTCAGATTGCGGAATTGTATATTCCCTAATTGCATCATTTTTTTAACGATATCACCATAGGCTTGCATATCCCAGTGACTCGTGAGCATGAATCGAGCAGCTTTTCTTTGGTAAGCGAACTCAGATAAAATCTGCAAAATTTCTGGTATTACAACGGGGGTAACTATTATAACTGATGATTTTGTTCTGTATATTGCGTCTTTTATTGCGGCAATTAATGCATCTCGCCCTATCGTGTGCCATGTTGTGACTTGACTAATTTCAGGGATTGCACTGGAAGCTGTATGGATATCTTTCAATTTATCTTCGTTTGTTTCAGCTAATTCCGTCGAATCATCAATTGAGTTCATAAATTGAAGGGTGAAATCGGCAATTGCATCTTTTATGTTTTGAATATTATCCCGAGTAGTAGTTGATAAACTATTTTGAAGGGTTTCAGCATTAGTTTTATATTTATTCTTATGATCTTCAAGCATGTTTGCTAGCATCTGGTTCATATCCGCTGATTCTTCATTCCAAAGAGTAATTTCAGCATCGATTTTTTCAGAACTATCTTGTTTTCCTTCAGAAAATTTGCCATCGACATTGCTTGTCCAATTTTGATTCTTCGTTTTAATTTCTCCATCGAAATTATCATAAGATTTTAACGAGTCATCCTTGTGTCTATTAATTGCCTCATCATATTGTCTATTATGTTGTTTTAAGGAATTTTCTAAAGAATCTTTTAATTTTATTGAGGTATCACTACAATCTTTAACTCCACCTTGTAAGGTGTTGTCGATTTCACCTGCCATATCTGTTGCTAACGCTTCTAATTCTGCGCTAATCTCGTCCTGTGCCTTTTTATCAAGATCTGTAGTTTCAGTGGCAAGTGAACTATTTTCCTTTGCCATAACATTAGTAATATCTGTTTTTAAATCATCTACGGTAGTTTGTGTAGTTCTAATATATTCATTACAATCATTAATATAATCATCTTTAAATGGTGTTGATATTGAGGCAACTTCTTTTTCTATTCGATTCCATCTGTCAACATATTTTTGTCTCTTTCCTTTGAAAAAGAATATCCCTTGGTTTGCCATTTCTTCGGAAAAGTTGCTAAACATATTGGATGTGCTCAATAAATTCTCAAGTAGCGTTAATGCTCTATCTCGGTAAGTATTTACCTGCTCTCTTAACTTTAAATGCCTATCATCCACTTGTATGTGAATATCTGATTCAACTTTACCTGTCGTACTTTTCACATGACTTGTGTGCTCAGTAAGCAAATTCGAAATTCTTTTCTTAAGATCGGTAATAACTTTATCCATACGTTCAAGGTATTTCTCAAGAATCTGCTCCATTTTTGGTTTAAGTTCATTTGAGATAGTTTGATGTCTATCTACATGACCATCTAAATCTTTTTTCAATTCTTTTTCTAAATCATTTATTCTATTAGAAAAATCACTCAATAACTCTGCAATTAATTTCGTTAGATCATCCTTTGCCCGATTTATTTCAGTTTCATTATCGCTTACAAATGATTGAGAGATTTTTTTTAGCTCTGCATTTAAATTGTCATTTATACTATGAAGATTTGCTTCCAATGCTTTAGAAGTCTCAGTAAATCGAGCAGTTGCACTATCAATTCTTTCCTTTTTACTTTGATTTTTACTGTCAGAATCTTCGAAGAACTCTTTAACTTGAGAACTAACGGCATTCTCAACTTCTTCAATAGTTTTATTCTGAATTGCTTCGAGCTTATCAAATCTATTGGATTGATCAGCAAGAACATTATCCTTAATTTTCGCAATTTCATTTCTAAATAATTCTGACTCGTTAGTAAATAATTCAAAATAAGGTTCTAGAGGTAAGTATCTATTAACAATACCTTCTATCTGTTTCAAGAAATTTTTCTCTACTAACATATTAGTTATTTCTTCTACTCTAGTATATTCAATTTCACCTTCGTCAAACGAGAGATACGCTTCAGAAATTGTCGCTCTAGGAGTTCTTAAATACATTAGATAAACTTTTATATCATCTTCAGTTAAGCCATAGCGAGTGAAAACTTCTTTGGTGAATTCTTTTAATGACATATTCTTTTTACTCCATAGTTAGTTTTAAAATTAATTCGAAGTCTAGTTCAAATTAAATTTTATAAGAATTGGGTTATTAATATTTTGTTCTAAAGAACTTAATAATATTTTTATAATGATTTTGCTTTTAAAACTTTTACATATAGAAAAATAAAATCAATTTTTTAGTATTCATTTGATTTTTTTACTAATTTACGTGTGCCTTTAACCTGAACTTTTTGAAAAATTAGTAAAGCGGCAAATAATAGGATGGGACCAATAATAGACAAAATTATAATATATCCAAGTGCAGCTTCTGGTCCATATAATTCGAGATTTACTGAAATAATTAACACTGAGCTTGCAGAGGCTAAAGATCCCATCATGATAAAAGCACCTGAATAGGATCCGCTTAAATTTTTTCCTGTTTTTATTTCGGCGTTATCAATAAGATCACTCATTATTGCAAAAGGAAATACCATTATTCCTACAGAACTGCAAAAACTTAGTGAAATTAATAAAATCCCTACAATTATACCCACTTCACCTGGCATAGGTACTAGCAATAACGAAAAAAGTATAAAAGAAAATATCGAGAAAATAAGACAAATTGAAAGTGTTTCTTTCAAACCATATTTTTCAGAGAGATTCTTCCATGCTATAAATGACACTGCTGCAAACATGATTACCACTATAGCCATTAATATAAATTCATTTCCTCTCATGGAGATTACAAATGTGGCTAAATTTAAAACTAAAAATTGAAAGGACACTAAAGGGATCCAAAATAAATAAAATACAATCAAAAATAATCCGTAATTTTTATCCTTAAACGGACCTAGTAAATCATTAACCATTTCTTTAAATGAAAGCTTCGTAACTGTTTGTTTGGGGGGCTCTTTTATGAATAATAGCATTAAAATAAGACAAATACAAAATATTATACTTATTAATGTTGCGAAGAAGAATATTTGAGTAAATATTATCTTACCAATTAAGGAAATAGGATAATAAAGTTTAGGGTCTTCTCTTGAAAGATTTTTAGTAACATCTCCCATTAAAATTATAGGTCCAATCGTTCCTATAACAGTTCCTATAATGATCATTATCATATTTATCATTGAGATCTTGACTCGGTTCTGCTCTTCTGTGCTCAATTCTGGAAGTAAAGAATAAATTATTGGTTGAAATGCCGCGATCATTATTCTAAATGTGAAACCAAAGAATATCAACCAGAGTATAAGAGGTAAATACAGTTCACCATATGCGCCAGTAGGGATAGGCGGAGTCCAAATGAAAATAAAACTTATGGCAAGGATAGGACCTGAAAATAAGAGTAACTTTTTCTTTCCTATTTTATCAGCTACTACCCCCCAAATCGGACAGAATACAGCATAAACGAAGATAGTGGCAGAAAAAATAGCACCAATGATTAATGGAGGCTGCCCCATGATATTAATGTAAAATAAAAACGTAAAGAATACAATTATTGCCAACAATGCAGTTAAGCCCATATTTGGTAATGTATAAATTATTGCTTTGCTTGTCGATAATATTCTTAGTTCTTTTTGGGGTATGCTATCATGAAAATTAGAATTCTTTTCTGTCATGCTTAGAGATGATATCAGTGAAAATTAGTAAAATAGGTAATTAATAAAATTATAAAAAGATATGATATAAATTTGTTAAATTAAACATAAGCTTATTTCTTGGATTTGATAATCAAAGTTTGTTTTAATTGTTCTTCTCACTCAATAAAAAGATTAATATATGGGGAAAAGTGTTCCTTAATCCTTTTTAAATGAATATTATTCTATTTCATTATTTAATTAAGGTGTTAAAATTTATGAAAAAAAATTCTAAAAAAATCGTGTTTTCTTTCTTGGTTTTATCAATGCTCTTTTCAATGATTATGGTCTACAACTCTACTCCCGTCAATGCTGCTAGTGATGATGAAAAAATCAACATTGATGATAGCGATCATGTTCAAGAACAACTTCGTGCTAATGAACGAGTAAGATTTCGATTTAGGGAGAGAACGAGAATAACAGTAGAAAGTAATGAAAAAGCTAATTGTTCTATTGATTGTGATGCTAAAAAAATTGGGGATAAAGATTTTGAAATCGAAATAGAATCAGATGATAAACTAAATTTAACAATGAAATGTAGAGAAGAGCAGAATAGTATTGGGCTTCAAAAAGGAAACATTTATACAGCAAGAAATCGAAATCGATATAGATATCAAGAAGGATTTGTAGTAGATATAGATTCTAGTGAAGATGATATTGAAGCAAAGCTTAGAATAGAGGAAAATGAAGAAAACAGAGGAGGCACATGGGCTTATTATGATAAGAAAAATGAAGAATGGGTTACCGTTGAAACCACATCTAAAAATGGATATTTAGAATGTGAAACAGATCACTTTTCGACATGGACAATATTAGTACCAGAATTTGACTATACTCTATTATTAATTATTGGATCTATAATCGGAGCAATAGTTCTAGCAGGAATCGCAATATTATTTATAAAGAGAAGGAAATAAAGAATAATAAAATTATAATTTTAATTTTTTTTTTTTAAAATGTTCAATGAAAAACGAATGAGATTGAAAATATTTGAAATATAAATTTCTTAATAAACTAAATAGACGAAATTTTTCCTTATTACTTTTAATTTTCTTTCTTCTTGAATTTAATTTATTTATAGTTTATGGAATTGCTAAAAAAGATAAAGACGTTTCAGGATTTTCAAAAAAAACAGAAATAAAGGGAGATGAAAGCGTTTCTTATCATTTCTCGAACAATATTCATTTTGAAATTGACACAGAAGTCTTTACAGAACTTAAGATTAAATATAATGAAAGAATTGAAAATCGTGAGGTTTCCATGGATATAAAAAATGACAATCCAATCTCACTTGATATAAAAGTTGAAAGAAGTATGGAAAATTTTGGATACTCAAAAAATCCTAATGCTCCACAACAAGGATCAATTCAATTAAGATCTGAATATAGATGCATTTATCGCATAAAATCAAACAGTTCAATTGATAAAATAAAAATAACTTTTAAAAAAGATTCAGAATATGGATTGAATACATATACTGAATATTCTATTGCTCTATATGAGGAAGATGATGATTCTTGGGAATTATTGGAAACAGAAGAGGTATCTGATAATTCAGAAATTTATCTAAAAAGCTCAATATCGGAACTTGACAAGGATACAGAGTATTATATTACTATTTATGAAGTAAGTTATTTTTCATACATTTTGATTATCAGTTCTATTATTCTTGCTTTCGCTATTTTATCAGTTGTTGTTATTATATCCAAAAAAGATTATTTTCAATATTTAAGAACAAGATCTACCTCAATTCAGAAAGGAGCTCATCGGTTAACCCTAGAAGAGGTATTAGAAAATGAAAATAGAAATAAAATTATTGATCTGATATTAGATGAGCCTGGAATTCACTTTAATGAGTTGCTGCGTAAGTCAGAACTCGCACCAGGAAATCTCGTATGGCATCTGGATATTTTAGAAACATATAAGGTCATTGGAAAAAAGAGAATCGGAAATTATATTGCATATTTCCCCTACTATCAAAAAAATCCAATCTCAAATTTAGACTTAAAATTAAGTAAAAGTAAATTAACCTTAGATATATTAGAAATGATTGAAAAAGAGCCAGGTATCTGGAATAGCGTAATTACCAAGAGAAAAAAAGTAGATCATAAAACTATTCATTACCATATAAAGAAGTTAATTGATCTTAAATTAGTCATCATAAAAAAGGAGGGACGTAGAAAAAAAATATATCCTAACTTTGATTCAGATTACTTTAAAAGCTCATTAACCATTGATTAATATCATTAGCAAAAATTATCAATAATATGAATGCAATTATAAATGCTATGAAATATATCAAACCACGAGGAACTCGGGGACCCACATAAACTCTTTTAGCGCGATTGTTATATTCCTTCGCTTTCGCTCTATAATATGTTTGTAACCCTTTTGAAGTTATTATAATAGATTCACCTAATGTTTCAATCAGTTTACCTTTTATTAATTTATGTAAGTGTTTTTCCGCAATCTCCGCCCCTAAATTATGATAAAAGAAATCTGCAAATCCACCATAATAAAGGCGTCCTAAATATAAGCCTTCTTCAAAATTTCTTAGAATATCTTCTTTTGTTAATGTTTCTCGTCTTATACTTCCTAAGATATATCCTGTGAGCCGATCATCATAGATATTATCTGCCAAAACTTTTATTGCGGTGATATCAAAATCCTCTTCAGGCCCCAATAATTCCCTTAAAACTTCAATTCCTTCCTTAAAAATTAATATTGCTATTATTATGCCTATAAGAGCATCTACAAAATAAATTCTAAAGATAGCAAACGTAAGACCGATTGCCACTCCCAATGATATTTTTACGTTTAAACCAGAGTCTTTAGAATCACTTAGTAATGAAAGATTTCCAGAAGTACGGCCAACCAAGCTTTTCAGAAACATTAATGCTAAATTCAGGATAACGGAAAAAAAACAGATCATATACGCCTGAACTGTTGGTATAATCGGCGTCGGATTCAGTAAAGCTTCAATACCGGACCATATTAGAATGACTCCTGTAAACATCATTATCCCAATAATTATGATACTAGCGACTTTATCCCTCTTCAATTTGAATCCAACCAAAAAAATTATCGCAACCTTAAGTAGATCGGTTAGATTTTCAAATCCTTCATATACCATGCCTTGGGATGCTAATTGCATCCCTACAAATATCTTCATAGATGCTAATATCATTAAAAAAATAGCCGTGGTTATTAGCATAATGTTTTCATTAAATATTAAATTCATCCAATAAGAAGCATGTAAAGTAGAATAATAGCTCAATTCTACTAATTTTTCACCATTTTCCGTGAGGTATATAGTCCCATCAGTATCCTCCTTAATCAGTTGTTTTTTTCTAGCATATTGTAAATACTCTTCGACGTCTTGATCCTCCACAACAACTTGTTTTGAAGCGGAAATGAAAAATAAGCGCATTTTATTTTTCAAATCCTCAATTTTATTTACTCCGTCATAAATTAAGCATAAAAATCCATAAAGAAAGCCTTCATGAGGATCGTGACGTATAGAGGGGTAATATTTTCTCATAAAGTCACGCTTTTCAGAAGCAATGCTAGAGCTACCCCTAAGCTCTTTAATGGAAAATGTTGTTTTTAGATCAGCCAAAGGCATTAATAATAATAAGAAAAAATTATAAAAATAAATTTTGAAATTTTAAGAATTACTTCTGAGCAAAATTTAATAAACAATCCATAACTTCTCTGCCACGACGTAATTTATCCTTCTCAGGACAATGTCTACCCTCCGGATAATAGAAATATTGTCCATTTTTAATGTTGTAATCCGGTTCTAGACAGAGCCCTCTCCAAGGGTCCATACCACCGCACACATAAACTAATGGAACTTTTAAATTTTGAACCATACTTCGAGGAGACCATTCGGGATTTTTCGCTGATGGAGGTTCTTCACCGAATAATGCAATTCCCTCTTCGATAAAATCTTTATATGTTCTTGTAAAAACTCCGTTTGGTTTTTCTGAAACCTCAAAAATACCTGTTTCCAACCATTGTTGATAACGCCATACCCTCCATGTGTATTTTGCGGTTAATGCTTCCTCTCGGGTTAAAGTTAATTTACCGTTCGATGTAGCATATTGCCAGCCTTCTCCTTCTGCTAATTCATTGTCAATTTGATGCAATCTTTCAAGTAACTCTTCTGTAGGAAGTGTGGTAATTAAATTTTCAATTGATTTTTGAACCCTCTTGAGTTCCTCTCTTTGAGCGAGCCCATGGCAATATGCAATTAAGAATTCCCTATTCAACCAATTTTCATCAAATAGTTCCTTAGGTTCAAGATTGTTGATGTGTTTGACAAAACCTTGATAGAGTTTCTCACTAAAATTTATTCTCATCTGATGGTCGTAAGTATCCATTATGAATGGCCAGTCGACAACTCCGCTTGAAGATAAAATGGCATTCACATCATCAGGGTATTCGGAGGCGAAATTTATTACCAAACCTCCCCCATAACTATATCCTGCTCCCATCCAAGGACCAGTATATTCCTCTTTCAGTGCTTGAATGACATGATGATAATCCGCAAGAGTTTGGTCTATACGCACATATGAGGGTATGGACTGATCTTTGTCTAAAGTTAGACTTTGACCGTATCCTCTATGTTCAGCATGGAGATAAACTATATCATTTCTTTTACCATATGCATCATACAATAAAATTAATTTATCTTCATCGAGCTGTTGTTCATTCCCCAAATGAAAAAATACTGGAGCATCAACAGGAACATCTTCAGGTATGAGAATGTCTATATGCTGTGTAAATTTTGTACCATCTGGTTCTGAATGGTTTACGGGTTGAGATATCGTCTTATGGATAATTTTATACGCTTTATCTTTTTGTGTCATGATATCACTTTCTCTATTTCAAAAATCTTAATTCTCAGTAATATTTTTTATATAGAAATTATTAAATCATCGAGTTCTTCTGGAGCTTTGGATAATTTCATATACCCATCTTCAGTTATCAAAACTGTATCAGAGTGCCGAAAACCTCCAACTCCCGGAATATAGATCCCTGGCTCAACACTTACTATCATTCCTGGTTCAAGTGCACGATCATACCCTTCTGCAAGATAAGGTGCCTCATGCCCCGTGATTCCTAACCCATGACCTGTCCTGTGGAGAATGTAATCACCATAACCATTATCCTTTATAAAATTACGTACTTTTTTATCAATCTCACTCATAATAGTTCCAGGCTTTAGTAAATCATATGCCATTGCCCTCGCTTGGAACATAGTTTCAAAGGGTTTTTTAGCTTTTTCAGGAATATGACCTAGAAAGAATGTTCTCTCAATTTCTACACCATATCCATCAACCTGAGCTTGAACAATAGAAACATGGGGTCCGCCTTCCTCCACCTCATCAAAAATATGTGGAATTAAATGTGGATCATGAGAAATAGATGGAGGCCACACTATTCCCATTGTATCAACAACTCTAAAGTTGGCATTAGGGATATCTTGAACTATTTTAGATGTCATAGCATTAGAAACTTCACGGTAGAGAGCAAATAGTAACACTTTAGGACGGCACATTTTAAGCAATACTTTATGCCCTTTATTTATTACTTTACATGCATGTATAGTACGTCCGATTTCATAATCTGTTTTAATTAAACGAGCTTCCTCAACAATATCGGTTACCACTTTCTTTCCCGGTGTTTTATTGGCAATTCCCATAGGCATAGCGGATTCTATACCCACCTTTGAATCATTATCAATAATTTTATGATAGATGTCATACCAATTTTCACCACTAAGAGCAGGAAATTCATAGTAAAAAGCCATCTCATAATCAATTTTTGCTCTTTGTTCAAAATGTCCTTTTTCTAGGAGGGGAATGATCATTTTTGGAAGGCCTTCTTTTGGTATAACAAAAATAAAGGGTCTCTCATGAACATAAAAAGCAAAATTTGTCAGATAATAAATATTCACCGGATCATAGCAAACATAATAATCCAAATTTTGTTGTTTCATTAAATCTCTAACTTTTTCTATTCGATTAGAAAGCTCTTGTTTACTTGGGGGGTCTTTAATTGCTTTTAGTTTACTATTCATTATTTTTACCTTTAATTCTTATAATTTTGATTTAGATAATATGAATTATTTTAAATATTTAAGTCTACAAATTTCAATGAATCAGAAACAATATTTTAAAAGGATTATAATTAATAAACTAAAATGATTTAAGAAATTCATATCCTATAATTTTTATGAAATTGTTAAGAATGAGGATGAGGCAATAACATGACTAAACCAGAGGAATTTTTAGAGTTTTTAAAAAAAAGGAGAACCATACGTAATTATCAAGATAAACCAATCACTAAAGAACATATTGAAATGATTTTAGAGGCAGGAAGATGGACTCCAAGTGCTTCAAATAGGCAACCATGGGAATTTATTGTAATAAAAAATCGAGAGATTTTGCAAAAAATATCTAAAACAGGTGCTTATGGATTACCTCTTAAAAATGCTCCCTTGGGCATTGCTATAATAGGTAAAAAACTGGAAAATCCAAATTGGTATATCCAAGATACTTCATTAGCGTCTATGAATATGATGCTTATGGCCTGGACTCTAAATATCGGTATGTGCTGGATTGGAAGCATGGATAGAGAATATGCTAAAGAATTATTAGGTCTTGGAAAGAATGATTTTCTCTTAACAGTTTTAGCGGCGGGATATATAAAGGGAAAGATCCCTAAATCAATACCCAGAAAAAGTTTAGGAGAAATAACTAGAATTATAAAATAACTACTAATTGTAATATGAAATTGAATGAGCTGTGATGAGACTTGAAATTTGCTTTAAGTATTACAAACTTTGGTGATTATTTCCATCCAAGAAGATTGGCAGATTTAGCATTTGAAGCGGAGCGAGCGGGTTGGGATGGATTTTTCTTATGGGATCATATGCTATTTGAGAGAAGCGGGAACTATGAAATGGTAGATCCGTGGATTGCTCTCGCAGCAGTTGCAATGAAAACAGAGAAAATACGAATTGGCACAATGATTACTCCTATTCCACGTCGTCGGCCTTGGAAATTAGCTCGAGAGACCATTTCCCTTGATCATTTATCTAACGGGCGTCTAATTCTCGGTGTAGGGCTTGGAGCTCCCTTTAAAACAGAATATGCGACTTTTGGAGAAAATCCGGATCCAAAAATACTTGCGAAAAAACTTGATGAGGGATTGGATATCATAACAGGGCTCTGGAGTGGTAATTTGTTTGGCTATAAAGGAGAACATTATCAATTAAAAAAAGTAAAATTCTTACCAAAACCCATTCAAAGCACTAGAATTCCTATATGGGTTGGAGGTGGTTGGCCTGCTAAGGCACCATTTCGGAGAGCAGCAAAATGGGATGGAGTAGTCCCAATACACGCAGACTGGCCAAAACAATTAACACATAAGGATGTAAAAGATATGATGAGCTATATTGAGGGATATCGAACTTCTTCCAGTTCTTTTGATGTATGTCTTGGCACTGATTTACCAGATGATCCAGAGAAAGCAGTAGAATTGATTACTTCTTTTGCGGAAGCGGGAGTAACATGGTGGATTGAAGGGATTTATGGACTAAGGGGATCTTTCGAAGAAATGCGTTCTCTAATACAAAAAGGACCGCCAAAAATTAGATGATTTTGATAAACAAGAAAGACTATTTAGAATTTTTCTTCTTATACCTTGGATTGCATGCAGGACATTGTTCTGCTGTAACTATAGAGAGCTCAGAATCATGGAGTTTAGTCGATTTATGAATCATTCTTGTCATAAAGGGTAATATCTTTTCATACATTACTTGTGCTGGGATAAATAAAGCAATACCTAAAAAAGGCACGAAAATCATAAACAATATCGTTAATGGAGAAATTGCTTGTAAACCTATTTGTATAATCATTGAAAAAAAGCTTAATAAAAACGCAAGCCCTCCAAATCCCCGATATCGAGTTAGAAAAAACTGCTCGACAGGTTCAATTGTTTCAGGTGTACGTTTCTGATATATTACCTCTGGTTTCGTTTTGCTCATAACCCCCGCATCAAATAATAACCAGAGAGGTACTAAGAGAACTATTACTAAAGGAAATACAATAAAAGCAGCGTTAAATAAAGCAAGACCTAAATTATTTCGCAAATCTCCTGGAACCCACAATAAAATACCAAAAGCATTTACAAATATCTGGGATAGCGCACAAATCATCAATCCCGGAAGAATTGCTCGCTTAACTACATTGCCAGTTGACCATTCACCAAGCTGCACTCGCATATCCAGAAAATAGAGCTTTGAATCTCTAAAAATTCTAATGTAGATTTTGTAATATATCAATGCTATAAAGGGACTGATAATTATTAATAAAAAACAAGAAAGCGGTATTAAAAAGTAAAGTATCAGCATATCGGTGAATGCATTGCCTATGATAAGTGGTACTAATTCCTCTGTTGAAGTAAGAGTTGTTGACAAATAAATACCATAAATAATATAAATTATTAATATAAAAGGAAGTATTTTGATGTGTGATTTAATCCCCGATTTATATCGAGAGGGCATTCTTGATTCATCATTAGTTAAATTTGACTCAGATATAGAATTATTATTATCATTCATTTCAAACACTTTAAGATTATATTTAGAGATCGATTAAATATTATAAATCAAATGCATTTTAAAATATTGATTTTATAATAATTAATCTACGTGAAATTTCCATAGTATCTCAATTACGCATCTTCTAACTCTATAACTTGAGTTAATTCTTCTTTTGCCTTTTTTATTTTTTCTGAGTCAAGAGAGCATTCTGAAACTTTCCAAAATCTATATTCATGATTTAAAAACGCGGGACATTTTTCTCTTAATTCCTTGGGACAACCAACAATTTGCCAACATTGGAATGAAGTATCTTCGTAAAATTTATGAAACTTAGTGGGAAGTTTTTTATAATCAAATTGAGTTTCTTTGAGGTATTTATCCAGATCATTCGAATTATAAGTATTCCAAAAGAGAACTTTTTTAGATTTATTTTCTTTTTCCTTAAGAAAGTCAATCATCGCAGCCATAGTTTTGCCTGTATATGTAGTTTCTAATTTAAAATTCTTATTTTTCGCCTCAAGTTCGGTTATTAGATCAACTGCTTTTTGAGCCCTATGTGTTTTAACACCATAATCAGATCCGACATATCCCTGTACAATTTCAAAATCGTCTGAGGTAATACTGATATCAGGAATAGTTTTATCATATTTTCTCATATATTTAATGGCTTTATTCGCGTTTTTCATAACAGCTGAATTATTAACGATGATATCCTTGGAAACATTGACAATTTTTACATCTATAGTTAATCCTAATAACTTACAACCTGCGATTAACCCAGCTCCTGTTCCCGTAGATCCTCCCGCAACAAAAATTACATCTGGCTCAGGAATAATGTTTTGGTCAATTTGTTTTTTTAGTTCAAACATTGCATTAATAAAACCGATTGAACCTAATGACGTTCCTATACCAAAAAGTGGTGTTCCACCAATTGACATTAAATAATAGTTCGGATGAAATAGTCTGAAGAATAGGCTCTTCAATATCCCAACTTCAAAACTTTTACTAAGATGCAACTTTGCGCCAAAATAATCATAAAGTAATAATGAACGCTGGACATGCCAAGTCAATGGTTGATGAGATAAAAATAAATAACATTTTAATCCCAGTTCCCTAGCTACAATTGCACATGCTATCCCATGATTCGTTCCTATGCCTCCTAACGTAATCATTCCTTTCTTTTTTTTCCTCATCGCTTCTGCAAATATAAACTCGAATTTTCTTAGCTTATTTCCCCCATAAATATGATGATTTTTATCATCTCGTTTTATATAGATCTCTCCATTCTTCAAATTGAGCTCTTTTTCTAACTCAGTTAGACGATCCACGGAAGTTGGTAGATTCGTAAGTAAAGGCATCCAAGGAATTTTTTTCTTAAGACTAGGATATGCCTCAAATAAAATTGGTCCCTTAATTTCCATAGGTGATAAAATTGTAACTCATTAAAAAAAATTTCTTATCCTAAGAATGATGGATAAGGATCCTTTCCAATACTTAAAACATTAATTTTGGGAAAAAAAATGAAATAAAAGAAATAATAATAATTTTCAATCCTTACTGATACTTCTTATTTAATTTCTCTATTCTTTTGGACCTTCTATTTAAATATTTCTTGACATAGCTAAGAGCATCTTCAATAGCATAATGGTAGGCGGAGAGGTCTTTTTCTAAAGCTCCTTTAACAATTTCCATGGCTTTTTCATCAATTTGTGATTTAACATAATCAAATATTTCATCTGGATGCTTTGCTACTTTATTTATACCAATAGCCAAAATTTCTCCAGCGTTCGCAACAAAATCTGGAAAATCGATTATGCCTTTTTCTTTAAGAGTTTTGGTTATTCCCGCTTCATATGGGATATTAGATGCCGGAACAATTGCTTTAGCATCAATCTTATCAATGTTTTTTGAATTAATTACATCCTGTCTTGCTCCAGGAATAATAAAGTCGGTAGAGTATTCTGATGAAAGTTCAAATAGCTTTTCCTTTTCAATTTTTATTAGATTTTTAGCCTCATATTGATTAATTAAATCATCTCCATATTGAAGTTTTAATTCTAATAATTTTGCCAAGTCAAGTCCATCTTCATTGAAGATCGCTCCATTTATTGTTGAAACCCCCGTTAATTTAAATCCTATTTCTTGCAAACCCATTGCTATACCTACTCCGACTTTTCCAAATCCCTCTAAGATAATTTTTGGTTTGTAGTCCTGTTCAAATACCCCTCTATTTTTTAAGTGATTAAAAACTGCCTCTATACAATAACATACGCCATATCCAGTGAATAATTCCTCAACAGGAAATCCATTTCTTTTCATTCCTAATGGTTTAGGGGCTAATCCGGGTTTACCAATAATACTAAAAATTCTTTCTATATCCCTATCATAAGTACCCATGTCTGGACCGCATATATATCGATCCTCTATTATATAAGTCTTTATAGCTTCCGCAAAACTGGCAATTAATAAATCTTTATTTTTTGAACGGGGATCTGCCATAATGCCTGCCTTGGCACCACCAACCTTGAGCCGATAAGAAGCAAATTTATAAGTCATTGCTCGAGCTAATCTCGCTATCTCTTCGATAGTAATATCTGGAGCCATTCGGATGCCACCCGCAGGCCAACCTATAGCGGTATTATCTATTACAAAGATTCCTGTCATACCTACATTTGGATCTCGTAATAATACAATTCTCTCAGGCCCTAACTCATCCAAAATTGTGGGATCCTTAATAGTAAAACTCATTTTTTTCTCACTTTAAATCATAACTTTTCATTATTAAATATTAGAATGTCTAAAACTAAAAATTAGTTATTAATTTGTGAGAAAGTATCTCTTAAAAATACTCTTAAAAACATATGCATAAAGAAAAAAGAATAGAAATAATAAATAGACGATATTAGCTTTAATTTGGATCTCAATTTTAATGTTCAACAAATTTCTTTAATTTTTCTTTTAACCCCTCAGATTGTCCTGTTGTTATCATCGCAACGGATTCCCTTGCTAAAACCCCTTCAACGTCGATATCTTGATTTTCATTAATGAATTGTTTTGTGAGTCTGATTGCGAGATGATCTTTTTGTACAATACTATTAGCTGTTTTTTTAAGTATTCTTTTAAGTGATTCAGGCTTACAGACCTCACTCACTAATCCCATGTTGAGAGCCTGTTCTGCTGATATTTCTTTACCTAAAAGCATCAGCTCTTTAGCCCTACCTTCTCCTATTATTCGTGGCAATATCTTTGTTGAAGCATTTGAAAAAAACAGTCCGACCCCCACTTCCGGAAGCATTATCCTAGAATCAGTAGCGGCAATACGTAAATCACTGGCAAGCGTATGTTCAAACCCTCCACCAATGACCCAGCCATGATAACCTACAATAATAATTCCTGGATGAGCGTACATGGCTCTCGTTATATGTTGCCATGATTCCATAAACTCTACACCCTCAGCCAGTCTTTCAGTATTGCATACTAACTCGTATCCATACTTAAGATCTGCCCCTACGGTAAAATGTTTTCCATTTGCGGCATAAATTACGCATTCATCGCCATTTTCAGCACTTTCTTTGAATTTTTCTATTAATAAATTGTTAGTTTGTAAATCCAAAGTATTTCGCTGTTCGGGTTTATTTAGCGTAATGGTGCCAATATCACCCTTTTTTTCATATAACACAGCATCTTCTGCCATAATTTTATCTATCACTCCTATATATTGATCATATTGTTTTTATTGTTTAGTATATTTCAGAATAAGGATTTTCTTTTTATAAGTGTTTTATTTAGAAAAATATAGACAAAATTTCTATAAGCCTTTTAAATATATATATTGGTTATTCTATTGATCGATGAAATACTTTTGAACCAATTTTAACATCAACTTCTATATTGGCAAATTGAGATATAAGATTAGGGGTAAATAAATAAAAATTATTGATTCTTTTTTTGATAACATCGAAATTTCTCTCTAACTGTCTAATAGAACATTGATGACTCAAATCTTTATCTAATATAGAATGCCATTGGACTTCATGAGCTTCTTCCCGCTCCGAATATGGCTCCTTTAAAATAGAATACTCAAACTACATGTTAGATACTACCATATCTCCCTCTTGATGGCTTTTTAAATGACCTTTAATACCTATTAAAGTTAGCCCATCATCCATCTCTATACCATCATTGAAGTCATGAAAGAATTTATTATAAATATCTGATAAACTAACATCAAAAGAGTCCACGAGAATATTGATGTATTGTAACAAACTTTCCTTACTCTTATCTTGTCTCATAATAACCTCATAAATATAACGCTATTTAAAATTATATTAAAATTTACATTGGAAAAGCTTCTAGGAGGTTTTGAATATTTAAAAAAAGAAAAATTAAAAAATGTTTAAGTCTTGAAGTGAATTTTCCTTCTGCTTAGTGATTTTTCAAAAACTGTCCTATTCTTCGCTTCCCTTCTTTAGATTGCCCCGTCTCCATTAACGCAAGCATTTCGCTATCCAGAACACCCTCCATATCTTTATCAAGATTTTCATTTAACAGTTTTTTGGCTATACGAACCCCGATATGAGAATTCTGTAAAATAGTGTTAGCTATTCTCTTAAGGATTCTATTTAATCCTTCTGGTTTACAAATTTCAGCGACTAATCCAATATTGAAAGCTTGTTCTGCGTTAATTTCTTTCCCTAAAAACATAAGTTCTTTCGCACGTCCTTGCCCTACTATGATTTGTAATAATTTTGTGGAACCATTTGAAAAAAAGAGTCCGACTTTTAACTCGGGTAGCATGATTCTTGTATCGGTAGCAGCAATCCTTAAATCACAAGATAAGAGCATTTCCAAACCCCCTCCAATCACCCAACCATGGAGCCCTGCAATTATTACTCCCGGATGAGCTAACATTACTCTGGTTAACTCCTGAAAGCACCCAATAAATACCATAGCTTCAGGTAATTTTTCGACATCATTGAGTAACTCATAGGTGTATTTAAGATCATCACCTACAGTGAAATGTTTCCCTTCAGCTGTGAAAATTACACATATATCTTCATTTTGAGCGCTTTACTTAAATGCTTCAATCAATTTTTGAACTGTGATTAAATCTAAAGAATTTCGCTGATCTGGCTTATTAAGTGTGATTTTCCCTATGTTGCCTTTTTTTTCATATATTACAACATTTTCCAATGTGTTTACCTCCAATAGTTTTACATTTTTTAATATTTTAATATGTTGAAAAACGTTTTTTCCTTATAAAACCAAATTGATTTCGTTAGATTCATTTCAAAATCCTTTTTGAGATTACACAATTTATAAATTTAACATTAATATTGGTTATCTTATTATTTCTTAAAGGTTGGTAAAAATTTTCGAACAATATAAAGAAGTATATGAAAGAGTAAAAAAGGGTGCTAATAAAACTCCCGTTATGACAAGTCGCACTCTTAATTCCTTGGTAGGCGATGCTAAAGTTTATATAAAATGTGAGAATTTCCAACGTACAGGTTCTTTTAAGTTTAGGGGGGCATATAATGCTTTGAATTGCTTATCCGAGCAGGAAAAAGAAAAGGGAGTAATAGCACATTCATCAGGCAATCATGCTCAAGCCGTGGCATTGGCAGCCACATCATTAGGAGTGAAATCAGTAATCGTCATGCCTGAAAATGCGCCACAAGTGAAAAAAGAAGCAACAAGCCATTATGGGGCTGAAATCGTGATAAGCGGCAATGATCCAAGCGATCGCGAAAAACTTGCAGATGATTTAGTACAAGAAAAGGGATATACATTAGTGCACCCTCACGATAATAAAAATGTCTTTTTAGGAGCAGGTACTGCCGCTTATGAATTAATTGAAGAAGTTGGACAATTAGATTTGTTGTTTGTACCAGTAGGTGGTGGCGGATTATTGAGCGGCAGCTCGATTGCCTCTAAAGGATTGTGTCCTGATATTAAAGTAATTGCTGTTGAGCCGAAAAATGCCGACGATGCTTTCAGATCGTTTTATGATAAAAAATTATATCCCTCTGTAAATCCTAATACTATTGCAGATGGGCTTCGTACATCATTAGGAAAAAATACCTTTAAAGTGATCTTAGAAAAGGTTGATAAAATTATTACTGTTACTGAAGAACAAATCGTTGACGCAATGCAATTTTACTGGGAAAGAATGAAATTAGTAGTCGAACCTTCAGGTGCAGTTTCTCTGGCAGGATTGCTGTATAATGAAGAAATTTCGTCATGGACTAAAGGTGCAAAGATAGGTGTTATAATTAGCGGAGGGAATATTGACCTTTCAGAGTTTTTTAAGCTTTTAAGAAAGAAATTGCCTAAAAATTAGAATATAAATTGTTAAAAAAAATAGGGATTAAGGTTATTTAGGAGGAGGTAATAGTTCCTTTTTCAACCTTACACGATCAACTTTTCCAATTCTCGTAATCGGAAGATCATTGGGATCG
Organism: Promethearchaeota archaeon; assembly: GCA_019058445.1. Lineage (GTDB taxonomy): Archaea > Asgardarchaeota > Lokiarchaeia > Sigyniarchaeales > SOKP01 > LW40-45. Next base: position 550,628 of record JAHPZA010000010.1, on the reverse strand, counting down.
AGAGGATAAATTATTAATTTTTTTGGAACTTTATATTTAGCTAAATTATCTTCGCATATCTTCATAATTTCTGCTTTATCATTTTCATCAAAATTTTGTCCAAGCTCTGGTCCTATCACAAGCCACACAACTTCTCCGTGTATTTCATCAGGAGCTCCCAATGCGGCTACAATTGCCACTTTGGGGTGTGAAATAACAAGATCCTCTATTTCTGCAGGAAGAACCGTATAGGCTCCCACACGCATAATCTCTTTAATTCTTCCCGTAATATATAATCCTCCCTCCTCATCTAGGTATCCTAAGTCTCCAGTTTTACAATAACCATCAGAAGTAAATCCTGCTTTATCTTCCTCGGGCATTTTGTAATATGATTTGCTAGCTAAGGGGCCATTAGTCAGGACTTCACCTATTTCTCCGGGAGAAAGCTCTTTTCCTTCCTCATCTATAATTTTAATTTCCATCCCCGGAAGTGCTTTTCCTACATAACCTTTTGCAATTTTTTCGAAGTCATCTCCTGGTTCTGTAAAAGTTGCTTCTGCTCCGGCTTCGGTGCTTCCATATCCAATAATGATATTTTCACAGAGACGTTTATGAATGCCTTTCAATAGATCTAATGGAACTTTTTCTCCCGAGAGAAGTACTATCTTTAAATATTTCTTTGGCTCATAAGTATCGAGATCAGGCAAAGAAAGATAAATCTTGAACATGGTAGGGACACCTCCAAAAACTTTAATATTATATTTTTGCATTGCTTTTAATGAATCCCAAGGAGACCAGGATGCTTGAAGAATATTTTCTGCTCCACCTATAATGCCCGTTCCAAGTAATTCAACAGCTCCACCAACATGGCTAAAAGGTAGATTAATCAACCATACGGGGTGTTCATCTTCTTTCATGTAACCTTTACTGATGAAAAAATCCATTAGCGTATTATATTCAATATGACACATCTCAATAATATTTGTATGAGATAATTCAACTGCTTTAGGAAATCCTGTAGTTCCTCCTGTCCATACTACTAGAGTGCAATCCTCTGGACTTTGATTTTCTTTAGCAATTTTTAATTTTTCATCAAGAATATATTCCTTTGCTATTATATCTTCAAATGGAGTACCTAAAGCATGTTTTCCAACCATTACATATTGAATATCTCCAAATTCGGTACTTAATTCCATTAAATTATCAGCTATTTTGTTCTTTTGCCACTTATCAATTGTAACTATAACTTTTGGATTAGAATGTGGAATTAAAAGTTTAAAATCTGCTTTCTTATACTCTTTGTCCATGGGGATTGTTATTGCGCCTATTTTACTTGCAGCTATAAACGTAATTATATACTCCGGAATTGTCGGAAGAACGGTAACAACTGTGTCCCCTTTTTTTACTCCCATATCTAAAAAGGCCATAGCTAGCTTATTCGAAATCTTGTTTAATTCTTTTGTTGTAATAACTTTTTTCTTGAATCTTACAATTGGAAATTCTGGTTTTTTTTCTGCCCAATATTCTGGATATTTCCAGAAAAGTTTGAATTTTGGTAATTTCATTTCTCTCTTTATCACCTGCTTTTAAAATTTAAATATAAAATAATTTTTTATTATTTCGAAAAAAATCACTTAATTAATTGATATATTATTCTTTAATTTTTATATATCCACTTCGAATTGCCTTTTTCTGCTCATTATTATAAACCTCAAAAAATAAATTCATATCACCCTTTAATTTGTTTCTGCTTTTTAAGTGGATTTCGATATCTGTTCCTGGCAAAATCATAGCTCCAAAATTGCACGCTATTTCTTTGATATGATATGGATTTCTTTTCGCTTCTTTATTTGTAATTACCTTAACAGCATATGCAAGAGTAGCCGTACCTTGTAAAATGATGTTAGGTAGCCCTACCATATGAGCAAATTTTTTTGAAGTATGTATTGGAAAATATATATTTGTACAACCATCGTAGATAAAAGTCTGGAGTTTATCAATATCTACAGTTTCCTTCCATAGGGTACTTGAATTATCCTTTTCTTGAGGTGTTTTTGGAAGACTTTCCTCTCCCATTGCCTCACCTAAACATTCAACACCTCGAAGCATACCCCCGATATGTTCTGTAAATACTGGGGATTCATTCTGGTCTAACGCATCCAATCGTATAATAACATGTGTCCCTGCACGATGTGGCAAGATAGCAGCGATTTTTCCTTTTATTGTTAATTCATCACCTGATTTGATAAGCCGATGGAAGGTGAGATGTTCACTATAATGAACCATAGTAGCCATAATCCTATTTGAGAATTTATTCCCAATCATGAAATCACGGATGTTCTCTATTACAGGCCAAGTTATTGCAACTGCGTACATTGGTGGAGCGACGATTCCATCTTTCCTTTCGTCATCAAAATAAATTAGATTGTTATCATTTAAAGAAGCTGCATAATTCATGGTATTCCTCCAATGTATTTTAACAGAATAATCTTTCAATGGAGTATTTACATACTTAGTTCCGATTTTCATATGATATCTGCTAAATTTGTTAGGTTAACTTATGATTGCAAATTCAAACATTTAAATAATTATTAGGCTAAATTTAAAATTAATACCTTTTGTAAATAAAAAAAATAAAAAGTAAAACTTTAAAAATTTGTAAAAAAGATGAAAATTTATGGCTGAAGATAAAGAATTAAAGCGTGGTCTTACGCTACCGATGGCAATCTTTATTATCGTAGGTATGGTTATCGGATCGTCTATATGGATAGCACCCGCAGCTATTTTATCAAGAACAGGACCTGCGATATATATTGCTTATTTGTTAGCCGTAATTCCTGGGATTTTCGTAGCTTATTGCTGTGCATATATAGGTTCGGCTATTCCTGTTGGAGGAGGATCGTACATGGTAAGTAGTAGATTAATGGGGAAGTTTACCGGTTTTATGGTTGTATGGATGATTATATTAGCTGTTTGTGCGGCTTTAGCCTTTTTAGCTGCTACTTTTGCGCTATTTATAGCAGAAATTTTTATGATCCCAGAGGAGAGTAGATTAGGGTTTGTGGTAGGAGTCGGTATTGCGGTATTGATAGCATTTTTCCTTTTAAATATATTACATGTAGAAATATCTGGATTAGTAGAAATGATTATTACAATCGTCGGAGACATTTTAGTTATGATAATATTTATTGTAGTAGCAGCCCCTCATTTTAATTCTGGAAATTTTGAACCTATGTTCCCTCTTGGAATCTCACCTGTATTATTCGCAGCACTTATCTTTTTCTTTTCATATACCGGTTTTACTTTAATACTCGATGTTGCTGGTGAAGTGAAAAATCCTCAAAAAAATATTCCACGAGCTCTCTTGATAAGTATACCTCTTCTTGTTATATTATATACACTACAAGCATTGATGGTTGCAGGAATCCATCCATATAATAAACCGGTAGGAACAGTAACAGAAATTATACTTACTGAACGCATTCTTCCTGCTGGTTTTTTGGTGATAATCACTATACTCATTGCTCTCGCGATCGCATCAACTCTACATCCTTTATACTTAGCTTTTTCGAGGGATTTCTTAATGGCTGGAAGAGATGAGGTATTTCCCAAAAAATTTGCCGAACTCCACCCAAAATATAGAACGCCAATCCCTGGCTTGATACTCCTTCTCATCGTGGGTATAATTTTCTTAGTAACCTTTATACCGCTGTTTGGTCCTCAATTCGGGATCGCAACAACTGCAGTATTATTAAGTGCCGTTACTGGTGTCGTGGTTCTTATTTTACAGGTTCCATTATGTATTGCTGCTATTCGACTACACAAAAAGTTTCCAGAATTACATGAAAAATCAGGTTTTAAACCTTCCATAAGGAGTATTAAAATCATGAGTATATTAGGTGTGGTTTCTTCTATAGCGTTTGTTTTATTGCTAGTTACTGATCCTGATGCAGGACTCATTATAATTTTAATAGTTTTTCCCTATGCAGGTATAGGAGTCATCGTTTATTTGATTAGGAAGGCGGTACTAAAGAGACGAGGCATTGATTTAGATAAAGTTGTTAGTGGTTGGCCAGAACAAATAACTTTCGATACGAAACCTCCAAGTAAGCTTGAAAGAATGGCACATGAAAAGTCAGAATAAAAAAAAATATAATATACTTAACCAATACTCATTTTTTTTTTATTTTTCTTATTCTTAATTATGCTTTCAATTTAGTATGATAATATTTTCACTTTTATCACAGTTATCTATCTCTTATTTCAAATCATCACACTAGTTTAAGATTTAAGTTAAAATTAAATATGTAAAAAATTTTCATTCATTGTTTTATCACACTCCTTTATGAGGAAATTCTAATATTATTGAAAAAGCAATAAAAACTATAATAAATTCTTGAATGATAATCTTTTAGGTAATTAATTAATTCCATCTTAATCTCTAGTTTAATATATAAAGTTATCTTATTTCAAAGTAAATTATATTTTTTTTTGTGAGAAATATGTCAGACATAGAAGCCGAGGATGGCTTTAGGAAATTAAGAGACATCTTAATGATGCCTAAAAGCAAGTCTTCAATAGATATTTTAAAAATATGGTATACTCCAGAAGATATTAAGGTCTTAATGGCAGGGCCCTTCAAAATTATTGGGAGGGATAGATATACAATTGAAGACTACGCAGAAAAGGCTAATTTACCGGTCGAATTAGTAAGGGAGACTTTTGAAAGATTGGCACATAGGGGAGTGTTATTTTATTATGTCAGCAGAAAGGATGGAACAAAGAAATATATGATACCTCCATTGTTTCCAGGATTAGTTGAGTATTTTATTATAAATCCAAATGTCAATATTGATGAAAGACGAAAATTTGTTGAGCGATTTCATGGTGACCCCGAATTTACGGGGATTTTATCAAGAAAATCAGATTTCAGTGTGTTTAGAATAATTCCCACATTAAAACCTGGTACTGACTCACGATTAATACAAGTTGGAGAAAAACTAGAAGTAGATAAATCTCAAGTTTTTACTTATCAAGATGTAGAGAAAATTGTTAAAGAAGCTGGCAAATTAGAAAATAATATCGCAGTACTACCCTGTACCTGTCGTAGTATGTCGATGATGCTAAAAACTAATCCAGAATGTAAAAGAACAGTAACTAATTGTTTAACTTTTGGTATACCTGCAAGATATACTGTTGAACAAGGAATCGGTCATTATATTAATGTAGATGAAACGCTCGAGATTTTAAGGCAAGCAGAGAAAGAAGGGTTAGTCCACCTCTCTCAGAATACAGTAGACAGGCATGGTTTTATATGTAATTGTTGCGAATGTTGTTGTGGTATTCTATCTACTGCAAAGAAATATAACCTTCCAAGTATGTTCCAGAAATCTGATTATGTGCCAGTTTTTAATATGAAGACATGTAAGCATTGTAAAAAATGTGTTAGAATATGTCCTTTTTATGCAATCTCTTATATAACTGGAGAGAAGGAAGATAAATCTGATGATAAAATACAATTGAGAGAAGATATTTGCATTGGATGTGGATTATGTGCATCCAATTGTCCATCTGAATCTATAGCTTTAAAAAAAGTGCGTGATGTAAAACCAGCTGACAGTTTCATTGAAGCTGTAACTAAAATGATGACTAGCATCAAAAAATAAAGGGATTAACTCAAAATATAGCCATTATCTCTCTTTTCAATTACTTTATTTATAAGGAATTTCTCAAAATGCTTTTCGATCATTATTTTTTCAGCGGTAATTTCAAAGACTTTCCAGGGTCCATATTTTTTATAAATGATATTCTTTTTTATTAAATCATTCGAGTTCAATGGATTCTTTTCGGAGAGATATGACAAAATTCGCTCGTCATATTCGTAGATTTTTGATTTATATCTATTCAAGCTTTCTTTTATAAGTTTAACTCCTTGAAATAGTCCTTTATGCCCCGAAATGGCAATTTCCATATTCAATTTCTCCAATTTTTCGATTGATTCTTCAAAATCAATCACACTCGAATCGATTCCTCCATAAAAAGGACCAAAATTAGTCAGATCAATATCTGCTAGGAAACCAATTCTCGAATTTTCTTCAATAAAGCAACAATGACCCGCAGTGTGTCCAGGAGTATGAATCACTTTCAACCGCATATCATTTATTTCAATGATTTCTTCATGTTCAATTGTTCTATCTATTTTTGTATTATTCATTCTGAATCCTTCAAGTAATTCCACAAAATCAGGTAGATCTTCTGGTTTTAGACCATAATAAGGAAAAATTTTATCAACATCTTCAACAATATGTTTATCTTCACTATGACATAAAAATTTAGCATTTTTTAGCAATCTATTTCCGGCAATATGATCTTCATGCCAGTGACTTAGGATAACACTAGTAATCTCAAATTGTCTTTTTAATTTCCTAATATGTCCACTTGAAATTCCCGTGTCAATTAAATAATCCCCTATTAGCATAGAGTTTGAATAAGGATACCCTCCCTTTCGTTCTCCCTCAATATAATAGATGTTTTCAAACTCATCTGATAAAGCTTTTATAAATTCGGGCATAGATATCCACTTTTTCCAAGAGTTAAAAAAGGAGAAATTACCAATTATCTTAAATTTTTGTTTTTTGAAAAGAAGTAAAAAACTAAACAAATAGAGTTATGAAATTTAATGGCTAATATTTGTTGTTCTATAGCTCTATTTAGCTATTCTGTAAATAAATCTTATTTAAATCTTTTAACCAGATCCTTCCGATTAATTCTAAATGCGAAACATAATCCACTGAACTCATTTTCTTAAAATTCTGGAATTCAGTATGATATACTTCGAATAGAAAGGAAAAGTAGGTCCTTATCTGTGAATCTACCAATTTGATATCAACTTCAGGATTCAATAAAAAAATTACAGAATAATCTTCAAAATCAAAAAAAGTTTGAAGTTTGATGTTTTTGCCCTCTAATTTGAAGCCAGCTAAGTCTTTAATATTTATTTCCGCTGAAAACCGTTCAAGGGCGCTAATAAACATAGGAATAAGCTCGATGTCAAGGCAATTATTCTTCTCTCTATTATTTAAACCTTTTTTTATAAAGAAATCTAAAGCTCCTTCAAATATCTCGAATTTGATTAATGTCTTACCATTTTTATCCGCTACAAAACAGCCTAAAAAAGGCGGAATTTCTAATTTTGATAAAATTAATCCTAATTTTTCACAAGTATAATCTTCAAGAAACACTGATTTTAGGTCGTTAGATATTGTAGTTATCATTCGTATAGTTACCATTAAGTTCTCTTACTAGTATAAAATTAATTGGAGTTTTTATTGACACACTTTTTTTTTACATTTTGTTATAGTATAACAAACAATTTTACACAAATGAAATTTTTTATATTCAATTTTAAAACTTGATTAGAAAACGTATATATCTTAATCAAGGACAAATCAAGATGCTTTTCAAAAACAAAGACAAAACTATAAATAAAACTTTATACTCATATTTCTTCAGTATAAAACCATTAAGTAAGGGTTAATGGGATAAAGCAAGGTTACTTAAAACACTTTTTGGTTTAAATAGATGGTATGGATAAAAAGGTTTAATATTAAATGTGTTTGTAAAAGATAGAGGAGATTAAAAAAAATGGAGTATGAATGCCCCGAATGTGGGAGCCAAGAACCACCCAAGATAATTAGTCATTTTCCTCCTCCAATTTATCAATGTGTAGAATGTGGTAAAAAAGGAGATGAAAAAGAATTCTTTAAAAAGGAGGATAAAACCCCTCAATTTACACCCCTCCCTAAACGTCCTTCTTAATTTTATCTTTTTTTTAAAATTGAAAGTTAGCTGATATGAAAGATTATGTAATTTCAATTAACCAATAATTATATTTCTTCAGAGAGCACTATTATCTAATAATTGATGAGAAAGAGTTGGATTTAATATGGAATATTTGAAAAGGTTAAAATTTCTCTAAGGATAGTTAGGTTAATTTTAATACTATATCTAAAAAATTGTAATTTATATTCGCATTTTAATAAAATCTTTAAGCAACTCCTCTTATTTAGCGAACTTTTTAAAGAATTTGATTTGAATTGAATTATGAAAAGTTAATCATTCAAAAATTTTATAGATGGTTTTAAATATTGAAACAAACGATTATGATTAATTTAAATGTTTTAAGAAAAAAATCGCATATTTTAAATGTGCATTATATAAAATTTATTGGGCTCAATAAGGTTCATTTAAAATAATTCTAATTATGAAAAAAAAAAGTGATCAAAAAACAATGAGATATCAATGTCCTAGATGTGGGTGTATGAAAAAACCAAAAATAGTTCAATATTACCCTCCAATAATAGTTGAATGTATAGAATGCAAAAAAAAAGGATCTGAAAAGGAGTTTATTAAAGAGGATCAAGCTAGAGCAGCACCTATTCACTATATTTCTTAAATAAAATATAAAAAAACAAATGATATTCTTACTTTAACAAATAATAACATATTTTATAAATTATTTAATTTATCCCAACAATCATGTTGATAGAATGATCTATTATATATGTATTTTAAAAGCTAAAAGTGATTAAAAAGAAATGAAGTATGAATGCCCTGAATGTGGGAGCCAAGAAACTCCTAAAATAATTATCCATTTTCCACCTCTAATTTACCAGTGCTTAAAGTGCGGTAAAAGAGGGGATGAACAAGATTTCTTTAAAAAAGAAGATAAAAGACTTTCACTAACACCTCTTCCAAAACGCCCAACCTAAGCGATGATTCTATTTTTCTTTAAATTCTAAATCTTGAATATCTTCTTTGGATAGTTTTCGCTTTCCGCCTTTAATTCATTAATTTTTTCTTATTTTTTAGGTGTTAAATTATTGTTTTTTCATTAACTGGATGAATTCTTTAAAGAAATACAGTATTTATTTAACAAATTTAATAACTTTTAGCAATATAGACTGTGCAAGTGGCAGGTTCTCCACAAATTATACAACTTGCGAATTCGTGCTTTTCTTCATCAACCCGCTTTCCTCTTACAAAACCACCAACCTCTTTTTCAATAACTTCAGCACAGTGATAGGCTTTCATATCAATTGAGCAAAACCCGCAGCACACAATTTTACCTTGTTCAATGGCTTCTTTCGCAGAATCTCGCTCATAGCATAGTTCGATTTGATCTTCAAAATCAAGTAATTTCTTCTCTTTTATCTCCTTGGTATAATTTTTAGCAAGATCTTCAATTTTATTTTCTAAATCCTTTTCGCTTACGAAATACTTATGTCCATCATGCCTTTTTACAATTACCACTTGATTTTTCTGGATATCCTTTGGTCCAATTTCAATTCTAAAAGGAACACCTTTCATCTCCCAATAATAGAATTTACTTCCAGGTGATTCATCGGAATCATCCAATTTTATTATATATTTTTCTTTAAGCTTTTCATAAACTTCTTCACACTTTTCCAATACTTTTTTTTCTTTTCCTTTTACTAGGATTGGTATGATTATTATCTGAGTAGGTGCTAATTCGAACGGTAAGATTAAACCTTTATCATCTCCTAAATAAGCTATCATTGCACCGTAAATCCGACTTATAGCGGGACCGTAACAAGTTTGATAACCATATTTTTCCTTTCCATCTTTATCAATAAATTTTACATTGAATGGTTTAGAGAAGTTCTGACCAAGTAAATGAGTTGAAGGGAGTTGAAGTACTTTTCCAGATCCCATAAGCGCGTCTGCTGCGAAAGTTTTTTCTGCTCCCGAAAATTTATCCCATTGTGGGCGTTCAAAAAAGATTACTGGAATACAGAATTCATCTTGAAGCATTTGATAAGTCATTTCCATATCTTCATGAACTTGAGCCATTGCATCTTCCTCAGTTGCAAAAACATCGTGGGCTTCTATCCAATGAAATTCCCTACCTCTAAAAAACGGACGAGTCATTTTCCCTTCATATCGCCACACTTGACACGATTGGTATCTTTTGAATGGTAAATCTTTATAACTTCTAATCCAAATGCTATACATTGGATATAGCGCCGTTTCACTAGTAGGGCGAAGCGCTAATTTCTCGCTTAAAGGACCAGAGCTTCCTGCCTCGGTTACCCAAAACACTTCAGGAGCAAAACCTTCCACATGGTCAGCCTCTAGCATAAGATTGCTTTCGGGAATTAAGGAAGGCATTGTGAGTGGTAAGTGTCCATTTTTTTCCAGAAGGTCTTCGTATTTTCTATACATCTTTCTAATGCTAATAGTTGCCCACGGTCTATAACATACAAACCCTTTTACATTGTATCTAATATCTGCCAATTCAGCTTTCTCAATTATTTCAGTATACCACGCAGAAAAATCCTCGTCTTTCGAAACTGTAATTCCCGTAATAGGCGCTTCTTTTTTCTTTTTTGCCATAACAATCAACCATTAAAATATTTCAAAAATTAAATATTTAATGTCTTGTCTCAAAGTATTCAAAAAAAATGTTTAATTTAGGGATATAAATTTATTTTTGAATAATAAAATTATCAGAATAAAGGATAAGATTAAATTTACAGAAAAAATTAGTTCTTACTATGAAATATGACAAGACACATGCGGCTGTTTGTGGTCTTTATTGTCCAGGCTGCTCAATATTTATTGCTACACAAGAGGATCCAGTCCGTCTTAAATTTCTTGCTAAACAATTTGGCTTCACTGAAGAAGAAATAAAGTGTAATGGTTGTCGATCTGATAAACGTCTTCCATATTGTGATACAATGTGTAAACTATATCCCTGTGTTAAGGAAAAAGGAATAGATTTCTGTGGTGAATGTGATGAATATCCCTGCGATGATATAAAAGAATTCCAAGCTCAAGCACCACATCGATTTGACTTATGGGATGCACAAGAACAAATCAAAACCAAGGGATATGAGAAATGGCTGGATGATATGAAGGATTATTATTCTTGCGCTAAATGTGGCACAATAAATTCTGCTTACGATTTTCAATGCAGATCATGCAAGTCCAGGCCAAGTAATGAATACACTAAGAAGTATCGTAAAAAAATAATAGAATTCTTGGCAAAACAACCGCTTAATCTTAAGAAAGACTAAATCAGTTATTTCAAAAATTATTAATTTTTCTTTTAATTAAATCGGTTATGAGTAAAAAATTAATAACAGAGGAATCTCGAACTGCCTATATAAATAGATTTAATAAAATGCAAGAATTAGGGTTCACTGAAGAGGGAGATAAAGTATTTATTTCAAAATTGGTTGCTGAATCTGAACAAATTGAGAATTTACATGTAAAAGCAAAAATTAATGATCTTGAAATTGAAAATGATGGACCTCAAGACCTGGGAGGGAAGAGTGGAAATCCTTCTCCTATGCAATCGTTACTGGCAACCTACGCGAACTGCTTAGAAATTACCACCCTTCTCTATTTTTCATTTTCGAATATTAAGGCAAATTCTATTAAGGTAAGGGTTGAAGCTACTTTAGATAAACGATCCGCGATGTTAAGTAAAAAGGCTCCTTTACCGGGATTCTTTAATATAACTCAAACTTGGTTTATTGATTCGACTGAAAAATTAAGTACAATTAAAAAAGTTTTAGAACGAGTAGAGCAAGTTTGCCCAGTGGGAGGCACTTTTCTGCGCTCTCATAAATTTACCCATAAAATTGTTCTGAACAACAATTAGAAAATCAAGTTACAGTATCAATTATCTGGAAGGAGTTTTGCATCGGTTATCACTAAACTGGATTTTACTTCTACTTTATATTTTTTAGATTCTAAATACTTTCTTAATTCCTCTCCCACTCTATTTAGTCTGTTTTGATCTTCAGGGGAAGTAGCAAATTTTATAACAGATTGAGCTGACTCAAATGAATCAGATTTATCAAAATTTTTTGCGAGATCAATATATACCTCATCAGCGCCAGCAGTTTTTGCGATTTTTTTTATCTCTTCTTCTAAAGGACCCATAGTGAAGAATTGCCTACTCCTTCTCTCGAATTTAGCAGCTATAATCTTTTCTAAATGGTCTCGTGAACGTTTATCATAAAACGCAGTTAACTCTCGTCTACAAATTTGCCTATATTTTCCTGAAATTAAATTTTCTTTATCCTCTATAAAATCTATAAGTGCCTCATAATAATTATCATCAATCTTTTGAAAATTTTCTATTATTCGTATGAAATCAGTTAGTTTATCAATTAAATCATAATAAAATTTTAAGGTGGACTTAATATCCAACTTATCATCCATATTTTTTATTTCTGGATAAAATTTTTTAAGGATTTGATTAATATTTTTATTAAAGTGGGCGCACAACTTCGCAATATCATCTGAAATTGTTAAAGACTTCTTATTTAAAAGTTCAAGGAGATCTCCTTCTTTTTCAGGTAATTCTTTAAAAATCTCGTGAATTTTTTGATGATATTTATTCTCAATGTAACTCATCCTATAAATAGAATGAATACAGTCCTTTATAACATTAATCAAATAAAAAAAAAGTTATAAAGTAAATTAATTATAATTTTTTATGGCAGAGCCACCAATCATAACATTCAAATTCCTTTGATTTAAGCCTCTCTTGCGCAGTTTTTACATCCTTAGCAGGAGGTATTATTACATGATCTCCGATTAATTCATTATTAGGCCAATTAGCGGGGATCGCTACTTTTTCCTTATCTGCTAATTGTAAAGCTTTCACAGCTCTTACGATCTCGTCCATATTTCTGCCGATTTCTTGAGGATAATAAATAATTAATCTGATAATTCCATTCGAATCTACAATAAATACAGCTCTTACTGTATTAGACCCTTTTTCCGGGTGGATCATCCCAAGTCTTTTGCCTACAGCGCCATGATCTGCGATAATTGGAAATGGTATTTCCGTATCCAAATTATCCTTTATCCATTCAGTCCATTTAATATGAGAAAAGACTTGATCAATTGAAAGTCCGATTAATCTAGTATTGAGCTCTTGAAATTGGTTATTTCTTACTGCAAAAGCATGAAATTCAGTAGTACATACAGGCGTAAAATCAGCTGGATGGCTAAATAACACAAACCAATTTCCGCCTTTAATAGCGTCATCAGGCAGAGTTATTGGCCCGAATGTAGTAGTAACTTCCATTTTCGGAAATTTATCTCCTATAAGAGGTATACCTACTGTTTCTTCACCACTCATATCTTTTATCACTCTTTTTAATTTTCGTTCTTTTATTTGTAAACTATTTACTTTTGATTAGATTAATTTTAATTAATAACTATTACTAACTAAAAATCTATATTATTTAAAAACTAATTTTATAAATTATAAAACTATAATTTATGTGTGAATAGAAAGGAACTTGCTAAGGTTTTAAGAAAAAATGGTTATAAGGCAACTCCACAAAGATTAGCGATTTTTGAAATAATTTTATCAAGCATCGAACATCCAACTGCCGAACAAATATATAATGAAATTAGTAAAAAGTTTCCAAGTATAAGCTTATCAACTGTTTATCAAGTACTCCACTTACTTCAAGATATAGGACAAATTACGGAATTGAAATTTGGCAATCAAAGTTCAAGGTTTGAAACTAATAAAACACCTCATGTAAATCTAATTTGTCCGATTTGTGGAAAGATTGAAGATTATCATTCTGATAATGTGGTTAAATTCTGGTCAAAATTAAAAAATGAATTTGATTTTGAGCCAATAAGTCAGCGTATTGATGTGTATAGAAATTGTGATCTTTGTAAAGCCTAGATAGAAAAAAAATAGATTTTAAAAAAAATCAAAGATTTGAATTTCTAATTTATTTTATTTTTTAGAATTGAAAATTTGTGCAAATTATGGTTAATAAAGATTTTGAAAAAATTGAGAGTATTATCAAGGAAAGAAAGTATGCTCATGATTTCTTTCAAAAAAATTCAAAAGTTTATCGCACTTTTGTTGATTTAGAGCAGAATACATTTTCTGATGGAGAACTTCCAAAAAAATATAAAGAATTAATAGCATTAGGAATCGGGATAGTTAAAAATTGTGAATCTTGCATGGAATGGCATACTAATGAGGCTTTAAAATCAGGTGCAAGCTTTGAAGAAATTATCGAAACAATTGAAGTAGGTATCGAAATGGGTGGCGGACCTGCAACAGTTGCCAGCCGATTCGCTTTAAAAGTCTTAGACTATTATAAACTTAAAAAATAAACTCTTTTGACGCTGTAAAAAATTAAAAAAAAAGAATAATAAACAAATAAAAAGAAACTTGCCAATTTCCTTTTTATCTATTTGTAACGACTCCAATTTTATACTAATTTGCCCTTAATTTGCTTAGACCTACTTCTCAAAGTGACCTCTGTCACCTTTGCAACTTCGGAAACTTCAGCTTGAGTTTTACGACAATTACTTGCTTTAGCTGCCATGTAAATTACAGAAGCTGCTAATCCTTTAGGATCTTTTCCTGTTCGTAAAAGGCCATTTTTGGATGCTTGAACAAGCATGTTAATTGCCTTCTTTTGAACCTCCATTGGAAGTCCTAAATCATTACCAAATCTAAAGACAAGTTGCTCTGCGGTAATTGGTTTATATTTTAAATTTAACTCTGGTAAAACTTCTTTTACCACCATTCCAAGGGAACGGTGTACAGTGCGTCTTGGAGTCATAGACGCATCACATACCTCCTCAAGTAAGCGTGGAAATTCGTGTACTCTTATTGCAGCATAAAGTGAAGCGGCAATAAATCCATCAATGGATCTGCCCATTGTGAGCTTCTTTTTTGCCACAACTGAGTATATCTTCCATGCCGTTTCTTTAATATACTCAGGAATATTCATTTTGCTAGTGAGCATCTTAAGCTTAGGTTTTGCTTCCCAAAAATTTCTTTCAATTGAAGAGATAAGTGAGTTTTGAATTTTAGATAGACGACTAAAAAGGGTTTTCCCCTTGGCCCCGATGAGCCTTCCTTTTGAATCTATTTTACTATTAGGTAGCATTGTTCGGGGTCCGAATTCTCTCCATCGAGGTTCCGTGCGTCTCCTTTTATTAACTTCCTCGACAGTATAGGCCCTTCTCTCGTTTCCGACGAGATTTCGGCCGATGATCATTCCACAATTAAGACAAACGTTGTCACCTTCTCGAGATTCAATGCATGGATTATCACAGCATGAATCTGCGGTGGTTGGTGTATCGCGACTAGAGCGCAATCGATCTCTATAATTATTTGCCATTTTCTTACATTCCTCTATTGATCAAGTTGGTACTTTTTCTTGTTGTTTTTAGTCAGTTTTTATTTTTTTTTAAAAACTATTTTTACTATTTTAATAGTTTTGTTATCTAATGCTAATATATACCACGCCAATATTTAAAAACTTTTTACTTTTACTTTGTTGTAGTGGTCGTAACAAACTTATTTTTCCCCACTTTTTCCCACCAATAGGGGGTGGGGCTTTCTAGAGATTAAGTGGACATATAAGTTAATAATTTTATTTCTTATAATTTATAAGAATACTTCACTATACGGAAGTGGTATTCACTTCATTACTGCCAAAACCCCAAGATCTTAATATATCCTCTGCCTTTTTTATGATCTTCTCTTCTATAAATTCTTTCATAGAGAGAATCTCGTCGCAGTGTCCTGCCGCCATAGAATGTACTGGTGAATCTCTTAATTGTAAATGATATATTTTTTTATAATAATCTTTATCGAATATATCTTGATTTATAATCCTTTTTTTCCATATATTTGACGCAAGGCTTTCTTTTGTAGTCATGATTGCAGTTCCAAAACAAACTGCGTCTGCACCCATGGCAAGCGCTGCAAGAAATCCTCTGGCATCTCCAATCCCTCCTGCTGCTATTATTGGAATCTTAAGCAACTTTTTTGCCATTGTAACATTCACGAGGGTAGTATTTTGATTTGGATTTTTAAAACCCGTGCCTTCAAGCCCCACGATAGTAGCAGCATCAACTCCTAAACTTTCTGCTGAGATTGCATGTTTCATTGTAGCACATTTATGAAACCAATAGCACCCCGCGTCATGCAATTTTTTTCCGATTTTCGGGGCCTGATAAGCTGATGTAGTACAAACTTTTACCCCAGCATCTATGGCGATATCGACAAATTCTAAATAAGAATCTTCATCTCTTACCCAACTGCCTTTTTGTTTATCTTTAACAACATAAGGTGGCATAACGGAAAAGTTTACTCCCCATGGTTTATCTGTTAGAGTATTCATTTTTTCAAGTTCGCTTTGGAATTCTTCGTTTGTACGAAAATTTATTGCAGTTACAATTCCAAATCCTCCCGCATTGGAAAATGCAGCAGCAAATTCTGCTTTTCCAATAATAGCGAAAGCACCCATGATTATGGGGTACTTCGTTCCCATCATCTCTGTTAATTTTGTTTTCCAAATCAATATTTTCACGGATCCTAAATAAAAGAAGTAATTACTATAAATATTAGATTCAATATTAATTCTTTTTTTAAAAAGCTTTATTATAACTCTAATGATGGCAAAAAGGAAATGTATTAGAGCTGATTTTTTTATAATAATGTAGGAAATGTTTTTTCAACATTAGCTACATCATTAATGTTCTTTAGTACATCGAAAAAAAATGAAAATATGAAAATTTTTATACTATATAGTACTATCCTATATAGAACAATTTATTAAAATATAAAAAACAATAGTGAAATTAATATGAATATTGAATATAATGAATTAAAAATGGAAATTTTAAATTTTTTTAAGAAGAATAAGAATTTTGTATTAGCAACGTCTGCTAATAATATAGTTTCGGCAAGATCAATGGATTGTGTTAATATCGGGTTAAAAATGATGTTTGAAACTGATAAAAGGTCTGGTAAATACAAACAAATAATGATAAATCCAAATGTAGCCTTATGTGCTAAAAATGTTCAAATTGAAGGAATTGCTAAATTAGGTAAACATCCCCTTGATGAATCAAATAAGCAATTTATAGAATTATATAAAAAAGACCATCCTTACTCATTTCAGTTATACTCGCATCTCGAAAATTCTGTAGTAATTACAATTGAGCCAAGGTTAATTACTTTATGGAAAAACATCGACAAAAAACCATTGAGAGAGTTCCTTTTTATAAATGAACAGAAAGCAGAGAGAGAGTATTATGACATTAGTAATTAGACTTGCCATTAAGCTATTTTGAGTGATAAAAATGAATTATTAAGAATTAAGAAAATTCACGCTTGATTTAATGACAAGAACCAAAGCGAGGATACGCTGAAATTGAAAGTAACCTCGAAATTAAGAAAAAAATATGGGAAAAGCGTATGAAAATCTATTATTCAAAAGGTATAGAAGATCCGGATTTCACTTTAATTCAGTTGATCTCAAACTATATTAAGGCATTTTATAGATTACAAACATATATAATTGAGGTAAGGGATAAAAATTGAAGGAAATACGTTCAGGTGGATTCTTAATCGCTAAAATTCATCAACTTGGAGGTCGCATTTTTAATAAAATATTGAAAGATTATCAAATTGAAATTAATTCTGCTCAAGGGAGAATTTTATTTGTTCTTTGGCAAAATAAAAGGCTTGCAATTAAAGAATTAGCAAAAAAAACTTCCTTAAGTAAATCTACTTTGACATCAATGCTTGATAGACTTGAAAACATGAACTATATTAAACGTGTGCATTCAAAAACAGATAGACGGAAAATCTTAATTGAACTTACTGAGAAAAATAGGAATTTATCTGATAATTTTGTTAAAATCTCTCAAAAAATGAACGGTATCTTCTACAAAGGGTTCTCAAATATTGAAATAGATATTTTTGAAGAATATTTATCTAGAATACTTAGTAATCTCACGGATTATGATTTAAAATAATTTTTTTTATCTTTGATCTCTAATCTCTTTTTAATTCAAATGGTGTTTTGATTTTTCCAAGTCAATCTCTTCACGGTTCAATAATAAAAAACTTAATTATTTTAAATATAAGATTCATTATTAATTCTCTTTTTTAATGAGCTTTATGAAAGCAATGAATATGGCAATAAGGAACGGTATTGGAGCAGTAATTCCTAAAATAATGAAGGAAATGTTGTTTTGGGCGATTGCTACATCAACTGCGCTTCTTAACACGTTTAAATAAAATATGATTAAAATAACGATAGGAATATATTTTTCATTTTTTTTCATTATTATCTCCTTTTCACAATAATTTAATAGGGATTACATCAACTCCGATTAAAAAAGGAGGAGTAAATGCACTTGCCAAATAAAGAATACTAGTAGTGATTGCTATGAACACTGGGATCAATCCGAAGAAAATGAGAGCGGATTTTGTTTTGCCCTGTATTTCAATCTTTTTATCATTTAAGGCATAACCATAAAGAATTAAAAATAACATTATTACTAAGAACCAGCCTACAAAATTGAAGAATGGTATTGAAAAGACAGAAAATGTATCTTTTGGATCTCCTGACCACACCCACATTCCAGCGGAATTGGAATATATTGAAGCAGAACCAAGATTAACCATTACAGGATCTATCCAGAGATCGAGGGAAACTGCTATAATTCCTGCAATAAAAGCGTGAAACATATAGTTCTTGTTCGGAAAAATCACTTCCGATACGTAATTACAGCACCAGGCAAGTATAAACCAGCTCAAGCAAGTATAAATAGGAATTGCAACAAACCATAATCCTCCTCTCGTAAAAAAGTATGTCTCAGTTGGTGTAAGATTGAATCTGCCTAGCAATATCCATTGTATTTCTTCAAGACCAGCAAATATAATCGCTCCATAAAGAAAGCACATAGTTTTGTATTTCCCTTGCGTTTTAATTCCGTGATATACTACTATAGCTGCCAAAATTGCGGTAATTAAATCCTCTATCACTAAGTCTACCCATATCGGTTCAATAAAGTATGGTCCGAGAACATTTGGAACTCCTAAAACCTCCGGAAACAAATGATGTACTATTGTTGAAATAACTACGACGGGCGCAAAAAAAAGCGTTATTACAATTATGAACTTTTCATCATAATCTAACTTCATAATAACATTTATTCTCCTTTTAAACTTAAATATTTTTTTAAAATATCAAATTGAAATACGAAGCACATAAAGAAAAATAAAAAATTTTAAATAAAAAATCTATTATAGTCAATCTATGAACCCCGTTTTTGTAGGAATGATTTTTGAAATGATAGTTTCAATAATTGGAGCTATTATTTCATGGTTAATACTTAGAAAGTATTTGATTAAGAGACATCAACTCACATTATACTTATTTATAATCTTTATTAGCATGGTAATCGCAATAGTATTCGCTTGGATTTCAAAAATAATTGTACTCACTACTGATATTGATTATGTGTATAATCAACCTAATGTTAAATTCCCAAATACACCTTTAAATTGGTTTCTTTTTAGGATTGTAGACTTTAGAATTACTATTTTATTCGTAACCATCTCTGTAATCTACTCCTACTTCTTAAAAGTAGGGGTCTTTGAGAAAGATTATAACAAAAATCAAAGAATCCTAGTTTTTGTATTTGGAAGCTATGTTATATTCTTTACAATTTTTATCTATGAACGTGGGAACACATTATTGGATGCGATTAATTTTTTAAATATTTTAATATTTATGGGTGTAATTTACATTTCCTTCACTATTAGATTAATAAGTGCTTATAAGACTGTTAACGATCCTATGTATAAAAGGGCATTTCTATCATTGGCAATTATGAATCTTAGCTTCATTTTAACATTTATATTCGTTTTAATCGACCGTATAACAATTATCATGGGAAGTCAAGGTTTTACAATATTCTATTATTTAGCATGGAGTTTCGTTGTTATTGGATTCTTAGGAGCTTACCTTGGGTATATTCGCCCTAAAGCAACCGAAGAGTGAAAATTTGTGATTAAACTTCTTATTTTTTTTTCAACCTTAAAGTAGAGGCTAATATATAATTGAAAATAAATTTATTCTATTTCGTGGTTAAAAAAATTAGCGCATAAATTTTTAAGAAGTGATAAGTTTGGTATGAATAGATAAATTTGAATGTTTCAGTTAGTCCTACGAGATTAAAAAAAATAATCGCTATTGGATTTATCTCTTTTTTATTAATTTTTTCTACAATTTATTATATAACAATTTTAAATGAAACACATTCAAAATCTAATTCTAGTAATGATGATGATTCAGACTCAATAATTTTATCACCCTTAACGCTTACACCAAAAGGAATAAGGTTAACTTTTATTTATAACTATAATGATTCGATTGTAATTTCTTGGTATACGGAAAAAAACGCAACAGAACCAAAATTATCATATTCTATGAGTGCAGATTTGTCTTCAGCTACAGAAATCACACCAAACTCTACGCAACTCACAAGTTCCACTTATATTTATTATGCTGAACTTGTTAATTTATCGCCCAATACTACTTATCATTATCAAGTGCGTTCAGACAATATTACTAAACGAGAAATCATGAACTTTACTACATTAGCAAATAGAGACATATCAAATATATCCTTCTTAGTTTATGGAGATAGTAGAACACAGAGGCTTGAACGAAGAACTTTAGTAGAAAAAATAATGGCATCATTTAGAAATAATTTCGAGTTCATTGTTCATACGGGAGATATAGTAGAAATAGGCACAGAACAAAATGAATGGAATGAATATTTTGATGATACAGAAGCTTTAACTGCTTATAAACAAGGAGTATACGTTGAGGGTAATCATGAAGGTGGCTTGTCTACTAAGATGTATAATAATCTACTTATGTATGGCACTGACACTGAACGTTATTACTACTTTAATTATGGAGGAGTAGGTTTTATTATTCTTAATTCAAATGATTATACTGTAGGCGATGATGATCAAACAAATTGGCTAAACCAAACCCTAATTCAGCTATCTCAAGAAAATACTTTCAATTTTGTGTTTTTGCATCATCCCTTATTGCACACGAGTAGATCTTCTGACTACCATCAAGAACATTGGAAGCCGCTCTTTGATAAATATAATGTTTCTCTTATTTTATGTGGACATAATCATCACTATGAGCGCAGTTATCCTATGATTAATTCTAGTAAGTTAGATGATTATGATAATTCAGAACAATATAATTATACAAACTTAAATGATTCAATCTATATAGTCACAGGTGGTGCTGGGGCCCCTTTATATTCTGTTTATAATTATGATTTTATAGCAGAAAAAGAAGAAGCTTATCATTTTATTCTCGTTGACGTAAAGAAAGAAATTGCAAAAATGACTATCTCTTTAGAATCCTGGGGGATGCCTAACGATTTTGGACCCCTTTACTTAATTGATAATATTACTATCACAAAATTGACTTAGTTTCATCTGTATATCCTAAACAATTCCATGAAAAATGAGCTTTGTTCTTATTTTAAGTGTCTAATTATCATTTATAATCATAAAAGAAAATTTATATAAATGTTTTATTTCTATCATCTTATAACTTTAAAATAAATAAAATGCTCAATTAAGTGCGGGGATACAGTTGGTAAAAGTCCTTCAAGATATATGGATTCTTAACGAAAGTGGGATAGTAGTATTTAGCAGGGTGTTTAATCCTAAGGTAAATGAACAGCTTTTTGGCGCACTAATGACTGCTTTAAATTCATTCGCAACTGAACTAGCTAAAGGAGGACTTTCTAATTTTGAACTGAGTTCTATAAGATTTACAATTTATAAAGATAAGGGTTATTTATTTGTCGCAAACTCAGGGAAAAAGGTTAAAGAGAAAAGAGTGCAAGAAGAACTCAAGATCATAGCAGAAAAGTTTTTTAATAAATATTCAACTATTTTAGAATCTTGGGATTCTGACGTAAACGTTTTTGCTAACTTTAATGAAGATATTGAAGATAGTTTAGAAGACACTTTAAAGAAGTTTCAAAAAGCATTTTGGTAAATTAATATTAACTGTTTTACCCGATTTATGGTTTTTTATATTTCACAATCGTAAATAATTTAAGAAGAAAAGAATTACTTTCTCTTGAATATACAGAAAATTTAAAAAGTTAAAATGAAAGAAACTGATAAGAAAAAGAGACCTAACGGTCTTTTCACTTCAGATGCACTCGCCAATTCTATAAATAATTTATCAAAACCAAGATTTTTAGGCTCTATCCACATGAATAAAGAATTAGTGAGTAATTTCAGCTCTGTAGAGAATTTATTAAATGGTGATCTTGAAATGAGAATTAATAAATCCTTAAAAAATACATTATTTAATCCCGTAACAAAAGTTCTCATCCTCATAACAATTATTTTTAACCTCATCTGGTTACTTCTACTTTTCATCCCATAGATTGCCTTTAGGAAAGATATCGTAGTCCAAAATGTAATAAAATAAATTCTTAACTTTTAGAGAAAAAATTTCTTTAAAATTAATCTTATCAATAGGAAAACATTCTCCCTTCAAATAAGTTTTAAAGATATATTGTAATTTAATAATTAAAATAGTGGTATTTAATATTAAATCATTGAAAAATTCCATCGTGGGGGTTAAAAAAACTTGATCTATGACGTTATAATTATTGGTGGAGGAATTAGCGGCTGCACCATCGCACGTACTTTATCAAAATATGATCTGAAAATATGTTTATTAGAAAAAGAAGCAGACTTAGCTTCGGGAACTACTAAAGCGAATTCTGGTGTTGTTCATGCGGGATATGCTGCTGAAAGAGAGTATGTCAAAAGAAACTTATGCATTAAAGGTAATAAAATGTATACTCAAGCAGCAGAAGAGCTAAATTTTCCTTTTAAAAGAATTGGCTCTTTTGTGGTTGCTTTAGAAGATAACCAAATAAAAACTTTGGAAGAATATAGAAAAAAAGGAACGGAGGATGGTGTTCTCGGATTAGAGATAATTTTAGATCAGAAAAAAATATTACATATGGAACCCAGCTTAACAGAGGAAGTTGTGGGAGTTTTGCATGCGCCTTCGGCTGGAATTGTAAGTCCCTATGAAATGACTTTCGCTTTGGCAGAAAACGCCGCGATGAATGGTGTTAAGTTCTTCAGAAACCATAAGGTCTCAAAGATAAGTCATTCTGATTACACTTTCACGGTTAAAACAAAACAAGATGAATTTGAAGGGCGTAATGTCATAAATGCCGCTGGAATATATGCTAGGAAGATTTCTAAAATGGTAGGTCTTGATTATTTTGATATTATGCCCAGAAAAGGGGAATATATCTTATTCGATCGAAATGTTCTTCATCTAAATAAAATCTTATTTCCGACTCCCACTAAAATCTCAAAAGGTATCTTAGTATGTCCTACGATTCATGAAAATACATTTGTTGGTCCAAATGCCCAAAATATTACTGATAAAAAAGATATCGCAACTACAACGGCGGGATTAAAAGAAATTCTGGAAGGCGCCAGAAGTTTGGTTCCAAATATCCCAGAACGGAGTGCTATCAGAAATTTTGCTGGTCTTAGAGCTGTCCCAGATACTTATGATTTTATTATTGACAATACAGATGTATATGGCTTTATTAATGTAGCAGGAATTTTATCTCCTGGTTTAACTTCCTGTTTTGCAATCGCCGAAAAAGTCGAAAGTTTTCTTGAATTGCTCGGAGAAGAATTAAAAATAAAAGAAACTTATAATCCTTTTAGGCCTAAACCTGAACGGTTTCATGACTTTACTATGGAAGAGCTTGATCAAAAAATTAAAGACGATCCTGCGTGGGGTAATATCATTTGCCGTTGTGAGACTGTTTCTGAGAAAGAAATTATTGACTCAATTCATTCTCCGGTAGGGGCAAGAACGGTAGATGGTGTGAAGTTTAGGTGTAGACCTGGGATGGGTCGATGTCAAGGTGGATTTTGTCGGCCACGCGTGATTGAAATACTTTCACGAGAATTAAATATTCCTTATGATGAGGTTACGAAAAGAGGAGAAGATACTAACTTCTTAGTAGGAAGAACAAAAGATTTTATCCTGAAAAACATGGAACAGGGAGGGGTCGAAGATTGATTAAATATGAAACTGATGTCGCAGTAATCGGATCAGGAGCGGCAGGTCTTGCAGCGGCAGTTGAAGTTAAAAAAGCGGGGCTAGGTGTATTAATATTAGAAAGAGATAGAGAATTGGGGGGTATTACTTTGCAATGCATTCATAATGGTTTTGGATTAAAAGAGTTTAATGAAGAATTAACTGGTCCTGAATATGCTCAAAGATTTATCAATGAAGTTCATAAATTACAAATCCCCTATGAACTTGATACTATGGTTATTGAAATAAAGCCGGGAACGCCTGAGAAACAATATAAAACATTAATTGCTATAAATAAACGAGAAGGAGTTATTAATATACAAGCAAAAGCCGTAATTTTAGCAATGGGATGTCGTGAAAGACCAAGAGGCGCAATCAATATACCTGGTTTTAGACCCTCAGGGATCTACACTGCTGGTCAAGCCCAGAGATTTGTAAATATGGAGGGGTGGT
Source organism: Promethearchaeota archaeon (assembly GCA_019058445.1). Classification (GTDB taxonomy): domain Archaea; phylum Asgardarchaeota; class Lokiarchaeia; order Sigyniarchaeales; family SOKP01; genus LW40-45. Next base: position 526,164 of record JAHPZA010000010.1, on the reverse strand, counting down.
TGCCTGGAAAAACATACGTGATTTTAGGAAGCGGAGACATTGGGATGATTATGGCGCGAAGATTAACTTGGGAGGGCTGTAAAGTCAAGGCAGTTGTTGAGATTCTGCCATACGTCAGTGGTTTATTAAGAAATCAAGTACAATGTTTAGAAGATTATGATATTCCCCTAATTACAAACTATACGGTAACAAAGATCCACGGTGCAAATAGGATAAAAGGAGTCACAATTTCAAAAGTCGACCGAAATTTTGATAGAGTTATTGGTACAGATAAATTTATAGAATGTGACACGCTTTTGTTATCTGTTGGACTAATTCCCGAAAATGAATTGACATTCAACGCAGGAGCAGAACTTTCCTCTAATAATGGTCCAATTGTCGATAACAATTTGGAAACAACAATAGAAGGAGTTTTCGCTTGCGGAAATGTACTACAAGTACATGATTTAGTTGATTTAGTAACTGCAGAAGCAAAACGAGCGGGGAACTATGCTATTGATTATATTAATAATAGATATGGAAATGATACAAAAAAGAACGGACAAATAAAATGTATTGCCGGAGAAAATGTTAATTACGTCAAACCGGATGTAATAAATAAAAGTGATATAGCAAAAGAGATCATATTTACTTTTAGAGTAAGATATCCTGATAGAAGAGTGCTTATTCAATTTAAAGACGAAAATGGAGTTATCTATAAAAAAAAGAAAATTTATGTTATACCAAGTGAAATGATCGAATTAAATCTAAATTTGGAAGAAATCGGTTTAAATAAGGATTGTAAACGCATTGAAATCGAAGTTATACCTCGACCTGAAGTATTAATTGAGGAGGATTGATAAAAGATGGAAGAAAGTAGCCAAAGTGTAGTCCGGGTGATCCGTTGTATCGTATGTCCTACAGGTTGTGAAATTCAAGTGAAAAAAAATGAGAGTGGAGATATCAGTTTTGAGGGATATACATGCAAGAGAGGTTTAGAATATGCACAACAAGAATATTATGAACCAAAAAGGATTTTGACGACAACCATGAGAGTTCAAAATGGATTTCTGCCGTTAGTTCCTGTTAGAACGGATGTGCCTATTTTGAAAGATAAACTTGAAGAAGCTGTAAAAGAAATTGCTGTGAAACAGATAAAAGCTCCTATAAAAGCCGGTGACATTTTAATTGAAAATATTTTAGGTTCTGGTGCCAATATAATAGCTAGTCGCGATTTAAGTGAAATTCAATAAATAAGTTTATAGATAATATCAATTTTTTATTTTTTTGCATTTTCATATCTTATAATCTGCTTTAAGAATGATTACTAAAATTAATACTCAAAAAATTTAATTTTCTTAGAAAATTCTTTTTATTAATTAATGCCTGATATGGATGAGATATATAAAGTTATTGAGAACCTTTATATAGGTGCTTATTGGCCAAGATTAAATTTTGATAAGTTGGAACAAGAAGGCATTACTGCGATTGTAAACTTGATGGAAAAAAAACATTATATGCCTCCTTTTCGAAGATATGCTTACTTATATAAAGGATTTCCAGATAATACATATCCACCTCATGAACTTATTAAAGATATTTTAGCTTTCATGGATAAACATATTAAAGAAAAGAAAGGGAAGGTTTTAGTGCACTGTGCAATGGGTATATCACGGAGTGGAGGATTAGTAGTCGCGTGGTTATTAAAAGAAAATCCTTCATGGAGCTGGCGTGATGCTATGAATTATGTATGGAAGTCGCATCAGATATTACCTGCCATTGAAATACGAGAATCTATTTTAGATTATCTTGAATCAATAGAAGGGTATAGAAGAAATTATTAAACTAATTTTATTATTTAATGAGTAAATATGTTTCTGTTTCAATTTTCCATCTTTCGCCCTTATTCTCCCTCATAATTGCATATTTTTTTATGATTTCGTCAGGGATATCTGGGATCTTAATTATTTTTATTTCAGAATATCCAATCTTTTCTGCAACGCGATTTATTGATTCCAAATCATGAATAAATCTATGACCATAATAAGTATTCATCATACGGTTTAATAATAGTGCTGGATCAAGCTCAACACCTGCTAATTTTTCATGTCCTTTTAATAGAGGAGATTTTAAATCCTCCTCATAATACAAGGCATTGATTAAGCGTGTTAAAGATGGAGTCATGATGATATGCTTTCCATCTTTTTTCAATACCCTAAAGGATTCTTTTAAAAAATTTTTAAAATGTTTATAAAAAAGGTGTTCTATAACATGACAAGAGTAAATTATATTAACTGATTCTAAAGGGAAAGGCAATTTTTTTGTGATATTAATTGGAATCTTTCCAATAATGTCCGTATTGAGAAATCCCTCTAACTTATCTTTTCCCCCTCCAAAGTGGATCTTTATCTCATCATGAGTCTTATAATATTTCTTAATCTTAGATCTACGAGTAATTCTATGGGGGAAATTAAGCAATTTTTTTAATTCTAACTTGCAATTAAATAAAAAGTGATTAAAAAGTCCTTCATCTCGTTTCATAATGCAAAATATTTACTGTAAATATTAAATTTTAGTTTTTAATGAAACCATTTTAAGAAATGAGAGTAAGATTAAATCAATTTCAAAATGGTTCTAACTTAAGTTTTTTTCATTGCTTTTTGAGATCTCTTTTTCTTTTTTTCTTCCCTGCCAGATAAAGAATGCAGCAACCTCGGCAAATTTTTAAAAATTTATTTTGCAGCATATATTCTCGAAATCTTTGATAATTATCTCCATTCCATATTTCTTCAAAAGTCTGTTCATGCAGATTACCCATTACGAGATCATAAAATACATGACATGGAGCTAAATCTCCGTTAGCCGTTATATCTACTCCAAACCAAGGAACTAAACAACTATGATATTGATCAGTCATATTTTTCCAATCCGCTTTAAGATACGCAGAAAGATTCTCTTGAGAAAAAGTTGGGGGCAATAGCATAATAGTCTTTCCAAGACCACTTAAGCGTTTACAAACCGAATTCACTTGGGTTGCCAACAAATTCACATCTATTGTTTTGAAATCTTCAGGAGAACGTAATAGCCCTCTCCAATATCTCTCACTTGTGAGACCGAATTCGGATTTAAGAAATTGTGAATATTGTTGCCCCATTTCCTCTGTTAGAAAATTTTCCATTTGAATTGATACTCTATCAATGGCCGAAAGATTGAGTTCTTGTAGAAAAAATTGTTTGATTGATTGATAATTTGTAGGAGTTATCGTATATATTATATCAATATATGGAATGCGTTTTCCAGTTCTTATTTTTTCTTGGTAAAGTGCTTCAATTCCTGCCATCGCTTTATCATAACTTCCTTTGCCCCTTTGGGAATCATTAATTTCACGGGGTCCGTCAATGGACACTCTCACAGAATCAAATCCATACCGCACGATCATAGGTGCAAATTCTGTTAACAGCGTTCCGTTAGTCGGTGTGTCTATAATTGAACCTAAACCTTTTATCTTAAGAATTAATTCTTCTAATTCCGGATATAGCAGAGGTTCTCCACCAAAAAGACTATAAAAAGGTTTTGCAGGGGCTAAATAATCTATAACTTTTTTCAAGAGTTCAAATTCTAGTGTTTTTGGTTTCATTCCAGCTTCAGCATTAGAATAACAACCTGTGTCACCCCAATAATAACACATTCTACAACGGAGATTACATGCTTCTGTTAATTGGAGTGTTACGGCTCTAGGTAAATTAGTTATTTTTTCAAGTGGCATTTAATAGAACTCCAATATCCCATTTAACGTCAATTATTAAAAAGCGTTCCTTATATCTTAAATTGCATGACTGTCTTTATAATTTTGTATTGAATTTCAAAATTACATTATTACATATTTTTAGATTTCATATTTCATTTTAATAATTAAAATGGAACAAAAGTATAGAGTCCTTAATGTACTTTTTGCAGGACATGCCCAAGCAGGAAAAAGCTCTTTGATAGAGGTAATTGTAGGTAAATTTCCTGATAATCTTGATTTTGAACTAGCCCATGGAACAACTGTAAGTCTAAAAGTAATTCAATTCGAAATAAAAAAATCAAAACTTTTGTTAAATCTACTCGATACTGCTGGACATTCCGATTTTAAAGCCAGTCCGGCATTAGGGCTTGAATTTGCTGATTTATTAGTTTTAGTAGTTTCTGGCACGGAGGGTTTTCAAGCAAGAACATTCTGGCTTTTTGAAAAAGCAAAGGAAAAGAATATACCAATCATAATTGCAGCTACAAAAATGGACCAACCAACTGCGAACGTTGATAAAATAAAAAAAGATTTGGAAAAACTTAATGCTCGCGCGATATCAATAATTCAAACTTCTGCCAGAGAAAATATAGGGATTGAAGAATTAATTTCCAAAATCTCAATTTATACAACACATAGGAAAAAAATAGAAGAAGATTTATCATTTATCATTCTAGGTTATGTATATAGGAAAGGACTTGGAAATATAATTAATGTTGGAATTCTTTCAGGAGAATTAGAATCTAAAAGGACTCTAACTTCCGAAGTAAAAACCAAGGCCATTTATTCCTTAAAGAGAAGACCGCTTAAACAAGCCTCTGAAGGAGAAATAGTCCAACTATTACTAAATATTGATCCTAAATTCAGTTTAGGTACTAAATATTATCATGGAAAGTTTATATCTCCAAAAATAAAAAGTATAATGGCGGAGGTTCTTCCAAGGAAGGAATTTTTTATTGAGATTAATGATTCTCATAAGTTTAAACTATCTTTAGAAATTCTTGAAAAATTAAAACGAATTATTCCATTCGATTATTATACTGAACGAAATATAATAAATCTCTTAGTCGTAGGTGATTTACAATTTGAATTTATTAAAGAAAGGCTTGAAGACTTGATAGACTTTAAAGTGGTTGGCTCAAAAATAAAAGGAATCATAACTATTAACAAAGTCAGTAAAGGAACTCATAAATCTGCTTCTGTCCGTGTTGTTCCAAGATGTAGAAAGGCACTAACAGTATCAAGAGAACATAATCAGGTAACGAAACTTTACGATATTTTAGCCGCCACTGCTGCTTGCGAAGCATTTCATTTAGATGGGCTCCATGTAGACATATATTCAGGGAAAAATGAAGACGATATCGCTCAAGCAATCGCAAAAGCAATTGAGAAGGTAAAAATACTCAAAATTGTTCCTTCTCAAGACATCATAATAAAAATAGAAAATTATACTGATGTGTTTCCTTTAATTGAAAAATATAATATAGAGGTTCTATTTCAATCCCAAACAGATACTTTTTTTTTGCAGGTGAAGAATGATCACTTCGAGAATTTTTTTAATTCTTTAATGAAAGTATCTGAGGGAAGAGCTGAAATTCATCTATTTAAATTCGAACAGAATGACGTGATTCTCGCAGTTGATCCTGGGACTCGACATTTCGGATTTTGTTTAATTGAAAAAGGTGAATTACCTTCACTATGGTTTGTAAATCTGAAAAACAATATAGAAAATCTTCGAAGCCATAATATCCTAAAAAGACAATTAAATATGGAATTGACGAGTTTTTTAAGAAATGAAAGAGATTTAATTAATAAGATCTTTGTTGGAAATGGACCTGGTTCAGATTTCATTATTGATTTTTTTATCGAATTTTTCAATATTCCCTGTGAGGATAACTCATGTGTAATAACTGACTTATCTACTGTTAAAGAATATGAGGAATCGGACATAAATGCTAAGAATCGTTTTGCTCCTGCCGAGATTTTCTTGGTTGATGAGTTTAAAACCACTAAAGAAGCGTTGTTTCATCTGCAGAAAGGTGAATTAGTGAGTGAAGTAAGATCTAAAGGATTTGTAGATCATGCGATTGCAGCGCTTCTTATTGCTAAAAGAGGCTTAAAAGGGGAGATAATCAAATTAGAAAAAAAACCCTTAAAGCAATTATATGATTATATAGTAGAAAATTATTCAGGTTCTTATTCCTTTTCTAGTATTCATAATATTAATGATTTAAATGATTTAAAACCCGGGATGTATCTTAGGGTCAAGGATGCTTCGAGATTGGATTCAAAGTTAAAAGATGGTGATATAATTTCATTCTCGAGATTCGGAAGTAATTATAAAAACTTTCTAGCCACTACTCTTTCAGGAAATAAGATTATTGTTAAATTTCAAGCAAATGTGAATGTAAGACGAGATTTTTTCAATGTCTTAAACCCAGTAAAACAAAGAAATTAATAAAAAAATAGTAGATTACATTTTATAATCCTAAAACACAAATCAACTTCCAAAATCCCTCTTTTAGGAACTAATTGATGTAAATATTACTTTTTTACCTTTTCTTCTATACGGCACTTTGAGTTCATCTAATACTACAGCAATTAGCACATCTAAGCGAGAGGGAAAATTTGGAAATTTCATAGCTATTTTCATTTTCACAGCTTCATTGTCAGATTTCTTGAATTCCTTCACTAATTCGGGAATTGTTGCTTCTTTTAGGTTTGAAAGTGCTGCGAGTATTTCATCTTTCAAATCTCTATAATAATTTTCAAACATAGTAAAATATGCTACACATTCATCTTTACCATGAGCTAGATCTGCAATTTGAATAGGATGTAAAGGATCGATATTAAATTTATCAAAAATTTTTCTAAAATAGGTAGAGCTGTGATGGGAATCAATTGCAATATTAACATAACCCTGTTCTGCTATTTTGCGAAACTTTTCCATGAGCTCTATACATTTTACTAACCTACTATTGAAAAAGGGGGGATTAATCTCAATAGTAGAATCACCAGTCATTAACAGTTTATTTTTAGGATCATATAAAGAAATATGACCTGGGCTATGAGCACCATCATGAATCGCAAAAAATCGACCAACATCCCATCCCATAAATTCAACCTCTCCAATTTTTTTTGTTACTCGAGAATCCATTGAAAGAAGTTCTGCTTTATCGACCAGAGTTTCAATACCATTAAACAGTTTTTTAGTCATACGTACTATTAATGATCGAGCGAATTTTATAGAAATCTTACTCGCCATCTTTACAGGCAATGGAAGCATCGAATAGGGATTATAATAATTTTCAAGTTCTTCAAAATCCCCAGTAAAATGATTAAATAAATCAATTGTTCCCAATTCAATTTTAGGCAGTAAAAATCGCACATTATCATAACCAGCTTCTAATATAACATCATTATTTGCTACATGATCAAAATGACCCTGGGATACTAATAATGTTAGATTTTTTGCCCCTTGGCTTTTAAATTTTGAGAGGACATCAATAATTATTTTTCGATAATAAGGATACAGTCCAGTATCTAGTAACAGGACATCATCATTATCCTTAAAGATAAAAATATTACTAGATGCAGGTTTTATAAAAAATTGTGTAGAAATATAACCTTCTATTTCCCAAACATCGGGAGCAATTTCCATTAACCGAGAATTTTTCAATTCTTTAATGGGATGTAATTTCGGAAAAAGACCTTTAAATGCCATAGTTAATCATTTATTCTGTTTATTTTTATAATTTTGTTGATCAAAAAAAAAATTATTAGAAAAAGAAAAAAAGAAAAGGTGAATAATATCTCCTTCACCCTGATTTTTTTATAATATTTATAAAATTTTAATAATGCAAACCAAGACCAAGTGCTATAATATTCATAATGATTGGTACTGCATAAATAATAGCTAGTGCTATCTTTTTATGCTTGTCTTCATCCATATTAATAACTATAACAGCGCCTGCAAAAAAGAAGAAATAACCGATAATAAAAATTAACCATATTCCCATAATAGAAAGATTCCACCATGGATATTCCCACACAAGATGACCACCTATGTTTAATATGCATTCGATGAACACAGCAAATGCAGCAAATCCGATAGCCATTGCCCAGCGATTAGGTAATCCAAACATCTTTTTATCTTTGTCTTCATCTAGCATATTATAGAAAACAATACCTGCTATTAGAAACATAAAGATTATTTCAATATTCCAACCAACCATTACGCGAAATGCGGTATCTCCTGGCGTTGTCCAAAACGCAGAGTGTTGTGTAATGGCAAATACCCATCCGTTCCATGTCTCATTGAAAAAATCCAGTCCAAATACGGTCAATCCGGAATATATAGCATTCCAGTCCCCTGATTCTCTCGCTTTCTTCATCTCATTGGCATAGATATACATTACAATCACCATTAAAGGAATCCAATACCATTTTAACATGGTCAGATCCCTTAAACCACTAAGCGCTTTTCCTGATGCTTCAGTCATTAAAAACATTGTGTTTTTACTCCATTTTATTATAGTTTAAACATTTAAATTGATATTAAATAAAGTTTGTTTTCTCACTATTTATATCTTTAATGTTTTAATGCGTTCTTTGTGGTTTTCTAAATTATATTCTCTTATTTAATTCACAAAATCCCATTTTTCTTTTTACTTAAATTTTTAAAAAACTTCTATTACTTCTTTTTTAGAAACAAAATTCTTAAAAAAAAGAGGAGACTAATTTTGTCAGAGTTCGAAGAAAAAGTAATAGAAATGTTAAAAAAAATAGATCAAAAGCTTGATAAAGTCCTGGAGATGGGAAGTAAAGCGCCTGCTCCTCAACCAACACCCGCTGCTACAAGTACAGCATCAGCAGCTTCTACTGTTAAACCTTCAGCTCTTGTTGAAAAACAAGAGGAAGAAGAAAAAATGAAAGAAAAGCCACCTGTAGAGGGGAGAAGAGTATGTACAAAATGCGGTGGTACAGCTTTCAAGACAGAGGAAGATAAGAGCAATGTCCTCCACCAGATGGGAGGAATCAAGATTTATGCTAAACGCTATATATGTAAAAGTTGTGGAAATGAATCTTAAGGCTTTTAAAGCACTCTAGGTTAAATTTATTTTCTTTTTTTTCCTTTTTTACTAATAATCTTTTATCAAATTCTAAGAATAATATATTAAAATTATATTTAAGTAGTTTAATAGCAATTTTTTTAATACCTCTCAAATAAAATTTTTTAAATTTAACAGACTAAATTATCTTAATTCAAAAAAGTACGGTGTTATCATATTCCACATATTCGGTTAAAAACTTACTTACAATACTTAAGAACCTACTTATTGAATCACATTTCAAGTAGAAAAACACCGTATTCAGCCCAAATTGAGATCACTCTAAGGTGTAACGCTTATTGCTCATTTTGTACTGTAAGTTCCCTACCAGAATCATATATACACAATGAGATGAATACAGTACAGATAAAAAATCTAATAGATCAATTGGCTGAAATCGGAGTAAATACCCTCTCCATAACTGGAGGTGAGCCTACATTGAGAAAAGATCTCCCTGAAATAGTCTATCATATGGGAGTTGAGCATAATTTTATTAATGGAATCACTTCTAATGGCTATTTACTTCCAAAAATATTACCAAAATTGGAAGGATTAGACTTTATATTAACATCACTAGATTATCCAACAGCAGAAATGCATAACAAATCAAGGGGAATTAAAGTATTCGATAAAGTTATTGAATCCATTAACATAGCTAACAAAAAAGATATCAAAGTCATTATAAGCACCGTAGTAATGAAAGATAATCTACATTTATTAGAAAATATCTGTGAATTAGCAGAAAAGTTAGCGTGTTCTGTAGAATTATATCCCGCAGAAGATATCGTTTGGGACATTTCAGGAGAGAGTTATCGAGTAGAACATATACAAGAATTAATTCCAGATCTGTCTATTTGGGCAAATAAGATCCGAGAGTTGAGAACCAAATTTAGAAATATCTTAACTGATCCTGTAAGTATTGAGATTGTAGAAAAAGGGGGGTTTGGTGGAGTTCCAAAGCATCAAAAAATTCTGCGTTGCCATGTCGCTGAAACATATATGTTTATTAGGCATAATGGGGACATAGATTATCCATGTAAAATTCATCCAATATTAAGCTTTAATCCGTTTAATCATACGCTTTCCAATGTCTATAATAGTGAAGAAGTAACAGAAATCATGAAAAATCATGATAATTTTGATTTTTGTGACGGATGCCGGTTAGGGTGTGCTATAATGGCTTCAATACCTACTAAATTTAAAACTCTTTATTCCAAATATTTAATGGGCTACTTATCAGGAAACTTAAGATAAATCATGATACAGTTAATAGAAAGCAATACGTTTAGCTTAAAATCTTAAGTTCTGGTAGTACTTTATACAAAAATTATTATTTTATACTAATTTCTTTAATATAGTGATTTTATTATGGCTCTTGAACCACTAACAACGGATATCATTTTTCAATTAATGTGGATTTCCATTGGATTAGTCTTATTTGGATATATCTTGAATTGGATACTTGGTTTAAAACCAGACGTGATGAAAAAAATAAGGGATGATGCACGAAATCTTCAACAACGATTACGACAGGCTCAAATTTTAGGAGATCAAACTCTTATGCTTCAATTGCAGCAAGAAACAATGCAATTAATGAAAACTATGTTAAAAAAGCAATTAGCTCCTATGGCTATTAGATGCGTTATATTTTTGGGGATATTTGCTTTACTCTCTTTTCAATTTGGAATGTATGAATACTGGTTTTGGGTTTATTTTGGCTTTTCTTTAGGATTTTCCTTATTAGCGTTTGGAATAAGGAAATTGGTTTTGAAACTCACTGGAAAAGAATCCAAGAAAGACCAATTTAGAGATCTTATGGGCTCTTTAGGAGGGACTCAACAAGGAATGGGACCATTTCATGTATCAAGCCCAATCCAAGATACAACCTTAGAAAATTCTGATTCTCAAACACTTCCTCTTGTTGATATGGAAGCTCAAGAACCAGATGAGAATGAGCAAACTGAATCTTGGAAAGATAAAATAAAAGATGAATAATTAAGAATTACAGAAGTAAAAGCTATAAAAATGAATAGAAGACGAATTATACTCATTAACATTATATTTATTATAATAACTATCTTTTTTTTGGTATTATCCTTAATACTTAATGTATGGTATGCAATTCCTTTTTTCTTTTTGCCCATAATCTGTTGGTTACCATTTTTATTTAAAAAGAGAAGCCGGCCCTACGCTACACAGCAATCTCTTTATGAACCGTATGTTCAAACTTTAAGAAAGTGTCCTGTATGCGGAGGCGAAATCAAAGAATCAGTTGCTAAATTTTGCTATCATTGTGGTGCTAAGCTAAATAATGATGAAATGAGGTAAAATATGCAAGAAAACAAAGATATTGAAAATCATGAAAATATTAAAAAGCAAATGATTCTCTACTTTTCATTTGCTATAGCTATGATTTGCTTAAATTACTTAATTCAAAAATCAAATCAATTGTATTTTGCTCCAATTATTTGTCAAAATTTTAGTGATATTGATTTTATTCAAAATTTTTATTGTTCAACTAGTCCATATAATATGCCTGAATTGATTGGTTCGATCGTTGCCGTAGGAGTAACATACCTCGTAAAGTTCATATTAGATAAGTTTATAGTTTTTAAAAGTACTGCGTTTCAATTAAAAGAAACTTCGGAGGAGTTCTTTAAATATTTCTTTTTTGCTATTATTACTACTATTGAGAATATAGGGATACAGTTTCTAATGACTAATTTCTTACACACTCCATTAGAAATAAGTATGGTGGTAGCCTTATCTTGTGGTTACTTAACTAAATTCCTATTAGATCGCAAGTACGTTTTTATACTAAAATAGCTAAATAAACAAGAAATGTGAATATAAAGAGCTCAAACAAATAAAGAAAGATATATTAGAAGTAAAATTCAAATTAGATGATGAGTAGAAAGATTCTCATTCGTAAATTATGACTTTTTAGGTGTAAATTACAAATAAGAATGAAAAAATTTAATAGATTTAATTACGATATAATCAATTGTAATTATTTGTTAAGAATATAGTGTTAAAAGAGAGGATATAAATTTGCCAGATGACCGTGAAAGTGAGGAAAAATCTATCACTGAAGCACTCTCTGCCCTAGGATGGGTTGAAGAAGAAAAGGACAAAGGAGAACAAATTAAATCCGAAAAACCTCTTCAAGAACAGCTCAATTTATTAACTGAGCAAAATGAGAAGTTAACTGATCAAATAAATGACGTTCTTAAAGAGAAGGAAGCGTTAGAGACAAAAAACACAAATTTGCAAGGTGAAATCGAGGAAATTAAGAGGAATTTAAAGGATCATAGAGAGGCTAATATTGAAATTTTAAAAGATAAAGATAAAGTTATAGCTGAAAGGAATGTAAGAATTCAACAATTAGAAAATGAAATTCAAAATTACTCAAAAAGTAACGAGGCAAGTGGAGCTCAGGTTCAAGCCATCCATGAATTAAATGAAATCATAAAGCACAAGGATGAAGAAATAATGAATTTGACTTCTTTAATAAATGAACAATCTCATAAAATTGAGGAGTTAAGTATTTCAGTTGAAGATAAGCAAAAATATATCCAAGAGATATACTCATCACTTCAGGAAAAAGATAATAAAATTAAGGTTATGGAAGATCATATTGCTCAACTTGAAAATTTAAATATAACTATAACTAATCAAAATCAAAAAATTGAAGATTTAACCACTCAAATTAATCAAAATAAAGTTGAAAATGAAAACTTAATTAAGCAATTAGAAGAAAAAGCGAAAAAAATTAGAACTTTAGAAGAACAAATTAGTTATCTCGAAAAGGATACGGTTCAAAAATCTAAATTCGATAAGACCCAGCTATTATTAGAGAAAAAAGATGAAATTATCACAGAGAAAGAAAAAGCTATTTTTGAAAATGAAAAAAATCTGACTTCAGCAAATCAAAAAATTGCTGATCTGCAGCAGCAATTAGAAACTTTTAATCTATTAAAAAAGGACTTAGAAAAAAAAGAAGAACGAATTAAATCATTGGCTATTGAAATTGAAGAAAAAACCCAAAAACTAATTGCAAATGAAGAGTTAATCCGCCATATTGAAGAGAAACTTGATAATACTCAGAAAGGTTCAGCTCAATTTGATATTCAATTGAATGAAAAAGACAAAATGATACAAGAAAAAGATTCTGAGATAGATTCGCTAAACCAAAAAAATGATGAACTAAGCAAAAAATTATATGAGTCAGAAAGAATTGAAGATAAAATATTGAATGATTTACAAAAAGCTAAAGATGAAAGTTTAAAACTTGAAACAAAACTAGATGAAAAGGATAACGAATTAGTTGATCTCAAAAAGAAAATTAAATTAATGCGTAGAGATTTGGCAAAAGGTACTTAATTAAATTTTCTCTCCTTTTCTATTCATCACATTTATTTTGGAATAAGTTAAATTATATTTTACTCTCCTCAACTAATAAAATAAAACGTGCATATCTGTGAAGGCATGGTTTACCATTATCTTTCACATCTAAAATGATGTGAACGAGACCTGACTTTTTGGTATTTTCAAATGATATCGTAGTTTTCGCTTTAAAGGGCTCTCGAATCTTTACATCACCTGAATAGGTTCCTGCCTCCTTATAATAGAACCAGTGGAAATGAAGGTCATCCCCATCGGGATCTGAACTTTCAGTAGCATCCAATTGAATGATATCATTCCCATTTACTTCTTTGTCCAAATCACCTTTAACAACAACTTTAGGAGGATGGTTTATTTTGTTATAATTCGATGTAGCTGCCCAGTCTATGCGTGCGGCAAAGTCATGCTGATACCCCTCCCTCCAGCGCCAAATTGTCGCCTGATTCGAGCGATATACTCCAGGAACATCCCCTTTAAGTTCTCCTGGACCATCTCCAACCACTACCTCATCCCAGGAATCCGTAAAAATTGGTCTTTTTTCTCTATTAGGTTGACGGAGTTCATATCTTCCGCCCCACCCTCCAAAAGTAGGGCTCTGAATGCTTCTTAAGCCGTTGGGAATAAGCCACAGATACGTCTGTGTATCTGTTTCCATTGCAAATAACGTTCTTGGATAAACTTTACCTAAGGGACCATGATCCTTCCGGATATTGTCTCTTAACCACTTATTTGTTATTAAAGAAGAATCTGGACCTCCCTTAAATCTATAGAACAACTCTCCAGATATTCCTGCCCACGTTGCCTTACGATGATTTTCCCCTGCAACTGCTATAAATTCTTTATTGACCTCTGTATGGGGAATATCAAAAGGAGTATTGATATAAAATAACTCTGGAAATGTATCTTTTAACCAATGGGATGCATGATCCTGATCAACATGACAATATACCCTTATTTTACGGATAAATTTAGTCAATTCTTTTTCTGTGCGTGTTTCTCGTACTTTCCATATTGCTTGAGCCAATACATTTGCACCGCCCCAAAGAGTCACCCAAATAGGTCTTGGATCCTCTTTATCTATGACTTTAATCGTCAATTCAGATCCTTCAGTATCTTTCCCAGGACCTACTCCTGCCATTCCATATTCAGTAGAGCCATCTTTTAAAATGGCAAAAAGTTCTTCTTTTGTTGGAAAATAATCTCCTGTATGTTTCATCAAATTATCCCGTGGTTCTCCGCTGTAAGCTTCAATTATTTGCTCCATCAAATCTCGCCTTAAGATATTTCTTTGCCACATAGATGTACATGGGACTAAGCCCTCAATGTCGAATTCGTTTGCATAGGTAAGTAATCTCACTAAAGATTGTTGATCATCTGGTTCATTTCCTATGTCAGAATGAACTAAAAGTCGTGCTCTTGCAAGTGGATCTATTATTCCAAATTTATTAGATTTTAGATCTAACATAATCTCTTTAGATTCTCTCCTTTAATACGTTTATTTCATAATCCTCAATTTCTTTTATCCACTTAATACCCACTGGCACATCATTGGTAAGGCAAAAATAATCCCATATGGCACCAAAGGGAAGGATTTTTAATTCTTCTAAAAGTGCGAGTCGTTGGAAGTTTTGGCCATTTTCTTCATATTCTTTTAAAATTTCAATTGGTTGTAAAAGTGCATATAATAACGCTTTTTTCGTGGCTCGAGCCCCTATAACCCACGCACCAATACGATTAATAGAAGGATCGAAAAAATCTAACCCTAAATGAATTCTTTCTAACGCTTGACTTCTGATTATTTCCTCAAATAACTGAATTAAATCATCACTCACAATTACTACATGATCACTGTCCCATCGTAAACCTCTACTAATATGAAGCATTAATTCGGGTAAAAACGGCATTATTGCTGAAATTTTATCTCCAACTGATTCTGTAGGATGAAAATGACCCGTGTCAATAGTCACCATTATTTTATTGGCAATAGCATAGCTCAAATAAAACTCATGGCTCCCTACTACAAAAGCTTCACTTCCAATACCAAATAGTTTACCCTCTAAAGAATCTTTCATCACTGAATTCGAGTATTTTTTTCCTAAAATATCATCAAGAGATTCTTTTAATAACTGTCTATGTCCCATGCGGTCAACTGGGATGTCCTTAGATCCATCAGGAATCCATAAATTATGAATACAAGGATCTCCCAATTTTTTTCCTATTTCAGCGCTTATTTCCCTGCATCTCTGTACATGTTCAATCCAAAATTCTCGAATAGCTTTCGATTTGCTACTTAATGTAAAACCATCATTAGCTTTAGGATGAGAAAAGAGAGTACTATTTAAATCCAACTTCACTTTATTCTCTTTTGCCCACTCAATCCAGCCTTGGAAATGTTCAGGCGAAAACTCATTTCTTTCAATAAATTTCCCACCAAAATCTCCATAAGAGGAATGCAAATTCCAACGATGGTTTTCTCCTGGAACTAAAGACATTACTTTTTCGAAATCTTGTTGGAGTTCTTGTATAGTGTTTGCTTTTCCCAAATAATTCCCTGTCGCAAGAATTCCACCGCCGCTTAACTTCGCATTTGGTTTTTCAAATCCGCCAACATCATCTCCTTGCCAACAATGAATTGAAAGAGGTATTTTCTGTAAATTCCTTAACACTCCTTCAGTATCAATCCCTAACTCTTCATATTTTTTAGTTGCAATATTATAAAGGGTTTCAATCCTTTCTTTCATAGCAATTTGCTCCTTATGAATTATTCTCAAAATAACTTAGATACTTTAATAATTTATTCCTCATTAAAAAAACAAACTAAAGTATTAAGATAGGTCAAAAACTAATTAATTCAATCTATTCCGTTTCAAGAATTAAAAAAGATAAAAAGAAAATATATAAAATTTTTATTTTTCTCTCCATAGACATCCGCAAAGACCACATCTATATTTCTTGCCGTACATTCGCGGATAATCAAGAATTATATTACTCTTATCAACTGACTCGTGAATCATCATCTTATCTTCATTAGCGCAGTTAGGACATTTACGTCTTCCTTCCATTTTTTCGACTGTCATAATGGAATCATCAGTTTGCCCAGGTATTCCCGGTGCAGCACTTGAAGATATCTCTTTTTGTATTTCAGGGGTTTCTTTTATTTCAGCTTTAATTTCTGGTTCAATGGCAGCAGCAGCTTTATCTGCCTCGGTCTCGGGCTCTAGTTCTGATTCAGCTCTTAGCTGGACTGCATCAGATTCTTTATAATCCTCACCCTTATCAATTGCAGCAAGAAATTCGGCATCACTCCCCTCCTCAAAAATCACTTCATTTTGAGCACCAGCACGTTCAGCATCAATTTTTCGAGCCCATTCACCAGCTTTTACTTTTTCCTTTACACTACATGCATTACCTTGCCAAATATATACTTTAGTCCCTAAATCAGCAACAAAACAATCCTCGGAGTCTAATTGATCTTTTGAGAAAGGTACTTGAACCATTTTCATCGTATTAATACTTTCGAATTCTTCAGACGATACACGATATAATACATTTTTATGTTCGGCAAATTGAGCCCAATCACCTGTAACGACGTCTTTCAACATGGTTTTAGCAATATTTTTTGTTACTACTTTCATTGCTCCCATAGAAGCTACAGATTTCAGAAAATCTGGAGTTTCTTGACCCTCATCAACCGTGATAATCTTTGCAGCTCCACCTCTCTCTTGATCTAACTTTCGGGCATTTGCAGCGCCAGTGGTTTTTTCATCGACACTGCATTTAGTACCAATCCATACATATATTGTATTTTCAGCATCTAAGAGATAGACGTCACCAGTAGAGAATACGGGATTCTTTATTTCGTTCAATTCCCCTTTATTAATAAGGTATAATTTTGTGATATAACATCAACTCTTTTTTTTTTAAAGTTATATTTACAATAACAAAATTCTTATTTAAAAATCTACTTATGTTTTGATTTATCTTTAAAAATAAGTTAAAAAAAAATCAATAATAGATAATCGTATTAACTTAAAAATCTTGAAGTGCTAATTGAATTCTTTTTATAAATTCGGGTATTTTCTCAATGTCTATTGAACAATAAGCAATTCTTATCCCGTTTATATTATCATTAAGCTTCTCTATTGGTATTACTCCAACTTTATATCTTTTTAAAAGATGATCAGCAAATTCTGAGGCTTTAATTTTTTGTGGATTAAGATTTACAAACAGGAAAAACCCGCCTGAATTTGGATCAACCGAAATATTTGGATTATTAATTTTTGCAAGCTCAGCATTAATTCTTTCATACCTCTTTTTAAGTAAGGTTTTTACTTTATTACGTGTCTCTAAAATTTCATCCATACTGTTTTCTTCAAAGATTTTTTGAGTAATAGCTTGGTAAAAATGATTACAATTCGAAATACTGCTACGATTTATACCTTCTAATTTATTAATTATCTCATTTTTTAACATTTCTAATTCTTCATCATTAGAAACCCAACTTGGTTTAAGTCCTATTGTAACAAAACCTATTCTACCACCATATAATAAAAGTTCCTTAGTTATACCATCCAATTTGATTGGGATAATATTTTCATCTAATTGATGTAAATTATAGAAGATCGACTTATCTATCACGTCATCTCCAAAGATATATGGTTCATATGCATCATCTACTAAAACAACGATTGGTTTTTCCAATGTTTGACTTTCTCTAAGTAAATTTATAAACTCATTTGCTTCAGTTATAGTTGGGATATATCCAGTTGGATTATTTGGCAAATTTAGAAGGATAATAATTTTATCTTGAACATTTGAAACTTCATCAATGGCATCCTTTAGACTCTCATTATTAAACTTACCATCCTTGAAAAACTCAAATGATTTTATCTTAGCTCCGATATTTTTTACGATGATATTATCGTAATTTCCCCATCGTTTATTTGGACAGATAATATATTCCCCAGGATTTAGAAATAATGAGCAACAAAGGAAAATCCCGTTCGTAACCCCCGCTGTAATACTTGGAGTTGTCATAAATCTCTCAAGTCGAGATAATTTCTCACTCTCTGTTCGTTCATTATATTCGGATTTTTTTATTATCCATTGTTTCCATGTTTCTCTAATTTCAGGTAAACCTGCAATTGAAGCGTAAGGAACAATTTCTTTAATGCTTAAGTTAGTATACCTTTTTATATCCTTTAAATAGCAAGGGACCCATTCAGATGAACCTCCATCAATAAAGTCCTTTTCATAACCAAAAGCCGAACCTATAGTACCTATTAATTCTGCCTCTTTTTTTGCCCTTCCCGACCAATAAAAGATACCATCTGGTAGAAATATTCTTTTTCCTAACTCAGAGAATGCCTTATATAATGGAGTCTTCTGTATAATTTTAAATTGCATATTATTCTCATTAATTTATTTATAAATATTAAATTTATTCTTGTATTTTATCATTCTTGTATTTTATTATTACTCTAATTTAAAATTTAGTTAAATAAAAATAGTAGAAAAAACATATTTGTAATTATGAGTAATGAAAATGATCCAGAACAGGAAAAAGACAATCCTTTCTTAAAAGGATGGAATGATTTTGTTTCAGGTATTAAGGGCGGATTTGAAAACTTTCAAAAATCATTAGAAGAACAATCAAAAAAGAGTGTTGAGGATTGGGAAAAGAGTCAAGATAATGTAAATAAATTCTTTAGCAAAATTGGGGAAAACTGGAATAACCAAGTTAAAAAATGGACAGGTGACATACAAAAAATGCAAATTGAAAATCAAGAGCAATGGGAAGCACAAACAGCACAAATTAAAAAGGAAGTGGAAAAATGGCAAGATCAAACACGGAATGATTGGAAAGATGGAGTTAAAACTTGGAATCGCAGTGTAGTAAAAGGGGCATATATGTTCCTAATCGTCATGGTCCCTGTTATTATCGTATTAGTCTTAGTTATATGGGTTATAACCCAGTTCTTAAATTTAGTACCTACATAATTAGATTATTTTTTTCATTTTTTATGTATAATAGGAAATATATTCATTTACAAAAAGCTAAATTTTATTGAATTTTATTTCAATTATATTCTCTGTACTATATGGATAGGTCGCCTTTCATGAGAACATTTCCTTCCAATATTAAAAAAATTGTTATAAAAGTTTCTACAAACATGATCACAGATGGCGTTGCTGAGATTTACTTAGATAAAGTGCGGATTTTTGTAAAAGACGTTGCTGAATTAATTCACGATGGATATTCAGTAATAATTGTTAGCAGTGGGGCAATAGGCTGTGGACTCGCAAAACTAGGGCTTAAATCCCGACCGAAAGAGTATAAAAAACTCCAAGCTTTAGCATCTGTAGGCCAAATACATTTGATGAGTTTATACCAACAAGAATTCAATAAACATGGATTACAGATAGGACAAATATTATTATCTGCGGATGATACTCGTGATTCTACAAGGAAATCCAACGTGAGAAATACATTAGAAGTATTACTTGAAAAAGGTATAGTGCCTATAATTAATGAAAATGATTCAGTTGCTATTGAAGAGTTGAGCTACGGAGATAATGATACGCTTTCAGCTTTAGTTTCAATTTTATTATATGTAGATCTATTAATCATATTGACAGATGTGGAAGGTCTTTTCGATAAAAACCCTAAAATTCATGATGATGGTAAAATTATTCGACAGATTGATAAAATTTCAGACGAGTTAGAGAAAATTGTTGAGGATATCGATGGAGATATTACATTCGGTGGCATGCAATCTAAAATTCAAGCAGTTAAGAAAGCCACCATAGTTGGTATCCCTGCTATTATTACATCTTTTAATAATGAAAATCTATTAAAAAGATTGCTAAACGGGGAAGAATTAGGTACATATTTTGTTGCTCAAAAATAAATTAAAATTCGTCCTTTTTACCTAGTTAACATTAATATATAAGTTATAAATACTTGTTAGTACTATTTTAAATAGGTGAAATAAGTTATGTCTGTAAAATTAATAAAGGATTATTATATTAAGAGAAAAAGAAAATTGATGACAAATTTTGAAAAACAATTAGCAATACTGAGTAATTTACTCAAGAAAAAAGTTGATAAAGCGAAGACCGATGGAATGCTCAATCAAATGAAAGCGGAATTTGAGAAGATAATTCCCGAAATTCCCTACATTGGAGGCCAAAAGAATCCCATGACTATACTCCTTATTGGTGCTATGTCTGACCTAGCAATTTTCAGAATTTTAGAAAGAGAAGGATTCACACTTCGCGAGATCGGGCAATTACATTATGAGTTTAGTGATGAGCGCAATAAAATAAGAACAAGGAATTTAGAAAAAATTGGCAAAGATCCGAGTAATTATCCATTTGAACAAGAATATATTGGTGTGGTGAAAAGCATGAGCGAAAAATCGCAGAAGAGTAACTATCCCGATGATTGGATTATGGATTTTGTGGAAGGAGATGGTAAATCTTTCGAGTGGGGGTTTGATTTTCAACAGTGTGGCATTCATAATGTTTATAAAAGATTAAGTGCAGAAAAATACGTTCCCTTTGTATGTTTATCAGACTTTTCTGAAGCAAATGTTTTAGGATTTGGTTTTACTCGTACACAAACTTTAGGGAATGGAGCTCCTATCTGTGATCACAGATACGTAAAAAATTACAAAACACCTCAGGCATGGCCTCCAGATAACTTAGAAGAGTTTAAACTAAAGTTATAATCACGACGTATCAAGACGATTGGTAAGGTAGACAGTCTTAGGGTTTATTTTTTTAATATTTACAGGTTACAACCATCTATTCGGTTCCTATTCCGACAAAGAACTTTAGGCATCCATACTATTTTAAAAACACTGTTTTAAATTTAAAAAACTAAAACTAATTTAAGGCAAAATTATTTAGAAGATTATAGATACGAGATATTAAGTCTCTAACTTCTACGATGAGTAGATTATGAATATGACGATAAAAGAAGAAATGCGGATACTTGGAGAAAAAGCGAGAGATGCAGCTTTTATTCTGAAAAACGCCTCCACTGATTCAAAGAATAAAGCATTACTAAAAATGGCTGAGGAATTAGAAAGACAAGTCGAAAAAATTATTGAAAGGAATAAAATCGATCTTGAAAATGCTAAGAAAAACAATTTAGAACAGGCAAAAGTAGATCGTTTAGTGCTAAATTCTGAGAAAATCCATAAAATTGCCGATGGATTAAGGGAAATTGCTGCATTTCCAGATCCGATAAATGAAGTTATTTCGATGTGGCGTAGACCAAACGGAATGGATATCGGCCAAATCAGAGTACCTCTAGGGGTAATTGGAATTATATACGAATCCAGACCAAATGTTACTGTCGACGCAGCTGGCTTATGCTTAAAAGCTGGAAACGCCATTATTTTAAGAGGAGGAAGTGAAGCAATTAATTCTAACATAGTAATAGCTGATATTATACATGATGCGGCTGTTTCCGAGGGGCTTCCAGAAAATTGCATCCAAATCATAAGAGACACTAGTCGAGAATATGTTGATGCAATGTTAAAACTTAAAGATTATATTGATGTTATTATCCCAAGAGGAGGAGAAGCGTTAATTCAGCGAGTGATTCAAAATTCAACAGTCCCTACTATAGAAACGGGCATAGGAATCGTAAGCATTTTCGTAAACCATGACGCTGATTTTGAAATGGCCAAAAAGATAATTATTAACTCTAAATGTTCCTATCCAGCTGTTTGTAATGCGTTAGATAAGATTTTAGTTCATGAGAAAAAAAAGGAAAAATTCGTACCATTTATAGTTAATGCGTTGGTAGAGAATGGCGTTGAGGTGAGGGGATGTGAAACTTCCCAAAAATTAGCTTCTAATGTAATTCCCGCTACTGAAGAAGATTGGAGTGCTGAATACTTATCTTTAAAAGTATGTATTAGGGTAGTAAAAGATATTGATGAGGCAATAGGAATAATTACTAAATTCGACTCCAAACATACAGAATCAATATTAACAGAAAATTATGATGACGCGAGAAAGTTTTTATATGAAGTGGATGCTGCAGCGGTGTATGTTAATGCTGCAACAAGATTAACTGATGGTGGAGTATTTGGTTTAGGCGCTGAAATCGGGATCTCAACTCAGAAATTACACGCAAGAGGTCCGATGGGTATTAATCAACTCACTTCAACAAAATATATAATTTATGGGAATGGACAAATTAGGGAATAAATACCTTTAATTCCGCAAAATATTTCTAATTTTATATAGAGCGCAACATTAATCCTATAAAATATCTTAAATTTTTATTTTTTAATTTGGAATCATAAAGAGGAGAAAATTATAATGATGCATCAGCCAATTAGAGAATTTTTTAAATTACCAGTTCAATCTCAGAATGATTGGGAGGATGTATTTGCAAATCCAAGTGATATTAGAATAGAAACCATTGAAACGGGAAGATTAACTTTTTCAAATAAATTGATGATAAATCTTTCTCATCCAAATGCCAAACATATAGAAGAAGAGGAATTAACTATACCTGTTTATTGCCATCTAATTCAACACAGTGTTCATGGGAACTTTTTAATCGATACGGGATTGGATCGTTCATTTCAATTTGATGTATATGGCAATATTCAAGGTAAACGCCGCGAACTGCTATGGCCTCTTAAAAGTTATCAAGATAAAGGACAAGATATAGCAACACAGCTTCTATTAAGAAATATTGAGATAAAAGGAGTTTTTCTTTCTCATTTACATATTGATCACGTTGCAGGTGTTCAAAACCTTCCTAAAAATCTTCAAATAATCGTTGGTAAAGATGAGCCGTATCATTGTTCAGGGAAAAGATTTTTTCAAGACCATTTTAAAGGTATTGAAACCATTTATGAGATAGATTTTACTTCAATTAAAGATAAAAAACCTGTAGGTCCATCTGTCGATATTTTTGGTGATGGTTCCTTATGGGCAATTTCGACTTCAGGACATACACAAGGGCATGTAAGCTATTTAGTTAATGGTAAGGAACAAATCACTCTTCTTACTGGAGATGCATGTGATCTTGAATTGGGATTTAAGAATTGCGTCGGTCCGGGGTTAGGATGTTATAGTATTGATTCAGCACAAAAATCCATAGAGCAACTTATTAGTCTTGTTAAAATATTTCCTCAAATAAAAGTAATTTTTGGACATGAAAAGCCTTAATTTGAATTATTCTATCTCCAATTAAAAAAATCCTGCTGTGCTTGAAGGAATAATAAGAATTTCGTCTCCTTCTTCAATATAATAATCCTTTAGGAGCAGCTGTTCATCAAATGTAATTCCTCCCGAGGAAAGATGGAAATTTGAGGGTGTTAAACCAAAGATCTTTCCGATTGTATCTTTAATATCAATGACTTTATTACTTAATTTTACCCGTAAATCCTGTTTTTTTTCTCCTGGTCCAACCGTAGATGTAATATACACTTTAATTATATCGAAAAAGTCTTCAGACTCTAGGATGGGTTGTTTAGATCTAATCTCGGGTATGGGTTCTTTAGACTCAATCTCAGGCATGGGTTCTTTAGACTCAATCTCAGGCATGGGTATTTCCTGTAAATCAAATAATGGCTTTTTTTCATTTATCTCCTTTAGTTTTGGAATTTGAGGCTCCAAAGTGATTGGTTTTTCCTTTATCTCAGATTCATATTCCAATTTCGGAATGCTCATAACTCTTGGATTCTTTCCCTCTAATCCACTTACTTTAACTAACTCCATTTTGCGAATTAGGTCTTTTAACTGTAAATTTTCTTCTTCTAAGCTCACAATCTTATCCATTAACTTTTCAGTAATTTGTTTAGTAAGATCTTCAGAAAAAATATTGGTTTCGTCAACTTCCATAACTTCAACAGCACGTATATGAAGTTCTACATCAATATAAAGAACAGTAAGGATATCATCAAGTCCTTCCTCAGAAGAATGTAAAAATACGTATGGAAAAGGAAAAACAGGTTTATTTTGGGCGATATCTTTAGGGAGCTTTACTGTATGCATCAATCTGCACTTCGGACAATTGTATAGTCTCGATACGAATTCCGACTTGGAATTATCATCATTATCAAGAGATTCTTCGGACATTTTTTTATAAATAATAGTCTAATTATTTTCTTAAACCGACTTATAAGAAATTAACCTTAATTTTACCTTATATTTGTTTTTATTTTGAATTTATACATATAAAGTTTTTATCAAATTTCAGATTTATTTGCATAAAAACTCTCTTTTTTAATATGATTGAAATTTTTATTTTTTCCTTTCTGATAGCATTAACGGGAGCATTATCTCCTGGACCAGTTTTAACATTTACTATTTACAAGTCCGTTCAAAAAAGAGGATATTTATCCGGAATTTTTATTATTTTGGGCCATGCTACCTTAGAATTTGGAATGATATGTCTATTGTTATTAGGTGCTTCTTTATTTTTAAGAGACCTTTTAATTTTAACAATTATTGGTGTTGTAGGAGGTATATTGTTAGTTATCTTTGGAGGTTTTGTGATTAGAGATACCATTAATAATCCGCTTAAGTTTGATTTTCAATCAATTGAAGAAGCAGATATTAAAGGTTTTAAGGGAAATAGCTTCATCGGGGGTATTGTCGTAAGCCTTTCTAATCCTTTTTGGACTTTTTGGTGGGCTGTTATCGGTTTAAGTTTCATGATTAATTTTGGAATTAGCTTTGAAAATCCAATAGGTTTGCTACTGTTTTATTTTGGCCATATATTAGGCGATTTTATATTTTATGTTCCTCTTTCAATATTTGTATATCTTGGTGGGAAGTCATTAAATCCAAATATCTATAAATATGTCTTAATTGGCTGCGGATTATTTATGATTGGTTTTGGTATATTTTTAGCTGTGAATATTATTATTTTCCCTCCTCAAATATGATTTAATACTTCAAATTTAAAATTGCAGTACAAGAAGGTTAATTCAATGCCAAATGGTGGTTCAGATTGCTGTGCAACCTGCATTTTTAAACGAAAATTAGATAAAGATGAACGTAAAGAACCCTGGATTGAAAATTATTGCCCCATAAGAAACGTACATATTATAAATTCTGGATATACTTATTGCGCCAATTGGTACACAAGGTGTAGAATCGCTCAAGGACCTATGTACATTTATGGAATTTATTCTGAAGGGGATTATCGGTTACCTTGGCATAATAATATCATGCCTCTAGTAGGTACAGATGGAACTTGCTTTATTTGTGATACTGACTTTGAAAATGGTATAGAGATAAAAGATGCTAAGGAAATCAAATTATTTTGTTCTTGTAAGCATTATGTTGAATGGTGGAAAGATAAACATCCAGCTGAAGTTCTGATGTGGGATTGCACAAATGAAGATTCTGACTGGCAGAAAACGATGATTTTTTTTTACAATGAAGCTTTAAAAATTAATCCTGACAATTCACATGCTCTATTTGAAAAAGGACTATTACATGCAGATTTAAGTCAATATGAACAAACCGTGAAATGCTTTGAAAATACTATAAAAATAGAACCAGAGAATTCCATGGCTTGGAATAATAAAGGATATGCACTGGAAAAATTAAATTTTTTAGAAGAAGCAATCAATTGTTATAAAAAAGCCTTAAGAATTGACCCAAATAATTCGAAAGCCCGTAAAAATCTAAATAAATTAAGACTTAAATGATTATAAAACATAAAAAAAAATACTGTTATACTATGTCTTTCTTCTTTTATACTCGTTAATTACATCAACATACTGTTTGACAGAGATAATCACGGGATTTCTCCTAAAACTTGGTGGAATTGGGGCATCACACCGAGAACAGAGAGGAGAATCATGAGTCCATTCTTTAAATTCATCCGCATGAGCTGGGTGTTTACAATTTGGACATAAAACAATTCCACGATGAGTATCAGCAGGAAGTTTAGGAAGTTGAAAGCAAAATATACACTTAAAGTCCTCTAATGAAAGAATTCCTGCTTTTGGTTTATATTTCTCAAAGACAGCACTTGCAGCGACTTTTGGTTTTTGAGCTGTTGTTCTTGTAGTTTTTGGCTTACTTGGAGCTGGTCGTGAAACGGTCTTTGTAGTTTTAGGTCTATTTGAAGCTGGTCGTGATGTGGTTCTTGTAGTTTTAGGTCTACTTGGAGCTGGTCGTGATGTGGTTCTTGTAGTTTTAGGTCTACTTGGAGCAGCCCTAACTGGAGTAGTGGTCATTGTTCTTAAGCGCTGTCTTCGGCGGTTTATATAATCTTGAGAAATCTCAGGCATAGAGCGTGCTGAACCAAAGATTCCGTGTCTTATGAATATATAAATTAAGGTTAAAAATATTACCACGAGCATTATATCAAAATAGAAATAAACTTGCTCTACAATGATATAAAAATAATTCAGAATAATATTGAAAAATACAATATAAAATAAAATTCCAAATAGAAGTAAAAGCGTATAAAATGTTCCGAATTTGCGGGCACTTAGAGATCTAGTTTTTATGAGATATACTACATGAAATTTTGTATAACATGCTCGAATTGTATATAAACCGTATATTAAGTATGGAAAAGCAAATATAAGAGTCCAGAGGCTTATATATAAAAATGGTAATGTATTTTCGAAAAGATTTTCACCCCATAATCCTGTAAAATAACCCCATAAGTTATAAAATAGGCCCACACTTAAAGGACCTAAGAGAAAGAATGATGTATTTTTTTGTGAATTATATTCATTATATTCTTTTCTTTTTTCAAAAAATTTAATTGTAAAGAGAATCCAACATCCAACCAATAACCAAGAAAAAAAATTATTTAATGAATTTGAAATTAATACACCGTGAAATACACCGATACCAAAAAAAATTAATAAGATGATAAGATTCTGTTTTTTAACCGCGATAAAATGCTCACCAAATTCCTAGTTGCTACTTTAAAATCAATCTTCATCATATTCGAGATATGCTGCCTTTCCCTCGATTATAGGATTCATAAAATTTAAAATTTCAGGTAATAATCTTACATCAAGCGAACCCTCGACGCTAAATGGTATAGAAAACCACTTTTTCGTGTTTAAATTAGCTCTGAAAATATCAAAACCTAATGAAGTCCCATCAATTTGATAAGGATCAACCACAAGTGCGATTGCTTTATCCCATAACTTCTGATATCGTGCTTGAGTCCCAATATCTTCATCACTCATCCATGTTCCGTATGACGGATGAGAGTGATACCATCCACAGATAAATAATTTCTTTTTCTTAATATCATTGAACGCTCTTACAAAATTTTTATAATCTTTAATTTCCGCATAAACAGCAGTGCCGTGCCCCATAGGGTAAGCATCTTCAATATGGAGTTTAGGCCCGTAATTATACTGCTTACCTGCCAAAAGTCCAATGACTTCAACCCATTTATCTTTTGAAATATTTGGATTTGCATATTTCAGTGCATGGCTGGCAATTTTGAGAATAGCCTTCACTGATATAGTTACTGTTTTATCATCTTCTAAATCTTTTGGCGCAACTTCTTCAGTTTTAATATCATTTATTATCTCTGTGGAAAGGGGTAATTCTGTAGGAATTTTCTTTGTATTTTTACTAAGTGATGAAGAAATCTCATCGGCTAATTCATCTTCCTCCAACTTTAATTCATTATAGATTTCTTCCAATAGTTCTTTCTTAATTTTATTTTTAATTCTCTTTTTTATGGCCTCTTTAATGGCATCTTCATCAGATTTTTCATTTTCCATTTTTCTATTCACCATTTTTGATTAGCATACTTCTTAACTAAATGCTTTACCTTTTTCTCAAAATTTTTGCGATCATTCATCATTTCGAGAGCTGCTTTTTTGTTAAATACATCAGTAGGATTAATGAATAAACCTCGCGTATTAAACATTGCTGTAATTGCTTGTATTACAGTGACAATTGTTTTTGATGGGCTCCAACCTCCTTTTTTCCCTACTAAACTCGGATCTACGAGCGCTAGACAAATATTTCGCTGACCAGGATACTCAGAAGGTTTTGGCCAAAAATTAGGATGCCAAATAGGAGTATGTAAGCGAACGAATGGTGGATGTCTGGGATACGTAGGGGGATATTTGATTTCCAGTTTAAATACTCCTCCTTGATAAGCGGTCCCCTTAGGACCTTTAAGCAGGACAGCTAAATGATCAATACTTTTCTGTTTTGGATTAAAAGGTTTTAGTTGAGCGATGGTTCCATCCTTAAGTAACTTTTTAAGCGAAGCAAAATCCTGAGAAACTCGACTACTTCTTAAACTCATTTTATTTTATCAAACCTCTGATTTTTTTATTAATTTTCTTATGAATATAATATAATAATAACCAATTATAAATTAAATTAAAACAAGAAATTTAAATAAAATTTATACGATTTTTAGAGTTATAAAAATTTCTCCCCCATCAAAACCTACGGCTGTTATCAATTCTAAATCTCTTAAATCATTTTCAATAGGCGTAAGATCAGTATCTATTATATTTATATTATTGAAGTCCATTATTGTTAAAGTTGGCTCCATTTCCGGATTTTTATTAAATCCCATCTTTTCTAACTTATTTACAATTTTCTCACAACTGGTATTGCGATTAATTTCAATTACTACCCTCCGTACCTCGTCACCACATTGGAGACATTGTAAATTTCTTTTCTTTTCAATAGGGAAAAATTTCATGGTCATTCCATTAAAAATAATATAGGACTTGATAGGCTCTCCCAACGCGTTATTTCCTTTCAACCAATGCAAAACCTTGATGGTTTCATGCGATTGAAGTGCAGATATAATTGAATTTATCGTAATTATCCCAGGATCATGTCTATCTATGATTTTAATAATATCTGCTTTTGAAAATAGCGGTAAAAAATTATGTTTCTGAGCAAATTTGTTTGCTTCATTTTGAATTAAATTTACATCTTCTATATTTTTTGGATCAGGATCTCTATCATTTTCATCCTTGAAAAGCATATTTGCCTTAAAAATACAGTGAACCCGTTTTCTAGGGACACCCACTACAGTGCATGCGGCCATTTCATCCATATCTGCAACTGGAAGCGGATCACATTCATAACAGGCGTTTTCGTAAGGGTAAACTGTATAGATATGTCCATTATACCCCGCAACACCTCCATCGATAAGCGGTTTTTTAAATCGTACACACTGAGCATTTAAATTAAGTCTCGCATTCATCGAATCTAAACCTCCGATAATAACATCAGCTGCTTTATAAATCGCAGGATCGAGCCTTTCTAATGAACTGTGATAACCTTTAATTGTAATGTTTGGATTAATTTGTGTTAATTTTCTCGCGGCAACTACAGCTTTTGCCTCACCCATTTTTGCCTCAGTAAAGAGGATTTGTCGATTCAAATTCGAATGTTCTATTATATCTAAATCTACTAAGTCAAGATGACCCACTCCCAACATAGCCAAATTCTTAGCAATTTCACAACCTAATCCTCCTACCCCCGCTATCAATACTCGTGAATTTTTAATTAGTTTTTGATCCCATCCTTCCAATCTAAACTGACGATCATACAGATCTCTCTCGTCTGGTGTTAATTCTTTACTAAAAAAATTAGAATCCTCTTCCAAATCTTCCACCTAATCTTATCTTAACCTTTTATATATATAAAAATCTTAATTTAAAAATATATTTAAAAATAAAAAAAAATGTAGAGTTTTTTATTAGATATCATTAATCTAATTTTCATAACTAAACTAACCAGCAGTACTTGCTGGTATTAAAAGTACTTCATCGCCATCATTTACATTATATGAGCTTAAAGGAGAGCTATCATCCATTGTAACTCCTCCCGAAGATAAATGAAAATCTGCTGGATCTAATCCAAAAATATTGCCAATTGTCTGTTTAACAGCACCGACGGTATTACCGTCATCAACTAATAATTTCTGTCGCTTCTCACCAGGTCCAATTGTAGATGTAAAGTAGAGATTCATCTTCTTTCCCCCTGCTGGGGGAGTCGATGGAGTTTTAGACTTCATAGGGGTCTTTTCCTCAGGTTCTCCTAAATCCTCATCAAATTCATCATCAAAACCCATAATAATCAACCTTTTTTTTCTTTATTTTAGCTATAAAATACCTATTTATATTTATACTAGTATATAAATAATAAGAGCTCGACTATATAAATAAAGTCATTTATTATAATTATTTAGTTTTGACTGTATCTTTTATAAATATATCGAGTACCTTGATATAATAAATTAGAATTTATATTAATAAATATATCTTTAAGGAATAAAAACAAATGAAGAATAACAAACCTCCTAAGTATCAAATCCAAGAAAAAACTCCTGAGAAAGAAGAAATATTAACTGCTGATAAAACTTTGCTCAAAAAAATTAAGTTCGAGCGCCAAAAATTGGAAGAAGAACGTAGGGAATGGGAAAATATAGTTAGTAAAATACAAGGATATCAAGAAGCGATTAAAGATTTAGAAAGAAAAAGAAAGGAAAGAGAAAATGAAATTAAGGAATTAATTTATGAAAAGGATCAATTAGCTAACGAATTAGATAATATTAAAAAAATAATCAATGATGGAAATAAAAAAATTCAAGGAAAGAAACAGGAATATGCTAATATCATAAATGAAATTAATAAGCAAAGAGATGAGTTAAACAAGGTAAGAGATGATATTAATAATGAGAAAAAGGATTGGGATTTTGAAAAGCAAAAAAGAGGAAAGCAATTAACAGAAATAAAAACTAAAATCCCTGGGTTAGAAAAAAGAGGAAATGATCTGGAAAACAAGAAATTTAAACTAGAGAAAGAAGTAGATAATTTAACAACTGAAATTGATCACCTTTCAAATGATAGAAACCGTTTAAAAAACGAATTAGATAGTATACGTAAAGAAGTAATAAATAGCCAAGCTCTAATTAATGCCGAAAAGAAAAAACTTAAAGATGCTAGAGAAAATCTTAGGAAAAAAACCGATGATCTCAATAAGAAATTAAAAGATATGAAAAAGAAAACTATTGAGTTAGAAAGCTTGAAAAATGAAATTAACAGAGAAAAACAGACGTTGGGTAGAGATAGAAAAAATGAGGAGGCTCTCGTAAAAAATATACGAAATAAAATCCCGGGATTAGAAAAAAGAAAAGGCTCATTAGAAAATAAGGCACGAGATTTAGAGAATAAAATCGAACGTTTAAAAAATGAATTAAGAAGATTACAACATGAAAAAGAGAAAATTCAATCTTATAATGAGAGTGAAAAAAATCGAATAGAAAAAGAAAAAAATAATATAAATAATGAAAAAAAGAATATACAACGCGAAAGAAAGAAATTAGATCAAGAGAAAGCGCAATTGCAGCAAGAAAAAAAGAGATTGGACACAGAGATAAAAAAATTTAAAGCAATACAAAAAGATCATATTAAAAGTAAAACTCCTCATAATAATATTAAGAGTAAAACACCTCCAAAATATAAATATTGATTTATTTGATTTATTTTAGTTAGTTCTTATTCTTGATCAGAATAAATACCTGCATTTGGATCAAGAAAAGTATTCTGACATGAAGGGCAAGCGTTGTGTTTACTGAGCCATGACGCAACGCATAAATAATGAAATACAGCACCGCAAAACGGACATTTTATTATTTTATCTTTCGAAAAATCAAACTTTTTTCGGCAGACACCGCATTGGATATCATCACTAGTTATTCCCTCTCTGATCTTTACCTTATTTGCTAAAGTTCTTTTTAAATTGGAGAGTTCTGCTCTGTAAAGTTCTATTTCTTTATTGAGGTTTTCAATTTTTGAGTGAATCTCGTTAATTCTTTCATCTAATTCATCTTCAGTTAATTTGTCAACTAAAAGATTTGATATAGCGAAATTTAAGGGAAGATTATCATAATTCTCGTTTTGATTAGTAATATCAGTAATGTGCTCATATAACAATTTTTCTTCTTCAATCATATCCTTAAAACTTTTAAACAATTTATTTATTAACAGACTCAGGAGAAAACTTAATTGCTGTTTTTTAAGTGTAAAATTATCCTCCCATTGCTTAATAATTTGATAGATATCAATGTCTTTTTCTTTAAAAGAATCTATTTTTTGATATACTTCATCTTTTATTTTTTGAATATTTACTTTGTATTCACTAAGAATATTTTGCATTTTTTTTAGCTGAGGAAATTCTTCCCTTACAATCAGTGAAGTTTCATCTTGATATTTACTCATTAAAGTATTAACTTCTGTTATTTTCTCAAAAATAAATGTTCTTATATTATCCCTCAATCTTTCCTTTCTTATAGTTTTGAGGTAAAATAAATATTCATTTTTCCTTCTTTCAATTTCAGAAGTTATATTCGAAAGAGTTTTCTTATGTTTATTTATGATATCCTCATAAGGTTTTAAAATTAAAGTGTAATTAGCAAAATAATTTTCTATTTCCTCAACTTGAGAATTGAGAATATCTATTTTTTCAGAATAAAATTTTGCCACATTTTTAAATTCATCATATCCCTTTAAATCACTAATAGCAGCTTGATACTTATTTTCTAATCCTTTTAAATAATAATCAATTATTTGAGGTAAATACGTACCAATTTTCTGTTCTAAAACCCTCTTTATGTTTATGTCTTTTTTCTGATCTCCTAATCTGGAAGTTTTATCTAATTCAATAATTTCGTTTAAAGTTCCTTTTATTTTATCCTCAATTAACTTTTTAATTATTGGATTCATTAAAGATTTAATTCTATTTTTAATTTCCTTTCTATCAAGAATATTTACATATTCATCAAGATCCTCTATTTTTTCTTTAAACTCCTCAATTAGATTTATATTGTATAAGAAAGCGATTAAATCTGTATAGATATCGGGATTTTCTCCTTTTAACTTGCTGAAATATGAATAAATATCATTAAAATGGGTAGTTATGATGAAATTTTTTTTCTTGCGCTCTTTTTTTTTAGTAGATTCGATGATATTATTTCTAATACATTCATAAAACCCTTGGAACTCATCCCAATTTGTTAAATCTTCTGTCAAGTTATTGATTTTAAAGTATTGATTTTTTAATTTATTAATTTCAATCCAGATATAGGCATAATTATCATAAATATCCGTAACTCTATTTTCTGGAACATTTAATTGAGAAGTTAAATCCTGATATTCTTTCATGATATCTTGGATCGTTATTAACAACTCATCAAGGAAAGCACTATTCTTTAAAAATCTCTTCGTATTTTGAGCATTTACCTTTAAATTCAATAAATTATTATATATTTTTTTAATCTCATTTTTAATTCCAGATTTTAGAGGAAAGTGATTAAAATTTATTCTATTTTGAGAATCCGTTGTCGATAATAGATTTTCAAAAATAAAGGTTTTTATTTCATTCAGATAATTAGAATAAAACTCAATTATTTCACTTGAAAATTTCTCAGAGAGATATCCTTCAATTTCTGTTTGATCCGCTTTATCTAAGTTTAATTTTGTTAGTTTTCTTTTAATATCAATTAATTCTTCTTTCGAAAATCCGTTTATTTCTTCAATATCGTTAAAATTGTTATTAATTAATCTCAAATTAAAAGCACCATTCAAAAAGCCAAATCAAAATGAAATTTTTTAAACCTAATTATTAAAAAGAGTGAATTACCTAATTATTCTCCTAATTCGTTAATATCGATATACTTTTCTTTGGCACCATCTTTAGTAATAGTCAAAATGTCTATACCATTTCCGCTCATCGCATCCCTCGTTATTGAATTTCTGATTGTCTTTTCCACCAATTTTTCACCCTCCGCAACAGTTATATCAGGCTTATATTCCGCTTCTAAAATTCCAATTGATAATAGCATCCCGGTTCCGGCAGTGCCATAATCATCAGGCATTAAAGAACCTATGGCATCCAAAGTATATAGGGAAGGGATACCATCTATTTCCATTCCAGCGATAACTAAGTTTGTATATAAGGGGTACATTTTTCTGGAGTAGAGGTAATTAGAAACCAATTTTCCCATACTCTTAGTGGAAATTCTTTCCCCTGCATCTAATTCATATAGATTCGCTTGAGCTCTTAAAATTTTAACTAATAACTGAAAGTCCCCAATTAATCCGTATGCTGTGAGTCCTATGTGGTCTGTTATTTTAAATACCTTTCTTGTAGATTTATTCGTAACAGTATACCCCCAAGTCGCTCTTCGATCATTTCCAAGAACAACTCCATCTTTACACTTTATTGCTACTCCACACGCACCTGGAACCATAATTTGTTGTGCCATTTTTTCTACCTTTTCTGATAATACTTGGTTTATTGAATTATTTAATAGATTAAAGATATTAAGCTTAATTAAAATTTTTGTTTTAATTTATAATTTCATTGTAACTCTGGCAATATATAGTCAAAATTACTTTATAATATACCTTTAATCATGTATAATATCGAATTAATGATATAAATCTCTAAATTAAAACTTATTTTTGGTTCTAAATTAATATATCATGTAATTTATACGTTCGTATATGATTGAGTTACTATGATTATCCTTATTCTAATTTTGAAAACTATTTATACTAATTATCTAATTTATCACATAAATTTATATACCGGGTATTTAAGTCTTTAACATAGATTCGGGATTAAAAGTTTTTATTTAAAATTTTTTAATTCTCCATAAAATATTAATGAAATAAAATAAGAATACAATTTTACCAACTTCCAAATATCAATTATTTTTATTATAAAAAATCTAATTCAAATTTTGTAATATGATCATATCCATAATCATAAGAATATTTATAAACTTGAGTGGATATAAAGAATATTGTCAATATTTTTTTGATTTAACTTCGTGTGAATTTACTCATTCTCCAATAAGTTTAAATACAGCTTCGATTATATTAATAACTAAGAACACTTTAAAATAAATTAAAAAAAAATTAAAAATAAAAACTTTAAAAAATTTGTGGATGGAGGAATAAAAAATGGCTAAAAAGAAACATGCATTCGCATGGAGCCCAATTCGAAGGCTTATGAAACAACAAGGCGCGTCAATCGTCGCTCGAAACGCAGTAAATCTGCTAATTGATCATCTTGAAAAAACAGCAACTGGATTAACTGAACAAGCTCGAGCCTTTACCATGCATGCGAACAGAAAGAAAATTACTAAGAATGATCTTTTACTTTCTATTAAATATAAATAGAAAGATAGCGTGGTCGCTAATATAACTTAAATTATTATTATTTTTTTTCTATATTTTTCTTATTTACTTATCTCAAACCTTCTTTCAATTTAAGTTTTAAAAGGGTAAATTAATATTTTTTATCAATTTTGTTTTCTTCACTTTATTAATATTATATTTACTTTTAACAAAACCTATAATAAACAAAAAAATAAAAAACTTAAAAGCAAGGCAGTTAATCATGGATAGTTTGAGAAATGATATGTATCAATGGGGTAGAGAAATATCTAAATTTTCTCCTAGAATTCCGGGAACAAATAATATAGATAAAGTTAGAGATCTTATTGTTGAAAAATTACGGATTTTTGGTCTGAAGACATGGCTCGAACCTATTAATTTTAATGGTGTATTTCACCAAGATTGGGAATTTCGTATAGAATCACCAGAAAAGAAAATTATGATCTCAAGTCCTCAGAATAATGTGGGATTTGGAACGGTAAACGCAGAGTTAATTGATGTGGGTAGAGGAACTAATAAAGATTATAAAGGGAAAGATGTGAAAGGAAAAATTGTTTTAATAAATTGGGGAAAATTAACTGACCATGAAGGGCCTTGTGGATTTAAAAAACGATATCCACTGCTCGCTTCTTATGACCTTGCTTGGACACATGGAGCAGCAGGTATGGTGGGATATTTCTTAGATACTCCAGGAAATTCACTTAAAATACTTGAACCTGGGATTAATCCTACTGGTGGAAGTAATATTCCGGGACCAGCAGAAATTGGAGAAGATAGACAATTTATGTTGCCTGTACTCCATATTGGTAGAAAAGATGCGCTATGCGTCAAAGATCTGCTTTCAAAAGGAGAAGTAAAAGCTCAATTACATATTAACGGAAAGAGAAAGGTTTCCACTGTATGGACTGTTGTAGGACTCCTACCTGGCCTCAAAAAGGAAACGATAGTAATTGATTCCCATTATTGTTCTACATTTGATGGGGCTATATGTGATACTGTAGGAGTTGTCGGAGAACTTGAACTAGCCCGTAAATTCTCAGAACTCCCTATAAAAAAGAGACCTAAGACTATGCTCTTTTTATTTTCAGGCTCTCATGTGTGGTTGAATTGCAATATATCTTCGCTTTGTTTTATAGAAAAATATAAAGATTTTATGCCAAATTTGGTAGCTATGCTATGGATGGACCATATATCTGCCCCAATTTATGTAGAACGTAAAAAAATTAGCAGAAAAAAGTTTCCCATGAGATTAGGTTTGACATCAGATAATTTTATAATCTATATTCTAACCTATTTTTCAATGCTAAAAAATAGAAGAATGCCGTTTGTACTTCCTATAAATCGGATATGGACATTATGCGAAATGGGACCATTTGATAATATCGGAGTTCCATGCATGTGTATGCAAGTTATGAGTGATTTAATGCTCACTACAGAGGATACTTGGGATAAAATTGATCCTATTCAGTTGTATAAGGATGTTTCTGTTTATATAACTCTAGCGAAAGCACTCCAAAAGATTCCAGGGAGAATTTTAAAATTTTTTGAATATCCTGGCAGGTCCTTTTTCGGTTGTGGGACACTCTTTAAAGATACTACTCAACCCTCGTATCCCGATGGAAAGAGCTATGAAGCTGAAAGAGCTCCACCACTTATAATTGGCGGTTATAAAAAACTAAGAAAGGTAAAATAACAATATTATAATCCAATAAAAAACGGAGTTAGAATATCATTAAGCTCTCGAAATATAAGTAATCCCTTAATATTAGTATTTAAAAATAAAAAACTCAAAATTAAACTATACCCAAACTTATTTTTTAAAATTTAACTTACTAGTAATATACCCTAAAAAAATATCAAATATTTAAAATGATGGTTGAGGAAAATCAGAAGGTAAATGGAAAGGCAAGAAAAATTCTATTTGAATCCATGGAACTCATAATGAAAAATCTCCAAGATAATATGACGCATCTCAATAAACCTAAATATTTTCAACATACTCAAAAGTTTATAGAACTAATGCATGATGCGATTCTTAATAAAAGGCGGTTTTTCTTGTTAGCATCTGGCAGGAGTGCATTTATTTTACAATGTTTCGCTACAAGATTGGTTCATTTAGGCGCTGGACCGTACATGATTACCAATTTGACTAGTAATCCCGCTATGCGTGAGAAAGATATTTTAATCGTTCTATCAGGTTCAGGAACGACTGAAATTGTAGTAAGTATGTTAAATAGCTATGTAAATAAGATAAAACCCTATGGAATTGTATGTATAACATCTCATCCTGAAACAACAATTGGTCGAATGGGTGATATCACCATCAAATTAAAAGGAAGGAGTAAAAGAGACCGTGCTATTGAAGAAGGGGATGATACGGCCATTCTAACTCCTGAGGGAACTGCTTTTGAACAAGTTGCATTTACATATCTGGATGCTATTATTGCTGAGTTAGCAATTAGACTAGGTAAATCAAATGATGATTTATTAGGTAAGCATGCTGTAGCAGAATAAAATCATTTTTTCTTTTAATTCCCTTTTTTTTTATTTTTTAACCAATAAAAATTAATAGCTCTAAAAACCTACTATTAATGTGCCCATTATAGTGTTTCTATGAGGTTAATTTATAATTATTACGATGATTAGAAGTCTCCATGGGCACACTAATATATAAAACTTGCTATAAATTGACCTAAATTACTAGCTTCTCAAGACAAAATATAAATATAACGACGCATCAAACTTCATACATTTTACTAATAAATCTTTAAACGAGGTAAAGGATCTTTATGAGAATTGATAATACATATTCTGATTATATGTATAATTTTGTTAATACGATTTGTAAAAAGTTTGGGCCAAGATATTCCTGTAGTAAGGCAGAAAAAGATGCAAACTTGTGGATTAAAGGAGAGTTAGAGAAATTTTGTAACGAAACTTTTATAGATGAATTTGAAACTTATCCCTCACTTTATCCACAAGGGCTATTAAAGGTAGCTGGAACTCTGTGTGCTATTTCGGTAATATTTATGCCGTTAGTGTTTCCTTTTCCTATTTTATCTTCTATTTTTATTTTTTTTGGACTTTTTGTTCTCTATACTGAGCTTGTTTTGATGAAAGAATGGATTAAAATTCTTTTTAAAAAGGGAACTTCTAGTAATGTATTCGGAATAATAAAACCAAAGGGGGATGTTAAATTCCGTATAATTTTTGAAGGTCATAGCGATAGCGCTAAACAAATGAAAATCGCTACGTATAAGAAGAAGCCTCCCCTTATAAAAATTATACTTGGAATATATTTTTTGTTTCATACCATTATTTTTTCAATTTGGAAGTTTCTAGCACAAATATTTTATGGACCGACGATTGTTTTAATAGGATGGGGATTTTTTTCTTTTACTATAATTGATTTATTTTATTTCATTCCGCTTATTGTTATATATCCTCTATTTATTTGGGTCGTACGAGGATTTTTAGGTAAAACTGTTGTCCCTGGAGCAAATGATAATCTAGCTGCGAGTGCAGTAGCCGCAGCAGTTGGTAAATATTTAAGCCAAAATAGACCGAAAAATGTGGAAGTCTGGGTGGGATCTCAAGGAAGTGAAGAAGTGGGAGATAAAGGAGCTAAAGCTTTTGTAGAAAAATATGGAAAGTTAGGAATATTAGATAATGCTTATGCTCTAATTTTGGAAGAATGCGGGGATGGAGAAGAGATTCTCGCCGTTTTAAAAGATATGCATAAGGCAGTTTATGATAAGGAAATAATTGAAAAAATTCAAAGTGTTCATGCTAAAATTAAGAAAGATAATCCAGATTTACTACCTCTAAGAACTGGGAGATTAATTATAGGATCCAGCGATGCTTGTCGCTATATTCATAAGGGATATAAAGCTGCAGTAATAATGGGTACAGAAAAAGGAAAAAATAAAGCTCCCCATTGGCATTCTCCTGATGATACACCCGAAAATATCAAAAAGGAAATACAAATGACCTTTCTTGAAATATGCTTAGAATTTGTCAAACTTATTGATAATGAATTTAACTAAATCTTTTTATTAATATCCCATCTTAAATTCAACTTAAAAGCGCCCCAATTGCTCCACAGAATTCTGAATTTCTTAAAAATATTGCTTTATTTTTATTTATTCCACATATAGCCGAAAAAATTCTTTGTAAGATCTTATTATCTCTCAAAAATCCCCCACAAAAAATGATAGAATTTATATCATGATTCTTTGCCATCAAATTTGCTGTGGAACCTATATTCTCACCAATTAAACAGATAAGAGAATTTATCACATCTTTCTTCTTAACAGATTTAGTATCAAGAATCTGCTCAATCTTTCCAAACGAGGCAGCAGTAAATTCTCTAAAAACTAAATTTACTCTGTGATCTTTTGGCGCATATATATCAGAAACCTTTAGATCAATATTATATCTATCCCCTTTTTCTGCTAATTTAATTGCTTCCTGATAATCATCCATATCATATAACAATTTAATAAATCCCATAAAAAATCCTCCTCCGAGTGCAGATCCTCCTAAATGTTTAAATTCTTGTTTCTTTAAAAGTACGAAAGTTCCTGTTCCGATGTTTATTATTAAAGAATTAGGTAAAACCTTTTTTTTATTTAATAAATATAAAGCCTCTATTCCTTTAGCGTTTGATTGAAATTCATTTAGCAGTTTTGATTCTGTTTTTTTCAAGAATATTTCATGAAAAGTAAAAGCTCTCCCTCCTGTAAAATTAATCCTCTTATTGTTTATAAGAACTGATTCTAAAAACTCACATATTTTCTTATAATCTAAATTGGTTGATAACATTAATAGGTTCAATTCATTTTCTTTTTCAAGATATGCGATTTTTGTAAGAGTTTGTCCGAGATCGATTCCAACTACGTTTAAAGGAAAATTAATGTCTGATTGAGTAATTTGAATTTTTATTATATTTTTTTTTAAGATTTTTAATACCATCGCTAAAGGTTTAATTTAATTTAACATTAAAATTATAATATTATAAAAATGTATTAATTAATAAATCAATTATCCATGGAAGTCTATTACTATGGAACCGTCAAAGTCAAAAGTTACAAGTGTTGTCATAAGTAAAGAAGCTTCTCCTAAGGAGTGCGTTTTTAGAGGCATAGAAAAGCTTGGAGGGATTACCAATTATATTAGAGATGGCGA
This sequence comes from Promethearchaeota archaeon, assembly GCA_019058445.1. Taxonomy (GTDB): domain Archaea; phylum Asgardarchaeota; class Lokiarchaeia; order Sigyniarchaeales; family SOKP01; genus LW40-45. The sequence goes on along the minus strand of JAHPZA010000010.1, from coordinate 485,497 downwards.
TCAAGTTTTTATTAAATTCAATCTAACACTGCCCCAAGGTTTTCCCGTAAACACTAATATGGACACTCTTGAAGCAATTATTGATACTTGTCATAAAGCGGGAGCTAAAAAAATATATGTTGGAAGTTATCCGTTAAAAGGACTCACGATTAAATTAATATCTGATTTGATTGGTCTTAATAGTTATTTCTTAAAAATTGGAGCAGAATTAGTGTTTTTAGATTACAGTAATTATTATTTCCTTAAAGATATAAAAAAAAAAGATTTAAAAATAATTAAAACTCAAAATTTTTCTCAAATTAATGTAAATGATGAAAAATTTGAAGTTCATAAAATAATTTTAGATTCAGATAAATTTATTTCTGTAAATCAAGTAAATGTGGATCCAATTTTTAAGCTTAGATTGTCTATTCTTAATTCTTACTCATTATCCATTAACAAGTCTCAATTAAATGTACTTAAAAGTAAAAATTTAAAGGATTTAATACAAAACGTAATAGATGTATTCACAGTAAGAAAACCAGATTTAATTATTAATGATTTATTTTATATTTTAGAGGGGGCTGGCCCCTATATATATAAGGATTCAAAATTAAAGAAGACTGGATTAATGGTTATAGGAAATGATGCTGTTGCTGTTGATACAATTACTTCCACCTTATTAAGTTATAATGTTGACCAAAATCTCTTACTTAGAGAAGCGAGGAACAGAAATTTAGGAATATATGATATATCTAAAATACAAGTTATTGGAGAGAATCTTAATGAGATAAAGATCAATATTCAAGAATGTGTATCAAGATTAGAGGATATTATTCTTCCAAATTTTTCGATTAAAACCGGTAACATAAGTTTAGGAGATTTTGAACAAGCTTATCATTTTCTAAATCTTTTAAAAACACATATGATAAAAGATGTCAAGTACATATCTAAGACTTCATTTCTTATAGGAGACAATCCTCCCGTGCCAGAGAATTTAAGTAATGTAATAATTTTTGGTGATAGTGCCATCAAGAGCACGAAACTAAAGAAAAATGTTAAAATTCTTAAATTACCCGGAAATCCTCCTAACATCTTTGACTGCATTGATTTATTGATTAAATACTACAGAAAAAGTAATGTGCCATCACTTTACTTATTTCAAAACTTGCTCAAATTATATAGAAATAAAAAAATCAATGAGAAACTAAAAATATGGGGAGGATTATAAATCATGTTTAATCCTAAGTTTAAATCAAATTGGTTAAAAATTATTGCAAATAATTCTAATATTCAAATCTTAGATGATCCTTCAAAAATAAAGGAATTAGTTAGAATTCCATTAACTCCCGTAAATATTGATGCGTATTTATTATATTATCTCTTTGAAATTCTTTACCCCAAATTTGTAAACGACCAACAAAATATTCTTGATATTATTATCTCTGATGAAAAAAAAGAGATTTTAAGTGTATATCTGTTTGAAACACAAAAAGCAGGTATACATCAATCCTATCTAAAATTATCCAATGAATTAATTATACTTCAAGAGGAAGATCTGAAAAATATAGATGAATTCTTTAATAAGATACAACTTGCTATAGTGAAAACAAAGGGCGTAAGAATCTCAACAATACGTATTTTTAAGCAAAAAGCAATTGAGTTATTAAATCAGCATTGTGATTTAATCGAGAGTATATCAAATTTTAGCTTTATTCCAAGGTTAATGGGATTACTAGAAGAATTATTAGAGAATGATTTGTTTTATATTTATCCAACCCCTAACTTCTATAATTTTATAAAAGGGAATATTACATTATTAAATGGAATCAAAATTTCTGAGATTATTACCTTCTTCCATAATTTATTACCTAAGTATAAGATATCAATCTTATTTAATACAAATAAGCAACCTTTTATCTTAAAGGCACACACAGAAAAGCCAAGATCAAAAGGTTCTAACTCCTTTATTAAGCTTTTTACACCTGAAAAATTAGGAATCGGGATGGAGAAATTAGACATTCCAGATAAATTAAATATCATTAAACAAACAGTTGAATCAGATACAGTCTATTCTTTCAATCAAAATGATGCAATCGCACTCTTGTTAGATATATTTGAATTAGAATTTCCCCTAAAATTAGAAAAATTACAATTAATATTTCAGAAAATCTTATATGGCATACGGAATTTTGAAAATAAGTGGTATGTGATACCAAGACCGCAAATTTATAATAGTTTCTTTCGGTTTATGGTAAGACTCTTTCGATTTAACCTAAATCTTAAAAAATTATCACATTGGGCAATACCACAGTTATTTTTTAATTCATTACATTCCAATTTTGGCTTAAATTCGAAAGTTTTGATTATAACAACCTCAATAGATAAAAAGAATTTTAATAAAGTTGAATATATAAAAAATACTTTCAAATTTGCTGTTTTATTTGAAATTGAAAATAGAAAACTAAGTAAAGTTATATCAATCAAAAAGCAAGAACTCTTTTCAGAGCATAAGATTAATTCTTTGGATGTAATTCGAGCTAAAGTGTCGGAAAAATATGGGTATGTTTCGGCTGTTATTAACATCGATAAATTTTTATTGCATAAGATTATTGGGAATTTTAGTTCTGATCTAGCTAAATTCAAGCTTTTTTCTAAATTTAAGGTATTTAATCTATTAAAAAAAGAATATTACCTTAATATGTACCCTCAAATCCCCCAGTTTAAGTATATTAAAGAGAGAGGGATGAAAAGCTTTTTCAAAATGGTTCTACCTGTTTTAATTGATAAGCATGAATTTTAATATTACCTAAATCCCTATAGTTAAGTAATTTAGAACCATTATAAATATTGTATTAAAGAAGGAAAAAATAAAAATAAAAAAAAAAATTCTGTTCAGATTAATATAAAAGCAATGACTATGGTTATCACTATTAAAGCTATACCGCCTATTACCAAGAAAACAGCATAAATAATTAATATCGCACCAGTAAATCCTAAAATAAGACCAACAATAATCATTATAATTCCTATAATTATAAAAACCCCAATTAAAATTTGTTCTAAGGTCATTTAAAAATCCTCCTTGATTTTTTGTATAGTTAAATAAATTGTACTTCTTTAAAAATAACAATATTTGATTTAGTATATAATATTAACTTCTGTATTAAAAAGCTTTAGGTAAAGGATTGTTTATATTTAAATTTGGGAGATAAATTATTGATTATGTTAAAAATCCTTTCGCCTTTAATAGTTCTGCTGTCAATAATGAACCTCCTGCTGCTCCTCTAATAGTATTATGACTGAGAGACAAAAACTTATAATCAAATACATTATCTTTTCTTAATCTGCCAACTGTTACTGCCATTCCTTTATCATTGTCTCTATCTTTTCTAGGTTGTGGTCGATCTATATTGTCAAGATAAATTATAGGTTGTGAGGGAGCATATGGTAAATTTAATTTTTGAGGTTCTGCTTTAAATTCAGTCCAAATCTTAATTATTTCTTCTTGAGAAGGAATTTTATCTTTAAACTTTACATTTACACTGGCAGTATGCCCATCGGTAACAGGGACTCTAGTACAAGTTGCACTAATTTGAATAGACTCATCTGGTACAATTCCTGTTTCTCCCACACTTCCTAAAATTTTTGATGGTTCTTTTTCGGTTTTTTCCTCTTCTCCTCCAACATAGGGAACAATATTATCAATCATATCTAACGATGAAACACCCGGGTATCCCGCTCCAGAGACCGCTTGAAGTGTGGTAACAATGATTTTATCAACTTTATAACCTGCTTTCTCGAGTGCAAATATTGGAGTTAAATAGCTCTGAAGTGAACAATTTGGTTTTACAGCAATAAATCCCTTATCATAACCTCTATTTTTTTGCTGTATTGGAATCACATTCACATGTTCTGAATTAATTTCACCTATAATCATTGGGACATCTGGCGTCCACCTATGTGCGGAATTATTGCTTATTACTGGTATACCTCTTTTAGCATATTCGAATTCTACTTCTTTAATTTGTTCTTTTTTCGGCATATTAATTGCTGAAAATACAAAACTAAGTTCTGAAGCTATTGAATTGAAGTCTTGAACGTCTCTTACAATCTTGTTCTTTAAATCTTCAGGGATAGGTATAGTCATATGCCATTTTACTTTAACTGCTTCTTCATATGTTTTTCCTGCTGATCGTGGTGATGCCGCTAGATCTACTATTTCAAACCAAGGATGTTCTTGTAATAATTTGATGTAATTTGTACCAACAATCCCGGTAGCGCCTAATATACCAATTTTTATTCTATTCATAATCAATATTATTATAGTACATTATATTATTTAAATTTTTTGCTTTAATCGTGAATTTCCTTAATCTAAATTAGACTAAATCATATTTTCTCGATTTTTCTACAAAATCTTATTAAAACCTCAACAAATTATAAAGTTCAAATCCTAATGAAAGTCGTCTCTCCCAGTAAAAAGCAAAGAATCAAAAGAATATCAAAAGAATGAGAGAAATCAACAGAGACGAATTTTTAATGGATTATTGTATATAGCACATGCTATAATACTTCCCCTTCTTAAGGGTTTTATCCTTTGTTTGAGTTTTCAAACTTTTTAATCGTCTCATAATCATGTTAGTATGATTAAATAATCATAATATTTAATTTTTATCAAATTAGGCAAAATTATGGTTTCTTTTCTAAATCCAATATTTAATCTTCCATAAATTAATAATTCACAATTTTTCATTTTATCAAATTTTAAATTAGAGTAGTATATTTATATTTCAAATTTATAGGGATATTATTTTTTCTAAAATTTCTATCTAAAATATATCAATTAATTTACCTTAGTGATGTAAGTGTTAAAGTCTGAAGTCGAAGCTGAAGAATTAGAAAAACAGGCTAAAGTTGAACTAAAAAAGAAAAATTATCAAACTTCAAAACCACTTTTTGAAAAAGCAAGAGATATATATATTCAGCTAAATTATATGGGAAAAGTTAATATTATTGAAAAACAACTTGCTCAAATAAAGAGGGTGATTGAATATGAACAAAGAACAAATAAAAAACCAGCTACTGAGATTAAAGGAATGATAAATCAGGTACAGAAGAAAGAAGAAATCACCGCTAATAAAGATATAGAAGAAATAGAGCCTCAAGAAAAAAAATCATTAGATAATCGAAAAGACTTTCTTTCAGAGGCAGAATTAAGAAGAGCAAGGATACGTGAACAAATGATTAAGAGAGAAAAGGAAACAGAATTTAGACGATCTCAAGATCAAAAAATTAAAGAAAGAGAAAACCTCAAAAAACAAGAAATACAAGCTCGTCAAGAAGAATCCAGGATTGATGCAGAAAAAGAAAAAAACAAAGAAATTTTAATGAAAGAAGGGGAAAATGCATTGGATCGCGCCAAAATGGCAATCGAAAATAAAAAATTTAAAGAGGCTAAGGGTTTTTATAGGGAGGCAATTAATATCTTCAAAGAATTAGGCTGGTTTGATCAAGTTGATATTTTATACCAAGAAGTAAAGCATATAGAAATCTACGAAGAAGAATATTTTAAAAAGAAAAGCTCTCAAATGCAGAAGAGGCAAGAACAGGAAGAACACTTTCAAAAACGAGTGGATACTCTTTTAGATGAGAAAAAACAAAAAGACGAACTTAAATCTGCCAAATTTAAGAATATTCCCTCTGATGTCAAAATTACTATTGATAAGGTACGATTATTATTAGAAAAAGCTAAAAAAGAAGAAAATGCGAAGCTGTACCAAAGAGCTTTAAATCGTTATCAATATATCTTAGAACTTTATAATTCCATACCTCCTGACAAATTAGATTTATCTGGTGAAAAATTTGAACTTAAGAACAAGATCGATGATTTAAAATCCAAAATCTAAATTTTTAAATTAAACAAAAAAAAAAAGAATTAACTTCGGTTAATTTTAGTAAAAAATAAAGGCATCAGAAAAGTAATTATAAATGATAGTATTGCATTTTGTATAAAAAGAAGTATATCAGTGCCCACAATCAATCCATAGATAAAAATCAAGAAAATCATTAAAATGGCGATCCCTATTACGAGATTAATTACCCTTTGCTTTGTAGTTAACTCCGAAGGTTCATAATTTACATATTCTCCTTCTAAAATATAGCCTACCGATAATCCAAATAAAGAGCCTCCTGATACAGCATATAGATTTACCCCATACCCTGAAAATTCAGGAAATAGTAATGTGCCTAAGATAGCATATAAAAGAGAGATTATTATTGCTAGAACAACCCTCATTGATACCCCTAGCCTATTGAATTTTTGCGAAATAATTGGTTCTAAATATAAAAAAGCAATTAAAATTACTATCCCTATTAAAAGACCCCACACAATTTGCTTAAGGCTATGAACCCCTATTATAGCCCTAGATATTGCTACAAGAAATATAAAAACTGAAAAGATTTCAGGAATAAGATTGGGTCGTGCTTTATCTTTAAACTCGTAGGCTGTAAGCCCCCAGTTGGCTGCTGCGACTTGGGCATGTCCTGAAGGAAACCCATATCCTGAAGAGCTATATCCCCGGTCAGCTGCTTTAGTAATATTAGTTTCTGGTCGTGGTTCTTTAATTATGTCCTTGAGCATAGAATTAATACCTCCAGAAAAAATCCACATTATAAAGAAATTTTTAGCGAATCGCTTGTCATAAACAAAATTAAAAACTGCGATGGTTAGAATTAAGAATAATCCGTTTCCTGTAAATGTAATCATTTCAAAGATTAATTGGACAATAGAATTTTCTATGTATAGCGCTTCATTATAATCCAAAACTAATAATATTGTTCCTATAAGAAAAAGTAAAAAAAATAACGATCCAATTGTTATTAAAGATCTTTTAGACAAAACTTCTTTAGTTTCAGTCATATTAATTTATCCCAAAAAATTTTTTAGATGAAATAACTTTCTTACTATTATTTTGATTTATTGTTATTTAAAAATTCAATAATAACCAAAAACGTAATATTTTACGGTTCCTTAGAATTATTATCACATTTATATTTTACAATATTTAAAATTATGAAAAACCCGTTCAATGAATTTTATCATGTTCCTTCTTCACAAGAGTTATTAGATATTGCATTTAGTAGAGCAATGAAGAGTTCAGCGAAAGTTTCTAAAAACGCTCCAATTATCATAAAAGCGAAAAAGAAAGAAACAATGAGAATAAAAGTTGCAATAAAAGAATTAATTGACAGAATTTTAAATATCATCAAAATGGTCCCCATGCTTGATGAGCTTCCTGATTTTTATAGAGAACTGGCTTCAGTTTTGCTGAACACTGATGAGCTAAAACTAACTCTTGGTAAATTAAATGGAATTTTACCTGTTTTGAGTCAAATTGAACGTGAACATCTCAAGAAGTTAAATAAGATTGAAGCACCCAAAGAAGGGGATTCTCTAAGAAGGTCTGCCTTTGGAAGAATTTCTTCAATAATGAACAAGCAAAAGAAAAATTTAGTATATTTGAATAACATCAGAGGGCGACTTAGAGAGATTCCTTCAATTGATGATGCATTGCCTTGTATTGTAGTAGCAGGATACCCTAATGTAGGTAAAAGTAGTATTGTGAAAGGAATATCTACTAATAAAAAGATTGATGTACAGGAATATCCATTTACTACAAAAAAATTGAATTTAGGACATATAGAAATTAAAAGAAGATTTGATACCATTAAGTTACAAATCATTGATTCACCGGGAATTCTCGATCGCCCGATGGCAAAAAGAAATAATATCGAACTACAAGCAATACTGGCTTTAAGATTAATTTCAGATTTAATATTATTTGTATTTGATCCTACACCAGCCTGTGGCTATTCAATAAATTCACAAATCGAATTATACTATGAGATTAAAGAAAACTTTACAAAAGAAGGAAAAATTGAATTAATCATTGTATTTAATAAAAAAGACTTAGCTAGTTCATCTGAAATTGAATATTTAAAAGAGAAAATAAATATGAGGGAGGAACCTTTATTTATGACTAATGCCTTAACAGGAGAAGATTTGATTAAGATTATCAGATATATAGAAAAACGATATGTTTGAGATTAGTAATAATTTAATTTTATAATTAGAAATAGGAGAAATGACCTTTATTTTATATTACACTCATAGACTTCTTTTTCGGTTATGCTCAAGAAAATATTTTAATGACCATGTAGAATTATAATATAAAAATGGAAAAATCAAGAAATAAAATATTTGTATTTATTTATATTACGTTTATTCTTATCTATCTCCTCTCAGGGAGTATGGGATATATTAGCTACTGCTGTATATTCGTTTATAAAGGTCAAATCGGATATGCAATGGGTAGAATCCTAGGTTTTAATATAATAACCTTCTGGATAAGCTTATTACCAATTATCTTTATATTGCTATTCTTATTTAAAAACAAAATAAATGAATTTTTAATTGCTGGACTAATAGAATGCCTTTTAATCTTTCTACACCTTTACTATGTTTATCTTATGGTCAGTAATCCTCCTTCTCATTGCCACGCATATGGTTTAGATTTAGGTTTTTATATCGGATTCGCATCATGGATACTTTTATGTGTATTATTGTTAATTTTTTTTTTAATTCGAAAGTCTCTTTTGACTGAGAACGATTATCTATTAAAGTCAAAAACACTGTTCAATATGGCATACTTTTTTTTTATTACTGGAATAATATGTTGTGCAATTATTATATTGGTATATCTTATTTTTTCTTTACCCATCATCCCTCTTAGTATATTAGCAGTTTTCTTTCTACTTATTTCAGAAATTATTTTTTTAATAGCATTATTTGATGAATGGGATGGATAAATAATGAAAAAATCTATTTATAAATTGATTACCTCAAAGAACATTTAGAATTAAATGAGGAGGGCTTTTTTTTTAACTAATGCATTAACGGGAGAAAATTTAAACGATATTGTCTTATTTTTAAAGAGGAAATTTATCTAATGTCTAATAGAACTTTTTTTGTTCTTTATTTATTTTAAAGATAAAAGAGTTAGTCAGACAACTAATTGTCACATGTCTAAAACAGACACATTTAAATATGAGTATTTATTATAATATATATATGTCTAAATTAGTCATATAAAAAATTCTAAAATTTAATGAAAAAAATAATAATGGTGATATTGAATGTCTAAAGATAATAGAACTAATTTTGGTTCAAACCACTACGAGGAACATGATTCCATGTATCCTAAATTCGATAATAATCATATGTTATTCCCTATGGATCACATGCATTTTCAAAAACGCCCTCCTCATGGATCTTACCCTCCCCCCTATCCGCCCCCGCCTCCCTTTGGCCCCCCACATCCATTTACGCACCCTCCTTTTGGTCCCCCTTTACCTATGACTCTTGAATCATTTAAGGAAATAAAGCACTTTATTATCTTAATGGTAATATCTGATTTACCCGAAGGAATAACGGGGTATCAACTTCAAGAAAAATACCATTTTCCGAGGGGAACAATCTTAAAAATATTAAATGAACTCGAAACAATGGAATATTTAGAATATAGAGAAACAGTGATTAATGGTAGAGCTCATAAGTTTTATACAATTTCTAATAAGGGAAAGGAATATTTTGAGATGCTGAAAGAAAAATGGGCAAATCATTTTGCACTTATGTCAGATATGGCTCCGCCTGAACACTTTAATAACCCTTTTTTCAGAGAAAAGCCATTAAAGCGGATGCTCAGAAATATTGACAGATGTAAATCAAAAGAAGATGCATTAGATTATTTTCGGGGGGTTAGATCAAATTTAAAATTTCGTTTATCAAAAATAGAAAAGAAACAAAAAAACTTAGAGTATTCCAAAAACAAACTTGACGAAGTTATAGGAAAACTAGAAGAAATGAAAGAGTTTGATTCAGCAACAATTAAAAAGTTGATAAAAGAACAACGAAAGGAAAGACAAAAGGAAAGACAAAAAAAAAAATAATTTTCTTTCAAATTTTTTTTTAGTTGTTTATTTTTATAATTTAAATCTAAGATAAATTTTTCAAATATTGAATAGAAAACATTACAAATTTCTTAAGAAATTTTATTAATTCATCATCCGACTAAGGAAAAAATTGAATCCCTCTCTATATTCTTAAAATATCGAGAAAGCGGAATTTAAAGAGGAATCAAGCAAATTGTCCTACTTAAATCATTCCATCTTCAATTAAAAAGTCCATCCATACCATTAGATCAGTTTGAATCTGTTTTTTTTGGTCCAGAAGTAACATGATTTTCTGTTCCTTTAGTTGAATTTCTTCTTTACTTGCTGAAAGTAAGCTTGACTTGACTTTTTCTTCTATTAAATGTTCCAACGAATAATTGATTCGTTTTAATTGATTCAGGACAGCTTTAAATTTTAAATAAATCTCTTCATTCTTTCGTTCTTCTGTTTCGTTTTTCTGTAATTTTTTTTTTAATTTTTGAATTGTCTTTCGATTCAATTTCAAGAGAACTTGTTTTTCTTTCGAACCGAATAAAAAATAGCTATACTCGTCACAGAAATTTACAATAGTAATTTCAGGCTTCTCCTGAATATAGTCAAATTCAAATAAGTTACCCAAACTAGGCATAATCTTTTCAATTGACTGATAGATCCGTTTAATTGCGCTCACTTCCATTATTCACCTTACATATTTTCTAATAATCTATCACATGTCCCAATCATTTAAAAAAAAAAATTAAAAAAAGAATTACCGATAAAATTTATAAAAAAGTGATCAAATATAGTTCTCAAAAATATTCAATTCGTCTTTCTCTTATTGTTTCCAATAATTTTGAATTGTTTTATCTTATTTATTTCCCATTTTAAACATACACCGGGATTAGTATGCTCAAACACCTGAGAAAAACTAAATTATACTTGCACTTTTTCGAGATCGTGCTCGATAATTAAAAGAAACTCATCCTTTTCAGTCTTTTCCAGCTCTTTGTGGAGTATATAACAAATTATTCTTTTTTCTAATTCTTATTTAAATCTAAGAAGAATCTCGTAAATATTGTATTGAAAACATTACTAATTTCGTAAGAAATTTTATTATTTCATCATCCGACTTAAACATGGGTATAATGGCTAAATGACGGTGAGTAATGGCCTCTATAAGGTTATAAATTAATAAAAAACTCTCAATGAATCGCTCTTCAGGTAAGTTACGATAAGCCTCATTTCCCTCTCTCAATTTTTTCACAGTCTCTTTTGCAAACTCATACACAGATATCCTATGATTCTTGAATAATTCTTTATTTGATAAAAGTGCCTGTTCATAAGCTAAAAAGGCTTCTAGATTATTACGATAGACCTTTAAATGTTTAGAAATTATAAGTTTAAACAGTTTGGACAAATCATTTTCACTTGCCAGCTCAAAAAATTCCTCATCAATTATTTTTTCTTTTATATGCTCAAAGTATCCCTTGATTATTGCAGCTTTCCCTTCTGGAAAATATCGATATATTGTCCCAAGACTAATTGGGGCTATTTCTGCTATATGATTTGTACTTAAATTATTATATCCTTTATCTTTTAGGAGATTTAAAAAGGTTTCATAAATAATCTCTATTTTTTCCTCCTTATTTCTGATAAATTTCTTTTGTTCCATATTTATCAATAAGTGAGCATTACTCATAAACTTTATATATGATCTACATTTTTTAGTAACAATAAATGAGCTTTGCTCAATTAAAAAAAAACAAATAAATGATGAAAATGGAAAAATTAGAAAGATTTTATGAAAAATTCCCTGGAAGTTATGTGGCGCTTCTAACAGTAGTTTGGGTATTGACATTTCACCTTATCTCAGTAATCTTATATAATGATCCCAATTATAGTTTATTTACTCACTATGTTAGTGATCTAGGTGCTTCTACAAGTGGTTCAGTGATATTTTGGAGTGTCAATATGATAATAGCTTCACCTCTACGAGTATTAATAGGGCTCTACATGCTTGGATTATTGGCAAAAAGGGGTGTTAATGAGAAATATATAAAAATAACCCTATATTTAATAGTGATCGGTGCAATTGGTTCAATAATCATAGCCATCAACCCACATGATACTTCACGCACATTCCATCTGATTGGAGCTTTTACCTATTTTATTGGAGTTGTAATCGGACAATCTATCTTCTTTAAAATGGAGTTAGAAGCAGAAAAAATACCAAAGTACTTGCCATTTGTTAGTATCTTAGTTGTTGTAGTTTATTTTACTTTCCTAAGCTTAGAAATTTTGGTATTAGTAACTGGTTTCTTAAGAGAAATAGCCTGTTTTTCAGAATGGATGGCATTTTTCTCATTAATGGCATGGCTAGGTCTACACGGATATTATACTCATCAAATAAAATAAATACCTTTTTTTTTATTAATCCTAAATTTAATTTTGAAATAAAATTAGAAGAAAAACGAAGTAAAACTTATTTAAAATCATTTTTCTTTTTTTAACTCAATAAATTCATTATCTCTAAATTTTTTACTAATGAGGATCTTATTTCTTTTCTTTTTAATATCAAGAAAAAATAAGACAGCGCATAATATTAGAACTGGAAAGGTCAACTCTCTTAGGAAATAAAGAAGTTCAATATAACTTAGGAAAAACACCGCCCCAGAAATTGATGCAAAGATAAACATTAGTAAGGTAAAGAGGCGAAAATTTGAAAATGAATAGAAACGGTTATTTTCTATTACCAAATCTTCGGAGAATAAAAGCTTAATATCCTTTATTAGATTCTCTCTTATGATAATATTACTGCATGTCTTTAGTTTAACAATGGAGAGAATAGATTCCTCAAGTATTATGTTTTGGCATCTTTCAAATACAAGCAAGCCAATATCAATATTCTTGATTTGTAAATGCATGTCTTCAGTTCTAAATATCATATTTTGAGGGAGATTATCATCTTTATCAATGATAATAGGATTCTCTTTAGTTCCATCTCCCTTCCAATTATATTGCATCGAGTTTTTATCAATTGTACTCTTAGCAATTGTAAGCGTTTCGGTCAATCAAATTCCCTTTTCAGTAAACTAGTTAATAAGTAATTTAATATTTCAAATGATTTAATATCTTCAAAAACATAAAGAACCAGATCATTAAAATGATTGAAAATCTCTTCATTTTATTTCAAATATACTATCATATATAGTTCGATAAATAATTTGTGGCATCAATCCGAATACCTCTATCCCATCAACCGAAACGGAATTTGGGAATACCTTTTTCATGATATTATATGCTGCGTTTACATCAGCATTGATGATTATCCCGTTGGAAGTTTTAAACAATCCTCTTTTAATTCTTTTACCTCGATATTTTTTGTGTTTCTCTATTGGTTCATTATCCAAAAAACTGCATTTAGAAGTATGTGCTTCATCAACGGTAAAAACGCGAATTCCTTTTATTATAGCTTTGTATTTTATTTGTTTTATTAATTTCAAGAAAGGAACTTGGACAAAGTTCTGATTATTCTTTTTTCCGATATTTATCCTCTGTTTCCAACCTCCATTGTATCCTATTATAATTGCTCCGATGTTATTTTGAATACAATATTTAATTACCTTCTTGGAAATTCGGTGAAAAATCGTGTTTATTTTATTATTCCTCTTTAAATGTAGTTTTTGAATTCTCTTTGTATCCCTAAAATTACCTTTCTTATTTTCAATGCTTCTAAAATATGCGACTTTTTTGTTATAATACTGGTTTATGGATTTCACAATCCCACCTTTAATAATAAATGGCCTACACCCATTATTATTTACAGCAGTTATGAGATTGTTTAATCCTAAATCAATACCTAAAATATGTTCTTTATTTAATCCTAAATCTTGTTCTTCTTTTTCATAAACTATTTCTACTTTATAACACCCTCCTAAGGGAATAATCCTTATTTCCTTTAATTTTTCTTTAATTCGGGTTCTAATAGGTTCAAGATTAACTCTTCTTGGAAAATATAACCAACCGTTCTTAATTTTACATTGTTGATTAGTAAAAAAAATAATTGACTCCCCATTTTTCTTTTTATATCCTGGAATTTTCGGTTTTTTTCTAAATTTTTTAACATCAATTCGATATTCCATAAATCCTTTAAAATAAGATTTCCAATTTCTATATAGTAATTTAAGTATTTGTTGGGATGTTTGGGATGGTAAATTTCTATATGCTTCTTTTCGCTTGAGAATAAAATCTAAATCATAATAATTGAGCATGTTATTAAGATTAAAGTAATCCTGTCTTAAATACCAATTTCCTAAATTGTATAGATTTTTAGCCAAATGGCATAATTTACTAAGTTGTTCGGATGATCTTACAATGATTATCTCTGTTAATCGCATTGTAAAACTAAAATGGATAATTTCATATTTAAAAGGAGACACAGCTAAAAATAACTGATTAGTAAAAGCAATTTAACATAAAATTTATCAATTTATCTATTATTTTTAACCATAATAAAATTTGGATATTTCAACAAATCTTACGCAACACATTTCTAAAAATAATGAATCCTTGCATAATTTTAGGGTTAGATATTGGTGGTGCTAATACTAAAGCTGCGTTGCTAAAAATTCATAACGAGCAAATTTTGGATGCACATTCATATATAGAATATTTTCCATTCTGGGAAAAAACAATAAATGAAATACCTAAAATGCTAAAAAGGATTGTGGTAAATGTTGTAGAAATTAATAATTACAAATTAAAAGAAATAGATTATATTTCGATAACTATTACTGCAGAACTTTCAGATGCCTTCCAAACTAAGAAAGAGGGGGTATTAACAATTTTAGCTGCCCTATTAAAAGTTTTCGATAAAAACAAGATGTTTTTTATTAGTAATTATCATGAGTTTATTGATTTTGAAAAGGCAAAATCGGAATATTCAGCAGTAGCAGCAGCGAATTGGGTGTCTACATCTCTATTTCTTGGAAGATTTGTTTCTGATTGTATTTTAATCGATGCGGGATCAAATACAATTGATATTATTCCTATATTAAATTCAGTTCCGGTTGCTTTTGGGAAAAATGATGTCTCAAGGTTAATGAATCATGAATTAATCTACACAGGGGGCCTTAGGGCAACAATCCCCTCGATCACTCATTTCGTAACTTATAAGGGAAATAATATTAGAATTTCATTTGAAAAATTTGCCTTAATGTCAGATGTTCATCGAATTTTAGGAAACATCACAGAAGATGAATATACCAATGATACAGCAGATAATCGTTCAAAATCTCTTGAAGATTGTTATGCTCGATTAGCCAGGATAATTTGCATGGATATCGATACCATCAAGAGTGAAGATTTAAACTTAATTGCAAACTTCATTTATGAGAAACAAATTGAAATCATTATAGATGAATTAAAAGCATTTATTAACATTCACAAAGATTTTATTAACGAATTTGAAAGTAAATCCTTGTTTATTATTACGGGTTTATCTGCCGAATTTTTAATTAGAAAAGCTTTAGAAAAATTGGGATATAACAATATAGTAACTCTTGAAGATATTACAAACATACCTGATCATATTAGTTCCTCAGCATTTGGCGTCGCGGGTGCTCTCTATTTTCAACTAACTAAAAAGAAAAGAACATGAAAAATAATACGATAATTGCCAAGCTTGGTGGTAAGATCTTAGAAAAGCATGAAAATTTGGATCATACTTTAAATCAATTTAAAAAGCTTTTATACAATAAGAAAGTCATTGATAAACTCATTTTGGTTCCTGGTGGTGGCTCCTATGCTAATTTTGTTAGAAATTTTGATAGAAAATTAGATATTGGAGATGATCTTTCTCATTGGATGGCGATTTATGCTATGAATTCTAATGGTGAAGCAATTTGCCAAAAATATAGGGAAATGAAAAGTATAAAAGAGTTTGGAGTGTTAAAAGAATGCAAAGATCCAATTTTACTCTTTTTACCCTTTGATTTTCTTTTTCAAATAGATGAACTACCTCATAGTTGGTCAGTAACATCTGATTCAATAACAGTTTATTTGGCAAAGAAATTAGGTTTAAACGAATGCTTCTTAATAAAGGATGTAGATGGAATATTCACAAGTAGTAATGAAGTTATAAGAGAATTATCTATCCAAGAGTATAAAAAACTCAAAAATTTCAATTCTACTGGAATTACAAAATCCAATAAAGAAGACCTAAAGCAACATACAGAACCTGTTGATTCATATTTGTTTCAGCTTATTGATAATTATAGGATTAGTTGTATTCTTTTAAACGGAAGTTCCGATACTAATAGAATTGTTTCTTATTTTGACAATACAATAAACGAAAGGGACAAAATTTACACAAAAATTAAAACTGTAATTTAATACTCACTAGTTTTAAACAAAAAAGAAAGATATACAATTATGATAAGATATCTTCTTTTATCATTTCTCAATAAATATTAAAATTTTGTTAAATTAAATTTTAAATATAAAATCAATAACTAAAATAAAAATTATAAATAGCAAAAATTTAAGTGAATCCAAAATGGATGAAGCAGAAATGAAAAAAAATGCCCAATTCCTAATTGAGAACCTTTCAGGAAAGGAAATACCGGGATCTCATTCTCTCACAGTTAGATATAAATCATTAGTAAATTTTGCAAAAGTGTTTGGAATTAAAGATCCTAAATATGTAGGTTCGGAAGAGGAAGTTATAGCGTGCCATGCATTTGCGAATCATTACACGATAAAATCTCTTTATACATTACTCCTTGGCATGAAACTAGTGCAAGATGGGAAAGAACGCGATTTTATACTCAATCTTGGTAAACTATTACATGCGAGTCAAAAATATAACTGGGATGGATGTGTAGACATCAGACCTGGAGATAGACTTACAGCAACAGGAAAATGGGGCAAGGTTTGGTTGGTAGAGGCAAATATGATTTTGTTTGCCCAATTAATTGTAGAAGTAAAGAATCAAAATGATGAGTTGGTATGTAGACCAGTAGTTAGCGCGGCCATTAGGCCAGGAGGTTATTAAAATGGTAAAAATTGCAGATCTAAAAGTAGGACAAATTATTAAAGATGAATTTGATCAAATTGATCGAAAACTTCTGAGAGATTATGCTAAATGGAGTGGGGATACCAATCCTATTCACACAAACGATGTTGTAGCCGAGAAGGCAGGACTAAAGGGAATAATTGCTCATGGATTATTTTCATATGGTTTTGTAACCAAATTATTTGAGGATTTTCTAGAATATGGGAAATATGGAAAATTAATTGAAACAGATGTGGAGATGCGTGGAATGGTAAGATGTGGAGACCTTCTTGTCACGGAAGCAAAGATTACTAAGATTGATGGAAAAAGAGTGTATTTTGATATGACACAAACAACATTTACTTATGTTGACATAAAAGATAAAGATGGAAATATTGTAAAACAATTTGAGGCTGGTGAGAGAGGTTATGTTACAGAAAAGGATATTGAACGTGGATTAGTTAAAACTAGAGAAGTCGATGAGGGTACTTTAACGTATCGAGAAAGAGTTGCCACTCCTGGCACAGCTATCATTGAATTAAATGAGTAAATTTCTTTTTTTTTCTCTTTTTTATTGATAAGTTAGATTTGATAAGAAAATATATTTAAGACTAACTTTTCATGTTCTTTTTGAAAAACATTTTTATATATGTTATTATCAAAATTTCTTTGGTAAATAAAATTATTTCTTTATTTGATAAGCGTGACGACTCAGACATTCGATACCAAGTTAATCGAAAAAATGATCTTAGCTGGCTTACATTTAAAAGCCGCTGAGGAAATCTTTAGAGTTTTGTCTATTGAGTCTAATAAAGAAATCATTTATAAAACTCTAAGTCTATTAAGCTTAGTTTGTGATAAAAGCCCAGCTATTTCCTTAAAAACGATTAAAAGTATTGAAAAATTTATTAGCGATTCTGATTCTTGGATTAGATTAGTATCTGTTGAAATTCTATATCAAATTTCTATGTTCCGTCCTAATCTAATGTTGGAATTATTAAATAAAATTAGGGCAAGGTTATATGACCATGATGTTTCAGTAAGAAGAATTACTGTGAAATTAATGGGAAATTTAATCTTATCCTTACACATTGATTCGGAGGAACTGAAGGATTTGATTGAGGAATTTAATGAAAAATTAATGGAAAATGATTGGAAAGTTAAATTCCATGTTATGAAAACCATTAAAAAGATTTTGAATCAAGATTATACAAAAATCAGGGATCTTGAACCGTTACTTTCAATGGTTATTGTAAATTTAAGAGATGAGGATGATGATGTAGCGCGAGGAGCTGCCGATCTTTTAAAAAATCTGGGGACTTATTTTCTTTCTAAAGATAAAATTTTCTACGTTTTATTAAATCTTCTTTATAATGAGAAGCCTCGAGTTAAGGAATTAATTATATGGTTATTTGGTGAAATCGGAAAAGAAAAATCGTCAGAAATAATTCCGATAATTCCTAAATTAATTAAACTTTTAAATAAGAATGATTATAGAATTCAACTTAAGGTAGTAGAATCTTTAGTTAATATTGCCCAAAATAATTTTGATCAAATTTGGTCAAATATAATAAATTCGCTAGATACAAGCGATCATGAACTTCGTAATAACCTCATTAACGCAATGTATCATTTAGGTCAAACCCATATTGATGAAATATTTCCCTATATCTTTGAAGAATTAGAGAATCCCTCTGAAAATATAAGAGAAGGAATAGCTTTAGTATTTAAGCGACTGTTTGAAGAGTATCAAATTGAGATTGAGAACGAAATTATTAAAATCCTTTATAGTTTAGAGTCAAAATATTGGAGAGAAAGAAAAAAAACCATAACTTTATTAAGTAATATCTGTTTTATTCTAAAAAATCACAAGTTAGCAGTGTGGATAGCTATTGAATTTAATAAAGCGTTATCGAGAGAAAGAGATTATGAAGTCAAGGAAGAATTAATGTTATGTATTAGTAAAATCAAAGAAACTTTTAAAAATATAGATAAGCACATAGAGGAAATAGATAATAAGTTATCTTCATTTCATGAAAAAATCGTAGAGTTTCGGAAGATACCTGCGCAATTTAGAAATATTCTAAATTCTTATATAGAAGATTTTAAGTTTAATGAAACGGAGATCCAATTAAATACAAGGTATGATGAAATTCTAAAGAAGATAAATAAATTTAATAATATTATTAACACTTTTGAATTCAAAAGATTAGCATTTGAGTTATTAGAAGAGTGGGAAGAAACTAAAGTTCAGATCATTGATGAACTAAGTATAATCAAAGGTTTTATTTCAGAAATTTGTGAAGAACAAAGAGATAACTTCAGATCTACCTTAGAAAATAAAATTAAGATTTTAGATGATAGAATAGATGTGTTAAGCTCTCAATTTGATTTTGTAAAAAGTAATAATTTGAATTTTAATTTAGAAACAGATTTATCCGATTTTATCACTGATGATGAGAAAGATACTGATGAAAAATTCGCGTATATAACTCAAATTAGAAAAAATATGTTTAGGTTAGATGTGAATATTAGAGAATTGCTAATTCATAATTTAGAATTCGATGAGATCTTTAAAGAATTGATAAGAAAATGGATTGCTGTTAAAATAGAGATTCAAAAATATTTAAATGATTTTGATAGACAGATTAAAGTGGTAAAAGATACAATAGTCAATGATTATTTTAATGTTCAAGAAACTTCTAATCTTTCAGATATTAAAAGCGGAATAAATAATGAAATAGCAGTGCAAATTCTACAAGGACATATAGTTTCAGTAATATCACATGGAATTGAAGTAATAAGGAAATTTAATGATAATTTTGAAGAATTTCATCCTAAATTAAACTTCCTTATCAATAAAAATGAGTTTTCTAATGTACAGAAATTAATTGATATGAAATCAAATCAATTACAAACTTTTATTAGCGAAACAGAAAATCAAATTGAGAGTATTATAGGCAAAGAGTTGGACAATAACGTGTTTAATTTATTTGTACGACCTTACCTTGATAAGTGGAATGATTCCAAGGAATTAATTGTCAACAAATTACACTATTTTAATAGAAAATTTGAAGATAAACTTATTCTCTCTCAAATAAAATATTATTTGAAAATTATGAATCCTATTAAGCTCGATTTACTTTCTTCGTATATGAGCTTAGAAATAGATTTTCTAAAAGAGATGATTCTAAAATTTATAAAACAAGAAAAATTAAAAGCAAAAATTATAAATGACACTCTTTTCTCCAGAGTTGTTGAAGAATATATTCAAGATAGTCAGACTCTCTTATTTTTTAAAAATATCAAAACAATTGGCAATAAAATTTATTTAAACTTTAAATTAAATAATCCCTCTAATTATAATTATAAGGATTTACAAATTTCTTTAGCATTTCCTAATTATCTTAAATTTCTGAAGAAAGAATCATTTCCCAAGTATCTCCATCTAAATGAGCTGAAAACCGGCAATATTTTTAAATTCAATTATGTTTTAAAGATTGATAGAAGTGTAAGAAAGAATCTGTTAGATCCCCGTGCTGATGAGATAAATCTCAAAGTATACTACAAAGATCCATTTAATATTCAAAGAAAAATGGCTAAAAAGATAAATCTTCTTTTACCTTAATTATTTTGAAATTTTAAATTTTTAAATTTGTATTGAATTATAAACTGAAGATAAAAAAGCAATTATTAATATATTAAATTATAATTATTCAAAAAATTCATAATAAAGAATTACATAATATATGAGGTGTAGAATGAAAAAGAGTGAAGGTTATAGATTAACTCAACAAGTAAAGATACATGGATGATCATGCAAACTTGGACCAAATAGCTTAGAAAATCTATTAACGAGAGCAGGTTTAACCGGTGATATTGAAGATGCTGCTGTACTACCAATACCGAATAGTGAATTAGTTTTAGTTAAAAATCTTGATATTATGACTCCAATTATAGATGAGCCTGATATCATGGGAGAAATTGCGGCTTGTAACGTTACTAATGATGTTTTTGCGATGAATGTCCCAGAAATATCCGGTATGCTTGTTTTTTTGGCAGTTCAAACATCTACTCCCGATGAAATATCTGAAGGGATTCTTAAAGGAATTAAAAATTTTATGGAAAACAAGATTAATTCTCAAGTAGTCGGAGGGCATACTATTTATAGCGAATGGCCATTAATTGGTGGTGAGGCGTCTGGATTTGTTCAAAAGGATAAAATTATACCTAAAAGTGGAGTGAAGAAAGGTGATAAATTGATATTAACAAAACCAATTGGAATCCAAGGCGTAATGGCTGCTTATCGAGTATTAAAAAATGTGCCTGAAATGCTTAACGAATATTCTATTACTGAATTAAAAGCATCAATCAGATTGGCTATTAAGATCATGACGACTCCAAATCAGAATGTTGTAAAAACCATACATTCCTATGAAGATTTTTCATTCATTCATGCAATGTCAGATGTAACAGGATTTGGACTCGCGGGACATACACAGGAAATGCTTCAAAATTCTCCATTTTCTGCAGTAATTGAAAGAGTTCCAAATATTAAACTTGCAAAAGAACTTTCCGAGGATTTAGGATATGCTTTTGATAACTGCCAATGTCATGAAACTGCGGGAGGGATGATTATGTCTGTTTATCCCTCTATGATCGAAGATTTCTCAAATGCATTAGCTAGTAATGGAGTTTCTAATTGGATTGTAGGTACAATTGAAAAAACCGGACCTGGTCTTGTTAAAGTCTCAGAAAATGTCGAATACATTGAAGTTACTAAAATTTAATGATGTCAATGATATAAGCATAAACACTATAAGTGAGTGTTTATTGAGAATTCCAACTGCGCGTTGGCATCAAAAATCTCATCCTAAGGTTTTTAGAATAAAATTTAATTCCATTTATACAAAAACTACTAAGATAAACACGATCCCACTATGGAGTATGGAACACGCCAACAAATCGCATTTTGCTCTTAAAAAACTCAGTATCAATGCCATTATAAAAACGAAAATATAATATATCCCAAAGCCTGTAAAAGGCAAGTAAAATAGGTGAGTTAACGTAAAAGTAATAGATGTTAACCATATCGATTTATTTATCTTGTATTTTGTTATTTCCATAAAATGGTTTTGAATTACACCTCTGAACAGAAATTCTTCATAAATGCCAGCTAGTACTGCGAAAGAAATGGCAACTAGTATTTTACCTAATGTAATGTTGAAAGAAATATGAATCCCCGTTAATAATTTCATTACAGGAAGTAAACATAAGAGAGGGATATAAGCCATTAAGCCATAAATAATACTCTTTTTAACATTCTCAACTTTTCCCCCAATATTACAAAAGGACACTTGTTCTATTTTAAAGACGTACACCCAAGTAAAAATAACACCAAATATCATCAATAAACCATAAAAGATCACATCCTCAATTAAGTAAGGCATAATTCCAATTGTATCCTGAAAAAAAATTAGGATAAATCTAACTGAAAATAATAGAAGGCTCAGTATAAGAATTATATATTTAAATTGTTTATCTCTACATAATTTTAAAAGAATAGGAAATGCTATCAACACAATTGGAATAGCAATGACGAAATATAATAAATTAATGATAAAGAATTCCATGATTATGATAATTACAAATCAGTTTTAAACCATTGGTATTCTTGTGGATAGTGTTTAAGATTCTTTAATTTTGCCGTCGAGATGGATTACGATTTCTTTTAATTCATCAATTACTTTATCAGCTAGCTCCTCAGCATTTTCCACATTAAATGCAGTAATGGAAACTTCAATTTCAGCCCCGTATTCCCCTAATCTTGGATGAGTTTTTATCCACAGTTTAGGATATTTCTCTTCTACCTCAGTAACATACGGAGCAATTTGACTTTCCCCAATACCTGTGAAAAAAAAGCTCTTTTCCATAAATTTCCCTTTCTTTTCTTTTAAAATCGGAATGATTACGATTTTAAACATACTTTTCATTTCCATGGGCACTCCAGGAAGACAAAAAATTAGTGTGTCACCCTCTTTAATTTTTACTCCTGGAGCAGTTCCTCTTTCGTTTGGCAATGGTGTAGATCCTTTCGGCAAATAGGCCATCTTTTCCCTTTCTTTGGTCATTCCATCTAATTTAAGGATACCTCGCTCATATGCTGCTTCATATCTTCTTTTGATTGAATCATAGGCGTGTTGGTTTAACTCTAATTCTGTGTTTAAAGCTTGAGCAATACCTTGTAGCGTCATATCATCAAATGTTGGCCCTAATCCGCCACATACAATTATCAAGTCCGGCTTACGGTTAATAGCTTCTCTCATAGCATTTGAAATTTCTTCTAACTCATCTCCTACAGCGGTAATCCTCCTGATTTTATGCCCATATTTTGTTATCCTTTTTGCCATATAATTAGAATTAGTATCTTGAGTCTTTCCTATAAGGATTTCATTTCCAATTACTAAAAGTTCTACAATCATGTTAGTTTAAAGAAATTGTTGATATAATATTAAAATATTGATTAATACGTTCTTATTTGATTAATAGAGAGTTTTCGGTTTTATCTTAAGGATTAAGAAGTTCTTTTGAAAAACTTTTATATTAATAAAACGTACTTACAATAATAATATCTTATACCATAGGAACTTATGGTACAAATCCCTAGAACTATATTAAGAAAAGTACATAAAGAAAAATGCGAATAGAATTAATTTTTCTTTTAATATTTATTCAACTTATTATATTTGAAATACTTACCTTATATTGATTAATATAGTGGTTAATTATGAAATTACCTAATGTTAAAAATGTTAAAAATTGGTTAAATGAAGGATTTAAACGGAATCCAGGTCCTTGGGTAAAGCATAGTGAAGTTGTTGCTAATGCGGCAAAAATTATCGCAAAGGAAATAGATAGTCTTAACAGTCATACTGCATACATAATGGGCTTAGTCCATGATATAGGTAGAATCGCGGGATTAACGCAAGATCGCCATACTATCGATGGATATAATTTCTTAAAAGCGAAAGGTTATGAGGAATTAGCCCGGATTTGTATTACTCATTGTTTCCCTAATAAGGATATTAATTCTAATATAGGTGAATGGGACTGTAGTAAAAAGGAACTATACTTTATTGAAACTTACCTTGTAAATTGTAAATATAATGATTATGATAGATTAATCCAATTATGTGATTGCATATCTATGGGAGACAAATATGTTTTGATTGAAAAACGACTAATTGATGTAGCATTGCGCTATAATTTAAAAAGTAAAATTCCTTTAGGAGTTCCATTATTGTTGAAATGGCAGAAATATCTAGAAATAAAAAATTATTTTGAAAATCTAATTGATAATTCAATATATAATCTGCTACCCAATGTTGTAGAAAATACATTAGGAATTAAATTAAAATAATTTCTCACACATTCATATTAGCTATTTGATGAGTTTTTGTTAATTGCTTAAACTAAAAATTAGAAATTTTTATGGGATAACTTCTATATCGCCAAAAAGTTCGCAACATTGCCATATATTTCCTTATTGGAACCTGTGGTACAACTGAATTTCCGGAGCTCATAAAATACCCTCCTCCGGGTGCGCATTCTTTTAATAAAAGTTTTACATAACTTGAAATTTTACTTGGTTTTTCATGGATTAACATGGCCACAGGAACATTTCCCATAATACATACTTTATCTCCATACTGTTTTTTAATTTCAGTTATATCAATATGAGCTGATGCCTGCCACGGATGGATTGCGTCAAAGCATTCAATGAGTCCATCAATTAGAGGTAATATATCGCCATCGGAATGAAATATTAACTTTACACCTCTTTTGCGTGCCATCTTGGATATTCGTTTATATGAAGGTAAAAACATTTCATTAAAAATTCTTGGTGATACAAAAGGGCCACTATTATATGCCAAATCGTCTCCAATAAAAAACGCGATTCGTTCAAAGTTATCAATACATTGCTTGATAATATTTGAAAACAGCTTTTCACGGTCG
The DNA here is from genome assembly GCA_019058445.1 of Promethearchaeota archaeon. Lineage (GTDB taxonomy): Archaea > Asgardarchaeota > Lokiarchaeia > Sigyniarchaeales > SOKP01 > LW40-45. Next base: position 460,455 of record JAHPZA010000010.1, on the reverse strand, counting down.
CTAATAACTCTCCTCATAAACTCCTTTTCCTTTACAATCATTCTTGAAAAGGACTCAATACCAAAACCTTCTAAAACAGATTGAAACAAACCGCTGAAAATTCCGGGAATTACATAAATCTTATTCTCAGGTGTATTTTGAATTATCTTTTCAAATAAGGGTGTGATAAGTGGTTCTTCAGGATTAATTTTAGAAAAATTCTCTTCATAATTTTCTTTTGTAAAATTTCCTCCTGAATAATAAATATCAAAATAACCCTTACCTTGTTTCATTTGATAAACTTGACCAAAGGACGAAATAACTTTATCAGGAGGCACGTAATTAAAGTTACTATAAGGACCAATGGGAAAGGTCCCCATATCTACTTTTAACTTAATATAGAGTTTAAAATAATTCTTTGCGCCATCAATCAGTGGTTTTACAACAATGGAATCATAACCAAGCTTTTTTAATGTTTTTCTATTAAATTCAGGTCTTTTTGTTTCTTTCGAGTATAGTTCTAATTCTTTTTTTTTATCTTTATGTTTTTTTAAAAGTAATAATTTTGCAAGTTTTGGTTGTTCAATTAGATGCTCCCAATAAGGAACTTTATCTGGTTCATCATGATCAAGAGTTTTTAAAATCCGTTCACGTGGAATCATTATTGATTGAAATATTTTTTAAAATTAAAAGTTATATTTCTTTATTAATTCATATTTTTGCATGAAGGAATCTTCAATTAATTGTGTAATATTTTACTTTTCTCAAATCGTCACTGGAAATACTAAAAGAATAACCGAACAAATTGCTGAAGGACTTTGGAGTGGTGGTCATTGCGAATTGATTCGTTTGACTAAATATCAAAATGATATAAAATTAATTCAAGGATTCCCATTTGAAGAATATGATTTAATAGGTATAGGCGTTCCTGTTTATTATTTTCATCCTCCTTATCATATTTTGTTCGAGCTGGAGCATTTTCCATCATTAAATGGTAAAAAAGGATTTCTATTTTGTACGAGTGGAGGAAATCCGGGCAGTACTCTTTATCAAATGAAGAAAGTGCTAGATAAAACTGGCTTAAAAATAATTGATGGTAATGATAAGTGGATTGGCTGGGATGTCCATCAATTGTATGCGAGACAAAAGAACTCGAATGGTCTGTATGGTTGGTTACCTTCTTCGTACGGACATCCAAATGAGCATGAGTTAAACCAAGCCAAAGAATTTGGGAGAATTTTGATTAAAAAAACATTGGATCCAAAAATTTCTGAAAAAATAGATTTCTGGCCTCATGAGAACGCATCGGCAAAAATGTGGTCATGGAAAGGGATTCAAGAATGGTTTCCTCCATTTCATCTTATTAAAGAAAAATGTACTCTGTGTGGATTATGTGCCCAGATTTGCCCATGGGATGCTATTATTCTCAATCCTTATCCCCATTGGATAAAAAACTGTGATAGATGTTATATCTGTCACTTAAAATGTCCAGAAAACGCAATAAAATGTGATTTTTCAAAACAAATCGAATACTTAGAAAATTTAATGAAAAAAAGTGAAAAGAACAAATATTAATAAAAGCTTTAAAAAAGCTTGAAATGTATTGATTCATTTTTACACATCAAAAAAGAATAAATTATGGCTCAATATGACAATCGAAATAGACGATAGCGGCACAGGTGATTTAATAGGGGATGCTTTTATTGGCTTTCTAAGAAAAGAAACTGATGAATTAATAATTAAGACACTACCATTAGATCTTTTTCAAAATGAAAATTGGAAAAATAAGGAGCCCTATAAGGTTGTGGTTGATTTAGTCAAAGATGGCTTAAACGATCTAAATTTTGAAAAAGAGAGCGAAAAAATACTATTATGCCGTGGAAATATTTTTGACCAAGTTCGTACATATTTTGAAGAGGAAGGGATTAATTTTGAACCTGCAATTATTGAAGGGAGATTACAAGATGCTGTAGAAGGTAGATTAGTAGAGCATCTTCGAGAATTAGGAGTTCGATCAAAAAAATTAACGAAAAAATCCGGGGCAAAAAGATTTTTCATCTTATTTAATTGGGTAGCTAAAGATTTTTATAATCGAGAGAAATTGGTAAAAAACGGATTCAAGCGCTGGAACACCGTCTGGCGGGAAAAAGCACTTGAAAAGTATCATAACCTGCACAAATCTCACTACAAAACAAAAAGGAGCTCTAACATCAAAAATTGAAGTTGAAATTATATGCTGTTATATCCCATTTTATTTTAATCTAATTTAGTACCACATTCAGTACAAATTTCTGCTTTCGGTGGAAGTATAGCTCCACAAGCAAAACAAATTCTTTTATCACCAAGAATTTTATCTTGGCTTGAAGCGTTCCCTTTAGGTTTTTTGTATGCATTCATATCTACTTCCTTACTTAATTTTTCTATTTTTTCCACATAGTTTGGATCATGGGGCGTGATAATCTTGAAGTCTTTTGAGGGTTCAATCTCTTTAATTCCGTTTGGAATATTTTTTACTTCAGAATCTTCAATTATTTTGTGTTTTGTCTTAACCATTTCATTTCCTTTTTGAGAAAGATCCTCTTTAAAATCTTCAACTTCAATTTGATTTGAATTTACTTCTTCTGGGTTTATACCATCTTTCACTTCAGGGAGTTCAATAAGCTCATCTTGAACTATTTCATTTTCGACAATAGGAACTTCTTTCTTTGGATTTTTTAATTCTTTAACATGATCAATTATTTGTTCAGTTTTACTAATTAGCATATGTCGATATGTAAAATCTATTTCTGGCTGTTTAGAGGCTTTTAATGTTAAATCAGAAATCTCTATCCAAAGCTCAATAGCAATTTCTAAATCACCATTCCTCTCAAAACTCTTTGCCTTCGCTATTTTCGTACTTAGAACCTTGTTAAACTTTTTAATATCCATAAATTATCATGTATCATGCAATTTTTCATTCGATAAGAATAACAAATTAATTCAAATATATATTAGTTGTTCAGTTATATTTTTTTTATGGAGTCCGATCTTTAAATTTAAAATCTATGAAAGAATTATAATGAAAGATTAATATTAGTAAAATAAGAATATATTTCAAAAATTAATAGGAAATTCTTCATTATGTCCATACCATTATCTTCCAACGAGATTGATAGGTTAAGACAGGTAATTGAACAACATGGCTGGAAGATACATGGTTATATTGAGAATTATTTTAGGTATAGTATCCGAAAAAATAAATTAGTTGTATTTACTATTAAAATTCCTGTCTTTCTACCTTTAAAATTAAATATCCCCTTTGAAGTTGCGCACTTTCGGCTTTCAATTGCATTCAAATTATGGAATTTAGACCAAAAAGCTTATAAAACTATAATTTATCTGGTGAAGATGTTGAAAGATTTATCTGATCAAGTTTCTATAGAACATAACTGGCTCATAACTGAAAAAGAAAAAACAAAAATAGTGGATTTATTAAATTTGCTAATGCCTGAAATAATTAAAAACGAAAATGAACGAGCATGGTTAAATCGAATTAGAATTTCATTAATGAATAAAAGAGATCAGTTTATGGAACTTGAAACCGATTTTTTAAAGACGCTTATAGATTTAATTAGAAATCTAGGACTAAAACCTACCTTTAAACAACCCTGGGAACTAAAAAAAGGAATACCTAAAATTAGAACTCCTGAAACGTTATTTTTTTCTAATGAGGATGAGCCTTATGACGAATTTTTTATCCTTGAGAAAGGTTTTTTCTCATATTTCAAAGAATTAGAATTCAATAAGTTTTATGTACGATCTATTTTTGACACTTATACTCCATATATTCTTTTAGAATTATACAGAGAGAATCTAAATTTCAAATTAGAGATATATATAGAACATTGGATTAAATTCACTCGTCTTCTTCTAAATTCTATGATCGAAATTTTAAAACTCGGAGAATTTAATTATGGTGATTTTGTGCAATTTAGACCTGAAAAAGAACTAACTTATGAAGATTTTGAAGAAGATGAAAATAACTTTCCCTTCTCATCATTACATTATGAAACTCTTATTTCAAAGGAACTATACCCGCTCCATTACGATCTTCTCAATACCCCGCCAACTGATTTCGAAGTTATAGAGTCTTCAAATTATTTAATAGAAGTACAAGAATTACTCCAAAATTATAAATTCGAAGAAGCTTCTGCGCTTCTGGAAGAAGCATTAAAAATCTTTAATAAGCATAAACAAAAGAAAATCGTGGTCTCTATATTATTGAAGTTGACAAAAATTGCGTCCTTACTTAATCAAACTAATATCGCTCTAAATTATTTACAAAATGCCGAACAAGTTTCAAAATCTGGAGATGTTCCGGTAGAATTCATAATTCAAATTCACTACAAATTGGGTAAAATATATTTCAAAAATAAAGATTTTCCAAATGCGCTACTTCATTTTAATTTAACTGTCAAATCTTTGGAGGATGAGAAACTCATTCTAGACGAGATTAATAAAGAAGATTACTTAGGAATGGCTCTTCTCTATCTTGGATTAATTAATCTGGAGCAAGATAGCACGGTGGAGGGGAAAAATAATTTAAAAAGGGCCTATTTTATAGGAAATACCTCTTCCACGAAGGTTAAGTTAAGATATCATTTGTTTCGCGCAAGATATTACAAAAATAAGAAGAAATACTCTCAAGCTCTAAAAATATTAAATTTAGTTTTCTCAGGGATTAATTTAGGTGAAATAAAATATCAAGATCTTATTGTCGATTTATTACTTGAATTATCAGAGTTTTATATTCATTATCGAAAAAACACAAAAAAAGCACTATTTTACCTTCAAACAACTGAAAAACTCCTCTCAAAAAAAACTATTCCTGGAATACATCGATCAATCCAATGGAATCTCTTAATGAGTGATTTTTTTAAATTTATGGTAAAAAATAGTGAAAACTCAGCTTATTATTTATCCCAAAGCAGAATTCTAAAAGCTCAGTTAAGATCCATAGGGATAATAGAATAGCCTTAATATTTATAAAAAGAGGAATTAATAATAAGAAGCGCACTAATAATAAAACGAAAATTCCTATGATTATTATGTCCGCTTTCCAAATGAACTTCGTTTAGCACCAAGACTGTCTTTCTGACCACCGAACTGACTATTGATAATTCTTTTCTTATAAATTTCTCGGAATCGCATTCGAGGTGGCTTCTTGCTTCTGGAATTAACTCCCGTTTTTTCTACTTTAGGAGTCTGCTGTTTAACCTTTCCGGCCTTTGTCAAGCTGCCATGGGAGCCAGGGATATTTTATCACCAATTTTATACTTAATTTCATTTATTAGTTTATTTTCTTATTAGTTTAAAATCATTTTAACAACTTAAATTTTGGTTTTTTTAAAAATTGGTCTATATTTACTTTATTAGAATATCTAAATAATTATCTAGTAGAACTTAAATCTTTTACAAAAGAACAGTGTGATGACTAAATGGCACATAAAAAGGATCTGCATAAAGGAGATAAATCTCAACCTGAAGAAGAAGAGAGAATTCAATTTGGAGATAAAACTCTTATTTGTTTTGCTTGTGGTCAAAAAATTAATGAGAACATTAAAAATTGTCCATACTGCGGCACTTTAATCAAACCACTGGATTAAATTTATATTTTAGAAGATTTCTTATTGTAATTCCACTACAACAATATGATGTATTCTTATCCAAAAAAAATTAAATCAGAGTGTAATTTATACTATTAAATAATTAAATTGGATAAAACCTAATTAAGATACTTAAATATTATGTCTAAAAATCTCAAAAGGAAAACAGCAATTAGCTTATGGATTTTGATAATTATCTTATTCATGATATTTTCTTTAATCGGGGCGTTCTTTTTTGTTTGGTTTTGGATTATTTTTATTCCTTTGTCCTTTTTAGTGGTAGTAGCATTTCAAGCTATGTCTGAACATTTTTGGACTCCAAAAAAAATATGTTCACGCTGTAACGCTCCTGTAAGTATTTACAGTGAATATTGTAAAAATTGCGGATTGAAATTAATTAAAAAGTGTCCAACATGTAACAAATTCGTAAAAAGTGACATTACAATATGCAATAATTGTGGTCATAAATTTCCCGCTCTTGAAGTTGAGAAACAACCTGTTGAGTATCAAATAATTCAAAAAGGAATGCGTTTACCAGAAAAACCAAATTTTTGTCCTACTTGTGGCGCAAAATTAAAGAGTGCAGAAGAAATTTTAGAAATTTGTCCTTTTTGTGGTGGGAAAATAGATTAAATAAAGAAACTAAGCTTGCTAATTTTTTTTATATTTAGTGTTGGGTTGTTTTTTAACCATAATTTGTTAATTTGAAATAATAAATTTTTCTTCTATTACTAATAAATTAGAAATTATAGATTCTGCTAATTTCCTTCTTGATTCGCGTGTTTTCTCTTTTCAAGATAAGATTTTAAAATTGAATCCTCAAATATACAAGATATACCAAATCCAATCAATCCCATAGCAATCCAATTAGCTATGAATAAATTTAAGGGTAGATCGAGGTATGTTAAACGTAGAAAGTATACAATACAATACCAGGTACTGAGAAATACAAGATAATAAGGAAACCATTTTTGAAAAAGTGTCTCTCTTTTTTTAAGCAATATATAGAAATCTATTACCAATGGCGTAAAGTGGATATAATCCCAGAATAACATTAAAAATATATCCATTATTAAGACACTAAGTAAGGGTACAAGGGAATATATTAAAAAATTATTGATGTATGGATTATCTCGATAGATAAGCCATGCTATAGCAAATGAAAAAAACCATTGGCTTAATGTAGAAAGAACAACACTAGTTCCTGGGTCACCGTGTTGAACATTTGGACCATGGAGAGCACGATCAAATGGTTGCCAATTAAGCGGAAAAACAAATTGAAAAAGAAGGCTAATTATCGTTGCTATAACTATTTGTATAATTGTTATTGTTCTGAGATTATATTCACTAATTCTTTTTAATTTTAACCTACTCAATGGCATTATATAATTTAATTTTCATATTCTATTGTTTTTAAATTTTTTAACTCCTTCTCACACTTTATATTCAATTAAACTCAAATAGTATGTTGGATTTTATTAGGATATAAACGAATAATTACAATTTCAAAATGCCATGGGAACGTGGCGAAGCCCGGTATCGCGGCAGGCTCCAGACTTGAGCGGCTCATAGAGATGAGTCGTAGTCATTTGGTCGTCGGTTCAAATCCGGCCGTTCCCATTATTTTGCCATCTATTTTTTATAATTGTAGATAATTTCCCACATTAGTGAAATCCCTCTTGGATAATTTTTTCCATACCACTCTACGGTATTCGAAAATGCTCCATCAACGTATGCCATTGGGTTATTAAAATTCCACTCATATGCATATTTCCAAGAATCCTTCTTGCTTTTAAAAAGCATACTACAAACGGCATCAATTATTGCGATTTTAGAAAACCATGTAATTTTCTCATTTTCTACTAATCTAATACCGTAGATACCAGTATTATTCAAATGGTAAACATCATCAAAATCTTTAGTTAAAATGCTAATAATTTTATTAATTATCGGGTCTTCTAAACCGGTCATGGCGGGATAAAATAAGGGATCAGCTGTAGCAATTGTCTTTTTATCCCAACCAGGATAATTTGTATCCAATGAAACGGGAATATAACCATATCTATCCTTTGCATATTCTAAAGTATCTAATATTTTTTCAGCCTCTTTTTGTAAAAGTTCGCTATCCTTTCTTAGGCCTAATATTTTACTTAACTCACGGCACATGATATAGGAAATACATTCTTTTAAGCCTAAATAATTATTTAAAGGAGAATTATATAGTGACTCGGAGGCATTATAGGTAGTTGTTGTATCTATATTTGCAATTCCTCTTTTTCTAAATCCCTTTTTTATATTTGCAATTAATAGTTTTAAAGCCGAAGGATATAGATCTTCTAATAGTTCCTTATCTTTAGTTAAAAAATAATACCAATATAATAAAATCGCAAAATTCGCATTGTTTTCTACTGCCAAAGGTTTTAATTCAGAAGTTCTGTTATATATTGAACTTGAAGAGTTCTCGTAATAAGAATATCCAACTTCTTGATCCAAACCCATATCATGCATCAAATAAAACAGTCCATTCACTTTGTTTATTGTAATATACTTCTTCCATTCTTTTAGTTGAAGCATTAAGGTCCAAGGAAAAATCTTTGCGAGTAGTTCTACTTCCATCGCAACATCGACAGAAGAATTCATTCCAAAATTTCCTTCCCACACGTAATACTCAACTGTTCCCATTTCAGATATTAAAAGCCAAGTATTTGCTAAAAATGTCCTAAAAGCAATTGCTATTAAGAATTTTTTTTCTGGTGGAGCCTCATAGGAAGTAAGAAGATGTTCAAACGCATCCGATTTTTCTAAAATCTCATTGCGTTTTATCACAGCATATTCTATTACCTCATCTAAGCTGGAAAAGAATTTAGTATAATAAAATTTTAATTTATATGGCTTTTTTAACTTGAATTTATTTAAAAACACAAACTCATCTGTAAAACCTGCATAAATATATCCTAATTTAAAATTTTCCCCTGGTTCTATTTGTAGTGTAGTTAAATACCCTCTAAATATTCCCTCCTCATCAATATGATATTTTTCTTGTTCTGGTTGTAGATTTTTTAAAATAAACTTTTTTTCTCCTTTTCCAAGGATGCTATTTCCTTTATCATCAAGAATTAGATTTTTATTAATTAATTGGCCCTCCATATCAAATCCTATAAATGTGGAGATGTCTTGGTTAATATTGGAAATGTTCTTTATTTCAATATCAATATAGAAAAATGGAGAATGCAAGATCTTAATATCTTCATCATTTTCTAACTGTTGAGAAATAGCTAACGGACTGTGAATCGTAAATTTAATTTCTAACTCTGAAGAATGAATTCCTTTTAATATAATATATGTTAACCCTAAAAATAGTTCTTGACTTGCGAGATATGAATTCAATTTCGAAAAATAAAATCCTTCATGTTCGGAACTGCCGGATTTAACAAAGAATCTTAATTGCTGTAAAAATTGATGAGAATATCTAATCTTTTTCTCATTAGAAAGGTCAATCCCTAAATTGCCCGTTTCAATTGAATGTTCTGAGAAATTTAGATTTAATGTGAGCCTTGAACCGAATCTCGAATTGATTAGATTTAATTTTGTACTCCTATTAATTCTCATGATTTCAATATGGTTTATCAATTAAAGGAAAAAATAATATATCATATTTTCAAAATATAATATTAAGAATATTACAATTCAATATTAAATGATATGTATAAAATTGAAAAAATAGGGGAAAATGTTTTTTATATTAAAGCACTTGGAACCATGCCTCCGTCAGTGGCCAAAAAATTAGTGAAAGATTTTAAAGAGAAAACTGAAAATTTAGCAAGTATTTCTTCAATTGTCGATGGTGTTGATTTAATCATACTTAATTTAAAATCCTTTTCAATTATCTTGGATTTTTTAAAAAGTATCAATCAAAAGCTAATTAAAGCTGCTTATGTTATAGGAAAAAGCCCTGTGTTAAATACAGAAGCAGAAATTTTATTAGAAAAAGCACGATCAGAAAAACGTAAAATAGTTGAAAGTTTAGATGAGGCAAAAAAATGGGTAGGAATTGAAAAAATCATTATCCAAAAGGAATAAAAAAAAATTTTTTGGAATAACCTTAATAAAAATTTACTGAACTTTACTCATTAAAAAGTAATTATTATATAACCTTGGTCAATATATTTAGCCATGCTTGGGTGTCCCATCATTTCATCACAGGTAGAAAACCCAATTTCTTCTACCTGTTCTAATGAACCCATTTTATTACTACAAGCTTTACAAAAACAATCGAGTAATCCCTTTTCTTTTAATTCCTGATATTTTTTGTAAAAAGGATTCGTCTGATTTTCAAATTCACTTGCTAACTTGCATGCGGAACCTTCGACTATGACTTTAATATCGTGTCCTTTACTGTTCATATCCAATGCGTTTAAAATAACATGAATAAAACACATCGGATCACCATTAAAGGCAAATAATGCATATTTTCCTCCCAATTAAATCACACCTTTCAAATAAATCATTTTAACTTAAATTGTTGAATTGTGAAATGCATTTAATTATTAGAGATTAATTGTTTTATCAAGATAATCCAAGTCTTTTTCGACATAGATCAATAGCATTAGGATTATTATCAGTTCCAATCCAAATTCTATTATGTTTTTTTGCTGCCAGCAGTGTAGTTCCTGTTCCACAAAAAAAATCTGCAACAATATCTCTTTCATTTGAAGAGGCTAATACTATTCGTTCAAGAAGTTCTATTGGTTTTTAAGTGGGATATCCAAAGTATTCCTTTGATCTCGTTCTTGTTTGATAAGAATAGATATCATTCCAAGATTATCTTATAATTAAAAACTAACTTTACAAAAGAAATCAATCTCGGTTAAAAAAGAAGATCAATCATTTTTAATAAATTTTAATTAATTTATTTTACTGTTCTCCAATATCCTCGATTTGGCTTTTGAATATTCCACTTTTTACAATATTTACCAATTAGGGATTCTGATATTTGAATCTTAAACTGAATATTATGTAGTTCTGCAATTTTATTCAATGGCATTTCCCATACTAATTTTTCTAATTGCAATTTAGTAAACTTAAATTTTTTTCGGCTTATTGCATAATTGGCTAATCTAATTGCCTTCTCCTCTTTTAATTCGAATAATTTTCGCTTTCGAGGTAAACTTCTCCTATAATTATACATCATTTCATTGAATAACTTTGCACCTAAACTCAATCGCCAACCTGAACCTTCAATTAATCTATCATTCAATATTGATTTCGATTTATAATATCTTATTTGATGGACTAAATTATATTTTTTCTTTATCCCCTCCAAAAACTTTTTACTTCCACAAGTAATTGCTGTTTCGCCTTGAATCCCATCTCCATCATAAAATCCAAGAAGGAAGGCTAAATTCAGTTCTCGATTGCCAAATTCAGGTAAAATTATTCCTTTTGATTTTTGGTTTCCTATAACATCAGGCTTTTTTAGTTTTAAATTAGTCGTGAATTGATCTATTAAATTTTGGACAAATTTCTTACCTCTTGTATAAATAGCAATTGTATTGCTTTCAGATCTTTTATACTTATGTTCAAGATTATATCCAATATCATGCGTAAATCTTTCTATTAGAATTATATCATTTCTACTAATTTCTACTCCAAATACTATTGAATTATTTTTAGAATCATAAGAAAAATAACCTTCAGCAAATATCCATCCTAACCAATAAGCTTTTTCTTTGGAATCAATTGATTTAAAATAATCCAATTTTAAATTAGGATGATATTTTAAAACATTGTTATCCATATTCTTCCATTTAAGCTTATTTAAATTCTGATATTTATTAATATATTCTATTACTTCCTTACTTTTATTACCGAATTGATTTTGTAAATTTGTTTTATAGCCCTCAATGAAATAATTTGCAATTTGATATTTTGGATTTAATTTTACTGATCTCTTAATAGTCTCTACATGAGTTTTTGATTGACCTAAAATTACGCTTAATTTTTCATTTGATAGTATTCCATTGTATAGATTTTTTAAAGAAATTAATTTTGTGATTTCATTTTTAATATCTTTTATGAGCATCGATGTTGTGTAGGTTTTCTTTTCCATTTTGACATTGTTCATCATTAAAATCAAGAATTCCTTAAAATTTAAGCTTCAAGAAATCTTATATTTATATTTAGTGTTAGATTTTTAATTAGATTAATAAAATTAATTAATTAAGAGACTGATGAATTATTCATTTAGATAGCGTTATTATCTGAACAAAAAAAGACCAATTCCTAATATGATATTTATGGGTATGAGATAAAAGGATCAAAAATTCGATTTTATTTATATAATATTGAATGAATCTTATTTAGATAGGTTTTTATTAATTTCTGCTCTTCTCCTGTAATTCGATATAAATTGTATACATGATTATTTAATCTTTCAATTAATTCATCAATATTTTTGTTACTTTGCTCAAATTTTATGATTTTTGAAATTAATAATTCAAGTTCTTCAATTCTGCTCAAATCTTCCTTAGTTAAAGATCCCCTTTTATTAATTAAAGGCAAACTATTAATAAAATTAGCCCCTATTTCAATTTCAAAATCCTTTTTTTTACCTACATGATCAATATAATATCTCATTAATTCCGAATTCAAAACTGCAATAACATATTTTAAAGAAAAAGATGTAGGCTTTTTTCTTGTTATAAAATATGTATTATCAATATATGTATTTTCATTATCATACGTAAAGCTATAAATTATTCGTGGAATTCGATAACCAATAAAAATTATTTCTTTATATTTATCAATATTTTTGTCACTATCTTTTTTGATTTCAATAATATCCTCTTTTGAAATATTATGAGCTAAAAAGAATTTATTCAACTCATAATCCTTTAATGCTTTCTCAATGTTATGTGAGACAAAAACAAATTTATCTTTAACTTTTGATACCGAAAATTTATTTACTTCTCCCATTCTCTGATATTTCCTTAAATATTTCATAGCTACTTCTTTTGGTTTCTCTTCAAAAATTAATAATTTTTTTAACCTTTTTCTAAAGCAATTTGAATATTGATTGCAATTGTAATCATCACCTAATTTTGTTTTAATACTTTTAATTTTCATAAACAAATCTTTATGTTTTTTTGGGACAAAAGCCCAATTTTCATCTAATCTCCAATTATTTAGTTCATATTTTCCTACTTTTTCTAAATAATCTTTAAGATAAGGGCTTCTTGTTTTTTCAAAAAAATCTTCTTTTAAAAAGTAAACATCTAAGGGATAATTATCTTTTTCAGGTTTTTGTTTTATATAGGATAAAATAGTATTATGGATATCAACTCCTTCAAAGATTAGACTTTCTCTAAAATCAATAATTTTTGTTAATTTTATTTTTTTTTTAATGAATTTCTTTAAATAATTTGCATAAGCTGATTCTAACCAATACCTTGAAGTTATAAAAATAAAATATCCTCCTTCAGCTAGCAAATCATAACAACGTACAATGAAATCATAATAAATATCACCTTGACCATGATGAAAATTTTTTAAAATACCCATTTTTCCAACAATTTTTTGCTCGATTTTTGGGGCAAAAGTGATTCTAAAATAGGGAGGATTTCCGATTATGATATCAAAACCATTATTCTTTTCAAATACTTCAGAATATTCCATAATCCAATGAAAAGCGTTTAAATCAGAAAGCTTCCTTGAATTTATACTAACTTTTTCCCTCTTCAATTCATTTGCAAGATTCTCGTTAATTTTATTATAAAATATTGTCGTAATTTCATCAATATCCCTTTTTAAAGCCTTTTGGGATGTAGGATTTTCTGTATAGTAATAATTTTTTATTAATTGATTTCTCTCTAAAAAAATATCCATTAAGTTAGCTTTTTTCTCCCACGAACTAATATCACTCGTATCAATTTTTAGTGTTTGAGTATTAGTGTAACCAATAAGTGTATTTCCTTTTCTAATATTGAAATCTATATTTGGCAATGGTTCTGGCTTATGTTTTTCAATAATCCATAACCATAATCTTAATTTACAAATATCTACTGCTGGTTCCTTGATATCAACACCATATAGATTATTCTGAATTATCTCTTTTTTAATCATATAGTCATTTTCATGAACTCCTATTATTCCATGGATTTTTCTTCTTATTTTGAAAAGAACATTCCCACAACTTAAGAGAAATGCTCCTGAACCAACAGCAGGATCGCATATTTTAATGTCTTTTATATGTTCATCATAAAACTTTCTTAGGATTATAGTGTTAAGATCATAAAAATCTTTAAAGCATTCAATATATTTCCATTGTGAGTCCTTACTTTCTTTTAAAAATTCTATTAACTTCTTAAATAAGTATTCTTCAATAATATTTTGAGCCATATACTCGGTTATAAACTGTGGAGTATAGTACACTCCACTTTGTTTCCTATCCTTAATAGTTTTTTCTAAAATATGTCCTAAAATCTCTGGATTAATGGTATTGTCAATTTTATAGTTTTTTTCTAAATTCTCGAATTCTTTCATAAAATTAAAGGTTCTTAAAAATTGGATAGCATCGATATATGACTCTCTTTCAATTTTTAAACCTTTACTATCAATTGATTTCTGTCTAAATAAATCTCCATTTAAAAAGGGAATTTGCTCATAAACATCTGGAATATTTTCCCTTTCTTTTATAGGAGTATTTAAAGTTTCAAAAAAAAGTTGATTAATCCGATTATAAAAATCTTCAGGCTCAGTATTTTTCAGATAGTTAAGTATATCTTCTTTAATTATCCCATATTCATTAAGAATTCTTATAAAAATTAGTCTTGTAAAGATAAGTCTAATAAAATCTTCTTTTTCCCGCTTATTTGAGGTATTTTTTATATTATTTAATAAACAATTCTCCTTTGAAATATATTTTTTTTTATTTTCTTTATCGATATATTCTCCTCCATGAATTAATGCGACATACCAGTTATAGAACTTTTCAGTTATATCAATTCTTTCCTCAAGATTATTTTTAGGTATTTTTTTCCCGTTGTAGATATCCTCCATAAATTTAAGAGCTTCTTTAACAGAAAAATCTTGCTCTATAACTCTAATTTCATTTTCTATCATTTGGGTTGTAATTAATATCCAATCTCTCCCATTTGTTACTAATGCATCGTTATTTTGTCCTATATTTATGTCAGATATCCACGTTTTGGCTTGATTTATTCCATGATCTTTTTTAACTCTTAAATCTTCATTAAAAGGTTCCCATTCGATCAAGATATTTTTATTTATCTTTTTATCTTTTGATTTAATAAAACCATCTGGCTTCCTTAAATTACCTAAACTTGTAATTTTATGGACTTCTGCATTGAAATCTATATTGGGAAGAAATCTATTCAAGATAGGTTCAATTTTACGCCTAGTATAAGGCTCAGGGTCACTTTCAATTTCAAGATAATTTGATTTTAATGCCTTACCATTTCTAATGTTACTTTGATATTTTTTTTTAACATTCTTCAATATTGAATTTTGGAACATCTCAAGAATAGCTTCGTTAGATAGATCCTCGTATGTAAGAGCTTCACTTGTCATTTTGGACTTTTAATTATCTAATTTTAACAATTTTATTTGTTTGAGATGTGAAAAAATTCACTTACGCAAAATGATCTTAAAAATTTTTCTATAAAATATCGTGATATCATGGTATTACTTAATAATAAATCTCCTAGCAAAGAGAACTAGAACAATTTCCTAAAAAAATTTAATGAATAAGACATATTTTTTACATTTATATATCAAATTGGTAATTGTTAACAAAAATAAAAATGCGTTTAAATAATGAATTTATTGAGGATTTTAAAAACTATGATTTTTCTGTTATAAAAGAAGATAAAATATTCTTGGTAGGTTCTATTACTAAAGCAAAAGATTATTTTATTAAAACTGAATCAATCCTTCAAATAATTTTTAGTAAAATAGTATCAGTTTGTTCTATTGATGGTATATTAAATAAAGATTTATTTTCAACAGAAGAATGGGATAAATTGCAACAAATCGCCCTTAAGAAATTGAGTGATCAAGAAGCTATTCTTGTTTTAGATGTAGATGGGTATATTGGAGACCAAACTCAAGAAGAAATCAAATATTTTACACAAAAATTAAAAAAACCAATTTATTATTTATCGGATTTAAAAAAACAAAAGTAATTTTTTTTTTTTTTATAGTATCACTCATTCTTCTTCTTAACCATCTTATTAAAAATTATTAATTCTTAGAAGTCTTTTTATTTTAAATTTGAAAGAGGGAATGTTAATAGAGAGTACTCTAATATTAAAAGTTAAATATTAAAGCGAGGTTTCATATAAAAATGCAATTGTTCCAAGTCTTTTTTGACGACGAACTAAATCTGTTTTTAGAATTTAAAAAGCATGCAGAGGAAAAACAGCTTTTTCTTCCTGATACTGTAAAGCGAATAAATCTGCGATATGAAATCTCTAAAGCTTTTAAACGGGAATCTTATCAAAATAATTTACCACAGTTAATTTCAATTAAAACAATTTATTTTTTAAACGATTTCATGGCTTTTTCTATTGATTTAAGTGAGATAAATAATTTAGACGAATTACAAATTAAAATATTAAATTTAACCATTTTTTTATTTTCTGGTCAGAGAATTGAATACTCAATAAAACGCACTTTCACTTTATCAGAGATATGTATTAATGAAGATTGTTATACCAATTTTAGCTATGAAGAAATAAGATCTGAGGATATGTCTGAAACCTCCATAACTCAAGAGAAGGTATATCATAAATTTGAAAAGGACCTCAAAAACTTGAAAGAAAAAGGAACCTTAATTTACGAGAAGAATAAAGTTAGAGGAACTTGTCATGGCAATCCAATAATGTCTTTAATACGTGAAAATACTGAAGTCATGAAAAATGTGGTGGAACAATTAAAAGCAATTAATTATACTCTAAAAAATTTATCTCTTGGTAGTATCAATTATACAACACCGTCTCCCCCCCGAAGAGGCCCTCCACAGAGAGGAATTGAAAGAATTAAAAGGGAGGGTGGACATCGATCAAATTCCGCTATACAATCTTTACCACCCTTTTTACCTGAATTAAAATCTATAATGCAAGACCCCGAGGAATTTAGAAAATACTTAAAACCTATGACCGAGGAGGAACTTAATCTTATAATACTCGAAGATGATGTATTAGAAGAAAAACAAGAACTTGCAATTCAAAGACAAATTAAACGGATAGAGAAAGAACAACCAAAGGAATTATTATTAGAAAACCTAAAAAAACCCCAGTAAGAATTGAAATTATTTTTGATTACACTTCTTTAGCTAAATCCTAAATCTTTAATTTCTTAAATGATTAAATACAACTATTAAGTACTATATCTTAAAAAGAGGTCTCCGAAAATTCTACTTAATTACTTTATAGGTACAGCAGGTTCAGGCAAATCTACTATTACAGGTGAATTAAAGCAATATCTAATCAACCGAGATCCCGAAATTTCGGCCATAACTGTAAACTTAGATCCTGGTGTAAGAATAATCCCTTATATTCCAGATATTGATATCCGGGATTTTGTTGTTTTAGAGGAGATCATGGAAGAATATGGATTAGGCCCTAATGGGGGGATGATACTCGCAAGTGACTTGATGGTTAACTATTTAGATGATTTAAAATATGAAATTGATGAATTTAATCCGGACTGGGTTTTAGTAGATACAGCAGGACAATTAGAACTGTTTGCTTTTAGAGAAACTGGACCATTAATCGCAAGTTCTTTAGGTTTCGGAGATATTCAAAAGTCAGTTTCATTTCTATTTGATTCTAATTTTGTACTTCGGCCAAATGGATTCATATCAACCTTATTACTTGCTGCATCCGTACAATTCCGATTTAGAAGAATCTCTCAAATTAATGTACTTTCTAAGATGGACCTTCTAGATGATGACCAGATAGATATGATTATTAACTGGTCGCAAGACTTCAAAGCATTAGAAGAATCTACAAGTGAGCGAGAAAGTGGATTGATAAGGGAATTGTCCATGGATTTATCAGAAGTATTTATTCAGATGGGATCAACTGCAGAGTTGATACCTTGTACAATAAAAAGAGAAGATGGACTAGATTTGTTATTTGGCTATCTACAAAGAGTCTTTGATTCTGATAAATCGAAATTTTATTAATTTAGAGATAAAATCTGAAAATTTAAGTAAATTACATTAATTTTAATATTATATTAACTTTTATCATTGAAAAAGTAGTATACAAGAACCAAAAAAATGAAAATAATTGGTCCGATTGCAGGTATAGGTTCACGTTTGCGCCCCTTTACATTAAGTAAACCTAAGGCATTTATCAACATTGCTGGAAAGACAGTTCTCGATCATATTTTAACGAGATTTGTAAATACATTTGACTCTGAAACGGAATTGATTCTTATTGTTGGCTATAAGAAAAGACAGATAATCAATTATATTAACGAAAACTATAGTGATAAATTTAAATTAACCTTTATAGAGCAAATTCCAAGAGGGTATAAAGATAACGTACCATATTATTGGGGATTGGGGGAAGCGGTTCATCTAGCCCATAAACGATTTAAAAAAAAAGATTTTGAAAGTAGGGAAGATGATAAACGAGAAGGATCTCTCATATTCCTTGGAGATATGATAATACTTGATGAATATTCTTATGTTATGTATAGGTATCATGAATCTGATGTTGATGGAATAATAACTGTGATGAAAGTTCCAAAGGAAGAAGCTAGTTCTTATGGTGTTGTAATAACAGATGAAAATAATATTATTGCAAAATTAGTGGAAAAACCTAAAACTTTTGTTTCTGATTTAGCTATTGCTGGAATATATGCTTTTTCTCATTCAGCCACATTAACCCTTTTTGATAAGATAAAAAAATACTTGGACCAAAGAACTGAAAATTCCAAAGAGATCTATATGACTCAAAGTTTACAAGATTTAGTTGATAGTGGGTTTAAAATCGCCGCTATTGAACTGAAAAAAGGGATCCTAGACTTTGGAAGACCCTCTGAAGTGTTGAAGGGGAACAAATTTCTTTTAGAACATCAGACAATGAATGAAGATTATCTAAAACCAAATATCTCAGTTGAGAGAAGTTTTATTAAAAATCCAAATTACATTGGCAACCATACAAAAATAATAAATTCTGTTATTGGTCCACATTGTTCAATAGGTGAGGATTGTGTTATTGAAAATTCTATTATAGAAGGATGTGTAATTGAAAATTATGCAGAACTCAGGAATGTAATCTCCGAGAACTCTATTATAGGAAGTTATGTCATAATAGAAAATATTAGTAAAGATAATTTAATCATCGGTGATAAGTCCATTTATTAGATATTTTTCTAATACTTTATTAACTTCAGTAAAACTTTATATTATAAACTAATCAAATTATTAACTGATAGATATTTATTATTTCTTTATATTATTAAATTAGTGAATATTCATAAATATGGATTAAAATGCCGTATTATATTGCCTTTGATAACTCTCATAAGGAAAGAGCGAAACTTGATGAAAATTTTACTGAAATAAGAGATTATTTAATCGATAATGATTTTGTGTGTTATAACTTTCTCGAAACTCCCGTCACTCAAGAGTCTTTAAAACCCTTTGATATTTTAGTAATCGCATGTCCCGACTTTTCTAAATTTTCTCATATTGAAATAATGGAAATTGTGAATTGGGTAAAAGAAGATGGAGGTGGTTTGTTTTTACTCTCTCATGCGGGCGGCGATCGTGGGCGAAATAGCAACGTAAGTGAGTTATCAGAGCAGTTTGGAATCGCTTTTGAAAACGACCAAGTATTAGATGAGATCAACAATATTGGAATTGAAAATATGCCAATTATTTCTTCAATTAATTTTATACCTCCCCATCCCATTACGAATGGAATTTCTTCCATTTGTTATCGAGCAGGATGTTCTCTTACTGTGATAGGCAGTGCAATTTCTATAGCCACATCAAATGAAACATCTGAACCATTTAGTTGTCCATTAATTTGTACTTCAGAACCAAACCGAGGAAGAGTATGTTCAATTGGGAGTTATGAAATGTTTCGAGATAAAACAGGCGGTGGGTTTCAATATGATGACCATCATGTTTTAACGTTAAACATCTTTAATTGGCTTATTTCAGATTATCGTATGGAATTAACCAGACAAGGAGAAGAACATACATTACCCGTTTCCATCAAACCTGTGCAGACAATCGAAGAGCAACCATCAACTGTAGAGACTGCAACTCAAGTTGAGACTCAAATGAAAATAGACTCATCAATTACATTTTCTTCCAAAGCTGAAGTAATTGAAATTTTACAAAATTACTTAACTCAGATTAATACTATGAAAACCAGCATTCATAAACTAATAGAAATTATATCAGAATCCGCAGAGGAAATCTTTTGTGGACCAGAAGATCAAGCTTTAGAAACGGCATCACCTACTAATCCTGATTTTATTTATGAACCATATCAGGAAGAAGAAGAATCTGTATATGATTATTTAAGTAGTAAAGATCCCTCGAATCTTACCGCTTTACCACCTAAGCCTCCAGAATTAGAGAAAAGGGATGATGATATTGATGAAAAAGAGTTTATTAAATCAGTACCTGTCCCCCCCTCTAAAATAAGTGAACCTCCTAAACACCCTAAAAAACATACAAAGGCAAAAAAAAAATCAAAGTCGAAGGAAGAGAAAAAAGTAGCACCAAAAATTGAAAAAAAAGAAGAAAGTAAAGAAGATTTAGAAGCAAAATTAGAGAGCTTAGAAAGTAAATTAAACTCTGTTATAAATCTTCTAAAATTCATAGAAAAGAAGCATGAAGATGGAAAATTAGACGATAAAACATTTGAAAAGCAAACTCAGAAATTACAAAAAGATCTAAATCAAACTAAAAAACGCATTTCTGAGATAAAAATCCAATTAGATTAAAAGTTTTTTATATTATTTTTCTAATCAAATAATTTCTATGGTTGGTTCATTTAATAATAGCAATAAAATTGAACTTAGGGATAAAGATCTTTAGCTGCTTTTTGGTCTTTAGGTTTCACAGGATGGCCTTCAGGAATGTAAGGTTGAGCGTATTTATTGACTATTTCAAAGAAATCTCTATCTGAAACACCTTTAGTAATTTTTTTTAATTCCTCTTTAATGATATCAAAGGATTTTCTTAGATCTTCCTTTGAAGTAGTTTCATGCTTAATTTTAACTTCATTTACTATCTTTCTTATAATTTCTTCTGGAATATCCAAATCTAAGACTTTAATCTTGTTTTGTAGTGCATGAATAATTGATTTAGTGCCTGAAAATTTACCCAAATAAAACTTTCTTCTTCGTCCAACAGTCTTAGGATTCATAGGTTCATATGTTAATGGATGGGCTAAAATCGCAGCAATATGAAGTCCACTTTCATGGCTAAATGCATAATCTCCAACAATCGGCTTATATTGTGACAATGGTTTACAAAAATACTTTTCACACACTTCACTAAGCTCTGGTAATTTGTCTAATTTTATATTAGTTTCAATCCCTAACCTTTCTAAAATAACTGCTACTTCTTCTAAAGCAGCATTTCCTGCTCTCTCACCATACCCATTAATACACGTATGAGGGTACTCACAACCTTCAATAACCCCTGTAATTGTATTGGCTACAGCCAGACCGAAATCATTATGAGTGTGAATGGCCATATATACTTTTTTCTTTAAAGGTTCGATCACTTCTTCTCTTAATCGCCTAATTAAGTAGGTAGTTGAGTGCGGAGTCAAAACTCCAACGGTGTCTCCTATCACTATTCTTTCTGCTCCTGCCTCTATAGCCGTAGAAAAAACATTTTTTAAATGATTATATTCTGCTCTAGTACCATCTTCAGAGACCCAGTTGACCTTAAGTCCATTATCTTTTGCATAATGAATTGCTTCTTTTATTCGATCTAATTGATCTTGTTCTGTTAATTTCAAAGTTTTCATGAAGATTGGAGATACTGGCATAAAAACCACGATTTCCTCAGCATCAGCCTCAATACATGCATCAATATCATCTTTTCGAGGTCTAGCTATGGAAAGTATTGTAGCATTTTTACATTCTTCTTTTATTATTGTTTTCACTATATTTTTCTCTGATTCTGAAACCGCTGGAAACCCAACTGCTATTAATTTCACCCCAATTTCATCCATCATCTTTGTTAAGTGGATTTTTTCATCGAGAGTTAAGTAAACCGTAGGACTTTGCTCCCCATCTCTTAGAGTCTCATCCCAAATACAAGCTTGTTTGGGAACTTCAATCTTGGCTTCTTTTAAGGCAATCTCATTATAATCAATTAATAATTGCTTGAGTTCTTCCTTGGAGAATTTATAACTCAATTATTTCACCATGAAAGTAGTGATAATTCTTAATTATAAAAATATGCGAAACATTTTAAAATGAATCATTTAAATACCGTGAGCTTTTCTATTTACTAACGTATAATCATAAAAGAAATAGAATGGTTTTTTTCCGTTCTATTATACTCAATGGTGATCACATGCACTATCACAACTTAATCCAAAACTAAAAGGATTCTGAACAGGATCAGGTTCTAAACCTGTTTCAACAACTTTAATTTTAAAATTTATTACTTTACCCGCACAAGGATGGTTCATATCTACAAGGATGAAATCTTTCTCAATAAGTCGAATCCACCCTGGTGAAGAAATACCATTTGGTCCTACTACTTCGATTTGTTTTCCATGCTCAAGACTCATATCCCCGGGAAACTGCGACGCATCTATTTTTTCCACTAATAAAGGATTAAATTCTCCATAAGCTTCTGTAGGTTGCAGGCTAAAATTCTTTTCTTCTCCTACGTCCATACCGATTATTGCATCCTCAAATCCATGAATTACTTGACCTACACCTATCTGAATTTTCAAAGGCTCTCCTCCGCACATCTCAGTACTATCAAAAACAGTTCCATCCTCATAGCTTGCTTCATAATAAACCTTTATTACATCTCCTCTTTTTATCGGCATAGTTTTCAACCTATTGTATTAAATTCTAATAAATATAAATGAAATGGACTTTATTATTAGATTGTTTATAAATTAAAAAATACTATTACTAGGACTATTATAAAGAATAACTATTTTCTGAAGTAACTTTTTATTATGAAACTTTATGTTCCACTGTTAATTCTGGAAAATCAAAAGTGTATTTTCTTACACAATTTTGTCCTTTATGTTTTAAACACTCCTTAATTTGAGGAGACACTTTAAATTTTAATCCTAATCCTTCAAACCAGCCGTCAATTCTATCATATATCCCACAATGATATTGATCAATTACTCCAATTCGCGTTATTCCATCATGAGCAAAACACTGATGCATTTCAAAGTGAAAAACGTTAGGCTTTGAGAAATCATAGGAGAATTTCATGAAATCTGCTTTCACGATTTCAAATATTTTATCAATAAAATGTTTTAATTCATTATTAGTATTGATATTTTCAATCCCAAATAGTTTCTTGAATCGTTTGGCCTCTATTAGACCTAAACCATGCGACGCTGCTTTATTTATTTTATTTGTCATTTTAATTCCAGTCTTCCTTAAACAGTGTAAAAACCACATTCCATCATGCGTCATCCAGCATTTGATTATTAGTTCTTTTATCTCTTTATCGCTTAAAGATTTCATAATTTTTATCAACTTTTCCTCTTAAATATTTTAGAATATCATTGATTAACTCAAATCTCATTCTATTTTTAACTATTTTCGATCAATGAAAACTAATATTTAGTTGAAAATGAAAAATTCAAATATATATTGAAAATTTAACATTATACTTTTCCACTGAAGTAAAGTTGAAAAATATGTCTACAAAAAATATAGCTTATTGCGGAGATAATTGCGCATATTGTCCAAAATATAGTGCAAATTTAATTGGGGGTAAGAAAAAAAAAAGGGAGGTTGCACTTGTAATGAAAAAAGTTAGTTGGCGTTATAATCTAGACGAACCCGAAAGAATGAGATGTGAAGGATGTCAAGATGTTGAAATATGTGAATATGGCATAAAAGAATGTTGTATTGAAAAAAAAGTCGAAAATTGTGGAAAATGTGTTGATTATCCTTGTCCTACTATCGAGAAGGCATTTGAAATTACAGAAAAAAATGTCGAAAGATTTAAGAAAATCTTGTCAAGCGAAGATTATGAAATTTTCCGAAAAGCATACTTTTTAAAAAAGGAGAATTTAGAAAAGGAACGAGTTTAATCTTGTTCTAAAGCTTTTTGAATAACAGTTTTGAATGTCTCATATGGTTGGGCTCCGAATATTATTTGCTTGCCAATTAAAAATGCTGGTACACCATTTATCCCGAGACTTCTTATTTCTGAAAGATATCTCCTTAGTTCATTGCGAGGCTCATCGCTCTGAATGTAATCTTCTATTTTATTACGGTTCAATCCAATAGATTCTGCCAAATCCAATAATAATGATCTCTCTCCAATATCGCCACCCTCTTTCCAATACTTTTCGAAAACCAATTTATGAAACTCATCGAATTTTCCTTCTTTTCTTGCGAATTCGGAAATATATAAAGCCATTTGTGAATTTGGGAGCTTTTCAGTGAAATTAACATCGATTCCGTCTTCATCTGCGAGGCGCTTTACATTAGTTAATACCATTTCTAAATACTCTCTAGGAAAGGGCATTTGATTTAGATTTACACCTCCTTTCGGAATTTCTGGATGAAGCTCAAAGGGACGCCATTCGACGTCAAATTCAAATTGCTCTTTAAGTTTTTCAATCCGATGATAACCTATGTAACAAAAAGGACAAATATAATCTGAGTATACAATTATTTTTAACTTTTCTTGACTCATAGCTTACGGTTAAGAAGGTTGTGTACGTTTTTATATTTTCTTTTAATAAAAATTAGGAAAAATAAGGATTATAGTTCTAAAGCCTTAAATGGATATAATGGCTTATTTCTAATGCCTAATTTTTACTTTTTCTTAAAAAAAGATTGAATAAACTTGTTTGACATTTTTAATCCACTTGAGGTTCTTATTTGCTCTTTTTGATGATCTGATTGTTTATATGAATTTAAAATTGCCTTCAAAAATAAAATTCCATCTGAAGTGATATTATATACTCCGTGATCCGTTCTGAGAATTAAACCATTTTCAATTAGTTTATTCAGATGATTTGATAAGGCAGTTTTTTTTAAATTTGTAAAATTCATGAGCGATTGAAATGACTGCTGGCTACTTAGTAGAAGAGAAAGCACTTGCAGCCGGTTATCATTTCCAAGAGCTTTTATTATAGATAAAACCTCTTCAAACCAAACTCCTAAATCATTATTTAAATCATCCAATGATTTATCATCTATCAATTTTTTTCACTCGAGTTTTTACTTTTTATTGGGATATACCAGTCAATTTCTGATTCTTTATCTTCGAGACTTTTAAAACGTTGAGCATCATAGGCTTGAATTATATAGGGATATGCTTGTTCATAGCTAGATTGCGGTAACCAATTTTTAAAATAATATTCTCCGCTGTCAAAGTCCATTGCTTTTGCTGTAAACATAAGATATTTTGATGTTGGAAGGATTTTGACAAACATTTCTAATGGCATCTCTTCATATTCTTTTATTTCTGTTCCAGTAAATACATAATAATTTTTAGTTTCAATATACTCTTCAGGCTCTATATGTAATTCATAACTGATATTAGGATTTATAAAATATTTTCTTAATGAACGCCAATATTTCTTAAGTAATACTCCATATCTCTCCCATAATTTACCTATTTCATTTTCAATAGTCCATTCCTTAGCAGAATGAAACGGATCTCCGTAAAAAACACACCCAATAAACATAAAACTTTTTTTTTCAATAATTTTATGTTCTATCTTAATTCTCACCGAAATATACCTTCCTATAATACTATTATGGCATTAATCATATATAAATATTCCTAAAAAAAGTGAATAAACTCCCACAAAAATAGGAAAGATTAAATATTAAATCATCATTATTCATCACAGTCATTAAATTTTAATTCAATCAAATAGTTTAAAAGAAGAAAAAACAGCAACATAAAGGAATTTGATATGGAAAAAATTGGTATAGATATAAAAAGAATGATAATTGCGCTCATTATTGGTGCATTTTTTGGAGCAATATGTGCATGGGCGACTTCTACAGCTCCTATTCCAGCAGAATGGCTAACTATTGAATATTTAATTTATATTTGGTATAATAGATTAATTTTAGGATTTATAATAGGCTATGCGGAAAACATGAAATTCATTGAAAACAAGTATGGTAATGCTGCCATTAGGGGTGCAATTCTTGGAACGATTATAAGTGTTATATTAGTTATAATTCCTGGTTTGCCTGCAATTTCATATTTATGGGCTGGTATTGTGTATGGAATAATAATTGATGTCGTTGCGACGAGATTTTCTAAATCCGATTGAATTTTTTGATTTAATTAAAGAATAAAGTAAAAATTTTGGAGGATAATGTGTATGGATAGTTCACAAAAGGTAATTAATTTAAAGCCAATAGGTCATGTTAGAGTAGAAGGAGTAGATCCAATGAATTCTAACTATTTCATTGATATAGCAAAGCCATACCGAGCAGGACTAAAAGAATTAGATAAATTTAGTCATGTAATTGTATTCTGGTGGGCTGATAAAAATGATAACAAAGAAGCAAGAAGTGTAGTAGAAACAACACCTCCTTACGGAGAAGATTCTCCTACTACAGGAGTATTTGCTACAAGAGCAGAGTATCGTCCCAATCCTATCGCAATAACTACAGTAAATATAATGGAAGTCAATCAAGATGAGGGATTTGTAAAAGTTCCATATATTGACGCGTTTGATGGCACTCCTATTGTTGATCTTAAAGCCTATTTTCCGATTTGTGACAGAGTTCGAGATGTTCATATAGCACCTTGGCTAAAAGATTGGCCTGATTGGTATGAAGATGGTGCAGAGTGGTGGGCTGCACAGGAATTTGAAGAAGGATAAATTACAAATTTAAAATTTTTTTTTATTTTTAGGAGGTAAGAAAAATGAGTGAAAAAAATATTGATAGAAATAAGATTCAGTTAAATCAAATCATTAGAACAATATTATTTGGTTTTTTAATTTGGTTTATTCCGGCATTAGTCGCAACCCTCCTTTGGGATGTAACTAAAAATGAACCGATAATAGATATTTTATGGTTTAATGCGGTATTGGGCGCTGTTTGGAGTTTAAATTTTGCGTTATTCGCATTTTTGTACTTTAAAGGTCTTAGAGATGATTATTCAAAATATGGATTAATCGCAGGAGTTAACTGGTATATCATGAATTTTTTATTAGATTTTTTGGTAGTTGTCTTAATACTAAAATTAGGAATTAGTGCTTTTTTACCCGGAATCTTGGTTTACATAAATAACTTGGTTTTAGCTGTTATGATTGGATATCTTTTAAATAAGAAATTTCAAAATAAATAAATTTGACTGGAAAATTGTAGGAAAATGATAGATATGAAAGCAGTTGAGCAAAATAAAGATCTCGTGGAAGTTAGATTAGCTACGAAAAATAATTTATACCGAATTGCAGAGATGACAAGAGCTTTGACAATTCACTTAGGTGCGTTTGAATGGACTGTAGAAAATCATCTCAAGCATGTGACACGAAGATTTTTAAATCCACGCTATATACACATAGTTGCTGTAAAGGGCAAGGAAATTATTGGATTTACTGGAGCAGAATTAAAGAGTACCCGCACTGCATATATGATGAAAGGATATGTTGAACCACAACATCGTAGAAAGGGTGTTATGTGTCTTATGGAAGCAATGCTGATCGAAACCCTTAAGAAAAAAGGAATCAATAAAATCGATTTAAGGGTAGATTCTAATAATAAAGAAGGTAAGAATACTTGGGTTGCCTTAGGGTATAAAACAATCAAGGAAGTAATGAGAAAGCAAATATAACTCTATTATAATTGAGGTTAAGAAGAATGTCAAAAATAATAGATATTAATGAGAAAAATATTGATGAGCAGGAGATGTTTTGCAAAAAAACCAAGAAGAAATTTAATGGTTATCAAAGCAAGCTCAAATGGATTAAAAAACGCTTTAAAGAAGGATTAAAATATAAATTATTAATGGTAAAGGAAGGAAATAAGGAAACTTCACGTGGAATGATCGAATACATTCCAGGGGAGTATAATTGGCGGGGAATTCAGGCGGATGGTTGGATGGTTATCCATTGTTTGTGGGTAGTGGGGAAGCATAAACAAAAAGGGTATGGGTCCAAGCTTCTAGAATATGCGATTAATGACGCCAAAGAAGCAGGAATGTATGGTGTTGTCGGAATGACGGCAGATAAAGGAGGCTGGCTCCCAAAACGAAAATTATATGAACGATTAGGATTTGAATTAATAGATGAGATGGAACCTTATTTCAGATTGTATGCTAAAGGATTTTCAATAGACGCTCCTAAACCTAAGTTCCAACCTCTCTCTAATGAAGAATTGAAAAATCATGAATCTGGCATTACAATCTTTTATACTGATCAATGCCCATATGTTGTGGACTTGGTGGATGAAGTTAAGGAAATGCCTCACAGTGACAAAGTGAAAATAATCAAGATTGAAAATTGTAAGGATGCTCAAGAAAATGGTATTTATCCATATGGAACATATTGTGTTGTGTGTAATGGTGAAAGAACCTTATATCAACATACACTAAAGAAACAAATTCAAGCAGTTCTAAATAAAAAGTAATAAATAATAGCATTAGAAATGGGAGACATCCATCAAATTTAAAAACAATTTGAGTTAAATTAATTCATTTTTATAAGATTATTGTTTTATTTTTAGAGTCTTGATTTATTGCAATAACTTTGAAAATAATTTAATCGCATTCTTGTAAATTTGCATTAAATCAATAAGTTCATTCACTTTCTTCTTTATTTTTTGATAACCGTACAGTGTTTCAAGCTCATCTCTCCTATTATTCAATTCCGCTTTTATTAAAGCGAACTTCGTTTCCCATTTTAACATTTCTTTTAGAGATTTAATTCCTGAATGAAAAAATGATTTCCTAATTGAAATCATTGCATATAATTTCTGTCGTTCTAATTTTTTTGGAATTAATTCTTTATATTTTTTCTTATTAAGCGAGATAATATGCTCTTTTTTTATGAGGGCATTAACCACTTGGGATATTTTCCCCACAGATAATCCTGTAAGTTCTTTTATTTTAGCTTGAGTTAATACCTTCCTCGTAATAAAATAGACAAAAATAATCAACATAAATTCTGTCAAAGTGGAATATGCAGATTGATATTTAAAAAAATCAATAATTTCATTCTCAAATTTCCTTATTTCCGGATCAAAATCTTCTAATAGGTAATCTATAGCTTTTGGAGTTAATCTTTCCACTTTTGGTGGTTCATAATCAATTTTAACGATTTCATTTAGATCTTTTATATCTTTTAGAGAAGTTTGATATAATTCAAAAACATCTACAATCTCATTTAATCTTTCCAACAGAAGGTCGTATCCTTTATGTTTTTCCGTAAGTTTTTCTTCTAATTCCTTTATTGTATTTTGAAAAAACATTATCTCTGGTTCCACACTACCTAATGCATCATCAATAGAACCTTGAGAATCAAAAGATAAGTAATATTTATATTCTCTTTTTCCAGTTATTTTATTCTTTTTAACGTATCTGACATTGATTAAGTTGGATAATCCCGTAGAGATCGTAGATTTTGAAAACCCAGTTAATTTTTTTAACTGTGTTTGGGTTAAGCCTCCATAAATTGATAGATATCCGATAATAGATGCTAAAGTTTCTGATTGTCCTGAAATTGTTACCCGTTCCATATAATAATCAATGATTTTTTTTTCATACTCTCGTAGCTTTCCCTCAAAGAATAATTTTTCGCTTCTTTCTGACATTTCTTAAGATAAATATAAGTACTTCCCTTATTTATTTTTTTAGTTCGAATTTTATGAAAACATTTAAATAGAATGCAATAATAATATTTCATGATGGTTTCTCAGAATTCGAATTTCATGAAAATCTATCAATCAATTTTTAAGGTGAATAAATAATGGAATTAATTGAATGGGCTTTTACTATATTATCATTTATCGCATTTTACTTTTTTATTAGTAAAAGAGCAAGTCAACCGAGTTTTAGGATTATTGGATTGATTATGTCAATAATTATTTCATTTCTAGTTTCAATTTTTACCTTCTCAATTGGGGTATTGAGCATAGCAATAATCAATTTTTGTTATATATTTTTAAATGGGTATGGAATACTTAATTGTTATTTAGAAATCAGAAAAAATAATAGACAGTTATCTGAATAAATGGAGGATTTTCGCTAATGGCGGAATTTATTATCTCATTATGGGTATTATTTTTGTAGCTTTAATCGATTTTATCTCTACTATATTGGCTCCATCCGATTCTTGAAATTAAAATTATAAAAAGAATAAGAATTTATTTTACTATTCTTTATTTAAGAGGAAATTGAATCTCAGTCATTATTTCTTCTGGTGCCACTTCATGAGGATCATTATAATAATATTCAATAGTGACGCCCGTTGGGTCATAACCATTATTTTGAACCCATTCTGTAAGAGCATCATAGGTAGGTTTCATCTCCTCATAAGGACCCATATGAATACATGAAGCAACTTTCCCTTTTGGTAGTTCACTCGCCTTTATCGCTCCTTTTTCTTTAAACTGCTTGGGAACTGGAAAACCGATTTCAACATCTAAATCTTGCATATCTAAGTTAAAATAAATAACAAAAGGCATGCCAACGGGTTCTACACCTAATTCCCCTAAATATTGCATTATTGCCCTATAAGCATTTCCGATCTCCTGAGGCAAATTCTCAACAGGGGTCCGGGTTCTAACAGCTAAAGTAGGTTGAAATTTTAGCTCTTTAATTTTAAACTTATAATCCATTTCTTTTATCACATCTTTTTGTCGTTAATCAGTATTTGTTGTGTTTATAAAAAATTCGTGGACTTTTTAAAGTCAACAGTGATTGAATTTTCTGTATTTTTCTTATTACTATCTACCTATCAAATATGTAATGAGATTATTGTTTTAAATATTATTTAAAATGAGTATTAGTCTTTTCTAATATGAACTTGAATTTGCAACAGTTATCTTATATTAAAACCATATGTAATTATAAAATTGTAACAATGTTAAGCAAGCAAATGAGTTTTTAAACTTTATTCTATCAAAATAAACTCTTTATTAGTTTAAATAGAAAGCTTTACATTTGCGAGATATTTTACAAAAGTATAAAAAAGAAATACTATTAGAACTCTTACAATTTATATCTATAATCCAAAAAAATCATCTTTTCTTGTGTAATAAGTGAATATAATGAATCCATTAGAAAGATTGAAGGGTATTTTTACATCTCCAGATGAAACATTAGGTGAGATTAAAGAGAGTCCAGAGTTTAAAGGTTTACTGATTAGTTTTTTTGGCGTTTTACTCGAATGTATCATTATAGCAGCTATATTATTATCAAAAATAACAATTACTGATTTTCCCCAGGCTAGCTATATAGTGTTCATCGTTATAATCATCACATTGATTATAGGGTTTCTTTGGGTTTTCATTTTCAATGCGATAATTATATGGATTTTAGGGAAAATTTTTAAAGGATCTGGGAGCATTAAACAAATCGCATCCGCTTTTGGGTATGTATGTATTTTCCAAGTAATTTATTATATCGGAGTATTAATTTCTGCGCTATCATTCAAGCCTGTATCTACAAAAATCTCAAGTAGTACATTTTATCAACAGATGTTTACGGTTTTGATTGGAAATCCAATTATGCTTGTATTTAGTATAATTTTAGCCATTCTATTTACAATCTACGTTTTTTTAATCTCAAAATACATACATGAATTAGAAAGTAAAAAGGCAGCCATTATAGCTGTGATATTTATCGCAATTAGCTTACTTTTTGAATTTGTTATTTAATCAATAAATCTATTTTTTTTTTTTTTTAAGAGAATATATTTTTAAATTTTTAATAAAGAGGATATAAATAACAATTCTTTAAGTTCCATTTTAAATATCATAAATATTTAGTTTATTATAATAATTTTATATGGAAACAGTTCCTAAGTAAAGAGGATAAATAAATTTTGGAGAAATTTGGATTAAATATTAAAAGAGTGATGATTTATCTAATTTTAGGTGCTCTAGCGGGAATATATTGTGCCGTCGGGACAGCTATCTTTAATAGAGTATCTCTTGAGTTCTTGATTTATATTTGGTATAAGAAATTTCGAAAGAAATCTAGCCATTGACATTTTTTATTTTCTCTAGTTTTCCGATATCAGTCGTTTGATATACAAGTACAATGATTAATCCTGAAGCTATTATTATTCCTATCATAAACAAGATTAGGAATAAAAGTGGGTTTCCCCCTGGTGAAATATATGCATTAAATGAATCTATTAGCCAATGCATTAAAATTGATGGGAGCAGGCTTTTTGTGGCTACTCGCAAGTATCCAAATGCTATTCCAATTATTGAAGACCATACTACTTGTAGTAAGATGAAAATAGGATCTCTAATTAGACCTGGAATATCTAATATATGGGTTAATCCAAATATAACACCCCCAATTAAAATTGCTTTGTGGTGTTCTCCTTTCTCTTGGGGATATTTCCTTAATAAAATTGTTAATAAGATCCCTCTTGCGTAGACTTCCTCCCATATTCCTGGTGTAAGAAACATTACGAATCCAAACCAACCCAAAATAGACTTTTCAGGATCTGATGGATTTCGAAGAGGTGGTCCAAACACATTTTGTGGATGTATATTCAGGTCCCCTGTAATGCTTGTTAAAAATAAGGAGAAAAATAGAACAAACACAGTTGCTGTTATTCCAATAAACAAAAGTTTTCCAATTGGTTTATATTGGGTTAATTGAATGGATTCGAGGTACGTTCGATATGGTTTGACCTTAGTGGGAACACCCAGCAGTAAGGGTATTAGTACCAGACATGCAAATCCCGCAAAAACGAATTGAATGATAAAGGATATGGTTAATTCCAGCAAGAAGTCCAATTCAATTATATCTAATAAAGCTATAGATAGGTTCCGTGGAACAACCATAAAAAAACCAAATATAACCATAACCAGAAACGATACCCATACTGCATTTTTAGGATCATTCATTGTTTCATATAATTTCATAAGTTAAATTTATAATAATGATTTTTAAATACTTCTTTTGTTCAAGATTGTAATATAGTTTTATTGATTTTTATAACGTATGCAGCAATTTTTTGCTAATTTAGTTGAGAAATATATGGATTACATTAAAAACAATCTATGTAGTTCCTCAACTTTTTGCAAAATAAATTCCATTTGAGAGAATTGAGTGATTTAATAAAGATTATTCTTCTAATTTTCTAGTATAAATTTAAATTTACACATATTATCTCCGTTAGAAAAACGTTTCAAGGCTACAATCTTGCCATTAACACCCATAGCATCTAACCATCCTCTATGTCTAAAATTACAGGCGCATTCATACTCG
Source organism: Promethearchaeota archaeon (assembly GCA_019058445.1). GTDB lineage: Archaea > Asgardarchaeota > Lokiarchaeia > Sigyniarchaeales > SOKP01 > LW40-45. The sequence continues at coordinate 427,176 of JAHPZA010000010.1, read as the reverse complement.
ATAGGTTCTTTTGATTTTTGTACTTCCTTCCATATAAAGCATTTATCCACAAAAGCATCACCTTCATGATCTGAAAGAGCAAAAAATCTGAATTTCATAACCTTCGGTATTAGTACTTCCATTAATGTATTTATAATCTTAAATACCTCTGGAATTGTACTAATTTCTCCCTTTTTTATGCCTAAAGCATCTAAGATATGCCTTGCTTCGATTTTTCCCATTGAGTATATAACATTTTGGTTTAATTCATTAGCCTCTTTTATTCCATATTTTTTTTTGGATTTCAGAAACCACTGTCCATCGTGCCGAGCCCAACAGAGTTGAAGTAAAAATCTCTGTGTGGCTAAAGGAATCTCATATTTTTCTTTAATTTTTTTCCTATCATCATAAATATCTTGATCTTGAAGCATTATTGTTGCCTCTAATTATTGGTCTTTAAATATAATAATATATCATTGATATACCATGTTAATTTATATTAGTTTTCGATGAAAAAAAACTGAAAGTAAGTTGAAATTAGTTATAGTTTAGATGCTCTTGACAATTCAGCTTTTTTATTCATTATTGCGGTATACGTCTCTATGGTATTCTTTGGTGGGACTATATCTTTCCCCCTCTTAGTAAGTTTAGTAGCATCTTGAGGACAGGTAGGAATACATACACCACATCCAATACATCTGTCTAAATTGATTTCATATTTATTATTTTTAAGGATTCTGGCATTCATATTACACCGGTCAGCACAAGTACCACATCCAATGCAATCATCTAAATTCACTTCAGCATAAAAATTTGTGGCGAAAAATTTAGCAGGGTTTTCAAGTTTATTCTGCGAAGAAAGAACCTCGCAACAACAACCACAACAACTACAAATAACCATTGGATCCTGGGAGTTTGAAGTTTGGGGCACTAAACCTTCTTTTTCACTCTTTTCAAGAAGTTCAAAAGCTTCCTTTTTAGTAATTTTTCTAGCTAGTCCATTTTGAATTCTCATTTTAGCAAAAGTTCCAAGCATTATGCAAGTCTCTCTTAAATTTGTCCTTTTACAGGGCTCTCCTATTAAATCTTTTCCAACTCGACAGATACAATCTACTAATGCTATTAAGTCTGAATTATTTATTAAAGTACGAACTTGATCATATGTAGCAACAGTCGAGTCATCGTCTATGGCTTTTTCAATAGGAATTGTACGCATTTGTGGTATACCTGTTTTATTATATTCTTTCTCAAAATATGATTCATAGAAATATTGATAAGAATCACTAGCAACTTCAGCTGTAAGTCTTCCAAGTTGTAGCTCCCAAATTCCAATTAAGAAGGGTATATTCGAATAGCTTGGTTGGTCATTGATTTCACGTTTCATAATTAGTCCCTTTTTTACCATTCTTTCTAGTGTTTTATTTAATACATTTAGATTGATTTCAGTCTTTTTTAGACTACGATGAATTTTTTTGAGTTCTACTGGAAAAAACTTTAATTTTGTAGCAATTACAGCTTCTTCTGGTGTAAATAATTTTTCTAATAGACTAATCTCTACACCAGATTCGGTCATAGGGTATCCTACAGGCATTTTATCTAAATGTGCTTGCAAAGCTCTATAAACATCCAAATTATACTCACTTAAAACTTTGATATAGTTATAATTCTAAGCAAACAAAAGTCTTTTTAATTGTTTTTCGATAAAAAAAAACTAAAAAAAGGTTTTAGAAGAAATTTCACATCATTTCATTAATTTAATTTCGGCTGAAAAACCAGGAATAATGCCTTCATAATCAACAAAACCTTTTTCCTTTAATTTTTTTAAAATTAGTCTTACACCTTCAAATTCTTCAGCACATAAATCTTGCAATTTCCGATAATTTAAGCTCCCGTCATTTTCCTTTAATTTTTCAATAATAAACTGTTCTTCTTTAGACAACTGTTCCATAGTAATTTAAGTAATTTTATTCTTTTAAAAAATAATTGTATTTAGTAATTTCTTTTTAAATTTATTTTAAAAAACATAACAATATCATTTAGTATATCTCAATCATAGAACTTAATTTGTCCTTATTTTAAATGATATAAAAAAAAAAGTCTTAGTTACATCATTTTATATAGTTGTCTAAGTGCCATTGACATTATATATTGCTGTATTTGACGCGAGCCTCCAATTATTTCTTGGACTCTTGAGCTATTCAGAAAATCGTGAGTCAAGGTGTTATCACATAAACCTGCTCCGCCCATTAAGTTTGCAGACTCATAACAAACTTCTTCTGAAAGTTTTGCACAATGATATTTCAATTGACTGGCTGATGCAACCATAGCATATCGAATATTCAACGGTAATTGATTATTGAATTTTTCAACTTTTTCATCATAAGATTCACAAAATTTTATTATACTGAGCGTTAAATTCATAGTTTTTGCCCATAAATCCGTTAATAGAAAGCCTACACCTTGAAACTTTAAAATTTCTTGATCGAATTGTTTTCTCAGATTGGTATAAATGAAAGCATGAGAAAGTGAACCCCAACACAAACAGAGACTCATATAAGCAATTTCTATTCTCTCTTCAATTAATCCTTCAAAAAGATGATCACGCCCTCTTCCAACTTCACCCAAAATATATTCTTTTGGAACCCGAAGATTTACTAAATTTTCTCGACCTATATGAACTTTTGGTACCCATGGTATGAATACTCGTTCACAATTCCAACCATTCCAAGAAGTATCTACTAAGACTTGAACCATTGTATTAGCATTTTTTTCTTCAGCCGTAGCATAAATGACCGCCCACTTTGCTCTCGGAGCATTTGTATTGTATATTTTTTCACCATTCAAAATATAAGAGCCATCCTCTTGTACATCACAAAGAGTCGTTTGATGAACTGCATCAGATCCTCCTTCTGGCTCAGTAATTAAAATACATCCATGATTTTTGCCTGTTACTAACTCTTTTAATGCTTCTAATCTAATTGGGAGATTTTCATGATGAAGTTGAAGTGGGTTAATAGCTAATTCGGTACCTCCAATAACTAATGCTAATTGAGGGTCAAACGGAGTGCCTGCTAAACATCGTATAAAGTTTGCAATCATTCCATAAGGTTCATAATTTAAGTCTAAATTTTCATATTTATAGAGTCTACTAATAATTCCTTGCTTACCTGCCTCAGATACATAATTGTATACATCCTCGTCTGGACCATGAGTCATATTATGTTTTTTTTCTAATTTTATACAAAACTTCTGACAAGACTTTAAATAATTGAAATCTCTTGAACTCAAAACTGACATAACATTATTATTTATGAAGTTATATCTATTTCTAAGGTTAAATTTTTCTAAAATCTCATCATTTATAACTTGAGTAAGATATTTCGACATGTTTTACCTCCTGATCTTTTATTTTTTTAATTTTATATTTATCTTATTTCTATCTTCAAATTTAAGCTCGAGAATTATTCTACCCCAACCTCCACATTTTAGTCCTATATCGAAACAGCCAACTCTTTTAATACGTAATTCATTAGGATCAACATTAGCATAGAAAAGCTCTTGAGCAGCAAAAATCAATCTTTCCATTTCACTTAAAGCAAAAATACAAATTCTTTTTGGATTTAACTTAGTAAGAAGATTTCCGGCACCATCGAAATAAAATTTGTCACCAACTTTATGTAAACTACTACAACCATGTGATTCAACCACCTCGATTATGATTGTTTTTTGCATTAAAGCTGGTGCTTTCAAAAGAGCTTCTTGATTTCTCGGATTTTTCATCCATAGTTCCATTTCTTCGTTTGAATAACCTAAATGTTCTTGGAGAAAAGGAGCATAATCTTTTATTAATTTCATCTTTTTCACCATTTTATTTTTATTTATTAGAGCTTTTTTTGTATTCTGCATTTTAGATGCTATTTTAACTCTAAGGATTTAACACATATCTTCATTTAAATTGGTTTTCGATCATAAACAACCTAAAAAAAGGTTGAATAGAATAGAACTAGAGAAGAGAGCCCTAAAAGTATAATAATAAGGAACATAAAAAACCTTTATTTTGTAGTAACCTTTTCATATATAATGTCAATTGAATTAATCAATGAATTTAAAAAGTTATTTAAAAGGGCTAATTTATCTTCTTATGAAATCCATGGTTATTTAACACTTCTTAGATCATCCGATTTAACTGCTCGAGAATTAAGTGAAAAATCTAAAATTCCAACAGGAAGAATTTATGAAATATTAGAAGAATTAAAAAATAAAGGTATGATTGAAATAAAAAGCACACGCCCAAAAATTTATTCTGCTTTAAGTATTAATCAATCAATTAATAACTTAATTTCATATCTTGATAATTTACATAAAAGGAAAACAGAAATTTTAAGTAATGAAGCAAAAGTTCTTGAAGCAAAATTGTATAATTCTGATGCATTTATCAAAAAAGAACCATCAAAAATTTTCTGGTCGACAGCATACGGAGCATCATCTATCATCTCAATGTACTTGCGATATGCTAAAGAATTAAAAGATGAATTATTGCTAAATGATTTCATAAATATCTATACTCTGAAGGTTCTTCCATATGGAAAAGATTTGTTTCAAACTATTAAAGAAATTGTTGAAAAAGGTGTAAAAGTAAAATTATTATGGAGTTTCGAACACGAAGAACGATCCCTTTCTGAAACAGAAAAAGAAAAAGACTTCAAATTATATAAAAAAGTATCATTTAAACTTGGAGAGATGTTTAATCTTAAGTTTAACTTCAATGGTTTTGAAATGAAATTTATATTTAAAAGAATTCCTACTAGTTTCGATATTTTTGATAGAAAGAGAATCATATTTAAAATTCAAGACCCATTAAGACCATCCCGCATATTTTCATGTATGAATGTTTTAGATCCAATTTTGGCCAATCAATTAAGGGACAAATTTTTAAATATATGGACCTTTGAAGCATCTAATGAATTAGAATAAAATAATGAGATAAATTGGAGAATAAAAAGAATGACGGATAGAAATGTAACAATACGACCTGTAAAATTAAAAGATATTGAATCAATTGAAAAAATCCTAAGGGAACTTAAATGGTTTGACCATATTAAGGAAAATTCAAAACTAGATACAATCTCTAAGATTAAGGACCATATAAGGTTTTGTCAGAGAGATTCTTGTCATAATGTCTTCGTAGCAGAAAAGGATGATGAAGTCGTCGGATATATTGCTATACATTGGCTATTCTATGCATTTTTACCCGGTCCTGAAGGGTATATCTCAGAATTATTTGTAAGTGAAAAAGAAAGAGGCTGCGGAATTGGAAGCTTATTAATAGAAGAAGTAAAAAATCAAGCGAAAAGAAAAAGTTGCTCTCGACTCATGTTGGCTAATAATCGCAATCGTCTATCCTATGAAAAAGGGTTTTATAAAAAAAATGGATTTATTGAGCGTGAACACATAGCAAATTTTATTCTGTCATTTAATTAACACTAGAAATATCTAATTTTTTTGTTTTTCTTTCTTCAATCTTTTCTTTTCCAATTTCTTTTTCACTACGCAATACACTTCCCCTGTCATCATAGTCATGAAACATGAATTGCAGCTCAGACACTTAGCTGGTGATAAATCACCACTTTTCCAACGATTTGGAAGATCTGGTTCATAGATTAAGGGTCTACTCAATGATATGAAATCAGCATGTTTTTCTTGAAGAATTTTTTCTGCAGATAAAGGATTTCTAACCCCTCCTACAAGTATTAAAGGACAATCTTTCATGATTGGTTTTAGTTTTTTCGCGGAATCTAAAAAGTAGTTTTCATCATCAGGTGATTTCACAAATCTACTCGGTAATGGATTCTTATTTAACGAGATAGATTCTCCTATACCGCCACTTGGTTCTATCGCATTATAGCCAGTATCTACCATAATTTTAGCGATTTTAATTCCTTCCTCTAACTTCAATCCACTTGGAATATCATCATCAATTTGTAGTTTAATTAGTATTGGAAAATCCTTTCCCACTTCATCCCTTGCATGATTATAAATGTCCACTAAAATTTTTGCCCGCTTTTCAGTGCTTCCTCCATATTCATCAGTTCGAATATTTGTATAAGGAGAGATAAAGTTACTTAGTAAATATCCATGAGCTCCGTGCATTTGGACCATATCATATTCACATTCATAAGCTCTTCGTGTAGCAACTACGAAATTCTGTACAATTTTCTCGATTTCCTCAGTTGCTAATTCTTTAGGGATTTTATTAGTTGATTTATCTTCTATAGGTGATGGTGCAACAGAGGTATATTTAGGATGAGTTCCTTGACGACCAGTATGGACGAATTGTGCCGCTATTTTAGTGTCAGAATAATTATGAACTTCTTTTACCAGCTTTCTCTGGCCCTCCATGTGAGAATCATCAAATAAATATGGTTGATCTGGCCCTCCTGTTGCTTTTGGGTCTATGCCAATCGCTCCAGTGATGATTAGTCCTGTTCCACCTTCTGCTAATTCTCTATATAATTCGATAAGTTTGTCGCTTACAATACCATATTTCATTGCTCGTCGTTCATAGGTGGCTGAACGCACAATTCTATTTTTAATTTGAACATTTCCTATTTTTCCCGGACTGAAAAGATGTTTTAATTCTATTTTAATCACTTTAAAAGTAAATTTTTCTATGAGAACTATAATAATTAAGGATTATTTTATGTTTTGGTAATCAATATAAGGTCGAAACTTTCCTTGATTCTCCGCTTCCTTTAAAGCTTCAATATATCCAATAAGATTGCTTTTTGAGGCCTTCTCCATCATTGACCAATCGGCTTCAATAGCCCCCTCAGGGCACACTTTTTCACAATACCAGCAGGAAATGCATCCTTCCTTCTGAATTTCTGGAGGTTCTGCTTCTACATCAATGGAATTTGTTGGACAAGCCTCTTGGCAAGTTAAACATTTAGTACATACGTCTAAATTTATATTAAATTTTGGAGAAATTTTCTTTAATACTTCCACTGTTAGTTGTTTTGATTGCAGTGCCCACCATGTTTTTGAAATTAGTTCAAATTGAGGGATTAAGTTCATTTGGCCATTCTGAACTTTCAGGTTTATTTCACAGATATTTTCTCCAAATTCTGTAGCTTCCATAAATTCAATTTCATCAGGATGACCTTCTGTATGCATCGGTTGGGGATAAAACTGGATCGAAGAAGATCCATAACAATCGAATGTTCCGATTACAATATATCCCCTTTTAGATAATTCTTCATTCATATGATAAAACGTATTTCCTATTAAACTCCCATGGGTACAAAATATAAAACAGTGCTTTTCTTTTGTTTCTTTAAGATTTTGAATGAAGTTTAGCACATTTTTAGGTTCTCTATAAAAAAAAGTAGGGGTTCCAATCCCAATGAGATCATAGCTTTCCAATAAATTTATGTTAACATTCTTAATTGGAGCAATATCACACATATTTCCACTTTTGAGAATCCCTTTTTTGATGGTTTCAGCAATTTTTTTTGTATTTCCAGTTTGTGAGAAATATATAATTAATGCCTTCAAATTGGACACCTCACAGTTTTACGTAATTTGATTATTCCATCATTAAATAATTTAATTTTTTTGTGGACTTCTTGCTCCAAAATAGCTTCATCTATTCCTAATAAAGCCAATAATAAGGATTAATTATGAATTTTATTTAATAACCAAAAAATGTTTTTTCCTAAAGTCTTAGCATCATTTATTCCTTCTGAATCGTTTTGAACTTCGCCAGGAGTTGTACCAATTCCTATAGCATAGCCTACAATAATCATTTCACTAATATAGAAAAGAAAATTAACTGTATTCAAGGATTGGATCCCTCCTTGTCTCCTCTTCGCTATTACTATTGCCCCAATTTTTCTTTTGAATGCCTTATTATTAAACATAGCAATCATACCAACCCTCTCAATAAAGCATCTCATTTTTCCTGTAACATCGCCGAAATAAACCGGGGCTCCAAATATAATCGCATCTGCTTTAACCATTTTTGCATATATGGCATTGAGATCATCCTTTTGAATGCATTTATTATCTTTATTTTTGACGCATTTATAACAAGATAAACAGGTATTTATTATTTTCCCCGCTAATTGTATCATTTCAGTTTCAATTGTATTATCTTTTTCCTTTATCGCGTTGAAAACTATTTCAATTAATTGGGATGTATTTCCCCGAGGACGGGGACTTCCGCTTATTGCAATTACCTTCAATTTATTTTAACCTTATTTAGAATTTTTATAAATTTTTTTAATCTCTTTTCTTAAAGACAAAGGCATCGAAAAATGAACCATTTATTACCTCTACATATAAATTATAATTATGTGCTAAATTTCTCGGATCAACCGCATCAGGATGAGAAGGAAATCTCTTACGCATTGCATTTATGCCTCTGGGAGTTGGTTCAAATATACAAATAATCCCATTAGGTTTAGTTTCACGTATAAATTCTTTAAATGCTGAAACTTTGTCATCTACATGATGAAATGATCCTTGTAAGAAAATGGCATCAAAAGCTCCGTCTTCAAATGACATATCCATGGCATTAAAATGCATAAATGTTATCATATGGTCCACATTTACTTTTTTAGCATTATTCAACCAATCTCGTTTAGCATATTCAGAATTATCGCCCTTTGGTTCTCCAGTAATTACTTTATAATTATTTAGAGCAAGTATTATAGCCATCCTGCCTTGTCCAGTCCCAACATCCAGAATTTTAGCGTCTTTATCCAACCCCAAACCCTGAACAACTGAATTAATAAAATCGAACATAAAACTAAATTCATTACCCAGGATTTTTTTTGCTTCTTTAATGTCCATTTTTTCCTCCTCATTTAATTATCGCTCATTATGGCATTCTCTAAAAACCCAATTCCTCTTGGAGTCGATTTCCATCCCTCTTGTGATTCTATAACATATAGGCTTTGCAGTAGCATTGATAAATGATATCTTAGTTGATTTTCATCTAATTGAAACTCCTTTTTCATTTCATCCATAGATCTTACTTCACAACCAATGAATTTTAGAAGCTCCCTTCTTACTTGATTCATGAGGGTTCTATATGCTCTGCCGTGATCTAATTTTTTGTCAATGGATTCTGCCTTAGCTAAAAAATCTTTCATTTCTTCTCTAGTTAGTTTAGACTTTTTCATTTTATTTTTAAATTCTTTTTCCATAAATTTTTTAATTCGGTACCGTATTAAAGTCTTTCGATCCCGAACTATTTTTTTGAGTTTATATTCAAAAATCTTTTAGGTATAAGGATTTAAATTATTTTACTAAAGAGCTTGAAAATTTTTTTAATAATAAAATTAACATTTGAAGCTCTTCTTTGCTTATATCTTTACAATGAGACATTAAATAAGTATCTAATGGTGGCGTAAAGCGTTTTATATCATTCCCTAATTCTGTAAGCTTAATTAATGTACTACGTCCATCTTTAGGATTTGGAACGCGAATAATTAATCCATTTTTTTCCATAGTATCGACTACACCTGACATAGTAGAACGAGAACACTTAGCTGCCGTTGCTAGATATTTTAAGGGGAAGCCATCTTCTTTCCAAAGTATTCGGAGTATAAATAATTGAGGTGGTGTTATTTCTTTCATGCTAATCTTAGGTCGTTTCAATAATATTTCTCGCTCAATATAATCAAAATCCTTTCCTATTCTTTTAATGAGGTGAAATAAATCCATAAATAAATCTTCTTTGATTATGTCTTCATTTTTTTCTTGTATCATTATCTTATATATTAATTAATTAGGAACCTTATTAAATAATAGGATTATATGATTATAAAATTAATGCTAATAGTCCTTAATTCATTTTATTTCAAAAAATAAATAAAAAAAATTAATGCAAATAATCTCTCAAAAATCCTCCACAACTAATTTTAAGTTTAATGGAGCATATGATTATTAGGATGTCTGATAATTTAATTGATAATCTAAGTGAATTTTTGATTAACGCAAATCTCTCTACATATGAAATTAATGCGTTTATTACTCTACTAAAGTCATCAAAATATGACGGAATCCCTGCCAAAGAGATATCATTAAAATCCAATGTTCCTAGCGGAAGAATATATGAAGTTCTAGATGATTTAAATGATAAAGGTATGGTTGAGATCATTGAATCTAGACCCAAGAAATTCAAATCTTTAACCCTCAATAAGGCATTAGAAAATCTTATTCAACATCAGACTGCTGAAAATAAAAGAAAAGAGGCATTTTTAGTACAACAAGCTAAATTAATAGAAGCAAACCTTTATGAATCAGAAACCTCTATTAAAAAAGAACCGCTTAAGATATTTTGGTCTACGGCATTCGAGTATCAATCAATTGTTTCATTGTATAAAAAATTTTGTTATGATTCTAAACACGAGATTTTGATAAATAGTTTTATCAATGAAAACACAACTAAGATCATTCCATATGGTAAAGATATTTTTGAACCATATAAACGTGCTTTAGACAGGGGAGTAAGGATTAAATACTTATGGAGTTTTGAACATGATGGGCGCCCTCTTTCGGATGAGCAAGAATCTCATAATGCTGAACTGTTTGTCAAAATTACACAAATACTTGAAGAGTATTACCAGTTATCAGTAGAACGCCCCAACTTTGAGATGAAATATATCTATAAAAAGACACCTACTTATTATGACATTTCTGACAAGCAGAGAATAATATTTAAACTTCAAAATCCCGTAAAACCTTATCAGATTTTTGCTTCTATGTATGTAATGGACCCCGACTTAGCAGAAAAACTGCGAATAAAATACCTAAATGTATGGAACCTTGAAGCAATCGAAGGAGATAGTTGAGACTCTTTTTTAAGCTAATAGGTATTATAAAGCTCAAAAGTCTTTTTCTCATATTTTTAAGATCATTTTAATTAAATGTGTTTTTCATAAAAAATATTAATTGAACTCTAGTAGGAAATCACTGAACGTATCTCACGCTCTCACAATAAGAAAAAAATTTAAAAAAATATTGTTACTTCTCTTCTGATTTTGTAAAAACTTAATGCTCGTGGTCGTGACCGCAACCATATCCACATGTATGAGGAGGATCAGGTTCGCAACCTGTCTCGGTCACTTTAATCTTAAATTTTAATACTTTACCTGCTAAAGGATGATTCATATCTACAATCACATTATTATCTATAACTTCCTTAATTGATGCTAATATTATATGTCCTGTTTCATCCATCACTTGGATTATCATACCAGCTTGTGGTTCTTGTTCTTTTGGGAAAAGATTTTTTGCCAGTTTACGTACCATATCATTTTTATAATCTCCATACGCATCTGAGGGTTGAAGCGTAATTGAAAACTCTTCTCCAACTTCCTTACCTATAACTGAGTCGTCAAACCCCTTAATGAGTTGTCCTCCGCCAACTTCGAACTTTAAGGGATTTCCTCCGTTTAATTTTGTGCTATCAAAAACAGTACCATCATCCAGAGTACCTTCATATTCCACTTTAATAATATCTCCTTTTTTAATTGCCATGTTATTTTTCCTGTTTTTTAACTGTTAAAAAATTGAGTATTAGAATTTTTAATCGTGAGTTGTTTTTAGATATTGGGATTATTTTTCATAATTTTGAGAGTATCTATTTGAAGGGTATGATCTTTATCTGAGCGTTTTCTACAGTAATGTAAAGATTTAAATAGTTAATTATAATTTTGTTTTCTGTAATAAAATCCAATTTATAAAACAAAATTCAATAAGAGGTTAATTATATGGCGTTTGTCCGCATAACCTTTGCCAAATTAAAACCAAATATTTCACTAGAGAATACTCGAAAGATTTGGGATGGTAGTGTAATCCCTGCTTCTAAAGAACAGAAAGGATTTATAGGTGGCTGCTTATTAGTCACAGAAAAAAGAGATGAAGCTCTTGCTCTCACTCTCTGGGAGAATAAGGATGATGCGTTGGCAGGAGAGAAAATCCCCTATTATCAAGATCAAGTAAAAAAATTTGCAGCTTTTTTAGCAGCACCGCCAAACCGCAAGTATTATGAGGTGAACAGCGAATTAGTTTTTATGAAAGACTTAGAAGCGAAAGTTGGTAGCTTGACATTTACTAAAGTAAAACCAGGTGTTTCCCCCGAAGAAGTAAGAGAGATTTGGGATGGAAGCGTGGTCCCCGCTATGAAAAGTCAAAAAGGGCTTGTTAGCTTATTACTTCTAGTTACAGAACAGAGAGACGAGGGTATATCTTTTGGATTATGGGAAAGTAAAGAAGATGCTGTAGCAATACAAAAAAGTGGATTATATAGAGAGCAAATAAAAAAGTTTTCGGTGTTTATAGAATCGGTCCAAGATCGTAAATTTTACGATGTTAATAGTGAAATAATATTTGTGAAAGAAATAGAAGCAGTGTAAAGTAAAATCTTAAATTAAGAAGAATTTTTACTAAAATGAGAAGTTTTCTCCAGTTTAAATAAGAAAAAAGAAAAAGAAATTCAAATTTACTTTATAACGTCAGTAATAAAACAGGTCTCAACGATTTTTATTCCCTTTATCTGAGCTAATCGTTCCTCAATTAAAGGGTTGAATTTTTCAATGGACTCAATTTCTACTTTCATAAATAACCCACAATCTCCGGAAAGCCTCCAGATATCTGTTATTTGCTCAATATCGATTAGTTCCTTTAGAATTCGCTTGATGTCCTTGAAATCGGGCTCAATCTTCACCGTTGCTCGGGTTTTTGGCTTTGAGTTCAGTTCATATAAAATAGTAAACTTCCTAATTGTTCCATCTTCTTTAAGTTTTTTAACACGACGGCGTATGGTTGCTTCAGTTTTTCCTATTTTATCCGCAATTTCATTGAAACTTATTCGACTATCTTGTTTCAATTCCTCTAAAATTTTTAAATCTATAACATCCATTTTTATATTTATCACGTGAAATTATAAATCTTTATTAAATTATTCATAACTTTTTTATGAAATATTATCATTTCATATACTCTTGATTATTAAATTATGCAAATTCGTATTTTAATTTTCCGTTTTAGTAATTTTTTTGTCGATTCTCTAATTGATCTTGACTAATTTCTCTATCTATTTGTGGTATTTAATTAAAAAAGTAATTTTATTTATTTTTGAGTACATCAAAATAGTGTTTATATAATTAGTATTTTTTTTAAAAATATCAACTATAGAAATGATTTTCAAAAACCGTAATTTTATATCGATGGAATTTTATTGTCTAATTATAGTTTCTGATGTATTGTAAAAACAAAAGAATGTGATATTAAAAATGGTTTTCTATTGCGAGGGCTGCGGGAGAGAAATCGAAGAAAATGCTGAAGTTTGTTCTAATTGTGGGAAGCCTATACCCCGATATTATCCTGAAACTGAAATTGAAGAGATTTCTGAGCCTAAAAAAGCAACTGAAATTCTTAAATGCAAATTTTGCGGAGTAACCTTAAAAGAAAATGCTAAATTTTGTACGAAATGTGGAAAACCTGTCTCTAAGGATCTTCCGAAATCTATGGAAATTTTTAAAGCAGAAATAACTCCCAAGAAAGAAGTAATATCTAAAACTGAAGAAACATTTAAGACAGAAGAAACACCTAAAGCAGAAGACATACCCCAACTTCCCAAATGTAAACATTGTGGGAATCCTATTAAAGAGAATAGTAAATTCTGTACCAATTGTGGAAAACCTCTCTCACAAGATCTTCTTGAAGCTGAAGAGCCTGCTAAAGCAGATGATAAACCCGATATCCCAAAATGTAAATATTGTGGATACCTAGTAAAAGAAAATGATAAATTCTGCATGGGCTGTGGAAAACCCCTATCGCAGGAACTTCCTAAAGATGAAGAACCTTCTGAAGAAGAAGATTTGCCTAAAATCCTAACTTGTGTCCATTGCGGAAATGATTTAAGGGATAATAGTAAATTTTGTAATAACTGCGGAAAACCGATATCGTAAAAACTTCCTAAAACAGAAGTAATCCGCTGAGTCCCTTCAAGTTTATACTCCGTAAATACGTCCTAATTTTAAATTTCATTATAAATTTAAAGCTAGAATTACAAATGATTCAAAAATAAAGAAGAATATTAATTTTATTATGAGCGATTATTTCTTAGGATTAGATTGCTCAACTCAGAGCCTAACTGGCATAATCGTTGATTCTTCTTCCATTATTTACAAGGTTTCAATAAACTTCGATAAAGAGTTACCACAATATAACACTACTAATGGGATTATTATTTTAGAGAATGAGAAAGTGGTCCATTCTTTTCCTCTCATGTGGGTAGAGGCACTTGAGTTAATATTTGATAAAATTTCAAATCACATTTCAATCGAAAATATTAAGGCAATATCTGGATCTGGACAGCAACATGGCACTGTGTATTTGAATAACAAATTCGAGCATGCACTTCAAGCGTTAAATCCGAAGGACGCTATAATAAATCAACTTAAGGGATGCTTCAGTAGACAAACTAGCCCTATATGGATGGATTCTAGCACTACTAGACAATGTGAGGAAATTAGAAAGAGTCTTGGTGGTTTGAAGGAAACTATTAAAATAACTGGTTCAAATACTTTTGAAAGATTTTCTGGACCCCAAATTCGTAAATTCTATCAAGAAAATCCAGAGGGGTATCTTCAAACCTCAATTATTCACTTAGTCAGCTCTTATATGGCTACTATTCTTTTAGGAAAAAATGCTCCTATAGATCACGGAGATGGTGCAGGAATGAATCTTATGAATATTCAAACCAAACAATGGGATAATCGAGCATTAAATGCAACTGCCCCTAATTTAAGAGAGAAATTACCGCCCCTTAGAGACTCCTATAATATCATCGGTAAAATCTCACCTTATTTTATTAAGAAATTTGGATTTGATCCTGATATGATATTAGTTGCATGGTCAGGTGATAATCCTAATAGCTTAATCGGAGTAGGATTAATCGATAAAGGGAAAGTCGCAATTAGTTTAGGGACAAGCGATACATATTTTGGCTACATGAAAAAACTTCACTTAGATTTAAGTGGTGAAGGACACGTATTTGGAGCTCCCACCGGGGATTATATGAGTTTAATTTGCTATAAAAACGGTTCCTTAGCAAGAGAAAAAATTAAAGAAAAGTTTAATCTTAATTGGGATAAATTCTCTGAATTACTAAAAAGATCTCCACCGGGAAATAATGGAAAAGTGATATTACCCTACTTTTTTCCTGAAATAGTTCCATTAGTGTTAGAACCGAAAGTTTATAGATTTGGTCTTAATGAGAATGATATTGAAGGAAACGTAAGAGGAATCATAGAGGCTCAATTCTTATCAATGAGACTTCATTCACAATGGATTAGTGAAAAGCCTCAGGATATTTATGCTACTGGAGGTGGTTCGGTAAATAACGATATTTTACAAGTAGCAGCTGACATTTTTCAAACTCCAATTCGTCAATTTAATATTACAGATTCTGCCGCTTTAGGTGCGGCGTTCAGATCTCTTAAATCGTACTATGATTTCATCAAAAAAGGGAAAAACTGGAACATAATAGTATCTAAATTCTTGAACTCGCAATCGACTATAGAAATCACCCCTAAACTTAAAAATAGGGATTTGTATGATGAAATGGTGATTCTATATAAAAAATGCGAAGACTATATATTAAGAAATGGTGAAGATCCAGAATTTATGCGGAAACAATTTGTAGAGAAATATTTTTCATCATGAAAAAAAACATGTCTTAAATAGATTCTTTTATTTAGACTAAAAATAAAAATTATTTAGTGATGAAGTAATATTATATATATTTAAAAATGTCTTAAACTGTATAAACTAATATTTATATAAAGCAAAGGTACTAATCATGTCAAATGAAATCCCTGATTCGGTTAAGGACGCCCTTAGAGACATAGGACTTACTGATTATGAAATATCAATTTATCTCACACTAATCTCAAAAGGTCCGATGGATGCTCGAGAACTGTCAGAAGCTTCTGGTGTGCCCTATTCTCGGATATATAATATTCTCACACAGCTCGAAAAAGATAAAATGTGGATTATTAAGGAAGAAGAATCAAGACCGTCCAGATATTTTGCGAAAAGTCCAGACGAAGCACTTATAATCGCAAAAAAACAATATAATGATAATTTTGATAAAAATTCCAATAAAATTATTCATACCCTCACTCCGATCTATGAATCACATGACACTCCGATTAAAATTGGATTATATATTCATAGAGGGCGTGATATTTGTCTAAATAGATCCATATCTTTAATTAATCTTGCTAAAACATCAATATTTATCGTGTCTTCTGACTTTGAACTACTAGAAATTTTTTATGAGGATATGAAGAAAGCAAGAGCTAGAGGGGTTACAAACATCAAATTATTAGTTGAAGATCATGCTTTAGAGGATAAAAAATATAAAGAAATTTTAAAAAAGTATAATGAAATCTCCGAAATCAAATCTCGAGATCAGGTCTTTGGAATGGCTGTCGTGATTGATGAAGGAGAGGACGCATTTATAGTTCTAACTCAAAAATTCTTTGAGAAACCATCATATTTTGGAGTGCTTACTGATCATATCGCCTTCGCCCCAGCGGCCACCTTTTATTTTAACTATCTTTATGATACTGCAAATGAAATCAAATTAAGCTAATTTGTTTTAATTAAATACAATCTAATTTTATAATGACTAATTTTAGTGAACATAAAATTGCGTGTGTAACTGGTAGTACACATGGTATAGGGAAAGCGATTGTTTTAGAGTTAGCTAAAATTGGATTCAATGTAGTAATAAATGGAGCAACAACTAATAGCTTATCAGAGAATTATTTATCAGCACTAAAGGAGATATATGGAAAGCAATTCGAGCAAAGATACATTTTTATTCAATCTGATGTAAGTAAGGCAGAGGATCGGAATAAATTAGTCAATCTTATTAAAGATAAATTTAATCGAATTGATGTGTTGGTAAATAATGCTGGAGTTGCTCCTAAGGAGAGAAAAGATATTTTAGAGACAAGTGAGGATTCCTATGACAGAGTAATGGCTATAAATCTTAAAGGCCCTTATTTCTTAACCCAACTTATAGCTAAATGGATGATTGAGCTCAAACAATTACTAACAGAAGAATATCAACCGTACATTATTAATATTTCTTCCCTTAGTAGATATACTACTTCAAGAAATAGAGGAGAATATTGTATTTCAAAAGCTGGAATGAGTATGATGACGAAATTGTTTGCGGAAAGATTATCAGATCATGAAATTCCTGTATTTGAAATTTCTCCGGGGATCATAGACACTCCAATGACCGAAAACATCCATGAAAAATATGATAAGCTTATTAATGAAGGGCTTACTCCAATCAAACAATGGGGAAAACCCATAGATATCGCCAAACCAGTTATAGCGATTGTGAGTGGATTACTGCCATATTCTACTGGAACCATTATAGATATAGATGGTGGCTTTCATATCCGTCGATTATAATTTCTATCAGGGCTTAGAAATACTCTTTAAAATTTTTTACTGGGCAATTATCTTTATTGTTACATTTTGGACATAAAATTGGCCATGCTATTATGCTATATATAATGTAGCAGATGGGAGGAATTAATGTAATCCAAAATAAAGATGACCATAGTAAAATAATTATCACAAGAAAGGCAACAATAAAGGTACCCATTCCTATTATCGCATAAAATATCAAAGTAATTCTTATCATTTTTCGGCTTATCTTTTCTTTTTTAATAAGCTTTTTTGAGAGTAGAGCACCAAATAGTAGTTGACTGATTCCAGGACAGAAATGCCCTTGATGAGGACAATCATGACAAATAATTGCTAATAATAAATTCATTAGAATATAAAACAAAGTAAAAATTATTAAATAGAATATTGATATAATACCAAGTAAAATTATAATCCCAATAAAGGATATAATAAAAAAAAAATCAATAATAAATGTATCTTTTATTTTCCATTTATACATCTTATTCATTTTGACAACAGATAATAATCAGTTTTTTATATGATACTTATACCTTACATTATAATTAAGTATGACAGATATTAATATCGAAGATTTTGAAATTAAAGAATTCAATACAATAATAATTGGCTCTGGTGCTGCGGGTCTTAATTGCGCAATTCATTTAGTAGATGAGGGGATAGATCATTCAAAAATTGCGATAATCACTGAGAAATTAGGAGGAGGTACTTCGTTTAATAGTGGCTCTGACAAGCAAACTTATTACAAAGTGTCTTTAATTGGAGACCAATTGGACTCTCCGGTTGAAATGGCTAATGATTTATGTGCAAGAGGTGCGATGCATGGTGACATTGCCTTAATTGAGGCTACGAATTCAATTAGAGAGTTCTTTCATTTAGTGCAACTAGGAGTGCCATTTCCTCATGATCAATTTGGTGGATTTGTTGGATATAAAACGGATAATGACCCAAAACAACGTGCAACCTCTATTGGCCCATTTACCTCTCAAAAGATGGGTAAATGCTTATTAAAAGAAGTTCAAAAAAAAGATATTGTAATATTTGATAACCATTACGCGTTAAATATATTGGTTGATAATACCAAAAAGAGAAGCGAAGCAATTGGTGTTATATGTATTAAAACAGATGAATTAGCATCAGAAAAGAACTTGGAAAATATTATTAATTCCATTAAAATTTTTAAAGCTAGGAATATTATCATGGCAACAGGAGGTCCTGCAGCTTTATATAAACATTCAGTTTACCCAGAATCTCAGAGAGGAAGCTTAGGTCTTGCTATTAAAGCGGGATGTAAGCTTCAAAATTTAACTGAATCCCAATTTGGATTAGCCTCAATAAAATTTAGATGGAATGTCTCTGGCTCTTATCAGCAGGTAATACCTAGATATGTTTCCATAGATAAAAATGGAAATGAAATAGAATTCCTTGAAAAATATTTTCCTTCATTTCATCAACTTTCTAAAGCTATTTTTTTAAAAGGATATCAATGGCCATTTAATGCCGAAAGAATTGAAAATTTTGGTTCTTCTCTTATTGATCTTGCTGTTTATTATGAGACGGAAATTTTAGATAATAAAGTATACCTTGATTTTACTCAAAATCCTGTGAACTATGAAGAAACCATGTTAGATCCTATCACTATAGAATATTTAAGTAATTCAAATGCTCTGGCCAGCACACCGCTCGATAGACTTAAACTGTTAAATCCAAAAGCAATACAATTATATATCGAAAATGGGATTGATATCTCCAAGGAATATTTACAAATAGCTGTTTGTAATCAACACTTAAATGGTGGAATTTCAGGAGACATTTGGTGGGAAACAAATATTAAACATCTCTTTGCCATTGGAGAAACAAATGGAAGTCACGGGATTTATAGACCTGGAGGTTCTGCTTTAAATTCTGGTCAAGTGGGAGGTTTAAGAGCAGCACAGAAAATTGGAAACGTGTACATGAAAATGGAATCTCTGAACAGAGATGAATTTCTACAACTTATTGCCCCTGAATTAAGCTTAATTATCAAGAATATTAACTCTGTTCTATTCAAAAAATCACTTATGAATATAGATCAAATGGCTCCTCCTCAATTTTGGGAAACAATCCAAGATCGAATGTCAAAATTTGGAGGTATTATTAGACCCGTAAAAGATCTATTCGAGGAGGGAAAGAATGTAATTAAACAGATATACAATCTTAACACACTACTAATTTTACAAAATAATAATGAGATTATTGAATATTTACGAATACGAGATGCGCTCCTTACTCAACAATACATCTTGGAATCCATTTTAAACTTTCATGAATCTAATGGGAAAAGTCGGGGTTCATATCTAATTATTAGAGATAAACTTAATGAATCATTTAATGAGAGATATGTTATTCCTCCTGGAGATTTGATACAATTCAAGTTTATAATGAGTGATAATATTCTTAAAGGCGAAATTCAGACAATCCAATCTCAAGCAGGAATAATTAAATTCGAATGGGAAAAAGTAAGAGACATTCCAAATGAGTTTGGTTGGTTCGAAAATATCTGGAAAGATTTCACTAATGGTTCAATTTTTCAATAAAATTAATTCTTATATAGGGGGTCCCGAATAGCACAACCCGTTTTTATACCTTGTCTCATAAATCCAGAACATTGAGAGCAAGCAATACATACTTGATTTTTATCAATCACTCCATTTTGAAAAATTTGTCGTGGAAAGTTGGGATTCGCAATAGCCATCCTGCCAAATCCACATATATCAACCATATTATTTTTTACCAGACCAGCTGCAATATATCCCGCAAATTGACGTAGATAGGAATATCCAGAACCAATCATAATCATACCTTTAGGAATTTGATGTTTTATAAGAGAGGTTAAATAAAGAATACGATATAAACTAAACAAGGGATGTTCCTCTGGTAATTTAGCTCCTTTTAAGGGAGTATCAAAAGGTCTAGTAAGATGTGGGGTATAATGAGGATTTCCGACTGATATATTAATAAGTGATATCCCTAGTTTGTGTAATTGATTAATTAACTGAATTGGCTCTTTAAGGTCAGCTTCAGCAGGAAAATTTTGATTTTCAACTTCTCTTACGCCGAATCCATTTGGATAAGGAATTCCATTATATATCCCTAAGCGACTTGTTAAAATGAAATCATCTAGTTTGGATTTTAACCTCTTAATTATATTTAGGAAAAATCGTGCTCTATTTTCTAATGAGGGGCCTCCATATATTGAGTTTTTCCGGTTTCTCGCATCCAATAATTCGCTTATAATATATCCATGACATGCTTTTATATCAACTCCGTCGAATCCAGCTTCTTTCGCTAAAATTGCTTTGCTAACCCATATATTTTCAAGTTCTTGTAATTCATCATCAGAAATTATCATTCCATTTTTTTTAGACACTCCTATCGCAGTATCCAAATCGACATTATGATAGGTTCTAATTGGAAATTTTTCTAAACCAAGTTTTGAATATCTCCCTGAATGGTTTAATTGTATTAATAGAACACATTTGTCCTTAAATCCTAAGGATTTTAGGGTTTCATTGCATCGTGCTCTAATTACTGAAACAAAATCTCTAAATTTTTCAAGATTTTGTTCAGTGAGCATTAATTGATGTGGATTTGACCGGCAATCCTTCGCAATTGAAGTTGCCTCGATCCATATTAAACCAGCTCCTCCATCTGCATATCGTGTATATCTTCTTAATGTTAGTTCTCCGGGACTCCCATCATCATGAGCATCAAAACCTTCCATTGGTTGTATTGATAATCGATTTGGTATTAAAATCTTCTTAGTTTCTATGTTGTTTTGGAGCACTTCGATATCTTGACTAACTGGAATATCTAAACCTAACTCCTCAAATTTTTCTCTAAGAACTTCTAAAGACTTATAGGTAAAAGGCTCAAATTTTTTGTCGGATGGGTTAGCATTCATTATATAATAATATAAAATAAATATTAAAGCAATTTTCATTTTCTCAATCAATGATTAGGAAAAAAATTCTGTTATTTCAAGGGGGAAGATATTTTGGGATGGAAAAGAATCATAAAGCATTTCAAAGTATCTTGGACAATTATGACGTTGATAGTTATGAGAGTGTTGATATTTTCTCTAATAGAGATTTTTTTGAATACTCTACAATGATATTTTTCTCTCAAGAAGGTGAATTCACTGATGAGCAAGAAAATAACGTTCTTGAATTTGTCTCCAGTGGAAAAGGTTTTATCGGATTACATGGAGCTTCTGCATCCTTTAAATCACATCCTAAATATTTTGAAATGCTTGGAGGAAAATTTATTGGACATAAAGAGCAAAATAAATTTGATATCAGAATTATAGATTCTAATCATCAAATTACAAAAGGTTTAAGTAACTTTACATTTAAAGATGAACCTTATCGCCATGATTTTTCAATGACCAAAGATCTTCATGTACTTGCTGAAGCAGACTATAATGATCCAGATGATCCAGATCCTGAACCAATTATGTGGGTAAAACCATATGGAAAAGGGAAAGTCTTTTTTTGCGCTTTAGGTCATAGAAATTTATCTTTAAAAGAAGAAATTTTTCAGTCTATTATAAGAAATTCCGTTGAATGGGTATTAAATGCATAATAGTATCGGGTGATTTATCATAGTTAAAACTCAACAATTAAATCTAGGCATTATTGGATGTGGTCTAATGACCTATTATTTCAAAGCTCTGACCGAAAACATTAATACTATAAAGATCGTAGCAGCTGTAGATCATACTATTGAAAAAGCATATAATATCGCAGGAAAAGAACATTCTTATACGAATACCAAGACTTTCTATAAAAATGAAAATATTGATGCGGTGTATATTGCGACTCCTCATCACCTTCATAAACCGATGATAAAAGAAGCTCTCGAGGAAGGAAAACATGTCTTTTGTGAAAAACCGGTTACAACTTCAATCGAAAATGCTCGTGAGATATACTCATTAGATAAAAAATATTCAAATTTGAAGATTGGATTTAATTATCAATATAGATATGATTATAATTGCTATAATTTAGCCAACGGTGTTAATCAGGGACATTTAGGGAAAATTTATTATGCAAATTGTAATATTTATTTCAGTCGTAATCAGAAATATCTTAATGAGGGACCATGGAGATCAAATTTGAAAACGTCAGGTGGTGGTACATTATTAACTCATGGATCCCATATAATAGACATAATGATATGGACCTTAGGAAAACCCATTTCTGTTATGGGTCGAATTGATAATCTAAAATTCACCGATATTGAAGTCGAAGATATCGGATTTGGAATTGTTGAATTTAATAATAGGAGTTATGGCCAAATTAATGATTCCATGATTATTAAACCTCTAAAAAGAAGAATAAGTGATCGAGTTGAATTAAATATCTTTGGAGAGAAAGGGAGTTGCTATTATGAGGGACCATGGCCACACTCTTCAATAAAATGGTATGGTGTTGAAGATTTTAGTGCAAAAGACTATGTGCAAAATAATTCCGATATTAGCGAATGCGTTAATGCTTTTGCTAATTGGGTTCTAGAAGATATACCTTTTTTTAATACTGTCGAAGAAAGTTCTAAAGTTTTGTGTTTAATTAAAGCTTTATACAAGTCTTCAGAATCAGGAAAAAAAGAAAAAGTGGAAAAATTATAATTAAGCTTTTTTCATATGAATTTCTTGAAGCTTTTTTTTCATCTCTTTTGTTTGTTTTAAGGTAGGAAATCCTTTTATTGTTAATGGAAATGAAATTCACTTTCAAACTACAAAAGAATGAATAATCCGTATTGTCAATCCGAATTTGATACTGGAATATATGAAATAGAACAAGGAGGAGAGCGTCTTACTTTAGACATATTAAACAGGATACGAAAAATTGAAAAAATTATTTAAATTCAGTTAAGTTCAATAATAAATCATCCAGGTAAATTGAAAATTATTAGAAAAAGCTTATTTTAAAAATGCTCTCTTCCCTAGAAAGATAAATAATTCTCCAAGCTCGAAGAGTGTTAATGGTTGAATAAGTCTCGCCATCTGATGTCGGAGTTCTGCCTTTTCCAAACCTGCGGTAATAATTTTTTCAATGTCCTCAACATAATCTTCCATATTTAAAAAGAGAATTTCAATTTTCGCAACACCAGTTAATTCTTCGATATCTTTATCCAAATGATTTTCAATTTCGCTTAACAATGCTATTTTTAATCTTGGATCTAGTTCATGCTCTCCGATGATATGATTTATCTCTTCGATAATAACATTAATTGCAAGGTTCCAATCGTCGGTGTCCTTGTATTTAGGAATTAAAATCTCTGAAATCATAACTTCAAACAAAGTTTTCGGGGCTTGTTTATCAAACTCTACTTTAGTGCCATTTCTTAACTTAATTTCAAGAGTCATATCTCAATCACAAATATTGAAGAATTTTATTTTATTAATTAATAAAGTTAAGCCTTAAAAAGGTTTTTTAAAGTGATAAAAATAGATCATGCGACTTAGTAATAATACTTTTGTGAATGAGTTAATGAAAAATATCCATTTTTTTTGATCACTATTTGATCTTCAGTTCGAGCGCCTCCTAAACCGGGAATATATAAACCGGGTTCCACGGTTACTATCATAAACTCTTTCAATGTCTCTTCAGAGACAGGAGAAAGATAAGGATTTTCATGAATATCAATTCCTACTCCGTGACCTAAGCTATGGATAAATCTTTTACCCCACTCTTTATTATTTTCAATAAAGTAATCTCTGACAAGTTTATCCATTTCCATACAGCTTAAATCCGCTTTTATATTCTCTAATGCGTATTTCTGACCTTGATTAACCAAATTTACTAAATTTTTTTTCATCTTGTCAATTTTTCCAAAAATAAAAGTTCTCGTCATATCTGAGCAATATCCACTATATCGAGCCCCGATATCCACAATAACTATATCTCCATCCTCCACTTTTTTATTGGAAGTTTTAGCATGAGGAAATGCAGAGTTTTCTCCAGATGCTACTATAGTATCAAATGAAGTTCCCTCTGATCCCGCTTTTCTCATCTCATATTCCGCCTCCGCCGCTAATTCTTCCTCGGTCATTCCCTCTTTTATCGACTCAAAAATCGCTTTAAATCCAATATCACCCAAATTCGCAGCTTTTTGCATTCTCTCTATTTCATCCTGAGTTTTTGTTAATCGTGCATCAAGAATGATATTCGTAGCTCCTACAAAATTAGGAATATTTAATTTATCTTTCCATTCCCTAAATTTTTTGACCGAAACGAAATCCTCTTCAAACCCTATTTTGTTGAACCCAAATTTATTGATGGTTTTTTGAACAAATTTTGGTTTTCCTCCCGGAATGAGGATTAAATTAATGACTTTTGAAAATTCCTTATCTTGTTCAATAAATTTCTTCACTTGATCAATCTCGAGGGCGTTTACAAACACCATAACCTTGCCATCATTCATATCATCTCTTGGAAGTAGGATAAATGTATCACTTTCGATTTTAAAACCCAACACATATGTGATATTTTGAGGCTTTATTAGAAAAAGTGCCTCAATATCATTTTCAAAAAACGCTTCATGAGAACGTATTTTATTAAGTTTTTCAATACTCATGATTTCGTGTAATACAAAAATAAAATTAATTTATATAACTTTAAATAGTCCCATATAAAAAACTCTTTAGTTATCACAATAATTTGATATTAATCACGTCAAATAAAAGGGAAAAAGAGAGAAAATCGGAAAATCATGATTCTTATTTTATAAAAAAAGAGGACACATATTTATCTATATCATTTTTCTTTACTGGGTTTTAATTTAAATAGCCTAAATAGTTTTAATAATTAAAACAGAGTAAACATCAAGTATATAGTATATTATCATGGAATCCACTAATAAATCCAACGAAGAATTTTTCCAAGATTTTTTTGAAAAATATTATGGAACTCTAACTACAAGTGAGTTATATCATCTAATTGAAGGATACTTTGGAAATGGAATTAGCCTTCAACAACTAAGAGAAATCATAGATATATATCAAGCATATAATACTGATATTACATCATCTATGACTAAGGAAATATTTTTCAATGAAATTGGTTATTTACTAAGTCATTATTTTGAAGAAATTAAGAGAGGTAATAGTTTTAATAAGAGATTTCTAAATGATTTTCTTGGAATGGGTAAAGGATGGTATAAGACACATTCTAGAAAGGAAGGTAGATTAAGTACATACAGGAGAATCTATTTTAATTTAAAAGAAAAGATAAAGAATAAGTCTCTTTTTCTGGAATGTAAGAATATAATTGATAAAGTAAAAACCTCAGAAATAAAGAAAAGTTCACAAGTAGGATTTTCACGTTTAATTGAATCCATTCAAGATTTGTATTCTAGATACATTCCTCTTGGAAAGGTGGGGTTTACTTCAGGAGAATTTTCCACTATGCTTTATGGATTTTTAAGATCTAAATACATTTCTACTAGAAAGGGAAAGGTTAGTATAATAACGACAGGGCAACGTGATTCAGGGCATCCTAAATTACCAACATACCTTCTTATGGAACATAAATTATTAAATATTAAATTAAAATCTACAGAAATACCGATACAAGAAAAGTTAATCAAATTTAAATCAGAAGCAATAGCTTTAATTCGATGGCACTATTTGCAAGAATCTTATGTTCATCTAAGCGCGTTAAGAGAAGCATCAATTCTTTTTAGAATTGTTCATTTTAATCATGATCCAAATAGGATTGAATTTTCAAATGAATTAAATAGTATAACTCCATCTCATTATGATTATTTAAAGGGAAAATTTAATTTTGGTGTTGAAACTATAGACCGTCTTGAAAAATTGATGTATAAATCTCCTCCTAGTAATGAAAAAGATTTTATCAATAATTTAATATTAGAATATAAGCAAAATTACATGGGGGAAAAACTCCTTCATTTAAGAATTGGAAGTTTGATGCATATCTATGCAGAGGATATTTCCTTCATCCACTTCAAAGAAAATTATGTTACATTTGAAAATGAAAAGTTTTCTAATTATCCAGTTTCTTTGCATAGAATTGATACATGGATAAAAATAAATAAGAAGTTAAAAATTATCATGAATTATGAGATTTTAGATGATATTCAATTAGATCTTGAAAGTATGAATGAAATTTCTATTGATTATACTTCTGTTGCTGAAAATAACAAGCATATATTACAAAAACTTAATAAAAATTATCAGAGGGATGATCGTCCATTGCTTATCGTTATTTATGGTAAATATTCCAAGGAAAGAATCCATCTTATAAATAATGAAATTAGAAGTATTCAAAAAGGTAGAAATTGCAGACTTATTACACTTAACCAATTTTTAGTTCTATTTAATTTTAATAGTTATTATAAGAAGCTTATCAAATATGCATCTGATTTAACTTCAGAAGCTTTAACTACAGAAAAGGCATTTCGTGAATTACAAGAATTTAATATAAATAATCCAAATCCTCTTAATGGTTAAAAATTAAAGCAGTATAAAAAGTAAAAAGAGAGAAAATCGGAAAACCATGATTCTTATTTTATAAAAAAAGAGGAGACATATTTATCTATTCGTCTACTCACCCGATGCGAGTGTATATATAACAGGGTTAAGGGTTGAGGTATTACCGATTTTTTTTTTCGGCTTTAGGTATAAGAATATATTTTGATATCATGGTTCCGTTTTTCTTGATCAATTATTAGTTAACCGACTATAAAAATGTTTTCATTTTCCTATGACAAAAGTGAAATTCGAAAATACGTTCATTGAATTAAAATAAATTTAAATTATAACCCGATGCATTAATATTCTCCCTTTTGAGAGAATAATCTGATTTTTGAGCATAATTATTTATAATTCTTTTAAAATTTGTCTATTTTAACTCTTTATTTTTTAAATTTATCCTTTAAATTATGTTCTATAATTTAATGATTCAAAAAAGGATATTAAAAAAAACCTAAATCGACTAGCTATAAAACCTAAATATTTGGATTTTTTTAAAATATTAGAATGAATTTTTTAACACCTGCTCAAATATATGAGTGTGTGTGCTCAAATAAACTTGAACTACACATGGTATAACTTGCATTGGCACACAATTTCAACCCCGACCGAATGGTTTAATTTAGGGGTGTTTCATGAGGAGCGTGGTGAATCTGAGGAAAAACTTACCTGCTTTGATAAGGTTACCGAGTTACCTGAGTTAAAGCCCTCCTATTTAAAAGATATGGCCATCATAAGTTTCAAGTTATTGCTCACTGCGTTTATTAATTTTAAATAATTTTTTCGTTTGCATAATCTCTTCTGCTTCCTTTTTAGCTTGAGAAAATTTGCCCTCTTGAATTAGCTTTTGAATAAGCATTAATTTTCTATTTAATTTTTCTCTCTTCTTCCTAATTTCTTCATTTGATAAAACCTTAAATTTCACCTCAAGACTTCTTTGATTTATTCCTTTAGGAATTTATATACAATACTTTTTAAATTTTATATTAATCTTATTTTCTTGGACATTAGATTTAATAACAATAAACCTAAAAATATTATATGAAAACATCAATAGTGCAAATTGCAGCTTTAACACCCTATGGGAATGCTTATTTACAAGGTCAATCTGTTTCTTTTGAATTCACGCATTCTACTGCTAAAAGTTGCAAAGAAATAAATTTTATTGAATGGCCAGGGGCAGACACTTTAGCAAAGAATCCTGATGAATGGTTTGACTTTTTAAAGGAGAATAAGGTGGAATAATTAATCTTAGATCATGCATTTTCAGAAGAAGGCTTAAAAGAGGATAGGGAAACTACTGGTTTCATTGGAGGGTGTGGACGATGGCTGATATCTGCTGTAATTGGAGAGACAGTAGATATCTGGGAGGCCAGATGGATTGTTCCGGATGAGAATCAATCAGAAGAAAATCTATGGAATGTTAATTATGGTCGAATTGCGAAAGAATGGTCTTTCCCCTCTGAAGAAGACCTTCCAACATTAGAAAAATCATATAATAATTTAAAAAGTGCCTTTCAAAAAATTATCCCGTTTTCTGAAAAGCAAAATGAAGAAGAGTTTACCAATGCTTTCAATTCAGCATTAGATTGTCTTTCTTCAGATGATCCTCTCAGTGATGTACCACATAAGGATATAATTATTGAAGAGAATTATTCACTTAAAGCTCGACAAATTCTCGGGGCTTGTCTAAAAGGGTTTGTATTTGGTGCTATGGGTTCTTGGAATGATATGGCATTTGTAGATGCGACTCAAGAAATATATGATGAGTTATCTGATAATCTTTTTTTAGCGATACATCAATCTATATGTGTGGCTATCAATACATTCCCAAAAAGGTAAATTGTCAAGAAAAGACAAGATTTATATAACTACTTCTTTAATTTATATTAACCATATTTTAATATAAAAAGACAAAAAAAGGTTTTTATAGATAAAAAAAGATAATTTTATGTTTATCATAAACCTAGAACATAAGGTATATTAAAAAAATATAAGATAATGACATAAATGACAAAGTGAAAGAAATTAATGAATAAGAGAAAAAATATAGTAATTTACTTGACAATTTCAATTATCTTTCAGAGTATCATACCTTCATTCATTATTATAAATAATCGAGAGCGAGTTAATGAGCTATTTACTAGTGATTTAAACAAAAAAGATGATGCACATCAAAAGAATTATATTGATGATTTAAATCGTCCAAAACAAGCAGATTTATTTGACCTCACGGGAAGTCCAATAAGAATTCGTGGTACAACACCTATTTACTCGGGATATATCTCATGGGCTCAAGCTGTTTCACAACCTTGGTGTACTTATGTAGGAGGGGTATATATAATCGAGAATGTGTATATGGATGGACAGGGAGGTCAATATGGTATAGAAATTAGAGATTCTAATGTTCAGTTCATCATAAGAAACTGTATAGTGACTAATGTGCTTGGCATAAGTTATGAAGCAGCAATACACCTCGATAACACTAATAATGGTATTATTATGAATAATAATTGCTCATATAGCAATGTAGGAATAACTCTATATGAAAATTGTAGAAATAACAAAGTAATAAACAACGTAATACATAATAATAGCGACGACGGAATTGATATCTATCAAACATATAGCAACCCTGATAATGTGATAATTAACAATAGAATCGAAAATAATACCCAAACAGGTATAGAAGTACTAAGTGGATACAATTTAGTAATTCAAAATAACAATATTAGAGTTAATGAACACGGTTTACATATCTATGATTGTGATAATACGAAGGTTTTAAACAACAATTTTGAGGAAAATTCCTACGATGGAATTTGGTTTGGAAACAATAATAATGACAATAATTTTACAGAGAATTATTTCAGTAATAATGGTGATGGGATTAATCATTTCAGCGTAAGTGCAAATTGGAATAATTTTATATATAAAAATTATTTCATATCGGATACATGCTATGACAATATGAATGTGCTTCATTGGAACAATTCTTACATTGGAAATTATTGGTATGATTATACAGGAAATGATAATGACGGAGATGGGATTGGAGATAGTTATTATAATGTTCCTCCTTCAGGAAGTAATAAAGATTATAAACCTATTCATGGAAATCCGTTTTATGACGGGGGAAAGATTCATATCGATGATTCGGGAATTAGTGGACACACATGGGCATGGTTCTCAACAAGAGCATGGGGTAAAGGATTAGGTACAGAAGAAAATCCATATATTTTAGATAATTTTAATATAGATGGTCAAGGAGATGGAAGTTGCATAATAATAGGTAACTCAACTAAATATTTCAGAATTGAAAATTGCACACTCTATAATTCAGGATCATCTTTTGGAAACGCAGGGATTAGTTTAGATAATGTAAATAATGGAATTTTAATTAATAATAACTGTTCAAATAATAGTCGAAATGGAATCAATTTAGATACTTGTGGATATAACCTTCTTCTTAATAATACATTAAATAGTAATAGTGATTCCGGTCTATTTATGATTAATAGCAATATTAATAATATAACTGCTAATATTCTTAATAATAATTCAATACATGGAATACGAATAGATTATTGTAATCAAAATACCATTTTTGATAATAAGATTTATAACAATTCACTATATGGTATTTTCTTATTTACATCTGATTCTAATAATTTCACAGAAAATCATATTTATTATAGTGGAGAAATTGGTATTCATCTCGATAATGAAGATACTAGTAGTGATAATAACTTAATTTATATCAATTGGTTTATTGAGAATACCATTAATGCCAAAGATAATGGGACTAATAATAAGTGGGATAATGGTTCGATTGGTAATTATTGGGATGATTATGTTGGTTGCGATAATAATGGTGATGGCATTGGAGAGACTGCTTATTCCATATTAGGCGATGCAATAGCTCAAGATAATTATCCGATATGTAATAAATCATGCTCCCTTACTACAGATTCTGATAATGGCGGAGGGGGAGGTAGTAATAGCAGTGATGGGGATGATGTTATTCCATTTGGAGATTTTTACTTCTTATTTACCATAATATCAGTAATTTCACTAATATTTTTTTTAAAGCGAAAAGTAAATATCAAGAAAATTTAAATCTTTTTATAATTTTCTTTTTATTTTGTTTATAGAGGAAATAGAATCTTGAAATCATTATTTTAGTTTTGGTTCTATGAAATATTTAATGCCGTATTAATTTCCTAAGAATTTCTATGCTAATTCCAAAATTTTAAGTTTTACTCACAAAAAAATTGTATTGATCTAAATCTATTATCAGGCGATATCTTATTTTTTGGTAAATGCTATATGATATAGGATTTGCCAGTTATGTAAATAAGATACATTTCTAAAATAAACCTTTAAAGGAAAATTCCCAGCTGATATTTTTTTTAATAATTAGAATAGTATTATTAGTTATTTAGGTACAGGAAATAACAAGATTCAATTAAGAAATGTCCACGCGAGATTCGAATCTGGCAATTAATTCATCAATACGAGTATAATCATCAATTGAAATGGAAACCGCTTTGTTTGGGCATGTCATCTCGCAACGACCGCATCCCATGCAATTTTCTTGATTAATCATTGCCTTGCCGTTTTCCATCTTCAAACCGTCGTAGATGCAGACTTTAAAGCAGGCTCCGCAGCCAGTGCATTTATCAGGATCTATCCTTACTTCAACACCCTCCATCCTTTTTACAATTTGTTTATACTCCGATGGCCCATATTTCATCAAGCTAACAATGCAGCAGCAAGAGCAACAATGACAAATAGACATGAATTGATCCTCGTAATCTACCACATTATATAACTCTGCATCACCTCTCAGCTTTCCTAAATGGGGTACCAAACCATTTTCATAAGCCAAGCGTTCTCGCTCTAAAGCTTCCTCTTTAGTCGCAAAACGTCCATTGGCAACTGGCCATTTAGATAGATCTACATGGCGAGCTCCTTCCCCCAACCAAGTGCAACCTAAATGATAATCATGATTTTCACATTTATTAGCTCTACGACATGGGCAATCCATTAAAAGTATGGTTCCTGCCTTTTTGATAAAATATTCTGTGACAACAAATGGTAATATTTGATCCTCATACTCACCTAGAGTAACATTAACTGGTATGGGGCTACCTGTCTGCTCCACTCCCTCTGGGTAGGCTTTTTTTAGATACATTTTTTTCAATTTCGGTGAAGTTTTAGTTAACTTCAATAACTCCCTCATTTTATTTGCGGCGGGGGTATTTATTTCGATTGGTTTTAGTTCCAACTCTTTTTTTTTCTTCAAGCAATCACCAAAATAGTTTCCTAATACTCTAAAGATATTAATATTAAATCTTATAAGTTATACATCTAAAAATTTATATTCATCTAAATCTATTATCGGGCGATACCCTATTTTCTGGTAAATACTATTTGAGATGGGATTTGCCAGATCGGTAAATAAAAAACAATAATCATTACCTTCCTCAAGAAGAAGTTTACTCAGTTTTGCTACGGATTCTGTTGCATATCCCCTTCTGCGTAAATCAGGAGGTGTATACACAAAATTAATGAGGCTCCCATTCGGGGTTTTTCCAGCTTTCCTCGCCATGGAAACAGGCATATGATTATCTTCTAATAAAAATATTTTTTGTGCTTTAATATCTTGCTTCATCTGGTTTAAGGTTCGGTTCATTTGATCGGCTTCAGTCATTAACCCCGCTTCTAAGATCATTTCCTTTGCCCATTGAAGAATTATTGATTGATGTAGTTCTGTTCCTATAATGAAGTCTCTATTTCCTAGTGTTTCTTCAGCCACTTCTATTAGTTTATGTCCTCTTGTATTTCTTACTAATTGAGGCTTTAGTCCTCTTTTTTCGCACCATATATTTACAAATCTTTCTGTTCCCTCCTTAAATCCTGTAACTCCCGGTAATTTCACATTTTTATTGATAAGTTCTTCAATTAAAATGTCAATCGTCTTTATGTCATCTGTATAAGATAGTAACTGATTATAAGGGGGTGTCCAAATAGAAACAAGTTTAATTGCATCATTATCTGACACTACTGTTAAATATGGCTTATAATCTCCATAGCGATGCATATTTTCCTTTAAAGAATTGAGAATCATGAAGAGTATATTGTTCTCAGCTTCCCACTTTAATAAAAAAGGGAAAACTAAATCTACAAATTCATTAATATCTTCAAAAAACTCTACTTTCATATAAAGATAAGAATACTACTTGGTTTAAAATTCTAATTTTTTGGAAAAAACTATTCAGCTTACATAAAACTCTATTTAAAGTCAGGATAATTTCTTTTCACGTCATTTAATTATCGATCTATTATAATAAATCGTTTCTTTAATAAAAAATCATAAAAATGAACTAGATAAAGTCAATCTTGATTTCTGAGATTCCATATTTCCTTTTATTTGAATTTTCAGTCTTATTTTAAAATTAAGAATTAACTTGAAAAAAACATCTTTATTGATTTTTTTTATTCTTTATTTCTCAGCAATATATGATGGATTTCAAAAAAATAACATTTAAATCAATTAAAATTTAAATATATTTAAACAGAAATTCTTGAAAAATTGATGATTGATTCATGACTAAAAAGAATAAATCAATTAATTTTATCTTTGTTTTATTGATTTTACTATTCGCTTTAAATGAAATCTCTTTCACAAATACTCGACTCGTTGGAAGAAATGATTATTCGGAATTAAAAGTACCTAGCATTTCAAATACTCCTCTTGTATGGAATCGTGAGATGCCAGAAAACATAAGAAGCGTGGCAATATCCTCAAATGGAACATTCATCGCAGCTGGATGTGATGATAATAGAATCTACTGTTTCAATAAATCAAGCTCTACCCCATTATGGTTCTATGATGTAGGTGGTAATGTCTATGAAGTTGCAATTTCATTAGATGAGTGCTATATCGCTGTGGCGGCAGCGAATATCTATATGTTTAATATAACAAATATAGCTAGTCCTTTTTTATGGAGTTATCCTGTGGGTGGGCAATCATTTCGATCAGTTGCAATTTCGGCTAATGGTAGCTATGTAGTTGCTGGATGCTCTGATAATAGAGTATACCTATTTAATGGCACAAATAACGCAAATCCCTATTTGTGGAGTACTAGTCCAACTGAGGGAGATATAAATGATATATCAATATCATCTGACGGTAATTACATGGTCGCAATTTGTAGATGGTCTGGAGATACCATATATGCATTTCAAAAGTCCAGCTCAACACCTATGTGGACATATCAAGAATCCGGTTTTGTACCTGTATCTGTAGAAATTTCAGCAGATGGGCAGTTTGTTATAGCTCATATTACAAATATGGTTTCCGAAGTAAACAAAATACATATATTTAATACAACGAATAACGTAAGTCCTCTTCTATGGCCACATACATTGGATACGGATGATTTTATCGCAACTCTATCAATTTCATTTAACGGAGATTACTTTGTCGCATGTGGAAATTGGCGAGTTCGGTTATTTAATAAATCTATTTCCAGTCCTACTTGGAATAACCTATGGGAAGCCACCATCGAAGCAGCCAGTGTTGTGAAAATTTCAGCTGATGGTAATTATATAATAGCAGGGAGCGGAAACGAGAATAAAAAAGTCTATTTATTTCATAAATCTCACTCTTCATCGTTATGGAGTTATCCGATACGAGGTCTGCTAGATTATAATCAATTAGCAATTTCATCGGATGGTGAGTATATTGTTACTGGATGTACGGATACTGACCAAGTTCCCAATGAACATAATCTTTTTCTATTAACTCGTGGTTTACCTCAAATAATTGTTTCTAATGGCGGAAGTGATGGAGGGGGAAATGGAGGATCTAGCGATTCTGGAGTCATACCATTTGGTAATTATTACATACTTTTCATGGTTTTAGGAATTATCCTGCTAATAACACATATAAAGCGAAAAGTAGTTTTTAAAACAAATTAAACTTTTTTTTTTAATTTAATTTTAATGAGAGATTATATTTTACTTAAGGCTGGAATGTATTTTTCTTCACATAACTCGATTAGCTGTTTATTGTAATCGATCATTTTTTTGGCGATTTCGGGATGAGATAGGAGTTGTACCTCGATTTTATCGTTTCTATCCCATAATAAGTAGGGTACCTCTTCATAAGGGACATTTTGCTTTACTTCTCTTATCCAACTCTCAGGCAATTTGTTTTCTAAATCAATATGAAGCATTTTTGATAAGAATATAGTCCAAGCTCTGGGAACTACTGTCATAGAATAACCTCCACCGCCAAAAGCAAGCCATCTATTATTACAATAATCTGTGGCGCATGTTTCCATTGTTTGCCCTAAATCCCGATAAATGGAGATAGAGAGCCCCAATTGGGTTAATGGATCATTAAAATGAGTATCCACTCCAAGTTGTGTAAGAAGAATATCAGGATTATATGCTTCAAGTATTCTTGGTACGCATCTTCTAAATAATTTCAAATACATCTTATTACTGGTGCCCGGCAATAAAGGAAAATTAATTGCAAACCCCTCACCCTCACTATCACCTCTCTCTTTAGTATCCCCAGTTCCTGGAAACAGAAATTTCCCACTTTGATGCAAAGAAATCGTTAAAACATTTGGATCATCATAAAAAAGCCATTGAACGCCATCTCCATGATGACAATCAATATCTAAATATGCAATTCTAATATTTTTATCTAATTTTTGAAGATGTTTAATGGCAACAGCAATATCATTAAAAATACAAAAACCCGAAGCTTTATCTTTCATGGCATGATGAAGTCCTCCTGCAGGATTAAAGGTAAAACGAAAATCATTTTCTTTCCATACTATATCGGCGGCAACTAGACTAGCTCCACAAACTAATGAGGACGCTTCATACATCCCTTTGAAAATAGGATTATCTCCTGGTCCTAAGCCATATTTATAAGGTAAAATTTCCTTATTCTTGGGATCGTCGCTTAATTTTTTTACAGCTTCTATATAATCTGTGGAATGTACCATTTCCAATTCTTCTCTCGTACACATCCGTGGTTCGATAATTGCAAGACTTTCGTTATTTAAGAGCCCTATCTTTTCCATTAAACTATACGTAAGTTTAATTCTAAGCGGTCTTAGCGGGTGTTGTTCTCCAAAATTATATTGCTGGTATTCATTGGTATATATTAATCCGACTTTTTTACTACCCATGATCAGAAATGCAGAAGATTAGTTATGTAATAATTAATTAAACAAGATTTTTATTTTAAATAATTTATTCTATTTTAAAATATAATCTTCCAAGAATGTTGAGAAACTCCGTAAAACAGAAGGAATAAATAAGAAAACTTATATTATCCAAATATTATATAAACAATTATAGATTTTAAAAAAAAGTTAAACCATAACTTCTTTCACTCTTAATACTATGTCAATCACCTTCAAAAACTTTATCAGAAGGATAGGAAAAGATACTGATTTTAAACCGATAAAAAATCAATTACTAATATCCTTACAAAGGGACAGTGAAAATAAATATAAAAATTACCCTCGCCTCTTGGAACTGATGAATAAATACTGGCCAGAATATAGCGCTCGTTCTAGGATATCTCATCTTTTAAAAGATCATCATAAGGAGATCTTTGATTTTTATTTAAATACTATGTTTCCATTTAGGAAAAGAGGATTAACATATGAAGATCCTGAAGCTCCGACTCCCGTAGATTTTAAATTAATCTATAAATATCAATATAGTTTGAAAGAAATTAGAGTAATAGAAGAAATCATGCAAGAATTAAATAGCACTGAAAAACTTGAAAATGTATTAAAAAGAATATTCATTTTTGCTATTAGTTCTTTCGGTCCGATGGTTGAAAAGATTTTCCAACGCCCATTTGCCTTTCAATTCTCAAGTATTGATGCAAATCAACTTTTAAGTGGTGAATGGGAAGTTATTGCTATTATTTCAGGTAGAGAACAATAATTTGTTAAAAAATTACTAATTCTTTAATCAATTTCTCCTAATAAATTATAAAGAAGAGCTTTAACTGTATATAATCTATTTTCTGCTTGATCGTAGACGATTGAGTGCTTACCATCAATTACTGCATCATCCGCGACAATATTTCGTCTGATAGGAAGGCAATGCATAAAAATCGATTTCTGATCAGTAAAATCCAAATATTCACTTTTAATTCTCCAAATATCTCTATAGGGTATCCTTAATTGTTTTTCTTCTTTGGCGTTTCCATAAGATCCCAAAGCCCCCCAACTTTTTACATAAACTACATCTGCATTACTATAAGATTCTTTAATATCATTAGAAATAGTTAGGGAACCTCCAGATTCATTTGCATTTTTTTTAGCAATATTAATTATGTTCTCATCTAAATGGTATTCTTTAGGATGAGCTAAAGTAACATCCATTCCAAATCTGGACGAAATTAATAAAATTGAGTTTGGAACACTTACTGGTAAAGGTTTAGAATGGTATGCCCAAGATATCACTATTTTTTTTCCTCTTGGCTCACCCAATTTCTCCTTAATTGAAAAAATATCTGTTAAAGCTTGAAGTGGATGAAATTGGTCATCTTCAAAATTAATGATCGGCGCATCAGAATACTCCGCAAATTCACGTAGAATCCGATTTCCCTCTTTATAAATCCAATTTACTGAAACGGGAAATAACCGTATTCCTATCGCATCATAATACCTTGATAAAACTTTTGCAGTATCTTTTACAGACTCGGACTGATATCCTATCCAAGCATCTTTTATACTGTTGAAGGTAGGATGTATTCCTAATTGATATGCCGCAACTTCTGTGGAATTCCTTGTTCTCGTCGAAGGATTATAAAAAAACATACAAAGCGATTTGCCTTTTAAAGTGTTTCTATATTTTTCTGGATGGGCCTTTATGTCTTTGGTTATTTGAAGTAATTTATCTAAATCTTTTCTGCTCCAATCCTGAGTCGAAATAAAATCCTTCTTTTTCTTTGGTTTTGAAGTCATAAAAACTATATTCTCTTTTTACTTAATCTATGAAGCTGAATAAATTCAATTAAAGCAATATAGGAAAAATAAAAATTAGAATGCTTTCTATAATAATGTTTGCTTTTGAATCTTTTAATTAATCTTTATTATTTGCTCAAATAAGATCCTAAATCCATCATATCACCGTCTCCTTGTTTTACTTGAATTTTACTTTTAATACCTTTAGCCTTCCTTTCTAAAAAAACGATAACGTCTTTAGGAATCCTCCTTGGAACACCACCTGATTGAGCAATAGCTGCTAAAAGGTACTCTAAATTTTGAATTACGTCAGGAGTTATTAATTCATTGATGATCTGTTGGTAAATTTGAGGTTCATTAGTTTTTAAATAATTCAAATAGGTGTAAGCATCAGGCATCATTACAGCTCTTAAAATGTAATCCACTTTCTCCCAAATACTTGTAACCTTTTCTTGAGATGCTTGATTTCTCTTTTGCGCATCCATTAATGCTTTTAATTTTTTCATCCGAATTTTATCTAATTCATGTTCTTCTTTTTCACTCATTTTTTCAACACATTCCTCATCTTATTAATTATTTACAATTTTAAGAGCAATATCTAAAGCTCGAATACCATCATCCAAATTAACTAAGGTTTTTTTGTCATATAAAAAATTATATACTTCTCTCCTTAAAGGCTCATCGGATCTTAAAGGAGTATATGAAACTTCTTTAGTTTCAGGCCATTCTCCCTGTAAATCCATTCCAGTACGTAAATTAGCTTTCTGTGAAATAAAATCAATCATTATTCCTCCTAGCTCTCCATTGACATACATTCTTCTAAATTTGGAAGGTGTTAGCCAATTTGATTCAATATTTCCAATGGCTTTTCCAAAATCTAAAATAATGAATGCAGCATCTGCATGAACGTTATCCTTAAAACATTTTTTAAATCCTACAGCATTTAAAATATTATTGTTGCCCATAACTTTTTCTTGAAGGTAAATATCATGGATAGATAAATCCAAAATAACACCCATATGCCAATCTCTTCTTGGATATAAACCAACTCTCTTAGATGTTATGGATAATATTTCTCCTATCTCAGGTAAATATTTTAATAACTTTTCAAAAACTGGATTATAAAGTTCTATAAAACCCGGCATAATTCGAATACTATCTTCATATTCTTTTAGTATCTTTAATTCTTCAATATTTAATGCCATTGGTTTTTCCATTAAAATGTCAATACCCGCATCGGCAAATTTCTTCGAAATTTGAGGGATATCTTTAGGAGGAGTCACGATGCTGGCAGCGTCGAGTTCTTCGTTTTTGATTAAGTCATCAACATTAGTATATACATTGACTTCATCATATTGGTGATTATCTTGAATTCTTTCCAATTGCACTTTGTTATTATCACAGATTCCTACTAACTTCGATTGCTCATGAAAATTTCGAATATGAGCTCGACCGAACCAACCAGCGCCAACTACAGCAGTTCTTTTCTTTTTCATGTAACTGGATCGTATTTTTATAATAGTGTATAATGACGTGTAAAATAATAATTTTTTGAACTTAATCAGTTTAGAATTGAAAATAATTATTTAAACTAATTAATTTAAATCTTAAAAAATTAAAAATTAAAAGTCCCCCCTCCCGGATTTGAGCCGGGGACCTATACCGGGCATTTTCTTGCCTCACGGTGGCTGCTGGCTGACGCACATTCATCGGCAAAAGCCTTTGTACGCGATTATTATCTACAGCCGCGCGCTCTAACCAACTGAGCTAAGGGGGGTTAATATTATTTTATATAAAATCTTACTAATTTCTTAAATTGTTGAATTAATATATTTTTTACGATTCTTATATGAAAATATGCAGAACTAGTTTAAAGTCTCGTATTTAAAAATTTCTTCTTTTTTAGAAAAATCCTAAAAATAAGTAATACTTTATTTGTAATTGAAAAACTTTATAATAAAGTAATATATTTAATTTTTATAAGAATTACTAAACAAAATTAATAAAATAGATTCAGACATAAGAGGTGTATGCGTTTGCGTGAAGAAACAGATTACGCGGAAGCTCTAGAGTCTTATAAAGATAACGAACTTATAATCCTTGAACCTTGGGGTAGAAGCATTGACCACCTTAGGTTAACGATAATAGGTAAACCGAAAACTCCCTATGCGGGAGGTAAATTTATTTTTGAAATTAAATTTCCAGATAATTATCCTTTCGCTCCTCCTTACGTTTATG
Source organism: Promethearchaeota archaeon (assembly GCA_019058445.1). Taxonomy (GTDB): domain Archaea; phylum Asgardarchaeota; class Lokiarchaeia; order Sigyniarchaeales; family SOKP01; genus LW40-45. The sequence goes on along the minus strand of JAHPZA010000010.1, from coordinate 386,874 downwards.
CTGTAACGCTAATGTGGCATCCTAATATTGATTCTTCAATCCCTCCAGGAAAGTTAAATATATGTTTAGATTTAATTAATCCAGATTTGGTTGGTAAAGTTGATGCTGCAACAGGCGCGAGTGGTTGGACTCCTAGTAAGACTCTTACTAATATAGTTGAAGCCTTGAAGGGCATGATGCATTATGAAGCTCCATTCTTTAATCCGGGTGATCCTCTAAACCACGAGGCTGGAGAGCAATACTTTAGGAGTCTTAAAAAGTTTGAGTCAAAAGCTCGTCAGTGGACACAAAAATATGCTATGGATTAATTTTTAGTCTACTCCTTTTTCTTTTATGTATAGTTGATTTAAGATTCTAATTAAGAAGCATTATGATTTCATTTAAAAAAAAAAAAGTTCTAGTCTTTGATTTAGATGGAACACTCGTCGAATTAGCAGCTGATTGGCACCATATCAAAAAAGCTTTGAGCGATAGATATTTTAAGATCTATGGAGAGAAATGTGAATTTAAACATATTTCTGGCTGTCTAGATTATGTCGTAGAGAAAAAAGATGAGCGGGAACTGAATAATTTTTTTAAGGTTCTAGAAGATCTTGAGATGAGAAATATTAATGATAACAAAGAAATTGATGAATCTCTTTATTTCATTAATAATTTAAAGGTGTTTGGAGTACCAAAAGAGACAAAATTAGCTATTTTTTCTCTTAATACACGAAAAGTTATAATAGCTTCATTAAAAATGGCAAAAATTTATGATAATTTTGACTATATTGTCGGAAGAGAAGATATAAGAAAATGGAAGCCCAATCCAGATGGTTTACTAAAAATCATGGAATATTTTGGAGTAGATAACGAAGATATGATCTATTTTGGCGATTTACTAAAAGATATCAAAACTGGAAATAATGCGGGAGTTGAATCTTACTTAATAGAAGAGATTATAAACATGGTAAAAAAAAAGAGACAAGAAATTGACATGTCTTAAAAATATTACATATAGGTTATAATGACATTATACTTTTGTATTTCAAAGTCTTCCCTTGCTTTTCCTAAAGGAGTCATTGAGATTATATCATTGCTATTAATTTTTAAGGCTTTTAATTTATAGTTTGGGTCTTTTAATGAGGCAACCATGGGATTCCAAATAATTTCTTTAGTCATGGGATTGGTTATCATCCAATGTTCTGGATCTAAAGGAAAACCGCTTATTTTCATTGCCTCAAAGATGTATCCCACATTGGCATCAAATGGAACAACAATATTTACATTCTCTTCTCCTGTTATTTTACCACAGGCAAGACATTCGTCTCTTTTTATAATATCTAAATGGTCAAATTGCCCATAAACTCCGTTATAATTTACATAAGGAGGATCCATTGGAGGGCCGATATTTCGACCTTTAACGCGAAATAAAAGTTTTAATGCTTCTTGAGATTGGATACTGGCAATTACGGAACTTACTGTTTGAATAGCCGCAATTTTATTTCCTAAGATATTTTCCATTTCTTCAAACTTATAATCAGGTCCAAAAGTATCTAAAATATTGTTTTGCCAATCTACAATTTCTTCTTGGGTTAAAGAATCTCTCTTTTCAGGAGGGACGTTTTCATTAAATATCCTTCGTCTTAATTTTTCCAATTCTTCTTGAGCAATTTCTTTTAATTTAATAACTTCGTCATCTTTATTTAGGTCAGGTTTATGACCATACATTTTTTCAAAATCTACTTCTGCCTTAATAACACAATGATTTCTATTTCTTGGGATCCCTTTGAGTGTACAAGCAGCAACCAATTTATCATCAGCAGGAGGAATAGGTACTAAGCATCTATAACAGGCTGTTTGATCTAAAACCTCTGAAGCATATTTTTCATTAAATTCTGCCTCTATTTGTGCTCTAATTTTTGCTTTAATTGGATCAATCATTGTCTCATTAATTTGCTCAATAAGGTGTTCTAATTTCTCAATTCTTTCCATAGCTTGAAAATATTTAGGATATTCATCTTTACTAAGTTCCCATAATTTTGTTTCGACTAATTTATCAATTTCAACCTCTTTAGTTTTATATTCTAATCCGGAGCCCTCTGGAATAACAATTTGTACATGACCCTCAAATCCTACTGTTCCGCCCTCAATCATGGGCTTTTTTAATCGGAGACATATTTTATTTAGATCTAACCTTGCATTGAAATTATCTAGTGCGGCAACAACTACATCTGATTCCTCATATACGGACATCGGTAATTTTTGAAGTTTTTCGAAATAGAAGTCAACTTTTAAATATGGATTCATTTCTTTCAAACGTTCTGCGGCGACTTCTGCTTTTGGGCGTCCTTCATCTCCAGGTCTAAATAGCATTTGTCTAGATAAGTTAGAAGTTTCTATTAAATCCAAATCAACTAAGATAAGTTTTCCTATACCCATCAACGCAAAATCCTTTGCAATTTCACAACCAAGTGCACCTATGCCTATTATCAAGATACATGCATTATCTATTATCGATTGATCCCAACCATCAATTAACTGTTGTCTGGCAAACATCCGAGATTTTAGAATCTCATCCTTTTTTTCTAATGTCATTTTTTGATAGTAAATTGTTTTTTATTATAATATTAAAATCAATTTATAAAATTTTAAGTTAGATTTTTACCACTTAATCTTGAAGAATTTTCAATCATCTCTAATTTATTCATGAATAATTTGGAGGTTTTAAATTCTTAAGAATTTTACCTTACTTAAAATATAAATATACAATGTAAAATAAGAACGATAGGATTACTTCTCCTTTTTTTTAAGGTCTCGAAGCATTCTAGCAATTTCGTCAAATTCTTCACGTTCCTTGGCCTTTTGTTCATCTTCTCTTTTCTTTATCTCATCTTCTTCAGTCTTCTTCAATTCTGCCAGTAATTCTTGCTTTATGCGCAGCATCTTACCCATATTTCGACTAAATTCTTTTGCTTCGTTTTTAATTTGTATTTTTCTCTGCTCTTCTGTTAATTTTAATTGCTCCTCGCGAGCTCTAAAAAGACTTGCAACTTCATCAGTAAGACTGCCAACTTCTCCGATTGTTGTTCGCATTTGGGAATCTTTTTGTTTCCATTTTTCCCTTTCTAACTCTCGTTGTTTTTCTAATTCTTGTTGTATTCTTTCTCGCTCTAATTCTTCATGTTTGAAATTTTCTTCTAAAATTTTAGCATTTTTAATCTCAGTTTCAATATATTTGATTTGTTCATTCCATCCAATTTCTCTAAAATGGGATATAGCCCTATCAAACATTTGATATGCTTTAGCAAATGTTTTTAACTCCGCATTTCGTTTTCCCTCTCCTATTAATCTTAGCCCTTCGTCTCTCAGAGTTGATTCCAATTCTTTTCGTTCTTCAAATTGTTTTAATTTAGATTTCTGCTCTTCCTTTTGTTTCTCATGATCCACTCTTTTTCTTCTCATTTCCTCTTTAAATAGATCATATTCCTGTTGACGTTTCAATTGTGCTTGGGCTTCAATTTGCTGTCTTTTTAGAAAATTAGCTTTTTCTTGTTGTAAATCTTTAATAAGTCCTTCTAAATTTCTTATTTCCGGTTCCCATCCGACATTTTCTGCTAAGATTTTCTTCGCTTGAAGATATAAAGAGATTGCTTTATCATAGTCTGGTATACGACTTTTAAGATATCTGCTCGCCTCTTCTAAAATAGTATAAGCTGCCTCTCTTTGGCTTATCTGTTCTTGGATTAATTTTTCTCTTTCTTGGAGCGCAATTTGTTGAGCTAATTTTTTCTCTTCCTCCTGTCTTTTTCTCTCTTCTATTAATGCTCTTAGCTGCTTTTCCTCTTCTACTCGCTCCAGTTCTCTTTTAAGCTCTAGTTCTTTTTGGTTATCCTTTTCATTTTTTAGATTCATCACCTGAGCAATCATCCCCTTAATTGATTCCGTTGAAAAGTGGAGCTCGTTCAAAATTAATTCTGCCTTTCGATAATATTCAACGGCATTATCATAATCTAATTGTTTTGTAAAGTTTTGAGCCTCCTCCAAAATTGTGAAAGCTTGCTTTCTTTTTTCTTCTAATTTTGCTTGTAATATTTCTTTTTCTTCTAATTCCAATTTTTTAACGCTTAATCTTTCTTTTTCTTTCCTAAAATCTTCAGTAAGTTTTTTCTGAAACTCATAGTCTTGTCTTTCTCTTTGAATCTTATATTCAATTTCTTTTTGTTTATCTATTTCATAATTCTTTTTCTTTTCTCGCACTTTATATATCATATCTCTGATAACATCAGAGGGATACTGAATTTCATTTAAAATTAATTCAGCACTCTGATAAAATTCTAAGGCTTTATCGTACTGAGATTGATTCATAAACATTTCGGCATCCTCTAGTAATTTAAATGCATCCTTTTTTCGATTTTCCATGTAATCTTTAAGTTCTTCTTTCTTTTTGACTTCAATCTGTTTCGATTTCATTTTTTGTCTTTCAATCTCCATTTTTTCAGAAATCTGCTGTTTAAATAAGAATTCTTCTTGGTTCTTTTTAAGTTGACTTTCTAATTCTTTTTGTTTATTCAAATATTCCACTTTCTTTTTTTCCTCAACTTTTAAAATTGCCTCTTTAATAACTTGGGCAGGAAATTGAATTTCACTAAAAATTAAATCTACTTGGCGATATTTTTCTAATGACTGGTCATATTGACATTCACTCAAGAATTTTTCTGCTTCGTCTATTAACGTAAATGCCTTCGATTTCTGCTGTTCCATTTTAGCTTTAAGCACTTCTTGTTTTTGAAGTTCTATTTTTTTTGCTTCCATTCTTTCCTTTTGTTTTTGAATGCCTTCAGTAATTCTTGTTTGAAATTGCAATTCTTCTAATTGCCTTTTTTCTCTAATTTCTTTTTCTCTTCTTATTTCTTTTTCTTTTTCGGATTTCCTAATTTGTATCGTTCTAAGATTATCTTGTAATGTTCTTAAATAGCTTGGTTCCCAGCCTATTTCGGTTAAAATTGATTCTGCAGCTTTAAATTTCGATATAGCTTCATCAAAATTTTCTTGTTTCAGAAATTCATCTGCTTCATCAATAATTTTAAAAGCATTTTCTTGTTTAGCTAAATTTTGAGCACTTAATTCTTTTTGTTTTTTAATCATTTCGCTTTTTTCCAATAATTTTGATTTTTCTATTTCTCTTTGAGTTTTCATTTGTTCAATAAAAGCCTGATAAGTAGTTTCTTTTTCTATACCTTTTTTCATTGTCATTTGTTTCCAAAGGTCTGTCTCTTTCTTCTTTTCTTTTATTTCCTCAATAGCGTTTTGGATAATTGGAATTTCGTCATCCCATTGGATTTGAGCGAAAATGTTAGCAACATTATAATAAACATTAAGAGCTTCATCGAATTTTCTGAGAGAAAGTAAAGAAATAGCTTTATCTAACAATTCGAATGCTTCTTCTTTTTTAATTTCGCGATGCTTTAATTCATCTTCTTGTTCTCTTATCTTAATTTCTTTTTCTTTTAGATTTTCCATTTGATTTTGAATTGCCCTTGACATATCTTCTTGAAAAATGCGTTCTTCACGCTCTTTTTCTAATACTTTTTGAAAATCTTTTTGCTTTTGAATTTGAGTCTCTCTTTTTTTATTTTCAATCTCGATTATTGCATTTTGAATCAGATCTATTTCACTATCCCATTGAATTTCAGCAAATATATTTGCTATTTGATGATATAATTCACTTGCATTATCAAAATCTCCCTCCTTAAGGTAATTTTGTGCCTCATCTAATAATTTAAATGCTTCATTTTTTCTGGTTCCTCGATATTCTACCTCTCTTTCATGCTCTCTTAATGCTATGTCTTTTTCTTTCAACTTTTCACGCTCGAGGTGTAATTGGTTCGCTAACTGTGATTGAAAATCTCGTTCCTGTTTCTCTCTTTCGATTAATTTATGCATTTCTTCTTGTTTTGATAAAAACATTTCCCTTTTTCTATTTTCAAGCTCAGAGATTGATTTTTCAATTAGTGGAAGCTCATCAGTCCATTGAATCTCTGCAAAAGTATTACCCGCGTTTTGATATGCATAGATTGCCTTGTCTAAATCACCTTGTTTAATATAAGTTTCGGCAGTTTCCAGATATTGAAAAGCTTTTTTCTTAGCTTCTTCTCTGTATCTTAGTTCTTCTTCACGTCCTTTTAATTCGATCTCTTTTTGTTGTAGGTTTTTACGCTCCTTCTTTAATAGTTTATCAACCTGTTGCTGAAATTCTAATTCCTTTTTAATTTGCTCGTCCTTTTTCTTCAGAATCTCTATTTCTTTCTCTGATTGATATTCTTTTCTCTTATTTATATTAGATATTGTAGCTTGAATTGTAGGAGTATAAGATTCCCATCCAGCTCCTAAACTTTTTAGCATTTCTAAGGCTTTTTGATATTCATTAACTGCCTTATCATAATTTTTTTCTTCTTTTAAGATTTTATCAGCTTTATCTAACTGGACGAAGAATTGTTCCTCTCTTTCAGCTTGCTTTAGTTTTTCTTGTTCAAAATCCTTTTTACGTATTTCAAAATCTTGAGACGTTTGCACTATTTTTTCTTTTTGCTTTTTATATATTGTTTCTTGAAGTGTGGTTAAATCTTCTTGCCTTTTTTTCTTAAGTTGCTCCGTCTTTAATTCACGTTTTCTCTTTTCATTTATTTCATTTATAAAATTAGCAACCGGTTGAATATAAGAGTCCCATGAGATAGATTTAAGAAGGTCTATGGCATTTTGGAAATTTTCAATAGCATCATCATATTTTTTTTCTCTTTCAAGTCTTTTTCCAATATCAATTAAATTAAATGCTTTAGTTTGAATTTCTTCCTCTTTTTTCTTCTTATTTTCAAATTCTATAATTTTTTGTTTTCTTAATTCCACCTCAGATTGAGTTTCAGACTGGTCTGGAGTGAGTTGAACTTCGATATTATCAAAATGTATTTTATTTTTTCTCTGAGCCTCAACTCTTTCATATATATCCTTATCTTTTCTTAACTTTCCAATTAAAATTTCTAAATTTCTTGTCTGATCAGTCCAGCCAATCGATTTTAATAATCTTATAGCTTCCTGATAACAATTAATCGCATTATCATATCTCTTTTCGCTCTCGAATATTTTTGCTTTATCTATCAATTCGAAAGATTCATTTTGAATTTGTTCTTCTCTCTTTCTTTTTGTTTCAAATGCTTTTACTTGTTCAGATTTTAAATCTATTGCAGAATTTCCTACTTCTGTACTAATCTCTTTTGGCTTAAAGTCCTTTGGTATCTGGATTTGTTGTTGAAGATACGTCGTATCTTTTTGTTGTTCGATCTTTTGTGTTAAACCTATAATTTTTTCTTTAAGATTTTCAAGTTGACTCTCAGTCCATCCTGATTCCACCAATAATTTAATAGCAGACATATACTGTTGAATTGCATCCTCAAAATGGCCATCTGTTTCGAATTTTTTAGCTCCGTCTAATATTGCAAATGCTTGTTCTTGTATTTGTTCAAGGTGGACTTGTTGAGTTTGCATTTGATATCTTTTTTCTTGTTCTAAAAAATCGTTGATTTCGGTAATTCTTTTATAAATATCTTCTATTCGATGGGGTAAAAATCCAGATTGCTTTAGATATTCAGCAGCTTGTTTATACTTTTCAATAGCTTTAGCCCAATTTCGCTCTTCTTCAAGTTTATCTGTTTGATTTAATAATTCTAAGGCCTTTTGAGCCAATTCTTGTTTTTCCATTTTAAAATCAACCCTCTTACGAAATTTTTACTTTATTAATCAGAAGTGTTGAAAAAAACAATTATATTTGTGAATGTAAATATACATTCTATTATAATACATAGGAAAGTTTTATTATTTTTAATTTTGGATTCAAAATTTTGAGGAGTTCGAGTTCTTGCTACTAGAAAAAAAAGGCTCTTAATCTCTAATAATTAATTAGCGACAAACATGTGAAAAAAAGACGTATAATGATTAATCAAAACTAAAAAATCTAAGTAATTTAAAGCTTTAATTAAATTTAGATTATTATCATATAAATTGCATAATATCATGATTATAAAGATTTCGAAAATATTGAATTCAATTTGTTCTCAATGGGCACTTATTCTCTCAAATGGTAAGATAATTGAAACAAGTTTGGACGATAAAAATTTTGGAAGAATTAAAATTTTAAGAATTTTAAAGACAGTTATCAATGATATGGAAATCGGGAGTGTTATTATTGTAAGAAATCTAATCATTTTTAGGCTAACCTTTGATTTTTTTATATTCTTAGTTGGAGAAGTTCCAAGAACCGTTCTTAAAAATAAGTTTAATGAGATCTCGGCAGCTTATAAAGCAGATATTATGTATAAATTTGATAAAAAGAAAAGGACTAAAAAAGTAAAAATCAATTCAGTAATATTTTCAATGGCATTGGATGAGGGTCCAGTTCCTATTTACTATTTACCAGAAGATTTTGATGACAATGATGCATTTAAAATTTCTATGAAGAGTTTACTTCTTCTCTCTGTCGAAAGTTCTGGAGCAAGTAGCGAAATGATTTCATTTCAGCCCTATATTGATCTAAACTCTTTAGGAATTGTGTATCTCTTCCAAATTATAGATTCTAAAGCACGTGGCGGAGCTTATGATTCAGCCATTACAGTTTTAGTTAATTACAAATATAGAGGCGTGATTTATGAAAACTACGATTTGGTTGAAAAAACATTAAGGGACGCTAAAGAGAGATTTATTGAAGAATATAATTCTGGAAAGGATTATAAAAGAATAATTGAGACAACATTGGAGAATTTAGATAACGTTTCCTTTGAAAATGTAAAACGTGAGGATATAAAAACTGAAATGATTGAACAAGTAAAGAAGTTAGCAAAATTATAGTGAGAGTTTGATATGGAAAACCAAAATAAGAACATATTAATAGACTTTGAACCAATCTCACGCAGGGTTTATTATCTTGATAAAACATTTTATGAAATTTTATTAAAAATAAATGTTCCTATTCAATCTCTATGTGGTGGCTCAGGAACATGTGGAAAATGCAAAATTTTAATTCAAAAAGGAAGCGAATATTTAATTCCTCCAACTAATGATGAACAAAAGCTATTGAGCGAAAATGATCTTGCTAATGGATGGAGATTAGCATGTAGAGCTAAAATTGACAGTACTTTTTTAAAATCATTAGAAAAAAAGGATAAGCCCCAATTTAGGATATTTTTACCTGAAGATTTTTTATTAGAAGATTTTAAAATATTGACCTCTGGAGCTCAAAAAGAAATAAACTTAAATCCAACTGTAAAAAAAATCTATTTAGAGGTTGAGAAACCTTCATTAGAAAAACCGATTTCAGATTTTGAAAGAGTATTAAATGCAATTAAAACATATCAGAATACTCAGATGTGTAATGAATCCTTATATATTGATATCAATCTGCTCAACAAATTATCTAGGATTTTACGTGAAAGTGATCATAAAATAACAATTACAATTTGGAACGAAAAAGAAATTATTGATGTTGAGACAGGAGATCTTATTCAACATAATTATGGTATCGCTTTTGATATTGGTACAACTACTATTGTAGGATATTTAATGAATTTGAATAACGGTAAAATATACTCTCTTGCTTCTAAACTTAATCAACAAACTGCATACGGGGAAGATCTAATTACTCGAATAACTTATATTAGAAATCATGAGAATGGCCTTGAAAAACTAAATGCTGCGGTATTAGAAGGATTAAATGATATTATTGTAAAGACATGTGAAAAAGCTAAAATTCAACCCTCCCAAATTTATGAAGCGACGGTTGTAGGAAACTCAGTAATGCATCATATATTTTTAGGATTGAATCCAATTAATATTGGATTAAGTCCTTATGTACCCCTAGTTCAAAAAGGATTAAATTATAAAGCTAAAGGCTTAGATTTAAACATATGTCATAGAGGAAATGTGTATTCCGCACCATTGGTCGCTGGTTTTGTAGGTGCCGATACGATGGGTGTAATTCTCTCGTCTAAAATTGAAGATGAAAAAGAATTAACTTTAGCTATTGATATCGGGACTAATGGAGAATTAGTTATCGGAAATCAAAATATATTGGCAACGGGATCTTGTGCTGCGGGTTCTGCGTTAGAAGGGGCACATATTAAAGATGGAATGAGAGCTGCTGCAGGAGCCATTGAAAGAATTAAAATAGAACCTGATACATTAGATGTAACCTATGCAACAATAAAAAATAAAAAACCGATCGGTATTTGTGGTTCTGGATTAGTAGATGCAATTGCTGAAATGTTAAAAGCCAAAATAATTATGAGAAGCGGTAATTTCAATAAAAATTCAATTGATAATGAAAGACTCATAAGAACAGATCATAAATTAGAATTTGTAATCGCTAAAAAAGAAGAAACTTCTATCGGCAGAGAAATTTCCTTGTCGCAAAATGATATAAGACAAATGCAAATGGCAAAAGCAGCTTTCTATTCTGGTATGAGAATAATCTTAAAGAAGTTAAAATCCATTAATGATAGTATGGATTTAGACATAAAACAAATATTTCTCGCTGGAGCTTTTGGAAATTACATTGATAAAGAAAATACAAAATTTATCGGGATGATACCTGATATCCCTAATGAAAAAATCTTTCAAATTGGTAATGCTGCGGGAACTGGAGCTCAAATTTGCTTGCTTAATAAGGATTATAGACAAACTGCGCAGGATCTACTAAATCGGATAAAATATGTTGAAATTGCGACAGATAAAACTTTCCAGAGAGAGTATGCCGAAGCAATGTACTTCCCCCATCTCAACCTTGAATATTTTCCAAGCTTAAAAGAATATACTAATATTCCCAAGAGATAAAAATAAGAAATAATACCTTTTTTAAGGTCTAGATCTCTTTTCTCTTCAATCCCATTTATTTTGATAGGATTTCAAATACTATTGAAATCCTTGTATATAAATATATCGTTCATAAATAAATTCTTAAATAAAATTGGTTATATAATATTTTATATAGCATTAAATTTATTAAATTATTAAACTAATTAAAAATTTTAAAAATCGAAAGTGAAATTGGATGAGTAGTTTTAAACTGAAAGTTCTTTTAACGGGAGCGGCTGCTGTCGGTAAGACGTCATTGGTTCAGAGATTCATCAAAAATCGATTTCAAGCAAATTACAAGCTTACAGTAGGTGTAGATATCCTCACTAAGGATGTGGAATTTACTCCTGGACAAATGGCTACACTCTCAATATGGGACATAGGAGGACAACAACGTTTTGAGTTTATAAGAAGTACTTTTTACAAAGGAGCTGCTGGAGCATTATTAGTTTTTGACCTTACAAGAGAACAAACCTATACAGAAACTAGAAAATGGTTGACTGAAATAAGACAATTTGCCGGGGAAAATATTCCTTTTGTATTAATTGGAAACAAAGCTGATTTACTTGAGGATGTTGGGGAGGTAATTGATCGATCAGAGGCACGGGCCTATGCTGAAAATGAGGGTAGTATTTACATTGAGACTTCAGCAAAAACGGGTGAAAACGTAGATGAAGCATTTACAGAACTTACTCGTCGAATAATAGCCTCTAGAACATAAAGTTCAATAAAATACTCTTTTTATCTTAATTAATTTCTTTAGAATTAATAAATATTCTATTTTGATTATTTTTTATGAAAAAAAGACAGAAATAGATGAAATTAATTATTATCTTTACACTTAATTGATTCAAAGTCTTCACATAATTCATTATGGATCAAATTAATTGCTTCAATTAAATTCTCTTTATCAATTACTAGAGAGAGATTTAATTCTTCATAACTTTGCGAAAGGGCTTTCACATGAATATTTTTTTTATCTAAAGCACTGAAAATCTGTGATTTGGTTTTATTTTCTAAGATTTTAAGTCCAGTAATATTTATTATAGCAACTTTTTCATATTCAATCTCGAAAAATTCTTTAAAGTATTTTGAATTAGTGAGGGCATTAATTGCCTTATCGGCGTCTTCTTGATTAACGACAAGAGATGTGCTAACTTCAGAAGCACTTTGAGATACTAAAGACACGCTTATCTTATTTTTTCCCATTACTTTAAATATTTTGCCTAATACTCCGGGAACGTCGACCATACTACCAGAACTTACGTTGATTATTGTAGCTTCCTCTATAGTAGATATACCTTTAATCTGTTCTTTATCAGTTTTATCTGAAATTCGTGTAAAGTTTATATTTTCAACGGGATTATCAAAATTTCTGATTTCGAGAGGGATTTGATTTTGTTCTAATGCTTCTAGACATTTTGGATGAAGAACTTTTACACCGAAGTTTGCAATTTCTTTAGCTTCTCGATAATCTAAACTTCTAATTAATGAAGCATCAGCAACATACTTAGGATTAATTGCGAGTAAGCCATCAACATCTTTCCAAAGGATAACTTTAATATCCTTTACTGTACCAACTTCATATAGTGAATGGGCAATTATAGTTGCAGTGTAATCTGAACCACCCCTTCCAAGAGTGGTTGTGTAACCCATTTTATTTCTTCCTATAAAACCTGTAATGCAAAAAATAAAGTTTTTATCAAAACCTTCCAGTAGTGGTAAAATTTTATTTTTCATACGAGCGTTTGTTAACTTATACAATGGATAGGCATTATTGTAATTGTCATTTGTGATAATCAGCTTGTTTGCCGGAATATAAACTGAATCAAATCCGTTACTACGCAAATATTCACTCAATATATAGGTTGATATTATTTCTCCAAAACCTGACACGTAATCTATATAATAAGGTTCAGGACCAAATTCTTTCATATCTTCAAACGCATCTTCTAATTCGCTTAATTGTTTTTCAACCCAATTTTTGGATCGTTCAAGTTGGCTGGAGTTCTCATCAAATATCTGTTCAATTACATCAAAATGTTTTTTTTCAATCAGGGCTAGATTGTCAATAATCTTTTTGGAATCTTTTAAATTACTCGCTGTATTCAATAATAAATCAGTAATTCCATTAAATGCTGAAGCAACATATATTTTTTGGTCATTTTTATATAGATTAGTGATATCAAGAATTTTACTAAACGCCTTCTCATCAACTAAACAACTGCCTCCAAATTTCATTACAACAATCAATTAATTCCCCTTAGAACTTAATTTTTTATCATCTTTTTTAGATCTAAAAGGCTCGATGAACTAAAAACTTTTTGGAATCGCTTATAGTAAAAGTCTTATTATTTCATGAATTTCATGTCTTAATGATAGACTTGCATCTCCATTCGACTTGCTCTGATGGGTTAGATACTCCCTCTGAATTGATAGATAAAGCTTCTAAACTAAATCTAAAAGCGATAGCGCTTACGGATCATGATTCGATTGATGGTATTAAGGAGTTTTTAAATTATGGAGAAGAAAGGGAAATAATTGCGATTCCAGGAATTGAAATCTCAATAAGGCATGAACCAGAAAGAGAATTAGAGGATGTTCATATTGTGGGATTAAATATAGATTATACATCCACAGAATTAATTAAGATCCTCAATCGACAATTAGAGGGGAGATTGAACCAAAAAAAAGATATTTGTAAAAGACTGAGAGATGAGCTAGGATATATCATTAATTATGAAGAAGTTAAGGCAGTAGCAAAAGGAAAAACAGTTGGTCGCCCCCATATTGTTGAAATCATGGAAAAAAATAACCCAACTAAAGTTAAAGGAAAAACAAAGAATGAGTTATTTAAAATGATTAGTTTGGGAGGAATTGCGTATGTGGATAGAGAATTTGAATTGAATTTAGAAGAATCTATTGAATTAATAGAAGCTAGTGGAGGAATTCCAATACTGGCGCATCCCGGAATTTATGATGTTTCAGATAGAGCGAAATTTATTGAGTTTTGTAAAACAGCCGGTATAAGAGGAATTGAAATCGAGTATCCTTACGCAAAAAATAGACCCTGGGAAAATTCAGATAAAAAAGAATGGGCACAAACATTTTTTCCTACTTATTATGCGAGTTTAACAGAAAGGTATAACTTAATTAAGTCTGGCGGTTCAGATTATCATGGTGGTAAGAAAAATATAAAAATAGGAGAAGTAGCTGTTCCTGATATATATTTAAAAAATATTATATAAATAGATTTGAGTTATTACTCGTTCTTTATTACAAATCTTCTAACATTTTTTCGGCTTGGTTAATTTGTTCCTCGATTTTTTTCTCTAACTCGCTTAATTTCATCTTCTTTTCTTTAAGTTCTTCAGATGTTATTTCTCCTGATAGTTCCTGCATATCAAAATCTAATGCCATTTTTTGAAGCTTAGCTTTTTTAATTTTAAAATCCATCAGAGAATCTTCTAACGTTTTTCGCTGCGCACTTATTGGAGCTTTTTTGGGCTCTTGAGTTTCAACTACGGGCTCATGAACTTCAGGAGCTTCCAATTCTTCAGACAGTTCAGAAATGTCCGGAGCTGGAGGAATTTTTGGCTTTTCAAGTACCTTGGTAATCTCCGGTTCCATTAGTTTAGTTGGAGCAACTGGTTTCGGTATTGTTTTTTCTAATTTTGGTGGAGCTGGAGGTTTTTCTGCAGTAGCTTGAGGTACATTTGTAACATGTCCATATGCAGAAGTTTTTAACTTTGCTTTAGCATCTTTAGGAACGGTCGTTATTGTTTTAGGTCTTTGTTTCACCATGAACTCCTCTATATTGATTGGGAGACTAGTTTTGTCTCGTGGTAGTTTAATTGTTGCTTTTTCTTCTTCCGCTTTTAAAGTTTCTGCTATTTTTTCAAATCTTTGTTCTTTTTTTATTTCTCTTACTTTTGGGTGTATCCACTCCATATCTCCTTCCGATGGTGGTACAGATTCAGACTGATCCTGGACTGTTTTTATTGGTTTGGGGGTTTCAATTGGTTCAGCTTTTTGAGCTGGTTTGGGAATTTCGACCTTTTTTAGAAATGATGGTTGTTGAATGATTGATTTTACTTCTTGAACTTCAAGTTCTTCTTTTTGTTTTTTTTTCTTCTTCTTTTTCTTCTTCTTCTTTTTCTTTTTCTTTTTCTCGGGCTTTTCTTCAGCAGGTTCTGTGGATTCCACAATCAATTTTTCAACAACATCTATCTGTTCAACAGTCGATATTGCTTCAAGTTCCGTTGCAGGTTGGATTGGTATTGCTGGCTTTTCAATCGTCTCTTCTTTGCTTTCAAGCTCTCCGAGCTCTTCAAATATAGATGAAGATTCTTCTTTTACTGGCTCCGGACTAGGGGCTGATTTAGGTGGCTTAAGTGTAGGTGTTTCAATAGGCAATTCCATCGGAGCTTCTTCAACCTCTACTGCTTGTTTTTCCTCTGGTGGTTTTGTAATAGGTTCTTCAATTTTTGGTACAGCTTCTACTTTTGGAGGTTTTGAAATCGGTTCTTTAAGATCAGCTACTACGGGGGGTTGTTCTGGAGCTCCAACTTTTTGTAACATTTGCCTTATTTTTTCAGATTTTTCATAAAATTCCCTCCCAAGTGAGTCGTCTCCCAATTCAATACACAAGTCTGAAATTTTTTCAAATAATAAAGATGCTTCGCTAAATTCTGCGTTTTCCAATGCATTCATAGCTTCTTCAGTCAATCTATCTCTCTCTAATAACGGTTTCAGAAGGGGGGAAACCTCAGCAGACATCTCAAGAACATCAGCAATAATTTGAATCATTTTATTTCTATTTTGACTATTTTTGGCAATCATTGAATAGGTCTTTAGACCAACAATTTTCTCTATTTGTATTGGTTTTAATGCTTCAGGTAAATCCTGTTTATTCCCTATCACCGCAGTATGTGCTTGGGGTGCTTCTTCTCTTATCAATTCGAGAAAAAATTTGCTTTTCTCTATATTTTCTAGCGTGGAATCAGTAATTAAAAGTACAGCATCACTCCCTTTAACAAAGTTATTCCATAGATAACTAAATTGTTCTTGTCCTGCAAAATCCCATAAATGAAAATATAGTTTTCCAATCTTTATGGTTGCGATATCTCCTGTAATTGTGGGAACATGTTTCATGGGAATTTCTTCTGCTTTTATCAATTTCGTTATGGTAGTTTTTCCAACTCCAGAAAATCCTACTAAGGAAATTTTAGGTCTTAAATTGCGATGTATTGTATCAATAGTTGGATCAAATACTTCGAAAGTTTTAGCATCAAATTTATGTTGTAGGATCTCTGAAAATAAATTAAGGAATTCTCTTTTACATCTCAATAACTCTTTCTTAATACTATCAATTGAATCTGTCAACCCTGTTACAAATAAAAACAGTAATTCTTGTTCTTTTGAGGCTGTATACGATATTTTGTATTTATAATAGTCATGTGATTCTATTGATGTGATACTCTTTCTCGCAAAAACATCTTCCATCAACTCTTTCACAAGCTTAGAAAAAATATCTTGTTTTAATGCTTTACCAAAATGCCTATAATAAAGAAGATCATCACCTTTATAGATATAAACTTGTCTTAGTATTTTTTTCCACCTTTTTTATTATTTTGAAATGAATTTTATTAAATCTTTAATAATCGCATATCTTTCTTTATCAATATTCTCTTCTTCTAGTGCAGATTCAATTTTTATAATATCCTTTGAAAAATCGAATACAGAAAATTTTTTTATTTTTCCCCCTCCTTCTTGTTCTTGGTAGCTTTTGCTTAATTTTAGAGTTAACGTCCTGATACTAGGCATGAATTTCGCTAGATTAACGTTTAATGGGACTCGGGATATTAAAATTAATTCTTCACTAAAAGTAAATAAATAATTATAATCTTTAGATTCTAATGCAAATGAACTAATTTGTTTTAAATTTAATTCCTCTGCAATTTGCTCCTTTTCACTTATCAGTTCTAATATTTTTTGAGGAATGATTTTTCCTTTTGCGAACTCCTTTATTAAGCTCGCAAGTATTATTCCATAACGATTTGAAATGGCACAATCAGTATTTAATTCTGATTTTAATTGGGAAACGACTTCTTCATAATTTGGTTGAGAAATAACTCATACCTCCTCTATTTAGCACATTTCTGTTAAATTTCTAGAATTGATAGATAACGAATCTATGATTACTTTATAAATTAATAATAGAATTTTTATTTATATTTAATTAAATATTAAATTCAATATATTAGAATTAAATCAACCCATATTAAAATATTGGACTTGGTATATAAATTTCATTTTACGGAAAAAGAATCTGATATTACCATTCTTTCTGAATCTAAAGAAGCCATTATTAGAGCTAGAAAAGAATTTTATCATCATCGAAAGATATTAGAACAATATGTATTAAAAGATAAACGTTTTTTAAAATCATTTTCTCCAGTTAAAGTAAAAACTGATTTAAGTGTAATAAACCTAATGGCAGAAGCTACTGAAATCTGCGGAGTGGGGCCAATGGCCGCAGTTGCGGGTGCATTAGCAGATCTTATGCTAGATGCGATGAAGTCCGATAATATTCTTGATTTCCAACCTGCAAAAATCGCATTAGTAGAAAATGGTGGAGAAATTGCCGTAGACTCTGAAAAGGATATGAAAATAGCTTTGTATGCAGGTGAAAATCAATTAAATCTTAATATTGGGTTTTTAATTCAGAAAAAAGATTGTCCAATAGGACTTGGAACTAGTTCCGCCACAATTGGACATGCGATAAGCTTAGGCCAGGCAGACGCAGCTACTGTGTTTGCAAAAAATGCCACATTAGGAGATGCTGCTGCTACTAAGATCGCCAATTTAGTTAAAGGTCCTGATATTGAAAAATCCATCAAAAAAGGATTGGATGCGATAGATGATATTGATGGGGTTTATGGCGCATTTATTTCAAGAGAAAATAAAATTGGACATGCAGGAAAAATTCCTCAGCTAATTAAAATCGAGGGGTATAAAAACGGAATACTAAAAAAAAAGATTGAAGATTTGTTTCCTGGAGATTATGAGGTGTTCAAATGACCTTACATACCAGATATTTAAACGACCCAATAATAAGCATTTTCTTCACCATCTTCTGATCTTGCTGAATATATCCTATTCAAATAATGAGCTTCATAATATTCTTCTTTGTCTTCTTCATCTAAATATCCATATGTATCCCATCCATCGTTTTTATAATATTGATCATCCGGTGTAAGAACCACATCAGTTTCTTCCTCTTCTTTTATTTCCTTCAATTCATCCCCATCAACTTCATCAGTTTGTTCCTCTGGCTGAAACAAATCATCTTCTCTAGCATCAATAAACTTATGAATATGTCTCCCCCTCAAGTCTGTATCCCCCTCACTATAGGGATAATCATAATACATAAACATATAATTAAAACCAAATTCTGTGATAATTACATTTTTATCTTCGGTATGTTTTGAATACCAAATAGCACCCCCTACTTGACGTTTATTTAAACTGACATATTGGACCGTGAAAAATTCATGGGTATAAGAAGTGGATAAAGAAAAAATAATTAAAAATGAAATAAAATATTTCGTTCTTCTTTTAGTAATGGAGTTAGTTCTTATTAACTTGTAAACGTATGAAATAAAACCAATAACTAACAATGGAGGCATTATAAAAAACACTCTTGCCCAGTATTTTGAATTGGTTGAAAGTACATCAAAAAGAAATACTGCTGAGAAAAAGAAAAGGAAAAATATTGCCCATATAAAAAACAATTTACCTCTAGGCTTTTTTTGAAATATTAAAATGCCCCATATACCAAAAGCTACAAATAACATGAGTTCCATTCCTGCAAATATTATGGTTAATGGAAGATTAAACCATATAACATTACCAATTGTGAAAAATATAGTTAATCCCCCCACTATACTCAAAGCCAAGGGGATAATAATTTTATCCTCAATTGTTTTATAATAGCTATATTTTTTACCCATTATCACTAACTTAAATCTTCCCTTGGTAAACAATAATGTATTTTTGATTTTCCAGATAATTATTATTCCAATTATGCTAGTTCCGATAAAGGCGAAAATGAGTAAGAATGAAAAAGAAAAGCTCGAGTTATCTAAAAAAAAGAAATGCTCAGAGCTCAAACCAAACACGTAAAAAGTGAGGTAAATTCCTCCTAATAATAATAGCAATATAAAATCAAAACCCCTCCTATAATCCTTTACGAAATAAATAAAAAAAATCCATATAAATGAGATTAAAAAGATTATGGATGTAAGTGCATGCGTAAGTATTGCGGTAATAAAAATTAGAGTTATTATAATATAATAAAGCCAAATCTTAGAGAAGACTTCTTCTTTCGTAGGTCTTTCTTCTTGTAAAAAATTCAAAAGTCTGTCGTAAAGCAGAAAAAAAATAGTTAGTGATTGAATAATAACTAAGTGGGATGGCCAAAACTGATACATCATATAAGCAAATCCTAATCCGGCAAATTCTATAATAAATACGCCAAATATGGCTAAAGATTGATTATTAAAAACTTTCATCAAAATATTGTAAAAAACTAATGCAGATACAAGAATAGTATAAAATACGAACCATTTAGGTATTAAAATTATATCAACGCCGGAAAAGAAATGAATCACTGCCCCAAATATAGGTAAACCAACAGATCCATAATATTCTTCCAACGGTAAATATCTCATCCTGACAATCAATTTAATTATAAAAATATGAAGCCATGGATCAGTCCCGAAGAAATAAGTGAATCTAACCACATTTAGGATACAAATCAATAAAAGGAATAGTATTAAAAGAAACCCGTTTGTCGAGAGTATTCTTTTGACATATTTTGGAAAAGAGAATTTCTCAAATTTTGTTTTGTCCACTTCTTTAAGCCTAAAAAATCTGTATTTATTAGTCCGAAATTCCTGAAGGATAATATAGGAAACAATAGAGAGGTATATAATTAATAATGTTAAGAAAAAAAACATTGCTGTAATAGGGGCTCCCATAAAAAACCCTATATAGGCACTTAGAATGTAAAATGATAAATTAATAATTATAGTTAAATTCAACTTTTCTAATGATGAAAATCCACTATTTTTGAATATTATAAAAAAAACGGGGTAAGAAGGTAAGAATATAATAATATATATTGTGCTTAAAATAATTATTATCTGGAATAAGAATTCTAAGATGCCAATTTCAGGTATGCCTATAAGAATATTTAATTTAATGATATGACAAAAAACAGCTAATAATGTTAATAATGAAATTAAAAATAAAAAAACTTGATCTCTTGATTCTAATTTTAAAGCTATTTCATTAAATTTTATTTGAAGATCAACCAAACTTATTAAAATATTTATTTATAAAATAGTAAATTACATAAAAAACTTTCATATTTGCTTTTCAAGACAAATCTGAATTAGGTTTTAAGCATTTTAATCGTAAAATTAAGTAGTGAGGTTTGGAGTAGTGTGGAAAAATTTTTAATTCCATACTTGTTATATTTATTAGATAACATATTATCCAAGAAACAAAGAGTTCTTTAACGCATGCCCCTCTTAAAAAAAACTGACGGAAATGTTCCAAGACATAGGCGCAGAAAAGAATTAATAGTAATGAATATAGTTGGTGTGTTCCTCGTTTCATTTATTTTTTGTTATACATATATTTTAAATGCTCCTACAACTCCTTCTGATTTTCCTACAATAAATATAATTACTGAAGGGGAGATTGATAATAAGGACTATATTGATTGCATAGTTGAGTTAGATGATAAATCATCATCAGAATCAATAGAGCGCATTAAATCAAAAATAAAAATCAGAGGGCGATATAATGCGGATTTACCGAAAAAAGGATATCGATTAGAGCTATCAAAAGCAGTCTCATTACTTGATATGCGAAAGGACGATGATTGGTTATTAATGGCTATGTATAGCGATTTAAACCATATGCAAATTAAGCTTGCTTGTGATCTTTATCGTGCTCTTGAACCAACCAATCCCACTGCTATCCTTCCTGAATCTGAATTTATTTGCTTATATTTAAACGGAGATTATCAAGGTCTTTACCTTTTAATGGAAAAGAACGATAGAAGGCTATTCGGTTTAGATGATGCTCAGAATAATATTTATTCTAGTTTTATTTTTCAATCCTCTTATTTTCATAAAAATTTTATAACATATTTAAGTGAAGAGTGGGAACAAGATTGGCCTAATGAAGATGAAGGGATTTATATTATGGATGCTATAATGAGTGAATTAGTGTCATATATAAGGGATTCTCCTGATGATATTTTTTTTGATGAAGAAATGGGAATTTTTTCAAAATTCGATAAGCAGAACTTAATTGACTTTTTTGTGTATAATTTCTTCATACTTCATGACGATTTTTGGGATCATAACTATTTTATTGTACGAAATACCTATCCTAGTAAACTTTTTCTAGTACCATGGGATTTTGACAGATGTTTTGGTCAATGGTTGAAAAGAAATAGCAGCCCCGATACAAGTCATGAAGATTTCATATTGAATAATAATGAATTGTTTAATAGATTATTGAAAAATGAAGAATTTAGAGAAGAGTGTAAAATAAGATGGAATCAACTCAGAATAGACCTTTGGACTGAAGAAACTATTATGGATATGATATCTGATATGTATGATGAGATTAAAGAAGTATTAGAAATTGATTCAAATAAATGGTATCCATGGCTTTTTGGAGATGATTGGAAAGAAAGTATTGAAGAATCCATTGATTGGCTATTTGATTGGATTCCTAAGCGATTAGAGTTTTGTGATTTGTATTTTAACCAATTCTAATTTGCTCTAAGATTTTAGTTCATTTTTTATCAGAAAGATTATTAAAATTATCAATTATTCAATCTAATTAAGAATAAAAGAATAAAATATAGAACAGTGATAAGGTTATTAATATCGACGAAGTGAACAATGCGAATTTGGAAAAAATAAAGGAGAAAAAAGTTTTTTTTCTTGATTTAGATGGTACAATTTATTTAGACGGCATTTTATTTGACAACATTAAAGAGCTTATCAATTTATTAAAAAATAAGAAACAACTCTTTTTTCTATCAAATAACTCGAGCATTTCTACTACTGATTATTATAATAAATTAAGAGATGTAGGGTTGGAGATTAACAAAGAGAATATAATTATTTCCACTCATCCAACTATTCAATATTTAAGAGATAACAATTTTAAGCGAATTTATCTTTTAGGAACCAAATCCTTACAAAAAGAATTTATAGAAAAAGGATTTGAGCTTACAGATAAAAAACCTCAAATTGTTGTTTTGGCCTTTGATAAAGAATTAACCTATGAAAAACTGGAGAAAGCAGCTTACTTTTTACAAGATGGTCTTCCATATATAGCGACCCATCCAGATAAAGTTTGTCCTACAAAAAAAGGCTACATTCCCGATACCGGGTCTATGATTGCCCTATTTTATGAAAGTACAGGAAAGAACCCAATTATTTTTGGTAAGCCTAATAAAGAAATGCTTTTATATAAATTACGAGAACTGAATTTAACACCCAAAGATGCAGTTCTTATTGGAGATCGTTTATATACTGATATTAGGATGGGAAATGAAGCAGGTGTAACAACTATCTGTGTATTAACTGGTGAAACTTCTAGAGAAATGATTCAACAATCCGAATTTAAACCAGATATCATATTAAATAAAGCCACAGATTTAATTAAATATTTCAAATAATTTTTCCTTTTTTAGACTCAAATCATTAACTCTTATAAAAGTCTTAGCTCTTTTTGAAATGGAATTTATTCTCTCAAAAAGGATTATAATTAATATAATATCATTTATGTACTAAAATGCTCAGAAAACCAACTGATTGCGGTCCCAATAGAAAATTCATGCCCAATCCCAATTGGAGCTAAAAATTTAGATTTTTCTTCTGCTCCTAAATTTTCATAAACTTGATATATTTTATTAAAAGCAATTTGAGCATCTTTCGTATAAAAGCTATCTTTTGTACCATTGACAAATAAAGCGGGACGAGGTGCTATAAGAGAAGCTATATCCGACATATCACCAATCTCTAAAATACCCGGAATATGACCACATAAACAATGAGTACCTCGAGTTCCAAAAGAAGTTTTATAGGAACCTAAAAATCCCTGCACATAAGTAGCAGCAATTCGTTCATCTAAAGAAGATACGATCATACTTAATGCTCCCCCAGTAGATACTCCTGCTGTACCAATTGCGGAAATATTGACATGGGGCTCATGATGCAAATTTTCAACTAACCATAATGCATCAGTAATTAGCTCGCCATACCAAGTCCCTCCAGCTAATCTGGCTACTGCATCAATACGAAGATGATTTCCAAGATAAGATAATTTTCCCATTCCGCGATTTTCCATTATGTAAACAAGAAAACCACTTTCTGCTAAATTAATTCCGCACCCATGTTGATAAGATGTTTTTTCAAAAGCCACCTGAACAGCAGTACCATGTCCAGAGAAAAGAATTATAGTTGGATATTTCTTTTTAATATCAAAATTCGATGGATATATCACAATTAAAGGAATTTTAATATTATCATAGCTCATGAAATATGAAAGATCATAAAAAATGCCCTTATATTGAATATTAGCTTTAATTTTTTTGATTCCTTTAGATTTTTCTTTAATTTTTAAAGGATATTCAACTTGGATTCCATAAACCTTTATTATTTTTTTTTTTAAATCATCTCTATTAGAAAAGGTTTCTAATGGATTTATTTTATTCAAGCGGTTAATAATACCATAATTTTTTGGTGAGAACTTATTTTCCGGTGTAAGATATTTTGGTTCGATTATTTTTTTTAACCATTTAATCAAATATTTAAAAATTCCCAAAATCTGCGTTTTTAGACTCATTTTTATTAATCGAAATAGATTTCCAAGGTATATTATTAAATTTTAAAATCTTTAATCAATTCTTTTAAATCTTTTAAATCAAAGTGAAAATCTACTTCTCGCCATTTGTTATTTTCAATTTCAAAAGAATTTATTTCTACACCTTTATCTGCTAAAGTGTTAAATGTTTCTAACCAAAATTTATTTAAATATTTTTTATTACGAGCTAATTGTTCCAATACATCTTGATATATTTTTCTATATTTTTGACCCTTTACTTTTACTAAGCCAACGGACTCAATGCTGCTTTCGTTGATCTCTTTACTAACTTTTAAGATTTTTTTATTTTCATCTAATAGAACTTTCATATCATCTTCTTTTAAATTGTCCCGATAACAAATTGTTACATAAATTCCGTCATTAGTTTCATTTACAAGATCCCTAACCACATCGTATGTATACAAGTTATCTCCGTTACTAATAAGAAAATCTTCGTTCATTTCATACTTACTCAACCATAGGGTAATTAGATTATTAGACATATCATAGAATGGATTATAAAGTGTCCTAATCTTCAAATCTGTTTTAAAATTCTTTAGTTTCGATTCCACTTGTTCGCATAAATAACCAATCACAATTACAACTTCATCGATAACTTTTGATTCAGATAAAGATTTTAATTGCTTCTCCAATAATGTTTCTCCGTCTCCAAGATCGATTAAAGGTTTAGGTGTATTTTTTGTCAATGGGTATAATCTTTCTCCTTTCCCTGCTGCTAATATAAGAATCTTCATTATTATTGGTAATTTTTAATTTATATTAATTAATTTCTATATTTAATAAACTCATTCAGGAATGTGTTTAAATTTATTATCATAAATTTTTTCCAACCATTTAGGTTGGTTAAGTTATTAGATTTAAAAATCTCTTCATTCAAGTCCCATTCTTTTAATTCTTCGAACCAAAAGTCGAAAGGTACGGGAAAACCATATTTTGGTCTATAAATTACCTTATTAGGTAAATATTTTTCAGCTAATTTCTTCAATATATACTTTGGAATGTCAAAAACTTCACTTATATCTCTAAAATTTAAGCCAATGGCTTTTTTTTTTGATTTTTTATCTTTCCAATTTACTTTAAATTTAAATGGTAATGAATTTACAAAATTAACAAGTTCCATATTTATGAAAGGAAATCCCGGAGTCAAACCATTAAAACTCATTGCATTATATCCCCGAGTAATTAATCCAATTGTATGAACTTTTTGAGTAAAATACGGGACATAATTTTTGATGTCTTTAGGTAATTCAGATTCATCTAAGGTATCCATTAAAATCTTATAGTCATCAATGATATAATCTTTATGAAGTAAGCTGTTTCTATCTTCAATGCTAAAGTAACGATAATTATCCAAAAAAAATTTAAAAAAAGGTTTATCTCTTTCATAATTCATATACATTTTAAAATTTTGTCCATATCCTCCAAATATATCATCTGCTCCTTCACCACACAAAAAAATATCACATCCATCTTTTTTAGCAAATTGTTCTATATTGGCCAAAGCGATTTCATTTGGATGTAGCGGTTCTCCTTTTTGGCAAATTAATGGTGCTAATAATGAATCCTTACCAATATAGTTCTCTTTATTTAGTATTTTCTCTGTATGTTGAGTATTAAGCTTTTCAGCAACTAATCTAGAATATTCAAATTCATCCTCTCCATAAAAACCAGCAGAATATGTATATAACTCATCGTCAGGTAGTAATTTTCTAGCTAATGCTACCACGAGGGAACTATCGACACCTCCACTCATAGCAAATCCAATTTTTTTCTTTCCCCTTATTAAATCTTTAATTGAAGTTAAAAGCAAATGTTCTACTCTCATTAGAGCTTCATCAAAAGAAATGTTAATGGAAGCAAATTTTGGACACCAATATGTATTAATTTTATTTTCTTTTAGTTCAGAACCACAAGGAATTTTATAGTAATCATTAAACATCGTCAAATTGCCTATAGGAAAACGAAATGTAAAAAAACTAGAGATACCTTGAGCTGAAAATCCATCAAATCCATTATTTTTGATTAACCGAATCAAATCATCCGATATCTGATTAAAATTTCGAAAATAATAATAGATTTTTGAACCAAAAGGACTACTTCTAATATCAGTCATATTATTCAAGAAAAGTTTGAAAAAATTTAAGAATTATCACATACACTCCATATAATCAATATTTTCTAATTAAACATTCATAAAATTTAGGAATAATATTTATATATCTTTATTGTCAAAATTATCTCAGAAATTGAAAGATTTTTTTCATGATACCGATTAATAAATTAAATAAAAATGTTCCAATAAATCGAAATAGAAGAATATTATTTGTAGTTTTAATAATTGGTGCTTTTCTATTTTCATTTCTTATTTATTTCACTTATTACTTGAATTCACCTATTAATCAAACAGAAATCCCTAAAATTAATATTGATTGCGAAGAGGAGGAGTTAGATAACGAGGATTATATAAGTTGTACATTTGAGTTAATTAGCAAAAAGGAGTCCGAATCAGTTTCTCCAATGAAATCTAAAATTAAAATTAGAGGATCATTTAATGCACAAATGCCAAAAAAGGGATATAGGATTGAACTATCTCAACAAAAGTCATTACTAGGAATGAGAAAGGATGATGACTGGCAACTATTTGCTTTGTTTTTGGATTTACCCCACATGAGAGTAAAATTATCTTTTGATCTGTGGCGGAGCCTTCAACAAACAAATCCTACGGCAATGCTACCTGATTCTGAATATGTAATATTATATATAAATGGGAAATTTCAGGGCATTTACTTGCTTGCTGAGAAAAATGACAGAAGATTATTCGAATTAAGTGATCCACAACATAATATCTATTCTAGTTTAATTTTCCAAGCTGGCTCTCATGATATGAATTTTATAGCTTACTCTCAAGGTGATTGGGACCAAGACTGGCCGAATGAAGATGAGGGATATTTTATTATGGATTCTGTTATGATTGATTTAACTTCATTTATAAGAAATTCTAATGAAAGTCAATTCTTTAACTCCACTTCAGGAATATATTCCAAATTTGACAAATTAAATCTTATCGACTTTTATCTTTTTAATTTTTTTCAATTACATAAAGATTTTTGGTCTCAAAACTATTTTTTAGTCAGAAATTCATATCCAAATAAATTCATTCTTATCCCATGGGACTTTGATTCTAGTTTTGGACAGTTTTACAGCAGAAAATATAGTTCTCGCGAGGATCCTACCAATGAAATAATGTCAAGAAATTATTTATATAATAGATTATTGCACAATGCAGAATTTAGAACTGAGCTCAAAAACCGATGGTTTCAATTAAGAGAAGAGGTTTGGACTGAAGAATTTATTTTAAATATATTATCTGAAATATATGAAGAAATTAAAACCCTAGTAGAAATTGATGCAAAAATGTGGTATCAAGGCATTTTTGGAGATAATTGGAAACAAAAGCTTGAAGAATCAATTGATAATTTATTTGAATGGATTCCCGATAGACTTATTTTTTGTGATGATTATTTTCAAGCATTATAATCTTTTAACGATATTTTAGATTTTATCACATTCATAAGATCATTAGCACATTCTTTAGGTGTAAACATATTTTCAAAATATGTCACATCTTCATCAGATATCTTGATGGGGGTTTTTAAAGCTTTTTTAATTTCTTCAATCCATAGGTTTTCTCTTAAAGGCAATATTTTGACATAATTTTTGTTTTTGAATAAAAAATTGGCACCAGTTTGGGGGCTCACAATGACAGGAGTTTTATTTACGACACTTTCAATAACAATCCGCCCAAATGCTTCTGTATATATTGATGGAACTATTGTTAAATCTGCTTTTTCGTATAAATAATAAAGATTGTTAGTGGGTATCTTTCCAATATTAACAACATTATCATAAATCATTATGTCATTAATGATGGTTCCGGCTATGATTAACAGAAAGTCTTTCGGCAGTAAATTAATTAATTTCTCCACAAACGGATAACCTTTACTCCCACCTTCATTTCTAGGAAGCACAAAAAGGATTTTATTCTTTGAATTCTCGATTTTATTTATAACATCTTTATCAATCTTATCGGTGCTTTTATTGATATCTGATTTGTCAATAGGCGTTATTTTTCTAATTATAACTCGTTTATGTTTTAATCTTTTTTCAACTAATTTTTTCATTAACGGCGAAGCTACAATATTCACAAAAGCATAATTCATTACATATAAATATAACTTAGTAAAATAATAGTGAAATTTGTAATAAACTGTATAGAAACTTGACAAAATAGTTTTATTTGAGCCTTTAGGTTTATCCTTTAAAAGAATTCTTACCGATCGCCACTTATTTATGCACTCCCAACATTCTTTTTTGGATAAATTTATCGAGCAATTTTTAAATCCTCTTGTATCAATATCTTTTGGACAAAATCCCATACCATCTCTAATAATATTAATTACAGGAACTTTTTTAAGTAAGCCCGCAAGAATTGCTGTGAATGTAAGCTCTCTTTGTACAATAATGAAATCGGGTTTATACTGACTTATTTCTCTAAGTATTGAAATTATACTAATATATTGATTTATTCCAATGTTTTTAATCAAATCATTAAGTTTTTTTAAAGGCGCTTTCAAGATTGGATAGATAGGTTTAACTGAAAAATCCTTAGTTCTAATTTGGGAATCCGTTCTCGAGGCTAATACAGAAACTCTAAATTCTGGATTCTTTACAAATTCATTTATTATAGCAAAATTACTCTTAAAGGCTCCACCGATGTTATTAGCATCAAAATTTTGGTCAATAAACAAAATTCTCAAGATAAATCTCCATTCACATGATAATTAAAAAGACTTAAACCTTGTAAAAAAGAAAGTGGGGATTCTCATATAAGATATCCTCATCATCATCAATTTTCTCTAAACAAGAATCTTTAGTTTCCAATTTATATATTAATACAAAATCTGCATTATTTTCTTCTATCGAATCCATTAATTCAGTATGATTTGTATTGTCAAATTCTAAATATTCACGATCGCAATCCCTATGGTATATTAATCGATAAATTACTTTCGAGTCAAAATTATCCGGAAGTAAAATTGTCTTATCTTCAATATCCTGTTCATTAAAGTAATCGCCAATAAAAAGGAGGGCTTCTGATAAATAATCATCTTCATAATGAGTTGAATATATTACATTATATTGAAGATATAAATGGCTGGCATAAACCGAGGTACTTAATACGATAAGAAAGATCAGGTATGCTTTCTCAAGTTTTTTCTCAGTTTTAGCGATTTTGGCTTCCTTTATCAACTGATTGCCTTGAATTTTTCTAGTTTTGAGGTTTTTAATAAAATCAAAAACTCTTTTAATTCCAAATACAAACAGAAGCGCCCATATAGGTGAGAATGATTCAAAAATCCTTTTACCATACTGATTTATAAAACTTGCTAAAGATAATATAGTATTATTATTGATTACAAAAAGAAAAGAATTTAAGATAAAAAGTAAAAACGTGATTATAAAAGTAAATTTCGCAAATTCAATTAAGTAATCAATATGTTGATTCTTAGCTTTAAAATTATACAATAATCCTAATATAAGGAATATTACCCCCCAATTTAGAGTTTTATTAACAGGAATATCAAATCCAAAAAAAACTAGATTATATATCACATCTGTTCTTGAAGGATTTTTACTTAGGATCAATAATCTAGAGATTAAGAGTTCAGGTATATATATTGTGTCATGAATATCTGCTTCATAACCTCTGAATAAATAACGTGTAAAGTTTTTGTATAGGCTTTTGCCGCTTATATACAGATTAAGGAAATAAGGTATTGAAAAAATCCCTGTAATTACTAATAAAATTCCCACTTTCTTTAAGAAATTAATATTCTTTTTTTTAAATTCAAATTCTTTTGTTTTAAGAGATCTTTTTATGTCTAATATGAAAAGATGAGCCTCAAATAGAATATAAAATCCAAACGTAAAAAGAAAATATAAGGGATGAATCAAAAACATTCCACCGAAGAGAATTCCTCTGATTATATAAATTCTCAAGTTATCATTTTGAGTTAGCGTGTTAAAAAAAATGATCCCTAATGTTGTGGCGATAATGGATGGAACTGCTAAAGAAAATCTAAATAAAAGAGAGTTAAAGCATAATAAAATTATTAAAGTACATAAAATTTCAAAATCTTTATTAAAAATTTTGGATGCCAAATCGTAAACTGTTAAAATTATTATTGAAAAAAAGAAAGTGGAAATATATTTTATAAAAAAGTACTGAATATAGAATTCATTTGTTACTAATAATGCCCCAGCAGCAAAAATCGCGAAACCTACTCCATGAACTGTATAATTATCATAATTCAAATCACCATATCTATGTAAATATAAAACAATATCAAACCAAGTATATGGGTCCATTGCTGGAAGACTTAAATGTGTTTCAATTACTCCCTGAACAAAAAAAAAAAGCAGAAATGAAATAAATAGTATACTAATTTGTCTTTTCGCCTTTTTATTAGAAAATAATTGAATTGTTGCAGTAAAAAACTTGTTTGTACTTTCTCTTAAAAGATTTCTATGTTTATAAATGAGATATGTCATGTTAATACCATCAAATACAATTAAAGGTAAATAAACGGTATAAAAATTAAAAATTTTGATAAAATCAATTATGAGATATGAATAAAAAATGAATAGTCCCGTTCCAATTCCAAAAGATTCTAGCATAATAGTTAATGAGAATTTCTTTGATTTGAATTCTCCAAATAAATGATATTGGATGAAATAACCGAATAATGTAATTAAGATTGTAAAAATAAAAAAAATTCCAGATGATAATAAAAAGAATCCCGCTGTTAACATTTTTTAATACTTTCTTCTTTAACTATCTTTAAAGCAAAAATGAATAAAATCTATTAATATCCTACAATCCCATATTTTTTATAAACATAATTAAAAAAATATACACTTAAAATAGGCCCAATTAGAGATAATGAACTAATAATAACAAAATGAATTATATAATTTGAATTGAAAATTACATTCTCAAATCCAAATACTAAAATAACTCTTATTAAATCCCAATAATAATAGAATGGATTCCACACGATTAAATATTCAAAAATTTCTGGAAAAAATTCTCTTGGGTATTTATAACAACTAAAAATCAAAAAAAGATTAACTAAATTAAACAAAAGCGTAAAACCTCCCTCAATCGACATTCTAAAAGAACCAATAGCCAATCCTATCGAAGCGATGAAGAGTGCTGCTAAAAAATAAATAAATATTACTGCACATATAGTCAAAATTGATGAGTTTGTGATTAAAAAGCATAAAATAAAAATAAAAGTTAAGGGAATAATAAATATAATTAGTTCTGCTAATAATTTACTTAATAATAAATTATACACATTAATTGGCGACATAAATATTATAGGTAATGTCTTCCAATATTTCTCTCTCAAAAAATTTTTTCCATATGTAGGTAGTAAGTGTACCAGTATAACAATAAACATCCCACTTAAAATGAAAATTATATAATTTTCCGGATTCCATATACCAAATGACTCATTTCCTATTGCTTTAAATAAAGTCCTAAAAACTAGTAATGGTACTATGAATGTTGTGAAAGGAACTACTATAGAGAATAAAAATTTTACCTTATATCTTGATTTTAGCTTTAGATCTTTGATAATTAATGCCTGTAGTTGAAATAAATAATCCTTAACAAACCGTAAAATCTTAGTCCAATTCATTCTAAAAAATACTAATGATATTAAACTTTAAAGGTTTTTTAATGGAAATTATAAACAAAAATTATGATAGTTTAAAACTCTTATAAAGAAACTTGAAAAAGAATATTTTAATAACATGCTTGTTTGATTTTAAGTGACAAAATAAAAATTAAAAAAATTTATTTCTGAAATTAGTTATTTTATATGTTTAAAATTGATTTAATAATTCCCTCTCTTATTAGTTACCAAAAATATCCGAAACTTCAGAAATTTCAAAAATTTCAAAAATTTCAACATATTCCTTTTCCTTTTTGGTCTGGAAATTGGTTTCCAGTATGGCTTAATTTGAAAACCTTTAAAAATATGGGACTTAAAATTCGATTTCTTAATTTTACAAACCTGCATAATAAAAAATTATCAAAAACTGTGGGGATTGATTCGAGAATAATCAATAATTTAATTTTCAAGTATGGATATTTAAATGAAACACAAAAAAAAGAGATTATTCCATTACTTGATCACTTAAGGAAAAAAGTTGATTACTTATTATATTTTGATAATTCAGACAGTACAGGACATTTCCACTATGATATAATCCCGTATGTTGATAAATACTTCAAGAAGCAATTACTAAAGGATCGTGAGATATATAAAAAACCTCTCTATGGAAAAAGATTATTTACAGATTATTATGCAAGAAATTATAGTCTTGATGCAAATTTAGAATCCAAAAAAGGTTTTGAATCTATTTCTATTTTTAAGAATAAAATTGATTTATCATGGAATTTTGCTTTTAAAGATTACCGATATTCAAATTTATTAACAAGAATATTGTATGGATTTTCTAGGAATGTTAATTTAAAATATTATAAACCAAACATCAATCGTAAAACCATTTTAGCAGCAAATTATACAATTAAATCATCATATGGCTTAATATATTTTCAGCGTAATCAGTTATTAAAAACTCTTAAAGAGAGATATAATTCAAATAAAAATTTTTCTTTAGGTAAAATACCTAAAAAGAATTATTTAAGAACTATGAGAACATCAAAGACTGTGGTTAGTCCATATGGATGGGGGGAAATTTGTTATCGTGATTTTGAGTCATATATAGCTGGTGCAGCTTTAATAAAACCAGATATGGATCATTTAGAAACTTGGCCTAATCTCTATAAAAAAAATGAAACTTATATATCTATTCCGTGGAAATTAGAAGATTGGGTAGATATTTTTCCAGAAATATTAGCTGACTCCAAATTACTTTTAGAAGTAGCCAAAAATGGACAAGAATCTTATAAAAAGCTATGGACAAGAGAAGGAAGGACTAAATTCTGTGAACATTTTATTGAAATTATAACTCCTAAATAATCAATAAACTAGTCTCATTAAATTAAAAAAATGCGCTTAAAATTAAGCTCTAAAAAAAATTTTGAGAAATTAGAAAATTAATTCAATAATATAAGATTCTATTCTATAGAAAAATTAATTTTCGCTAAAAGATTAACAACAATTAGTATGCTTAAAAGAGAAAATTTAAAAGTAAATCTCATTCAAATTTATTCTTTAGCAGTAAAGGACATTAAATTACATACAAGATATAAATTAGAATTTGTTGTTGAATTTGTTGCTCCATTATTATCTATATTTTTTCCTTATATAATTTTTAGAACATTATTTAGTATAAATGAAAATATTTTTAGTAATTATTATTCAGCAAAAAATTATATCTTATTTTTATTACTTGGTTATTGTATTTCATGTTTAGTTTTTTTATTCTGGACATATAAGGATCTTTTTTATGATGAAAAAACATGGAAAACACTGAATGCTATATTTGTTGCTCCAGTTCCTAAATTCAATATTCTTGTTGGATATTTATTATCTGGGTTAATCTCAAAAAGTTTTCCATTACTTTTTATTATTGCATTATGTTTTATCTTGTATCCAATACCTCTCATAAATTTATTTCTAGTTTTAATCATTTTATTTTGTATTTCATTAACATTTGCCAGTATGGGATTTATCCTCGGTTTATTTGAAATTGTAAATGAGGATATATCTGCTTCTTTAGCAGTAGGGATAAGCTTTATTTCACTTGTGAGTTGTGTTTTTTATCCAATAGAGATATTTCCTAAAGAAATTCATTTTATCATTAGAATAAATCCATTATATTATTATTTTGATCTCCTAAGACTTTCATGGTGGGCTGGTGTAAATTATGAGGAAGCATTGAGTTACATTACAATATATCACATTATAATAGTAATCATTTTTACAATTATTGCCCCAATTGTAGCTTCCTATTTATTTTATAGAATTTATAGTAAATACGGTTCTTCAGGTTATTAAAGGATGAGTGAAAAAATAATTGAAACTTTTGATTTAACTAAAGAATATAGGTTGAAAAATGGAGAAAGAATTTTAGCTTTAAATAAAATAAATATTTCTATTAATGAGGGAGAAATTTTTGGGTTGCTTGGTCCTAATGGCGCTGGTAAAACTACATTGGTATCGATATTGTCAACCCTTTTACAACCTACAAGTGGGAGCGCTAAAATCTTTGGATTAGATCTTCAAAAAAATGCTAAAAGGATTAAACGTAAAATTGGTTTGATGTTAGGAGATGAAATGATATACTATCGTATGACTGGATTAGATAATTTAAAATTTTTCGCAAGAATTTACCGAATAAAAAATGCCAAACAAAAAATCAAAGATATAACTACAAATTTAGGAATTTATAATAAGCTAGGCGATTATGTTTCAAATTTCTCAAGAGGTCAAAAGTTAAGGATTGCTCTTTCGAGGGTATTATTAATTGATGCAGATCTTCTATTTTTAGATGAACCTCTATTAGGATTAGATCCAAAAACAACAAGAGAACTTATTAAAATTCTTCTAGATCTAAATAAAACTATTTTATTGACTTCTCATCAAATGCATGTAGTACAACAGTTATGTGAACGAATTGCCTTTCTGAATAAAGGAAATGTAATAAAAGTTGACACACATGATAACTATATAAAATTATTGTCTGAATTTATAAAGATCCGTTTCAATATCTTCGATAGAGCTAAAAAACTTGAATTGGAAAATGAATTACGAAGTTTAAATTATATTAAGAATATTTCAAAAAGTAAGAATGGATTTGTGGTCTCAATTTCAGATTATAAATA
Organism: Promethearchaeota archaeon; assembly: GCA_019058445.1. Classification (GTDB taxonomy): domain Archaea; phylum Asgardarchaeota; class Lokiarchaeia; order Sigyniarchaeales; family SOKP01; genus LW40-45. The sequence continues at coordinate 352,088 of JAHPZA010000010.1, read as the reverse complement.
TTATCCTACATTTTTAACTTGTTTAGGAAAATATCCTGTCCAAAGAGTACAAGAAATTGAACTCACGCTTGATGATGTATTTGTTGAGTTATCATAAATCAGATTAAATCCTTAAAAGTTATAAATTTAATATCTAAGTTTAAAAAAAAACTTGATGTTTTTTTGAATAATCCCACGTTTTCGAAGGATTCTGATTTCATATATTACCCTAAATTACTTACATGCTTAGGAAAATACCCATTTAATAAAATACACGAAATTGAACCTACGTTAGAGGATGTTTTTATAGAATTAGCATAAATCTATTCAAATTTTAGTTTATGTTTTTTTTGTAAAAATTGCAACAGGTCTAAATTATCCTATATCTATTCATAACCATCCCATTATTGAACAATAATATTGAAAACAACCGAATTTACTCATAACTGAAGATGTCGTTGACAAGACTGTCTCTTAACCATTATCATCTTTAAGCGTTCAGAAAAATCTATTTAAGAGCGTTTTAATTCTTTTATAATATTGTAATTAATGTTTAGTAATAAAATACTCCTTTAATGAATGAAAATTATAGGTTTATTAACTGCGTGGGCTTGCGAGGATTGGATTGAAATAAGTATTAAACAAGCGCTAGATTTAGTAGATGAATTAATTATAGCTATTGGAGCTTACGATAAATATTTTCAAAGAATTGAAGATAAAACTTATGATATTGCAAGAAAATATCTAAATCATAAAAAAATTAAAGTTGTTTCAATAGTCAGAAATCCAGCCCTCAGTAGAAAACAAAATCGAGCTGAAACTTTTAATCATATGCTCAAAGCAAGCGAAAATATAAAAAAGGGAAATCTTTTATGGATTTTAGATGTTGATGAATTCTATTCAAAAGAATCTATTGAAGAGATTATGGATTACATCGAAAGTAATAAGGATTTTGATGAAATTAAAGTGGTAGCTAGATTTTTTTGTATAAATTTAAATTATTATATTCTCTTTACTCATGGTAGAATTTTGAAAATAACAGATGATAATCCTTATTTTACTCCCACACAGAAAATAAATCCAAGACCAAAGAAGATTATTACCTTACTCCATGAAAATCCTATGTTTCATTATAGTATGTTGACAGGAGAACAATTAAAGGGAATTCTCTGGTTGTTAGATGACTTTATTTATAAATTTATGTGGTATAGGAAAATATATAATAATTATGATCCACAGAATGAAGAAATTTGGATGCAGAAAAATCAGGAACTAACTGGTAATTTTGGATTCTGGATTACAAAAGAAGATGCAATAGAAAAAAATGGTCATGGTTTATTCCATTATAATGAAAAACATCCAGATTTAATTGAAAGCAGTCCTTTAAAGAAGATTTCCGATTATAGAATATATATGAAAGAAAAACCAAATTATAAAATTTATTTAAAAGTAGTAAACCAAATAATTGCTGAAAAAAACGAAATTAATTTACAAAGAATTCTTACTTCTATTAAGGATTTTATAATATGGCAAAAATATTTTGTTAAAATTAAAATTTTCTTAGATAGAAATAGGAGATTAAAAAGATTATTAAATAAAGTCAAAAAACGAAATATTTATGAGAATAATAAATACAACCGGGACATTAGGAGATAGTTATATTTATTGTTGTAAATTTAGTACGGTGAAAGAAAATATTAAACTACTTCATAGTACTAGTCATCCAGAATGGCATAGTATAATTCGCGAAATTTTTTTACTTATCCCAAATATATCCGAAATAAAATTTTGTTGGTCTAAAGATCGGATATGTGATAAAAAATATCCATTTCTTATGCATTTTACCAAAAGGTGTCCGGGAGACCCTGAGGATATTGAAATGAATTTTTTCCCTAATTTCCAATTCAATTCAAATTATCATTTTGACTTTCCTTATATAGTCCTTCAACCGAAATCTGGTCGTGAAGAACAGAAAAAAGAAATTCCTATTAAAGTAATCGAAAACATAATTAAAACCTCAAAATATAAGGTAATTCTTATAGGTACATCTAAAAAGTTTGAAGGTTTAAAAAATTGTATTAATTTGATTAATAAAACTACTCTTTTTGATACCTTTAGTATTATTCAAAATTCGAAATATTTTATTGGCTTTTTTGGTTTAATGTCAATGGTAGCTTTAAGTAATAAGATAAATTGTAATTTCATTTATCAAAGAGAAGACGAACTTGAAAATAGAGTATATGGAACGCCCTGGGAAAGGTATTGTAAAAATATTATCATAAAAGAAGACTATAGGAAACAAATCTCTACTAGTTACAAAATTAGAGCAAAACTAGCTTCCATTTTAAATAAATTTTTAGAAGAACAAATTATGTTTCATATAAGGAGAGTAAGGGACCAATTGACTCCTTAAAACAGTTGTATCATTAAAATAGAGGTGATAGATAATATTAGATAGAAAATACTTAAAGACTAAATTTCTAGTATCAAAAAGATTCATTGGTGGGATGTTAATAAGAGATCGCAAAAGAATTGTTAGTGAATTAAAGACCAATTTTTTGGGTACCTTAAAAAAGTATATTTCCTTTCTGTTGGGGAATGATTCTCAGCCCCGTTTAAAAGCGAAGCTAAAATACTTATTTGATTTCTCTGATGGTGGTAAGAAATATGAAAATACTATATTTGACGATATTAAATATTTCCTTTTATTTATGTGTAATCCAAGAAGTGGGCATAGTCTGATTGGATCTATCTTAGATGCACATCCAAATATTGTTGTTTCTCATGAGTTAAATGTTCTGCATTATTTCGAATATCTCAATTTTGATTATAAACGCATTTATAGTATGATATTATCGAATTCTCGAAAATTAAGTGAACGCAAAAGTAGATTTCAAACAGGATATAACTATAATATCCCATATAAATTCGCTGGGAATTATGATAAGCTAACAATAATTGGCGATAAACAAGGAGAGGGAAACATTCAATTTATAAGATTCGAACCTAAATTATTCCTAAAAATAGTAGAGATATTAAAAAAAAATCTAAAAATCATATGTGTTCTACGAAACCCGTATGATAATATTTCAGCTATGTATAGTGTATTGAAACATAAATTATCCATGAACTCTGTAATAAAAAGATATTTTTGTAATATTAAAGTTTTCCATCTGATTAGAAATAAATTGGATAAAGATCAAACATATTTTTATAAACACGAGTCTCTTCTTGAAAATCCTAAGAGTATATTAAAGGAAATATGCTCTTTTTTAGGAGTTGAGGTCCCATTAGATTACCTTGAAGTTTGTGATGCAATAATAAATACAAAACCGCATAAACGCAGATATGAGGAAAATTGGACAAAAGATGATTTGGACCTTATTGAAGATTATATGAAAAAGAAAGAATTTACTGAATATATGAAAGATTACTCATTTTAGTTACTTTTTATAGTCCTATTCTTTAAGCAATTTCAAAATTTTTTTGTATACTTCTTCAGGTTTGATACTTGATAAGCAAAAGTCTTCTCTGTCACAGTTTTTTTTATAACATAAAAGACATTCTGAATCAGCGATTATTTTAATACCTGTTTCATATAAATCAATTTCACTAGCGCTAGTTGGTCCATAAAAAGAGATTGAGGGAATCTGTAATGAAATCGCTAAATGAAGTCCTAAGGTATCGCCCGTAATAATTAAATTACATAAAGATATTAATGCTGCATACTCTAAGAGAGTATTATTACAACAAGTATCAATTATTTTAGTTTTTAATGAAGAATTTAATTTTGATTGAAATATGTTGAAAATCTCTTGATTAAGCTCTCTTTCCGACTCAGCTCCAAATAATAAGACTGTATAATTTTTACTTTTTATTAAACTCAAACCAAGTTCAATAAAATTATCTTTAGGCCATATTTTTGTTAAAAATTTTGGACCTGCTCCAGTTACATACCCAATTATTTTAGAATTTCTATTTATATTATACCTTTCACAAAGAAACTCAATCATTTCTTCTTTTTGAGGTATATTTAGAATATATTTATATTCTTTTGAGTATGGCAACTTTAAGAGATCGGTAATTATTTCTTGATAAGACTTAATGTTCTTTTTTTTTAATTTATCAGAAATACCCAATCTATGAGCATATTGCTCATTTTTATCAAAAGTAGTGAGATTTCCCATTTTAGTTAAAGTAAAACCATATTTTTCTTTTGCTTTCACTTTTTTTGCTAATGCTAATGCGGGTTTATCCTTATCTAAGTTAAATAAAATATCAAATTCTTCAATTTCTAACAGTAAAACTGATTTAAAATCAAATTGGTACACTTTTTGGATAAATATATTATTCTCTAAAAGAGATACAGCATTCGGGGCCGTCAACCAAGTGATATGAGTATCCTCACCATATTTTTCTTTAATTGAATGTAATATTGGAGTTGTTCTTAGAACATCTCCGAGTGCATCTTTCTTAATTAATAAAATTCTTTTTCCTATTTTTTTATAGTATTGGCAATACTCATTACATTCTACTTGATATTTTTTATGAAACTTACAAGGAATTTCTCCTTCATAATATATACAATCTACTTGAATCATTAATATCCCGCTATACCATATTTTTTATAGAAATAGTTAAAGAAATATACACTCATAATAGGGAAAAGAGTAGAAAAGACAATGATTATAATAAAGTGAACCAAATAAGCTGGATTGAATAAGACAAACTCGATACCAAATAACCATACAATTCGCATCAAGTCCCAATAGTAGTAAAACGGATTAATTATAATAAAGAAAGTTATAGCTGGTGGAAACATCTCTCGTGGATAGTTGTAACAACTAAACATTAGTATAAAATGGACTAAGAAGGCAACCCACGTCATAGCACTTTCTGCTGAAAGACTGAAAGATCCTATGATTAAACCTAAAGAAGCTAGTAAGATACATCCTGCAAAGAAAATTAAGAAAGCAACCAAAAAAGAAATAATCGATGTAGGATAAATAAATAGAAGAATTATAAATACAATCATTATAGGAACTGCGAAGTAAATGATTTCTTCAATAAAAACTGCCATTAAAAAGTTATATCTATTAAATGGGGAGAGTAGAATTGCTGGGAGTGTTTTCCAGTATTTTTCATCGCGCAACATTTTATAATATTCGTGGATTAAACTAGCAGCAAGCCCAATACAGAATCCTGTCAGAATAAAAAATAATAATGTTTCACTAGTCCATATCCCAAGAGATTTACCACTTGTTATTTCAAATATTTTTCCTAAGACTATTAAAGGCATAACAAAAGACCAAATGGGACTAATTAATTTAAGAAAAAGTTTCGTCTTGAATCTTAATTTCAGTTTAATACTTTTAATGACTATAGCATATGTTTGTTGGAAATTATTAATTAATCGATCAAAAATCATTCTTTTTCATTAAAATGTTTTAAAGTTTAAAAATTTTTTCATATAATAGTAATTTTTAGAGAGGAGTTCTAACATGTATGAAATTCTGCAGATTTCCTAAAGTTTATATAAAATTTGACATTCTTCTTGATAGTGATGTTTAAAGCTAATGATCTTAAACTTAATATTAAACAAATTTTAGCTATTTCTGAAAAAGAGCTTAAATTACATTTAAGATATGGATTCAAGTTTGCACTTCGATATATCAAACCGTTAGTAAGTATTTTCATTCCTTATATTATTTTAGCAAAAATATTTTCTCTTTCTGAAGCTTTTTACTTTGATTATTATACCGAATATAATTTCTTGCTATTTCTCTTAATAGCTTATTGTATAAATTATATGTTTGGAATATTAGACTTATATAAAGAAACATTCCGAAGGGAAAAAATATGGCAAACTTTAAAAGGATTAATAATAGCCCCCTTTAATAGATTCAATTTAATTGTTGGGTTATTGATAACTGAATTGATTATCATTATCCCCACAGTAGCGATCTTTATTATGATTTGTTATATATTATTTCCAATTCCTTTAATTTCTTTACTACACTTTTGCTCAATATTTTTAGCGATTATTATTATATTCATGGGAATTGGTGTTCTTATTGGTGTTATTGACATAGTTAATGAAGATATCTCAAATTTATTATCGTATTCAGCTAAATTTATATCTTGGTTAAGTTGTGTTACCTATCCATTGAAACTGTTTCCAAGGATATTACAATTTTTTATAAGACTAAATCCTTTTTATTATATTTTCGATCTATTAAAATTAAGCTGGTGGGCGGGAATTGATCCAATTGACGCGTATAAATATATTTCTTGGCAACATTATTTTGTGTTATTTACGATGGCGATTGGAATTCCTATAATAGCTCTATGTTCATTTGAGAGAATTTATAATCGATATGGTATAACGGGGTATTAAAATGAGTGACTTCGCAATTCAAACTTTTGATCTATCGAAGAAATATAAGTTGAAAAAAGGAGGATATGTTCAAGCTCTGAATAAGGTTAATATTTCGATTAAAGAGGGAGAGATTTTTGGTTTATTAGGACCGAATGGTGCAGGTAAAACAACTTTAGTAGAAATATTAACAACCCTATTACAACCGACGAGCGGTTACGCTGAAATTTTAGGTTATAATGTATTAAAACAGGCAAATAAGATTAAAAACAAATTAGGTTTGATGTTAGGTCACGAAATAATATACTATAGATTGACAGGTAAGGATAATCTAAAATTTTTTGCTAGAATCTATAACATTAAGAATTTTAATAAAAAAATTGTAGAACTTGCAACTATTTTTGGTATAGAAAATTGGTTGGAAGAATATGTTGAGAAGTATTCTCGGGGAATGAAATTAAAGTTAGCGTTATGTAGAGTTTTGTTAATTGAACCTGAGATTTTATTTTTGGATGAACCTTTGTTGGGATTGGATCCTAATACAATTAAGCAAATGATTGATATTTTATTAGATTTAAATCAAACGATTTTAATTACCTCACACCAAATGCATGTAATACAACAAGTATGCGATCGTGTGGCATTTTTAAATAAGGGAAATGTTATAAAAGTAGATACTCAAGAAAACTTTCAAAAACTCATGAGGGAAACTATTTATATTCGTATAGAGTTACCTCTTGAGCATTTGAATAAATTAAAACAAGAATTGAGCACATTGGATTATATAATTGAATTTCTTGATGAGAAGCGTGGGGGTATTATTCATATGAATTCAAAAAATAATTATCCAGATCTTTTACATCTTCTATCTACTTATCCTATTACGAAAATTCAAGAAGTAGAACCTACTTTGGGTGATATTTTTATAGAACTCTCAAAAATTTGAATACAAATTCTAATACTTATCCTTATTTCCTACAAAAAGCAATATTTTATGTCTGTTTTTTATTATATGAAGTTTTAAATAATGATGGATTTTTTTTTCATTTCTATTTTATATCTTATTTTTTGGAACTTCAACAATTTGCATTATTTTCTCAATTATATTTTTCCAGGAATAATATTTAGAGACAAAAATATAACCCTCTTGAGCTATTTTTTCTCTGCTTTCTTGATTATCTAAATATTTTTTAATTAATACCACACATTCTTCCGGAGTTTTGAACCAGTCTAAATGAACTCCCTTTTTAAAAATTCTCTCTAAATCTGAGCAATATTCACTTAATACAAATGATTGTGTAGCAAGTGCCTGAAAAATTCTAATAGAGAATCCCGAATCTTCTTTATGGAAATTCAAAATAATTTTTGAATTTTTATATTCCTTAGCTAGTTTCTCCAAATAAATAGGACCATTATCCCATCCTTCTCCATAACATCGAATATTAATATTATTTTTTAATAAGTATTCAATATAGTTCTTTCGCTTTATTGTGTTTGTTCCAGCAAAAATAACATCTATTTCATGATTAGGTTTTCTTTCTCTATTATTAAACACTGCGAGATTAACTCCTTGAGTTATATAATAGCTATTTGCACCATTTTTTTTAAACCATAAATTGTTAACCATTGTACTCGCGCTACTCCATGAACTCTCCTGAGCATATTTATAAGCTCTCATTTCATAAGAAATATAAAGAGGATCCATGAAGTAAAACCAGGTTTTTGTGTATTTGTTAAATTTCTTTATTAGATTGTAATTTATAGTATCGCATTTAGCAAGGAACACTAAATCGAATGAATTTTTCTTAATTAAATATAAAAGCTGTCTATTCATCAGCCAATTACCAAATAAGTAAAATTTTAGATTCCTGATTTTTTCAGGCAAGTAGGGCCTATATCTAATGAATTTTTCAAACTTCTCTTTTAAGAAATTCCTGTAGAAAGGAAAAGTAATTCGCATATTTTTTAAAGATAATTGGCGGAAATCAAATTTTATAACTTCATGATTTTTCCTTTTGAATTCCTTTACAATAGGATGATGTGTTGACCAAGGTTCCTTAAAGACCCCAACAAATAAAATTTTCATTTAATCATTTATTTTTTTCTATATTATAATAAATAAATTATCTTGTTAAATTTTTAATATTTTCAAGGGATTGTCTTAAAAAAATTATTCTTATAAATCTTTAAAGGTAATAAATTGAATATGTTGATGTTTCAAAATAAATTCTAAATGTTGCTTTAATTTATCCCACATTTCCAATGAATTTTTTTTAAATATAAATATACAAAAGCGTTTTATTGCCCAATATAATTCTTTATAGGATCTTGATTTAAAAATTCTTTTCAAATTTTCTCTATTGCTACCTCTTATCCAATGAGAGGTATGCAAACATAAAATATAACAATCACCACTTTCATATACTTCTTTAAATCTTAAATTCCAATCATCAAGAGAGTTTGTGGCATTGCAGCTTATTCCGATCTCATAAAAATTATCTGTTGGTAGTGTTATTTGAGTTTTATAATTTTTGCTAGGATCATAGGTTAATCCATAATTTACTCCATATTCTTTGAGAATTTTTTTTACTCTTTCATCGAATTCACCATAGGGATATGCAAAACTAGTAATTTGATATTCTAACTTTACAGATTGTAGTCCTTTCTCAATATCTTCAATATTTCCCACGATCTCATTAAAAAGTATTGTTTGAGATAAATCTGGTAAATGATAATGATTTCTTGTATGACCTCCTATCTCCCAATTAAAATTAATAACTGCATTTTTAATTTGATTCCATGCTCTCTTTCCCCATCTATAAGGATATTGAGTATCCATCGCATAAAATGAAATAGGTATTTTAGGAAACTTCTCTATGAACCAGTCTCTTAGATTATAAAAATCATATTGATCACAGATATCATCGACTCTAATAATAATCTTAATAATCATTCCTAATATTAAAAAATTCAATTTATTAATAAGTATTTAAATTTAAATTAAATTTAGAACTTTATTCTTAATTGATTGTAGATTAAATTAAACAATGATCATAAATTAACCTGATTATTTACTTACTTCTGGAAGAATTTTTTGAGTGTAAATGGGTTTTTTTTATATTTCCTATAAACTCTATAATTCTTATAGATACTTCTGTAAAAGTCACAGCTTTGGCATACTGGATTGAAATCACCCTTTTGGTGGCTTTTAACAATGTTACTATACTTGACATTTTGAGATGTATATATTTCTTCAAAAGTTTGTCTTTTTAAATCACCAATCTGAAGGGTAGCATTTACATCTCTACAAGCACATGCGTTAACTCTGCCGTCTGCCATAACTTGATTTTTATAGAAAATTAAAGAACACGCACCATATTTATAGTAATTGGAAGGATCATTAATGATGATATCAAGCCCTTTTACATCATTTTGTGTAATATAACCGCCCCAATTATAATAGGCTTTATTTATTGTGATTTTACTTTTTGGATTTTTTAAAATTGCTTTGACAGTATGGCATAAATCACTATTGCATTTTGTTAATGACTCAAAAGAGATGTATGTTCTCAATCCAAAGCTTAGATTAAAAAGTATGTTATTGCTATGTTCACATAAATATCTTAGATTAGATAATAGCTTTTGGTATGTTTTTTTATTCCCCCCCGTAAATTTTGAAAATGATTCATAATCATGTCCATAAAGACTAATATATAATTCATTTAACTTTTTCGCGTTAATTAAAAAATTAATAATTTCTGCATCAGCAAGTGTAAAATTTGAAAAAAAGCTATAGCTTTTAACTTTTGGATGGTCTTCTAAAAATTTTAATTTTTTAATGAAATTTTTATCAATAAAAACTTCACCCGTAATAGGAGTTAATCCAAATTTGTCATATCCAAAATTAGTTGCATTATTTATTATATTATAAAACATTTCATTAGACATTATTACTTTTTTATTAATAGCTTTGCTATACGCACAAAATCTGCATCTTAAATTACATATATTTGTAACTTCCACATATAAATGTTCTTTTGGATTTGGAATATACTCATTTCGCAATAATCTATTAATCCTCATCGTAATTTTATCAGCATAAAACTCAGCGTTGAATTTACGACCTGTTAATCTTTTAATTAATGTAAATCCCCGGTAAATATTTCTATTGAAAATATTACAGAAACTCTTAATAAAATTTTTGATAAACTGCACCCTTTTTATGATTCACACTATTTTTTCTAGTAAATACGTTTAGTAATATTAGTTTTTTCAATAATTCTTACTTCTTAAAGTAATTAATTTAATTTGAATTTAAATTTTTAATTCAAATTAGCTTTAAAAACCTTAATAATCTTTCTGAAGATTTTCCATCCTTATATTTATTAAAATATTTTTTTATTTTTTCATGCTTTGATTCATATTTTTGATAATATTCCTCAATATTTTCAATAGCATTTAACAAGTCTTCTGAAGAATAAAAAATTGGTCCCGGAGTTATGTCTTCTAATGAATCATAATAAATTCCGCGGTTATTGATATATTCTTCATAATCATAAACATATAATATAATCGGTCTATTTAATAATAAAAAGTCGCAAAATACTGACGAATAATCTGTTATCAATAAATCAGTAATAAATAAAAGCTCTTGGATGTCATCATCTTTCCTGATTGATTTAATATTTGATGATTCTTCTATTTTAATCAGACTTTCGCTTATATGTGTTTTCATTAAAAAAATCGTTTTTAATTTTTTACCTAACTCGTTTAATTTATGTTGAGCTTCCATAGAAAAGGGATTTTTTGTAGAAAATTTCTCTCTAAAAGTTGGTGCATATAATACTATGGTCTTGATACTGTTCGAAATTCCATATTTTTTTTTTAGTTTCTGGGATAAGTAGGGATCTTTTGAAAAAAAAATATCATTTCTTGGATAACCTGTTGTAATAATTCTTTCAATTGGATATTTAAATGCATTAGATAAAATTTGTAATGGTTTTTTCTCTCCTGAAGGATTTAAAACATAATCATATAATTCATGATTTCGAAGTTTTAATCTAAATATTTTTGTCCATTTAGAATAGATATACTTATTAAAATAGGGAGAGGAATTTAGAATTTTAATATCTGCTCCATGCCATGTTTGAACAAATATAGTTCTAGATGAAAATTTTATAGGAAGTACATCAATATAGCCATGAGTTACAAAAACAGCTCTCGCTTTTCTTAAAATTTTAATTGCTTCCAAACTATATGCGTAAATAGTGTTTATTCCATTCCTCTCTAACTTTTGTTTTAATTCATAAGATTTTACATAGTAAAGTATTTTATAATCTGTATTATCTCTTAAATAATAATACAAGTATTTAGTATTGCCCATAAATGCTTTCCCGCTTGCCCCCCCCAGAACAATCAATTTATCATCTACATTTCCTCTAAATAACTTAGAAAGATGAAATATTATTAAATCGAAAAAAAATCGAGGGTTAATTTTTAAAACTTTTGCTAATTTGAAAATCTTAACATGCATTAACATTTTATTTAAAATTCTTTGAAGCATTTTTATCGATCTTTTAAGTTTTTTAATGAATAATAAATAAGATTTTTTTTTGTCTAATTTATGCCCATTTCCTTTAAAACATTTCCTAGAGTCTTTATGAAATTTTTAATATCAGCAGGGTAAATTGCTCCCATAACCGCAATTCTGAAAGTATTAAGATCAGTAATTTTACCGGGATAAATTGTAAATCCTTTCTTATATAATTTATCATGTAAAATATCAAAATTAAAATTAGGATGATCTAAATAATGAATTGTAGTCAAAATGTTAGATTCTTCTACATCAACTTTCATCAAAAATTTAAAATTCAACTTCTTCAACCCATCTTTCAAAATTCGATAATTTTCCTTATATCTATTAATTCTATTTTCCACACCTTCCTCATATAATTCTAAAATTGCTTGTTTAAGAGCATATATAATCTGTACAGGTGGGGTAAATCTTGTTTGATTATTTTTCTCAAGATATTCATATTGCTTAAATAGATCGAGATAATAATTCCTTGCTTTAAATGATCTTAACTTTTCCAAAGCAGATTTTTTACAGATAATAAAAGCCACTCCGGCCATTCCTTGGATACATTTATTTGAGGTAGACATCATGAAGTCAATATTAAAGTCCTTTATATTAATAGGAACCCCAGCAAAACTAGAGATAGTGTCAACTATAAAGGTTTTTCGATAAGCTTTTGTGATTTCTCCGATCTCTTTTATGGGATTTAAAATTCCCACTGTAGTTTCATGATGGATAACAGCCACACACGCAATTTCTTCATCAGCCCTTAAAATAGACTCTATTTGCTTTAATTCAATTCTTTTCCCAAATTCAAAATTAAGCTCGACAACTTCGATATTATATGTTCGTGCAATCTCTGCAAAACGAATTCCATAAGCACCATTAATTAAAATTAGAATTTTTTTGTTTGGAGGTACAACTGAACTAATGGTACTTTCCATTACGGCAGTTCCAGATCCAGCAAATAACACAGATGTATAATTTTTATCACCTCCAGCAATCTCAACAAGGTCTTTTCTTATTTCTTGCATCAAATCCCCAAATTCTTTTTCTCTTGGACATATATCGGGAACAATTAATGCTTTCTTCACTGAATCAGTCGTAGTTGCTGGACCAGGATTTAATAGTATATTTCTTCTTGTCATTTTGATCAAAATTATTATTATTTTACTATAATTTCTTTGTTATGATTCTTCATCTTCCTTTAATTATTTTAATAATCTTTTAATTCCATTGTTTTTTAAAAGGATAATTCTTATCTAATTCTTTGATATTATTCTTTCATATGAAAAAAATCTTCTCCTAAAAAATTAAAAGACAAGGAGTACTTTAATCAAATCAAGAACTTATCTATATAGTGTTTTCTTTATTTTTTATTTTTGGATATACTAATTCAATAGCTCTGCGCAGGTCATTATCATTATCAATTTCTATCCAATTTAAATCCGAAATTAACTTACATTTAATAGGATAAGATTTAGATACTTTAAAAATAACTTCTTCGTAGTGATATAAGCATTCTTTATTATTATAATCTTCTTTAGCTTTCTGATAGAGTTTAGGAAGGAAATCCATTGAAAGCTTAGATATTCCAACCAATTCACCTATCGCTTCAGATTTATTAACAATATTTTTTCCTAAATTAATAAGTTCATTATGTTCATTAACACAAATATAAACCTCATCCCCCGAGCCACTAAGTGGAGCAATCAATATCTCATTTGGTTCAATTGAATCAATTAAATATTCCAAAGCTCTTTTTTCATACAGTAAATCTCCCTCTAGTAAAAGTATATCATTATCTACAATCCCCTCAGTTTGAGATAGAGAATACATACTTCCGGTATATGAATAATAGGGATTAAATACAAATGTTATTTTTAGATTTTTATAATAACTTCCTATGTTCTTTTTAAAAAAATTTTGTAAATACCCTATTACAATTATAACGTCTTGAATTCCTACTTGGTTTAAATTATCGAGTGATCTAATGATTAAAGGTTTACCATCTATATTTAAAAAGGATTTTGGCATATCATCCGTCAATGGTTTAAGACGCGTACCCATTCCAGCAGCTAATATTACAGCTTTCATTTTGAATTAATTAGATAATTTTGAAAAATTTCTTTATAATATTTTGGCTCTTTCTCAGGTCTCTTTAGCTCAGCATTAAAACTTGGTTTTACCTTAATAACAATAATTATCGGTCCGTCTCTATTTTTAATATCTGAAATCGTTTCAATCAGCTCATTTTTAGTTATAACAACTTTACCATATTTATAGTTACAAGCAAAAGCTAATTTAACAAAATCAACTGAACTAGAATTAGTAGGCTGTCCTCCTGTTGTTTCATGCATATGATTATCAAATACTATATGTATAAAATTTTTTGGAGAGTTTTTACCTATTGTGGTAAAAGCTCCCATTTGCATTATAGCGGCTCCATCTCCATCAAAAATGAATATTTTTTTATTTGAATTATGCAGAGCTATGGTTAATCCAATTGAAGAAGCACACCCCATACTTCCGATATTATAAAAACTTCTGTTATGGGCCTTTTTCGTTTTTTCTCTATATTCATATACCTCTCGTGAAGTAAATCCGGTTGTTGAAATTACTATATTATTTTCGTTAAGATTATCCATTATTAAATCTATTGCTTGCTGACGAGAAAGCTCATAACTAACGATTTCTTTATTATTCGATTTATAGTCTTTAAAAAAATTTCTTTTGATAATAAAAGCGTAGGGACCTTTCATTTTATTGAAATATTTAATAGCAGAATTAAGGTTTAATCTAATATCCTCTATTTCTGGTTTAAGTATACTATATGGTATTTCAAGAGTATCTAATAATGATAGCATAATTCTGCCCATTTTTCTATGTTGAGGAGCATCAATTTTCCCAGGTTCTCCACGCCAACCTATAAGAAGTAATATCGGAATTGCATATATTTCAGGATCGCACAAAGAAGTTAAAGGATTGACGGTTTTACCAAGACCAGAATTTTGCATATAAACAACACCTATCTTACTTGTCGCTAAATAATATCCAGCGCTTATTGCTATAGATTCACACTCATTAGAAGCAACGATATTTTGTAATAATTCTCCATTATTATCTGATATAAATTTTATAAAATGTTTAAAAGTCGAATCAGGGATTCCTGTAAAAAAAGTAAATCCCTTTTCTTTTAAAATAGTAAAAAATTCTTGGCAAGATATCATAATTAAATCATCATTTCTGCTAATTTTACGTCCCTTTCATCATTAATTTCGATCCAACCCTGATGAATCTCAACAATATTTACTTTAAAACCTCGATTAATTATTTCTTGTATTAAATCCATAAAATCAGCTTTAGAAAAATCATCAGCTTCATGAAATTTGCCTTGCCAATTCATTTTACAATCATGATATACTTTTCTTAAAATCTCTGCTCCATTCTCAGAGAAATTAGCAATTCCGATATATTCATAATCAGCCATTTCAATCTTGATATTTTTACCGATTCTTATAACTTCATTTTCTTCCCTTCCTAATTTCCAAATTCGATTTGTAGGTTTGTTTTTAGTTAAAACCATATCAAGTTTTTTATCAATTTCGTGTTTATGGTATTGGTAAGTTCTATCTACAGCTAATACAATATCATATGGTGTGTTTATGATTTTATTGATGACTTCTTCGGTAAAAAGGATATCAGAATTAATGTATAAGAATCCATTTTTAAAATCTTCCTCTGCATGAAATAAAGAATGAGCTATGTAAGTTTTATCATAAAAATCATTATCGAAATATTTAATACCCTCCAAAGTTACTAACTCTTTCTTCCATCCTCTAATTACTGTTATTTTTGCAAAACCAAATTTCTTTAAAACCTCAATTTGCCTTTTAATAATTGGTTTTCCTTTAATTTTTATCATTGCTTTAGGAATATCAAAATTATTATCAAACCCAGCAGCGGGTATAATAACTCTTTGTGCCTTTTGAAATTTTTTATCTTTCTTTTTGATCTCTTCAAATCCTACTACTGAAAAAATTTTTTTAACTGGAGTGCATATCGATTCAACCTCAAAGCTTCTTCCATTTCTTAAAATTAGTTCAGCAGCTTTTTTCATTGCTTTAAATGAAGCTCTTATTAGATGATTCGCATAGATTATAATATTAAATCCTGCTTTTTCAAATTCGTCTACTGTAACAGTATTATATGTTGTAGGAACGCATATTAATGGTTTTCGAAAACTGATGTTTTTAGATAATTCATTATATTCTTTAGCAAATTCAAAAATTTCCTTCGGATCCTCTTCTTTTGAATGAATCATGATAGCATCTGCCCCCGCATTTAAATATATTTTGGCTCTTAAAAGGGCATCTTTTAATCCAGACCCTGTTATTAAGCTTTCAATTCTTGCAGCAATCATTAAGCCATCTGAGTGTAATGCTTCTTTACCCCGTTTTAATTTAATTGCAAAAATCTGAGGATCCTCTTGTATCTGAGAAGCGGTCTCATCTAAACTATTTCGTTTAGGATAAACTTTGTCTTCTATAATAATCATTGATACTCCCAGATCTTCTAAGCGCTTAACTTGATATTCGAAATTAGTAGGATCTCCTCCAGTATCCCCATCAAAAATTATTGGCTTATTGGTAGCATCTAAAATGTATTTCAATGATTCACATCTAGAATCAAAACTTATAATATCAGCATCTGGATATCCTTTTGATGCGCTATCGGTAAAACTACTTTCCCAAAGTCCATCAAATTCAAGAACTTCTCCATTATTTATTGTAATTTTAGTATTATTTGAAATTATCGCGCTAATTCCATCATGAGCTTCTAAAAATCGTAGGGGATTTTTTCTAATTAATAATTCTTTTAATTTTTTTCTTCTTTTTTCTGGAGAAATTCTATTCTTAAGCGTCAAATCATATTATAAGAAATTTTCATGTTATATAAAAATTTGTTCTCTTTTAATTCTCAAGCCTAAAAAAGCAGGCTTATAAATTATATTTAGAACGTTTTAACTTTCATTATTAAAATCTTATTTTCAGGTAATAGAAGATTTTTTTATTAAATGAAATACTTAAAATATTGTTGAATAATCCTAAAGAAAAGAGTTCTTACATTCAAAAGAGGTTATATGTTTATTATTTTAATAATGATCCTATAACATTTGTTTTGCCTGTATGAATAGCAAGTTTGTATTTTGAATTTAACTTAAATTGGTTTCAAACAGGTTTGATATTTGCCTTTAATTCTCTTGCCACGATAATCTTTCAATTAATTATCGGTTACTTTACAGATCAAAAGTTCCTTTACAATAGGATGAATCGTAGACCTTAGCATTTTAATATACTAATGTCACATTATAATTAAAATAAATTATTCTATTAATTTAAGAAATCTTAACAATCTTTCTGAAGATTTTCCATCATTGTATGCATTAAAATAATCTCTTAATTCTAATCGTTTTGATTCGTATTGTTTCTCTAAAACTTGAATATTTTTGATAGTATTAATTAATTCTTCTCCCGTATAAATTAATGGTCCAGGAGCAATTTCTTCTAAATGATCATAATAAAATCCTCGCTCTTTTTCATATTTTTTATAATCATAGGTAAATAAAAGGACTGGTCGATTTAGTAATAAAAAATCACAGTATATCGAGGAATAATCAGTAATTAAGATATCCGTGATATATAATAATTCTTGAGTATCTGCTTCTAATCCTATAGTCTTTATATTCTCTAAATCTTTAAATGAAATAGTTCTCTCCTTGATATGCCCTTTCATTAAAAATAGATATTTCGTTTCTAATAAATATTGATTTAATTTAACTAAATTTTCATTATTAAGCGGAAATTTAGCTTCAAAATCTGGTCGAAATGTAGGTGCATATAAGAGAATTTTATTTATGTAACTTGGAATATTATATTTCATTCTTAATTTAACTTTTAAATCTTTTTCCTTAGAAAAAAATATATCATTTCTGGGATATCCAGTAGGTATTATCCTTTCTAAAGGATATCTAAATGCTTCTGATAAGATCTCTAATGGTCTTTTTGCTCTTGATTGTGATACGAGAAAATCAACATACTCATGATCTCGAAGTTTTAATCTTAATAATTTTGCCCATTTAGAATAAATATATTTTGCAGCATAAGGATTATTGCCTATAATTTTAATATCTCCTCCATGCCAAGTTTGAACATGTACGGTTCTTGGGGAGAATTTTATAGGAAGAACATCAATAGTTCCATGCGTAACAAAAACAGCTCGAGCTCTTCTCAACATTTTGATTGCTTTTAAAGTATATGCGTATATAGTTTTAATTCCTTGTTTTTCTAATTTCTTGTTTAACTCCAGAGATTTAGACATCCAAAATAATTGATAATCTGTGTTTTCTTTTAAATATATATAAAGATATTTTGTATTTCCTCCAAAATATTTGGCATAATTACCACCTAAAATAATCAACTTGTCATCTACATTTCCTCTAAAAAATTTTGAAAAGTGATATACCACGAGGTCAAAAAAGAAATGTGGATGGATTCTTAAGAGCCTTGCTATTGTATAGAACTTAACTTTGGATAAAATTTTTTCAAAAAATTTTGTTATCATTGATATTCTATTTATTTTGTTTAATTATATTTTTCTTTAACTTTTCTTTTAGGATAAATATTTTCTTTAGATCTGATTAGTATTTCATTCTTATCAATTTCTATCTAATTTACATTCTGAAATAATTTGAGTTTATCGAATAGACCTTGTTAAATTAATTCTAAAATCTTATATCATACTTTTAAATGTCCTATGGAGTGATTAAATATCAATAGATTAATTTCTTTAATAGAAGAAAAAATCCGGATTTATTCTTAAAATTCTTACAATTCCAGTTATTTTAATTTTACATAATATTTGGCTTAGAATCTTCAATTTCATCCTTTTAGAAAAGTCCGTTTAACTAACAAATTTTCTTCGTCAAAAACTATGGAATTTTAAGCATATACAAGGTTAAAAAAAATTTAAGGTAATTTAAAGCAGATTAAACTTGGTTAATGTTAATTTTTATTTGAGTACTTCCTAAAGAGAAGTGGATCTCTTTATTTGGTTAAAATATAATTAACTTAATAACTCAAATATTACTAGACATATTAAATTAAAGAATATTTTCCCGGCTATGAAATTAAAAAAATCTTTAGACGAATTTATGTTCAAGATTTTACGGAAATTCGCAAAAGTTAAAGAAAAAACACTTCATGCTGAAGCTCTAGTAAGAGATGACATGTGGAAAAAACTTCAAAATTTACTTGGAAAGGGTTATATATGGTTTGTTGTAACTCCTGCTAATTATGAATATTGTAAGAGCTATTTCAATATAAAACAAGATAAAGCTCAATTCACCCACATTTTAGCTAAAAGAATTGAAATTTTAAAAAAATACAATGAAGAAATACAGTTACATATCCATTTATGTAATGTTCCGGCATTTTTTGATAATAAACTTCAGGATGAAAAATTTGAAGAATCGATGAAGTTTTTGAATTCGTTGGGAATTAATCCAACAAAATGCGCTCCCGGATGGCGGCAATACAATGATTATACTATAGAACTTGCCAAGAAATATGGAATCAAATGGATTTATGATTATACCAAAAATCCTCGTAAAAAACCAGTAATTAAAGATGGTCTTATTATAAATTATTATTGGAAATTTTGGCATGATTATGAACTAATTTGAGATTTACCTTGATTTAGCCAAAATGATAAATCTATTAAAAATTAAGATTTTTTAATAAATATAATATGAAAATTTCTTTTTTCATCCATAATTCTAAGAATAATCACTTCTAAATTTGATTATAAAAATTTAAAAATAAAATGAAGAGTTCATTAAAAAAAATCAAGAGATCTTTGTTCGGAGGAACCAATAGCTATTATATCACAGCAGATAAAAATTATTTCATTAAAGTTTGTAAAGGAAAAGAAGAATGGATGGAAAAGGAATTTAATTACCTAAAAAGATATTGGAATAAATTAGAAGTTGATAATTTCCAACTTATAGAGCCAATCTATTTTTCAAAAAACAAACAATTTATTGTTAGCAGATACATTGATGGTAAAAAGTTGGTTGATATTTTAGATCCAAAAGTATATTATGAATTTGGAAAAAAATTAAGAATCTTTCATGAAAAAGGGTTTTCTCATAGTCACCTTGAAGTGCATGATGTAATTTATAAAAATGAGACGTTTTTTTTCGCAGACGTTCCATTTTTCAATGAAAGAGATCATATTCATGATTTAGTATCTATGAAGTTAACTCTAAATTTATATAAATTAAAAAGGCCCTGGTATTATTATAAATATGAACTATGTTCTAAAGGATTTTTTTTAGGATATGGTGTATTAAATAAGCATAAATTAAAAAAAGAATATGAAATCTCAATTAAAAAACGTGTTCGCTTATATAAACAACGTGGATTTATTTTTAAATTCAGAGCCAATATTTTTAATTTAATTTATAAAATAGGTCTTATATAATAGCAAAAAATAAGATGTCAAAAAAGATAAAGCGATTTATTATATTTGCGTTTAAGGAAAATAGAATAAGTTTGATTAATTTCAAACTACTATTAAAATCTCTATTTTATAGTATTAAAGCTTATATTAGAAGAGAGAGAAATATAGCATCAGAGATTTATAGCTACGAAAGCTTATTTTTTATAAAATTAGAGGATCCAGTTGCGTTTCTAGAATCATGTAGAAGAAATGAAAGTGTTTTCCCAGAAGGAATAAGAGACGAGGTCTATAAATTAAGAGATGAAGTATTCAAAGTAAACTCTTTATATACCTTAGAAATCGGATCTGGACCCAATTCTAATCTATCGTATTGGGTTGATAAAAAATTACTTGAAGTTATCGCAATCGATCCCTTAGCGGATGTTTACAAAAAAATTATGAAACAATTGAACTATACATATCCTATTACCCCAATAAAACAAAAAGGTGAAGATCTTTTAGATATATTCAAAGAAGAGACATTTCATGTTGTTTTTGCTCAAAATTCTTTAGATCATACAGAAGACCCACTTAAATGTTTTAGAAATGCTTATTCTGTTTTGAAAAAAGGAGGATTATTGTTTGTTTGTAGTAATATAAAAGAGGGAACTAGAACTTCATGGGCAGGGATGCATAAATTCGATATCTATGTGGATGATAGTGAGTTAATTTTAGCAAATAAAAAGGGGGAAACATTCAAATTTATTGATGATAATATGCTCTTAGATCTCATTTTCTACGAAACATACTTTAAGAATAATGTTGATTCTTTTGAAGCTGTCTTTAAAAAAAGATGATTAAATTATAAATACTTATATCGTAAGACCATGATAAGAAAAATAAAAATATGTTTT
This sequence comes from Promethearchaeota archaeon, assembly GCA_019058445.1. Lineage (GTDB taxonomy): Archaea > Asgardarchaeota > Lokiarchaeia > Sigyniarchaeales > SOKP01 > LW40-45. Next base: position 330,742 of record JAHPZA010000010.1, on the reverse strand, counting down.
GTACAAGCATTTGCCTACGCGGTTTTTAATCCAAATTCTTCCGCGAAAATAGGAGGCGCGGAAGTAGATCTATGTAATATTGCTATAGAATTATCCAAAGATAGAAAGTTTGATGTGTATTTTTTAGTTGCAGATTTCGGTCAAGATGACTTGGAAATTTATAATAACATAAAAGTAGTTAAAGGACATTCGCAAGAGAAATCTTTTGTTAATTATTTTAATGCTTTTATAAAATTTTATCGTAGATTAGTACAGATTAATGCTGATATTTATTTTACCGCTAATCTATCAAAATACGTTGGATTTACAAATCTCTATTGTAAATTAACTGGAAAAATACATATACACCGAACTGAACATCAGCATCAAGTAAATAAAAAAATAATTTTAGAACATATAATAAAAAGATTGAGTAGTAGATATTTGCTATTTTTATTAGGGTATATAAACGTTGACCATATTGTAGTACAAAATGAAGAAGACCGGGATATGTTAAAAAAAACTTTTAATTATCCCTCGACAGTCATTCGGAATTCATACTTTTTACAGAAAATAAATAACAACAAAAGAGATTCTATTCTATGGGTTGCAAGAAGTGAGGTATGGAAACGACCAGAAATTTTTATTAAATTGGCAAGGGAATTTCCTGATGAAAAATTTATGATGATAATGCCCTTAGCTAAAAATAAGCGCTTTTTTGAGAAGATAAAAAAGGAAGCGAAGAAGGTCAATAATCTCAAATTTATTCCTGGTGTCCCTTTTTCTGATGTTGGAGAGTATTATAAAGATGCTAAAGTTTTTGTAAACACTTCATTGGCAGAAGGATTTCCAAATTCTTTTAACCAAGCTATGAATTCTTCGACACCACTTTTAAGCTTAAATATAAATCCAGATAATTTTATTACTAAGAATCAAGTGGGGCTTTACTGCCATAATGATTTTGAGGAATTAAAAAAGAACTTAGCTCAACTTCTTAATAACCGAGAATTATGGAATAGTTGTAGTAAGAATGCTTATAACTACGTGTACAATGAAATGAATATTGAAAAATCCATTATAAAATGGAAAAAGATTTTCATTTATTTATTTGAAAAGAAAATAAAACGAAAAATTTAGTATACACTCAAATTAAGAAGTTCAATTATTCTTTCAGTTGCCCTCCCATCAGCATATTTGTTAAATTTATCGCGCATTAATTTTCTCTTTTCAACATATTCCAAATTCCATTCTTTTAATTTTTTTAGTTTTTGAATTAATTCACCTCCCGTTGAAACTAACGGACCAGGCACAAAAGTTTTATAGTCATAATAAAAATCTCTGACTTCTGTATATCTTTCTAAATCATCAGCAAAAAATATTATCGGGCGTAGAGTCAATAAATAATCATAAAATACACTCGAATAATCAGTTATCAAAATATCCGCAATAATTAATAAATCATTGATATCTACATTTCTTTTGACAGATCTTATATTTCTATATTGTCTTAGGTTAATATCTTCTGTAAATGGATGTGGTTTATAAATTAATATTTTATTTTCTTCGATCAAAAATTTATCTAATTTTTTCAGAAAGTCCTCTCTCAATGGAAATTGATACTCATAATCTCTAAATGTTGGTGCGTAAAGGATGACTTCCGAATAATTCTCTATATTTAAGCTCGCCTTAATTTGATATTCTAATTCTCGAGTATGATTTGCTAAAATATCATTTCTAGGATATCCTGTCACAGCGACTTTATTTGATTCTATACCAAATCTTGTCATTTTATGTCTCTTTGTTTCATCTGAAGAATCGATAAGTAAGTTCATGCTTTCAACTAATCTTTGATTCATCATTTTTTCGGTAAAAGGCATAAAAGTGTCTGTTAAGTCATGACCACCCTTTTTAAATGAAATACCATGACCTAAATGAATTAATTTCGTATTTGATGAAAAATCAATAAAGAAAATATCCCCAAAACCATGAGTGATGAAAATAAATTTTGCTGCTTTTAATATTTTGATTGTTTGAATCAAATTTTTATTTAAAACAACTTGATAATTTTTTTTCTTAAGATCATTAAACACTTTTTCTGAGGCAGTTATCCAAACACAATGATATGATGAGTTTTTGGTAAGATATTCAAAGAGTACTTTACTATTACCGGCAAATGCCTGTCCATTCGTACTACCGAAGACTAGTAAATTCTCATTGGTACTATCACTATACAATTTCGATAATAGATAGGAAAATATGTGTTTTAGGTTCATTCCCATTTTTGTTGAAATGTATTCTAAAACTCTATTGAATGTTTTATTAATTATTCCTATTGGTTTTTCTAATATAATCTTTGGATGTGTTATTGGAGGAGTTACTATTTCTTTATATTTTAAATCGAAGAAATCGACAATTCTCCTTGTAGCATTAGCATCATTGTATTTATTAAATTTATCCCGTGCTCTTCTTCTTACTTCCAAGAAATCTTGATTCCATACTGGGATGGTTTTTAATTTCTCGATTAAATCCTCTCCATTTTCTACAATTGGCCCCGGGACAAAATTTTCATAATTATAGAAAAAATCTCGCCCTTCAGTATATCTATCTAAATCATATGGAAAAAAGATTATTGGTCTCATTGTAAGTAAATAATCATAAAACACTCCGGAATAATCAGTAATTAAAACCTCGGAAATCACCAATAAATCACTTATATCTACATTTGGATCTATGGATTTTATCTTTTGAAATTTACTCAAATCTATTTTTTCTTCAAAAGGATGAGGCTTATATAGTAATATTTTGTTTTCTTTGATTAAATAATTGTCTAAATCTTCTAGAAATCTCTTATTCAAAGGATTTTCTTGTTTATACTCTCGAAAAGTAGGAGCATATAAAATTATTTCATGATTATTTTTTATATTTAAATTATGTCTTATTTGATTTTTAATTTCATTAGTATAGTTAACAAGGATTTCATTTCTGGGATAGCCTGTGATAATAACTTTTTCGGGAGGTAAATTATAGCTGAATCTTTTAGTACGTTTGGTTTCTTCTGAAGTCACTGTTAAATAACTAATACATTTATTTAAATATTGATTTACTTTTTTCTGGAAAAAATTCAAATAGGAACCTTTAAGCCCTCTTCCAATTAATTTTAATGCGCTACCATGATCCAGATGAATTAATTCTGTTTTAGGAGAGAAGTCGATAAGTAAAATATCACCAAAACCATGTGTAATAAAAATATATTTAGCTGATTTAAGAATTTTTACAGGTTTAAAGAGTTTTTTATTTGAGACGACATGATAATTTTTCTCTTTTAAATCTTTAAAAATCTTTTCTGAAGATGTAAACCATACACATTTATAATTAGTATTTTTCGTTAAGTAAAGAAATAAATCTCTGCTATTTCCTGAAAAAGCATTTCCATTTGTACTCCCAAAAACTAGTAGGTTTTCGTCTACCTTATTTGAGTATAATTTAGACAAACCAAAGGAAAACAAATGTCGAATATTCATTCCAATTTTGTCTGAAATGAAGTCCAACAATCGGTTAAAGGTTAAAGTTAACTTAAGCATAAATTTTAATAGATCCTATATTGGTTATGATAAAATATTATATTCATTCATTTATTTTTTATCTAGTATTTAATAACTTAAGGTTTTTATGATATAATTTGCATTGGATGTTTTTGAAATTTATGTGTTTTCTTGCTGTAATTAAATTTATTTTAAACTTAAAATTTCTTTTTTATAAGTATACTAGTAAATTAAGTATTTTACAAATTATTAAATTAATAACTCTATTTTAACCAATACAATCAATAATTTTAAATTCATTCAATTTGAAAAATTAAGATATATTAAGATATATATGTTATCTAAAGTGAAATTTGAAAAATTACGAAAATCACTCTTATTCAGATCAATAAAAAAAGCAAGGAGCAAAGCTTTAAAGAGAAATCATACATACAAGATATCTAATTCATTTTTTTCTTCACTTATGCGAATTTACTTTAGATTTAAACTTAATTTTCAAATTTTTTACTTTTTAAACAAAAGTAGTTCTCTTAAATTAATGGATCAATTTTGGACTATTCATATTGGGTTTATTAGAAAGTCTAAATTTACACTATTTATTAAAATAGATCCATATATCTCTAACAATCCATTCTGCTGTTCCAATTTAAAAAATTTACCCTTAAAAAATGAATCATGTCAAATGATTCATATTAAGCATTTTTTAAAATACATTCCCAATAAAAAATACGATAAAATATTAAAAGCTTGGAAAAAGAAATTAATTCCCGGTGGTATCCTTAAGATTCAGATAAAATTTGGGAATAATAATGATAAATTAGAAAAAATAAAGATCTCATTAAGTAAAAATCAATTCTTTATTAAAGATATAAATTATTCTGATTTAAAGATTAATGGAACTATAACCATAACAGCTGTAAAATCTAAAATTATAAAACCATTATCAGACAAGACTTCACAAGAAAAAATAAATGATATTTTAAATATTTTAAAGCAAAATGAAAATCTCTTTTTTGATATCAGAAATTTATGTATAATCGGTCATCATATAGAAATTTTAGCACAAGCTATAAAACAGTTAAATCCCTATATTAGAGCTGTTCAAAACTTCAACTCTATTGAATCTCTTTCTAATATTTCCGAAAATTCATTTGATATGGCTATTATTGCTAATTTCCTAGAATTCAGAAATTATTCAGATAATCAAAAGTTATTTAATATCTTAAAACAAATAGTAAAAAAAGATTCACAAATATTGCTTATTATTCCTGAAAGTAAAAACTATCTTACTAAAGATGTAGCTCAACTTTTTGAAAAGGGAATAATAGTAAAAATATTAGATGATAATAATCTTAATTTTGAGTGGATTAATTTAAGCTCATCTTTTAAAATGATTCAGGTTTTAATTCAAAATCAAATTAGCTTTCCAGTAAATAAAAATAATATAAGGGTATTATTATTGGGAGTTTATTCACTTAGATATGTATCTCTCGCTAACGCGAGATGGGATAGTCAAGCACGGGCTTTTAAAAAACTTGGTTATAACACTCAGATTTTAGATATCAAGGATAACTCATTTAATTATATTCTAAAGTATATAAAGATATTTAAACCAGATATTTTATGGATTGGGGGAAAAGTAGTTTATGATTTTTTAATAAAAAATGCAGATTATTTTAGATCATCTTCTATAAAGATTATCTACTGGATGTGGGATATTACAACTTTCGAATCCTATGATTTCAAGGATTTAATTGATTATATGTTTATAACAAGTAAGGGAGAAGTTCCTCTATATAAAAAAAAATTTAATTTAGACAAAGTCTATTATATGCCTGTTGCTATAATGCCAGAGATCATTCATCGAAATAGATTTATAAAAGAAGTGTATGATGTTGGCTTTGCTGGACAATTGGTTAATACAAAGGATTATCCTTATTATCAAGAGAGAAGACAGGCACTCCAAATGATAAGTAAACATTTTAAGGTGAAGATTTTCAAAAGGATTTATAATAATCTTCCAGAATATTATTCTAAATGTAAGATCATTTTTGGTGGCACACCAGCATTAAAAGATTTAGAATTATATGCTTCAAATCGACCGTATATTGCTCTTGGATCTGGTTGTTGTTTCATCACAAATTATTTTGAGGGATTAGAAAAATTAGCTAAAAATGAGCAACATCTATTATGGTTTAATAGCCATGAAGAACTCCTTAATCTCTTAAAGAAATATATCCCTAATCATGATTTAAGGGAAAAAATAAGAAATAACGCAGAGAAATTAGCACGAGAAAAGCATAATTATATCGACAGAATTCAAAATATGCTTAATATCATAAATGGCAAAACTGAAGATTTCTATGGTTTTATCCAGTAATATTAAAAATTAAAAATTTGTGCTATTATAAAACAATATAAAGCTATAAAATGTAAATCCTAAATTGAAAATTCTTTTGGTTTAGTACAAAAATAGATATCTTCTTCTGTATTTAATCTCTAATTCTTAATTATTTCAGATTTCAGAGAGTTTGCATAATTCTCAACCTTTACATTAAATCCTGAATAATGTTGAATATAGATGGATAAATTTAAGCACTTTCTTTAAATTTAATATAAATTCAATTTTTAAAAAAAAATAATACAAACAAAACCATTCTAATAATCAATACCTTCTATATTAAGATTTTTAATTAAAAATTTTATATTACTGATGTTAAAAGGAACTAAATTTTCAAAAATAGTAAATAAAAATAGAATATTCAACATATTTTTCTTTGAGAAAAATCATTCTCTTAATAATACTATTTTAGTTTCAGGAACTGGTAGAAGTGGGACGACTTGGTTAGCAGAGTTATTAACTCAAATTTTCAAATATCGAATAATTTTTGAACCTTTTAATCCTAGGAAAGTTAAAATTTGTAAAAACTTGTTGAATAAACAATATATCCCTCCAGATAGCATAAATTCTACTTATTCCCAATTATTTAACAAAATTCTTAAAGGAGAGATAAGAAGTCTATGGGTGGATCAAGACAATAAATATTTTAGACCTCAAGGTCGTATTATTAAAACAATAAGAGCTAGCTTTTTCTTAAAGTGGTTAAAAAATAATTTTCCCAAAATACCGATTATATATATTTTGAGGCATCCTTGTGCAGTAGTTGAATCCAGAACAAGATTGAATTGGGCTACAACTGACATTGATATTATATTAAAACAAGAAAATCTAATGAAAGATCATCTCTCTTCATTAAATCATATTATTTCTCAAGCTAAAACTCAAATAGAAAGAAATGCGTGTATTTGGGCAGCAGAAAATTTAGTAGCTTTAAATACAATGGAACACAATGATTGGTGTATAACCACTTATGAGAATTTATATTTAAATCCAGAAATGGAACTAAAAAAAATATTTAGAGAGTTAAAGTTTGATATTGATTTTAACCAAAATCTGATTAAAAATACCCTTTCCTTTACGGTAAAAAAAGATAGTACTTTATTAAAAAAGACTAATCCGATTAAAGCATGGAGAGATATATTATCGACTGACGAAATTAATCAGATATTAGAAATAGTAGAAAAATTCTCTTTAGATAATATATATAGTGAAGATATTATGCCTAAGAAATTTTTGTGATCCAACTTTTTTTCTAATTATCTATTGAGTACAGAAATTCTTTAATAAGAATTTAAAATGTGTCATGATTATAATAACAATCTTCTTTGAATTAAAAAGAATCTCGTAAAGGTTTTCAATATTATAAAGCTAAGAAAAATCCTAATATTCTTTTTAATCAATTTTAAGGTAAACTAGTTTATTTTTTAATATTTCTTAAATCTTGATTAAAATTTTTCATTATTAGTTCCCAGCGAAATTCTTGATGGACTTTTTTTAATCCTTGTTCTCCAAGTTTGTTTCTGAGTTTTTTATCTTCGATTAACATCAACATTTTATCGATAAGATCTTTATTAGTAAAATCTTTTTGTAATAATAATCCTACATCATTATCTTTAAGAACATCCATTGATATCGGGGTGGAAATAAATGGTTTTTGACAAGCCATGTATTCCAAACATTTAATTGGAACCATATATCTCCACATTTTTTTATGAGTTATTCTTCCTATTCCAAGATCGCTATTATTGATAAAATAAGGTATTTGATTATGAGGCATAATACCTAAAAAATGTATGTACTTATGTAGATTCCATTTATTTATTAGATTAAGGATATAATTTTTAGATCTTCCTTCTCCAATTAGCACAATATGAACTTCTTTTTTAGTTTTTTTAAGAATTTCAGGAAATATGTTGATTAAATTATGGATTCCTATATCAGGAGCCATTAATCCTATGAACGAGATTATTATTTCGCATCCGTACAAATCTTTTAATTTTTCTTGGTTTTTAAAAGGAAAAAAAAGATCAGTATCTATCCCATTATGATGGATTTTGAAATTAACGTTATGTAAATTTTTAAAATTATGGAAATAATCGATCATTTCTGATGCCGTCACGTAAAAAGTATGACAGTTTTGGATGGAACGATATACAAGAGGATAATTTAGCTTAATATATGAATTAAATAAGCGAGAATGTGAATCTAAATCAAGAAAAATATCATGAGATCTAATTATATGTGGAATATTTAAAAATTTAGATAAATATCCCCCAAAAACACTCGCAAAATGAAAGGGGTGATATTGAGATAGAATTAAGTCTGGTTTGAAAAAATTTTGTTTTCGAATTAAAAATCTTAAAAAATTCTCAAAATGTGAAACAACCCAACTTAGAGGAGTTTTAATATAAGAATTTGAATAACTAATATTTAAACCGTAACTATTTTGTAAATTCAATGAATTTTTTAAATTTAAAGTTTTTCCCATATCACCAGGTGCCAATATATTTATGTTATGACCAAATTTAATTAGATATTTGGAAATTTCCAAAGCGTTTAAAGCTGCTGCCCCAGTACTCGGAGGAAAATAATTTACAATATATAAAATATTCATTTTTTATTGAATATCCTAAAATTAATATAAATTTCATAAATTGGCATAATAAATATAAAAGATTAATTCAGTCTACTGAATTTTTTTAAATAACTTAATTAATTTTCAGATTAAGGTTGTGTATCTTAACGTACCATTTAAAATATTCCCGCAAGCCTTCTTCCTGTTTATACTTTGGTTGAAAACCAAGCATATTTTTAGCTTTTGAAAGGTCAGCAAAACTATGTTTAATATCTCCTGGTCTTGGATCTGTATATTCAAGTTTTAAATTTTCTTTGCCAGTAAGTTTTAAAATTAATTTTCCAAGATTATTTAAAGTAATAGGATTTCCAGCACCAATATTAATAATCTCACCAGCAGCATCCTTTTCACCCACCAATATATTAGCTTGTACCACATCCTTTACATATGTAAAATCTCTTGACTGTTCACCATCTCCAAATACTATTAAATTTTGATCATTGCGGGCTCTATTAAACCAAATTGCTATTACGCCCGTATAGGGGGAATCATCTCTTTGTCTTGGGCCAAATACATTAAAATATCTTAGTGAAGTAGTCTTTAAACCATAAACATGATAATATACATACATATATGCTTCACATGCTAATTTAGCAGCACCATAGGGAGAGATTGGTACTCTACGCATTTCTTCATTTTTTTTTAGTCCAGGAGTTTCACCATATACAGAAGAACTAGAAGCAAAGACTACTTTTTTAACATCCATGCGTCGAGCAGCATTTAATACATTTAAAATTCCATTCACATTAACATCATTGCAGTTTTCTGGCATTTTTACTGATTGGGGTACACTTGCAAATGCAGCTTCATGAAAAATAATATCAACGTCTTCACAAATCTCTAAAAGAAAATTTAAATCTCTAACATCCGCTTTGTGAAACTGAAAATTTTTATTCTTCATGGCATCATCCAAGTTTTCTATTCTTCCATTAAATAAATTATCAATTCCTATAACTCCTGCTCCTAATTCTAATAGTTTATCTGTTAGATTACTCCCTATAAAACCAGCTGCTCCAGTTACTATTACTTTCTTATTTTCGTAAAACATATTCACACGTGTTAATATCAGTTTTAATAGTTTTAAAATTCTATAGCTGACTTTTAAATATAATTGATTAATTAATTAAGTTTTATTATCTTTTTGTTTTTTTAATTATATTTTCATTGAAATTTTTCTCATTTTGCCTAATTATTTTACATAAAGGTGTTATTTTTTAATTTTTTAAATTAATTCGTTAAAATCTAAAATCTTGAAATATTTTTTAAATATTATCAACTATTCGATTTAAAATATTACAATTCATTGATTTAATATTCTTTTATGATTTTTACTTAATAATAAACAAATTAACAAATGTATGCTACTATATTATGGAATCTCAGAAAATTCTGTTTGTTTTAGCATTTAAATTAATCGATACGGTCTTAGCATTTATTTTTTTTTATCTTATGGTTTTTTTTTATGACCCATATGCGATTGGTAAAGTTCAATTTGCTATATCATTTGTTGCGATTTTTAGTTTTGTTTTTAATTTGAAATTTGATGTAGCACATTTGAAGATATATCCAGAAACAGAGGATAAAGCAGTAAGCATAGGTACTCTGATGTTTTTTAAGGGTCTTTTCATCTCTTTCTCATTGATTTTTTATTTTTTATTACTAAGTTTCATAACTCTCGAGCCAATTGTGATTATTCTTGTATTAATTTTTATGTTTGAGCAAATTATTCAAAGTATCAATACTTCATTAAGGCATATCTTAGTTGCAGATAACGAAATGATAAAAGGTTCTTTTCCTTGGATTGTGTCTACAACTTCTAAAATAATAGTTTTAATACTATCGCAATTTGTTTTCCAAAGAAATGAACTCTCCTTAGCTTTCATTTATTTGATTGGGACATCAATAAATACAATTTCATTATTAATATATTGCATACCATATAAAATAGGAAAACCAACAAAAGTCTTTTTAAAAAAATATCTAAATCTTACTTATCCATTAACTTTGTCAACTATTGTTACATTTATTAGTGACAATATTGGTATCATTCTTATAGAATTTTGGATCTCATCAGAAGCAGTAGCTTTTTATTATGCAGGAGATCATCTTGCTGTGTTTAGAACAATTATTCCTAATATAATAACGCTAATAATGATATCAATTTTTTCGAAAAACATTGCTAATAATAAGTTGGAAAAGAATAAGGAATTAATAAAAAAAATATCAAAATATTCTTGTATATTATGGGGAGCAGTCGTTCTCTTATCGTTTTTGTATTCGGATGAATTAATTATTTTATTGATTGGGGACATATATAAGCCATCCATTTTTGTCTTTAATATTTTAATCTTATCTTATTTTATTTGGATAAATGATATTCCTGTTTTTGCTGAATTAAATGCTAAAGGATTAACTAAATTATATTCTTCAATAAAAATTATAGGTGATCTCTATACCATTTTTCTTACAGTACTTTTTATTGCACCTAATGGCTTGAATTTAGGAATTAACGGTGTTGCTTTAGCAGTATTGTTTGGTTATGCAACATATTCCCCCATATATCGTTTTATTTTATGGAAAAAGTATGGTTATGGTTTTAACTTTCAAATTTTTTTATATCTATTCGCTATATTAGTAGTCTTGGCACTAAACTTCATTTTTCCATTCTCATTAAATTTAATTGAATATATTTATTTAATTCCTATTTTTATTGTTGTTAATTTAACATTCTATTTTGGAATTTTATATCTTCTAAAAGCTATAAAACGTGATGATATTAAATATTTTAAGTTGATGTTAAATATTAAAGCATTAATAAAGTTGTTATATGAAAATTTAGCCATAAAAAATAAGAACTCTAATAAAAGTTTTTAAAACTCCAATTATAATTAATCTGGATATCAAATTATAAATTTTTATCAAGGAATTTGTTAGAAATTCATTAACAGCATTAATGCAATTTGGTTTTTAAAAACTCAAATATACTTTTTGCAATTGCGTTGATCTCATATTTAATTAATATTTCATTTTTAGCATTCAAGAGAATATTTTGAACAGCTTTAGAATTTTCTTTATAAAAAAATAATTGCTCTAATAACTCTTTTTGCATATGTGGATTAAAAAGTAAACCAGAGAATTTATGTACAATAATATCATTATTCCCATGAACATTAGAAGCAATGACAAACGTATCTGTGCTCATTGCTTCCAAAATCACATTGGAAATACCTTCACCATAAGAAGGATTTATTAGCACATCAATATTGGAATACATCTTATTTTTATCATTTTCAAATCCAAAGACTACTACATTTTGATCTAAGGCATTCTCACTGATAATAGTGGTTATATTTTTGTACTCGGGTCCTTTTCCAAAAATATATAATTTATCGGATGGATATATTTTTAAATATTCCTTAAATGTATGCAATAAAAAATTGACATTTTTATGTTTTTCCAGCCTCCCTATATACCCAAAAGCAGTAAATTTCTTATTTATTTTCTTAATATTTTGGAAATAATCAAGAGAAATTCCATTTGGTAATTTTAAAATATTTTCTCTTGGAAAATTTAAAGAAATTAAATCTTGATAAATTCGATCATTTAAAGCTTGTATAAAATCAATTTTTTTAATAATGATTTTTTTAAAAAAATTAAACCAACCATAAATCAACATCTTTGTTATTATTCCATGACGCCTTGTTAGATATGCGTGTATCATATGACTTCTTATATCAGCAGGGGTTTTGACTAAAATTGGAATATGTAAAATTTTAGCTACAATTAATGGTCCCATTAAATAAAAACCATAATTTTGCTGATGAATTACGTGTATTGGATTTTCTTTAGCTAGCTTTTTAACTGTTATAAAAAATCTAAGATAAAAATAGATTGTATTGACTGTTCGAAGAGCGAATTTCTGAATATTACTAAATTTTTGTATATTATAGATTTTAACTCTCGTGGTATTTGGTTTATATTTTGAATATTTAGAAAATACTGAAACTTTGAGATCCTTAATCTTTTCATAAGCAGGAAGTAGTTGTAAAACCTGATTTGCGATTCCTCCGACTTTCTGATTTAAACTTTCATTCGAATGGGTTGCAAATAAGATTATACAAATGTGAATAAAAATCACCGTGAAAATGCTATATGTTCGATATTATCAATAAATCATTGATAAAAAATCTCATTAATTAAGTTCAATATAAGTAAAGAGAGGATAAATTTTATTTTTTTTTAATAGCAAAATTTTATCCTCCTATAATATTGCGTATTTATAGAATAAAGAACAAAAATTATTAAAATCTAATAATATCTGTTAAAAATTTTCTACTACATTCAACAAAAAACTTAAGATTACTGGAAAATTGTAATGTTCCGTGATGGCTTAAAAAAAAAACATAAAAATACTAATAAAGACTATTAATATTTACTTAGATATTAAAAATTTCATTAAGTGGATTAACTTCGTTGAGGTTTTATAGAAATATCATTCAGTGTATACCAGATTATAAAATTTTTATAATAAGGGATATACTACTAAAAACTTTAGATTTTTTTTTTTTTAACGAATTTTTTAGATTGTTAAATCGTAAAAAATATATTATTTTATGGTACCATGGAGTAAGTCATCGTTTTATCTCTTTCTCGACAAGACATATCGCAAAATCAGAATTTGAAAAACAAATCAAATATCTTAAAAGGAAGGGGTATAGCTTCTTTACATTAACAGAATTGATAAAAACAATATATAGTAAAAAGAAAATCAAATCCAAAACTGTGATCTTTAGTTTTGATGATGGTTTTAAAAATATTATTAAGAATGCTTATCCATTAATGAAAAAATATAATTTAAAAGGATGTTTTTATGTTATATCTGATTTAATAGATAGTAACCAATTATTATGGACAGATTATATCGAACTTACTATTCTAAATTATAAAAACTCTACTTTGAATTTCAAATTCAAAGATAAAAATATTGAATATCCTTTATTTTCTAATAAAATGATAAAGTATTGCATTAATGATATCAAAGAAAGGTTAAAATCTTTAGGTAATGATGAAAGAATCCAACATTTAAAGCAATTTCAAATTCCTAATAAACTATCTTCATTCTCTAATATACCTGAAGAGTATATTTTAGCAGAATCCAAAGAAATCGCATCATTAGACAGAACTATTCTAGAAATCGGATCACATACAAAAAGCCATCCCAATCTACCTAGTTTGAAAAAAAAGGAAGAATTTGAAAAAGAATTATATGAAGCAAAGATTGAAATCGAAAATTATGTAGGATATAAAATAAATCATTTATGCTATCCTGCTGGAGCATTTAATGATATAACGATAAGGTTTGCAAAAAAATACGAATATCTGACAGGTGTCACCACAATAAGCGGATTAAATACTTCAAATACGGATTTATTTAAATTAAAAAGATTACTATCCGATAATAATTTTATCAAATTCAAAGCGAAAATCAGTGGATTATATTCATTTATGAAAAGAATTATCAAATTATAGGAATAAAAAATATAAATTTACTATTTTTATGAGACTCACTGATTTTTTTATTGTGTTGAGTAAAGCATATTTAATTGTAATTTTTTAAAGATAATTTTTCAAACTAACCTATCAACAATTATACTTCAAATCTCTTTTGTAATATCTTTTATTAATCTTAATGAATCTAATCATTTATTGAAAATCTTTCTTATGATACTCTTTTAAAACATTTAATAGAGTAGATCTATATTTTAAACCTAATTTCTGCCAGTTAAAATGTTCAATAACTCGATTATGTCCATAATCTCCCAATTTGATTCGAAGTGGTTTATCGTAATATAATAACATGATTTTATGCTTTAAGCTAATCTCATCTTTTGGTTCAATAAGAAAACCTGTTCTTCCATCTTCAATAGCCAATTTCACACCTCCTGTTCTCGTTCCGATTACTGGTAAATGAAAATAATTGGCTTCAATATATACAATTCCAAATCCTTCAATCGAATTTTTTTTTATCTCTGGGACCATTATAAAAAGATTAGATAATTTATAATATTGATTTTTCTTTAATTCATCAATTTCGCCTAATAAATTTACCATATTTTCTAATTTCAAGGAAGAAACTTGTTTTTCGATTGTTTTTTGTTCTTCCCCAGCACCGATAATTAGATATTTTATAGATAGATTGGGATGTTCATCCATTATAAGTCTTAAAGCTTTTAAAATCGTTTCAAAACCTTTCCTAGGATATAATCTACTCACAGTTAATATAATAAAGTCTTTTTTATCAAATCCAAATTTATTCCTTAAATCAATAAGGGTTTCTTTAACTTCGCAATTTTGAATATCCACACCTAAATTGATTATTTTAATCTTCTCTGATGGAATGCTATCATAGATTTTTAAAAATAATCTTTTCATAAATTTGTTAGTAACAATGATTTTCTGAATATGCTCAAAAATATATTCCTTTATTTTAAATGGATATCTAACAAGGAAGTCATCACCATGAGCGATGGAAATAATTGGAATTTTAAACCATATTGACAGGATATAACTATATAATAAAGGTATACTTGAAGTTCCACTAAGAATTATATCAATTTTAAATTTTTTAAAATATTCAACTAAATTTTTAATTGATATAACACGTCTAACAATGAATTTTAAATAAAAGCAATAAATAAAAGCTAATTTTAACTTATCTTTAAAATTAATTCCTTTAAATGAAAAAAAAAATCTAAATACTAATTCGAATAAAAAGGATATAAATTTGATATTATGACTTACAAAACCTTTCAAAGAGTTATCATTACTTAAAATCCTGAAATATAATTTTTCTTCATTATTACATGTCTTATTAAAAACATATACTTTATCACCGAGCTCTGTCAAATTCTTACTAACATTTAACATTACATTTGTAATTCCCCCTTTTATGGGCAAAAAGTCATTAGTAATTAGAGCGATATTCATTTTTAAATATAATTTTATGAAATACTGGTACTTTTATCTTTTATTGTATTTTTTAAAACATCTCTATACTCAATTGCTTTATTTTTCCAGTCGAAAAACTTTAAAACTCTTTTATATCCATTCTCTCCTAATTTTTCTCGAAGATCTTTATTATAATAAAGCATTAGGATTTTTTCTTTTAATCCTTTCTCGTCTTTAGGGTCAATAAGAAAACCCGTTTTTCCATCTTCAATTGCAATTTTAACACCGCCAGATCGAGTACCGATTACAGGTAATTTAAAATAATTTGCTTCAAGATATACTATACCAAATCCTTCAATAGTATTTTTTTGAATTTCTGGAACTAAAATAAATAGATCAGATAACTTATAATATTGATTCCTCGTAATATCATTAATTTCTCCTAGAAATTTTATAGTATCCGTAAGTCTTGATTCAGAAATTTTCTTTTTTAATCGTATTAATTCTTTCCCTGTTCCAATTATATAATATTTTATAGGTAAATTAGTATTCTCTTCTTTTATTTGCTTAATAACATTAATTACATTTTCAATCCCTTTTCGAGGATGAATTCGGCTAACTGTCATAATTATGAAATCATTTTTGGAAATATTCAGTTTTTCTCTTAATTCTATTTTAGAACTGTCTATACTGATTTTTTCAAGATTAATTCCTCGAAAAATAATTTTAATTTTATCTTCTCTTACATTATGAATTTTTAAAAATAATCTTTTCATAATGATATTACTTACAATTATTTTCTCAATATGTCTGAATATTATAGTATTTAGGCTATAAGGATATCTTTTAATAAAATCTTCACCATGAGCTAATGTAACTAAGGGTTTATTAAAAAATTTTGATAATATAAACCCATAAAATAATGGAAACGATGAACTTATACAAAAAACAATATCTACTTTAACTTTTTGAAAGTATACAATAAGTTTTTTTATGGATTTTATGCGGTTGACAAGATCTTTGGGATAAAAGCAATAATAAAATGAAACTTTCAGCTTTTCTCTAAATTTTATATTTTGTATAATTAGAATTCTAAAAAATAAATAAAATAGAAAAAGGTAAAAACCCAAATTCTGAAAAAAAAAATTTTTAAATTTCTCCCTAGAATGAATAATATTTAAACCTTGGATATCACTCGAGGAATTATCAATAAGATGAATAGTTTCTCCTAAATCTGTTAACTTTTCGTAAAAGTTTTTTAAAGTTGTTGAAATTCCTCCTTTTTTGCTTAAAAAATTACCAGAGATCAATGCGATATTCATATTTTATTCTTTTTTTTTGATGATATAGAGATTTATTCAATAATTTTATTAATTTTCTAACCTAAGTAATCAAAATATTCCAAAATTGGATTAGCTTCCTTTTCAAAAATCTTTTTATCTAATTCTGATAGTAAATCTATTTGAATATTATTTATACTAGGATCAAATAAATTCAAAATACTTTCTTGATTAAACCAATATTTAGAATCCAATTTTCCGTATTTTACTTCATGTATCCCTTGATTAGTCAAGACCTTTTTAGACTTAAATCGCAATTTTTCAAGGTTGGCAGGTTCTAATTGAGTAAATTTAAATAATTTTTTTGCTTCAGCAAAGGGATTATTCAAAACATCTTCAAATTTAATAATTTTATAATTCTTAATCTTTTTACTGTCTTTAATAATCATTTCACAGAATCTTTTATATCTTTGGCCACTTATTCTAGCAGTCTTACCCCTTCTAATCCAACTTTCACAAAGAGCATATCCATTTCTAATCAAACCAATAAAATAAATATTTTCATAAATTTTAGATAGAAATCGAGTTAAACTTATATCATTATTTACTGATTTTAAACATAATACACTTTCTTTTATCTCATTCAAAGAATAAGGGATATTTTCATATTTATAGCGATTATATTGATTATGAAAGTTTTTTAATTTATATATATAGAATAGATAATCAACTAATATCCCTAAAATATTAACTATAAATGAATTCAAGATAAATTTTTTGTTTAATAAATCATAAAAAGCTAATTTTAGACGTTTTATAAGATATCCAATTTTTTTTTGGGAGGGAATTCTATAATTTTGTGTAAGGATTTGACCTATTTCGAGATCATTAGCTGAACAAACCTGAGGATGTGATTGTAAAATATTATAGACAATATTAGTACCACCCCTCTGAAAACCGTTAATTACAATCACTTTTTTATTTTTCATTAACCGTAATTACCCACAAATTCCACAGATTATTACTTATTTAAACATTATTAGTATGTAAGATAAAATTAGAAGCAATTTAAATCCTCTATTTTAGTACGTTTAAGAAGATCTGTATGCTCGAAAACTTAAAGAAATATCGATAATTTTTTATATAAATAAAATTTTGATTGGTGATTATTTTAGAGAGCATAATACTTGCCGCTGGTTATTGTAGTAGATTTAATTTTGATAATAGCGCATTTAAGAAGTATATGCTTCCATTGGAGCGAAGTAATATTTTGAATTATATTATTATTGCAATGCAAAAAGCAAATATTAATAAAATTAATATTATTGTTGATGAAAAAGCAGATTTCTTTCATCTTATGACTTCTTTCAATAAATTTATTGAAAAATTGGCAATCGATCCCCCAGACCTAAATTTTATAAAGAATTCTAATCCTGAAAGAGAAAATGGGTTTAGCCTTTTTTTAGGAATAAATGAAGTTGAATCAAATTATTTTATATTATCTATGGCAGACCATGTTTTTTCTGAAAATATTTATCTTCATTTGATGAAAAATTACTCTGACGAAGATATAATACTAGCAACTGATCCTATGAAAATAAACGGTATTTATGACTTGGATGATTGTACTAAAGTATATGGGAATAATTTGGATATTAAAATGATTGGAAAAAAAATACCAAATTATAACAGACTTGATATGGGAGTATTTATGATGAAATCTCAAACAATTAGAAAAGTTACGAAAAAAATTGAAAAGGAAAAGCAAAACTTCGGAGTATCTGATATTGTGCTTTCTGCAATTAGTTTAAATTTAAAAGTTGCTTATTTAGATTTTCCTAATACAATTTGGTTAGATATAGATACAGATATAGAATACCAAAAGCTAACAAATACATTTTATAAATCATCTAAATTTCATCCATTTAATTTGGAGTTATTTTAAGAAGTTAAGTCTCAATAATTTATTATAGGAAAGAGATTATTGAATTAAAAAAATCCTTACACTATATTCTTTTTGTAATATATTCTCTGCCAGTTGAATGTTTTTTGTAATCCTTCATCAATTTCTATTTTTGGATAATAATTTAAGATTTTATTGGCTTTTTTAGTATTTGAATAGGTTATATCAACATCACCTTTCTGTTTTTCTATATACCTTACATTTTTATTTTTCCCTACAATCTTATACATTTTTTCAACCAATTCATTAACTTTTATAGGATTTGAGCAACCAAGATTAAAAACTTGACCAATTGCTTCCTTTTTCTCCCCTGCTAAGATAAGTCCATCGATTATATCTGAAACATAGGTAAAATCTCTGAGTTGTTCTCCGTCGCCATAAATAGAAATTTCTTTATCTCCCAAAATAAGCTCAAAGAATTTTCTTATGGCCATATCAGGTCTTCCCCTAGGTCCATAGACGGTGTAAAACCTAAGTGAGGTGACTGGTAAATTATATTCCTTGAAATATAGATCAGCATAGAATTCTCCACATAATTTTGAGACCGCATAAGGAGATATTGGATTTTTTGGGTGTTCTTCATCAAGAGGAGTATAAATTGGATTCCCATATACAGAAGATGAGGAAGCATAGACTACTTTTTTTATCTCATTTTTTAAGGCAAATTCATAAATGTTAACTGTACTTACTATATTATTTTTAGTAACCTCAGAAGCATGCTCAATTGAATATCTTACACCTGCTTGGGCAGCAAGATGGAATATAATATCAATATCACGGTCTATTTTATTAAAAATGGATTCTTGTGTAAGATCACCTTTAATTATACTATATTCTGTTGATTTTGAGCATTTCTTTATAATTTCCTCTATTTGCTCCTCCTTTCCGGGGTAGTAATCATTAAAATTATCAATAATTATTGTATTATTACCTTCTTGGATTAGATTTTCAAAAAGATGAGAGCCAATAAATCCAGCTCCACCAGTTATTAAAATTTTTTTATTTTTTATCATGTTAATCTAATTATTTAAAAGCGCTTTCTTATAGATTAATTTAATTTGTTTAGCTATATTTTTCCATTCAAATCTTTCAATTTTTTTAAATGATCTTTCGCTTATTTCATTACATACTTCTTTACTTTCATAGAAATCTTTAAGCTTCGCGGTAATTTCTTCTCTTTTTCCACAAGGAACAATTGCTTTTTCATCAACTATTTCTTGAATTTCTCCCACATCAGTACAGATACATGGAACATTAGAGGCAATTGCTTCTAAAACTGTAATAGGAAAGCCCTCCATATATGACGTTAAAGCACTAAAATCCGAAATAGCATAAAATTTCTCTATTTCGGAAGTAGTCCCTAATAAATAGGCATTTTTTTTTAGTTTTAACTTGTTTATTTCATTTTCCAATAAATGTTTATATTTTCCTTCCCCCAAATATAATAACTTTATTTTTTTTTTCTCATTCTCAGGTAAAATATTTATAAAATTATTAAATCCATTTAAAAAATCAATCATACCGAATACTTTCTGCTTTAGATCCATATATCCTACATAAAGTATAATTAGGTCATCCATATTAAGAATTTTCTCCAATTCTAGTTCTTTAATTAAACCTTTTTTCTCACTCTCAGTACTTACATGAAAAAATTTATTTAGATCAATTCCAACTGGGATCCATTTTAATTTTTGAGTATCTAGTTTATTTTTTTCAAAAAAATATTTCATACGTCTACTAACAATAATATGATATTTTGAAAAACGATAAATCAATTTTAATTCAATTAAAAAATTTAGTTTAAAATGTGAATCAAGTCCATGGTGAGTATAAATAAATGGGATTTTAAATATTCTGTTTATTAATACCGCAATTAACCCCGTTATTGCAGGATTGTCACAATGAATTAGATCAATTCGATTTTCCCTATGTAAGCGTACTATTTTCTTAATAGAATATATTCCAAATTTAATTAAAAATAGGAGGTGTTCATAAAGCTTTGCATCCCATCTAGGAGTATACATCGGTAAATAATATATTTTAAAATTTGGATTAACGTATTTATATTTTTCCTTGACTTCTTGAGGTTGACAAGTAATATTAAAAAAAGTGAAATCTTTGTTTGAAGTATGTTCAGATAGCGAATAAGCATAAACAGCTGGACCTGCTTTATCAGGGAAGATTCTAGTTGTAAGTCTAATTATATTCAAATGTTAGCACAATCAATTTTTATATTTAAATAAAATAAATTCATCATTTTCTAATAGTACCTTAAATCTTGAATTACCACAGAGCCTATCTTCTATTGTTGCGTTATCAAAAAAATCTTTAGAGAAAATTAGATAATCTATATGTCTTTCATGCACCTCGTTAATAAGATCTTCATATGAGGACGTTTCATTTACATCATATTTCTTAATTTCCATATCATAGAGCATCCTAAAAATTACAGCAGAATCAAAATCCTCTCGAAGAATTTTAGATCCGGATTCCGCATGAGTTCGCAAATAAAGTACAACTTCCACCAACTCATCATCATAATAATAATAATAATCTGGATATCTATGCATCACAAATGATGAACTTGTTGATATCATCAACATGAAAATAAACAAAGACTCTATTTTGAATATTCTACTGTAAAAAGCATTCGAATTTACTATTTTTCTGTAAAGATTGAACTTTAATACTAAAAATTGAGTTAACTTATTAGCAAGCTTCACGATCCATTTAATAGAATATAAGGACATTATGATGATTGGTAAACTGAAACTCTGGAGTATCCTTTTCCTAAATTTGATGAATAAATTTAAATTGAGAAAAATGTAAGGTAAAAAGAAAAAAATTAAGATTATAATAATAAATAGCTTAAAAAATATCAATTTTTCCTGATCTTCATTGTTATTTACTGGCTGTTTAATATTTATTAATAAACCTATAAGCGGTAAAATAAAGAAAAGATATATCGATCTTTCAAATAATTCATCAAATAACTTTAACAATTCAATTTCAATGAGAGGTGTAAAAAAATCTAATGGATAAATTAATTTGGCTAATCCTTGATCAGACACATTTGGATCGAATAGAATATAACCGTAGTCAGTCTCTTCAAATCTATAGAAAAAATGTCCGATAAAATCAAGGAGGCTATCTCCATAAATAGTATAAATCCCTACAATATAAGGGATTAGTAGTATAGTTATTATTAAAATTGATAGCGTTAAAAATCGTACTTGTTTCATTAACTCTTTGCGATTTTCTCGGATATAAAAAAGCCTGTACAAATAGAAACCAATCAGTACAAAAAGATAATAAAAAGTAGTTAAATTATGAATAAAATACATACCAGCTATAAAAAAACCCATAATATAATCTGGATATTTCTTAATGATTATTATTAGCGAAATAATGAGGATTCCAGAAGCTAATGCTGAAGATAAATAGAGTAATGTACGTGATAAAAAATATCTCGATGTTAAAATTAATAAACCTGCTAATAGAATTATATATCTCTCATTAAATAATTTTCTAATTATCGAGAATGCTATAATTAAATAAAGTGAAATAAAGTATAATGGAATAAATTTAAAATAATAATATCCAAAAAGGTAATCGGGATAAATTAAGAGGACCCCTGCATTAAAATATGTGTATCCTGAGGGATAATTATAATCCAAATGCTTATAATTAATATGTCCATTATCTATTAAATAAAATGTGTCAGAATACCATTTAAATGGATCTGAATAATTTAAAGAGGTTGATTCTATAATAACAAACCATTGTATAATAGAAATGATTGTAATTGTTAAAATAATGACTCCTAAAAGGAAAATATTGTCTCTTCTTGAAAAATAAGCTTTTAAGAAGTTATAAAGAACATTACTATTCCATTTCTTTTTCAGTATTTCTTTATTCTTAAAATAATAATAAATTAAGAATAAAAAATTAAATACTATAATTGACAGATAAGCTGTATAAAAATTGAAGAGAGAGAACAAATCTAAAAAGTATCCTAAGCTAATATATACAGATACTCCAATCCCAAATGATATAAAGAGCTCCTCTAAAATCGATTTATTATCTATACCTTCCTTGTTTTTGTTGAATTTTTTAATGAAAAATAAAAAAAAATAACCAAATATCGTAATTATGAAAAAAAATAAAAAAAATATTAAACCTACTAACAAAAAGTTAAATACATAATTGCTGCTAATATCCATTATTTTTTTATGCTTCGATTTATCTGATTAATTGAAAAAATGTTATTTAATGATTAAATATTTTTATTTTTATAAAGGTCATTAAATTATTAAATAGTCTGACGACAGATTTATTACATATCATTATTAACTATGAATATACTAATACTTTCTCAAGTTTTCCCTCCTAAAAGAGGAGGAGTTCAAACTGCTGCTTATAATACTGCGAAATTCCTAAGTAAGTTTGGTCATAATGTTGTTGTTGTCACAAGTAAATGGGCAGACGAGAGACGTAAAACTCACGAATTAGATGGCTTTTTGGTATATAGATTTAAATCTTATAATCCTCCTGAAATAAAGGGTATAACTCAAATTTCTAGTCTAAGATTTAATCCTTTTATGCTCCTAAAATTACCAAGAATTATAAAGAAACACAAAATACAATTGATTCATGCCCAGGGAAGATTGTTCCCAATTTCATGGTTAACTGCCATAATGAATAAACTTGTATTCAAACGACCAATGTTAGTCAGTGTTCAAGGTCGACTAGAAGTTGGAATTTCCGGATTTATTGAAAATATATTTGATAAAATAATTACGAAACATGTATATCAAAGAGCATTAAAAAAAATCATTTGTGTAAGCGAATCTCTAAAATTAAGATTAATAAGATTAGGTGTTAAAGAAGAGAAAATTTCTGTTATTTCAAATGGTGTTGATATTTCAGAATTTACAAAAATTCCTAATGCCAAATTTTTTGATAAATTTCTTGATGGAAAAAAGGACTATAAAAAAGTTGTTTTTGTAGGAAGATTGGATGCTCAAAAAGGAGTGGAATACCTTATTAGAGCAATACCAAATATTATAAAAGAATATAATAAAGTTCATTTTATTATCCTTGGAAATGGAAATTTGGAAAACATTTTAAAAAATCTTGCTGCCGAACTAAAAATATTAAACAATATCACATTTTTAGACATGATTCCATTGGAAAAGATGGCCGAATTCTACTCTTCTGCTGATATTTTCTGCTTACCATCTATTCATGAGGGATTTCCTTTAAGTATTGCTGAAGCTTTATCAATTGGATTAATTATCGTCGCTTCTGCTACTGAGGGAATTCCAGAAGCAATTATTGAAAATCAAAATGGATTTTTAGCAACACCAAGAAACATAGAGGAATTAACTGAAAAATTAATCAAATCATTAACTTTATCAGATGATGAAATAAAAAAGATCAGAGATAATAATATTAATTTAGCAAGAAAAAATTACTCATGGCAGAAAATTGTGAAGCAAATTGTTAATTTATATATAACCAAAGCTTAGAATCAGAGCGCCATTCATAAATAAGATTATTTAAATAAATTTATATAAAATTACATCATTTACTGATATAAAAATATCTTATTAAAAAGATTTTAAAAATTTAATATTAAATCAGGAAATCACCTTTTTCTGTATGAAGATGTCTGTATCCCCAGAAAATATTGATTATAACAATAAAAAGCAGGGGGAATTCAATACTGAAAATAATTATCTTTACCCTGATTTAAGAGTTGGTATAGTAATGCCTGCCTATAATGAACAAATGAATATAGGTAGAACACTTTCTCTAATTCCTAATAATATATCTAATAAATTAGATGTTATTGTTGTAGATGATGGGTCTACTGATAAGACGGTTAAAATAGCAGGTAAATATGAAACCATTATCATTCGTCATCAAATTAATAAAGGAAACGGAGCTGCCATTCAAACTGGACTAGAATATTGTAGGGAAAAAAATTATGATATAGTTATAATAATCGATGCTGATGGCCAGCACGAACCTAAATATATTAATGATTTTATTAAACCGATTATAGAGGAGGACTATGATTATGTCATTGGAAATAGATTTCATTACTACTATAATATGAGTACGACTAAAAAAGTATGCTCAAGAGTAATGAGTTTTATATTATCATTTATTCTCGGTCAAAAGATATCGGATCCAACGATGGGCTATAGAGCCTTATCCTCACGAATTGTAAAATATTTAGATTTTGAGTCCAGATATTCAATAACACTCGAGATGTTATTCAAAATAATCCCTTTTTTTAAATCCTGTGAGATTCCTATAAAAATAAATCAACGAGAGTATGGAGAATCTTTTATTAAGCTTAAAAAGTATTTTTATAAATCTCTCTTTTCATTTACTAAATTCTATTTATTTCCTATACTTCATCGATATTCTTATAAATATATAAAAAGAGATATTCGCAGAAAAGTATTTAAAATGTTTAAAACATAAATAAAGATAAAAAATAAAATGAAAAAAAAATAACTTGCTATTTTTTCACTCTTCATGCTTAGAACAATGTAAATTTCAGAAGTAATTTAAAATTATAATTATTTATTATATCAATAATTACAACAATAATTCATGAAAATCTTACAAATAGCACCATCTCCCCCGGATTATCTTGGTGGTTTAGCACATTACACGAAGTTCTTATCTAAATATCTTGGAGAAAAAAATATACAAGTTGATTTACTATGCTCCTCTCTAACAAAGAAGGGCACTAAATGCGAAAAGTTTTCCAAGAATTTTCGTGTCATTAAGAAAAAATGCTACGCTTTTGCAGATAATGATAATGCATTACGAATGAAGAATCCTGTTTTTAATGTATTAACATACTTATTAAGATATGGAAAGAGATATGATTTAATCCATGTGCATTCTTATATTTATTTTTCCACAATCCAAACCTTTTTTTATAAATTATTGTTTGGAAGGAAAATACCCTTAATTTTACATTTGCATGGAATACTTGAAGATCATGTAGCTCAAACGACTAACATGCTCGAGAAACTTTTATTTTTATTTAAAAAATATTTTTATGATCTTACTTTTGGTAAAATAATGTTCAAAATAGCAGACGTTGTATTTAGTGTAAGTAAAGAAGATTTACTAATTTCCCATGAAGTTTTCAGGGTAAATTTAAAAGATAAGAGTAAAGCATTTTATATTCCAAATGCAATAGATCTCGAGATGTTTAAGAAAGTAAGCAATCTAAAAAGAAAATTTATAGGTTACATAAATAGACTTTCCACTTATAGCGGAATTGATCTTTTTTTAGAATTAATTAAAAAATACAATGAAATTGATAAGAATCAAGAATTTTTAATAATAGGTAAGGGTCCGTATCTCTCAGATGTCAAAAAAGCCATGGAACATTATCCCATTGTTTTTTATGAAAAAGTACCCCACGAAGAAATGATAAATTTCTATAATATGTGCACTGTAATTGTAGTGATTACTCGATCAGAGGGGCTTTCAACCGTCTTATTAGAAGCTCTTTCTTGTGAAGTACCCTGTATTGCGTCAGATGTGGGGGGGAATCCAGAATTGATTAAGAATGGAATAACTGGATATCTTTTTGAAAAGACAAATGTAAATCAAGCAATTAGTAAGCTAGAGGATATAAAAAAAAATAATGAGTATGAAAAATTTGGAAAAAATGGAAGGAAATTAGTAGAAGATTATTATTCCTGGAAAAGAGTAGTAAAACAAACGATTTCAGTATATAAAAGGTTAATCAAAACCTCTAATTAAGAATCTTAATTTTATTCTATCAAGAATAATTTCTGATAAGATCGCTTTTTGTGACATTATCTTTCATGATAATTTCTATTGCTTTGTTTGGCCCTACATTAAAAAGCAAATCGATTATTGATAAATTAGAGAGAAAATCATCATATAATTGTGGGTATGTAGGATGCTTGTAATCTTGAAAATAGATTTTCCTATTGTTCTTTTTGAAAAAATCTATATCAGCATAGCGTTTGCCATCCTTTCCAAAAACAAAAACATCTGAATCGAAATAATTGCACATTTCCAGTATTAACTCTTGTTTTGTCTCTTTAAATGTGAATTCACTCTGAAGATGGATTTTAGTTTTAATACCTAGTTCCTTAATAAAAAACATCATATTTTCATAAAGTAAGTCAAAGAGATTGATCCATTTCTTCTGATATAATGTTTCAAAATAAACCCGATATTTTTCAAAAAACGGAGCTTTTCTATAATTAAATTCGATTGTTTTCCAGTGCTTTTTCCGCCATTTGGTATTATTATTGATATTCATTTCAGCTATTGTTTTATTTAAATGCCCAGATGTTAAGACAGGAATAGTTAACCATCTATCTCCATGTGCCGTTTTAATTTTATTTCGATTCGTAAAATAATTTTTTTGATATTGTACACTATCAAGTACTACAAAAATATCTGAAATTGCGATTTTATGAAAAAAACCAAGCCAAGGTAAATAAGCTGGTTGATGTGCTGTTAAAATCATTTTAAATTCCCCTTAGAAATTCTAATATTAATTCGAAATCAGTATTATCTATTAAATCTGGAAAAATCGGTAACGAAAGAGTTGTTTCTGTTATTTTCTGGCTAATTTTAAAGTCAGTTGTATTCATCTTGAGATATTCACTTAAAAGTTGCCAATTTTCAATAGGAATCACACAATTAACCCCAATTTCATTGAGTTTATTTTTGAGCTTAAGAATAAAATCTCGTTCCTGTTTTAGTACAAATCGAAACCAATTTTGAGTAAAATTGGAATATTTTGCTTTCTGATAATCCCAATTTTTCTCTTCACATATTTCTATATATTTATATGCAATTTTTTTTCTCTTTTCTAACAAATTATTAAATTTTTTTAATTGAACTATTCCCATTGCTGCTTGTATATCAGTCATCTGAAAATTAAAACGAGGATAATAATCTTTTCGCATATCATATTCTCTATAGTCCCGTGCATTATCAACGAATTCCGAGTTTGTTGAAATAATCATACCTCCTTGACCCGTTGTAATCAATTTAGTTGCATAAAAAGAAAATATTGCTATATCTCCAAATAAACCTACGTGTTTATCATTTATTTTTGAACCTAATGCTTGGGCACAATCTTCTATAATTGGTATTCCTAACTCTTTAATACTTATTACATCAGCGGGAATGCCGAAAGTATGTGGAATTATGATTACTTTTGTTTTATTATTGATTTTCTCTTTAATTTTTTCAAATTTAATATTAAAATCGACTTCATCAACATCCACAACGACTGGAGT
This sequence comes from Promethearchaeota archaeon, assembly GCA_019058445.1. Classification (GTDB taxonomy): domain Archaea; phylum Asgardarchaeota; class Lokiarchaeia; order Sigyniarchaeales; family SOKP01; genus LW40-45. The sequence goes on along the minus strand of JAHPZA010000010.1, from coordinate 302,668 downwards.
AGCATTATTCATAAAAATTGCATTAAGTACAGCAGAACATACATAATTAGGCACTAATACTTCATCCAGTTGAGAATTAATACCTAAAATCTTCAAGGCTAAATATAGTGCTGAGGTTCCATTTGATAACGCTACTCCAAAACCTTTTTTTAAACCAATATAATTACACATTTGATTTTCAAAATCTTTTACTTTTTCCCCTTGAACTATCCATCCACTTTCAATTACTTCTTTCAATGCTTCTATCTCATTATCATCGATTGAGGGTTTATTATGAGGTATTTTCATTCTCTTTCTTTTATGTTCATTTGATCAATATGTATTATTATTCATCTTTAGTATTCAAGTCTTTCAAAAATCAAGAACAAATTTGATCCCTTTTTTTTCAAAAGAGGGCACTTAAACCAAATCAGATAATATCAAATTTATTATATTCAGTTATTCATTAAAACTATATATATGATTATTTAAACAAATTAAAACTATAGAAAAAGAATAATATGTCTTTATTATTTATTGGAGCACATCCCGATGATATAGAGCTCGGCTGTGCTGGTACTATTTGTTATTTTATTAAGAAAAAATATGAAGTTTATTGCTATCATTTAACTAATGGTGAATATACTGATGTAAATGAAAATCCGGTAAGGAATTTTGAAGAGATCTATGAAACCACGAAAAAGAGTTTCAAAATTTTAGGGGTAAAAGAAGAAAACATACATTATACCGATATTCCAGCAACTAAACTTAAAGTTAACAAAGAAACAATATCAAATTTACAAAAGTTTATCATTGATCATAATATCAAAACAATATTTACCCATCCTAATCCAGATACCTATCATCAAGACCACAGAGCTGCTCATAATATTTCTATGGCTAGTGCTCGAAGATTTGTTAAAAATATTTTTTTATTTGAAATTATGTTCAATTTTGCCTCTGGATTAATGATTCCAAATTATTACATAGACATCTCTGACTTTATAGAGAAGAAGAAAGAAGCATTAAGGATACATCAAACAGAATATAATAAATATGGTAAAGAAAAATGGATCGAGTCTAATGTCAGTTTAGCTAAATTTAGAGGAATGCAGGTGGAAACAGAATATGCTGAAGCTTTCTATGTTATGAGATATGTATTAGAATAAAATAAAAAGGTAATTATAGACAAATAAATGCTTTATGCCTTCAAAGAAAAAAACTAAAAAAATTTTTAGATATATTACAGAGAATCTTTTCTATGATAGTGATGGCAAATCTTCTTTTGAATTTTATAATTCAAAATTTTTTCTTATAAGATATTACGCTTATATGCCCTTTATTTATGCATTAAAAAAAGTAAATTTTAACAAAAGTTATCGAATTTTAGATGTAGGATGTGCTGATGGCCCATTTTTACCAACTCTTAATTATTATGGAAAGAAAATAGTTGGTACTGATATCAATAAAGAGCTAATTCATAGATCTAATTTTATCACTAAAAAAGTACTATTTAATTCAAGAAAAATTAGTTTATTGACTTCAGATGGATTAGCTTTACCCTTTAGAAATGAAAGTTTTAATACAATTTTTTGTTTGGAAGTTTTAGAGCATGTGAAAGAACCATCTATTGCTATTGAAGAGATTTTTCGAATTTTAAAAAAAAAGGGTTCATTTATTTGCACAATCCCTGTGGAAATTGGGCCATCATTATTATTGAGAGAAATTATCGGGAGGATTACTAAATTTCATAGACCGCCTTACACAAAAAAAGAATTAATACAGAGTGCATTATTAAAAAAACCAGGTCCTAGAACATTAGAAAATCCACATAAAAATTTTGATTGGAGAATCGTTATTAAGGAAATTAAACGATTTTTTAATAGAATAGAATTGGAATTCATCCCCATAAATCTCTTAAGAGATTTTAATCCTATTGTTTTGATTAAAGCGATTAAAAGATAAATTAATAATTAATTTATTAATTCTCACATTCTCATCTAAGATAATTGCCTCGAAAAAATTAATAATAAAAAATTATTATGAGGGCCATCACTATTATTTCTCAATACTTTTGGAATAATTTATCCTCAGTTAATTAAAATGAAAGCTCTCCTAGTTTTTACCTTTGGTATGTCGCTATATGATTGGCATGAATCTGGTATTATTTTTAGAGAAAATGCTTTTTATAATGAAATACTAAAAAATAAAAATGTAGAATATGGTTTTTTAACATATGGGGATCAAAGAGATTTTAATTATGCTAATTTAGTAGAAGGGATTCATTTATTTCCGATCTCTAAATATGTTAATTCTAAAAATTTTTTGCTCAAATTCATAAAATCAATATTTCTTCCATTTAGATTAAAGAAATTATTTGTAAATTTTGATATCATAAAAGCTTTTCAAACCTATGGCAGTTGGGTTTCATTTATTGCGAAAATACTATATGGTAAAAAACTTATAATTAGATCCGGATTTATAATGTTAAGAGCAACAAAAAATGTATTTAAAAGAAATAATCTCAGGAGTTACATCAAATATCTAATGAGATATTCCTTTATTTTCCTATTTGAACTTTTTGCTTATAAAATGGCAGACGGAATAATCGTTACAAGCGATTATGATATCCCTTTTTTAATTAAATATTATAGATTGAATAAAAAGTACAAAAAAAACAGAATACGACTTATTTATAATTATATCGATGAATCTGTTTTTAAACCACTTGCTATAACAAAAAAGGATAAGCATATTATATATATTGGGAATTTACGTCGAGGTAAAAATGTAATAAATTTAGTAAAAGCTTTTATAGGATTGAAAGATTTTCATTTAGATATCATTGGTGAAGGGGAGGATAGAGAAGAAATGGAAAAAATTGCCAAAAAACACAACATTAATATTAATTTTCTTGGTCTCTTTCCAAATAAGGAGTTGCCACAAATTTTGAATCAATATCAAATTTTTATATTACCTTCGATTGATGAGGGAAATCCCAAAGTACTATTGGAAGCTATGAGCTGCGGAATTGCCTGTATTGGAACTAATATCCAAGGGATTAATAATATAATTAATCATAAGAAAAATGGATACTTATGTGAGACAAATCCAGAATCTATGCGAGAAGCAATTGTTAAAGTATATGGGGATAAAAATCTAAGGATAAGTATGGCAAATCAGGCAAGAGAGTTTATTTTAGACAATTGTTCATTTAGAACAATTATCGAAAAAGAGTATTCATTTTATAATGAAATTTTAAATAAATAAATCAAAAAGCTACTATAATGAATGATTTCTAGGGACTTTTTTATAACTATTATTGTTAGAATACATATTAACGTATCTTATAAATTAAATTATAAACCAAACTTAAGGAATTAGAAGGAAATATTGTAAATTATGGAAATAGTAAAGTGATGAGAATACCAGATGATGATATTATAGAAGGAATTGGCAGAAATGGAGAATTCATCTTTTTCAATGGTAGGTATAGGCTTAAAATAGCAAAACTTCTTAAACTTAAAAAAATCTTGTGAGAGTTTTAATAATTCATGAAAAATATTTTCAATCTAATCCATTTTAATAAACATCATGGTCTCCCATAGTGATAAAATGATTTTTGTCATCAAATAAATCTTTGTCATCAAGCACATTAGTATTGTTTCTAGCAATAAATTTACGTTTAGTTTTAGGAAAATTGAATCCGAGATTTTTTAAAAATTCACTAAAATGATTAAATCGATTTACAAATAAAGAAATACTGTTAATATTTTTCTTCTTAGCTTCTTTTACCAAAAAAGCGATTATAGATTGATATATCTCTTCTTCGTGAGGAATGAGAAAATCCATTAGCTGAAGAATCATTCCTTGATCTGAGGGGTAATATTTAGTAACTATATATGAGACTAATTCACCCGTTTTATCCAGAATTTTGTATTTTAAATAATCATAATGATGTTTTGGATTTACTAAATTTGGTTTATCTCTAAATCGCCAATTTAAATATTTCTGAGTTCTGTTTAAATATATCGGTATCTCGTCCTTAAAATTTTCACTAAAATATTTAAATTCATTATCAAACTCATGAATTTGGATTATATTATATCGAGAACTTTCTTTGATCGCTAATTGGTTAACATTATGATGTTCTAATAAAGGAATTGAACAAACAATTTTCCAGCCAAATCTTAGACCACCAAATAAAAAATATTGATTTGGAAAACCTGTTGAGAAATGGATATTTTGTTTTGCTTCTTCTTCAAAAAATTTATTTCCAAGTGCTTGAAAGATATTATTTTTAGGATGGAAATATTCTGGATGAGCTCCTGTATCAAAACTCTGTGAAGCTTTCATCTTTTCACCAAAATAAAAAGCTTCATATCTTTGAGTAGAATATTGTCCCACAAGTTTGCCATTATCATCTGCCACCCATGTCTCAGCAGGACCCCAAGGACCATTTTTATACTCCCAATCAATATACTCTGGAGTTTTATCTCTTCTAGCAACTACTTTTCTCCATTCTAAGAGTTGTTCAAAATCTTTTTCAATAAATTTTCTCAAAATCCAATTAGCCATCTTATTAATAACCTCCTGGTTTAAATTTCATTATTTTGCTTCACGATTTTTGCTATCTCAAAAGCTTCAGTATATTGGATTTCCTGTCTCTGAGTGGCATATGTGATAAAGCTATTCTTAATTGCCATTCCTTCAATCATTTTAGCAATTAAATCCATATTTTGAAATTGACTTTTAAATTCAGAATTGGCTTGTATTTTTAAATCTAATAATTCTTTTGAAAAGCAAATTAAATAATTTGGCACAAATTCAGGTAATGAAGAATATATTTCATACAGAAGTATTTCACTTATATATCGTCCAGCACTTAAGACAGCATAGCTACATTTTCTGTGATCTTGATGTCGATCATTCCTAGAATGAGTATAAATTCTATTTGGTTTGAATTTATTAATTATTTTTTCTATCACATGAATCGTAGACTGGGAAACACTTACTTTAGCGAGATTAAGGAAATTAATCTCGTCATTGTATCCTAAAATCTTTAATGCTCTAATCGATTCTTCTCTTCTATCAAGAGATTTAGTATATCTTCCAACCTCATCTCTTTTTCCATCAGTTAAAACCACAACTGAGATCTCATGACCAAGACGTATATGTTTTGCAAGTGTCGCACCCATTCCGAATTCAATATCATCAGGATGAACGCCAATAGCTAAAACTTTCATAGAATGTACATCCTTTTTAGAATTAATATGAATTATATTAATTTACATTATACTATTAAATAAAAAAAACTTTTTTTTTTTCACGCCAGTATGGTTTCCATTCAATAAGTAGAAGATACCAAATTCAAAGCCTCATTAGAAAGCTAATATTGAATTAATAATTTTTAAAACTTTTGATTTAATATATTTAATATGAGTCTACTTGAAGAATTCATTGATATTCTTACTGAAGTTTTCGAAGTCGACCGAGATACGGTGATTGATGGAGATGAGCTAACTCCAGATGATATTGAAACTTGGAGTTCCATATCTCACATGGAATTAATCTGTAGATTTGAAGAAACTTTTAATATAGAGATAGATGTGGAAGATATTACTGAAATGGACTCTCTGGGAGCTATGAAAGAAATTTTAAGACAATATGGAGTTGAGTTATGAATTTTACACAATATCTCTTTGAAAAATCGCGAGATTTGAATGATAAGATAGCAATTTTTCATAAAGATAAAGTACTTTCATATTCAGAACTCTATTCACTTGTAGTGAAAATTATTGGTAAATTAGACTCTTTAAAAACTAAAGCTGATGAAAATATAATTTTAATGGGAGATAATTCTTTCTTTTTTATTGCCTCCTATTTAGCAATTATTGGAAGCGGTAGAGTTGTTGTTCCCATCCATCCAGATTTTGGTAGGGAAAATTTTCGATTTGTATGTCAAAGCTGTGATATAAATACTTTTTTCATTCAAACTAAATACTGGAAAAGATTTACTAGCTATGGGATTCATACAAAAGTAGTTTTTTCTGATACTGATAAAAATACTAATGTAAATATTTTCACCTTGGAAAATAATGAGGGATTCATTAAAGAAATTGGAGAGAAAAATGATCTAGCAATTATATTCTTTACATCTGGCTCAACGGGCACTCCTAAAGGAGTTATGTTGAGCCATTATAATCTCCGTTATAATACTAATTCAATCATAGAATATCTCCAATTACAGGACTTCGATCGAATAATGGTAATACTTCCATTTTCATATTGCTTTGGGGCATCGCTATTACATACGCATCTAAGAGTAGGAGGTCAGATTGTATTAAATAATATGTTCATGTTTCCAGGAAAAGTTCTGAATGAGATTAATGAAAAGGAATGTACGAATTTTGCTGGTGTTCCTAGTGTTTTTTCTATACTATTAAGGAGATCCCCTTTGAAAAAAATGGAATTTCCAACACTCAGATTAATCCAACAAGCAGGGGGTAAATTGACAAATACCTATATCGAAGAATTAAAAAATTATTTACCTACAACGAAAATCTTTGTTATGTATGGACAAACTGAAGCAACGGCGAGGTTATCATATTTACCCCCAGAACTGTTAGATTCAAAGTTAGGTTCAATTGGAAAAGGTATTCCTGGAACAAACATTGAAGTTTTAAACAAACAGGGTCTCCCCGTTAAGCCTGGGGAGGTTGGTGAGATAGTTGCTTCAGGAGGTAATATTATGATGGGCTATTGGAAAGATCCTGAAGAAACTAAAAAAATTTTGAAAGGAGGCAAACTTTATACTGGAGATCTTGGAATTGTTGATGATGAGGGATATGTCTATTTAACAGATAGAGCTTCAGATTTCATTAAAGTTGGAGGCCATCGTGTCGGTCCAAAAGAAATAGAAAATCATATTTCGAAGCTTAAAGATGTTGTAGAAGTAGCAATCATTGGAATCAAAGATGATCTTTTAGGTGAAGCTCTAAAGGTGTTTGTTTCGTTATCAGATAACTCAAAAATTATAGAAAAGGATATTATCTCCCACTGTCAACAATATTTTCCAATTCATAAAGTACCCAAACAAGTAGAATTCATGAAATCACTTCCTAAAAATATATCAAGGAAGATTGATAAAGTATTTTTAAAGAAAATGGAGCAAAAAAATTCGAAAATATAATATGATAAATAAAAACTTAATGGTAAAAAAAATATATAACAGTCCTGAGGTATATTATCGAAAAGGTGCAGTATCTGTTTTAAAACATATAGAATATACAAAATTTTTAATTCTAATTTCGAATACGATAAAAAATTCTGAATATTATGAAAAAATTAAGACATATTTTTCAGAAAAGTCAATCGACGAAGAAATCATTCAGGCACCAAATCAAAAAACTATTCTAAATTTAAAAAAGAGATATTCTACTAATAAACCAGAAGTTATTGTCGCAATTGGAGGTGGAAAAGTAATTGATTCAGCCAAAGTGTTGAAAGTTTTGTTAGATAATCCAAATTTGACATTTTTAGATCTAGAAAATCAACAATTCTGTGAATATAATGCAATAAAATTAGTGGCAATTCCAACTACACCAGGCACGGGTTCTGAAGCTACTGCTATTGCTGTCTTAAATAATAATGAAGGAAAAAAGTTACCATTCATTAATAAGGGTTTCTTACCCGATTTGGCAATTTTAGACCATACTTTTCTCGAGACAATTGAAATTAAAGATCTTTTTATTTTTGGAGCAGATATCTTCTCTCATGCCTCTGAAGGACAAGTTTCAATGGCGAGCTCACCTTTAATAAAAGCTATTAGTAGGAGTTGTTTAGAATTATTGAAACTAGGATTTTCTAAAATAAAAGAAAATTTAGACGATACAAATGGTTTATCAGAAATCATGTATGCCGGGTATCTTGGCGGTGTTGTGCAAGGTAATGCATACGTAGGAGCCGTTCATGCCTTAGCACATGCTCTAGAACAACAATTTAAAACATCCCACTCAAGTTCGATTTTAACTGTGTTAAAGCCAACTCTTCAATGGCTCAAAAATATGCGCAATCAAGTTGTATATGATGAATTTTTAGAACTCTATGAGGACATTGGATTTGACAAATTTCGGAACACAGATGTTCTTAAAGATATTAATCCAGAGCAATGGGCAGATATAGCTTTAATCGATCCATCTATTAAAACGAGTCCTGTCCGAATGAAAAGAGAAAATTTAATCGATTTAATCAATTGGATCCTTGAACAAAAATCAGGACATGTCCTTAAATCAAATATTGATGAATTTTTTGCAAACGAGCAATTTACAATGAATCAGAAGACTAAACATAAATTGCTTCTTCCCTTAATTGCAGAGAGGATTAGGGAACATATAGAATTTTCTCCCATATTGAGAGAATTCTATTTATCGATAGGACGAAATCCGGACTATTATTTTTCATTAAGTCAAATTCCTCCTATTCCTGTATCCATGTTTAAAAAATTTGATTTAAAGACATGTCCTGACGAAGAAATATTTCGAATTCTAAAATCAAGTGCTACAACTACTGGAATTCCAAGCAAAATTTACATTAATAAAGAAACTTCATTTCGTCAATCTAAAGCATTGATCTCAACCTTAAAAAACTATCTTGGAGGGAAAAGACGCCCTCTGCTTGTAATTGATACCGAAAATATAAATATACCAAATATGGATACATTATCTGCGCGGGGAGCTGCTGTAAGAGGAATATCCAATTTTGCAAAAGGTATCGTCTATGTGATGGATGAGGAAAATGGTGAATTGGTTCTCAATTTCGATAGATTGAACGAATTTTGTGAAAAATATGCTGGACACGATATTTTAGTATCAGGGTTTACATATATCATTTGGACTCGATTTGTTGACCAAGTATTAAAGTTTGACATAAAACTTAACTTTCCTAATATGAAATTAATTCATAGCGGCGGATGGAAAAAATTAACTGCGCAGTCTGTCGATAAGAAAATCTTTTCACAAACTCTTGCTGAAATTTTTGGCACTGTACCTGAGAATGTGATAGATTTTTATGGAATGGTTGAACAATTAGGGGTAGTCTTTCTTGACTGTGAGCAAGGTTATAAACATGTACCCGATTTTGCTGATGTAATAATTCGCGATTTTTACACTATGAAAGAAAATCCTATTGGTAAACCAGGATTAATCGAAATTTTAAGTTTGATTCCTTCCAGTTATCCCGGATTAGCAATTATAACAGAAGATATAGGTGAGTTATGCGGTATAGATGATTGTGCTTGTGGCAGAAAAGGGAAATATTTTAAGTTTCGTTCTAGAGTTGAGAAAACTGAAACTCGGGGCTGTGGAGACACATTCGCAGAGTTGGGAGGGGGCAATTAAATGATCGATTTAGCCATGTTTGGAGGAGAATTTTATTATCCTCAATGTAAAAAAGTGGCTTCTATTAGACCGCTATTAAACACAATACAAGAAGGCTTTTTAAATTTAAATAAGGTTGAGAAAAGTGATATCATTGACCTTTTTCAAGGGTATAGCGAGAATCTTAGAAAAAATAGAGAAGTTAATCGATTAGAAGGAGCAATTTTTCTGTCAGCCTGGTTAAGACGAAGTAATTTTATGCAAATAGTTGAGAAAAATTTTTTCAATCTTGAATATTTGGAAAACTTTGTTGGAGATAAAAAGCGTATTAAAGCCCAACCACGTGGTATAGCATGTCATTGGATTGCTGGCAATGTACCCACTTTAGGATTATTTTCATTATTACAGTCTTTATTTGTTGGAAATGCAAATATCTTAAGAATTCCCCCGAATAGCCATGAAGCAATAATAAAGTTGTTAAAGGTTTTTTCAAATACCAAAACTGAAACAGGACTTACCGGGTTAGAACTTCTGAAATCGGTGGGTATTATCTACTATGAGAGAACCAATAATAAAGCTAATCTGGAGCTCTCTGAGATTGCCGATGCAAGAATTGTGTGGGGAGGTGAAGAGGCAGTTAATGCAATAACCGGGTTACCTAAAAGAACACATTGCGAAGATATTATTTTTGGACCTAAATATTCCTTTTCTGTGTTTGATACTGAGGCAATTCAATTAGATAGTTTTGCAAGACAGATCCGTTTTCTAATTAACAATATACTTTTATTCGATCAAGCAGCATGCACATCACCACATACTGTATTTTTTGAAAGAAGTAACAAATCTTTAAACGAAATAGCGCAAATCATAGCTGAAGAATTCAAAAAAGCAGCAAGAAGATATCCTAAAACCGAGATTGATCAATATATAACCACAAAAATCATAAATGTAAGAGCAGATTACGCTCTGAGTCCCTCAAAATCGGTAATTTGTCCTTGGGAAAATGATTGGACAATTTTAATAAATAATGATTTGACATTAGAGGAACCTGTTGAATCTAGAACAATATTTATTAAGCAGATAGATTCCATACAGCAACTTATCCCTTTAATTACTAAAAAAGTCCAAACTATAGGTTGCGCTATAGAAAACAAATCTAAATTACTTGATTTCGCGAATCAAGTTACAATGCGGGGAGTATCTCGGTGTGTAAATCTGGGACAAATGCATTTATTTGATTCCCCATGGGATGGAATGCTATTCTTGTCAAGATTAGTTAACTGGGTTACAGTCTATATTGGAAGGTAAATTTAATTAGAATCTTTAAATCGTTAGTACTAAGACAGAATCATTATTAAATGAAATATAGTTATAATAGATTCTATTGTTTGTGGGAGCTCTAGTTATTATTCTATTATTATCTATACTAATAACTATTTCTGGTAAAGAACCTATTGAAATCTCATCTTGGATCTTTAATGTTGATTCTTTTAGAGCCCATATGATCGTAAGTATTGTTTCTTTCGATAAATCACAGCATTTTTTTAGCAAATAACTTAGATTTATAATTTCTAGTTCTGAAACGATTTTGTTTTCCCAGGATTCCGAATGATTATCTATTAGTTCAGTATCAATTCCAATGGGATTATTGCATAGAGCTACAAAAACTTCTTTTTTAGAGTGTGAAATTGATACGAAAGATTTATGGTTTGATAAAGTATTGTTATTTGAAATAATTTTAATATTTGGCTTATTCAAGTGATTTTTCTCTAGTGAGATCTCTTTTATGGAACATTTTATATTAGTATCGCATTCCTTCCAGAATAAAATTAATCCTAACTTTAATAATATTCTAGTTAAAATCCATTCGGTAATTTTATATAATTGCTTCTCCCCTAAGATTAAATTGAGAGCTTTTAATTCAGATTTATTCCAAATTAACCTACTTTTTAATATTTTATTGATTGCTTTCTGCCTATTTCCTTTTTTAGGGTTTTTTGAGCTATGACCAATTAAAATGAAGTTATTGCTTATCATAGCAGTATAAAAATTATATTCATAACCATATAGGTTTGTTGAGTATAGCAATTTATCGAAAGAAAGATAATAAGGTAATTTAATATTTTGCATCAATTCTTCAATTTTTATAATTAAACTAACAAATTAAGTCTTTTTAACGGGGAAAAGTTTGCATTCAGCAAAACCGCTAATAACAACTTTTCCGTTTTGGTTTGTCAAAGTAGTTTCAATTTTATATACTTTATTCGAATCAATGTTTACAATTTTCAGATTTGCTGTTATCTCATCACCTATATATACTGGTTTTTCAAATTTTAAATCTTGAGTGAGCCAAATATTTCCTTCTCCCATAAGTTTAGTTAAACCACAGGATATTAAAGAAGCAGAAATTAAGCCGTGTGCTATAGGTTTTCTAAAAATTGTTCTCTTAGCAAAATTTTCATCTGTATGAACAGGATTGTCATCACCACTAATTTCAATAAACTTCTGGATATCTTCTTTTGTTATTTTTTTAGAAATTGAAAAGCTTTTCTCCATTGTTTTAATTCTCCAATTCATTAATATTTTACTTACTTTTTTAACTTGAGTAACTATAATTTAGTTACTAATTATGTATCTATTAGTTTTTAGCATTAATAGAGGTGTGTTCTTATATATATCCTTTTCTGATATTTCCCATAGCAATATATTTTGAAAAAAATCAATTTCCTTTAAATGAAAAAAATAAACTCTTAATTCTTATTTTTGCTCTGGCTATTGATATGCAAGAAATTGGATATTATAAATAGTGAAGTTAAAAAAAATCATTTAAGTTATTTTTCTAAAATTGAGCAAAATAATCATCACAAAATTCAATTCTGTTAGGAATCCACTCAATCAATTCTGAGACAGATTCATCCACATCATTATTCCAACTTTCTTTTATCAAAAAAGGATTCCATACACTTGTATCATATTCCAAAATAGGCTTTATTGTTTCATAATAATCTTCACACATCTCTAAGAAAAACTCTTCAGTCCACAGTTCTTCTCTTAATTGAAACCAACGTAGCTTACATTCCATTCTGAATTCTTTATTATCTAAAAGACGATTATATAATTCATTGTTTTTTCTAAGTTCAGATTCAGGATCCATATAAAAAGGATATGTTTTATCCATATACTGTCCTAGTGCGTGATCAAAATCCCATGGAACTAAAAAAAATTTGCTTGGTTCGCTATTTCTGACGATAAAATAATTTTTCCTCCAAAAATCTTCATGGAGTATGAAGTAATTATATACATAAAAATCAATTAAATTTTGCTTATCAAAAATACTATAAATACCCTTTTTGTCATTAAAAAATTCTTCATCTTTAGAATTGTTAATAAAATCTATTAATTCAGTCATAATTTTATCTTTAATAAATATATCGTCATCCTCATTTGGCCAGTCTTGTTCCCATTCAGTTTCATCATATTCCGTAAAAAAAGCATTCGGTCCCGCTTGAATGATGAGACTAGAATTAATATTATTTGTTGCATCATCAAGTCCGAATAGTCTTCTATTATTTTTTTCTGCAAGTAAATAAAGCCCCTGAAATTCACCGTTAAGATATAAAATAACGTATTCGGATTCTGGTAAAATAGCAGTTGGATCACTCGACTCTAAACTCCGCCAAATATCCATGGAGTGCTTAATTCTCATCCTCGGATAATCTGTATATAAAGCAAATAAAATCCAATCATCTTCCTTTCTCATTCCTAATAATGACACTTGCTGAGATAATTCAATACGATATCCCTTTTTTGGCCATCGATGAACTCCTCCGCCTGATCCTGATCCCCTAATTCGAATCTTAGAATTTAAGAGTAGGATTCTTTCAGAATCCTCCTCATTTTCTAGTTCAAAGGTACAATTTATATACTCTTCATTAGTAAGGCTTTCATCATCACATGTAATATTTATTCTAGGAAATTCCAAAAGACTTAATTGGGAATACAAGATATAGGAATAAAAAAAAATTGCTGAAAACGCGAGAATTCCTGTAGTAAATAGCACCAATACTTCCTTTTTCCGTCGGTGCATTGGTAATTTGGTTATTAAGATCTTTGATTTAATCATGAAGATTTTGAACCAAGTTTCATCATTATCATATATCTTAAATTTTCATAAATAATGCACACTTTTAACTTTATGCCTCCTAAATTATAATTAGAGTGTTTTGGTTAAAATCCTTATTATCTCATTTGATTTTTATTAAAATAATCGAAATTAACGACTTTTGAGCGATATATCCTAAACACTTCAGACTTTTAATTAAATGGATTAAATATAAAAAAAGAAATTTTTATTACACTATTAATTACTTAAATTGTTGTATTAAAGAGTATAGAGTGTAAGATAAAATTGCAGCAAAAATATTTCAATCGATTTGAGATTAAGTATCAACTTTCAATGATACAGCAAAATAATGTAATTAGACAAATCCAACCTTTTATGAAATTAGATACACATGTTACTAACAATCATCATTATGAAGTGAGAAGTGTATATTTTGACTCACCATTCAAAAAATCTTTTTTTGAAAAAACTAATGGAATTAAGACGAGAATAAAATTAAGGATACGGTTCTACCCCGATTTTCAAAACGGGGATGATGAATTGGTTTTTATCGAGCTAAAAAAAAAAAATAATGAAAATGTATCTAAAAATAGAGTTCTTGTTCCATTTAATGATGCTTTCAAAATTATTGATAACACAACTCCTGAAGCACAAAACTTCTATGAGAACGCTAGTAAGGAAGATAAAGTAAATTTAGATGAAATTTGGTATCTATATAAGAGATATAGTTTACAACCCGTTTGTGTTGTCTGCTATGATAGGCAACCATATATGGATAGATTGGAGAATAGATTTAGGATAACATTTGATACAAATGTTAGAGTCCGATATTTTAACTTTGATCTTCATGTTGGAAATGGTTCTAAGTATGTAGTTTCTCCTAATGTATCCATAATGGAAATTAAATTCAATAGTTTTATCCCTCATTGGGCAGTTAAAATGCTTCAAAGAAATAATATTCTCCAACAAAAAATGAGCAAATTTGCCAGTGGTTTAGAGCGTGGAATAATACTGAGTATTGTTTAATAAAGTTTTTTTATAATACAAAATTGGTGTTTTTTATATGATATTTCAAGATTTTTTTACGATCTTTATGGAACAATCTTTCCGTAATTTAGGGACTGAAATAGATTTAATGGATGTCCTTCTTGTCCTTTTCTGGAGTCTAGTTTTAAGCATTATTATTGCAATAACTTATAGAGGAACTCATAGAGGAGTAAGTTATTCTCAAACTTTTACGCAGAATTTAGTACTCATTGGAATGATTGTTGCAATGGTAATGTTAATAATCGGAACAAACATCGCTCGTGCATTTACTTTACTCGGAGCACTCTCTATCGTTCGGTTTAGAAATGCTGTAAAAGATAGCAGAGATGTAGGGTTTATTTTCTTTGTTATGGCCATTGGTATGGCTTGTGGCACAAGGTTTTATCCTTTAGCAATGATTGGTACCTTTGTCGGCTGTGGTCTAATGTATTTCCTGACCTATACTCAATTTGGTCAAAAAGGGTTAGCTCAAGATATTTTAGAGATGTACTTCCCTGTTGATAAAGATTATGCTAAAATCTTAACTCCAATCTTTATCTCTTATTTGAAATACTATTCTTTATTAGGTGTTGATTCTGTCGATGAGAAAACAAATCGTCTTAGTTTTATCGTTACTTTTAAACAAAAATCGCCCTTGTTCTCATTAACGAGTTTTAGAAAAAGTAGAGAAATCTTTGAAGATAAACTCACTCCTAAGGCTCAACTTTTAAGAGAAATTCAAAATTTCAAATATATTACTCATGTAAAAGTAATTGAGGGTAGTAGTTCCGTAGAAATATAAAAATCAAGAGATACCTGTTAAAATTATGCAATTCTTTTATTTAAAATTGAGAGAAATAAGAATCGCAATATTCTAAACGCTCAGGTATCCATTCAATTAGAATTTTTATATAATTTTTATCATCTATTTTAGAATACCACATATTCCAATCAAGTGGTAAACTATCTTTTATTTCTTCATAATTATCTAAAATCAGATCTTCAAAAAATCCATTTGTCCAAAGATTATTTCTAAGATTTATCCATCGATTTTTACAATCTGCCCTAAATTCTTCATAATCTAGTAAACGACGAAATAATTCATTTACTCGTCTAATTTCTGATTCTGGATTCTCATTAGCGCTATAAATATGTTCAGCTGCTTGACCAAAACTTATATCAAAATCCCATGGAATCATAAAGAATTTACTGGGATTAGTATTTCTAACAATAAAATAATTATGATGCCAAAAATCCCCATGAAGTATGAAAAGATTAAATATAAAAAAATCTATTAAGTTTTGTTTATAAAAAATTGAATAAATCCCCGAAACTGGATTAAAAAAATCCTCATTAGATGTATTATTGATAAAATAAATTAAGTTAGTTAATATCTCATCTATGATGTTGACATTTTCAGGATCTGGGAGGTCTTGTTGCCAGACATCTTTATCATATTCTCTAAGCAGTGTAAAGGGTTCAGCTTGAAATATTAAACTCGAATCTGTATTATTTCTTGGGTGATCCAATCCGAATAATCTCCTATCATTTTTTTCTGCTAATAAATAAAGACCTTTGTATTCATTGTTTAAATAAAGATTTACATATTCCGAGTCTGGTAAAATAGCCGTTGGATTTGAAGGCTCCAGACTACGCCATACATCGAATGCTAACTTAGTTCTCATATATGTAAAGTCATCATACATTGCAAAAAGTTGCCAGTCATCGTCACGACGCATTCCTACAAACGATTTCGGTTGATATAGTCGTACTCGGTATTCTTTCTTATCGTATCTTGTTTTAGCATTGCCTCTTAGTCTAACATCTGCTAATGTAGAATCATATTCTACTTCAATTACACATTCTCTATAACGATTTTTACTAATATCAGAATTACAAGTAATGTAGACTTTCGGTAAGTTCGTTGGAACTGTCAAAGTATCACTAATATAATAAAAATAGAAAATTAGTGAAAAGGAAATAAAACCCAAAAATAAGATTTGGAATAATTCTCTCTTTTTTTTACCCTGTGGTACATTTTTCATAGTATATTTTTTGTGTGGCACTAAAAATTCCTCGATATTTTCTAAAATAATTTTAAAGTAACTTTTATATAGATTTTTACGTAATTATTCCAAACATTATAATAAATCGATTTTTAATAAATTTACTTTATTTCTTACTACAGATTATAAAATAACCCTCTGGATACTCATCTACAAAATAAATTTAATTTAATATTAATTTTAACAGATATAGTTTAAAATAAAATAATAAATAATCTTTTAAATTCAAAAGAATCTTTGTATGAGGATACCGCAAATTTAAATTCTATAGTTGTGAAGTTTTTTGATTAAACAAACTCAAGATTATATTAAAAGGGATTATAGTTTAAGGGACATTAAAAAAAATTGGGAGTTTTATTCCAATTTAGCCATTTTCTGGATAATAATGATTATATTACTTCTTTTTTCTTTACATCTAAATAAAGGACATTTCATATACTCTTTAGATGACGCATATATTCATATGGCAATTGCAAAAAATTTTTCACAACATGGAGTATGGGGAGTAAATAAAAAAGAATTTTCGTCATCTTCATCCTCTCTTTTGTATACTTTGTTAATTTCATTATTATTTCTTATTTTCGGCCCTTATGAACTAATTCCTCTAATAATTAATCTTATTTTTGCTCATCTGTTAATTTATGGGATTTATTACATTCTAAAGATGAAAACTCACCTTCCCCCTTATGCTACTTTTGTTGGAATATTGTGCATTATTTTTTTTCTTCCTTTGCACTCATTGGTTTTTATTGGTTTAGAACATACTATGCAGAATGTAATAGATTTGATTTTCGTAGTAATTACAGCACAATTGCTCTCTAATGTTGATACAAATAAAAATAAAATATTTTCTTCTAAGGATAAATTTCGATTATTATTATTGGCTCCATTAGTTACAATGATAAGATTTGAAGGGATGTTTCTAATCATCATAGTTTGTTTCCTTTTCTTACTCAAAAAGCATTATAGGTTTTTTTTTCTCATAGCGTTATTTGGCTTCCTTCCTATTATAATCTATGGGATAATTTCATTATCTTATGGATGGTATTTTTTTCCAAATCCAGTTGTGATAAAAGGATCTCTTATAGATTTTAATTCTTCCTCCTTAGACAATAAGTTAAAAGTGTTTAATCCTATGGGTATGTATCTTTATGCTCCACATCTACTGATTTTTTTTATAATTGCATTAATCATATTTTATACTAAATGCTTTAAGACAAAAGATATATGGAATGAACGGGCCATATTTGCTCTAATTTTTATGTTTACTTCAGTCTGTCAACTTTTTTTTGCAACTGTATGTATAAGAGGCATATATGAATCCAGGTACGACGCATATTTACTAACAATTGGTATAGTTCTAATATTTACATCAATATCGAACAAAATTCCCCCATTTCTTTCATTTGAAGCACTTAAAAACTATCTTTTCAAAAAAAATGAAGCATTTGAATACGGTTTTTTTAGATTATTAACGATTATTATTATCCTTATTTCTTTTTTCACACCTCTTAGCTATAGAGCAATCGAAACTATACCTGATATTCCTCAGGCGACAAATAATATTTATGAACAACAGTATCAAATGGGTCTTTTTCTTCGTGAATATTATAATGAAGAATGCGTTGCTGCAAATGATATTGGTGCTATCGATTATCTCTCTGACATTGAGTGTGTGGATCTATGGGGATTGGGTGATATTGACTCAGCAAATGAAATTGTTAATGATGATTTAGATACAGATACCGTCTATAAATTAGCAAAGCAAAAAGGAGTCAAAATTGCTATAGTTTATGAAAGCAATTATTTTGGCTATGAAATCCCTTCAGAATGGATTAAGGCGGGATCTTGGAAAATCTCAAGAAATGTTGTATGTTATTCTAGTAAAGTTACTTTTTATGCGGTTGATCCAGAAGAATGGGATGATTTAATCGAAAATCTACAAGATTTTTCCCCCCATCTTCCAAATACAGTCGAAGAATACGGGAATTATACCAAATAAAAGCAAAAAAAATAAAGAATTAAAATAAATCTTAAATCTCATTAAAATTATTTAAAGTAATAGTTATTTCATAGATTTATTTTTTTATTTGCAATTTCAAATGGAAATTTAATCTTATATTTATTTGTAAATCAAACAAAATTCCTTCTGGGATTTATTCTCATTTTTATTTTAAGAAGGGAACTTCAATATAAGTTAGAAAAAAAGATTTTCTTTTTATTTACTAAATTATAGTTTATTTCTTTTTGCTGTTGGAATTGATAAGATTGAACTCAAGAGGGACCGTGCTTCTTTTAAGTCTTAATTTCAACTTCAAAAATGATATCATAATCATTTTCATACAAATCATCAAAATAGTAATAGCTGGTAAAAAAACCCTTTTCAGTAGAATTAATCATGGTGTAATCCAACAAAATATAATCAATCCCCTTATCAATGATATATTCAATAGTTTCATTAAATGTATTTTCGCTGAATTCAAAATCCCATTTGTAGACTTTATAGGTGCTTAGTAAATTATAAAGACAATTAGGGCCATCATTAAAATCCGAAACTAAGATTTTGGATTCATCGGGAATATTTTCTTTAATGTAGAAAATTGTATCAATTTGATCTTTTTCAAAATAATAACTGGTATAAATCCTTTGTTGACTTACAAGGGTGGCTAAGCTTGAAATTATCAATAAAGATATCACAATATTTTCGATTCTAACGAATTTTGAGATTGTTGTATTTCTTATGAGGTTTTTATATAGTCTACTTTTATTGAACAAGTAAAATGTAAGCTTATTTGTCTTTTCAATAACCTTTTCAATTACAAAACAACATAAAATGATTGAGGGTGCAGCAAAAGCCTCTAAAGCTCTCCACTTAAACCACGGTATGCTTTGAGCAAAAATATTTGAAGAATCTTCAAAAATTATTTCTGCCACGTAGAAAGTAATGATTACTAAAACTGCAATTTTTGCTAGGTTAATAAAATCTCGATATTTTTTATTAAAAAATCGTTTTGTAGGTAAGAACAAACTTATTAAAACAAATATAAAGAAATAAGATAACACTTTCTTTTCAATGTCTAAAAATTGAGAAATAATATCATTATGGGGAAATAAATCTCTTAAAATATACCTAAATTGTAAGATAACAGGGGTTGATCCTGTTAAAACAATTCTATTAGAGATATTAGTATTTAGATATCCAAATTCAAATAAATATGCATATATTATATCAAAAATGGAAACATTTTGAACAATAATAGTATGAATTACGTAGGATATCAATAAAGTTACTGTGATAATCCCTGTTTTTCCAATAAAATTAACTATAAATTTACTATATTCTCGTTTTACAGATAAAAATTTTATAAAAAGCAATGGAATAATTATCATTAGGTAAAATAATCCAAATATTGCATTAAAAAGGAAAATTACTGATATAAAAAATCCTGTAAGATAAAATGGTGATTTCGAAATAAAAATAATTAAAGATATTAGAATTAATAAAGTGGGAATTGAGGATGAAACGAAAGAATCAAAGCTAGAATATAAGTAGTTAGATATCAAAATTAATAATAAACCTATGAAAATCATATAATTTAGTTGGAATAAACGCTTTAAAATAATAAAAACAACAAAAATATAAAAGGAAAAAAAAGGTATTCCTCCAAACTTCATATAAAAATATGCTAAACGCCAATCGGGATAAATTAGCTCTGGTCCAGCCAGATAAAAGGTATATCCTTTCGGATAATGGAGTGGCATATGTTCTCTCCAAAGATAACCGTTTTCTAATAAATACCATGACTGTCCTAGCCAAACGTAGGTATCTCTGGAAGGAATGGCATACTCACTGGTTATTATTTCCCACTGAACCCATATTTGCCAACAGAATACGAAAATTAGAATAAGGATTAGTGTAATTGTCTGTTTAGTTTGGGTTTTGATTTTTTTTATTAAAGAGGAAAAATAATTTGAAATCTGTTTACTATTAATTTCTCCTCGATATATTAAATACCAAATAAAGTAGGCATCAATTATAGCAAATATGTAGTATCCAGAGAAAAAATTATAAAATTTGAAAATATCTAATATAAAACAATAAGAAATGTATATAGATAAGCCGATGGCAAAACTAATTATGAATGTTTCTATGAAATTTAATTCCCAATCTTTCTTGTTTATTTTTCGAATATAGTATATAAAAATAAATCCAAAAACAGAGATTAAGATGACAAATAAATAAAAGATTAGACAAACTAGTAAAAAATTCAGGAAATAATCTTTTGTACCAACTAACATTATGCTTATATTTTCTTAATAAATTGTCTTATAAATAATTACTTCTTTAATTTTATGTCTCTCAAAATAACTACTGCTTTCAAAAAGTTCTGCATCAAAAGTTATTTTTACATTCCAGCGATTTGGATAATACTCTATTTCAGCCGTATCAAATAGATATTCAGTTTCATTATCATTTGTAGGTTCAAGAATAAAATAATCAATGGGACCAAACTTATTATTCATTATTTTATCATAAAATTCTTTTGATGACTTACATTCGGATAAATCTTTTAAGAACTTTATTCTTTCATTATTTAACGCACTAGGATGACTAAAATGGGTATTATAAACAACAAATAGATAAATAGGTAAATATGCAGCAACTTCATAATATTGTGTTAAAAAAACTTTATCTTTATAATCTAATTCACGAAATATCTCAACTTCATCTGGAATTTCCTCGTTAACACTACGTTTATAACCTTCTGATTTATAAAGTTTTACCGTATTCTCATAATTTTGGTAAAATATGATAATTATAATGATATATATCTCAACAGTTTTTAAATTAATCTTTTTCTTAAATTGGACAATTATATTGCTTTCTCTTAAAATTTGGAAGAATTTTATATAGAATATACTAAAAGCAATTAAAATAACATAATGAGATACTACTAAAACTCTGTAATGCACTAGAGGAAACCCAATTAGTAATCCTACAAATCCTAATAAATAGAGGATATAGACTGATAATATAAGATTTCCAAGAATATTCAGGAATTTTGAAGTACTGTAATTCATTAAGATAAATATTACTCCTAATATCAATACTATACTAAATAAATTAAATTTTAAATAAGCTTCAAAAGGCATGTCTAAAGCATAATTCGGAAAAAAAAGGTTTTGATGGTTCTCATAGCCTATAAGAATTATATTTATTGTTAATGGGACCCAAAACCATAAACTAAATAAAATAATGAAGATTGTAATATGAGAAATTCTTATTAGTTTCCGTTTAAATTCATAGAGCTCTTTTTTTAGTTTACTTTGAATAAAAACTATCATTAAATAAATAGGAACTAGTATAAAATATAAATAAAAAGTACATATCAGTAAAGATCCGAGGAGCCCTGCGATAATATAATCTTTCTTTATAAAATCTTTATTTTTATAGTTTTCAAAATAATATATAAAAAATGGAACGAAGAATGCATATCCAATTAAATGATCAATCCAAGTTATTTCATTAAAATTAGCGATGAAGGTAAAAAAAATAGCTGTTATATAAAAAGATGATTTTTTGTCTACTAACTTTTTCCAAACCTCATACAAGAGTATCGGTAATATGTAGTATGAGATAAGAAATCCAATTCGTATCATTTTGTATGGTTCGATGTGAAATAGTACTGCGATTAAAGCTAGTATATACCAATACAAAGGAGCCATAAAAGCCGAATAACCTTTAATGGCCATGTCCTGAGGATACATGCTATAAGCCATTTGAGTAACATAAGCTGTACGATAATAATTATCTGCATACAAACCATAATACCCAAAATCCGTTCTAAAAAATAAGAAAGTTAAAATTGCAAGATTACAAACTGTAAAAAGAATAATATTTCTCTTATAATTTACCTTCAAGACTTTTAATTGGGAGGTTGGTTGGTTTAATATAATAAAAACCATAAAAAAGGATAAGATTATGATGGCACAAATTATATTTCTGTAGGGTTCTTCCCAATAACTACTCGGAAGAAAACTATATAAAATCAGGAAAGGGAGTATCCCGATTCCAGCATAAAAAAATTCTTGAACTAAATCGAGATGAGATAATTCGGATATTTTTTTCCTTAGATTTCGAAAACTTGACTTTATGATAACCGAGTTCTCTTCGGACATTATTTCTAAATCTAAAATCTCTTTTCTTAAAGGTAAATTTCTATTCTAATTTTTATAAATTAAATACTTTTTAGAATTAAATATATTTTAAATTATTTCTGACAAGTCATTTGATTTAAAATTAAGGATAAAATCTAGAGATCTGTCCAATTCTCGTCACATTTTAAATTTAACTAACTTTAAATTTTGTTAAAAATAATTAGTATCTATAAACGTATAAATACTCTTTGGTTTAAAAAATGAATATTTTATCCATAGTCCATGGATTTTCCTCCAAGTATTGGGGCAGTAGCACTTAATGCGTTTAAAATCGTTGAATATCTTGCTAAATATGGACATAAAGTATTAGTTTTATTCCCGGGAGTATTTAGTAAAACTTCCTCATTTAGTGAATTTTCAAATATATCAATAAATTTAGATATAAATTAAGATATAAACCCTATATTTATAGGGATTAATAATAGATTAATAGATTAAGAAATTGAAGCTAACCATCCTAAAAATCCAAGCCAAATATTAAATTTCAAATATTCAGATGAGTGATGTTTTATTCTCTTTAAAGTTGATTTTTTAAAAAAGTTTTTAAAACTATTTAAATTAAGGTAGAATTCAGGATTCAATGTTTTAATTATATCAAGGGCATAGGTTTTAACAGTATTGAACGAATCTGGATTGAAAAACTCCTGCCTTAAACCATACTTTGGTTTCCACTCAAAATATTTTTCAGGTAAAAGTCTTTTTCTCATTGCCATTTCACGAACAATCCATTTATATCGACTTCTATAACCTTCTCCAGTTAATTTAATATAAGGTGGTAAAGGTATAAGCTTTTTAAAAGATAGATCTGAATTAAAAGGAATATATAGTTTTAGATCATAATAACTGGATAAAACACTAGAAATTAAAGGATCTCCATTTGGACTTAAATATAAGAGTTGATATCCAAATTTATTATAATCATTATAAGGATAAGAGTTATAAATGTTTACATTCACATCTGAATATACATCTAAACTTAATCTACGACGAGTTAATTTAAAAACATCTTCCATATGGGTAAATTGAACAGAAGTCATAAAAGTTTGAAATTTAGAATTAGTGTCTAAAAAATTAGAATTAAGCAAAATATCAATAGAATTTATTGTATTCTTATTTTTCAATAAATTAGTAATCTTAAAAGACGGATAATAAAAATGATGTAATAATCTAGAAGCATGAATTCTCATTTTTCTGGGTATATGAAATAAATAGGAAGTTCTTTTAAAATTATTTAAGACATGGTGTCTTAAGTAACTCATTGATTCACCAGCACCCTCACCAATCATAGAATTTTTTTTAGCTAATTTATTAATTTCATGGTATCCCGAAAATCTTGAAAAATATGCTGTTCCTCCCATTGGTTCTTCTAAGATATTAAATATTTCCGTAGAAGTATTTATAAAACTTTCATAATCTCTGATTTTTATTTCATTAATAAAATGAGGAATATCAATATATTCAGCTATTTCTCTTGCTTTTTCAACTTCTTCTTCATTATAACCAGGAACAAAGACTGTTAATGCTTCAATAGGAGTTTCGTATTCTTTTTTAAAAATCGAAGTAAGAACAGTTGAATCTAAACCACCACTCATCATTGATAAAATTGGTTGCTCAGTTGGTAAGTCTAAGGTTTCTTTTAACGTATCATAAATATAATCAACCCAGTATTGAGTATCTAATACAGTGTGGTTTGATATTTTAAAAAATTCTTTTGATGGTATCCAAGTTTTAAATACTTTGATATTATCTGAGTTAATATATAAATTCTCTCCAAGTTCTAATCTGTTAATTTCTTTAAAGATAGTTTCATTTCCGTTGTTTAAACCAGATCCTAAATAACGTCCTAATGATATATAATTGAAATTTGGTTTCTCCAATAAAAAAATTAATAATTTTAAAGAAGTACTGAATAAATATGGCTTGTTTATTGTATAATATACTTTTTCACGTGCAAATATATCCTTATAAACTTTTATTCCTTTTTGTTCATCATAATTGACAAAAATATAATCATTTTTTAAATTAGCTAATTCTATTCGATGATCCTTATCAGATTTTTTTCCTTTTATATTTTCTGGGATCTTACTATAATATAAGCTTTTAAATAACTTACACTCATCAAAAAACCAAATATTAACATTCGTTTTTTTTGACTTTTCTTTAATAATACCCATAAAAGAATTACTTTTGGTGATTCCTTCAAATACAACAGGTTGAGAAAATCTTTTCTCAAAAAATTTTAAAGTTTTCTCAATCAATAGTTGAGGATTTTCTATATATCCCCCTATAAGATACTCCATGATAGAATTCCTTCAGTTATTATATTGTATAAATTCTAAACCTTAAAAGTTTTTAAAATTTGTTCATAAACATATTTATGTATTTTTATATAATTCTTTGTCCGTCTAATAGCAGAAAGTCTTCCATTTTTCCTAAATTTTGTAATTAAATCTCTATTATTAATAAGATATATAATTGCCTCTGCTAGTTTTTGAGGATCATTTGGTTCTATTATAATCCCATCAATACCATCTTTAATTATTTTTGGACATTCTCCAACAGCAGTGCAGATTGTAGCAGTTCCACATCCCATTGCCTCAATTATCGATCCTGGTGAACCTTCTGTTATTGATGGTAAAATAAACACGTCTGCCATATTATAAATATTAGGCATATCTTTATAATCTATTAATCCAAGAAGTCTTATATTTTTAATATTATTTCTCTCAATAAAATTGACTATCCAATCTTTAAGTGAGCCATCACCAACTAAATTTAATTCAAAATTATTAGTTTCTTTTAATAAGATTTTTATTGATTTTATAAGAATTTTTATTCCTTTTTCTTCTTCAAATCTTCCAACATACAATAGGGAAATCTTATTTTCTATAGTTTGTTCATTTTCATGGTGATCACTAAAAAGGGATAAATCTATATAATTGGGACTTAAAAAAACATTTTTAACAAATCTTTTTTTTACTAAATCTAAAAGTTCATCTGATACAGGATAAACAAAATTAGCATTCCTGAAAATTATTGATTCAAAAATAACAATAATTTTTGATATAAACCAAGTCAATAAATTTTTTTTGTATTTTGCGAATATTGCTTTTCTTTCATAACCACCTAACCATAGAACATGTGGAATTTTTTTAATTTTACTTATTACGAATATTGGTGGTCCCGATATAACAATATTCTCTAATCTAATCATATCAATTTTAATTATTTTTGTAAGTTTAAACAAAAATACTAATAAATTTAAATAATTTTTCCCGAGATTAAAAATACTTTTCCCAGTTGAAGATGATAAATCAAATGGTATTCCAATCGTATACGTATTACTATGTATTTTTTTAAAAAGATAATTATTTGTAGATGAGTAAAATAAAACAATAACTCTCTTAAAATAATACCTCCATGAAAAAGCTTCAGTAAATCTATGTCCAATTAGTTTATCAAGGTTTTTTTGTCTTGTTTGCGTAATATAAAGTAAGGTAGAAGTATTCAAATCATCCATACATTAAAAAATGCTTAAAAATTTAAAAATTCTCTCAAATAATAAGAAAAGACGTTATTAAAAACCATAAAAATTAAGTTATTTAGATAATTTAAAAGATATATTATTTTAAATTTGAAAAAATGATGAGCTTCTTTAAAAATCTTATAAATAAAATCTATCTTAATTATTTATTTAAATACTATTATCTATTATATCAAAATTCTAATTGGAATATTAAAAAACTAATAATTAAACCTTTTATCGAATTTGTTAAATTAAATTATCGAAAATTTGATCAAACCAAAGATCTTTTCCATTCTATACAAATTCAGACACAAACCTATTGCAATCTAAATTGTCAATTTTGTCCTAATAATAAGATAAAGAGGGAACATGGTAAAATGTCATTAGATGTGTTTAACAAAATTATCCATGAACTTTCAGAATTAAATTACAGGGGTGAAATAATGCTGTATTTACAAAATGAACCATTGTTAGACAAAAGAATTGTAGAATTTGTCCAAATAGCTAATAAAAATTGTCCTAATGCGATTATTGGATTATATTCTAATGGAACTAATTTAACAAATGGTTTATTATGCAATTTATTTAATGTTGGATTGACTTTTATAAGAATTAATGATTATTCAATGGTTCAATTTAATAATGTAAAAACTGAGGAATGTTATACAGTTGAATCCGAAATAAAGACCTTTATTTGTTATGCAGCTAATCAAAAAAAAATAAAAATATATCGTTTTTTTCCCAGTATTAAGAAGATGTCGAATAGATCTGGGCTTATGGAAGGGAGAACGACTCCAACACCTCTAAATTTATTCTGTAATCGCCCTTTTGAACAAATGTACATTAATTTTAAAGGAGAAGCTCTATTTTGTTGTAATGATTGGTTATTTAATGAAATAATGGGAGATGTTAAGAAAAATAGATTAATAGAGATATGGTCAAATAAAAAATATGTACTATTAAGAAATGAATTGATACGAAATAGTAGAATAAGAATTTGTAAAGAATGTGATTATACGAGCGTTTTATTTCCCAAAGTTGTATTTTCTAATTTGATTAGACGAATTTTTTTTAGGAAATAACTTAATGTTACTTTCTTAAATTCAATTTTTCTATAATTCTTATATATAATTTGCTGTATATTAACTTAAAAGAATATATAAACCTTGTTATAAAAGATTATTTATATGATTTATTATATTTTGAGCAGAGATTACCACATTGTGTTTTTTTTTTAGAAAATTAATAGCTCTTTGCCCATACTCATATCCTATATCTGGATTTTTAATGAAAAAAATTATTTTTTCAGCTAAATCTTTAGGATCATTTGTTGATAAAATTCCTAACCTTTCTTTTTCAATTATTTTTGTCCAACCTCCTATGTCATTTCCAACAACAGGTATACCGACAGAAAAATAATCATAAATTTTAGTTACAAATCCAAATTTTCTTGTTAGTTCATATGTAGAAGTAACTACTCCTACATGACATTGACTTAATAACTCAATAAACTCTTGATGTGTGTCCTTCCAATAAAAATTGATATTGAGATGTTTTTTATTTGCCATCTTCATAGTTTCTTTTAATTTCTCTCCCTTTTTTGTAATATATATTTGAGTACTAGGATAACTTTTTAAAATATAAGGTACACAATCAAAAAAAAATTTAAAATTGCTTCTATGGACAACCATTCCAGCATTTATTATTTTTGGAGGTAAACTTTTTTCTTTAGGTTTTTCTAAAACTGGGAAACCCCCAATTATTTCTGTTTTTATTTTAGATGAATCTATTTGATTAAAATTTTTTAACAAAAAACTCTTTAGAGTATTACTTACTGTAAAAATCATATCTGTCTTATTTATAACTTCATTCTCTAAGGTAATCAAATGATTATATTTTCTTCCAAAGCGCTTAATGATTTTATGATCAACTAATTCTTCAGGCCAATAATTTTGATAATCAACAATTATAGGACAATTTAATTGATCTTTAATTTTAGTTAAAACTAAGCCGCCTATTTCAGTCTCTCCTATCATTACATCTATATCAATAGAAAATTCTTTGATAACATTCAAAAGACTGTTAGAAATACGTATTAATGTTAAATCTAAAACAGTTGGATTTAACACAGTAATATTAGATAGAATTTGAATATCTAATACCTTTCTCACTATTTTATATAGCTTTTTTGAGATTTTTCCGTCTGAAGTTATAACCGGGACTGTAAAAAATTTAACTAGAGGCCCCCAATCTTGATAATAATGGAAAGGCGTAAAGATAAAACATTTATGTGATAGTTTGGTTAATCCTTGGCAGAGACTTCTTACTCGAAAAATTGAGCCCATGCTTTCACCCGGTGGGTGCATAAAAAAGATGCCAATATTCAGTAAGATCCACCAAAAATATTATTTATACATGATAAAAAGTTATTAAATAATAGTTTCAAATTATTTCTTTACAAAAATATTAATGATTGTTATAATCTAAGTTTGAAATTATAATAATATTTTATTAATTTTAAGATTTTTATAAAATAAGTATAAAATCATAATTTATTAGTTAAAATATGAAAATTTTATATTTTGTGCAAGGTTTTCCTCCTAGTATTGGAGCGGCTGCGCTTAATTCGTATAAAATTGTAGAATTTCTAGCTAAATTCGGGCATCATATTTTAGTATTAAGTCCAAGTGTATTTAGTAAAACATCTGATTTTAATGATTTCAAATGGGCTCCCAATTCTTATGTCCATATAAATTATTCAAGTAATCTTTTTAAAGTCCCCTTAAATTTAATTTTTTCTCATTTTGACAATTTATTAAAATACATTTTAAAATTAAAACAAAAATTCAAGGCAGATTTGGTCCTATCTCAATATCATGCCTATCATTATGCTAGTGTAGTTGGAGGATATACATCTAAAATATTTAAAATCCCCCATGTAATACGTTCACATGATATATTTTTTCCAACATATACTTTCTCTCTTCCATTTAAGATTTTTCATTCTTTAATTTATACTAAAATTTATCACTCTATCTTTAATTCTGATATTTTTTATGTTACTACATCTGAAATGAAAAAATATTTTTTACATTTTAAGAAATTAAAAAATATCAACTTTAAAATTCAATATAATGGAATTGATGTAAATGAATTCTTTCCTTTTAAGAATCAGGAGGAATTAAAAGATAAGTATGGATGTGATACCATTATTAGTTTTGTTGGTCAAATTTCTAGGGACTATGATTTACAATATATTGTAAAAATTCTTCCAGAACTTTTAAAAACTTATAAAGAAACTCATTTTTTAATTATTGGAAGTGGAATATATGAAAAAAATCTGTTAAAATATATACAAAATAATAATCTAACAAATAATGTGCATTTACTTGGGATAAAACCTCACTATGAAATCCCTTATTTTATTAATAATAGTGATATAGGTATTGGTAGAATAACACATGATGCAATTTGGCGATATATGATTCCCGTAAAATGTTTAGAATATATGGCATGCATGAAACCCTTTATTACTGCGCCAATTTCAACAGATATAATAAAGGATAATGATGTGGGTTTAGTTTTAAAAAAAAATTTTAAAAAAAGAGATATATTTGAATATTTGTCTATTTTAATAGAAGATAAAAGCTTAAGAACGAAATTAGGAAAAAATGGCATTGAAAAGATTAATCAAAAATTCAGGTGGGAAAAAATTATGAAAGACTTTAATAGAGATTTAGTTCAATTGATAAATAATATCTAAAAAATACTTAACTCTTTTAAAATTAACAACTTAAAAAATTAAAGTAAAAAAGAAAGCCTATTTTTAGTATTCTTTTCAATTTTCTTCTACAAAATTATGGAAAATTTAATGCATTGTCTCATTTTTTA
This sequence comes from Promethearchaeota archaeon, assembly GCA_019058445.1. Lineage (GTDB taxonomy): Archaea > Asgardarchaeota > Lokiarchaeia > Sigyniarchaeales > SOKP01 > LW40-45. The sequence goes on along the minus strand of JAHPZA010000010.1, from coordinate 272,461 downwards.
TAAATACTTAAGTTTTAAAGTTAGAAAAGACTTTGATATTAAAATGGAACAACAAGAAAGAGATAGATTTGTACAAAATTCCTACATTCTAATGATGGGGTATTTAATGTCCTCTGCAATATCATCAATAGGGACAATATTGATGATTAGACTAATTTCGGTTGAAGAATATAGTTACATCACCATAGCTTTTATAATTCCGGCAATTTTGATTGTAATTTCAGAATTAGGCTTAAATTATGCAAGTACTCACTTCATCGCGAGAAAAATTAAGGAAGAGAAATATGAAGATGTTAGAAATATCATAAAAATTAACTTGATTATTAAAATCACTATTAGCATAATCTTTACATTACTTATTATTATTTTTTCAAATTATATTGCTAAAAACATTTATAATATTAACGATGCACGAATGGTTTTACTAATTCAACTATCTTCAATTGGAATTATAGCCAATATCTTATATGACACAATAAATTCCTTTTTCTTGGGTGCTTTAAATACAAAAATGGTTCAAATAGGTACAATCCTCCAAACATCATTAAGAACTGTATTAACCCTTACTTTAATACTAATTGGGTTTACATTAGTTGGTCCGATGATTGGTTTCGTTCTCGCGCCATTAATTGTGGTTATCATTTATTTGTTTTTGTTAAAAAAGCTCTTCTTTAAGGGAAATATTGAAAATGAATCAATAGATTGGAAAAAATTATCGGAAATGGTGAGATATGGGTATCCTCTTTTTTTATATTCAATAATTATTAGCATTCACGTTCAATGCTTCATATTAATCTTAACAATTTATGGTTTTTTAACAGAAGTAAGTTATTTTAATGTTGCTATAGTAAGTGCTTCAGTTATGGGAATATTAACAAAATCTATTAAATATACACTTTTTCCTATTTTTTCAAAAAAAGATTGGGATAATATAGATGAAAGAGAAAAATTAATTAAAACTTTCCAATTTTCTTTAAAATTTTGTTCTTTATTAATTTTGCCTGTAACCATTTTATTAGTCTTATTTTCTGGCAATACTTTTCCATTGATTTTTGGAGAGAAATACAGAGAAGCATCTCCCTTTATCTCAACTTATTTAATCATATTCTTACTATGTTCTTTCGGATATTTATCTATTCCTGCATTTTTGAATGGGCAAAAAAAAACTAATTATGTATTTCTTTTAGAATTGCTAAATTTTTTGGCAAGTTTAGTTTTAGCATTGATATTAATTAATTTTTATGGGGGAATAGGTGTAATTTTTGGAATCGTAATTGGAACGGTTATCAGCGTATTTTTTGGAAATTTATTGATGTTAAAGAAATATGGAAAAAAATTATATTCTAATTTATATAATATTATCATTATATTTTTAATTTCAATCGTTTGTGGATTTCTAACTTATTTAATATTCAATATCCTTGGAATTTACATATATGAAGATATCATTCTTTTTACATTGCTGAAATTGACAATAGCATTCTCGTTTTATATAATCGTATTTTTATTCCTTATTGGTTTTTTCTCTCAAATTACAGTAGACGAATTAAATTTCTTCGAAAATACATTTGAAAAATTTCCACTAATCAATAAAATTGTATTAATGATTTCAATTACTGAAAAAAAAATTATTAGAATTAGAAAAAAATAAAAATTCTCCAATAGTATTTAATTAAGTTACTCAATTTCACTATTATAGTGTTATATATGCATTTATGTATAATAATAGGAAATACACATGCCAACAAACAATTAAACCTTAATGTCGGTGGAATTAGTAATCAAATATTGCTTTTACTTCAATCATTTGAAAAAATTAAAAATATAAATATTTCATTAATAACAAGATATTCAGAATATACTCCGACATCGAATAGAATTAAAATATACAGGATTCACAAATTTAATAATTTTCTTCTTGATCTTCTTTATTTTCTTTTAAAATCGCCCATTAAAATCATAAAAATTCATAAAAGAACTCCAATTAACCTAATTAATATTCATAATTCAACCTATTTTTATTCTTTGATTATCTTGGTTCGAATTGTAAAAAAAATTCCAATATTAATGAAGATCCCCTTAGATTTCACTAGTTTTATTAATGATACTGCCATGCTGAAAGAAAATAAACTTCGAACTCGAATTCTCAATTATACGTGGTATAAATTCTTTAAAAAATTCATAATTAGAAAAATTAATTTCATAAGAGTAATAAATAACACAATTTTCCATGATTTGATAAAATTAAAGTATCCAAAAGAAAGAATCTTAGAAATTCCTAATGGTATTAATATTAGAATTTTTGATAATTTAAGTAAAAAAAATCGCGAAATTTCCCATTTTGGGTATGTTGGAAGATTAGTTCAAATTAAAAATATAAGAATTTTATTATATGCATTTAAAGATTATTTATCCTTATATCCTTTAGATAAATTATATATATATGGGAAAGGTCCAGAGAGTAAATGGATTTCGAAATTCACTGAAGATCATAATTTAAATCAAAATATTATTCTCTGTGGTTATAAGAAAGATAAAAGAGAGATATATTCAAATATTGATGTTTTAATAGATCCCGCTCTTGCTCAAGGTATTTCAAATGCAAATTTAGAAGCAATGAGTTCAAATACACTAGTAATTGCATCAGATGCGATTGGCAATAAAGATTTAATTAAAAACCAAATAAATGGACTATTATTTAATCCATTTAAGAAAGATAAGTTATTAGATCAATTAGTTTTTTATAAAAATAATCCAAAAATCATTAAAAATCTCATCGAGAATGCAAAGAATGAAATTTTAAATATTTATGATATTAATGTAATTACAAATAAAATCTATAGTTTTTTAAAATCAAATTTATAAAGAAAATGTGAAAATAGGCTAATAATTAATTTTAACTACTTTTTTTTAATTTTAGAATGGTGGGTAAGCCAAAGTAATTCTAGGTCTCATTCTTTTCTAAGTAAAGATGGACACTAATAAATCCCATTAAAACAATTCAAATATCTTAAAATATTAGAGAATATATCTACAAATTACTCTAATTATAAACTTATGGTCATTAACAGATGGAAGAAATTAAGCTAGTTAAAATGTACATGGATGATGTAATTAGAAATGAAGTCATTAAAGTACTTGACACGGGGTATTATATAAATGGCCCTAATCTTAAAGCTTTTGAAAATGATTTTAAAGAATATTTAGGAGTAAAATACGCTATAGGGGTTAGTTCAGGTACAGCTGCTTTATTCTTATCTTATTATGAAATGAATTTAAAACCGGGTGATGAGGTAATTTTACCCTCTCATACCTTTATCGCAACAGCTTCACCTCTCGCATTTTTTAAAGCAAAACCTGTATTTGTTGATGTTGATCCAGATACGTATTGCATGGACGTTGAGGATGTTAAAGAAAAAATAACATCTAAAACCAAAGTTATAACTCCAGTGCATCTGTATGGCAATCCCGTCGATATGGACCCGATACTCGAGATTGCTAAGGAGAAAAATATCAAAGTAATTGAAGATGCTTGTCAAGCTCATGGCTCAGAATATAAAAATAAAAAAGTTGGAGCTCTTGGAGATCTCGGTGTATTTAGCTTCTTTCCATCAAAGTCTATGACAGTAGGAGGTGATGGAGGTATGATAGTAACTAATAATGACAAATACGGTGAAATTTTGAAATTGCGTAGAGATCATGGGCGATCTTCAAAATATGAGAATGCCAATTTAGGATTGAATTTTCGTTTAAATGAAATTCAAGCAGTCATAGGTAAATTACAATTAAAACATTTATCTGAATGGATTGAAAGAAGAAGAATTATTGTCCAGGTTTATAATGATTTTTTAAGGCAGTATTCAAACGTGAAGCTACCTGTCGAAAGAGATTGGGCCAAATGTTCTTATTATGTCTATACGATTCAATTAGAAGATCGAGATGAATTTATTAAGTTTTTCAAGGAGAGGAAAATTGCAACAGGTCTTTATTATCCTATTCCAGTTCATAAACAACCTATTATTGAAGATTTATATGGGAAACAACCTAAATTACCCGTAACTGAGGAAATAGTTAAAAAAATAGTCTCCTTACCCCTCTCACCCCTTTTGAACGATGAGGAACTAGCGCGTATTAAATTAGAAATAAATAATTTCATGAGGAGATCATCATAGTAGGTATAGCAATTATAGGTACTGGTTATTGGGGCAAAAATCATGTTCGTAATTATAAGGCGCTTTTAATTGAAAAAGAAATAGATTATTTGAAATTATGTGATATTAATGAAGGAAGGGCCAAGCAAATAGCAGGAGATTATGATCTGGAATATACTTCAAATATCGAAGAAATTCTGAGCGATAGCAACATATCTGCTATTGTAATTGCAACTCCTTCTTCGACTCACTATAAAATCGCAAAAAAGTTTTTAGAAAATGGAAAAGATGTTTTTATCGAGAAACCAATGACCTTAAACTCTGAGGGGGCAAAAGATTTAGTTGAAATTGCGAATAAAAAAAATACTATTTTAATGGTTGGCCACCTTTTTCGTTATCATCCTGCTGTAAAAGATTTAAAAAATCGTATTGATTTAGGTGAATTTGGAAAAATAAACATGATTGTCACCTATCGGTTTGCGCTAGGTGTACCTAGAAAAGACATGGGTGTTGTTTATGCTTTAGCTGTTCATGAACTTGATTTATCTTGCTACCTATTAAATACAGAATATCCAATATCGTTAATTGCAGATAGTGCTCGATTTCATCAAGATGATGTAGAAGAAATGGTAAATATATCAATGGAGTTTCCAAACGGAGCAAAATCATATATGATGGAAAGTTGGAATATCCCTGTGTATGGAAGAAAAAGAGAATTAGTGATAATTGGTTCGGAGAAGAGCGCAATTATTGACTATTTATTACCAAATGAATATGTAATTTATGATACAAAAATTAAAAAACAAAATATCGAAAATAAAACATTATTAGAGATAGAGGAGAACGCCGTTAATAAAATAGTAATCGAATACAAGGAACCATTGAGAGAAGAAATTCTACATTTTATACATTGTGTAAAAAATCGAGCTATTCCAGAAACAGATGGAATTGTTGGATATAAAGCGATAAAAATATGCGAAGCGGTATTTAATTCAATTAAAGAAAATAAAAGAATCTATTTTTAATATCTATGGAGATAAAAGCAATTGGTAGAAAAAAAATATAAAATTGGTAAAAATTCAACTATTAGAGAACCGACAGTAATTTATCCGGATAATGAAATTGGAGATAATTTTCAAACGGGTCATTTTGTAACTATTCGAGAAAAAAATAAGATTGGTAATAATGTGAGTATTGGTTCTCATTCTAATATAGAACATCATATAATAATTGAAGATAATGTTCGTATACATTCTAACTGTTTTATCCCGGAATATTCTATTCTTAAACATGATTGCTGGATTGGACCAAATGTTGTTCTTACCAATGCTAAATATCCAAAATCCAAAACTGTGAAAGAAAATCTGATTGGCCCTACTATTGGAGAATTTGCAAAGATAGGTGCAAACTCTACAATACTACCAGAGATTCATATTGGAAAATATGCATTAATAGGAGCTGGTACTGTTGTAGTCAAAGACATTCCAGATTATAGCATTGTTACAGGAAATCCTAGTAAAATTATTGGAGATATAAGAAATCTAAAGAATTATGACTTCTAACTTAAAAATAGGATTTAAAAAAAACTAAACTATTTCCTTAAAAATTAGAGGCTCTTTTTTAAAAGAAATCTCATTTATTCTAGAAGTTTTCATTTTTATTTTTATTAAAATATATCTCAATATAAGAGAAAATAGATTTAAAGCCAATTTATTTAATATAATCCTTGATTTACCATGAGCACGATCCATTAATTTTATGGGACATTCTTTTATTTTATATCCATACAAAATTGTTCGAATAATTAGTTCAGTTGTAAAGGCATAATTTAGATATTGGATATTATCGAAAATTTTAATAATTTTTCGATCGATAGCTCGAAAACCTCCTTGATTACTTGCGATTCTTTGTCTAAAAAAAACCTGGATGAGCTTTTCGACAAATAATTCTCCTAATCTTGTCGAGAGGGGTAATTTATAATGATAAGTGCCAAGATATCTTGAACCAATAGTATAATCTGCTTCACCATCTAAAATTGGTTTAATTAAAGTATAGATATCTTCAGGAGAATGTTGTCCATCCGCATCCATAGTTACTATAATTTTTCCCTTGGAGTTTTTAATTCCTGTTAAAATAGCCTTTCCATAGCCCTGATTTTTACTATGCTTGTACAATTTTATATTACGATTTTCTTGAGCTTTCTGAATCTCACATATACTATCATCGTTAGATTTATCATCAATAGCAATAATTTCGATATAATCTTTATTAGGAAGACTGTTTAAAATTGAGCAAATTGTCTTATCTTCATTATAGACCGGAAGAATGATTGATAAAAAATAACTATCCTTTTCTTTATTAATCCGTTCTAGATGTTTGTCCATTTTATTATAAGAAACATGATGCGACAAATGCTTACCCTAATTTGTATTTAGAAGTTTGGTTTTTAATATATTAAAATTACTCATAAAATTAAATTTTTTTTTTAATATAATGTCTTTAAAAAATATATGCGTTTCTTTAACTAAAAAGGTAAAAGCTTACTAATAAATATTAAAGTATTAAATAGTAGAGAATTAAAAAATTTAAATTTCACTTATCTTCGAGATTAATCAAAATAGGGAGCATAATATAATCTATAATGATTTGTCTCGTGTTCTGTTTCATTATAAAAATAAGGTATTAAATAATTTCTTATAAATCTTGATCGGTTAGAAGATCCAAAAAGATAATCTTCATGTATTAAAAGATATTCAATATCATCTCCTTTTAAATCCTTAATTTGTTCAATATTCTCAGTTTGGTTATAATCAGACTCAAAATAATCATTAATGAAAAAGTACCGCCCATTCACCATTGAAAAAATACCTACACGGATAATATATTCGTTATCTATTAGGAAATTAGAATCAGGAGAAATATTTTCAGACATCCAACTAAATAATTCAATTTCCTCATCTGTTGGGCGATTATTTTCATTTCCATTCCACATTCCAGCCATAATTAGATTTGAATATGTTAAAATGATTATTAAAGATAATGATGAGAATTTTAAAATATTCCTTTTATTAGGATTAGAAAGAATTTTTTTGAATTTTGGATGATTCCTCATTATCTTTGCTATTTTTATCAATCCTATAGAAGATAATATACATAGGGGGATAACTGCATATATCCATGTTCGATTATACCAATAATCCATAGATTTAAAGTTTTCACTCTTAATATATCTAATTGAAAAAGAGAAACTCATAATTGAATTAATAAATATGAGCAGAGAACCAATTAAAAAGATAACAATAATCCATGAAACTAAAAAGAAGAATATGGTTTTCTTTTTCTTATAGCAATAATAGGATAAATATACACCTGTAATTCCAATAAATCCGATATTTAAAAAAATTTTATCTAAATAGTAAAAAAATATTAACTTATTATCAAATCTGGTTTTAAGAAAAAATTCTTCTAAATTAATTATAATAAGCTCTGTTACTAAAAACAAAGTAAAAATTATTAAAAATATTTTAAAAACAAAAGTAAAATCAAAATTATTAAAAAGTTTATAATATCTTTTAATTAAAGATTTAGCAAACCTAAATTGGATTAAATTTAAGATTATGAAAAAAAGCCACAGAACCGAATATGCTAAAATATATGCTGGGATATATTGTGTGAATTTAAATATAAATAGTGTTTCAAAGAACCATCCAATTGCAAAATATGCTGAATCACTTAAGTAAAATTCCATCAGAATATCCAATCCCATAAAAAATATATTAAAATAAAATATCATAATTGAAAATAATTTAAAATTGTGAATTCTTTTTTCTGAGATTGTACAATAAATAAAAATTATGATAAATCCCGCTAATAAAGGAATCATATAGAGAATATAGCTGATTAATAAAAAGAGTGCAATTAAAATTTGGAAATTAGATTCATTGAGTAAATGAATAATTCTGCTACTTATTTCAATATCTTTAGTGGTTTTTAGACTACTGAAGAAAATTGCAATAGCAATAAAAAGACATAAATACGACATAGTTTTGTAAGAGAATAAAGATTCACAATCAACAATAAAACTTGGTGCTTTTCCATGTCCATAATCTGTAGATATGTAAAATAAACCAGAGAAGATAATAACCAAAATGGTTGAAAAACAAGCATAGATCTCTTTTAAATTAGTTAAAATAGCTTTTATTAGCAAATATATTGATATTGGAAAGATATAACATAAGAGAGCTAATAAGGCATTTGTATTAAAATATGGAAGCCCACATAATAAAGATAATCCAAAGGAAATATAGGACCAAAATATCGGATAATAAGACCATTTTCTCCCCCATTCTATTGGAGAATTATCAGATTTTGCGATATAATTGGTCTGTGCCAATCCTATCCAACTATCTCCAGGTATAAGATAAAGCATAGCAAAGTGAATTCCTAACGCAATTAAAGCTATTCCTAAAGCCATCAATAGAATAATAAATGAATAATTGGAAATTTTTAATGTCTTAAATTCAAATTCTATTTTTTCTTTTCTTTTTTTTTTAAAAATAACCTCAAGAACATATAGTATTAAAATTAGGAAAAATAAGGTTATCCCAATTGTTTCTCTCTCGAATCTTACTTGATCCATTACTAAAACTGAGAGACCAATAAAAGATAAAGATATGAGAGGATATAATGCAATTTTAAGGAGATAGGATTCTACTTTAAAATTTTCATGTAAATCATTTTTAGGAAAAAGAATATTATAAATAGCTGCTCCTGGTATAAATATAGTTCCAATAATAAAAACAATCGCTCTAATATAATTCAAATAACCTATTCTATCCCAATTAATAATAACTCTAGGGTTTGAAACAGGTGCAATAAACCAACTTACGCACATAGCAATAATTAAAATTAACTTTATCGAATTTTCTGATAAAAATCTATAAGAAAATAAAGTAATTTTATCCTTATCATGGTTTAAATTAATAAATAAAAAAAGAGCAAAAATAACTATGAAATATCCAATAATTATAACAATAGAGAGACTTATTTTATTTGGTATTAAGTAGACGTATAAGAAAAATATAAAGTATAGGAAACTAAAGAAAATTACAAACAGTAGGAAAATAATATTTTTTCTTATGTTTATAAAACTCAAAATTAAATTATTTTAAATCGTTATTTTAATTAGTTAGTTAAATTTTTATTTTAAAATAAAATTTTTTTTTGATTTATTATAGATATTTTTCATAGTCAGTTATTTACTATTGATTATTGGTTATTTACTATTGATTATTGGTTATTTACTATTTATATTTACTCTTTTGAAGTGTTTTAAAAATTCATAAGATCTCAAAAGCTAGTTTGTGCAAGTATAAAGGTTTTTTAATTATATAAAATAAAAACCATATATATGGAAAAGAAGAAATATAAAAGTTCTTTATTATCAATATTCGAAAAGGATATTGTCCAAGAACTTTTTTATTCCGCACTTGGATGTGGATTTTTTGTTTTACTTTATCTTTTTTTTCCAAAACATTATTGGAATAAGTTTTATAGAAGTACTATTATTTTAATCTTAAGTTTGGCATTTTTTCTAGTCTTTATATTTGTTAGCCAAATAGGTTCTAATAAGTCTTCCTTTAAAATAAGTTATAAAAAGAATATTATTTTATTCACCGTATTTAATTTTTCTATTTTTTTATTCTTATTTTATCATACAAATTGGGGATATAATGGATTGGCTGGGGATAATATCTATCGTACAGCTTATGTTACTCATATGGCACATTCAGGGTATCCGCAAGATTTTGCTTATAAAGGATACTCAGCATTTTATTCTCCCCTTTATTGGTATAGCTTAGCATTGTTATCTATATTATTAAATATAGCACCCTATAAAATGCTTAGAATAGGAATGTTAATTACAATTTTTTTTTCTCCAATAATTTTATACGAATCATGGAAAAAAATTTATGATGAAAAAATATCATTTGTTATTTCAATAATGTCTTCTATTTATTTTATTAATATTTACTCACCGGATCACATGCTTGGATCTCTTTTTATAATTCCATATTTTATTTATTATTTTGAAAATTATACAAATAAGACGTTTACAAAAAAAGACTATATAATTGGGGGTTTTTTAGGAGCTTTAATATTATGTACCTATTTTTTGTATTTTGTAATAATTCCAATTTATTATTTAATATCTTTTATTCAGAATAAAAATAAATTTAGAAAAAATCTCAGACATCTATTTTACATTTCTGTTGCATTACTTTTATTTAGTAGTTGGTTTTGGGTTCCACTTGCTAAAGATATTTTATTGATTGGATTTGAGAGCCATCAAAATAATTATTTTGACTTATCAATGTTTCAATATCCTTTATTAAATTATTTTGGTTTTGGTATTTACGCTTTATATAATACAATTGGAATAGTCTACATAATAAGAAAATATAATTTAACTCAAGATATGAGAATTCTCGGAAATCTTTTAATCGCTATCCATTTTTATTTTTTATTAGGATTTATCTGTGTAATGAATAATATCTCCTTAATGTATATTAGGATAATGCCAATCTCGGCATATATTTTAATGATTTCATCAAGTATTTTTTATGTAAGATTTTTTATTTTTATAAAAGAGAACGATTTTTTGAAAAAGAATAAAATTAAAGCAGACTTTCGTTACATAGAAATTTTCCTCCTAATTTCAATAACAATTGTTCAAACTACAGGGAATTTATTATATATCGCCAATTCTGATGGTTATAAAGCTGCCAAAAGTGGAAATTCAATGAGTGAAGAAGTAAGAGATATAATTGAGGAGCTTGATTATGAAGATAAAGTATTTCTTATAGAAAAGTGGGAAGTTGCCATGTTCATGCAAATATATTTGTTTTTATTACCAAATCCCTATTATAATCACCCTAGCGCATTATATAATGAGAGAGTAAAATTTTTAATTGAATTATCTGAGTGCGAATCATCGAAAGAGTTTTATGATAAGATTATGGATAATAAATTTGGTCCAATAGATTATTTTTATTTAGATTTGGAAGATAATTCCACAAAATTAGTTTTACAAGTAGCTATTGAGAAGTTTCCCGATGGTAGAGATTATTATGATATTGAATTTAATATTGAGCTTTTTGAAAATGAAAACTTATTTGAAAGGATAGAAATTGATGGAGAACTAATTTATAAGACAAAATATTAAAAATCCTTTACTTTTAAATGATCTAATTATCACCAAATTATAATATAAGTGTAATTGATTAATCTTTTTTTATAAATAAAGATTTTTTTGAAATTTGATTCATCAACCATTCTATTCCGTAAATATAATTAAATTTCTTCCAAATATTTATAATGATCTCCAATATCAAATATATAGATATCAATATTAAATAAAAAAGAAATTCAACAGGAATAAATAAAACTAATTCATAAATTATTAGTGGTATTAATAGTCTTCCTCCAATAATAAGTATAAATTGAATATAGTAAATAGAAAAAGCAATTCTACCCCATTGGGTCAAATATTTTGAAAATTTGGTATCATAATTTTTGATATCAATATAATAATAACATATAGCGAATGATATAACGAAAAAACTTATAGATTTTAAATAATGTAAGAAAAATGAATCTGTTATCATAGTTGAAAATATTGCCCAAAGTAGTAGATTATTAATAATTATAACCAGAAACATTAATATGATTTTTTTAATCTTCTCTTGTTGAGTGTTATTTAAAAGATCACTAACTAATAGACCAAATATAAAGAAATTGCACCACGGGATGAATGAAAAAGATTCTCCTTTAATTAAAATATATAATAAGTAAATTTTGTAAAAACAAATTATAAGATTTATTAAGAAAATTATACAAATTAGAAACAAATAACATATTAATCTGTAAATTTGTCTTATGAAAATGATTGACCAGAATAATATCATTGATAAAGAAATAACTTGAAAAATACTCCAGTAAATTATAAAGGATATTTTTAGATTATAAATAAATCCGAATATCAAGATAAACATCGTTGTAACAATTGATATAAATAAAGCTCTTTTTAATATTTCAATAAAAATTTTTTTTTTCGAGTAAGAGTTCATTTTCATGTTGTTTACAAAAAGATAGAAGCTAAAACCAGAAATAATTAAAAATAAAGGAGGTGCCAAAAGGAAAATAAATATAAACAAATTGATCAGAAAAATGTTATTAACTATAGGCCAAGCATAAAAAACATGTCCAAATATCATAAGAATTACTGAAATCCCTCTTAAGATATCAATTGAATTTAATCTTTTAGCCATATCAATAATATTTATTTTGATTTAATTTATTTTAAAGGATGAATATATACATATAAGTATGCTTGTATGCTTAAATCTTTTAAATTAATCGTTGAGATAAAAATTTTTTAATCATATTATATAAAATAATTTATATGGATAAGGAAAAATTAAGAAATTCTGTAAAATCTGTACTTAAATCAGATTTTATACAAGAACTTTTTTTCTCTTCGATTGGATGCTTGTTCTTTATCGGGCTCTATAAATTTTTTCCTAAACAATACTGGAATGCCATATATAGAACGACTTTTCTTTTGATTTTAACATTATCTTTTTTTTTAATTTTTTTAGTTCTAAACCAAGTGAATTCCAAAAATAATTTCTATAGCGTAAATTATAAAAGAACCATTATTTTATTCTCAATCTTCAATTTTGCTGCATATTTATTTTTATTTTATAATACACATTGGGGATATAATGCCTTAAAAGGGGATAATTTTTACCGTACAGCCTATATCACTAAAATGTATTATTCAGGAATTCCTCAGGATTTTGCTTATAAAGGACTTTCGGCATATTACGCTCCCTTTTATTGGTATTGTTTAGCTTTAATTGCTATAATTTTTCATATAGCACCTTATAAGATGGTAAGAATCGGGATGTTGATAACGGTATATATTTTACCAATCATTCTTTTTGAATTTTGGAAAAAAATATACGATCAAAAGTTAGCCCTTATTATTACAATAATCTCTTCAAGTTTTCTGGTTAATATTTATGATCCAGATCATATGATCGGAGGTTTTCTTATTCTTCCATATTTTATGTATTATTATGAGAATATTAAAGAGATAAAATATGACAAATCTGACTATTTTATCGCAGGTATCATTGGATCTATCATTTTTTGTACTTATTTTCTCTATTTTTTATTAATTCCCATATATTATCTTATATCATTAATCCAAAACCCACGAGAATTTAAAAATAATTTAAAACGCATTTTAATTATCACATGTCTTTTAATTTTATTTAGTTGTTGGTTTTGGATACCGATTCTAAGAGATATTTTATTTATTGGTTTTGAAAGCCATCAAAACCGATTTATATGGAGTACTATGTTTACTTATCCTTTGTTAAACATTATAATGGTTAGTCCATGGATAATTGGTTTAGTTTATATCATTCATAAGTATAATTTATCACGTGAGATGAAGATCCTTGGGAATTTTTTATTATCCGTTCATATTTTGTTTTTAATTGGTTTTATTGGCTTAATGATTAATTTTCCCATAATGCATATTAGGATAATATCAATCTCGGGATATATTTTAGTTATAAGCACATGTATCGCCTACGTAAGATTTTTTTATTATTTAGCAGAAAATAATATTTTAAAATCAAATAAAATCAAAATAAACTTATATCAATTTGAGATATTTTTTGTGATATCTATAATGACTGTTCAATGTTATTCTCATTGGCATTTTATTTCGGTTACTCCTTCTTATCAGCTTGCCTTAAAAAGACAATCTATGAGAGAAATACGAGACATTTTCGAGGAACTTGATTATGAGGATAAGGTATTTTTAACAAGTGAATGGAGGATAGCAGCATTTTTACCAATTTATTTGTTCTTGTTACCTAATCCATACTTCGCTCATCCAAGCGCGCTTCATAATGAAAGAGTGAAATTCCTTATTAAATTATCTGAATGCAATTCATCTAAAGAAGTTTATAAGAAAATAGTCAATAATAAATTCGATAGAATCGATTATATCTTTCTAACGCTTAAGGAAAATTCAACCAAATTAGTTTTTGCATTTGAAATTGATAACTATCCTGAAGGTCGAGATTTCCATGATATTGAATTTAAAATAGAACTTTTTGAAGATGAAAAGTATTTTGAGAGGATTGAAATTAATGATGCGCTTATATTCAGAACAAAATATTAATATTGTGAATACCAAATATTAATCCTCTAAATTAATATTTAATCCAAAAATAATTATTATTAAAAATGTTTTTTAGTTAAAATCATTTTATAAATATATTTCACAAAATAATTAGATCTCATAGAATTTCAAACTATCTAGTTTTTGATGAGTGCCTCTCAGATTAAAATCTCAATAGTTTTTCCAACGTTTAATGGGGAAGAAGTGATTTATAATAATTTACAATCAATAAAAAATTTGAATAATTTAATTGAAATAGAATTAATAATAGTTGATAATAATTCTAAAGATTCAACCAAAGGTATAATAAATTCTTTCAAAAAAGATATTAATATTACTCTTATTAATCAAAATACTAATTTGGGTTTTGCTCAGGCATGTAATATCGCGATTTCAAAAGCTAAAGGAGAGTTTATTTACATAACAAATCAAGATGTAGCTTTTCCTAATGATTTTTTTACTGTTTTATTAAAATTATACAAAAAGCTAAAAAAAGATCATGAAATAATCATTAGCCCAGCTATTATCTTTCCAGGTCATTTTATTAATTATTACGGTGCAAAAATACACTTTTTAGGCTTTTCTTATTCACCTTTGATGTATCACAAAATTCCAAACCAAACTGCTACATTTAAAACACATAAAGCATCTGGATGTAGTATGTTCATGAAAAGAAATTTGTATCTTAAATTAAATGGATTTGATCCTATTTTTTTTATGTATCATGAAGATACTGACTTTTCATTAAGGGCTCTTAGAAATGGAAACCTTATATATACTACTAATGAATCAGTATTGTTTCATCAGAAGATACATATGAGCATAAATGATTTTACTTATTATTATATTGAAAGAAATCGATATTTAGTAATTTATAAAAATATTAAAAATTTTAAGAGTCTAATACCGTATCTTATTATTTCTGAACTCATACTCCTATTTCAAGCCTTTATTACAAGCAAATTAAAATTACGGTTAAATATATATAAATTTCTCATATTAAATATTAAAAATATTAGATATCTGAGATTTAAGGAAGATAATACTATAACTAATAAAATTGAAAAGAATTTTCTAGATAGAAATTTGGATTCAATAATTTTAGGTAGAATTTTAAGTAAAGTTAAAATTTTAAGAATATTTTTAAAGATTTTGAATTTAATTTTTTGATGATTAATATAAATTGAAATATAACTGAAAATAAAAAAAATAGATGCTTAAAGTACAAAAAAAAGTTGCAGAAAGTAGCAGTTTTAATTTATTAACAGTTTATTTGACTTTTTTTTTTAGTATTTCAAATACTTTTGTACTTGCAAGGTTACTGACCCCTGAAGAATGGGCCTTATTAATCCTAGTAATTTCATTTATTAATATTGCTATTTTTCTCAGTAATCTATTTCCCCCAAATGCTCAAGAAACAATTATGTATTATATCCCACATTTATCAATTAACAGTAACAATCAAGAAGTTAGAAGAAAATTTATAATACATGTCTATAAAATAAGATTAATTAGTGCATTTCTCATTTTATTATTATATTTATTGATTACATTATTAGCTGATTTTGGAACCATTTTGTTTTCAATGATTTTAATTATGTCACCTATGATATTATGTAAAGTACTAATAGATCTTAACGATTCCGTTTTATATGCTTTTCATAAGTTCAAATCAGTTTTTTTTGCCAGAATTTTAAATCCTATAACAGTAACTACAATTAATTTTCTAATTTATTTCTATAAATTAGACAAACCTATATTCCTAATTTCTTATGCTTTCCTGTTAGGAACTATTGTATCTGGTATTGTTTCTATGATTTTAATAATAAGTTTTATATCTTCTAAAGCAAAAGGTGAATTAGAAGGGTTTGATCAGAAATCAGAATTTTACAATATACATAGAAAATATGGAACTTATTTAATTTTAGCAGATGTTTTTGGATTATTGACTGGTTTAATAGTTAATATCTTATTTTTAGAATTTGAGTTCGTGGTATTTATTACATATATTACGATATGTCAAATTTCAGCTACATCTGCATTGTTATTTTCAAGTTCAAATCCAGAAGCATATATCTCAATCTTCTCAGAAATTGATTATGAAAAAAATTCTGAGGTATATCAAAATCTTTTTTATAAATTGAATAAATTTTTAATGATCTTTGTTTGTATTATCGTGGGAATTATGATCTTTTATATAGAATTTTATATTGTGGTGATTTATTCAGAAATATACCTTGTTATTTTGAGGGCAATTCAATTATTTTTATTTATGGCGTTTGCGCAGGTCATTATTAATAACCTTATGATTTTAACATTATCGACAAATAACACTAAAATTAATGCAGAGATTGAATTTATTAGAATGATTATCACTATAGTGTTTACAATAATAGTTCTATTATACTTTGATTTTTTTACCTTAATAATCTTTTATTTACTATGTTCATTTCTTATGACGTTTATTAGTGTATATCTGATCAATAAACAAACGGAGTTACAGCTTAATTTTGTATTTTTCTTTAAGCCTTTTATCATTTTTTTGGTTAGTTTTATAATTGTCTATCCTTTAAACTATTTAATAAATATTGATTATTTTGATAAAGCATACATTAATTTCTTCATAAATGGGACTATTAAATTCAGTGTTTTTGCTCTTGTTTTTTATATAATTTTTTACTTTACCAAAACAATAACAAAAAAAGAATTTAATGATATGATAAAAATTATACCAATTCTTAATTCAAAAAATTATCTTATTAGAAAATTGGTTCAAAAAATTGAGATTTTTCTTCCCTCCCAAAAAGGTGGAGGAAAAAAACCCTAAAGATGAGACTAATTTATTTCAACGGTTGTTTGAATCGCTAATTTGGTCATTGAATTGTTTTTAAAAAAGAATTCTCTTTTTAAAAGTAATAATGTGAAGACTATACAAGAGAAAATGTCAAATATGGTAATAAAAAATGCATAGAACAAATAATTTTCTGGATTTGTGAGTATCGAGTAAGGATTTGATTGGATAAAATAAATTACTCCTATAAAATGTACAACAGAAAGAATGCTGGCTAAACCAAATAGAGAGATTAGTAGTTTTTTTGAAAAATTAATTTTGAAAATATATAAACTAATTGGAATGATTAAAGGAAATGCAATAAATAGAAGACGTGAATAATTTGTGGCAATAAATGCCTGCATAAATATGAATGGAATTAAAAATATTGATTTTTTAAGAAAAATGTTATCCAATTTACGCAAATTTATTAAACTTACTAACCAAAAGATCCCGAAAGGTAAATAAATTAAATATGGATGAATAAATATATTTGATTGAAAGGTTCTATAATGAGTTAAGATAGTATTTCCGACTAAATCAATAGAAAAATAATTTGCATCAAAGCCATAAATAAATCGTATTAAAAAGAAAACAACTACAGGAATAATTGAAATTAATAACGTTGATTTTATAGATGATAATAAGTCTAATTCTGTATTTTTTAAGATAAAATAAAAAATTAACATAATTAAAATAACTTCTCTATTAGCAACTCCTACACTAACCGTGAAGAGAAATAATTTCTCTTTTTTGTCAAATAAAGCATAAAAACTCAGCAATATAAAAAAAAAAGATAATAAATCTACTACACAAATTGCTATAAGAAGTCCTAGAGTAATTGGATTTAAAATAAAAAGAAGCATACCCACAATACTTATTTTAAAATTAAAGTCAAATTTTCTAAGATAATAAAACATTAAAACTGAAGTCAAATATAGACTTGTCAAGTTTACAATAATAAAACCAGTAATAACATTAAAAGGAAGTAAATATACTAGTAATGGTGTTAATATACGATATTTCCATGGAGCATCAACAGGCACAAAGATATTTTCTGCCATTCTAATATAAGCTTTATCATCTGAATTAACAGGCTCCAAAAATGGATCTAAGAAAAGAATTCCATAGATTAATATAAGAAAAATTGCGAAAAAACAAATTAAATTTACTATTAAGAATTGAATTTTTTGAGTGTTCTGCATTGATTTGATTTTATTTAATAAAGATTTAATGCTCATTGTTTTATTCCAATTTCAGAAATCTTATTTTTAACAATAATCAAAAGTTAATTAAATTTATTTTAATATTAAATTTAAAGCATAATAATCGGTTTTAATGAGTTTTGTTTAATAACTCTGTTAACAATTTTCTATAAATTGACTTCGAACGGAATTTAGAGTGATGTTGTCTTAGATTTTCTGCAATAATTTTGTACTTTTGATAATTATTGATTACTAATTTAATTTTCTCAGCAATAGCTTTATCCGTAGTAGACTTTAAGATTAAATCCTTGTTATCAAGAAATAAAGAGACATTGTTGCCACTATTAGTTGTAATAATGATTTTACCTTTCATTACACTTTCAAGAATTTTAATCGCGATTGTAGAGGGACACAAGTTATTAAGCATTGGGAATAATAGACAATGAAAATCGTTAACCAGATCAGATACTTCTCTATGGGACTTTTCCCCTAGAAATACTACATTATCATATAATTCTTTTTTTAATACTAAATTTTGAATATTTGTTCTTTTGGGGCCATCTCCAATTAGATTTAATTTAATATTGTAGTTTTCTCTTTTTAACAAGGTAATAGCATTAATAATTGGGATAATCAAATCATATTTTTTGAATCTACCAACATAACCTATCTTCAAGCAGTCCTTAGATATATCATACTTTGGATTACTACTTTTTAGAAAATACTCCTGAATATAATACGGAATAATTTCAATTTTATTTGATGACCCCCCATAGTATGTTATGATTTTTGCTGCACGTGAATTTTCTACAATAAAATCATCTACATTCCTTAAGGCAAATTTTTCTAAAATTGGCTCAAAATAATAAAAACACTTTAGAAAAAATGATTCGTTTGACTGATATTCTGGATTTCTAGCAAAAGCTTTTCTTTCAACAAACATCAGTGGAGTACATCCTGATCTTAAGATCACTCTATTTTTCCAGATTTTATTTAACAAGATTGGTAAAATCGTTAATTTTGGACCGCGAACGATAAATATGGTATTTGTTCTTATAATCTCTTTCAAATATCTACTATAAAATTCGATAATTGACTTTAATGATATTTTATTTTTTTTATTATAGCTTGGATATATAGCCGTTTTATAATAAGAAGGAGGGATGGCGTCATATAATTTGCTATCATTAATAGCATCGCCATAAACAATTGAACCAAGATTCGAAAATGTACATAGTACAATCTTCTTCATAGAATTCTTATGTTTCAAAATAATCTATAAAATTGTTTTATTTATTATATAAAATTTGTTTTGACAAAAAATTTACTATTAAAAGATATAAAAACCTTATTTTTCTTGAAACATTTAAAATCTAAACTTTAGGATCATTTAAGTATTAGTTATCTAAGGTAGGACTTAAAGGATTCATTGGTGATTATTATGTGTTCAATATCTGGATTTACATGGGAAGATAAAATACTTATTAAAAAGATGAATGATCTTCTTATTCATCGTGGTCCAGATGATGTTGGCATATATACTGATAGTAGAATTTCATTAGGACATAATCGATTATCTATAATCGATCTATCTCAAGCAGGTCATCAACCAATGTCAAATAATAAGGGAAATCTATGGATTATTTACAATGGTGAAATTTACAACTATAAAGAAATTAGAGAAAAACTTGAAAAAATCGGTTATAAATTTAGATCAACCTCAGATACTGAAGTTATTCTTTATGCTTATGAAGAATATGGTTCCAAATGTTTGAGTCTCTTTAATGGCATGTTTGCTTTAGCGATATGGGACACAAATACGAAAGAATTATTTTTGGCTAGAGATAGAATCGGGATAAAACCATTATATTACATGTATGATGGACAGAATTTAATTTTTTCTTCTGAACTTAAAGCAATTTTACAGCATGATATAAAAAAAGAAATTAATTTACAATGTTTAAATTCCTTTTTGAAATATAGGTTTATCCCCTCAAATAAAACAATATTGGTTGGCATTAATAAACTCTTACCAGGACACTATGCTCTTTTTAAAAATGGAGTTTTAAATGTTAAAAAATTTTGGGATCTCAGCTGGGAAATATCAAATAAATCAGAAAATTACCAAATTGCTATGCTAGAAAAACTTTTATTTTCATCAATCGAACTAAGGCTCAATAGCGATGTTCCCTTAGGTGCTTTTCTTTCAGGTGGAATTGATTCAAGTTTGGTAGTTGCTATCAATTCTAAATTACGAAAGGATAAAGTCGAAACTTTTACTGTTGGTTTTGGGCATGAATCAGATGAATTTAAATATGCACACAAAGTTGCTGAATATTTATCAACAAATCATCATGAGTTGATTTTAGACTATAAAAATATTACTAGAAAACTTCCAAAACTCATTTGGCAGATGGACGAGCCCCATTCAGAAATAACAATTGTCCCATTATATTTTTTGAGCGAATTTGCTAGAAAGAAAGTTACTGTTGTCAATACAGGTGAAGGTGCAGATGAACTTTTTTCGGGTTATGTAAATTACTATGTAGGTTCTAATATGTTTAAACCAATCCCGGATTATCTTAGGCGTCGGTTTTATATGTGGTATTACTCTCCTTTTAAAAAAAAAAATAGAACAGAATTATTAAATTTCTCTTTCAAAGAAGATAATACTTTGCATGACTACCTTTTCTATAAAAATGGAACATCAAATTATCCAAAAAATCTACTCAATAGAATGCTTTTATTCGACATTAAGCATGAATTACCAAACTGGGAGTTAAATCGTGCTGATAAAATGACGATGGCACATTCTATGGAAGCAAGGGTTCCATTTTTAGATCATAGAATCGTAGAACTAAGTGCAAATATGGGAGTTAAACAAAAATTACCTAATCTTAATGGAAAGTTTATTTTAAAAAAATTAGCTCTTAAATATCTTCCCCGCGAAATTGTATTAAGAAAAAAACAAGGATTTTTTGTTCCGATGCATGCTTGGGTAAAAGATAGTCTTGAAGATGCTGCTGAGGCTATGCTTTTTAACAATAGAAAAAAGTTTTTTGATTACAATTATATTCGCAATTTAATACATAAACATAAATCTACAAAAAAACCAAGACCCTTTCAACTTTACTCTTTTCAAATATTAATTCTCCTATTTTTTGATATGTGGTATGAAATGTATATAAATGATAAAAATCCAGAAGATTTAACAAAGATTTTAAGAATTTAATCTCTCAAGACTTCTTAAATTTTTTAATAAAAAAAGAGAATACTGTAAAAGAATGATAGCACTAAAAATAAGACCCATAAATTTAACCAGGTGATGTAAATACATATCTGTTTTTATATAGAATATACACACTCAAATAAAGAATTAAAGTTGTTAAGTGGCGGAATTCAAAATCAATTATTATTATTGCTACCTTCTTTTGAAAGAATTGAACCATTAAAAATTACTTTAATTACTAAATATACCGAATATGAACCATTCACAAAAAGAACAACAATTTTTCAGCTTCACAAATTAAAAAGCTATAGACTTGATACTATTTCTTTTATCCTGAAGTCGTTTTTTCGATTGATAAAAGTCCATAAGAAAGAAAGGATAAATATAATTTATCTTAGTGGGCATGACAACCATATAATTTCACCCTTTATTTTCCGTGTTATTTTTAAAGTACCTATTTTAATGAAAATGCCAACAGATTACGAGAACTATATTAGGATTGTACATCTAACAGAGAAGCAGAATTTCATGGCTAAACTCATCAACTATAGTTGGTTTAAGTTTTATAAATGGTTTGTACTTAAGAGATTGAATTTTATGAGGCCTATAAATCAGAAAATGTATGAAGATTTAATAAACTTAAATTTTCCCCGAAAAAGAATCTTGAAATTATCAAATGGAATTGAAAGTAAGAGATTTATTGGATTGAAAAAAAAAAGGCATAGTGGAATAAATTTTGGCTTTGTAGGTCGCTTGACTAAAATCAAGAATTTACATTTTTTATTACAGGTCTTTAAACAATATTTTTCTAAATACCCTGAAGATAAACTACTAATTTATGGCGAGGGTCCTGAAAAGGATATTATTCTACGTTTTATCCACCACTACAATTTAAATGAGAATGTACTTTTAATCGGATTTGAAAAACAAAAAGAAGAAATATATCCTAACTTAGACGTTTTAATTAACTCTTCATATGGAGAAGGAATATCTAATGTGATTCTAGAGGCAATGGCAACGAGAACTTTTGTAATTGCTTCAAAGGTTCAAGGAAATACAGATTTGATAGAACATGGAGTAACAGGATTATTATATGATCTAAATATTGAGAATGATTTATTGAAGCAGTTAAACTACTATAAAAACAACAGTGAACTGGTAAATCAGATTTTAGATAATGCGCTAGAGGAAATTAAATTAAATTATGATATTGAAGTTATATCAAATAAGATGTATAGGTTTTTAAAATCAAATTTATGAAAAAATTAAATCTATCCTCATGTTTTTTAAGAAATAATTTATTTTTAGTTTATATTAAGCTATTTATCAAATCAATCCATTGATTGACAAACTTATTAATTTCAAACTTATTAGCTCTTTCTAAAGATAATTTCGAATATTTTTCTTTCAATTTGCTATCCCATGCTAATAATAGCATTTTATCTGCTAAATCATTTGAATCCATAACTCTCACTAACATTCCATAACGTCCATTACCTAAAACCTCTCTTGGACCTGTTTCACAATCCGTGGAAATAATTGGAATCCCACATGCTAAGGCTTCAAGTAAAACCATTGGGAGGCCCTCCATAATAGATGATAAGACAAATATGTCTGATTTCGCTATATATTTAAATGGATTATCCTTAAATCCTAAAAAAATTATATCGTTTTCTAGTTTTTTTCCTTTAACCACTAAGTCTAATTTATCCCTTAACGGTCCAGTTCCAATAATGAATAATTTTGAATTATGAATTTTCTTTTTAACTTTTGAGAATGCTTCTATAAGATATTTATGTCCTTTGACAATATCTAACCTTCCCACAGTAATGAACTTTATTATAGAATTATCATAAAAGATATTTTTAAAATCTAATATGTTCTCTTTTGTCATTTTCTTAATATATGCGAGATCAATCCCATTATAGATTGTTTTTAATTTATCTTTTCTAATATGATATTCCTTTTCTAATATATTTTCGACCTCTTTTGATATGGATATAATTTTGTTGACTGAATTAAACCGATAGAATATTTTTAATAAAAAATTGAAATGTGGCATATTTTTTTTATAGACAAGACTAGGATTGCAGTGTATCGCAGAAATTAGAGGAATTTTTAATCGAAATAAAGTTTTAGTTAAAATCATCACTAGATTTGTATAATCTGTAATCGATATTATTAAGTCTGGAGAAATTGATATAATATTTTTATATATTTTGATTGAATATGTAATATTGCTCAATTTTAAAAAATTAAAGATTCTTGAAGAATTTTGATTATTATTTAGAGAATAATAAGTACCACTATATGGATAAATTTTGTTAAAATGCTTTAAAGTCAAAATAAATACCTCAAATCTTTCAGAAATTTTTCTTGTTAACATTGAGGTAATTCTTTCTGCTCCCCCTCCAATCTCTAAACTTTCGATTAAAAATAGTATTTTTCGTTTCATTTCTTAAAGATTTTGAAGAATTTATTTAGAACTGTATTTTTTTACTTAAAAAAACATAAACTAGCATTTTCTGAAGAAATAATTCATCTATTAAATAATTAATTAATTCTTAAATATGAAGATTAGCGATAAGAATGGTTAACAATTGGAAGAATTAATAGGAGCAATATAATCAAATATTCCACATCATTATAATACTAATGTACTTATATTGTTAAAATATGAGAAAACAATATCTTTAATTGTTTTTAATATTATGCTAGCTTAATAAAAATAAGATTTTTGAGTTTAAATAAACCTAAAAAACATGATTGACAAACCTACATTTTCATTTGGTAAAAACTGGCAGAGTTTCTTGAAATTCCTCAATAAAGAAAGAATAGAAACTGCAAAAACTTCTATGCTTGAATTTTTAGGGATGAATACTCTTGATGGTAAAAGTTTTTTAGATATAGGTTGTGGCAGTGGAATTTTCTCATATGCCGCTTTTCTTCTCGACGCTAATAAAATAATAAGTTTTGATGTTGATCAATTTTCTGTAGAGTGCTGTAAATATCTCTGGAAAATTGAAAAAAATCCAAAAAAATGGGAAATACTTAGCGGCTCCATATTAAATGATGAATTTTACTCAAATCTAGGAAAATTTGATATTGTATATTCATGGGGAGTGCTTCATCATACTGGTCAGATGTGGCGGGCAATTGAAAATGCTGGAAAATTAGTTGATCAAAATGGATATTTATTTTTTACCATATATAACAAGGTTGAGGGATTTAAAAGTTCTAATTTCTGGCTAAAAATAAAGAAATTCTATAACAAATCCCCTAAAATATTGAAAAAAATTATTCAGATTGCTTATATCTTAAATGATATCGGAGGATTATTGATTAGATTTAAAAATCCTATTAAATTTATGAAAAATTATAAAAAAAAAAGAGGGATGAACTATCGAGTTGATATCATTGATTGGCTTGGTGGATATCCATACGAATTTGCATCTGTTAATGAAATATTAAAATATATGAAAATTAAATTTCCGAATTATAAATTAATTAATTTAAAGCAGAGATTTGATATAGGTAATAATTGGTATTTATTTAAAAGAAGCGATACTAAATAATTAAATTCTAATTCATAGAAATAAGTTAATTGATTCAGATTTCTTTAGAAAAATTCCAATAATAGGTAAAATCAACTTTGGATTCCAAATTAAAGTTTTGATAATGGTAATCCACCATTTTATATCACTGTGCAATATTTTGTTTAAATATACTATCTCCTTCCACAGAGATAGTTCATAAGGTTTATAATTATTAAGTTTTTTATATGGTACTGTTAAAT
This sequence comes from Promethearchaeota archaeon, assembly GCA_019058445.1. Lineage (GTDB taxonomy): Archaea > Asgardarchaeota > Lokiarchaeia > Sigyniarchaeales > SOKP01 > LW40-45. Next base: position 246,986 of record JAHPZA010000010.1, on the reverse strand, counting down.
TAGTTTTCCAATCTATATTTTCACTTAACCATCCGCTTTTTATGGCTAAATTTATAAATTCTGTGTCAGTCAAAGCTAACATTGGGTTAACTTGTATGAATTCTGGAAGTGTCTCCCGTACAAACATCTCAGTTTCTTTCAATGTCTTTCTAGTTTCTCCGATATATCCAAAAATCAGATTTAATTGAATGGGAATATGAGCTTTTCTTGTCCATTTTAAAGCTTTTTTAGCTTGTTCTACTTTAATGCCTTTATTCATATTATCTAATATTGTTTGACTTCCAGATTCAATACCGTAGGAAATTCCAATGCACCCTGCCCTTTTCATTAATTGTAGCAGTTCTCTATCAACTAAATCTGCTCTTGAATCGCATAACCATTTGATTTTTATTTTTTCTTTGATCATTCTTTGACAAATTTCTACAATTCTCTTTCGTTTCATCGGAAAAATTTCATCAAAAAACCACACATATTTAATTTTTCCAAGTTTTTTCAACAGTTTTAACTCTTTTATAATATTTTTCGCAGATCTCCCACTATATTTGGTTCTCGCTACATTACAATATTTACACCCAAAGGGACACCCTCTACCAGAATAAATCAATGCATAAGGTTTCATTAAAGGGGAATAGATATAGTAAGGTTCAAAGGTGTCTAGTAATTCATACGCAGGTAAAGGTAAATCATCAAAATTTTTTCTTGATTTTAATTCTGAATTAACTTTTATATTGTTGTTGAAATCTCTGAATGCAATCCCATTTACATTACTCAAGTCGCGATATCCAGTTAAATGAGCGACTAAATCCTCTATGATCGAGAATGGATCTTCCATTATCAGGATATCTAAGCTAGGGTATTCGTTTAAGATTTCCTTCCCATAATTTCTTGCCCACCATGAATATCCAATAGTAACACATGAAGGATTTATTTTTTTTACAAGATCACAAAATTTTAATTCATGATCAATAATACTCGATACAAATGTAAAGACAATAATATCATACCTTTGACTTTTTATTTGATTTAAAATATGATAATAGCTTAAATTTAATCCATTAGCATCAATAAAGTCAAAATCATAATTTTTTTCTTTTAATAAAGCTGCGATGATTAAAAGAGTTGCCGGGGTATCAACACGATGATTTAATGTTAATTCACAACGTCCTTCCCTAGTCACTGAAAAATTCTTATATCTTGGCAGATTTAATATTAAAATTTTCATACTACTTTAATAAAATCAATCAATATTAAATAGATTAAATTGATCCTTTCATTTTAACATTATTTTTGAGAGTGTATATTTTTAAAACTTAATTGGTTTCACTGCATCATTTTCTAAGAATGTCTCATACCATAATTCAAACATGATAAGATTCCAGGCTCTATCCATATATAAGTGATTCGATCGATTTCTTTTAACCACTTTGATATATCTAGATTTTAAGATTTTTCTTTTTTCTAGGCTTTCTAAAATAGAACCTGAAACTTCTTTTAAGCCTTTTCTTAGCCAAAAACTTACGGGGGTACCAAAACCAGTTTTCTTCCTTTTTAAAATAGTGGATGGTAAAATATCTCTCATAGCGAGTCTAAAGATATATTTATCTATCTTACCGTTAAATTTTAGCTCTGACGGGATAGTTGTCGAAAAACTAATAATTTTTTGATCCAGTAAAGGAGTTCTAGCTTCTAATGATGCGGCCATTGTCATTTTATCTATTTTCATATTATACTGACTTGGTAATTGATATTTTAAATCCCATAAAGAGAATTTATTAACTAGGTCCAAATTTCGTGGAAGCTTGTCTGTAATCAATTGTTTCATGTTAATAGTTTTAAATGGGATCATATTCCTTTTTTCTTCATCTGGAACTTTTAAAATAAATCTAAAATAACGGTCCATTTCACTTTTAGAGGAATAAAGGTAAGAGAGAAAGAGTTGCATTTTATGAAATGGGATATGATCATAAAATTTTAAAGAAAAATCAAGAAGATTCTGAGGTATATATTTAAATAATTCATATCTCTGAGCTCGGTATTCTGATGAATATCCTGCAAATACCTCATCTGCTCCGTCTCCAGTTAAAGCAACAGTCATTTTTTCTTTGGCATATTTCGCCATTAGGTAAACAGGAATTATCGCAGCATCGGCAATTAAATCATCAAGGTGCCATATTAATTCTGGTAATAAATTATAACTTGGAAATCTTACGAGCAATTCCGTATGATCTGTGTTGTAATAGTCCGCAACGAATTGAGAGTATTTTGATTCGTCTATTGGAGCGCCCTCTTCAAACCGTACAGAAAATGTTTTAACGGGAGAATTCATATACTTTGACATAAATGCTACAACTGCGGAAGAATCTAACCCCCCTGATAAAAATGCTCCTAGAGGAACGTCACTAATAAGTCTTACTTTAACGCTATCTTCAATTAAAATCTGTAGTTCTTTTGCCAATACATCAATGGATTTGTTGTTAAAAGTATCAAAGTTTATATCCCAATACTTTTTTACATTAATCTGTTTAGTTTTCAAATTAAAAATCATATAGCTAGCCGGTGGTAGCTTGAAAACTCCATCAAATAGAGTAAGATTGAAAGGGACATATCGAAGCGAGAGATAAAAGTCTAATGCCTTAAAATTGATTTTTCTTTCTATACTGTGTGTTAATATACTTTTAATTTCAGAGCTAAAAATGAATTTCTCATCGTCAATATAGTAATAAAGCGGTTTTAATCCCATATGATCTCTAGCCAAAAATAATAACCCCTTATTTGCATCATATATACAAAAAGAAAATTGTCCCCTTAGTTTTTTAACACAATCCTTACCCCATTCCTCATATGAATGCAAAATAACTTCTGTATCTGATTTTGTATAAAACTTATGTCCCTTTTCTTCTAAATGTTCTCCTAATTCTCTAAAATTATAAATTTCACCATTAAAAACGATCCACATATCATTATTTTCGTTATGCTGAGGTTGATTCCCTGTATTTAAATCTATGATGGATAATCTTCTCATACCAATCGAAACAGCAGAGTCTATATAATATCCCTCATCATCCGGACCTCTATGCTCAATTAAAGTACACATCTGTTTGATTAGCGCCTTATTTTCAAAATTAAAACCGCATATACCGCACATTTTTTTACTAAGATATAAAGTTTTTCGAAATATTAAGTTTTAAGATGTTTTTTTATTATTGCTAGAATATTGGTTAAAAAAAAAAAATTTCTTAAAATATATTGCTATAAAAAAGTAGATTTCTTTCATTTAAAAGACTAGATCAATCGAATGAGGCTTATTCGACAAAACTCTAAGAATCGGTAAATTTAATTTGGGATTCTAAACTTAGGTTTTTATAAAAATTACTGATAAAGGATTTAACTATTCTATGGAGTTTAAAAGAGTTTTTTATAAAGGGGTATTAAGTCGTTGTTATTTATTACCCAAATTGTTTTTTATTGATGTGGTAAAATCAAAGAGGAAAATATACTCCTCTCAATACCATCTTAACAAAGCAATAGATTGGATAGTTAAAGCTCAAAATATGACTGAGGATGGAGGAGTGTCATCAAGCTATTCTTTATTATTCGGTTGGGGGGCTTCCTACCCTGAAACGTCTGGATATATTATCCCTACACTCTTTGATTATTATCACTTGACAAAAGAAAAAAAATATGTAAGGATTTGCAAAGAAATTGCCGATTGGGAATGTTCCTTACAATTAGATGATGGAGGATTTCAAGGTGATGTTATTACAAAATCAAAAAAAACTACAATATTTAATACTGGACAAGTAATTTTAGGATTAGTTAGATCCTATAAGGAATTAAAAGATAAAAGATATCTAGATTCAGCTATTAAAGCTGGGGATTTTTTAATCAAAGTTCAGGATAAAGACGGTAATTGGACAACTCACTGTTTCAATAATCTTCCTCATACTTATAATGTTAGAGTAGCTTGGGCTTTGTTAGAATTATTTTTGATGACTAATTCAGAAAAATATCGAGAATGCGCAATCAAAAATTTGAATTGGGCACTGAAACAATCAAATACAAATCATTGGTTTTATAATAATGCATTTAAAAAAAGTCAAAATCCTCTTTTGCATACTATCTCTTATGCTATTAGAGGATTTCTAGAATCCGGTATCATTTTAGATAATATTGAATATAAGAAAATGGCTCTAAATGCTTCTTTAAAATTATTAGAAGCATATGAAAAATCAAGTTTTTTGCCAGCTACTTTTGATTCGAACTGGCAAAGTACAGATTTTTACAGTTGTTTAACTGGAGATGCTCAATTATCTATTATATGGCTAAAATTATATCAAATTTATAAAGATAAAACCCTCTTACTTAATGCGATAAAGTTAAATCGTTATCTAAAATCAACTCAAGTTTTAGATCCAAGATGGAAAGACATTGATGGTGCTATAAAAGGTTCGGATCCTGTATGGGGTTTTTATAACATGTTTAGTTTTCCTAATTGGGCTACTAAATTCTTTTGCGATGCTTTAATGTTAGAATTAAAAATATTATCAGATAAAAACTAAAAAAATTTTAAATACCTTAAAATTTATACTCTTAAACCACCATTTAAATGAATTATTTGCCCTGCTAAATACCTGGATGAGATAATATATTTTATCAATTTAAAAATCTCCTCTGGCTCTCCAAACATCTTTAAAGGAATCCTTTCTTTAGTCATTTGTTCTATTTTTGCATTTAAATTTAAACCCATTCCAATTTTAAAATATCCTAAAGCAATGGCATTAACAAAAACTTTTCTATCATGAAGGCATTCTAATGCAAATGATTTCGTGAAAGATTCTACCCCCCCTTTAGATGCTGCATAATTTGTGGCACCAATCATTCCTGTACATCCTAAAACACTTGAAACATTAATTATATGCCCATATTCAACTATTTTTTCAACTCCATATCTACAAGAAAAAAAGACTGTCTTTAGATTTGAGTCGATTACCCGATCCCATTCTTTTTCTTCCATTTTGCATATTAAATTATTTTCTACATACCCCATTACATTAATAAGTACATCTAGTGATTCAATTTTAGAAAAAATATCTATAACTTCTGCCTTTCTTGTAAAATCACATTTGAAAATAGTAGATCGTGCTTTAGCAGTCTTATAAATCCTTTCTTTTGATGTATTATATGTTAGTATTAATTCGTTTTCTTCTCTATCAAATTCCTTAGTCAAGTATTGACCAATTCCTCCACTCGCTCCTGCTATCATAATTTTCATGGCAGTTCACCTAAGTATCCTCATTTTAAAAAGTATTAAATATCTGATTATTCAATTAATTTATTTTTAATTATTTCATATGGGTAAAGATTTTTGCTTTTTATCTCTTTTTCTGTTGAATATATTGTTATTCCTAACTTTGCTAATACTTTTAACATCTCACAAAATCTATCTGCATCTACCCACCAGGAGGAAGCTTCTCCTATTTGTCCTATATTTAAAATCGCTAATTTTTCATATATTTCCCAGAAATATTTATTGATAAATGGGTTCTTCTCTATCCTAGTTTTTGCTACCTCTGGATCTAAGGGTTGTACAGCTACATCGATTAACTCATCATTATCCATTTTACATTTAACCTTAAAGATTTCATCAATTTTTACTTTAACTGGAAATTCATCTCCCATTATATCTTCAACATGGTGATACTGGGTAGTCCATGCTAAATCAATTCCAATTCCTAGAATTTTTCCGCCTAATTCAATAACTTTTGCCCATGGTGAATTTTCACCATATGTTTTATTACCTAAATGATGTGTTTCAGTAATTTGTTTCGCATATCTTCCGATAGCAGAAATAGAATGTGTTGGATGAATACTTCTATAAATACCTTCATACTTCAGAAATTCTGCGGGAATTGCACCTAAGCCTGTCGGAGTAGTTTTGTAATCAAATATATACTTGTCCATTGTGCATAACTCGTACATGGTTTTATGTAATGGAAATGTTGGAATAACAAGGGTACCTTCTGGACCAAGAAGTTTTATCATCGCATCTATAACTGTTTTAGGACCACCTTTCACAAAACCTATTTTTTTCAATGAGCTATGTACCAATAAAATATCTCCTTGTTTTAAACCCATATTTTTTAAATCAGTAATAATATCATCCAATTCGATATGTCTTGACTTTCTTTTCACAATTACCTTATTCATTTTATATCGAATTTTCTTATATTTCTCGTATCCAAATTCTGTTAACTTTTTAATCAAGAAGAATCATTTAATCTATAATTTCTATATATAAATACAGAGTTTCAAATAATCTTTTCTATTTAGGTATTTTAGAAAATTTTAATAGCATATTATTTTTTGATTTTTTTAGGTTTTATGATGAAGAGGTAAAAGTAGAAATGAATAATTCATTTATTAGATAATTAACTAATTGTAAATATATGAATTTTTCAGATAGGAATGAAAATGAGTTAGAGGATTTAATAAAAAAGCTTTATATTGAAGACGGGTATCTTAAAAAGATTCCGAAACTTCATGAATTTGACTCACCATGGAAGCTAAAAAAGATCATTCCGTTTATAGATAAATTTATGAATAATTATAAAAAGGATAATATTACCCTTTTAGATGTTGGAGGCGGGGCAGGATTAATCCTGAAAGGAGTATCAGTTTATATTGAAAGATATTATCAAATCTCTGTAAAAAAATATGCCTTAGATTTAAGTCCTGAAATTCTCGAGGTTCAAAAGAAGAGAAATCCTGATTTGAAAAAAGCTTTAAATGAGGATATTCGCAATACATCCTTAGAGAATAAAGAAATAAATCTTTGCCTGATGATTGACGTTTTAGAACATATTCCTAAACCTCACCTTGCCCTTAAAGAACTTAAGCGGATCTCAGAATTTATTATATTTAAAGTACCTATAGAAGATAATTTCTACTACAGAATTTGGAATTTTCTGAAAAAAGAAGAAAGAAAACAATTCTTTACTCAAAACTCAGGACATATTAATTTTTATAACTTTTACAATTTAAAACACCAAATTGAATCCTATGCTGGTACTATCTTGGAGTATAATTTCACGAATGTTTTCGAATTTTTATCGAATACACCCTATTATAGAAAAAATATGAATTTCAAAGATATATTATTAAATACCATCTCCTTAAATTTATTTCGTTTTTCTCCTAAATTAGCTTCATTTTTGTATCATGACTTTATCATGATTCTATGTGAATGCTATTAAATGATAATTCAGATGAAGAAACCTAATTTGAATTGTTGAATAAATTAAATAATTTTTTATTTCTATATTCTAATGAAAATATTCCATTAACAACTCTTTCTCGACCATTTCTTCCTAATTCCTCTCTTAACTCTTTGTTTACTATTAAAAGCTCCAATTTTTCAATAAAATTATTCAAACCTCTTGAATCGTCATAATTCCTAAGGTTATCGTAATACCTCATCTTAGATATCCAGTCGGGACAATACTTTGATAAGGGAAAGTATAGAAATTTCTGGGATGTTTCAACAACAAATCCGGTTTTATTATCTATTACTAATTCTGGAGCTGTTGAATTATTATTTATGCAAATGATTGGCAATCCATAAGCCATAGCCTCTATAAAAGTGAAACCGAAAACATCTGCATAAGTTGGAAATAAAAAAATATCGGTATTACTATATAATTCCATTAAATGTGCATAAGATACTCTTGGATAAAAATCCACATCGGGAAGTTGCTCAAAATGCTTATATTCTTCTGGAATATAACCTATATACGTTAATTGAAGATTATTGTATTTTGATTTTAATTTTTCATAGGATTGCAAAACTAATTTTCCACCTTTCATATAAAAATTGAAATTTTTGTCAAATTTAGCGACAGAAGAAATAAATAATAACCGGACTAAATTATCATTTCTCACACTTTTAACTTTTCCTTCAATCGAGGGATAAATTGTTTTAAATTTATGTTGTTTGCTTTTAGGTATGTTCAAAACCTGAATTAGTTGATTTTTTGCCGACTTACTCCAATTAAAGACATATTTACAGCGTTTACTTAAAAAAAATTTCTTAATTATACTTAAACATAGAGTTGATTTTAATAATAAATCATTCCAATTGACTAAATTCCCAATATAATCAACATAACATATAAATGGTTTTTTACTCACCACTAGTTTATCGCTAAATATATAATCATAAGAAATTCTTCTCGATGGTAAGACCGGAATGATAATGGGTAGTTTTAATAAATTGAATAATCCAGAGAATAGGTTTTTAATCGTAATTTTTAAATTTTTGAGACTAGACCTCTTGCTAAACTGGTTTTCAGAAGTTTTTGATTCAAAAGATATATCATTAATATTTTCTTTAAAAATGTTCTTAATATTAATTGGGGGTTTTTCATAGAGTAATCTAAAGGCAGGATGGCGATCTTTGTAAATAAAGTAAAGTACTTTTTTGTTCAATTTGAAAATCAGACTTTTTTAAGAGAAATGAAAAGATATATCAAAATTATGTTATGTAAAATTCTCTCCATATTAAATTTAATTGAAAATTTCGTACTAAATCCATTTCATCAAGCATATCTAACCACTAAATATTCATATACTGTTTTTAATTTATGAAACTTTAAGAACTAAAGTAGATTTTTTATTAGTAAGTTAATCAGAATAATTAGAATAGAAATTTTAGTCATAATTATTAGGGATCAAATTAAACTTATAATCCTCTTATCTTAGTTAAATATATGGTAAAATAATAGATGTACTTAAAGATTGTCCACTTAAAAACGGGTATTATTAATCATTCTTTAGACATTATAATTAAAATAATTGATTTTATTCTTTTAAAAAAGAAAATAGTATCATTAAGGATTTTAAAGCGGATTATACTCTCTTTCAAAGCTAAATTAATTTATTTGGTCGAAGAGGCTAATTGGGCAATCGAATGGGTTGGAAATTACATCACATATTATTTGCGGAAATTATATTCGATAAACGCCGAAATTGCATCACAATATTTCGCTAGAAATAAAATTATTCACTATGGAGAGATCACATGTTTAATAAGAGATAACTCAATTTTGGGAATGAGAAAATCAAATAAGAATATACTAACTTTATACCATATTCCTTCATATGATAATATTAAATCAATTTTATATTATCTTAATCAGAAGTTAGATTTAATACATACTTCAAATAACATAGCAAAACAGAAATTAATTGAATATGGTTTTGAGGAAAGTAAAATTATACTTATTCCATTAGGCGTTGATCTTTCAAAATTTAAAAGATTTAATAATGATTTAAGAATAAAAATAAAAAAAAATTTTAATTTACCTCATAACAAGATTATAATTGGGTCCTTCCAACAAGATTGCTGGAAAAATGGAACCCCTGTAGAAAGAAAAGGACCAGATATTTTATGTGAAGTTTTGAAACGTTTAAGTGAACAATTTGATATTCATGTGCTACTCACAGGACCCGGTAGGATTTTTGTTAAAAAAAGATTAGATGAATACCATATTCCCTATACACATATTTTTTTAAATAACTATAAGGACATGGTTTATTGTTATAATGTATTGGATCTTTATTTAATAACTTCCAGAGTAGAAGGAGGTCCTTTAGCATTATTAGAGTCTATGGCAACAGGAGTACCAGTAATAACAACCAAAGTTGGGATGGCTCCAGAAGTTATTAATAATAGCATTAATGGATTTATAACAAATATCGATGATATTAATCAACTTTTTGAATACTCAACAAAAATAATAGAAAACAAAGATGTAAGAGAAAAAATTATTCATAATGCTTTAGAATCAATAAAGGACTATAGCTGGGAGAAGATAACAAAACAATATTACCTTAAAATATATAAAAAAATTTTAACATTACCTTAAATAGATTGGTTCTTTAAATTTTAAATAAAAATTTTTTATTAATTAAACCCATTAGCGATATTGATATTATATTTAATCCATTTAAATAATAACTTCAATTTAGACGCTTATTTATGTAAAAATTTGTATTCAGCAATATTTTTTAATAATAAATTATTGAGTATTAATATATTAAAACAGTTTGGCTATATTTAACTAAGAGAATCATGAAAATTGCTATTATAAAGAAAGCAATCCCAACTCCTAGTGCCGATATTATTAATACTTTAAGTTTGGCTCAAGGTCTTTATAATCTCAATCATGAAGTTGAAGTTTTAGGTATAAAAGAATTGAAAAATGATCTATGGAAAAGTAAAATAGGTGATATCCATAGATTTTTTGATCTTAATTACAAAATTAAGATTAAATACTTCAAAGGTTCTTTTTTGTATTATTTTAGAAAATTAAAATTATTTCGCGGGATCATTAATTTTTTAACTTTATTTCCAAAACTACATAATCGTATAGATCCTGAAATTGAAGTAAGTGATTATTGTATAAAAAATAGATTTGACTTAGTTATTTGTAGGGATACCTTTAAGGCAGCTTATAAACTTATTAATAGTAAAATCCATACTATCATCGATATACATGGATATAGAAACATTTATGAAGCCGATTATTTGATACAAATTAAAGACAATGATAGTTTCAGAGGAATTTTAACTTTAAATGATTTTTTGAAACAAAAACTCATAAATTTCGGATTCCCTGAAAAAAAAATCAAATTTATGGACAATGCTATAGATATCGCTAGATTTGATTCGATTAATTACGACAAGATAAAAATAAGAAAAAAACTAAATTTATCTCTTAATAAAATCATCATACTGTATTCAGGAACTTTACAGGATGATAGGGGTATTGATACTATTTTATACGCTTCTGAAATTCTAAATAAAAAAAAATTCTCTTTTTACTTCATTGGTGGAAATAATAGAAATAATAACAAATGGAAAAAATTTTTACTTCACAAAAAAATTAAATCTGATGTACATTTTTTAGGAATGAGACAAAAAAGGATCGTCCCATATTACTTAAAAGCAGCGGATGTACTATTGGCTACTTTTAATTCAAATTGTCCCACCTTAGATTTTATGTCTCCTGTAAAAATTATTGAATATATGGCTTCTAAAACCCCTTTCATAGCAACTAAAATAGGAAGGAATATAGATATATGTAATAATAATGAATGTCTCTTCGTTAAACCAGACGATCCTATTGATTTATGTGAAAAAATTAATTTATTAGTGAATAACACTGAACTTCAAAAAAAATTAATAGAAAACGCATATAATAAAGCAAAAAATCAAACTTTTAAAAAAAAATGTGAAATGATAATTGAATTATCTTCCTAATTTACTTATGAGAAATCTGATAAAACATATTGATTATTTTTTTTAAGTTCAATCTTTAATTAATTATTTTGCCAGATATTAAGTTATCAGAAAGATTAATTGATTTTTTCCAATTAATAATTTTAGCCTAAACATAATAAGAAAACTCTTAATTGTATTATATCTTATATAAATTAACATCTAATTGCGTTAATGAAAGTAGTATTCTTAAATGAAAAACATATTTTTATTAGTTCTTGATAGTGTTAGGCGGGATTTCTTTTTCGATACAATAAAAAATAAATTAAGAGAATTGGAAAAGGACTTTGTCGGATTTAATAATTGCTATTCCTTATACACTTCAACATGTCTTTCTCACTATACAATTTTTTATGGTGATTATTTTGGAAAATCTAAAAATGAGAATTTTCCCATTCAATTAAAGAAAAATGGATATAATATAAGATCTTTCTGTAATGGATCAATTATTTTAGCATATCCTCTTAAAGATTCCATTCAACTTAATTTAAATAATCAAATACCTTATCGTGGGGATATCATCAATGATTTAGGAATTAATCCTAAATATGTATGGAATAGAAGCCATTTTGGAAATTCACTTGAAGATTATAATGGAAGCGCTGATGATGTTAAAAATGGAATACCAGAAATTTGGAAAAAAAGTTTAAGTAATATCAATGAAACTAAAAATTTTGTATTCTTACATTTCTGGAACACCCATCATAATTATCTTATAAACTCTCATTTAGAAAATAAAATCACAGGTCAGAGTTATAAAGAACTTGGCATTAATTTAATAAAGAGAGTGATGAATAAGGATTTAACTGAAAAATTTGTAAAAAAAGTATATACTCAAAGAATATACGAAATAGTAGATAATTATATTAGAGAATTTATTGAAATTTTAAAAAAGAATCGCATATATGATGAATCTTTAATTATAATTACTTCTGATCATGGTGAAGGATTAGGGGATATTGGAAAACATTTTACAAAAAGATTTCATAATTTATATTGCTATATTAAGAGAAGTTTTTATAATAATTATAATAAGATAATATCTAAGAAAGGTTTTAGATTTCTTCCTAAATTAAAAGAAATATACCTTTCTAAATGGGATTTTGTCCGTTTTTTTCATAGTGGAGGCTATGAAATACAAAAAGAAATTCCATTGCTTGTAAAATTCCCTGAAAATAAATTTGGAGGGAGCATTTGTAATGAAAAAGTTACCTTATTTGATATTATCCACACTATAGATGACTGTATTGGAAGAAAACTCAAAATCTACACTCGAAGAGGCAGATCTCTTCGCTCTCTTCTGAAAAAAGATCTTCATATAGAAGAATATAAGATTAAAGATAGTATTAAAACCCTTGTATCCTCAAAACAAATATTTTAGAATCGTATTCCATTCAACTTTTTCTATACTTTAATATGTAAAAATTTCCAGTCTATTCATTTATTCTGGGGCTAGCATAAGAAAAAAATTGTTTAAGAAATAATTTAAATACATATAATTTATTTAACTGCAAGTTAAGGAATATATTTTTCAATTGGACTATTATATTAACAAACCTTGTTTTATAGAGTATTGAAACAGTAATCAGTATAATTTTATTCTTTAACTTTTTCTTATTCTTAATAAGATTTAAACCATTTATTGGTATAGGAATATCACCTATTCTAAAAAAAACTAAGATATCATTAATATGTTGCTTTGTAATTTTTAAGTTATATTTTTGCGACGATTTTTGAAATAATGCTCTAATTATTTCATTACCTGCAATAAAATGAAATCTATTTTCTCCTAAGATTTTTTTTAGATTTTTTAATGTAAAATAATATAAATGTTCTATTACAAAAAATTCTGAAAAATCCCTCTGATTAAAGATTCCGGGGAGTTCCACATATAAATAACCATTATCCTTTAAACATTCCCAGATTTTTTTTAAATAAATATCAATTCTATGTAAATGCTCTATAATATGAGATGCAATAACTAAATCAGCTTTTTTATGAAAACTTTTCAATTCATCTATACTACCCTTTTTTAAATTTAAGCCCATTTTTCTCCCATAATCTAAATAATTTTCATTTAGATCCACTCCAAACGTTTCAAAACCAGCATCTTTAAAGACTTTTAACATTCCTCCCGTTCCCGCTCCAAAATCGAATACTACTCCATTGGTTAATGGCGTGTGCTTTTTAACAAAATTAAATAAAATGTCCCTTCCTCTTTTTAATTCACCATTAAAATTGTTTAAGAGAATTTCTTCCTGAATTTTCTCATTTATACCATATGTAAATAATTTTCTATAATATTTTTCATAAAATAATCCAATGTCTTTCTCCGAAATTCGGGGATCTGCTCGTACCAAACCACATTCTTTACATAAAACAATTCTCAGCTTAAATCCGAGACGATCCTTATTTGCGACGATTAAATCGTTATTCGCCGAACATCTGCATTTATTTTTTTCCCATTTAATAACTCCATTCTTAAAATCTGAAATTATTTTCTTTTTAATTTTTTTTTGATTTGGTGTTAAATCGGTTCTACTCTTTCCGTTGTACTTGTATTGACAAGATAAATGAATTTTGGGCATAAATTCTTATTCTCAATAATACATCATTAAAATTTAAGAAAATATTTATATCAAAATACCTAACTAATTAAGTCGAATCAAATCGAAGTAAATAATCATCATAGGTTAATTTTATTCCTGTTTTAAGATCAATTTTTGCTCTCCATCCGAGTTTATTTATTTTATCCACATTTAATAATTTTCTAGGAGTTCCATCTGGTTTAGATGTATCAAATCGGAACTCTCCTTTATAACCAATAACTTCTTTAGTTATCTCATAAAGTTCTTTAATGGATACATCTTTTCCTGTCCCTATATTTATTATTTCACTATCATTATAATTATTCATCAAAAAAATGCACGCTTCAGCTAAATCATCAATATAAAGAAATTCTCGTTTTACTTTACCTGTTCCCCATATTTCAACAAACTTTAACTTCTTTTTTTTGGCTTCATGTACTTTTCTTATTGTAGCGGGTAATACATGAGAATTATATAAATCATAATGGTCATTTGGACCATAAAGATTAGTAGGCATAACACTAATGAAATTAGTATTATATTCTTTATTATATGATTGACACATTATTATACCCGCAATTTTTGCAACCGCATATGCTTCATTTGTAGGCTCTAATTTTCCAGCGAGAAGCGCGTCTTCAGGAATTGGCTGAGGAGCAAATTTTGGATAGATACATGAGCTTCCAAGAAATAACAATTTTTTAACATTATATTCATAACAAGCATGAATGATATTATTTTGAATTTCTAAATTACTATAAATGAATTGCGCTGGATATGTACTATTAGCTAAAATTCCACCTACTTTTGCAGCAGCTAAAAAAACAAATTCCGGACTTGTTCTCTTAAAAAAACTATTAACAGCATGTTGATCTGTTAATTCTAATTCTTTGTGGGTTTTTGCTAATAGATTAGAATAGTTCTGCTTCTTTAAAATTCTTGTAATAGCAGAACCTACTAATCCTTTATGACCTGCAACATAAATTTTAGAATCTTTTTCCATCATCGATAATTACACTTGTTATTACTAGATATGAGTAAATTAAATTTATTATTAATGTTAATTTTATTAATTTTATTATTTCTTGTAAGAATTAAATTTTTTCAAAATAATCTTTTTATAAGAAGGATCATTTGAACTGATTCCTATATATTCAAAACTTCCTAAAACCTAAGTGTTACAAAATATTAGTATTATAAGTCATTGTAAGAAGATTTAAGGTTTTTAAATTTAGGATTCCATTATTTTCGGAAAATATTAATTCAGTTATTTATTAATATTGATTAAGAACTGAAATTATTTTAACAGTTAGAAAAAGATTTTATCTAAAATAATGATATCATCCAGAGCTATTAAGGAAGGCATTTCTAAAATTTTTGCGATAACGGAAAAAAATTTAAAGCTAGATATGAGAGTTAAAATCGCCCTTTTCCTTACTTTTTTAGCACCCATTTTAGGGCTAATAATGCCAATAATTTTAATGGATAAATTTTTTACCCTTAACGAAAATTATGGGCCTTGGACTAAAAATAATTTTCTTGTTTATCAATTTATAGCTTTAAATATTTTATTATTACAAAGGATAATTACAGCCCTTCCTGGTCATTTACTACGTGAAAAATATTGGCAAACTTTACCTGCCCTTATTATCGCTCCATTCCGTCGATCTAGTTTATTATTGGGGCATCTTCTTTCCTTTTTAATTACAATCTCTATACCATTTACTATTTTTTTTATAATATGCTATATTTATTATCCTATTTCGCTTCTTACGGTTCTATTTGTACTAGGAATATATATTCTTATTATACTTGTGTTTAGTGGAATTGGTCTTTTTATTGGTATATTTTCTATATCTAAAGAAAATTTATCTAGCTTATTTACATTTGCTATTGGTCTTTTCTTCGTGGTTAGCTGCATTTCATATCCATATGAATTATTTCCTAGTAGAATTCAAGATATAATTAGTTTAAATCCCCTTTACTATATCTTTGATATTTTGCGGTTAGCGTGGATTGAAGATAATATAATATTTTCTATTTCATCACATCCTTTTCATTTTTTAATTTTAGTTCTATGCGCAATTACGTTTCCTTTAATTGGTGTTATTATATTTAACAAAGTCTATAAAAAATTCGGGATTGTAGGATACTAATAAAAATGGTAGAAAATATAATTGAAACCTTTAATTTATCAAAAATCTATAAATTAAAAGGACAAAACAGGACAATTAAAGCACTAAATGATATTAATCTAAAAATTAAAGAAGGTGAAATTTTTGGATTATTAGGACCAAATGGTTCAGGAAAAACAACTTTAATTCAAATCTTAACCACATTACAACAACCTACAAGCGGATACGCTATTATTGACGGCTATAATGTAATTAAAGAGCCTAATTTTGCTAAATCAAGAATATCTCTTATGATGGATCATCAAATGCTCTATTTTAGAATAACTGGTTATGATAACTTAAAATTTTTTTGTAAATTATATGGCGTTCCAAATTATAAAGAAAAAATTCTTAACTCTGTTAAAGATTTTGGATTAGATGGTTGGCTTAACCAGTATGTTGAAAATTATTCTAATGGAATGAAGATGAAACTTGCATTATTTAGAAGTATACTATTAGATCGTAAAATTCTAATTTTAGATGAACCAACACTAGGTTTAGATATAAAAACAAGAGCATTTATCATTAAAAAATTAAAAGACTTTAAAGGTTTAATCTTTCTAACAAGCCATAATATGAGTGTAGTTGAGAAATTATGCGACCGTGTCGCATTCATTAATAAAGGAAATATAATAATGATAGGATCTCAAGAGGAGGTTAAACAGATAAGTAAATCAGCAATTAAAATTGAAGTAGAAGTTCTTAAAAATAGAGATGATTTAAAAAGCGATTTGAGTCATCTAGATTTTATTTCTGATATTGTGGATGATAAACAGAAGCTAATTATCCAAATTAAAAGCAGAGATTATTATAAAGATCTTCTTTTAGCTTTAAGTAAGTATCACATTTTAAAAGTTAAAGAAATAGATTTAAACCTTGAAGATTTATTTTTGAGATATATTTAAACCCAAATTTTTATTAAAATAATAAAAGCCATAGATAAAAATTTTTTAATTTTTTCTTTTTATTTTTTTTCTTCCATAAAAAAATTCAATATTAAGCGGATCCGAGGATTTTGGTTATCATTATTTAAAATTGAAAGTACTTTTAGAGGTTGAAATAAATTTTTTATTGAAATACGATGTCTCATTTTAAGTATTATATTTAAAAACTCAAAAAACAGGGTTTTTATTTTTCTCCTGATGGAATAACCACTTTTCAAATAGTCTTCTAATGATATTTTTTTATGGCTATATTTTTCCCATGGCATGTTATAAATCATAGCTTTCATTTCAAGATCATCATTATAGATATAATTACAGTTAATTCTATGACTCAATGCAACCATCGTCATAATTCCAAAAAGTCCAATAAAATATCTAGAATTTTTAATAATATTTAATGCTTCAAATAAGGTAGTTTTATTTATCAAATTGATGCAATTATCAACATTCTCATATTTTTTTGAAGTACCAACTAATACCACCTTATATTTTGAGTTCTTTATTATCTTCTTAACTGTTTTTAATCTCATTTCTCTTAACTGTTCGGTTCGACCTGCTTTTGGTTGAAGAACTATGTAAGGAAATTCAAAATTAAATTTTTCATTTGATTCAAATTCAAAATTAGGAAAAAAATTCATTTTTATATAATCAGGGTCAACTGGATGCCGTTTACAATGAGCATCAATCATCGGAATTTTGGGGTCAAATTTAGAATAATCATCTGTATTTAAAATGTTTACCTCAATAATGTTAGGAATTAAAGCATAAATCTTCCGAATGATATTGTTAAATTGTGGATATGGTTGAATATGAAATATTTTGATGGGTTCTTTCAAATCGTTTAGTTTGCAACATGCAGCATAAGTGTCTCCTATAGTTCCAGAAATATTAAAAACTTTCATTACCCAAAAACACAATATTAATTTACTTTCTTATTTTCTAATAATTCTATAATTTTTTCATAAACAAATTCAGGTCTTATCGTAGATAAACAAAAAGTATGGTAATTGCACGATTGTCTATAACATCCTAAACATGGTGATTTAGCAATTATCTTAATGCCTGTTCCATATAAATCAATTTCATTTGGATTTAAAGGGCCGTAAATTGAAACAGAGGGAATTTCAAAGGCTATCGCAAAATGTAACCCTAATGTATTTGCTGTGAAAAGAACATCTGTTAAAGAAACAAGACAAGCAAATTCTAAAACAGAGTTATTAATGCCAGTATCGATAATACAGGATTTCAAATTTTCTGGTAAGGAATTTTGGATTGTGCTATAAATATATTCATTAATTTCCTTTTCTGATTCCGCTCCAAATAAGAGAATAGTATATTTTTTTTCTTTTATTAACATTATACCTAATTCTGTAAAATTCTCTTTTCCCCATCTTCTCGTTAAAGCCCATTGACCTGCCCCAGTATTTAATCCAATTATTTTGGCATCATTAGGAATTTTATTTCTATTTATTAATTTATCTAATATTTTAGTTTTTTCAGGAATATTTAAAATATATTTAAAGTTGTTTGAATAAGGTAATTCAGAAAATTCGCATATAATTTCTTGATATGTTTTTTCATTCTTCATATTTATGGTATCAGAAATTCCCAATTCAAGAGCATATTTACCTGTCCTATTAAATGTTTCCAAATTACCATATTTATTCATGGTAAAACCATATTTATTTTTTGCTATAATCTTACTTGCTAAAGCTATAGCCTCATGATCCTTATCTAAATTAAACATTATATCAAATTTTTCAATTTCCAAAATAAGAACAGATTTAAAATCAAATTTATAAACTCGGTCAATCAAATTATTAAATTTTAATAAGTCATAAGATGATGGATCTGTTAACCAAGTGATATGAGTATTTTCACCATATTTTTTTTTAATTGAATGTAGTATTGGTGTAGTTCTTAACACATCTCCGAGAGCAGCTTTCTTTATAATTAAAATTCGTAATCCAATCTTTTTATAGTAAGTACATTGATCATTACATTCTACTTTGTATTCCTTGTGAAAATGGCATGGCTTTTGACCAATATAATATAGGCAATCTGTACGAATCATTCCTATTCATAAAATGATTTCAAATTAAAAAATCTTTTTAAAAAACTTTATCAAAATAGGATTTCAGTAGAATAATTTTATAACCTTAAAATTAACGCTTTCAATTTTTATTATAAGTCTAAGAAGTGATATTTTAACTGTTAGATTTTAGAAAAACTCTTAAGTCTTATTTATTTTTATTCCTTTCAACTAGTACAGCATCATTTATTTCTCCTGAATTAGGTAGATGAATCTTTCTAAATCATTAAACCTTAATTCATTAATTATAAATTTACTGTAATTTTTAAATTTCAATAAAACTTATTACTCCAATTGAATATTGCAAATATTATCTTAAAAGCAAATTTTTATAATAGTCTATACTCTTTATATCAATAAAAACATCTATTTTTACCGTTTAATTTAGAATAATTTAAGATAAATAGTTGAGAAAAGAAAATACTTTAGAATGAAGACAATAGGTTTATTTACTGCTTGGGCATGTGAAGATTGGATTGAATATTCAATAGACCAAGCCCTACAATTAGTAGATGAATTAATTATCAGTATTGGAGCATTTAGTCCTTATTTTAAAGGTATAGAAGATAGAACATTTGAGAAAGCTCAAAAATACTTAAAAAACGAGAAAGTTAAATTTATCCCCGCTATATGTGATCCAAAAAAAAATGTAGATGGGAATAAGTGTTCTACTCTAAATAAAATGCTTGAAGTTAGTCAAAATATTGAGAAGAATAATGTAATCTGGATTTTGGATTCAGATGAATTTTATTCTAAGGAATCTTTAGAAGAGATCTATAATTTCCTCAATTCTAATGAAGATTTTGATGTTATCTATTTAAGAAATCGTTATTTTTGTATAAATTTTAATTATTATTTTGAAGCGAGTAATATTAGATTATTCAAAATAAAAACAAAAAATTGTTATTTTACCCCTACTCAGCATTTCCATCCCATCGGAAAAAAAGAAGTTGAATTACTTGAGACAAATCCAATGTTTCATTACAGTTTCTTAACTGGGGAGCCATTAAAAATGATTTATTGGCTATCCAGTGAATTTTATGATAAAATTACTTGGTACTTTAAAATTTATAAAAAATTTGATAAATTACATGAAGATTTTTGGATGAAAAAAAATGAGGAGATAACCGGAAAATATAGATTTTTTCTTAATGATGATTCATGTATTGAAAAAAATGGACATGGACTCTTTACATTTCAAGGTGTTCATCCAGAAATTATAGAGAATAGTCCCTTAAAAAAGATCTCTGACTTTAGGGTTTATATGAAGAAGAAACCAAATTATAAGAACTATCTCATAATAATGAAAGAATTAATCGTTAAAAAAAAGAAGTTTAATATAAAAAAAAAATTAGTACAGATAAATTATTACTTCAGTATTTCCAATATAAGAGAAAGGGTTATTCGCTTTTTTAGAGACTATTTCCATTAAGTATCTTGATGAATTTAACTTATTATAACCAGATACAAAAAGGATCATTTCAAATTGATATTTATAAATGAAAATTTATGATTTTAAATTGAAGTTAATCAATATAATAAAAAAATCCATAACTTCAATCATATATTAGGTTTTGAGTCATATCTACTACAATTAAATAACAATATTGCTTCATCTGTACATCCTTAGCTTTTGTTCTAATTTTAGATATCGCTACACTAAAAGGGTGACATAATTTATGAAATTCACTAACTTTTTTATATTTCCAAAATTTTCGTGTATCACTCCAAAAATTACAATGCCCTTCTGGAGGAGGGGCAAACCTTCCCCCGAAAGATTCTTCATGAGGAATAGTTATAATTAATCTTACTTGAGCTAATTTAAGTAAATTCTTTAATGCTATCTTATAATCAGTCAGATGCTCTAAAACTTCACTACAAATAACAACTGGCGCTTTGATATCATGAAATGATTTAAGATCATAAATATTTGCCTCAAAAAATTTTATAAATCCTTTTTCATTCTCAATATCCTCCCAAGTATCATGTCTTTTGTAGTCAGTAGCATAAACTTTATATCCCATTTCCATTAAACGAAAATCTATCCCCCCTTGTCCACACCCGACTTCCAATATTAAATTATCAGTATTATAAACAGGAAGTGCATCAATTATGGCAATATCTTTCAAATTCAATTTGTGATCATCCAAAATTTTACCCTCATCAATGATATATTTAAAAATTTAATATAGACACAAATATTTTTAGTTTTTTATTGTTTCAATTTAAGTGATTTATTTTTATTCTTTCCATAAATTTTTTTAAAATCCCGTTTAATTTGTTTTATTCTTGCTTTTGGTGTAAACTTTCTAAATTTTTTTATATCAAAAATTCCCTTACCAGCATAGTGTATGATATAAGAATCAAAACGGTTTGCATTTCCATTCCACGGTTCTGAAAACATAGTCATATGATTGAATTGATAGGGTAATTCATAAACCTCAAAGTTATATTTGTGGACATTATAACCTAAATGAACATCGTCCCAACCAATATCCATCCATAGCTTACCATTTATTTTTTCAAATATTTTTTGATGTTGCTTGGAAACTAAAAAAAAACCTGTATTTATATATCCTGATTTCCAACCTACATCTCCAAAAGCTTCTTGAATTTCAATTATTAACTTGCGTCTGGCTTCAGTTCTGCTTCCTTTATCTTCATAAATCGTTCCAATTTTATTTTCAGGTACAATTTTAAAGACATTTGGACAGTTTTTGTTTATAAGTATATCCGAGTCTATATGTAATATTCTATCATATTTCTCTAATAAATCATAAAACTCTAAAATCCTATAATGGTATTTGCCATCATCAGGACAATCCACATATTCCTCGAGTTTCAAAAAATCTGCATTCCAATCTTTAGCAAATTTTTTTATAATTGGATGAGTTATGTCTGTTACAGGCTTAATTTTCTCATCACATCGAGTGATTACTAATAACTTCTGATTCTTATTTGAATTATTCAAAATTTGTGAATTCATCTTTCATTCAGTGCATTTATTATAATTAGCATAAAATTTTTAATTTAAAATAGGGAATACTCATTTTTTATTAATTTTTCTTCATTCATTTCCTAATATTTTTGTTTGGTGCCAGACTAATCTTTCTTTAAATTTGTCTGTTAACTCTTTTTGAATATTTTTTAGATCTTGATTGGAAAAATATTCTGTATGCCAAAAATCATTAGAATACTCATCAGTAAAGGACCAATCAATATCTTTCATTTTCTCATGATTATAATAATCACTTCCAGGGTATGGACATAATATTGTAACACCTAAAAAATCAGGATCTATTCTTTCTATAAGCTTCTCTGTTAGTTTAATATCCTCTAATGTTTCTGAAGGAGTACCTATTAAAAAAAATGCTCGTCGTTTTATTCCGTATTTTTTACCCCAATCAAAAACTTTAATTATCTTATCGACTGAAACCCCTTTTCTAATTTCTTTTAAAATCTTTGGACTACCACTCTCACAGCCAACATTGATTTGATTGCAATTTGCCTTTTTTAACCATGGAAACATTTCTTCTTTAGCAATACTAGCATGAATCATGCACTCCCATTCAATAGTCAAATCTCTTTTTATTTTTTCCTTGCAAAAATCAGTAACATATTTCGATGATACATCAAAAGTTGCATCAACAAATTTAAAATAGTCCAAATTATATTTATTCTCAACAAATTCAATTTCATTTAAAAGGTCGGGCAAATTCCTCGATCTA
This sequence comes from Promethearchaeota archaeon, assembly GCA_019058445.1. Classification (GTDB taxonomy): domain Archaea; phylum Asgardarchaeota; class Lokiarchaeia; order Sigyniarchaeales; family SOKP01; genus LW40-45. The sequence goes on along the minus strand of JAHPZA010000010.1, from coordinate 224,122 downwards.
ATCGGATTATTCCTGTTAATAATACCGGTAATACATCTTTCAGCGCAATATGTACATCTGAAAGGACACCCTCTATTTGCTTGAAATCCAGTTATCCGTTGATTCGCCATTTCTTCACAAAGATTAATAGTTCTTTCGTTTTTAATTGCATCCCGATCAGGCCAGGGAAGTTCCTTGAAATCTAGACGCTTTCCATATACAATATGATTATTATTACCATTAAGAATGTCTAAAAAGGCATATTCTCCCTCTCCGACAACAATTTGATCGATACATTCATCTGTAATTAGATCTTTTAATGCAGATACGTGATATCCACCAAATACAGTTTTAATGTTTGGATTTAACTCTTTTAAGTTATTCGCTAATTTTACGCCATGCTTAAAAGTTGGAGAAGTGCAAGAAAAGCCGACAATATCACAATCTTTACAATTTTCTATGATATAACTATCAGAATCGAAATAGCTTTGAAAGAATTTAAAATCGAGGGCACCCTCATAATTTTTCTTACAATAAGAAATTATATACGCAGGACCAATTGCTTCCCAAATATTAAAATAATAAGGTTGAATTATCGCAACTTTAATTCTTTTCCCCTCTTAACCAATTGTTAAATAAAACCATATCTTCTGATTTCTCTAATTTTTCGTATAAGATTGAGACCCATTTTATTATCTAAAATAATACGGTTAACGTAATCTCCTAAAATTCGTTTTAATTTTATCTTTTCTATTAATACTATTAGTATCAGACTTTAAATATTAATTTAATACCATCTAAAACTTCATATTAATAAAAGCTTAATTAACATTAATAATGGAAGTAATAAATAGTTATTTGAATCAGAAAATCGAATAAATTAGAAGTATGAATAAATTAAATAAATTTAATATTTTTTAAATAATTCTATAGAATAATTTTGACGAAAGACTTTTTTATCGAAAATGGTTTTGCTGCTTGACTAAAATTAAACCTTTTAAAGAACCAATTTATATAATTCGACCTGTTTTAGCTCCATTAATTCAAGTTTATAAAAAGATTGATGAGATTTGGGAATCTAAATGGCTCACAAATCACGGAAATCAACATAAAGCGTTAGAGACAGAACTTACAAAATATTTAAATGTGGATAATCTCACTCTTTTTTGTAATGGTACAATTGCTTTAGAAATAGCATTACAAGCACTTGAATTAAAAGGAGAAGTAATCACGACTCCTTTCACATTTCCCGCGACCGTAACTTCGTTATTTCAAAAGAATTTAAAGCCTATTTTTTGCGACATTAATCCAGATGATTTTAATATCAACAGTGATGCAATCGAAGATTTGATAACTCCTAATACATCTGCTATACTTGGGGTTCATGTATTTGGTAATCCATGTGACGTTGAAAAAATTGAGAAGATTGCCAAAAATTACCAAGTTAAAGTTATATATGATGCTGCTCACTGTTTTGGTGTTAATTTTAAAAATAAAGGGATTGGAAATTATGGAGATATTAGTATGTTTAGTTTCCATGCTACTAAAATCTTTCATACTATAGAAGGTGGAGCTCTTACATACAATAATTCTGAATTAAAGGAACTCTTGTATCTTTTAAAAAATTTCGGATATGGAACTAAAGATGAATATGAAATCCTTCTGCCCGGAACAAATGGTAAATTAAACGAATTACAGGCAGCGATAGGACTTTTAAATTTACAACTTGTTGAAGATGAGATTAAAAAGAGAAAACATTTAACTCAAGTTTACAGAGAAAATCTTGAAAATGTTGATGGATTAAAGTTTAATGTTGAGAAACAGAATGTCATGTACAATTATCAATATTTTCCTCTATTAATTGATGAAAAAAAATCAAGAAATAATAGAGATAAAGTCTATGATTTGCTTAAAAAATATAATGTTTTTACACGAAAATATTTCTATCCCTTATGTACAGATTATTTGTTCTTTAAAAAGGATAGAGATTATCAACTTCCTATTGCCGAAAAGATAACCACCCAAATTTTATGTCTTCCTTTATATAGTGGGTTGAAAGATCAAGATATTATAAAGATTTGCGAAATTCTTATTTCACTTATAAAATAAAAGGGATGTTGAGAATGGGTTTAACATATAATATCCTTGCTTTCCAAGATAAGGTTCTTAAAATAATAAATCTTAAGTGGAAAGATGTGCGAATGTGTGAACTTGGCGATCAAATATTTTATAAAAGTCATATAGTAGCAAAAAAATATTATACTGAAATAAAGAAAGTATTAGAACATGTATCTTTAGATTTAAATGGAATGTTTGGATCTTTAGTTGTAGACTTAAATTTTCCTGTTCCTGAATCTTTAATAGATAGATTTCAATTAATCACTGATTATGGAACGTCAGAACATGTTGAAAATCAATTTCAGGTTTTTAAAAATGTACATGATATGTGTAAAGCTAATGGTATTATGATTCATACTCTCCCGCTCCCTAATAATTTCCCAGATCATTGTCTTTATTATTACCCAAAGGAATTTTTTTCTAGATTAGCAAGATTGTGTGATTATAAAGTCATAATGTTAAAAATACAGAATGCTTTTAATCCTCCTATACCTAAAAGCAGAATGATATTTGTAGCATTTTTTAAAAAAAAAAGTAGTGAATTTATCTCAAAAAAGCAATTCGACGAACTTAATATATTTGCTGCAAGGACTCTGCCCCAAAATAAAAAATATTACATACGAGAAAAAGGTATAAGGCAATTATGGAGTATATGGTATCTTTTTGAAATGATAATTCCGAAAATTGGATTTCTTAATAGAATTTATGAACGTGCTTATGGTATTTATTTTACATTTTTCTCACGACGAGCACTATAGTTTTAAAATAAATTAGTAAATATTACTAATTTTGTATTTCATATTCTAGGTTTTTAATTAGTTTTATATTATTATTTTGTAAACCATAATTATTGATCTTTTTGCTTAAAATATTAATTTTTTACCACTTTATTGCAATTATTAAGTTTTATATTTTTACTAATTGTTATTTTAAGAAATGAAGATCATTTTTAATAATAATATTGCGATGTGGTATTCGCAGATTTATGATGAGTTAATAAGACATTATGAGCTAATCCTCCCTGAAAATTATAAAGATGCATCTAATAAAAATGCAAAAATAGATTTAGATGCGTTAGAAAAATGCGTTAAAGAAAACAAAGACATTGATTTTATTTTTGATTTTCCCGCTAATTTCCCTTATATAATTGAATGGTTGGAAGATCGTAAGATTAATATTCCATTAATCAAGTTTTCTGAAAATGCTATAAATAGACCCTATATTGCTAAAATGTCGGTTTTTACAAAAGTATGGTATGTTGAGAAATATGCTAAACCTTTAATGGAATATTATAAAAGAGAGAATCTTATGTATAAAGGGATGGCGGCAAATCCTTATATGTTTTACCCCAAAAATATTAATAAAATTTATGACATTGGGTTTTTTGGACAATTCTACGGAGAACGAGGTTATTGGCTTAATTTAATAAGAAAATTTTGTGAAAAGCACAATTTAATTTATAAATTTCCAATCGGTCATGGAGTAGATATGCCTTGGAGTTATGAAGATATAAATAGATTTTATAATCAGACAAAAATCAATATTACATTTGCTACCAAAGAATCAGTACCATTTTCTAATAGAAGAATTGTTAATTTAAGAACATTTGAAGTAAGTATGTCTGGAGGTTTTCAATTAATGCAGTATTCCCCCTGTTTAGAAGAATATTTTGAAATAGATAAAGAAATTATTTGTTGGAAAAAAAAAAAAGATCTATTTCAAAAAATATTATATTATTTAGAAAATCCAATTGAAAGGGATAAAATAGCAAAAAACGGTTATCGGAGAGCAATTGAAGATCATACATGGTCAAAGAGGTTTGAAGAAATTAGCACTTTTTTAAAAAAAAAAGATGTTTCTATCGATTTTACAAAATATATCAGGGGAATTGATAGAATAGTTGGTAAAAATACAATTAATAGAATGAAAGATTTTGCTGACGATAATTTGAATCAAAGAGATTTTGCATTCATATTAAAATATTTGGGATTTAATACAAAAAAAGATTTAAAAACCAAAAGATCAATCAAAATATTATGTTGGAAGAAAAGGCCCTTCTTTTATAAACCAAATCTAAAGAATTATTATTTTATTGAAATAAAAGGAAAAATAATGATGGTTATAAAATTAATATCTTCTGAAAATAATATAAATTTAAAAGAATGGAATGAGTTGGAGAAAATCGTATATTTGACTGAAAATATTGATCTGAGCATTCCTAATTTTGGTATATTAACTAATGGGAATAAATGGGTTATTCGAGATTTTATTAATAGAAAATGGTTAAAAACCATTCCCAATCGACGGGTGCTAAAATCCCATTTAAATTTGAATAAGTATAGTATTATGAAAATAATGAGGTATCTAAAAACTTGTTATATTAAATACAATTTTGCCAAAATTGTTTATTCACTCAAAATAAAATATTTTATTAATTATTTGTATTACAAAACAATAAAAATATTAGTAAAACCCCACCACATTAACTTTTAAAATTTCTTATATTAACAGTTTTTTTTATATATCCCCATAGATTCATACTTAATCATAAAAATCCTAATAGAATATCTCTTCAGTCTAAAAAATTTCAGATCCTTTCTATTAAGTAAATTTTTTTTACAATCCTTAGTCTGATCTTGTAGTAAACCAACTACATTCAAACTTTAAGTATATTCTCACTTGCTATTTAAATCTCTTCGAAAGTTTATTTAGAGTATATTCAATACCATATAATTTGAGAACTATAATAAATTAGATTTAATTAGAAGAAGTATATGGACTTTGATTTATATGAGTAAAATTCTAAAATCTATGATAAAATCTGTAATAGAAACCCTTAGGTATATAATTATTGAAAAAATTTATACTAGAGTTTGGAACATAAATAATTTAAGGAAGTGGGCAAAAAATGGTATGAAAGGACCAACTCCTCCATACTTAAAACAGAAAATTGTTAAAGAATATGCGAAGATATTTTCAATTGATGTTTTAATTGAAACGGGAACATTTGGAGGAAATATGGTAAATGCAACTAAGAGAGTCTTTAATCGTATTTACTCAATTGAACTTGACAAGACACTTTATCAAAAAGCTAAGATGAGATTTTCTAGATATAATCATATTACTTTATTTCAAGGAGATAGTAGTAAGATTTTGCCTAAAATCCTACCTGATATTATATCACCCTGTGTTTTTTGGCTTGATGCCCATTTTTCAGGCGGAATAACTGCTAAAGGTGAATTAGAAACCCCTATTAAAAAAGAATTAGAACATATTTTAAATATTTCGAATCTTAATCATGTTATTTTAATAGATGATGCAAATCTTTTTATCGGAAAAAATGATTATCCAACTATAAATGAGTTAAAAACAATGGTTTTTTCTAAGCGTCCTGACTTTACCATTATAGTAAAGAAAAACATTATTAGAATTCATAAGAAATATTCTCTTTAATAAAATGTGATATTTTTTATTTAGTAAACCAAAACAATCCACATCCATAATTACAAGAATCTAATATGCTCCCGTCAATATTTCTTATAAAATTTCCGCTATCATCGATACCGGAGATTTCTACAAGATCTAAGCTCGAAAAGTAGTTCATTATTTGTTCTGTAGAGTGGATTCGATGAGAATTAAAGCATAATTTAGGTTTTCCAATAGGTAATGAAAAATATAAGTTTCCATTAGGTGCCAAAACCCTTGATAATTCCTTCGCAGCTTTTTTAGTCCCTAATGGATCGAGCGGATCCCCATATCGTCCTAAACCAATATGTTCAGCTACATGTAAGCAAGATAAGGAGGAAATTGAATTATCCTCATATGGCATTGAAAGAATAGATCCTTTTATTGATTTAAGATTTTCTAAATTTGCTTTTAGAGGGCGGATATCAATAAATTGTACTTTTGTAATCGCAGTTAAAAATCCAACAAAGTATACATTTGACCCTACATCAACATGATAATCGCAGTTTGATTCTAGAATCCTTTTATAAGCCCAAATATCTTGATAAAAATAGTGTTTATCAAAACCGCTAGTTAAAGTTTTGTCATGTAATGAGGGCTGTGCATGTTTTAATTCAATTCGCTCTGCTCCTTCCATTTTTGAATATTTTTTCCAATCTCTGAAATAATCAATAAATTTATAAGGAGCTTGAGTAAAACTGGATAAATTAATTATCTGCTTTTTATTTTTTCGAATAAATATAATTAGATTTTTCCACTTTAGTAATATATCTCTCATAGAGAACAACCTTTTATATATGATAATAATGAAAATAATTTTTTAATTTTACACATATTAGCTGGCATTTTTATGCGTTCATTTCATATCTGATATGATAATGAGGATTTAAATGACATTTTTAAAAACTTTTATATAATCCATAACAATTTTATCCCAGGTATATTCATTAATGACCCTACTATAACCTTTTTCACCCATTTCCTTTTTGATACTTTCATTATCATGTAAAAATAAAATTTTGTTAATTAAATCATTTATATCGTGAGGTTTTATTAAAAAACCGGTTTTTTTATTTTGGATAGCCTCAAGAATCCCTCCTGTCGCTGTACCTATTACTGGAACTCTATAATAATTTGCTTCTAAAAATACAATTCCAAACCCCTCAATATCGTCCCTGTTTGGATTTACAGGCATGAGAAAAATATCAGATAATTTATAGAATTTATTTCTTTTTTCAATGCTAATTGGTCCAAGAAACTCTACTTCTTTCTCTAAATTTAAGTTTTTGGTTAATTGACGCAAAAATGGGGTTTGCTCCCCTTCTCCTATTAAAAAATACTTAATATTTAAAGATGGTCTCAGTGTTTTAATCTCTCGCACAGCTTTTATTACTAGATCAAATTTTTTTCGTGAAATATGACGTCCAACACTTAAAAGTACAAACTGATTGTCTGGGATATTAAACTCTTTTCTTATTTCCTCTCTAGTTTCTTTTACTTCTGATTCTCTCGGATTTATTCCTCTATATATAACTTCTAACTTGTTTTCATCTAAATGGTGAATATTTTTAATAAGTTTTTTCATTATATTATTGCTTAAAATGATTTTTTCGATATTTCTTATTAAATATGTCTTAAAATATAATGATTTAAAGATTATTGAATGTGGTATGAGAAAGTCAATGCCATGTGCTAATATGACAATTTTTTTATCAAAATTCCTGGACAATACAAAAAGTAATGGTAATACATCCAAATTACTGCCTAAAAAGATATCAAAATTAATTCTATTGAGGTACGGAGATAAAATAATATTATTTTCTATAACCCAGATTAAGATTCTTGGATTTGAAATAAAATAGATAATTATTTTTAATCTATGAGATAAAGAGATTTTCTTATCTCTGAATATTTTCCAAAAACTAAGAAGTAAAAGGGATAAAAATCGTTTAGAGCGTATGGAATTAATCAAATCTCTAAATGTATAATCTTCTAAAAATGTAATTGTTTTGTATATATTTTCACCTTTAGAATATGGATTAAAGACATGTAGAGAATGTCCTTTATTGCGAACCATCTTATATAGATTCATTAAAGTATGAGACACTCCGCCTAAATTAGGATAAAAATCATCCGTGATGAGTACGATATCCATTTTGATAAGAGTCCTAGTTTTAAAAGTAATTTTCTAAATCTTATTGTATTAATTATCCTTTTTGTTTTGAATAATATTGAAAATTTTCTCAATTATTTTTTCCCAAGTAAAATATTTAAGTACATAATTATACCCTTGAATAGCAATTTTTTCTCGTAAATTTTCATTCTTGAGATAAAATTTGACTAATTTTAAAAGTTCTTCTGGAGTCTTAAACCACTCTAAATGAAAACCTTTTTTGAAAAATTTCTCCAAATCACGGCAGTATTCGCTAATTAATAAAGTTCTGGATCCAAGTGCGTGAAATACTCTATCAGAAAAACCAACTTTATCCCTAGTAAAATTTAATATAATTTTAGTTCTCCTATATACAACTGCTAAATCATCGATAAAAATTGATTTATTTCTCCATCCAGGACCAAAACATTCAATATTTATTTTGTTTTTTGTCAAATAATTTATATAATTTTTACGTTTAGAGCTACTAGATCCAACAAAAATAATATCTACAGATTTTTTTATATTTCTTTCACCAGGATTAAAAATGTTCGGATTATAACCTTCTGTTATATGATAACTATTCGCACCCTCTCTTCTAAATAAAGCACTTACACTAGAAAAAGTAGCGCTACTCCAAGTACTCGATAAAGCATATTTTTGAGCTTTTATATTAATCGCATTCCTTAATGGATCCATAAAATAATACCAAGTTCGCGTATATTTTTTTAATTGAGAAATTTTGTTATAGTTTATAATGTCAGTTTTCGAAAAGAATACTACATCATATTTATTTTTCTTTACTTCAGAGTACAATTGTCTGTTTACTTTCCAATTTCCTAAGAGATAATATCTATGAAAATCAATAATTTTTTCAAAAAAAGGTAATTTAATTTTGCTTATTTTCTCCAAGAATATTTTATGAAAATGATTAAACTCCTTTTTTTTCTTCTTATATCGATAATCAAAACATAGAACATTATTTTTTTTTTTTTTAATAGCTAATGCCATTTGAATATTTGTCGATGCTGGATCAGAAAAAACACCTACATGTAATATTCTCATTTAACTTCTCAAGATGTATTGTAATTAATCTTAAACTATAATGAATAATTTGTATAAGTTGAGATAATATATGTAATTATTTAAAGAATGAAAATACGTTATTTTCTTAATTGTAATTTGAAATTTTGATAAATTAAAAAGCTCCACTTACCATGGAAACTTAATTTATCTCATCAAAATTGATGAGATCCTCTGATAAAATTTCATTTTTGAGACCCCAATCCTCACTATTAAAAGTTAATAGTTCTCTGGTATCTAATATTCGCTTTACATCTCTTTGGTATTGGTTATACTCTATTCCGGGGTGCGTGGCACGTCCCCTTTTATGATGTTTTTGATGATAAATTTTAAAAGGATCCTGTATACTATCTGTTGTAATCCGTTAGCAAATGCCATTACCCATATATAACCATCAGTATAAACTTGTGAATACTTGTTATTAAGCTCAAAACTAAAATGGGCAGATTAAGTCAATAGTGAATTGGATTTACTAAAATTAAGATCTAATAAAAGGATAAATCTTAAAAATTAATTATTAGTTCTAGACAAACTTAATTTTAATAAGTATTGAAATGTTGTAATAATAATAAGTCAAAATTGTACGAATGTTATATAATGAACTATAAAGATTTATTTAATTCAAAAAATCTTTTTTTAATTCTCTTATTCATTACCACGTACCTAAGAGTAATTAATATAATTTCTGAACAGTTATGGGAAGATGAGGCTATAAGTATTGCTATTGCGAGTGCTCCAAACAATAGCTTTTGGAATGTCATTATAAGAGATATTCACCCCCCATTGTATTACCTTATCTTAAGAGGATGGATTATACTGTTTGGAAAATCAGTATTCTCCACAAGATTGTTATCTGTTCTATTTAGTATTCTAACTTTTCCTGTTTTATATTTAATTGGTAAAGAAATTAAAGATGAAAAACTGGGATTAATTGTCATCTTTCTCTATTCTTTATCTCCTTTTTCCATTTTCTACGCAAATGAAGTTCGAGCTTATTCCTTAATTCATTTATTATTTACAATTTGTCTCTATTTTGCGATACTTTGTATAAAAGATCCAATTAAGCTTAGGAATTATCTTTATCTTAGTATAACAGGAGCAACTCTAATATATACCCATTATATAGGATTTATTTATTTTGGTATTCTATTAATTGGATTGCTAATTTTTAATAGAAAAGAAAAAGTAATATATAGAAAAGTTATTTTAACCATACTGATTACTGTCGCAAGTTATATTCCTTGGTTACCTTATGCTGTTCAAGATTTCTTGGGAGGCGCTCATGGATATGCTGGAGGGGAATTAAATTTAATATATCTCTTCTACTGGGCTTTCAATTTATTTTTAGGACCCGTTCCCTCAAATATTAATGATCCATATGTCTACAAAATAATTGTTTTAACGTTATTACTTAATATACCATTGATGATTCTATCGATTATTTCTGTAATTGGACTAATTTTTACTTATAAAGATATAGATTCTTTCAATTCTAAAGAATTATTATTCTTTATAATCGTAATACCAGTATTATTATTTGGAATTACAATCATAATTGGATTTATTGTGATAAACTCTTTTACTGCGAAAAATTTAATTGGCGTCTTGACTCCTATACATATCCTTGAAGCTATTGGACTTTATCATCTATTTTCAAATAAGAATTTAATAGTAAGCAATAATAAGATTCTTACAATAATTAGAGCACATTTATCGAAAAGATTACTCTATTCAATTATAGCAGTCTTCTTAATAACAAATATTTCAATTTACCCCCTATTTAGAGCTTATTATCTACAGAAGCCAGATTGGGATGGCTGTATCAAACAACTCAAAAAGAAATTTAAAAACCATGATATCATTATTTTATGTTATCCTGGAGGACCCTACTCCGATGTTATGGAATATTATAGTGACTTGAATAATTTTGACTTAGACGACAATTTTGAAGAAGTAATATATGATGAAGATGAAATAGAGGAATTCTTTGAAGATATCACTAAAGATAATATTACTCGAATTTGGATTATTACTTTTTGGGAAAGCTATCGAGATCCTAAAGATAAAACAGACGATATGATTGTTGATGAATATGATTTAGAGGAAATTAAAGAGTATAATTATAGGTTAGATATTACATTAGCATTATACGAGCTTCCCTCTTAACATAATATTATATATCATTAGAATATTGAGTATTAAGCGAAGTTTCTTAAAAATAATAATTAAAAACTAATAAAATATTATAGTACAATTATAGTACGTTAACTTATACAATTTTTATAATTTTTCCGGTGGATTTATATCAAAGGCGTTATTTTGGCAGGTGGAACTGGATCAAGACTATCACCATTAACAAATGTCACGAATAAGCATTTATTACCGGTTTATGATGAGCCAATGATATATAAAGTGATAAGAACTCTGACGAATTCAGGAATTTCCGATATCACCATTGTTTTAGGAGGTGAAAGTGTAGGAGATTTTATCAGATTACTCGGAGATGGTAGCGAATTTCAGGCACATTTTAATTACGTGTATCAGCAAAGAGCAGGCGGAATTGCCGAAGCATTGTTCCTTACCAGAAAGATAATAGAAGGAAATAAAGTAGCAGTAATATTAGGAGATAATATCTTCGAAGATTCATTTGATTCTGAACTTTATGAATTTAAAAATTCAACTGATTTCGAATGTTATTTATTTCTAAAAGAAGTAGAAGATCCAGAACGATTTGGTGTTGCAGAATTAAATGAGGACGGAACAATAAAATCAATTGAGGAAAAACCAAAATCGCCTAAAACGAATTACGCTGTTACAGGATTGTATTTTTATGATGAGAATATCTTTAATGTGATAAAAAAGGTAAATAAGGAGATTGGTTATTCTAAACGGGATGAATTAGAAATTACAGATGTTAATAATTATTATATTAAAAATGGAAAAACAAAATCAGTAATTATTAAGGGGTTTTGGTCCGATGCAGGTAAATTTGATACATTATTAAAATCAAGCAATTTTATAAAATCGCAAAAAATTAATAAAGTCAAATGAAATTGATTATAAATCAAAAGTGTTTTAGGTTAATAATATGGACTTGATTGAAGGTGTTAAAATTAGAAATTTAAAACCAATTCTTGATGAACGAGGGTATTTACAAGAATGCTTGCGTTCTGATTGGCCAATCTTCCAAAAATTTGGTCAAGCTTATATAACTATCGCGTTTCCGAATGTTGTGAAAGCTTGGCATAAACATAAGATCCAAACAGATAATATGATATGTTTAGTAGGTAATGCAAAACTTGTATTATATGATGGAAGAGAGAGCTCCTCAACATATAAACTAATTAATGAAATCTTTTTTGGTGAAAAAAATCCTCTTTTAGTCACTGTTCCAAATAATATCTGGCATGGTTTTAAAGCAATTGGAGGAGAAAAAATAGTTGTATTAAATATTCCTACAGAACTATATAATTATGAAAATCCCGATGAATACCGATTGCCTTACGATACAGATGAAATAGAATATGATTGGGAAATAAAAATGGGTTAAATTAAGCAATTAAACTTTAAAATTTGGTTATTTATGCAGACAATTTTAGTAACTGGGGGAATGGGCTTTATAGGAAGCAATTTCATTAGATACATTCTCAATCTAAATCACGATTTTAAAGTTGTCAATCTAGATAAATTGACATATGCCGGAAATCCTGAAAACTTAAAAGATATTGAACAAATTTATCCTGAAAGATACAATTTTTACAAAGCGGATATAAATGATTTTGAGACAGTTGACAAAATAATTAACAAGGAAAAGATTGAATTTATTATCAATTTCGCAGCGGAGTCTCATGTGGATAGGTCAATTGACAACCCGAATGTAGTAGTCCAAACCAATGTAATTGGAACGCAGACTTTATTAAATGCAGTTAGAAAAAACAAGATAAAGAAATATATCCAAATCTCCACAGATGAGGTGTATGGATCACTAAGCCTCGATGATCCTCCATTTGAGGAGAATAATCGATTAAAACCTAATAGTCCTTATTCTGCCAGCAAGGCATCTGGGGATCTCTTAGTAAGAGCCTATTTTAAAACATTTCAACTCCCAGTGAACATAACTCGTTGTTCAAACAATTATGGCCCATACCAATTCCCTGAAAAATTAATTCCATTAATGTTAAATAATGCACTCCAAGATAAGGAACTGCCTGTATATGGGCAAGGGATAAATGTAAGGGATTGGATATATGTTACTGATCATTGCTCTGCAATTTTAAAAGTCTTAATAGAAGGAAGGGAAGGAGAGATTTATAATATCGGAGCTGATTGTGAATACTCCAATATTAATTTGATTAAAAAGCTATTAAAAATAATTAATAAACCAGAATCGCTAATATCATTCGTGAAAGATCGACCTGGCCACGATCTAAGATATGCTATCAATTATAATAAAATTCGGAAAGAATTGCATTGGAAACCAGAAGTTAATTTCAGGGAAGGGTTAAAATTAACTGTCCAATGGTATTTGGACAATAAAAACTGGCTTAATAATATAATCACCAAAGAATATTTAACTTTTTATGAAAAACAATACCTTAACAGATGATACCTTGAAAATATTGATTATTGGTGCTAATGGATTCTTAGGCACAAATTTACTCCGATTCAAAGAGGAATACGAAACATCCGAAAATCAATTTCATTTTGTTACCGCTGACATATCCAATTCAAATATTAATCCTAAAATGCCTTTTTATCATATTGATATTACCAATGCAGATGATGCTGTAAAGAAAATAATAAATATATCTCCGGACATTACCCTACTTACAGCTGCGATGACCGATGTTGATGAATGCGAAGTGAATAAAGAGTTAGCTAAAAAAATAAATACTGAGGGCCCTCAAAATGTAATTAAAGCATGTCAAACAGCTGATTCAAAACTAATTTTTATGTCTACTGATTTTGTATTTGATGGGACTAAAAAAGAGGGATTATATAATGAAACTGATACTCCAAATCCGCTTTCATTTTATGCCAAAACAAAATATGATGCCGAATTAGCAATTATTAATTCAAATCTCGATTATCTTATCTGCAGAACTGCTGTCTTATATGGCTGGAATAAATCCAAATTAAATTTTATAACTTGGATTTTAAAGAAATTGGAACTAGATGAACCAATTTCCATTGTAACTACTCAAATAAACTCTCCAACATTTGTGAAAAATTTAGCGGAAATAATTTTAAAACTCATTGAAAAAGAGGCAACAGGAATATACCATACAGCAGGAGATGGGGCTATAAATAGATATGAGATGGCTATTCATTGTGCGGATGTTTTTAATCTTAATAAATCATTAATCTCCCCCTTAGCATCTCTAAAGCAGCAAGCAGTACGTCCCAAAAATGCGGGATTAGATATCAGCAAACTTAAAACACTCCTCGGCTCAGAATTAAAAGTTTATAGTTTAGATGATGGATTGCAGTATATGAAAACTCACTCTATATAAAATTGTTTTTGATTCGAGTGAATTTTAAATAATTTTAATTCATTTAAAATAGAAGTATCTAATATTCATAATAAGTAATAATTTTAAGCCAGAATTGTTTAAAATAATAAATATTGTACAAAATAGATCTTAGCTATGACTTCATGTTATCAGAAAATTACCGATGAACTCCTACAGAAGTTTAAGGAAATCATTGGAGAAACTAATTGCTTTTCAGATTATGAAATAAGATGGAGTTATGCTTTTGGAAGTACTATTTTTGAAAAAGAGTGGATTCCTGAACTAATCCTCATGCCCCAAACTGCTAAACAAATTTCAGAGATTGTCAAATTAGCCAATGAATATCTAATTCCTATTACCCCTAGAGGAAGCGGTACTAGCTTATCCGCCGGGTCCAAAAGCGCTTATGGAGGAATCATCCTCGATTTAAGCGCAATGAATAAAATCATTTCTATTGATATTGAGAATAATTTAGTAGAAGTAGAACCGGGAGTAATTTGCGATGATCTAAATGAAAAATTAAAAGATTTTGGATATTTTTTCCCTCCAGATCCCGCGTCTAGTACAGTTTGTACCGTCGGAGGAATGGTCGCTACCAATTCAGGAGGAGTTCAAGCCTTTAAATACGGAGTGACAAAAGATTATGTCTTATATTTAGAAATGATTCTCGCAAATGGGGAGATCATAAATTTAGGTTCAAAAGTTCTTAAATCGGTTTCTTCTTATAATTTAAAAGATTTAATTGTAGGTTCAGAGGGAACTTTGGGAATTATTACTAAAATAGGATTAAGAATAAAACCATTGCCAAAGAGAAGGAAACTTGGCTTCTATATTTTTAAAAATATTGAAGATATTAGTCAGTCCGTTATTAAACTAAGAAAAGAAGGTATTATACCTAATTTACTAGAATTTTTAGATCGGCTTACTACACAGGCAGTGTTTGAATATTTAGGTGGGGAATTTGAGAATTATCCAAAAGGTTATGTTCTCTTAGCTGAAATTGATGGGAACAATGAAAAAGAAATCAGTGAAAATTTCTCAAAATTAAATGATATTCTGCTTGAAAGGGAACCCATCCTGCATAAGATTGCTTCTGATTATGAGGAACGAGAGGAATTAATAACAGCTCGAAAAAATGCTTTACCAGCTTTGGCGAGGATTAGTCCCACAGCCTGTTTAGAGGATTGTACCATTCAAATAACTGATTTTGCGAAAGTTGTCAAAGAGATAGAAATAATCCCTGAAAAATTAAACCTACCAAATATTAAAATTGCAACTTTCGGACATATGGAGGGAAATCTACACCCTACTTTCTTATTCAATGAAAATAATGAAAATGACGTAGAAAATTATCATGTTGCTTTAAGTTACTTATATACAATGGTTATTACTCCTGTTGGTGGAACTATAACCGGTGAACATGGAATTGGAAAAATTAAAACACATTATCTCCAGTTAGAGCACGATCCAAAAGTTTTAGATATTATGTACAACTTGAAACGACTATTTGATCCAAATATGATTTTGAATCCCGGACAAGGTAAAGCTGATGGAATTCCCATTAAAACAACCAAAATACTAAGGAGATTAAAAAATCAAAAAGATAAAATCTTAGAACTAAATTGTATGGGATGTGGATTTTGTATAGCAACCTGTCCCTCGAGAATTAATTATAAATCGGAGGCATATAGCCCACGAGGGAGATTGGGTATTTTATATGGATTAGTCTATGACGATCTCAAGCTAACTAGTTTAATTAATGATATTTTTCATTCATGTACTCTATGCGGTCTTTGCATGGAAAAATGTCCTGCGGGCGTTGAAACCTACCAAATTTTCGAAAAAGCTCGAGAGATTATTCATAATTCAAATTGAGGTAAAACACCAATGAAATTTGATTATGGTGAAGAAGGATTGGAAATTGGAATTGATCCCTCTTGGAATGTTACAATCATCCATCCAAAGGAGCAAGTAGTTATAAAAAATCCTGTTCAAAAAATAATGAATTCAATAGAGAATCCAATTGGATGCCTTCCTTTAAACGATATTATTAAAAAAAAAAAGGAAATAAATAGGGTCTGTATAGTGGTCAATGACGCTACGCGTCCTGTGCCTTCTCATATAATCCTTGAGGGCTTAATTAAAAAATTAAATGAATATGGAATACAAGACGACAAAATATTAATCTTATTTGCGACAGGACTCCACCGTCAATCTCGCGAGGAAGAAATAATTAGAATACTAGGTAAAGATTTAAGGAGCCGGTTGAAAGTAATAGATCATGATGCAACTGATAAAGATTCGCAGAAGTATTTCGGAGATACCTCAGATAATATTCCAATCTATATAAACAAACATTACTGTGAAAGCGATTTAAAGATCCTAACCGGCTATGTTGAGCCTCATTTTTTCTTAGGCTTTTCTGGGGGTAGAAAATCTATTGTTCCAGGAATAGCTGGTGAAGAAACTATACAAGCGAATCATTCTGCTGAAAACATTGCCTCTCCTTATGCTCGCTTTGGGATCTATAAGAAAAATCCAATGCATAAAATTTCCATGGAAATATCGAAATTAATTGGAGCTGATTTCGTAATGAATGTGTGTATTAATGAAAATCATGAAATCACGCAAGTTGCTTCCGGTGATTTGGAGGCCGTTCATGAACAACTCGTAAATTACCAATTTACTACAGTATTTAAAGAAATCGCAGAACCGTATGACATTGTAATTTGCGGGAATGGAGGATACCCTTTAGATCTTAATCTTTACCAGGCAGTGAAAAGCATGGCCATAGGAGAATTGGCTGTAAAGAAAAATGGAACGATCATTTCTGTTAATGAACTTTCTGATGGTATTGGACACGATAATTTTAAACAATTAATTTATTCGGGTAAGACTCCTAAAACAATCTATAACCAAATCCTAAACAAAGAAATCATTATTCCTGATCAATGGGAAATCCAAGTTTTAACAAGGATAATGATGAAAGCTGAGATCTATATAGTTTCCAAATTAACTAAGGACGAAATTGGCAATATTGGGTTAAAATACGCTAATTCTGTTGAAGAGGCAATTGAAGTGAGTTTAAATAAGCATGGAAATGAAGCAAAAATCTTAATCTTGCCAAATGGACCACAAATTCTCCCATTTCAACAAAATAATTGAATCCAATTGAACTAATTATAACACTTCTTCTTAAATTAGTTGTTTGGAAATTAATTCGCAAAATATAACCTAAGTTTATCTTATTAGAAATAAAGATTTCGATTATTTCAAAAAAATCCCTCTTGTTTTTATAATATACAGACATGTAAAATCATAAGTATTAAATATTAGGCATATATAATAGAATATTATAAAACGAGAGTTTCGATCCATAATATTTTAAACAATTGCATAACATTTTAAAGTGCAAAAATCCTAATATTAAATGCTCATATGAATGTCCAAGAATCATTGTTAGAGAATAAGGCTCTAAATATCGAACAAGATTTCAAATTAGAAATAATAGAAGATAAATATTCGGATTCTTTTATAGACGATAATTTATTAGTATCTGTTATAATTCCCGTTTTTAATGAAGAGACCACCATTAAGGAAGTTATTTCTAAAATTCCTAATCATCATAAAAAGGAAATAATTGTAGTCGATGACGGATCATCTGATAATAGTGTTGAGAGAATAAATGAAATTGAGGATCGCAATATCAAATTAATCAAACACTTCAAAAACAGAGGGTATGGAGCAGCATTATTAACTGGAATCAAACAAGCTAAAGGAGATATTATAATAACATTGGACTCAGATGGACAACATAATCCTGAGGAAATTCCTAAACTGATTAAACCTATAATTAAGAATAAAGCAGATATTGTTGTTGGTTCACGATATTTAGGTAAAAGTCAGTATAGAGTACCCTTACATACACGAGTTGGAGAATTTGTTGTTAGAAATTGCCTATGGTTAGTGTTTAATCAAAAAGTAGGTAATAATCAAAGTGGGTATAGAGCATTTACAAGAGACTGTCAGCTAATATTTGAAGACATGATTCACACTGGATTTGGGTTTTGTACTGAAATATTGTTTAAAGCTTCATACAAAAACTTTAGAATTACTGAGGTTCCTATTACGATATATAAACGACAACATGGCACTTCTTATGTTCAAATACTCCGAATTATAAAAGCAATTGCTTCTTGTATAGTATTTTATACAATGAAGAAGTTAAAAATAAATAGAATATTCCCTAAAAAAATTACCCTTAGGTTATATCCTATTATATTGGATTATCTTAAAAAAATATTTTAAATAACTTCATTTAATCTCTACTTTATACATCTAAGGTTTTTATTCTACTTTAAAAAATTAGTAGTAAGTGAAATTATATGAGATTTAAATTACAAGTTATTCAAAATAGGGAGCATAGTATATCGTCCAGTCACTAGTTTCATATTCAGTTTCATTATAAAACTCTGGAATTAAACGATTTTTAATAAATCTAGATACATTAGTGGTTTGAGACAATAAATCTTCGGAGACGATTAGATACTTAATTTCATGATTTTTAAAACTCTGAATTCTATCATTTAGTTGTATTTCATTATATTCTTCTTTAATATGTTCGCTTATTTTAAATGGTCTACATGATGTCATTGAATATAAGCCCTGCATTATATGAGGGTCATCCTCTGTTAGAATTTTCGACTTATGAGGTATATTTTCAGACACATATCCAATTATTCTAATTTTATTATTTCTTACTCTATATTTATCACTCCCATACCACATTCCAGATGTAATCAAACCAGAGAGTACTAAAAAAATTAAAAAGCAGAATGTGATATGTTTAAAACATGGTTTCGAATACTTATAGTTCTTAAAAATTTTGTAAGCTTTTAGCTTCTTTACTACATCAAATACTCCTATTGATGAGATAATACATAACGGTGGAATAGAGTAAAACCAAATTCGTTCAAACCAAGTAATAGCTAGATGATAATCTCTAAATGGGATAGTTTTGGGAAGTTTATTGGAATATTCTATGTTAGCTCTTATAAGAAGTAAAAATGCAATCGAAAATGTTAAAAAAATCCAAAATGTTAACAGTATAAATATTTTTTTATTTTTTTTAAAAAAAAAATACGATAAATATACTGCGCTGATACCAATAACGCCAAAGCTTAGAATTAATGTATCTAAATAGAAGAAAAAGAAGTAATTCCTTCTAAATTTATCAAAACCAAAAATAAATTCATATATTTTACTAATTATTTCAATTATTAAAAGAATTGAAAAAATAAATATTCCTACTCTGAAATATGTCTTTATTTTATTCTTAGAATTAAAATTATTGGAAAAATCCTTTCTTTCTTTTTTCCATAATATATTATAAATCTTAGAGTAGAAATAAAGAAAGCTTGAACTAATCATATAAGTCACTAATAAAAAGGAATATACTAAATATTGCCAAGACATAGTTTCTTCTAGTTTAATTATTTCTTCTATTTTATAAAAGATTAAAAATCTAAAAATTAAAGAGATACTAAGATAATAATTCATTAGAACATCGAACACTATGAAAAGTATTACCAAAAGGAAATATAAGAGAGAATAATAGTAGAAATTTTGAAAATTTTTTCTTTTATTTAAAAAAATGCTAAAAATAAAAATCAACAGAATTCCCAGTAATAGAGGGAACATATAAGTCATATAAGAGACAATTAATAGAAAAGAAATTAAAATTAAATACTTATAAATTTCATTTCTGAAAAGTTGTTTGAAACTAAAATTACTATCATCATCATTATTTATTAAAACCACAAATAAAGCCAATGAAAAAAATAATAAGCAATATGAAAAACTTTTATAGATGAAATAAAATTCGCATATTACTATCAATCCCACTCTATCAATATTACCTGTATAATTAGAAAAGAGAAAATTTAGATTTGAAAAAGTTGAGACAAAAATAGTAGATAATACTGCATATTTTTCTTCAAAATCATATAATATTCCCTTTATTAATAGATACATTGTAGTAACAAATAAATAACAAAAAGGGGCTAACATAGCGTTCACATTAATATAAGGTAATCCGCTTAAAATGCTTAAACCATAAATAATATAACTCCAAAAAATAGGATAATTCTCAAAATAAATTTTATCTTCTATAGGATTTAAGTTTGGATCTCCAATATAATAAACTATATGCAAACCTGTCCAACTATCACTCGAAATGAGATATAAAGTCTTAAAAAAAAAACCTATAGAAATTAATGATATACCCAATGTAAAAATATGAATTATAGTAGAATTTTTTGAGATCTTTATTGGTTTTTTTGTATAATTAATACTATGGTTTCTAATTCTCGATTTTATTAAATCAAAAAAGAATAAGATGGTAATATAAAAGATTAAATGAAACAAAATTAGTTCGCGGGTAAAATTAAGTTGATCGAGTAATAAAACTATTACTCCGATAAAAGAAAACGACAAAAGGGGATAAAGAGTTAATTTTAAGAAATAAGATTCAACCTTAAAATGCTCATGTAAATTTTTTTTATGAAAAAAAGAACTGTATATATTAGCACCGGGAAGGAAAGCACATCCGATAATAAAAACTATAGCTTTAAAATAATTCAAAAAACTAACTCGACTCCACAAAATTACTGTTTTTGACCCTAAAGTTGGAGGGATAAAGCTTGCAATAATCATTGTTATAAATAAAAAAATCTTTAAATGGTTTTCAGATAATCCCTTTATCTTAAATAGGATAACGCTCCCATCCTCTTGATTTAAATTAACGAAAGCATAAAACCCAATAATTAAAACCGCAAAACCTACTAATAACACATATGATACTTTTAATCCCATTGGAATTAAGTATATATAAATCCAACAAATCAAAAAGAAAGGTGTAAATATCAAAATAAAAATACTACTGCTTAAATTTCTATACATTTAAATGTCCCACAAAAAATTGAAAATATAAATAAGACTATTTTTTTCAATTTCTTCATTTTTATTAATTATTGATACTTTCGAAATACTTAAATAATTTTAGAAATTTATCTAAAAACTTAATTCAATTTCACATTTGTCAAGATTGACAAATCTGCAAAACTTAGATTTAATTATATACAAAAGGCAGTAAATAATTAATAAACTAGATTACCGATAAATGCTTACCGTAAATTATATTATAATAATTTAGAATACAAAAATCCTAATATAGAAAGCAAATATGAATGTCCAAGATTAATTATTTGAGAGAAATAGTGATAAAAGACATCGGATGCTACAAAATAAATACCCAAAATACTAATTAAATTAACAATGAAAATGTATTACTCTTTCTCGTAATACTAGCATTTTATGAGGAAAATTCAATCAAGAATCTGCCTCATAGAATCCCTAACCATTACAAAAATGAAATTTTTGTCGTTTATGATAGCTGTTTTGATGATTGTGTCAAAAAAATACAAGATTTTAAAAATCAAAATATCTAATTCATCCAGCATTATAAAAATAAAGGTTATTGCGCAAGATTATTATCAGACATTCGATAAACTATAGGAAATATCACCAATATATTAAACCCAGATGAACAACACAATCCTAAGTTAATATTAAAATTATTTAAACCGATTATCAATATTGAAGCAGAGATAGTAGCTAGTTTAAAATATTTAGGTAATAGTGAATATTAGGTACCTTTTCATACTCGTTTTAGAGAATTTATCATAATGAAATGGTTATGGTTCCTTTTTCATCAAAAATTTTCAAATAATCAAAGAAATTATCGAAATTTTTCTAAAGGATGCTTAGAGATATTTGATGGTATGATTTATAAAGGATTTGATTTTGCACGGAAATGTTATTTAAAACTTTATATAAAATCTATAGAATCTTAGAATTTCCGACTATGATAAATAAAAAAGAATAGAATTCATACCATATTTAAATAATTAGAATTAATAAAGCAATTTATTCTTGTATTACTGTTTGTAAAATGAAGAAATTAAAAATAAAAAGAGTTTTACCATAATTGTTTTCTCATATAATTTATCTAAAAAGTGTAAATCATCAACCCCCTAAAATTATTTATTCAAAAAATTAATATTTAATAATACTCACAAGTAAATTATTATACAATAATTCTTTACATCTTTAATTAAACGATGAAATTTCTTGTGTCTGTAGAGCTTGATAAAATTACATAAACTATAGTTAAAGAATTAAGAAATAGAGGTTTTGAAGTATGAATCTACAAAATATCTCATAATCATGATGAAAAAATATACTTCATCCGATATATGTGAATTCCGTCATGTAGAAAAAATATTTCAGAGGGAAGAATTGAAAATAGTCAATCAATTTACAGTCGAGTTAGGTTAAATTAATGGATACCTTTTTTACGAAACATCGTGGAAATCAAATTTGTTTAGTATTAACAAAAGTATGTTAAAAATATACTAATAGGTGTTTTAAATAAGCGAAGAACCATTAGTTAGTTATGTAATTGGCGTTAAAAACATGGAGAATACTATTGGAATGACAATTGAGTCAATTATAAATCAAGACTATCCTAATAAAGAAATAATTGTAATAGATGGAGGTTCTCAAGACCGAACCGTTGAAATAATTAGAAAATATCCCATTAAACTAATAAAAGAAAAATTAGGAATTTCCAATGCAAGAAATCTCGGTTATAAAAACTCATCAGGTAAATTTATAGCATTTACGGATGGAGATTGTGAATTAGATCCATTATGGACTAAAAATCTATTAAAAGGTTTTAGAGATGATAAAGTTGGTATAGTTGGGGGTACAACAATATTTAGAACTGACGATAGATTTAGTTCTATTTATAGAAGTCTCGAATTCTCAAGACGATACAATAATATTAAAAAGGAGGAGGTTGTATGGGCTGGTGGTCCTTGTTCAATGTTTCGAAGAAAACTATTAGACGAAATTAATGGATTTGATCCTGAATGGGTCTACGGAGAAGATGCTGAAATATCATTTATAGCTATTGAAAATGGTTATAAAATCCTTAAAGTAAATGATGCTATAACATATCATGTAGCAGATGGTGGTTTTTGTAGATTGATTCGTAAAGGTATCCGAGACGGAACGGCATATTGTAGAGTTTCAAAGCATCATTTTAAAACTTCTCTCCGTAATAAATTCAATTCTACTTGGTATTTTCCTTATGATATATACATTTTACCTTTTCTTTATTTATTTTTAATGTCTTCAGGAATTTTGTTATTTATCATGTTTTTGTTATATAATATTTTTCTTTTACCCCTATTCTCGAATTTACTTTTTAATAATTTAATATTTATTTGGTTTTGGCTTATATTAATAACAATCATTTTATTATTTATATATGGACTTATTCCAGCATATCAAACTGCTGCTTATTCTAAAAAAAATAAAATTAAAACATTTTTAGAAACAATATTGCTCCATCATATGCGTGGATTCGCTTGGGGGTTAGGATTAATAATTGGTATAAAAAATCTAATTATAAATTAACAATTGAAAGATTTAGGTAGTAAAATCTGAGCAAGCAATTTTTTTATAGTCTCATTGTTATTTATCTTGAAGGTTTTGTTTTTCGAAATATTTTAACAATAGAAAATATTTATTTAAATTCAAAGAAAAATTTCGGATAAGTTATGAAATCTAAAAATTATATCCTTGCTATTAATGATGGACATGATTCTTCTATTACTTTATTGGAAAATGGTAATGTTATTTTTTCAGTTGAGGAAGAGCGATTGAGAAATATCAAACATTATTCAGGAGTCCCTTCTATTTCGCTTAATTACCTTTTCAAGAATTTTTCTATTAAACCTGAAGATATAAATTTAATTGGAATTGTAAGTTTAGTAAGAACATATAATCCTAGTGAAATTCCAGTCCCATTTTATATTAAAGCTTATTCAAGATCTGCTAAAATAATTCAATTAAAACCAGTAAACAAAGCTTTTAATATAATCTTAAGACGTATGAGAAAACAAAAAGATTTATTAAAAATTTTAAATAATTTTGGACTTTCAAATAATAAAATCGTTTTCATTGATCATCATCTAGCTCATGCAAGCAGTGCTTATAGAAACTGCCCATGGGATGAGGATGAAAAAGTTTTAATTTTCACAGCAGATGCTGCGGGAGATGGAAAGAGCGCAACAGTTTCGATTGGTTATAATAATAAGATAAAAACTATTGCTGAATCTAACTTCTTTAACAGTTTAGGTAGATTCTATACTGAAATGACGGGGTACTTAGGAATGAAGAGGGATAATGATGAATATAAATTAATGGGGCTTGCTCCTTATGGCAACTATAAATATTCAATTCATCTTATTAATAAAATCATTCAAATTGATAAAAGAAATCCATTAGAATTTAAGAATAATACGTTACATTGGATGTACGCAATGTCAAGATATCTTCAGAAAAAATTAAAAGAACAAAGGTTCGATAATTTAGCAGCTGCAACACAAAAACATTTCGAAGATTTATTAACAAGATGGGTTAAAAATGCGATAAAAAAGACAGATATTCATAAAATTGCTGCTAGTGGGGGTGTATTTTTAAATGTTAAAGCAAATAAAAAATTACGTGAATTAAAAGAAGTTGAAGATATTTTCGTATATCCTGCTGCGGGAGATGGAGGTACTTCTTTAGGAGCGGCTTTAGAAGCTTATTATCAATATTGTAGATTTAAGAAAATAAAGTATGAAAAAAAAAAATTAAGAGATCTTTATTTTGGCCCTGAGTATGATAATAATTTTATAGAAAAGTACCTAGAGACATATAAGAATAAATATCACTATGAAAAAATGCAAAATATTGGGGAATTTTTAGCAGAATCTATTGCAAAAGGTAAAATATATGCCAGATTTTCTGGAAGAATGGAATGGGGTCCACGAGCATTGGGAAATCGGTCCATCATTGCAGATCCTAGTAACATTAAACAAATAAAAAAAATTAATGAGATGATCAAACACCGAACATGGTGGATGCCCTTTGCTCCATCAATTTTATTTGAAAGGGTAAATGATTATCTTAATGATCCAGTATTCGCGCCTTATATGATTGATGCATTTGATACTACACCTAAAAGAGATGAAATAGTTGCAGCAATTCATCCATATGATGAAACTTGTCGACCTCAAGTATTAAAGGAAAGTTGGAATCCCTCATATTATAAATTAATTTCGGAATTTCAAAAGATTACTGGAATTGGAGCAGTATTAAATACAAGTTTTAATTTGCATGGTTTTCCTATAGTATGTTCCCCAGAAAATGCATTATGGGTGTTTAATAATTCTAAATTGGATGGAATTGCGTTAGGAAATTATTTAATTACTAAGGTATAATAAACATTTTATATTAATTATAAAATTGCTAATATTAAAGAATATATTAATTTTAATTTAATAACCTATAATGATAAATATAGCTAGATTAATTCCTATTTATTCTCGTCAATATGGAGGTCCAGCAGTCCATATTAATGAGTTGACTAAATTTCTTAAACCATTTCCTATTAGAAATATTATTTATACAACAAATGCTTTAGATTTTAAGGAAACGAAAAAAGCTCCTAAAATTCATGAAGTATCTCCAAAATTAATAATAAAAAGATTTAATTCATATTTGAGATTTAGGGAATACAGAGTTTCATTTGGATTATTTAAAGAGTTATTAAAAGATAGTAAAAATATAGATATTTTTCACTCTCATGCACCAAGATCTTATCAAGAAGATATGGGAAGTTTAGTCGCTTTAATTAAAAACAAAAAAAAGTTAGTTATTACATCTCATGGAGGAATAACTCTTAGTTTAAATTATTTTCAGCATTTATACCAAAGAA
The DNA here is from genome assembly GCA_019058445.1 of Promethearchaeota archaeon. GTDB lineage: Archaea > Asgardarchaeota > Lokiarchaeia > Sigyniarchaeales > SOKP01 > LW40-45. Next base: position 197,919 of record JAHPZA010000010.1, on the reverse strand, counting down.
TTATTGATCTTTCTTTAGGTAATATAAAAAATACCTTTTTAGATATAAATTATATTGTAGTAACTAAATTTGAAGCAGAATATTTAATAAGATTTGGAATTGCTAAAGAAAATATTTATTTAATTCCACATGGAATAGATATTAATCATTTTAAACATTCAAATTCTTCTAATTTCATTAAATTATACAATTTAGAAAAAAAAAAGATTGTTTTATATGTTGGACGTCTTTTCAAGGACAAGAGAATAGATATTTTGATTAATGCATTTTCTTTATTAAAAAAAGAAATCTCAGATACGGTATTATTATTAGCTGGCGGAGATTTTGGTTATAAATCAACCTTAGAGAATCTAATACAAAAAATGAATTTAAAACATGACGTTATAATATTAGGACATTTACCTAAGAGATATCTCCCTGAAATTTATTCTATGGCAGATGTAGTTGTTATGCCAGCTAAATCTGAAACTTTTGGACTTGTTGCTTTAGAAGCTAATGCTTGTAAAACCCCAGTTATCGCATCAAACCATTGGGGTCCAAGAGAAATAATCAATAATGGGAAAAACGGATTTTTAATTGAATTTGGTGATATTATAGAAATGAAAGAGAAATTAATTCTTATCTTAAGTAATGAGGAACTCAAAAAAAAAATGGGTGATTATGCTAGAGAATATGTCAAAAGTAACTTCTCGTGGGAAATTAATGCTAAGAAACATTATGAATTATATAAAAAAATTTTAGAAAAATAATTAAAAAAAATGGCATCAATTCTTTAACTATAGCTCAGTTTTCTTAGGCTATAGAAAGCTGCTAATAATAAAAATGCTCCAAAGTATATTTATGAATATAATAATATAATAAATGCTTGGTTAAACTAAAAATATGTTAGATAAATTTATTTTTTCCATTTTTACAAATCTAATAGTTAGAATTTTAACTATAATATCTTTTTATTTGCTTATTTTAAATTTTTCACCTGCTTTTTTGGGACTCTGGATTTTTTTAAATAGTATTATTAATATAGGTTTTCTATTTATAGATGTTGGCTTAGATAATATATATTATCAATATTCTGGAAAAAAAAATTATTCTGAAACCTTTAGCTCTTATCTTACACTAAAAATTTTCTTTTTGTTATTAAATATAAGCATCTCTATTTCCTTATTATTCATATTTAGTATTTATAAAACAGAATTCTTTCTGTTTTGTATTTTTATCCTACTATCGAAGATTTTCGTAGCTATTAATATCATATTTATTACTCATTTAAAAACTTGCTTTAAAGTTTATAAAGCCGAACTTCCATATCTAATTACTAATACAATTCATAGCATACTTATTATTTTTTTAGTAAATCTCAATATAAATTCATTTTTTATGCTATTTTTTCTTTCTCTCTCTTATTTCATACTTAATCTCACAATTTTTCTCTGTTTAATCATATTGTCTAAGGATGAGATAAAGATTACTAAACCTGAAAAAAAAACAATTATAACTTTCTTAAAAGATACAAATCCATTGATTATATATTGTATAATAACTATCATATGTGCCAATATCGGAAATTTTATTATTGCTTATTCGTTTGGTTATGAAACTCTTGGCTACGTCAGTCTAGTTGACAGTTATATAATAATGATACTACTATCAATATCGGCAAGTGTAGTCCCTTTATATTTAGTATTATCTTCTCAATATTTTGAAAAAAATGATTATAATTCAATTACCATTCTAAAAAATAAAATTGAAAAATATTTTTCAATTTTCTATTTATTGATTATAATAATAGTAATAATAAATGCTGAATTCATCTTTTCCATCTTTTTACCAAATTATTCTAATTCTATCCCTATATTAAATATCATGATTTTTGTTCCCTATTTTATTGGATTATCACGCCCTACAGTATATCTATTTCTTTCAGGGAAAAGACAAAAGCTTTATGCTATTATAAATTCATTAATAAAAATTTTAATAATAACATTAATGATAATACTAATTCCTAAATCTATTTGGCATGTAAAAACATTGGGTTTGGGTGGTATTGGATTTGCTATTGCTAATACTATTCCATGGATTTTATGGTGCTTATTATGTTATTATTTTTCATATAGAATTTTCAAAATAAAACCGCGTATGCGAAATTTTTTACATTTACCTTTAGCATTATTTATAATTCTTTTAACTATCCTTATAAAAAATCAAATTTTTATTCTTCTATTTGATAATCAAATAATTCTTTTTCTTGTTTTATCAGTATTTAGTCTAGGGCTTTTTACTCTTATACTATTTTTACTTCAGGAATTAAAATGGCAAGAAATTATCAGTTTAGTTCAATTATTTAGAAATAGGACAATTCAAGAAGAAATAAGTTAAAATTTCCCTTTTTTTGATAAAAATATTTAAAGTATGCATTTCTTGAGTATTTCGTTACTGAAAAAAACAAATCCTATTTTATTTCTATTAATTTAATAGTCAAAAAAATGAAGAAAAAAAGGTAATATCAAATCATATTGATCTGAAATGAAATGCTTCGTTCTTTTAGACAGTTAATAAGTAAATATTATCTGTTTGAAAGTTATTAGCCTGCTTAATTTAAAATTAAATCAATAACATATTAATTATATAATGCAAGATATCCTTTATTTTTTACGTTTAAGTTAAGAGAAATTTTTAGAACCTGAATTTGGAGAATTCTCTATTAAAATAGCTCAATTGGATAGTGTAAAAAATTCATGTACAATAGTTTAAAAACAATTTAAACTTTAATTAATCTAAATTAAAACTCTTTTAGAAACAAAAATTATATAATTAAAATGATATTAGGGAAAATTGAAAGGATACAAACACTAATTTTTAATAAAAATAATCCTGGGACTTTTTTATGGAAGATCTTATTTTTATGGAGAAATTTACCTAGAATAATAATAAAACCATTAATATTTAGTTATTGGAAGATATTTAAAAGAAGAAATGTACAATTTTATGGAGAGTTTGGATATGAACTTATAGCAGTTATTCCATATGCTTATTGGTTATTTAAAAGAAATAAATTAATTTTTACTAGAGGTGTTAAAGATACAAAATGTTTATATTATTTCTCTAAAAATCATTCAGAACTTGATAAAAAAAGATTATGTTTAAACGTTAAAAGTTTTCCAATTGGACATATACATAAAAAAAAAATTAATAAAAAAATGTGGGAACCTCCACCATATAAAAAAATATATAAAAATAATCGTTTTGTATGGGATAATCCTATTTGTGTTATAGGTAATAAATATACTGTTGAATGGAGTGGTCCACCTGTAAATTATATTTCACTTGAAATTTTAAAAGAATTATTTAAAATTCTTCAGAAAAAATATCAAATTATATATAATAGACCAACTTCAATAGATATAGCAGAAGATCAACAAAGAGATCATAATTTTCAGGATTTTGCAATATTAAAAGAACAATTTCCATATGTTATTACAATGCAAAATTTAAATAAAAATAATAAAGATTTATCCTATAATCAAATTCAGATGATGATTTATGCAAATTGTAACAGATTTATTTCTGTTCAAGGAGGTAATTGCGTTTTCACTAGTTATTTTGGCGGAAAAAATATAATCTTAGCTATGAGAGGAGCTGAATTAAAATACAATTCCTATAATTGGTATCATAAATTATCAGGTTCTAAAATATTTCATGTTGATAATTCTAATGATTTAATTGAAATTGTAAAGAGAGAATTTTTGTAATTTGTATGATTTTTTAATTGTTGGTGCAGGTTTCGCAGGATCAGTTTTAGCAGAACGCATTAGTTCTCAGTTAGATAAAAAGGTCTTAATAATAGATAAAAGGAATCATTTAGGTGGTAATTGTTATGACTATTATAATGATATAGGCATTTTAGTACATAAATATGGCCCTCATTATTTCAGAACAAATTCAAAGAAAGTATATAATTACTTATCAAAATTTACGAAATGGAGGCCATATGAATATAAAATAAGAACTTATGTGAATGGTGAATTATATCCAATTCCAATAAATAGGGAAACACTAAATAAATTTTTTAAAATTAATTTAAAAACTGAAAAGCAAGCTAAAGAATTTTTGAAGAAAAAGAGGATTGACATTGAAAATCCTCAAAATTCAGAAGAAGAGGTAATTTCAAAAGTTGGTTGGGAAATTTATAAAAAATTTTTTAAAAATTATACTATAAAACAATGGGGATTAAATCCAAAACAATTAGATCCTTCTGTTTGTGGAAGAATTCCTATTAGAATTAATAATGATGATCGATATTTTACAGATAAAATACAAGCTATGCCACTTAATGGATATCATGAATTATTCCAAAATTTATTAAATAATTCGAATATCAAAATAAAATTAAATACTAATTATTGGAAAATAAAAAATAAAATCAAATATAAATATTTAATTTATACGGGACGTATTGATGAATTCTTTAATTATAAATATGGTAAGCTACCATATAGATCTCTAAGATTTAAACATGAAAATTATGATAAAGAATATTACCAGGATTGGGTTCAAATTAACTATCCAAATAACTATGAATTTACAAGAATTATTGAAATAAAGCATGCAACTGGTCAAAAAAACTCTAAAACAACTATTGTAAAAGAATTTCCATGCACTAATGGAAAACCTTTCTATCCCATACCACGAAATATAAATTATAGACTATTTGAAATGTATAAAAAGGAAGCAGATAAGATTAAGAATCTTATTATTGTTGGTCGTTTAGCCCAATATAAATATTATAATATGGATCAAGTTATTGAAGAAAGTCTAAGAGTCTTTGAGAATATTAATTACTGATACTTAAATAAGACTAATATATTATAAAATGAAATAACAAAAATGCAAAAAATATTTATTAATTTGGCAAATCCATATGATTTAGAATTGTTTTATTATATGATTATATAGGATTAAGTATAACAGAAACAGAAATTTAAATGAGAATGGGACGGATCATGAGACTTATGCAGTTAATGGAAAATATTATGCTCGAGAAACCAATTTTTAATCCTTTAGTAAAATTTTATATTAATTTTGTCAAATTTGTAACTAGACTTGCTTTTTTCATTAGAAAATTAATTTATTCCTTATTTCCCTTTTTAAAAATAATATTACCGTTCCCGATTGACATTTATCATTCTAAGAAATGGATTGAGATAAATAAGGAAAATTACAATTTAGAATTAATAGATATTTTTCCTTCTAAAATCATTGAAAGGAAAGAACCAAAATGCTTAGAAAAGAAAATTCACTGGAAATTTCGTGATGAACTTCAAACAAAATTAAGCGCAACATATGTTTTTTCTATGCCTAATGGAAGGGTGTGGGGAAAAAATGCTATAATTATAACTCCTGATGGAAAATTATTATCGGATGTCTCTAAGCAATTAGGATCAAGAATAATTGAAAATCGTATTTTCAGGAGATTCAAACTTCCAAAATTAATTAAAACAAAAAATGTTGTAGGAGTTTTAGCAACCGACAGAGGTGATACATTTTTTCATTGGTTTTTTGATGTATTACCAAGATTATATCTAATAGATTATATAGATTTAAAGATTGATAAATACATCATCAATTATTCCAACAAATTATATCAGGATCAAACACTAAAAATATTAGGTATTGATAAAGAAAAAATTATTCCAAGTGATGATAACTTATATCTTGAAGCATCAATTTTGATTGTTCCATCATGGATTAATAATGTTTCTGGCAATATGCCTGATTGGGCATGTGAATTTTTACGTAAAAAATTCTTACCAGAAATTAAAAATTATGACAAGTCATTTGAAAGAATTTATATTTCTAGAAATAAAGCAACTAAAAGAAAAATTATAAATGAAGAAAGGGTTTTTAACTTTTTATCAAGATATGGATTTAAGAAAGTCTTTCTTGAGGATATTGAATTTATAAAACAAGTAGAAATTTTTCAATCCGCCAAAATTATTATTGCCCCCCATGGAGCTGGATTGGTTAATCTTGTATTTTGTAAACCAAAAACGCGAGTAATCGAAATTTTTTTTCCCAGATATATAAATACTTGTTATTTTGCTTTAAGTAATCAAATAAACTTAGATTATTATTATCTTCTTGGTGAAGGAAGACCGCTTTCAAAAAATAGGGAAGATTACAGTATAGGAAATAATATTCTAGTTGATATTGAGAAACTTAAATTGCTGTTAAAACAAATTGAATGTTTTTAGTTTTTTTTTGAATATAAAAAAAAAGAAAAAAAAATTGTTGATGATGACATTTAAAAAATTAAATCTTAAACAATTAGATAAGAATTACAAAAAAAAAAATAAATTAATGTATAAAAAAATAAGGATTGTCAATACTTATATCAAGAAATCTAAAAATCTCTTAGATTTGGGAATGGGAACTGGTGCGTTAATAGAATTAGTAAAAAATAAATTTGAAGAGATTTATGGAATAGATTTAGATAAAGAATCAATAAACATGTGTATAAAAAAATTTCAAAAGGAAAATTTCAAAATAATAAGGGGAGATATACTTGAGATTGACAAGTTATTTAATAATATGAAATTTAACTATATTACTGCTTTAGATGTGCTTGAACATCTTTCAGAAAAGAATGCTTGCAAAGTATTGAATTCAATAAATCATCTTTTAAAAAATAATGGTATATTAATTTTTAGCGGTCCGGGACTATTTGAAAAGTTTAAAATACGTATTGGTAAATCTCCTTATCATATATTTTCACATTCATCCTTTGGATGGATGAAAATGATTAGAGATACTGGTTTAAGAATACTCCAAGTAGAGGCTGTAGAATTTCCTTTTATAAATTCTGTTTTATTAAGAAAGAGATTTCATATTTTTGGTAAATGTTGTGTAATTGTTGCCCAAAAAAAATCCAATTAAAATCATTAGATTAATTAAATTAACACTATCTAAGTTAATATCCATAATATAAAAACTAAGTAACATTTAATATTTTAAAGCTATAAAATGAGAATATTCAAATAAATGAATTTTTATAGAAGGTTTTTATATATTGAGATTCTCATAGTATTTATTTATTGGTATCTTATCTTATTTTCAATCCTTTTACAACCAATAATCCTTATTTTAGGAATTCTATGTACCCTATTTTTACCAGGCTATAATTTTATAGCAATAATTAGACCTAAATCAAGTAAAATTGAAAAAATAGGCTATTCGACAGTTCTTAGTCTAGCAATTATAAATATTTTTATGTTTTTTAGTTATCTTCTTCTTTACAATTATTTTTCGGGCGGCAATACTGGTTTTAAGTTCGAAGGTATTTATTTAATATCATCAATTCAGATTCTGAATTTAATTTTTATTTTATCCTTAATATTTTTTTCTGAATATAATATTGAAAAGAGAAAAGATTCTTCTTACGAGATAAGATTTAAATTTAACATAATAAGAGAAAAAATAAATTTAAAGATTTTATTTATTTTATCAATTTTTTTAGTATCATTATTTTTTATGTGTTTATCAGCTTTTTATAGTTATTTACCAAATAATGATTATTCTCAAAATTATCGCGATTACCAGGATAACTTCACTTTTTTCAGAAGAATACCTATCCAATTTTATATTTTTTTAGTAATTTCAATATCTTCCTTGACTTCACTTATTTTTTTTTCCAAAAACAAGTATTTAATTTTAATCTCTATTTTTTTATTCATTTATGTTTTATGGATTCTACCTCATCTTCAAGTTAAAAACAATTTATCTTGGGATGCTTATTTAAATTCCATTGCTTTACATGGGTATAAGAAGAGGGGAATTAATGCTAATTCAGATTATAACTTTTTTTTAACCGCATATGATCCTAATATAATTTATCCATATAGATATACTACAGGAATTTTTACTATAATAATTCTTATGGAATCTACGAAAATGAATCTCTATTTTGTTATGTGGTATATTTTTCCAATAGTTTATCTGTCATTACCATTTTTTATTTATTCAATATTCGAAAAAAATTTAAAGGAAAATGCTGAACAAAATAAAAATTTAATATTCCTAACTATTATTGTGCTTTTTATTTCCCAATTTGCTAAATCTGCCCGTTATGCTACAGGAAAACCATTGACTATGTTTATTTTCTTCGTTTTAATTTCTGAGTTTTATGATTTTAATTTAATTAAGAAATTTAAACTTAAAATTGTAGGGGGTGGAATGATATTTTTACTTTTCTTTTTTCTTTGTTTATCACACTTTGAAGAACCTATTTATTTTATTATTTTAGTGGTAATTTATAATTTTTATTTTCTTTTTTTTGGCGTAAGAAAATTAAAACAAAACAATATATATTGGTTTTCAAGTAAAAAACTAAAATATAATTTATTAGCAAATGGAATTTTATTATATATGTTAACAATTTTATGGTACATTATTCAAGAATTTTTTGCTCATATCTCTTATTATTTATTTAAGGTAATTCCCTTTCTTTCCTCTTTATTTGAGAGTTACTTATTTATTGTGATTATAGATCTGCCATTATTAAAAGGAGGTTTCTCTTTTAGTTTAATAATAATAATGATTATAACGCTTTTAGTAATCTTTTATATTATAGGTTGTTATTTACTTATACTTAAATTTTATAATCTCTTAAATTATTTTTTTAGATTTTTCTTTTCTTTTTTGAAAAAAATACATAATATAATACAATACTTATACAATAATAAGTATCTTAGGTATACAATAATCCCGATATTTTTTTTTATAATTCTCTTTATTAATCAATTCATTTTCCAATTTCTACTTGAAAAAGAACTTTTACTAGTAATAATCGAATTAATATTAAATTATTCTATCATTATATTTAATTTATTTTTATTTTTTTATGGCATTTGTTTTTATGAAAAAGATAACTTAAAACAAAATTATTACATTTTATCAATATTAGCTACTGCGTCTATTATGGTCGCTATATTTCTAGCTGGAGAGGTTTTTACTGCATTTTATCTATTAAACTCCAGATTTTTACCTTTTTTAATTGTATTTAATTTAATCATTATTCAGAATACTTATTTTAAGGAGATCATGAAGAAAAAGAAGCAATACTTAATCACCTTTATTATTCTCTTCTTATTTTTTGGTACATTTTTTAGTTTGCGAAAGTTAGCTTCGGGATAAGAAATCTAATTTTTTGAGGGAATTTTTTTTATTTTTTCATTACGTTATTCTTTTTAAGTTTCTTTATTAATATAGTAAAAGATTCTATTTTGATTAATTTATCTATTATGGTAATTCCTAATACAAAAAAGATTGCCCCTAAAAATAGCAAAAAGTAAAATATAGGTACTCCTGGAAAAATCTCTTCTCTTTTAATAATAATATTTACATTGATATTCTTATCTTCATATCCATATATAGTTATATCTATTTTACCTTGAAAATACTCAGATTTAAAAAAAGTTGTATCAACTTCTTCTTGTTTATAATCTAATTCATATAAGCCATCCTCAATTTCTATAAAATCATAATCTTTATCTTTAATATTCAAAATAACTTTTGCTCCAGTTAAAGGAACATTTCCTAAAGAAGGAGTAAAAAGCTTAATTCTTAATTTTTTCGAAATGTCTTTTTCCATTTCTATATTCTTCTCTTTAAAACCTGTACTTAATTCATATTCAAATTCATTTTCAACAATATTATATATAAGTTTAATTTCTTTTTCTTCATAGTTCATTTTAAATAAAATTATTTCAAAAGTAATTGTTCCAAGAAAATTACGGAAATCCTTAGAATCTAAAACATAAAGATTTTCTTCATTTAAAATTAGATTTCTTTCACCCTGAGCAATTAATTTAAAATCGACATCATATATCTTCCATATATATGACTGATCATCAAGGTCAATAATAGTCTCATTTAAAAACTCATCTGTATAAGATATAGTAAAATTTCTCATTTCCCCAAAATACAAGTTATATATCTTGTTTTGTAACTGCGGTTTCCCATTAATTAAAGTCGGTCTTGCTAAGATTTTTATTTCAATAAAAATAGTTTTAAATTCATAGAATTTTTTATTTGCTGTAATCTTTATATCATATTCACCTGTAATATTAAAAATTGAACTATTTAATTCAAGTTGATACCACCCATCTATTCCATTTGGGAAAATAGAACCATTAATATTCGGCATTCCAATAACCGAATAATTAACTGAAGCTCCATCAATTCCTTTATAAGGTAAATTATGTATATCTTCATAATATACTTCTAAAGTAAAATTTTCATTCCAAACAACTTCTCTATAATTTTGATCAGAGGTTAAATTGGTGCTTTTAAATAAGAGTTCAAATAATATAATTGTCGTAGTAGGGATATATCCTGCTTTAGAAGCGTGAATAACCATCCTATAGGAAATTTCTGCTAAAAAATTAATATTTGGATCTTCAGGATTAGAAGTATTAATCTTTGTACTATAAGTCCCCTTTATTGTTGTCTCATTGAATTCGATTAATTTTGAACTTATATTTGTATTATCGATCTTAATATAATAATATACTCTTGCATTTTCTATAGGTTTTATATCCGTGTAATTTATGGTATAAGAATAGTTCACTTGGAAGGTTATTTCATCTCCAATGTATACACCATCAGGGATAGATTCCACAAGAGCGGTTGCAAATTTATAAGATGTCAAATTGACAACAATAATATTTCCCCTATAAAAATATAACGTGATATGAGTTGAATTTTCTTTAAGTAAATCTCCCTCTGTAGAAATATTATGTGGATTGTCATACCAGATTATCGCAAAAGTGATATTTCCATCGTTAGCAGAGGAAAAATTTCTCCACTGAAATATTGCCATACCAGAAATATCAGTTAACTCATAACCTATATGTTTATTCCCACTCCCATTATTGATCCAAAATGATACATTAGCGTTTACAACAGGCTCTTTAATTTCATGTGTATCAGGGTCAATTCTTTGCACTTTCATCTTGAGAGAGGTAAGACTTACATTGTAGAAATTGTAAGTAATTTTACCAAATCTGTCTGAGTTTGTTTCATTTACTGTTATATTAACAGGATTATGAATAACCTGAAAAGCAGGTTGACCATACTTCTCATAGGTTAAATTTACAGTATAAGTATCGTTTTTGAGATATTTAAAAGTAGTATTACCCCCTAAACTTGTTTTTTGTTTTGATATGCATTGATCTATATTTCCATTATTCGTCAAGTTATAAAGAGAAACTGTGGCTTGATTAACGGGGTTATTATCTATATCCTCAACATGGATTACTAATGTATAAAATAAAGCTTCTTGATGGTAAATTTTAATATCTATGGGATTTCTTAGTGAAACTAAAGTATTATTGAAATAGTTTAATAAATCATTGTCATTCAAACTTCCTGACTGATTAATGGTATCAATAAATTCCCATAAATCAATATTTAATTTGAAATTACTCCCTCCATCATTATTATCAAAGTCATTAATAGAACCTGGTGTAAATTCTGTAATATTCTTGTTATAGGTTAATTTTCCTTTAAATTCAGATACAGAAGTATATAAAATATCAGAAACCATATAATCTGCTATAAAAATTCCAAAACTCACGTTATAAGGTTTCGGGATATGAATTATGGAATAATTTTCTACGTTAAATCCTGCTGAAATAATATTTTGTTTAACCTTACTATCATAAAAATACTTACCCTCTTGCTGGTTGTATATTTCAGTTAAATTATAATACGTATTTAGAGCATTCATAGAGGCTTTATCAGGATCAAATGGATTATCAAAATATATACTCCGATAAATATTCCAAAGATTATAATCATTATAGAATGTAATAATATCTTCAATATTCATATCAAAAATAGGATTCCAGAGGATTTTATATCTAGAAAAGATAATACCACTCTCGATTTCGATTATAGAATTAATAGATGATTTTTTTTTTGCTAATTTGTTATTATTTATTTCAACATTGCTAATTGAGCTATTATATACAACAATCTCATCCAAAGTTCCATTATAATAGATGTCACTGTCTAATGTGCCTCCTAATGTAAAATGACTTCCGCTAGCTTGGTCAAGATATACGGATCCATCCCAAGGTTCTGTATTATTTATATCTTTTCCATAAATAACATCATTAATTTGAACATCAACATTTCCTTCAAAATATCTAACAGCGATAAAGTTCCACTCATTAGTTAAAATTGGATTACTCATTACATCACCATATATCGATTGCTTATGTATAAGTGCCGTTCCAATATATACATGCAACAAACCGTGTGTATTATTTTCTTTAAATATTCCTAATTCAAAATTATCACTATAGGGTTTACTGGCTTTTGCCATAAAGCAATTCATAACACCATGATTACTACTCGAATTACTCAATGAAGTAGGCATAATCCACATTGTAATCGTAAATGCTTTACTTGTGGATCCAAATGGTCTGTTTAATTTATCATCAAATGTGATATAATCACCAATTCCATCAAATTTTATACCATTATGTAAGACACCTATGTTAAATTCTGAATTTCCTATGAGATCTCCTTCAAGCTCATTATAAGAAGAGTCATAAATCACTGAACCACTCTCTTCGTCACAATGTAATAATAACTCAACAGATTGATGATTTAACTGCTTCTCAGGAGTTAATGAATATTTTGTATGATAATTAATTCCATCTTTTTGAAATTCGGATATACCATAACCTTCTTCAATTAAAGCTTGATATTTTGATCCTTGAGGTCCAACAGTCACATTAAGTTTTCCATTCGATAAAATAGTAGAAAATTCGGTTTTATAATTTGGAATTTCAATTCCTTCATTATTATCATTATAGTAAAAGAAGTACAATTTATTCGAATTAGCTGTTATATTCGCTATAAAAGTTATTGTACAGGTCTTTATATAATTTGTATTTTGGCAATAGGTTATGTTCCATAATTGAATAGGTACTGGATTGCTCCATTCATTCAATCCTGTCGCATTATAACTTACCAACCGGGATGTATTTACAAAATGTTCATTTTCTTGAAACACTAAAAATATGTCTAATGGTTGGTATCGGTTGATAGAATCGATTTCTTCTAATTCTATGCAAATGCGATATCTAAAAGTTGTATTCCACCAGTCAGATATATTATATTTGCTATTAATATAATTGATATCTGAAATTACCGGATACTGATTGATCGATTTAATATCTTCTTCATCAGATTCCTTCTTATAATCAGAAATAGAATTATTAGAGTTTATTAAATAATTTTGGTTTGTTAATGAAGAAAAAATAAACATAAGGGTAATTAATATTATTAAGGATATTAAATGCTTATTTTTTGATTTTTGGTACATCTTTTTATGAGTTGTGGTTTCAAATCTATAAAATTAAATTATTTATAAGATTATTTGAATTTTCTTAAAATTATATAATTGTGATACTCAAGAAATTAATTGAAATGAATCAATAATTTTTCACGAAAAAACATCTAAAAAGATTTTTAAGAATAATCTTTAATCATTTTATATAGAGCAAAAATTAGATATTTTATTGTGAATTCTATGGATGGACAACGAATTTTGAAAGAAGCGCAAAAAATCGCTTCAGAATTTTCTTTTTGGATGGTGTCAGGGAATATTGCGCATTTATACGGCCATGTGTATGAGACACCAGAGAAGAAATATGAATTAGAGATTAAGTTCGGTGAAGATTTTCCCGATTCTCCCCCTCAGCTTATATATCATAATGCGATAAAAAATTTATTAGGTAATGTAAAGTTAAACAAGTTGAGAATGTGGACTCCCGGTTCAGCGGTAGTTGATATTTTAAAAGAGTTAAATCTTAAGATACAAGAAACAATGAAAAAAACGACTAATGTTCAACAACCGGTTCAAATATCAGAAGTAAAAATTGAACAGGCAGATTCTGAGGAGTATATTACCCCTGATCTTGATGCTTACCCTCCTGAACTCGAGAACAATATTCAAATCAATTCTAGTGATGCCTTATTTTATTCAGAACCTACCGATCAAGTCCCCTCAAAAGCTGAAGATTATCCAATAGAGAGTTCAAAAACAACACAACAAGAAAAATATGAAGAGAGTATTGAAGAACCTCAGCCAATTGGTGTAGAAATTAGTACAGAATTAGGATTGATACAGCAGTACTATGCATATGACCAAAAAGGGCAAAATCCTGCTGATATTACAATATATATGACTCTAACTATAACAAAAACTTTCATAATAGACATAAATTTTATGGAATATCCACAAAAACCCATCATATCACTGCCAGAGCAACTTATAAACATTTTGGGAAATCCATATGAATCAATAAATATGCTAAAGAAATGGAATGTCAAGAAACCAGTGCATATCATCGATATTTTGCATGAAATCGAAAATAATCTGCAAATTATAACACATATTGAAAATGAGGCTAAGAAAATCCTTAATGAATATAAATGTGAAGAAATAGAGGGTGAAATTACGAAATTAAAGGTTCATTTAGTGACTTATGGATTTAAAGAGTATGTATTAGAACTTGATTTGACGGCCTATCCTAAGCCGCCTGAGGTTATTTTATCCTCTGAGTTGCAGAATATTATTCACACACCGATTAATTCTTTAAATTCTTACAAAAATTGGAAAGAAAATGAATCTGAGCCCGTCGAAATTATTAGAGAAATCGCGTGGCTTGTAGATAAGAATTCACGGATAAATTTTGAAATTGAATTATTAAATGAGCATTATAAGGATTTGAAATATGAAAATACCACCCAAACTTTAAAGCTAAATATGAAAGGGAAAATGAAAACTCAAGACATTACATTTGAGTTTCAGATAAATTTACCGAAAGATTATCCTATGAAAATGCCGAATATAAAAGTTTTAAATGAGTTTGAGATAGATACTCATGAAAAAATCAAGTCTGATCTCCAATCGTCATTCAAGGATTTTTTTGAGGAGTGGACTCCTTATAGCTATTTAATTGATTTATTTAATTTAATTTCAGAGAAAATATTCGAAGTTTCTGTGGTAGCATGTGTTATATGTCATAAAATAGAATGCCCTACGTGTGGTATAAGAATTGCAGGGCGAAGAGAATCGTGTCATGTTGAATGTCCGCACTGTGAGCGAGCTTATCATAAACATTGTTGGGAACAAACGATTAAATCATTTGGGAAATGTGGTTTTTGTTTGAAACCTCCGCCTCCTGAAATGATTTATTAAATAGAAAAAAACCTAAAAAAATGAATTAAACAAATAATTTAACCTTCATAATCCTTACAGGCTTTAGTATCCTTTTCCATTAAAACAAAATACCCTTTATCACAAATTATAACCATTTTATTACAGCAGGGACAAGTTGATGCTTTAGCTTTTTTACAATTAATGCAATATTTGTTTTACTGATTTTTTTGTTTTGCTTGAATAATAATAATGATTTTCTTTTCTTTTTCATTTGGCTTTCTAACTTTTTCATTTTGTCGAATTTTTTTAAATTGTTTTACGCATTTCAGTATGAAATATTTTCCCATTTTTGTACTCTTCTATGATGCTACTGTCAAAGTTTCCCTATATTATCGCGTTTCCTACTCCAACTTGTCTCTATGCAGTTCTTTCAGAGATATTTAAAACATCAGCGATAACTTTCGTAAATCGCATTGCTTTATGTGAATTTTTAGAATAATTTAAGATTATTTGATAATTTAACTAATTTATAAAATGTTAATACATAAGCCAAGCGTGAAATAACTTATTGCTTAATTATATCATAGTTTTTTTGACAATTTTTATCCTCATATTTATTATTATTTTATTTTGTTTGTTTCATAAAAATCTTATAAAAGAGAATTTATATTTAATAATTCCTCCTATTTTTATAGGTTTATGGGCTATTTACGCATTAGTAAGCTGGGATTTTGATCCTCAAATGAATGATTTTTCTATTTTTTATGAATCTGGCAGGCAAATCTTTATTAATCCTGCCAATCTTTATGAAGTTCGTGGTTTTCGTTATATGCCAAGTTTTGCGCTATTTTTTGCTGTTACGGTATCATTAATCCCGTATGAAATTGCTTATTATGTTTTTTTTATTATAAATTATGTTTTAGGTATATTTTCTATAAGAGAATTCAACAAGATCCTCGTTTTTATGGATTCAAAAGAGAAAGTCCATAGATTTATATTCCTTTTAATAATTTCCAACGGGTATTTTGTATATTATCAATTTTATTTTAACCAATCAAAGTATCTCACATTTGTAATTTTACTTTTTATTCTTAGAAGAGAACTTCAATATAGAATAGAGGAGAGGCCTAAGGAGTTTGATTTTTATGTTTTAAACTATGGTTTGATTGTGTTTGCTATCGGTATGGCCCCCTATTTTGTTTTTTTTTTATTGATATACGTATTTCAGGATATTTCCCTTAAGAATGTATTTAATAGAGAGAATAAGAGAAAATATCTTATTTTAATCCTATGGTTTTTTATTCAGAATTTTTTATTTATTATCTATCCATTTCAAATATTCTCTTTTATAGATGGGTTTAATCGTCCGTCACGTAGGCCTAATTATTTCAAACTCATATATTTAAGAGAATGGCTTGAGTTATCTCCAAGTGAAATAAGAAATTACGCAATAGTATTTAGTATTGCTCTTTTTGTCATATCGTTAATCCTGATGTTTAATGATAAATTGATGATTGAAGAGAAGTTTGGATATTTTGCAATTGCTTATATTTTTATTGGAATCTTTTCTTATTCTTTCTTATTGGGATTAATATTATATTCTTTAGTGCTCCTATTATATGTACCTCATTTAAATGAGAATGTTCATGGGATTGAATTTTTCAAAAGCAATAAAATAGTCATAATTGGGATTTCTTCAATTGTGGTCATATTTTTTTCGTGGAGTACATTTTTTATATATGACTATATCCCTGGATTAAAAGAATATCCTCTGATTATCTTCTATTATTTAAGATGGATTTTTCTTTTAAGTATAATGATGTACTCGTTATTATTGCTTAAATTTAACAAGGTTAATATAAAAAGAGTAAAAAATAAAGATTTAATCTAGATTCATTATTGATTTGAAAGACTTATCCATTAATTTGGTAAATATCCCATTTCATCTAAAGCTTCTAATATAATACGCTTGCTTTCTTCCACTGTCTGTTTATCTGTTTCTACAGTAATATTTGGATTGTCTGGTTCCTCAAATGGGTGATCAATCCCCGTAAAGTCTTTAATTTCCCCGGCTCTTGCTTTCGCATACATTCCCTTCACATCTCTTTCTTCACAAACTCCAACGGGACATTTGACATAAACTAAGATGTAGTCGCCAATCTCTTCACGTGAGTAAGCTCGTATTTTGTTATATGGTGAAACAAAAGATGCCAGAACAGCGACTCCATTACGAGTCAATAATTTTGCAACAAATGTTATCCTTTCAATATTTCTATTTCTATCTTCTTCACTAAATCCTAAATCTCTAGTTAAGCTTTTCCTTACAATATCTCCGTCTAATCGTTCAACTTTCATCCCTTTATTTTTTAAATCTTCCGCTACGGCATCTGCAAGCACTGACTTCCCTGAACATGGAAGTCCTGTAAACCAAAGAGTAAACCCCTTATGTTCCATTTTCAATTCTCAATTTTTTTATTTTTTTAAATTTTTATTATTTTTCCTTCCATATCACCTGGAATTTCAATTTCAAATATATTTAAAATAGTAGGAGCAATATCAAGAATATTACGCGTTTTTAGCTTTTTTCCCAATTTCTTTTTAGGATCATAGATCAGAAAAATCCCATAATAATCATGCACCGCATCATCTGGCCCAGTATCATTTTCATTAAGGTACATTGAATCATATCCTACTGTACCAGCAGATCTCCAATATAAGTCATCAAAATATGCTAATAAATCAGGCGCATCTCCTCGTATTATATCAAATAATTCCTCAGGACGATAAATTTTAGTATTCATCTTGTTTCCCGTAATATCTGGTATTTCTTTTAGTAATTTTATTAATTTATCTCTCCATTCCTCATATTTATCCGGCTCAATAATGCCATGCTTCTCTCTACCTTTCACATTAAGAAAAATCCTTGCATAATATCCTCCCCATCCCCATGCATAAGTATTATTCCAATCAATTTCGGCATCTTGCATTCTTGTTTTGGGTTTAGGGGGAGTCTTAAATTTTAGCAAGCCTAGTTTTTCTAACGCCATATTAATACAGAGAACTCCTTTCATGGCTTTTGCCCCATGATCGGACACAATGAAAATGATAGTATCTTCATCTATTAAGTTTAAAATCTCTCCAACTTCTTGATCTAAGTATATATAGTATTTTTTAATAACAGATTCAAAAATATTACCTGGTTCATATTTTGGATGGGTTTTATCATAATATTTCCAGAAAGCATGATGAAGTCTGTCTAGTCCTATTAATACACACTGAACATAGTCCCATTCTTTGTTTGTCATCAAATATTTTAAGGTTTTAAAGTGAATTTTTGTCATTTGATAAATGTTAATTAGTAATTGTTCTTTCGCATTTGTTCTAAATTTTGCATCCAATATATAATCTCCGATATTCTCTATGATTTCTGCTTTTAATTCGGGAGGATATGTGAAATTTGCTAAAATATCAGGGGTGATAAATCCCGAAACCATGTTACCCTTGAGCGGTTTCACAGGATATGTTGGAGGAACACCTAATATTATGGATTTTAATCCATGACTTCCAAGAATATCCCATATTTTTGGTTCTTTTATCGTTTGTGAATTGGCAACCCAGAAATCTGTGTATGAGTTATTTTTCCGATGTCTAAAACCATATACCCCAAGAGTTCCTGCTTTTTTACCTGTAGACATAACCATCCACGCAGGAATGGTAATCGGGGGATCAGAACTTCTTAATTTACCATAAACTCCGTTAGTCATTAATTTTTTTAGATTAGGGCAATCTTCAATGAAATCCTCAAAAAGAGTTTTAGGTGCAGCACAGTCTAATCCGATGACCACCACTTTTTTCTCTTTAGACAAATAATTGCTCCTTAATATTTTTGATTTTTAATTAACAGAATGGATTATTATATCCTAAAATAACTTTAGCAACTTCAGGACGCATAATATCTGGCGTCGGTTCTTTCCCTGAAATTAGGATATCTCTTATTTTTGTACCACTAAAAAATATATGGTCATCCGGGGGATGAGGACAAATCTTATCATTGACAACACTATCACATTTTCTACATCGTGAAAAGGACCTAAAAAAGATCGGTTCTATTCCTAAGTCGGGAAACTGTTCAAAGATTTGATGGGCATCATAAGGTCCATAAAAATTTCCAACTCCCGCATGATCTCTTCCGATAATAATATGGTCGCAACCAAAATTTTTTCGTGCTATTGCATGAAAAATTGCCTCTTTTGGTCCAGCATATCTCATTTCGGTTTCAAATGTACTTAACACTACACGGTCTTTGGGATAGTATTCTTTTATTAAAACCTTATAGGATTCAACAATAACCTCATCTAAAAAATCCCCTGATTTTTTTTTCCCAATTACTGGATTAATAAATAATCCGTCAACATAAGTTAAACCCGCTTTTTGCACATATTCATGCCCCAAATGTGGAGGGTTTCTTGTTTGAAATGCAACTACTCTGTCCCATTTCTTTTCTTTAAATAACACTCTAGTTTCTAAAGGTTTTAGGTCTAAATCTGGAAACATTGAGGGAAGCTCGTTTATTAGAAAAATTTCCCCCCCGATTAATTTCTCTTTTTGATTAAATATCTTTTCAACACCAGGGTGGTTGCGATCCAAAGTTCCATATACTTGTTCCGCAAAATATTTTTTATTATAATTATAAATATCACTGACGTTCAATAATGCAATTGGTGTAATTGAATTATCAGTTAATATGACACTATCATCTACATTGATTTTATTCGCTTGACTTTCGGAGATATCAAGTACAATTGGAAAAGGCCAGGCAATATTGCTTTCTAAATACATGTGGTCAAGGACATGTGAAGTATCATTTTGATTCATAAAGCCTTCCAAAGGGCTGAAAACTCCAAAAGCAATATTCTTTATTACTTTCCAGGTTTCTGAGTCTACTTGAATCTTCTCAAATTCATCAATCTGCGCTAAAATTCGCTGCTTTTCCATTTTAGGCAGTTCCTTATTTATTAAAGTACCTCCATGTGGTTGAATCATACTTATTCTCTCTTTTAATTTTTATTAATCTATATATCCTAAATCTCTTAAACGCTGTTTGACTTTTTCTTCTTCTTCCTTAGTAAATGCTTCTTTAGATTTCTCTTCTTCTTCAATTGAAGAAAGTACCTGTCGAATTACATAAGTTACATATGCGGAGACTGAAGCAAATCCAGTCCCTTTCATCCTTTCCTTAATTTTATCTGCAAGAATTTTGGGTATTGATACAGTAGTATATTCAACCTTATGTTCTTCTTCTGACATGTTTCTTATATTTCGTTTATATTTTTTGATTAATTATCTATAATTAAAGGTATTCTTTTAAATTTTTGATTCAATAAATCCAATTAAAACTATAACAAGCAAAAATCCTAAGATAACGCCAATTATAACACCATAAAAGAACATTTTTTTTTCTTTATTAGACGCTTTTAATTTACTATTATCTCTCATAGATTTTCACTTGAATTATTGTATTTTTTTGGTTAAAATCACATATTTAAAGAATTGTTATTAATAATAGAGATATTATTCCCATAATTATTGCATAAATAGGAATAATAATTTTCCAAATTAAATTGGGCATTATCCTTACTAAATATGGTGATAAAATAGCAGCGATAAATCCTCCTGTAAAAATAGATGGTAAAAGTACTAAATCTAATTCTATTCCGGCTATAGTTATCAACAAGAATGTAAAGATGCCTGTAATAGATACTAAGGCTTCTGCGAGAGATACAATCGCAGTTGCTGACTTTTCATAAACACCACAATAAATCTGACCCATGGTTATTACCGGACCATATCCTCCTCCTCCAATTCCTTTATTA
Source organism: Promethearchaeota archaeon (assembly GCA_019058445.1). GTDB lineage: Archaea > Asgardarchaeota > Lokiarchaeia > Sigyniarchaeales > SOKP01 > LW40-45. Next base: position 176,811 of record JAHPZA010000010.1, on the reverse strand, counting down.
AATCCAGCAAGGACTGAAAAAGCAATAAATAATTTAGGTTTTAAGGTAATTTCGGTTTTTTTTTTAATTTTCAAACGAATTAAGCCGATAAACCCCATAGTTAAAACTAAAATCGCTACATATATTTTTATAATCATAACAGGTGATTTAAAAGCAATATATGTAAGAAAAATAGACAAGAAAATTGCTATACAACCAAAAATAGCTACTTGAAGTGTTAATTTTGTAGGGTCATTCAATGGTCTAAATGAAAATTGAACATTTCCAAATTCGTGATCAAAAAAGGCATCGATTAAACCTGTAATAGCTTCCGATATTAATAAAGAAGGCACAACCTGAAGTGGACTATATCCTAATAAAAATAAAAATGGAGCCATACATGTTCCGAAACCCATTCCGGCGGCTGAATCTAACGTTTCAAAGATAAATGCCAATATTATAACTAAAAGAATTAGTTTAAACATAGTTATATCCTCATCAGAGAACGATATAGAAAATACCCATAATAATGAAGTAAATTATAAGAGAACCCATTATTTTTTTTATTGAAGTTTTCTTTATCTTCATTCGTTCATAAATCGGTCTCTCATCTAATTCTCTCGCTTCTTGCCCTATATCCCAATCTTTCAATTTTTATCAATTTGTTAATATTGTGTTTTAATTATTCAACAAACCAAAACAACATGAAATACACATAAAAATTATTATACCAATTATAATTCCAATCATAAGACCTTGGAAGAAATATTCTTTTTCTTTGTTTGACAAATGAGGAATATTTCTGGTTTTCATGAAATTTCATCTTTTAATATTTTTTAATTATATTTAATTAAGAATTATTAGTATTTAATGTTATGTAATTACATGGCATTGAAGATCCTTCCTGCCACTTAATGGTTTTAAATAACTATTTTTAGAGCTATAATTATGAAAATTGTGTTATATCCATGTTAAATCAATAAAGTATGAAATTTTGGATATTTGGAATTCTATTATTGGCCTATTAAGCTAAAACTAAAATATTGCAAATTACATAAAAGGTTTATCAAAATTATGAGAAATTATGACCTTATGATGAAGGATTATAGATATGTATTAATATTAGAGCGTAAAAAAGCTCTAAACATATTCAATTATACTAATAAATCTTCTTATAATTTAGAATTTTGATCTAGAAGTTAGTCTTTTTAGAGAAGAATCCCAAAATTCTTATAAAATACATGTTTATAGTTATGATAGAAATTTTTAAAAAACATCACTGATACAGTATGACTTTACCCGAAGAAGAGCAAAAGATTTTAGACTATTGGGACTCAATTTCAATAATTAAATTAATTTTAGAAGCAGAAAAGCCATTAGGTAGGTATCAATTCACTGAAGGTCCTCCCACGGCCAATGGACTGCCGGGTATCCACCATGTATATGCACGAAGCATAAAAGATATAATTTTACGGTTTAAATTTATGGAAGGCTATTGGGTTCCAAGAAAGGCAGGGTGGGACACCCATGGATTACCTGTGGAGCTTGAAATTGAAAAAGAATTAGGTCTTAAAACAAAAAAGGACATTTTAGATTATGGAATTGACAAATTTAACGAGAAATGTCGTGAAAGTGTATTTAGATATATCAGAGAATGGGAGAAATTAACAGAGAGAATGGCGTTTTGGTTGGACATGAAAAATCCCTATATCACCTATGAAAATTATTATATCGAGTCAGTTTGGTGGTCATTAAAACAAATATTTGATCAGAACTTGCTTTATTTAGGTAAAAAAGTGGTTCCTTTTTGTCCGCGCTGTGAAACTCCCTTATCTTCACATGAAATCTCTCTTGGTTATGAAAATATAACAGAGACATCCATATATATCACTTTTAAACTATTAGATCCGAATTATAAAGATGTAAAGATAGTTGCATGGACAACTACACCTTGGACCTTATTAAGTAATGTTGCTATAGCTGCAAATCCTGATGGGCGCTATTCGTTGGTCGAATATAATGATGAAAAACTAATAATTGCCACCACGTTATTAGATACTGTTTTAGGAGAAGGTAATTATAAAAAAATTAGAGAATTCTTTGGTTCAGATTTACTGTATCAGAAATATGAGCCATTATTCCCATATTTCGAGCATTTATCGGAGGAAAATGGATTTATCGTTATAACAGCAGATTTTGTCAATACTGAACCCACTTCAGACAATATTTCAACTGGATTTGTACATATCGCACCTGCGTTTGGAGAGGATGATTATAATGTTGGACAAGAATATGACCTTCCATTTATACAGCCAATTGATGAGAAAGGGTATTTTGATGAATCCATCCCAGAACTTGCAGGCAAATATTTTAAGATTCATAGAGAAGATATTGGAAAGAAAAAAGTATGGGATACTGATCAATGGGTTATCGATCAATTAAAAAAAATGGGAAAGTTATTAGATGTAAGAGATTATGCGCACGATTATCCATTCTGTTGGCGATGTAAGCGAGCGTTATTATACTATGCTCGAGAATCGTGGTTTATAGAGATGTCTCGATTCAGAGAAGAGTTATTGGAAACCAATGCCAAAGTGAATTGGGTTCCAAAAATGATAGGAACTGGACGGTTTGGCAATTTCTTAGATAATGTGAGAGATTGGGCAATTTCTCGAGAAAGATTTTGGGGTACCCCATTGCCAATTTGGATATGTAATGATAAAGAATGCAACCATATGTTAGCCATAGGTTCTTATGATGAATTAAAAAAATTATCTAAGGATAATGTGGTGTTAGAAGATTACCACAAACCAATGATAGATGAGGTTGTAATCCCATGCCCTAAATGTAAAAGTGATATGAGTAGAACCCCAGAAGTGATTGATTGTTGGTATGATTCTGGAGCAGCTCCATTTGCTCAATATCATTATCCTTTCGAGAATAAAGATCTGGTTGAAAAAGGAGGGGCTTATCCGGTTGACTTTATTGCCGAGGGTATGGATCAAACAAGAGGTTGGTTTTATACGCTCCATGCGATAGCTACAGTAGTTTTTAACCAAAATGCGTTTCATAACTGCGTTGTAAATGGGATAATCCTAGACGCTGAAGGGCGTAAAATGAGTAAAAGTTTAGGTAATACCATAGATCCTTGGACTATTTTTAATTCAGAGGGTTCAGATGCACTTAGGTGGTTGTATTACGTTTCAGGACCTCCCCATAAAGAAAAACGTATGAGTGTAGATATGGTAAGATATATAGTATCTCAATTTATTGTAAAATATTGGAATTCATTCTTATTATTTCATAATAATGCAATCAATAATGAAATCACCCCCTCATTGAATTTTAATCCTCAAAAATTAAATGATCCACTGGACATTTGGTTAGTGAGTAAAATTAATTCATTAGCACAAGAAGTGAAAGAATTGCTTGACGATTATTTAATTTTTAAAGCTGCAGATATAATCCAAGATTTTATTATTAACCAATTAAGCAATTGGTATTTACGATTAGTAAGAAAGCGATTACTTGAGAAAGATCAGGAGACCTATAATGTTCTCTATTACAATTTTGATATTTTAAATAAAATAATGGCTCCTTTTGTTCCATTTTTAACAGAGAGAGTTTTCTTGAAAATGCACGAGGATTTTGACTATATGAAGGAGGCAAAATCAGTTCATTTAACCGATTTCCCAGAAGGACAAGAGAAATTTATTAATGATTTTATTATTGAAGAAATGGAGTTTGTAATTGATTTGACTCAAGACTTACGTGCTTTAAGAGAACAAGTGAAAATTAAGATAAGACAACCCATTAAAGAATATTTAATGAATTTAGATGATAAACATAAATCTATTGTCGAAAAATTTGATAATCTAATTAAATCTGAGCTAAATGTTAAAGATATTAAATTTATTGATGAAAAGAAGGCAAAATCTTTATATACTGAAGAACTCATTTTAAATAAGGTTGCAATTGGCAAAGATTTTAAAAGAGATCGGGAAAAAATCGAAAAATTCTTAAGTTCCATGGATTTGGAGGATTTTAAGCAAAAAATGCTTAAAGGAAAATTTAAAACGAAGATAAATAAAAAAGAGTATGAAATCACAAAAGAGCATGCGCAAATTAACCAAAACGGTAAAGATCCCTATGATGTTAAGGTTTTAAGTATTGGCTCAATTTTAATCAACTCAAAATTAGATAATGAATTATTGAGAGAAGGTTTTTCTAGAGAATTTATTAGGAACCTCCAAAATATACGTAAAGAGTTGAACTTATCTCGATTTAAAGAAAAAATTATAATCAACGTTATCAATGGTATAGACATAGAAAAAGAATTAGGAGATTTTCTTGATATTGTTAAAGAAGAAATTGGTTGTACTAAAATTAGTAAAGGAAAAAAAGGTAAACCATTTATTTTTAAAATTCAAGGGAAAGAAATCAAAATCCTTGTTGAGATAATAAAATAATACTATTAATTTACTATTTTTATTGTCATTATTAGAACAATAAAAAAATTTTTCAGCCTATTATTTCTTTTTCAATAATATTTACTATTCTTTCAGAGGTTTTCCCATCCCATTTCTCGATTTTTTGACTTGTTTTGTAGGTACTCGTGAGAATTTGATTAATATACATCTTAATTTTTTCAAAATCAGTGTCTACCAGTTCATTTGTACCCTTTTCTATTGTAATAGGTCTTTCGGTATTTTTTCTGAGAGTTAAAACGGGTATCTTAAGGTAAGAAGCTTCTTCTTGGATTCCACCTGAATCAGTCAGAACTACTCTGGAGTTCAACATTAAATTTAAGAATTTTAAATAACCAACAGGTTCTGTTAAAACTAAATTAGAGCCGACGAGTTTTTTTTCTAAATCGAACTCTTGTAATCTTTTTCTAGTACGTGGATGAATAGGAAAGAATATTTTCATTTTTTCTTGAATGAAATTGATTATTTCTGTAATTTTTTCTAAACTTGCTGCGTTATCCACGTTCGATGGTCGATGAATCGTCATGAGAGCAAAATCTTTTGATTTTAAATTATATTTTGTTAAAGTATTAAGTGGTTTTGCTTTCTCTAAATTCATTAACAAATTGTCAATCATTATATTTCCTACAAAATAAATTTTATTCTGTTCGATGCCCTCTCTTTTTAAATTAGTTTCTGCCGAAGGCTCTGTTATGAATAACAAATCAGACAACTGATCTGTAAGAATTCGATTAATTTCTTCTGGCATACTCTGGTCAAAGCTTCTTAATCCTGCTTCAACATGTGCAATTTTAATATCAAGCTTTTTTGCAACAAGCGAACAAGCTAAGGTGGAATTTACATCTCCAACCACAACTACCATTGATGGCCTCTCATTTAAAATAACTTTTTCGAATTCAATCATAATTTTTGCAGTCTGAACGGCATGAGATGCGGACCCTATGTTCAAGTATACATCTGGCTCTGGGATCCCTAGCCTGTCAAAGAAGATCTTTGACATTTCATAATCATAATGTTGACCAGTATGTATCAGTTTATACTCTAGATTTCTTTTTTCTAATTCCCTTATCAAGGGAGCAATTTTCATAAAATTGGGTCTCGCGCCGGCAACTAGATAAATAATTTTTGACATTAATCTTAAATTTTTAATTGTATTGTTATCTAAACTCTATTATTTATTAATTGTCTATTCATTTTTTTGAAAATAGTCAATCCAATAGTCAAACATTTCTTTTAAGATGCTTTCAATAGATTGTGTAATATTATATCCTAATTCCCTCTTGATTTTTGTATTATCACCTAGAATTATATCTTCATCTGTTTTTCTTAATTTATCGGGGGTATTCTCTTGTACTCTGATCTCTTTTTTTGAGAAACTTAAAGCAATTTTTAGAACTTCACGTATTTGAATTTTTTTACTTGAACATATATTATAAGTCTCACCAGGTTTTCCCTTAGTTGCTGCTAACCATATTGCCTGTATCGAGTCTTTTATTCCTGTGAAATCTCTATATGGATCTAAATTTCCCACCTCAATTATAGGCTCAACTAATCCTAACTCAATTTGCGCAATTCTTGTTACAAAATCAGAACAGGCATCATGAACTTTTCGAGGGCCAGTTTGATTAAAAAATCTTAATATAACACTTTCTATACCGAAATTTATATAATATTGACGAGCAAGGAGTTCGGAAGCAACCTTACTGATTCCGTATGGGTGAATTGCCAAAAGGTGATCTGTCTCCTTAAGTGCTCGATTTAACTTGGTAGTTGTTCCATATTCTGCACTCGAGCATGCTACGATAATTTTTGAATTAATTTTATATTTTTTTATTGGTTCGAAGATATTTATTGTGCCTATTACATTTGTTTCGATGGTATTCACGGGATCTTCCCATGAGGGGATCACAAATGGCTGAGCTCCAAAATGAAATATGAATTTTGGATTGGACTTCTTTATAATTAAAGCTAATAATTCTCTATTTTTCAAATCACACTCTAGGATAATTAGATTTTTCTGATTGGTTGGTATTTCAATTCGTTTTCCGTGATAAATATGTAATTCTTTTTTTGAGAAATTACGTTTACCACTGGTATATTGATATAAATTATTCACTTCACCTGAAGGCTTTTTTAATGCAGAAATGAAATAACCTTTATTTATCAGGAAGTCAGTTAAATGAGATCCTAAGAATCCATCAGCTCCAGTTATTATTATTTGCTCCATATATCTCACTTTTTGTAATTAATTCATCTTGTTAATTCTTAAGAATTTAAAAGTCCATTTTTTTTATAGTAAAGCTTCCAATATTCATACATATCTTTAAGTACGTCCTCAATTGTTTGAGAAATTTTGTATCCTAGTTCATTTTTTATTTTTGAATTATCTCCAATTATAATATCTTCATCAGATTTTCTTAATTTATCTGAAGTGATTTCCACTACATCAATTTCCTTATTTGAAAAGCTTAATGCGATTTCCAGTAAAGTTCGAATATGAATCTTTTTTCCAGAGCATACATGATATATTTCACCTGGCTTTCCTTTAGTTGCAGCCAACCATAGGGCTTGTATTGTATCTTTTATCCCTGTAAAATCACGATATGAGTCTAAATTACCTACTTTAATTATGGGTTCTGCGATTCCTAAATCAATTTGAGCAACTCTTTTTGTAAATTCTGCAGCTGCCCCTGATGATTTTCGAGGACCTGTCTGATTAAAAAATCTCACAATTACGCATTCAATTCCAAAATTAAGAAAATATTGTCTGCCAAGAAGCTCTACTGCAATTTTACTTATTCCGTACGGATGCACAGCTAATAATGGATCTGTTTCCTTTAATGGACGCCCTATACTAGCAGAAGTTCCAAATTCAGCCGCAGTTCCTGGTAGGATTACTCTAGTTTTAATATTGAATTTTTTTATAGGCTCAAAGATGTTTATTGTACCAATCACATTCGCTTCAATTGTATTAATTGGGTCCTTCCATGAAGGTAATATCAATGATTGAGCTCCAAGATGAAATATATATTTTGGGTTAATTTTTTGGATTAGTTCCTCTAATAATTTCTTATTATTTAAGTTACATTGAATAATTTTAAAATTATCATGATAAGTAGGGACTTGAATATTGTTTCCCATAATTTTTAGTCTTTTATCATGGGAGATATTATAATCTTCTACAATGTAATGCTCTAAATTTTTAAAATGACTCCCTGGTAGATCTAATCCGTAGATAGTAAAATCTTTGGAAATTAAAAAATCAATCAAATGTGATCCTATAAAGCCTGCTGCTCCAGTAATTAGTACGTTTGAAGCCATTTTAAAAATATTATTTTAATTCTAGTAGTTATCTAAATGGTTAATAAAAATTAAAGAATTAGTAAATCATACAATATTTGATTAAAATATATAACTAATTAAAAATATTTAATCAAAAAATATTATCATTTGGTATGAATAAATAAAATGATAGTCCGCTCAAAAGCACCATTTCGTGTTAGTTTTGGAGGTGGGGGAACTGATATGGCTCCATATTGTATTGAACATGGAGGTTGTGTAATTAATACCACGATAGATCGACATGTACACGTAACAATTAAACCAAGAAAAGATAAAAAAATACAAGTCTATTCTGTTAATTATAATAACACAGAAGTTTTTGAAATTGGTGATAGGAATTACAAAGAAAATTTTGAAATATTTAAGGCAATAGTTAATGTTTTAAATATTAAGGAAGGATTTAATATCACAACTTATTCTGAGTTGCCACCGGGGTCTGGTATGGGGGGATCCTCTTCATTATCAGTAGCACTTATAGGCGCATTTAATGAATATTATAATTTTGGTCTTAATAGGCATGAAATTGCCTTAAAAGCCTATGAAATAGAAAGGATCGAATTAAAGCAAAAAGGAGGGTATCAAGACCAGTTCGCAGCAGCATACGGAGGGTTTAATTTTATAGAATTTAGAGATAATGTGAAAGTTACACCCATCGATACTACCCAAGAAATTAACAATGAATTACAATATAGGTTAATTTTGTGTTATGTAGGTGGCTCACATTTTTCTTCAGAAATACAGCATGAAGTATTAAAAGGGTATGAAATTGAAAAAAAATCTTATATGGAAGCTATGCAAGATTTAAAAGACGTTGCCACTTCAATGAAAGCTATTATTGAATCTCATAGTGTAATGAAATTAAATGAATTTGGAGAGCTTTTACATACAGGATGGATGGCTAAAAAAAGTCTAAGCTCGAAAATATCTAATAAAAATGTTGAGAATTTTTATCTACTTTCAAGAAGATTTGGGGTTATTGGAGGGAAATTATTAGGTGCTGGAGGTGGTGGACATTTATTATTGTTTTCTCAACCAAGTAAAAAATATCTAGTAATTCAAGAATTAGAAAAAATTGGGGGTATTATCGTTAATTTTCACTTTTACCCAAATGGTCTCGAAGTTTGGAAAGTTAATGATTAAATTAATGAAATTTAAAATATACAAAATATTGAGTAAATAATGATAATGGAAAACGAGATTATTACGAGTTTAGAAAATACTATAAAAGTTATTACAAGGATTAAAGACTTGTCATCCCTCATATTAAAAATTTCAAATATTATTATTAGCGCATATAAAAATCATAATAAAATGATTCTATTTGGTAATGGTGGCAGTGCGGCTGATGCTCAGCATATAGCAGCGGAATTTGTTGGCAAATTTTATAAAAACCGTGAATCACTTCCAGCTTTAGCATTTCATACTAATACTTCTGTAATTACTGCTACTGCCAATGATTTTGGTTATGATAAAATTTTTGAAAGGCAGGTTGCTGCATTCGTTAACAAAGGCGATGTTGTTATTGGAATAAGTACTTCAGGAAACTCGCCCAATGTTATTAAAGGATTACAAAAAGCAAGGGAAAAGGAAGCTATTACTATAGGTTTTACAGGTGAAAGAGAAAATGAAATTGAAAAAATTGCTGATTATTGTTTAAAGATACCATCAACAGACACTCCAAGAATTCAGGAGGGCCATATAACTGTTGGACATATAATTTGTTATTTAGTCGAAAAAGAACTATACGGATAAGAATAAGATGAAGAAAGTTGCTGTTGCACTCCACGCTGTTGAGAATTTTGACGTTGCTATAATTAAGGGATTGAATTATATTGATTTTATCCATGTGGATGTTATGGATGGTAAGTTTGTAAATAATACGAATCTAAATCTCGAGACTTTTCGTATATTAAAGGAGAATACAAGTGTACCACTTGTTGCACATCTGATGGTTAATAATCCACATGATTATATTGATAAAATCATTAATTTCGCTGATATTATACTCTTTCATTTTGAGGCAGAGAATGATATAAAGAATACAATTGATAAGGTTAAAATTTTTAATAAAAAAGTGGGATTAGTAATTAATCCAGAGACTGAAATCTCTGAAATTACGCCATTTTTAAAAGATATAGACCAAATTTTAGTAATGTCTGTCCATCCTGGTTGGTCTGGACAAAAATTCATTCCAGATGTAATAAAAAAAATTAATTTATTAGCTCGTTATAAAAAAGAATATCAATTTGAAATAAGTGTTGATGGTGGAATTAATCTTAATAATGCGAAAACATTAAAAAATGTAGATATATTATGTAGTTCGAGTACAATTCTGAAGGCTAAAGATCCTAATCTTATTATTAAAAAATTAAAAAATATAGATTAAAAAAGTTAATAGGGAAACTATGATTAAGATAGAGATTACATTTTAAATAAACCAGTAAATCCAAAAAAGATTATTATGATACGACATATAATTATAATCATCTTTTAAGATAAAATAATAAAATAAATATTACAAAGTAAAAACGATATTTTTCATTCATACAATATAAAAATGGAAATCGCTGATATAGTAAAAACCTGGAATGGAAAAAGAATCCTAATTATTGGTGAAGCATTAATAGATAATTACATAAAAGGTCTTGCAGATAAAATTTCTCCTGACGCTCCGGTCCCAAACATAAAAATAGAAGAAAATTTTTCCTACTTAGGTGGCATTGGATTAGTAATAAAATATATAAAGTCATTAGGAGGAATTCCAGAAGTTTGTACCATAATTGGTAATGATTATGAAGGAGATTTTTTCTTTAAAAAAATAAAAGAATTAAATATTGATTCTTCGGGAATAATCATAGATGATAAGATAGCTACACCTCAAATTACCAGAATAAAAGCAATGAATCAGCATGTTCTTAGATTAGAAACTGATTATTCAAGTGATTTTTCCGAATCTTTAATTAAGAAGTTTTTAAATGTAATAAAATCGAGACCTAAAGAATTAGGAGCCATCCTTATTTTAGATTATGGAATAGGGGGTCTATTCGAAGATTCTCTTATTCAAAATTTAATTAATGTTTTAAAAGAAACTTATGTGAATATCCCAATATTAGCTCGACCTAATTTATCTAATTATTATATATACGAGGATGTTGATTTAATTAAAATGACACTTCAGAAAGCTCTGGGTACATTATCAATTGATTGTTGTAATGAAACTAGCATTTCCATAGTTGCCAAAAAAATATTAAGCACAACAAAATGTAAAAATGTCCTATTAAACGACATTGAATCAATTTCCTATTTATATAATAAAGATTCTGAAAGATTAGAAAAATTTGATTCCATTTTAAATCAACCCGTTAGGAGTTATGTTGCTGTAGGAAGTTGCCTAATGGCCATATTAGGCTTGGCATTTGCATCCAAAATCCCTTATTTAGAAGCCGCTAGATTAGCACTTTATGGTGCAACTTTTTCTGCTGTTTTGCCTCCAGTAGAATTCTATAATTCAGAAAAACTAATCAAATATGTTACATCTCAGTTTAATGAATAAATAAATAATTTTTATACTAGAAAATGGTAATTAATGAAGCTGAAGAAAGCGATTTATTATTAGATATTTTAGATATTAAAAAAAATATCTTAAAAATGATTTATCTAGCACAGTCAGGGCATCCTGGGGGTTCTTTATCCTGTGCTACTTTAATTTATCTTCTTTATAAGAAAATTATGAAATTTAATCCTAAAAATCCTAAATGGGATGAAAGGGACATTTTTATTTTAAGTAAAGGGCATGCCGCTCCTGCTTTATATTCTGTCTTATCAAAAATTGGTCTTATCACTAAGGAAGAATTAACTACATTAAGAAAAGTTAACTCGAAATTGCAGGGACATCCCGTAAAAAATGATCAATTAGGAATTGAAATTACTACGGGTTCTTTAGGAATGGGTTTATCAATTGGCGTTGGATGTGCGCTTTCAGCCAAATTAGATAAAAAAAAGGATAAATTAATCTATGTTCTACTTGGAGATGGCGAATTGAATGAAGGATCAATATGGGAAGCTGCAATGGCCGCATCTCACTACAATCTCGATAATTTAATTGCTATTGTCGATAGAAATGGAATTCAATCAGATGGTTTTACTGAAGAAATTATGGGTTTAGAGCCATTAGCAAATAAATGGGATGCATTTGGATGGGATGTTATTGAGGTGGATGGTTCAAATATTAGAGAAATAATTGGTGGATTTCAAAAATCTAAAAAAACTATAAGGAAACCAACTGTTATTATTTCATATCTTGTGAAAGGTTCTGACATTTCATTTATGGAACATAGTAGTAAATATCATGGCCGTGCCCCAAATAAGGAAGAATATGAAAATGCAATAAAAGAAATTGAAGAAATTGAGAAAAAAATAGGTGTTTCTTAAACTGGAAGAAATTAATATGCGCGACGCTTTTGGAAAATATTTACATAATATAGGAGATAAATACAAAGATATGGTAGTTTTGGATTGTGATTTATCAACATCAACAAGAACGAATTTATTTGCTAAAAAATATCCTAAAAGATTTTTTAATATGGGTATTGCCGAGCAAAATATGCTGGGAACTGCAATGGGATTCGCAATTTCAGGAAAAATTCCTATTGTAAGCGGTTTTTCTATATTTACTTCCGGACGAGCGTGGGAGTTTATAAGAATGGCGTGCCATGATAATTTAAATGTTAAAATAATTACCACACATGGAGGGATAGTAGGAGAAGATGGAAGCACTCATAATGCATTAGAAGATTTAAGTATAATGGCCACACTCCCAAATTTAAATGTTTTAATACCTGTCGATAATTTAGAACTAGTTCAAATGTTAGATTTTGCTCTAAAGAATGAAGGTCCATTTTATATTAGAATACCACGAGAATCATCTACTAATGTGCATAATAAGAACTATCACTTCACAATGAGAAAACCAGATGTCGTCAAAAAAGGAAAGGACATCTGCTTTATAGGAACAGGATATGGCACAATATTGAGCCTGAAATCTGCTTTAGAAATTGAAAACGAGTTAAATTGTACTGTAAAAGTCATTAATCTATCTACTATTAAACCCATAGATGAAGAAAAACTTATTAATGAAGTTAAAAATGTTAAAGGAGTAATAATAATTGAAGAACACAATATTTATTGTGGAGTGGGTAGTATAGTGGCAAGAATTTTTTCTGAGAGATATCCAATTAAAATGAAAATTATTGGGGTTGATAACTCTTATTGTCAATCTGGAACAAGAAATGAGGTATTAAAAGAATATGGTCTAAATATTGAAAATATCATAGAAAAAGCTAAAAATTTATTAAGTTAACTTTATAAACACATCTTCCAAAGACGGTTTAATTTCCATAATATTTGTTATAGGATAATCTTTTAGGAAATTAAACAGTTCGGGGTAATAATTTTCATTTTTAATTGTAAATCTAATGTCACTTTCATCCCCTTGGATTTGATCGACAAAATCTAAGGAATATAGTGCTCGAATAAAATTATTTTTATCCCTAGATATTCGTAAACTAATATTCACTTTATCAGTTATTAACTTTTGGAAATTTTCTTGAGTATCAATTTTCAAGATATTCCCCTCTTTAAGAAATGCGACGCGATTACATAATTTTGAGACTACATCCATTTGATGAGAAGTTAGAAGAATTGTAATCTTTAAGCTTTTTAAAATATTCATAACCTCTTGTACTGCTTTAGGATCTAATCCTAACATCGGCTCATCTAAAAATAAAATTTTTGGCTCTGTTAATAACACTCTTGCTAATGCCAACTTTAGTTTCATTCCTTTAGAATAACTTGAAACATATTGATGTAACCATTTAGTTAGATTCAATTTTTCCATTATTGAATTTATTTTTGTTTTATAATCCTTGATTCCATAAAGTTTACAAAAAAATTTTAAATTTCTATAACCAGATAGTCTATGATATATCATTTCTCCTCCTAACATTAAACCTACATTCTCTCTTACAAACCAAGATTCTTTTACTACATCATGTCCCAAAATTGTTGCATAACCGCTTGTAGGATGAATCAATGTGGTTAAAATCGACACAAACGTTGTTTTTCCAGCCCCATTAGGACCAAGTAATCCAAAAATTTCGTCACTTTTAATTTTCAGACTAATATTATTTAAAGCAGTGATAGTTTTCTTTCTTCCTTTTAGGTCATATATTTTACTTAAGTTAAACGTTTCAATACTATATCCATCATTATCAGACAATATTTTTTCTCCTTAGTTTTTCATTAATATCCTGTAATACCATATTTATTGTACACTCTATTAAAGAGATAAACAGAAATAATTGGTGATAAGATTGTGAATAATACGAGTATAATGATATGAATTGGCGAGATAAGAGCAATTGCAACATCATAATCAATTCCTAAATACCAAGTAAGTCTTAATAAATCAAAAACATAATAAAAGGGATTTAAAACTGCAATAGACTGAAAAATTTCAGGAAATATCTCTTTAGGAAAATTAGTACAGCTAAACAAGAAAATAAATCTTAAACATAAACCGAAATATGTAATATACTCCTCGTGAGAAATTGCAAAAGCACCTTGAATTAACCCAATAGATCCAAATATTAAAAAAATTGAAAAAAAGATTAATAAAATTAAAATAAAATTAATTAATGATATGGGAAAAAGTATAAATGCAATTATTAAGACGATGGAGAAAGGTACACTAATTAAAACTAATTCTGAAATTAATACTCCTAAAAGTAAAGTAAAACGATTAACTGGAGCAACCATAATAGCGCTTAATGTTTTCCAGTATTTTTCTCCTATAAATAACTGTCTGTATCGGGCGACAATAGGTTTTGAGAATTGGACACAAAAGGCAATAAGTAAAAAAAGTATAAAATTACTTGAATTCCAGTAACCTAAACTATAACCTTCTCTGGCTTTAAATATCGCCCCGAATAGGAACACATATAAAATTAGCTCAATAATAGGTATTAGAAAACGATAAATGAATTCGGTCTTAATCCGTAATTCGAGATATAAATTTTTTTCTATCATTGCTAATATTTGTCTGGTATATCTTTTTATCGCATTTCTTTTTAACATAAGATAATTAAATGTTTTAATTTCATAAATTTTGTTGTTTTAAATTATGATTTTCAAATCCCCTAAAAAATATCCATATTATACATATCTTCTTACTACGTTTTTGTTTATTGCTCTATGATTTAGTGATTAAACTAGATAAACCTTATTTAAGAATTTTAAATTATAAACTATAAAATTATTATATAATATTTTTTGATTATCATAATTATATAATGCGCAAACTAATTCTTAGATTACTAAAGAAAATTATATTCTTATGTAATTTCATAATTTCTAAATATTTTCAAACGGAAAAGCAAATTGTCCTTCATCAATGGTTAAATGCTAACCGAGATAAATTTCTTCGATTGGAGTACGATTTAGATGAAGATTCCTTAGTATTCGACATAGGTGGGTATGAAGGGCAATGGGCTAGTGATATTTTTTCTAAATATTCCTGTAGAATTTATGTTTTTGAGCCGATTCCAGAATATGCTAATAATATTGAAAAAAGATTTTCTAGAAATGAAAAAATTCGTATTTTTAAATTTGGATTAGGAAATAGTACTAAAAATGCTAAAATATCTTTAAATAATGATAGATCTTCTTTTTTAAAAGGTGGGAAAGAATATCGAAATAGTCAAATAGTAAGAGCAGTAAATTTTATAAAAGAACACGATATAAATGAAATAGATTTGATGAAAATTAATATTGAGGGAGGGGAATATGATTTACTAGAAGATTTGATTAATTCTGGGGAAATAACAAAAATTAACAATATTCAAATCCAATTTCATGATTTTATAGCAAATGCAGAAACCAGAATGATTAAAATACAAAAAATGTTAAGAAAGACTCATTATTTGACTTATCAATATAAATTTATATGGGAAAATTGGAGTATTAAACAACAGTATAATTAATTATTATAATTAAAAATTAAAATTCTAAAGAACTTTTTTAAATTCGAACCAATATAAATATTTCTTTTTTAAGGATTTATATTTTTCAGTGATTTGGTATATTAAAAAAGCTGGAGTTTTTTTCTTTATATTTTTAATTGAATCTTTAATTCTATATAATTTGAAGAAGTTTTTCGTTGTTTTACAAAATTTAATTATTTTAAAAAATGTTAACTTGTAATATAATTTTTTAAGATCACTAATTTTTAAATTTGGTATATTTGTATTTAATCTTCTATTAAAAGCATTTAGTTTTGATATATAATCTTCAAGTTGATTATTAAAAAAATATTTTCTTGATACTCCTTTTTGGTGTACCCTATAATAGTATAAGGGCTTATCAATATATTTTAATTTAGTGATTTCTTCTAATTTAAAAATAATATCAGCATCCACACAGGTAGACTGATTTGGATCGAATCCATTCGTTTTGTAATAAAGCTCTCTTCTGAAAGTTTTAAAATGTGAAGTTCTTCTTTCTAAAAGGTTAGTTTTTTTAGGATCAATATCTCCAAATTGAATATTGATTTTAGGATTCTGTAATTTTGAATCACATACCCATAAATTGCTATATATGAAACCAAATTCAGGATTTTTTTGATATGCTTCAGCAAATAATTTTAAAGTGTTTCTATCAAGTTTATCATCCGAGTCAAGAATTCCAATTATAAGGTTAGAGGCTTTATCGATGGCAGTTATTAGTGCTTTTCCATAACCCATATTTTCATTATGGATAATTAATTTAATTCTACTATCACTTAAATATGATTTAATCTTCTTGATTGAATTATCATAGGAAAAATCATCAACAATAATTAATTCCCAGTTTGAATAAGTTTGAGAAATTACACTTTCTATTGCTTCTTCAATATATTCGGCATTATTATAATTAGTCATTAATATTGAAAATGAGATAGAGTTTAATGTGTTCATTTTCGTCATTAATCTTGCTTAAAGTTGTAAATAATAAATTATTCCTTTTAAGAAATATTTTTCTCATTAGTGTAATTAAAATTGAATTAATTACTTTAAATAATTCTATTAATTTTAATTAATATTGCACTTTTCAAAAATTATTTCATCATAAGAACAAAGATCTTAAGAATCTATGGAGATATGTCCAATTTAGGTCAAACCAATAATTGAACAAATATTTAAACCGTTATACATATAATACCAAAACAAACTCGGATTTAAATCTTTTAATTATTTATACAATTTCAATAATATAAATTTGATAAGAGTTTTAAGCAATATTAAGAAAGATTTATAATGATAGCAACTTTCTTGAAAAAAAAAAAAAGTTTTAAACATTTTTATGAAGTCTTGGTTCGAAAAATTACAATTTTAAGAAAGCTTTTAGCTATTTTGAATTTTGAAACTAAAGATAATACAATGAAAATAGTATCTGCCAATATTATCGGTGGATTAGGCAATCAACTTTTTCAAATTGCTAATGCATTAGCATATTCATCGAAGTATTCATTAACTCCTTTATTTAAAAAAATTAGAAAATCACCAAGTCTGTTAAAACCTGTACCAGTTTATTGGGATACAGTATTTCGTAAGATTGTAGTTTTAAATCGCTTACCTTTAAGATTAATTGACTTTAAAGAAAGAGACTTATCCTATCATGAGATCCCTAGTCCTGATCAGATTTCAGATTTAAAAGACAAAAATGGTATAATATTTAATGGATATTTTCAAAGTGTTAAATATTTTGGTGAATATCGTAAGAAAATACTTCCTTGCTTATTTTATATTGATCCCTCCGAAAAAGAATATTTGAAAAACAAATATCCAAAAATTTTTAATACAGAAAAAATCACAATTGCACTTCATATTCGTATACATCCCATTCTACTTGTATTTCCTAATTTGTCGATTTCTGATTATTATGAAAAATCTGTTGCTTACTTTCAAGAAAAATTTGGAAAAAAGAATCTGAAATTTGTTGTTTTTTCTGGTAATTTAGGCCCGAATTGGGCTAAAACCTATATAAAAAACAAATTTCCTAATTTAAATCCTATATTTCCCCGAGAGAAGGATTATCTTGAGTTATATTTAATTTCATGTTGCAAACATCAAATAATTTCAAATTCAACTTTCAGCTGGTGGGGAGCTTATCTAAATAATTTTCCTAAAAAAATTGTAATAGCTCCGAAAAATTGGTATGGCCCCCAGGGGCCACCAACATGGTATGATTTATATATTAACGATTGGATTAAGCTATAATAACCCCCTTTTTGATGTTTAAATTTAAAATAATTATGATTTTAGTTTAAAACATTAGCTATTAAACTAAAAACAGCAGATTTTTAAAATTTCCGCAGAATATCTCAAATTAAATTTAAGTTTAATAGAATTACTTGGAAAAAGTATAATTTTTGATTATTTTAAATATATTTTATTGTTAGTAATAACAAGTTTTTTATTTTCTAATAATCTTTAATTATTTGATTTTAAGTCAATTATATTAATATAAAATGTGCTAACCTAAAGGAGTTAATCCTGTGATAATAGGCATATTAGGATCAAATGGTTTTTTAGGATCAGAATTATTATCACAGCTAAGCCAGCACCATGAAATCCAGGCAATAAATCGTCAAAATTATAATAATATGATCAACAAATTTTTTGATGTATTTATAAATGCCAATGGAAATAGTAAAAGGTGGTGGGCAAATGAAAATCCTCTTCAGGATTTTGAAAAATCTGTATTATCTGTTTACAATAGTATATTTGATTTTAAATTTAAGAAATATATTTATATATCGTCTTATGATGTATATAAGAAAAACACATATGGTTTTCACAAAAAGCTGGCTGAACAAATTGTATGTCACCATTCGAAATATTTTATAATTTTAAGGTGTTCTGCCATCATTGGAAAGCACATGAAAAAAGGAGTCCTTAAAGATATTATGAATGGCAAACCACTGTATGTGAGTGCTGAATCAACAATGCAATTAATCACCAACACAGAGGTAGCAAATTTTATTCTTTTTTGTATAGAACAAAATTACAGCAATAAAATTTTTAATTTAGGAAGTATTAATGCTATTTTAGTTGAGGATATGGCAAATATGCTAAAAATTGGGATTACTACTAAACCAGGAGCAGTAGAACAACACTACTGTGAAGATGTTACCGAGACGCTAGAAGTTTTCAAACTCAAAACAGCCGAAGAATATATAAAGGAGATAATTTAATATTGAAATCTAATAAATCTTTTATGAAAAAGGAATTTCCTAGTAATTATTATAGAAACTCAAATATATATCAGAATATTTTAACTCTAAAAAACTAATTAGCGATAAATAAATAGTTTGGGAGGATATAAAGGATTACACAAACAAGGAGAATATTATTATGAGAGAATGGAATAGTCCTTGGAATCCATTTAATAGCGCAAAGGTTCTTATATGGAGAGAGTGGCTCGAAGCATGCATCACAGGAGATTATTTACCCCCAGTTACAGTTGATATTGATTTAAGTAGACATTGCAATTTTGCTTGCCCATTTTGCAATGCTTACAATATAATCAATAACAAACTTCCAAATTTACCAATCAAACATTGGCTCGAAGTATCTGATTTTATTAAAGAATGGGGGGCATATAGCGCATGTGTTGCTGGTGGAGGTGAGCCCTTAACACATAAAGGTTTTAATACTTTTATTCAATACCAGTGGCAGAAAAATGGTATACAGAATGGCGTTATAACAAATGGATCTCTTATGACAGATGAACATATTGCTGTTATGGCTGAAAATTGTCGATGGGTTGGATTTTCAATGGATGCTGGCACAGCAGAAACATACATAAAACTGAAGGGTATTAAAAAAAAGGAAATGTTTAGGAAAGTTTGCGATAATATCGCAAAGTTATGTAGACATATTGATAAAATAAATAGTAAATGTGATGTCGCATATAAATACTTAATCCATCCAGACAATGCTCATGAAATCTACCAGGCAGCTAAACTAGCAAAAGAACTAGGCGTAAGAGATTTTCATTCTCGACCAGTCGGATTTGACAATATTAAACCTTTACATGGCTTGACTAATGAAGCATTCCGTAGTGTAGTAGATGTAGTGAATGAGCAAATAGAAAAAGCTCTTGAGTTAGAGGATGAAAATTTTCACTTTTATGGAATAAGGCACAAATTTCAGCCAAATATGGAACGAAAGGTAGCATTTAAAAAATGCAGAGCCATCCCTTTAATAGCAACATTCGGTGCTGATGGAAATATGTACTTATGTTTTGATATGCGTGGCCGGAAAGATCTAATACTATGCAGTCATTACCCAAATCCAAGAGAAATACTAGGGATATGGGGAAGTGATTTTCACAAAAATATGATAAATAATATTGATCCAAAAACATGTCCTCGGTGTACATTTGGTCCGTACAATGAGATCATCGAAAAGGTATTTTTAAATGATTCCATGTGTAGATACTTCCCGTAACGAAAAGGGCTTATATACGACATCTTATTAAAAAGTCTCAATTTAAGGAGAAAGTAAAAAAGATTCTAATTATTAACAGCTCAAAATGTATAATTTATAAAATTAAGATTAAGAGACATGTTAAATTTTTTAATAAGATTAAGGAATATTATAAAAATATGAAGTAAAGCATAAATAATCATCATTCATTTATTTCTTTCCTTAGAACTGGCTCTCATTGGCAAAGTTGTGTTATAAAGTTGTACTTCGATCGTCCCCGATTACCACATTCAAGAATATCCTTTCTCGAAAATTTTAAGTATAGGAAAGATTATTTATAGCTTCCTGATCATGATCAATGGGGGCTTGTTTATTTTAGGAATAACGTTTTTTTTGAAGGGATTTCTTTGAGACGATTTTGTCTAATTTTTACTTTATTTAACATTTTAATTTTGCAAATGATAAATTTGTAAATAAGAAAAACCAAAACTTACAAATTTAGTAATTTTTATTTAAAACTTGTTTACATTTCTCGTATAGATCTTCTAAATTACGATTTTTAAATAGTATTGTACCTTCTGGTCTTTTACAAACATCACTGGCAATTGCAGGACGATTTAAATAGATTGCTTCAGCGATACTTACTCCATATCCATCCACGCATGTGGGTCTTATCATTAAATCAGCACGTCTAAAAAGTGGCCATATCTCTCTCTGTCCTGTTATAATAAAAAAACTAGTATTTAGATTTAAGTCCTTAATTCTTTCCTTCATCTTTTTAAGATAAATAGCATTTGTTTTTTCATTTGCAATAATGAATAACAAACCAATATTAGGGAAATCTTTCTTTAATAATTTGGTTAATTCTACACATAAATCAAGCCCATATAAATCAACATTATTATAAAATTGGATGGCAAAAGCGCTAGCTATTATTATTGGTTTTTTAACTTCTAAAAGCTCTAATAATTTTTTTTCATAACTGGCTATTATCTTTTGTTCTTCTTCTAAAATAGGCGGAAGAAATGCGTTTTTGACAATTATATGTTTATTTTTTACCCCTAACTTATATATAAAATCTTTATATTGAGGATTAATGACTTGTATAAATTTTGCTTTCTTTAGCATTCTTTTAATTAGAAATTTTATTAAAAAATTTGAATTATTGTATTGAATAATTAAAGATCTTCCATGAATAACTAATGAAAATTCATGTATAGATAGAACAGAAAGAAAATAAAAAATTAATCTATTTTTCAAAAAATGAGAATGATAAATAAAATTCTTTTTTTTAAAACTAAATAACTGTTTAATTAACCAAAGTCTAAATTTTTTAGAACCCGTTATATCTTTTTCATCGATAAACAAAGATTTTCTATCTATTTTTGATAATCGATATAAATACACTGAAATTCCTCCAATTGGTGGAGGAAATGGGCCAATGTGAACATCTTGCATTTATTTTAATCCAATTATTTCCTAATTTATTTCTATAATAATATATTGAGTTTTTTAATTGTTTATCTTGAATTAAATAATTTATGAATTATATATTTTGAATCTTAAATAAGAATAGAATCTTTTTTAAATTATATTTATATTTCTGTCCCATATCTTTTATAATTTCAATTTTAAAGTAAATAAAACTTAAAATTTTTAACTTAAAGTTCATAAATATAAATCTTCACTTATTTTAATTGATGTTCTTGTATCTATTGATTCGATTGTTTTAAAACATAGATCCATTGCTCTAAATGCGTCATCCTCATTTATTAATGCTGATTTAACTCCTAAAAACACACTAATAATATTATTAATTTCATTTTTATGACCTTTATCTTGCTCGTAAAGAATTTTATTGCCAAAGTCAAAACCTGAGGTTTTCATTTCTTTAAAATCTTCTATTACTATAGCAGATTCTCCTGAAAAGACTTCAATTCTCTCTTTTGGCATATCTGGACCATTTAAATCGGTAAATATTAGGTTTGCTATAGAAGAATTTTCAAATTTGATAATCACTGAACAAGTATCATATGTACTTAAGCCCTTATGACTTAAAGACCCCCCCCTTGCAATTAATTCAATTGGTTCTGATCTCATCAAATATAAAATTAAATCCAGAAAATGACAAAATTCTCCAATAATAGGTCCACCGCCTATATCAGGATCAAAGATCCAGTGATCTCCAGGTATATAATTACTTGCTATCCTATAATTTATTATGATTGGATTATCTCTTTCTTTGAGCAGCTCTTTTGTAAGCTTTATTAAAGGGCTATATCTACGATTAAAGCCAATGATATATTGTTTTTTCGTTTCCTTCACTGTATTTCTTATTTTAATACACTGTTCCCTTGATAAACCCATAGGCTTTTCGACAAATACATTTTTACCCGCTTTTAATGCCTTAACTGTGAATTTATAATGTGTATCATGTCTGGTGTATATAAAGACAGTTTCAATTTCAGGATCCTTTAAAATTTTTTTATAGTTAGTAGTGATAAATTCAGGTCGATATTTATTTTTACAAATCTCAGCTGATTTTTGATGTCGTGTGCAGATACCCTTAATTTTACAATAAGGATTAGAGATGATATATGGAAGATGTCTAGCTTGAGGAAATGCACCACACCCTATTATTCCCAAGACTAATTTATTTCTCTCTTTACCCCTTACTTCAACTTTCGGTTTAATAGCTATACTTTCTTTTTCATCAGTAAATTTTAATAAAATTGCAATATTCTTAATAGAATCAATTTCCAATTGTTTATATGCTTTATTAGCATTTTCAGCAGGAATGATATCCGAAATCAGAGGATTAACCTTTATCTTTTTTTCAGATAGTAATTTTAAAAAAAATTCCATATTCCTCTGAACTGTCCATGGAAATAGTTCTTCAGGATAATCAAATCCTTCATATTCATAATGAGGATCATAACGACCTGGTCCATATGATCGAGAAATTAATAAGTCTGCTTCCTTATAATAAAGTTTACTTCGATCAACTTTAATGGGAAAACCTCCTAACATAACAATTTTTCCATTATCTCGGATTAAATCGATAGCATCATCTAAAGGTTTCGAAGTAGTTGATGAAGCGCATATTATTATTGAATCTAATCCTTTTCCAGCTGTCAAAGCATTTACTTTAATTTTAGAATTATGATATAATGGATTTACTATTATATCTGCGCCTAACCTTTTTGCAAGATTTAATCTCTTATTTATTAGATCCGAGGCAAATACAGTGGCTCCACACGCTTTCGCTATTTGGATTGTGATCAATCCAATTAAACCTGCACCTATTATCCCTATTTTTTCACCAGATTTAATATCTGCTCTATGAATACCATGTAACGCAATTGCTCCTAATGTAGTAAATGCAGCTTGTTCAAGACTTACATTTTTTGGAATTTTGCAACTTAAATTTTTAGGAGCAAAAATAACTTCTGCGTGATTAATCCCTGCACAAGCAATTCTATCATTTATTCTATATTCATCAATATTACTATCTTTGACAATTCCCGAACAGCTATAACCAATTGGTTTCAAATTAATGGAGGGGCTTTTAAAATTTTTATATTCCCCCCTTTTAGAATAAGATTTAAATACACTAATGACTCCTTTTATACCTTTTTTTTTAAATGTCGAGAATATTTTTGTTCTTAGAACTTCTGATTTTATGAACCTTTTAATTAAAGGCATATTTTCTATTTTTTTCGATTTGAGAACCATTAATTCTGTACCCGGACTAATTAAAGCATAACTAGTTCTAACTAATGATCCCTTAGTTTCAATTAAAGGTTCTCTAACATTTTTAATCACTACATGCCCTTTATTATTAATAAATAACTTTTTCATAAAGATCCTCAAAGAATTTAGTTTTTAAAATATTTTGAAAAACTTTATGTTATTTATAAGAATTTATTTTGAAAAAAATATTTTGACCAAGATTTACCAAGATTTTTAGAAACATCATTTATTTATTGGTGATATTACAGTTTTAAATTCAAGTGCTTTTTTCTTAACAAAAGAATATTCAAGATGAATGTTAAGCACTGAAATTCCAATTTTAAAACCATATTTAGGAGAATAATATGTCTTTTCAATATTAATTTTAAATTCTTCATCAGATATAAGGGTAAAAATTAATTCTCCATTGACTATAATGTTCTTCTCATTAACCTTTAATTTAATATCTTTATCAAAATGAAAGTAAATATCAATTTCATATGAATCATCCGGGATTATATCTTGAGAAGGAATTACATAATCGGTGATTATAAGACTATTTAAAATTGTATCGCAATCTAATGTTCTTTTAACTAATAAATTATTATAACCATTATGAACGCAAACTAATTTAATCTGGTCATGCTTAATTATTAAATTTCTTTTAATTTTTGGTTTTTTCTTCCAAGAAAACCATCCGCTAATAGTTGCTTGATTTTTTTTGTTTATCACCAATATATTATGTGCCTTACTACTTCTAAGGAAATTCCTTTCAAACCACGATTTATTATAAGTATATGTTCCAGAATCGATCAGGAAATCTTTGCCTTTATGAGTATAAATTAAATTGCCTATGCAACTGTGAGAATGTGCGGCATTTTGGGGTCCAAATTTCCCCATATCCATGAAAAAATAATTTGACTCCTTGTTCCAATTATTTCTAGCAACAAAATAACCAGAGTTCTTAAAATATTTATATCTTTCCTGTGGTTCTCTAGATTGAAGAGAATTAAAAATCTTAAAACATCTTTCCCCCATTAATAATAAACTTATTGGAGAAATTTTTTCTGAGATAAATTTAAAATCTTGTCTTCTGAATATTATTGAACCTAAATTAATTAAATCTAAATATGAATTACTATTCCAATTTGTTAACATAAGTACTTTTCCATCATCATTATCTCCGATTAAAGGAAAATTCTTTTTAGGCTTGATGATATAAATGAGATATTCTACCATTTTTTCGATTAATGAAATTTCCTCTCCTTTCAACCTTTTGTTATTTAGTATTAGAAATAATATGAAAAATTCAAGTACGAATTTATGGTAATTAACTGATTGCTCTATATTTATTCCATCACCCCTTACTTGAAGTCTTATATTAGTCTTTAATTTATTGAAAATTTTTTTCTCCCATTTTTTCATAGGATCGATTTTAGCGAATACCTTTGAAAATAAATATACTCCTGTTAAATCTCCTACCGTATGATTAAATGATCTACGTGTATAGAAATATCTTAAATAATAAGCATGTTGAAACATAGAAATGAAAATCTTTCTAAAAAAAGAGTCATTATTTATTTCTGTCGAATTTTTAAAAAAATACAATGTAAATATCCAAGAAATTAATCTAATCGAAATTTCTAAGCCGGAATACCAATTTATTCCATATAAAGGGGGGTTAGTTTTAATCCAATGTAAAATAAGATTCTTAAATTCAATTGCATATTTTTCATCATCTGTAAGGTAATATGCAAAGCCTAAATAGGTTAAAAATTGATGCCGATTGAATTCCCATACATATTTAACATCTATATTTTTATTTTTAGGTCGAATATTTATTTTATTCGACTTTTCTAATTTCCAAATATAATCATTAAAGAAACTGTAATGCCAATTTATTCCATTAACAAATTTATACTTCTTTTCATATATAGAAAATTTACCACTAATGATATTATTAGCATGGTTTAAATATTCTGTAATTGAATGATTATTATATTTTTTAAGATATTCAATTATATTTTTTTTTTCTAAATCATTTGAAAAGGCAAAGAATTTTCTATTAAAAAAAATTTCCCTCAATTTATCAAAATTTTGAGATTTTTTGAAGGATTTCTTTAATTTCTGTTCCATTTTCATCGAATTATGTAAAATTATCCATTTTTTATGAAAATACTTTTTAAATAGAACTCTATTTAGGAAATAGGGTTTATAATCATTTACGAGTTTAAATAAGCTGAATAAGTATGAAATTTTTTTAAGATTCATTAGATATATTTCAATGATTTAATAAGTCAATAATTTAACTTGTGAAATTCAATAAATTACAAAATTTATTATACATAAAAAATTATTCAGAACAATAAAAACTTTAGAAACTTAAATAGAATGAAAAGAAATCTTATTTCCAATCTTACCTTTTTCTTACTATTTAGTTCAATAACATGTTGTTTTGTTGGAACATTTTTTATTTATATGCCAAGTTTCAACAATATAAAATTGTTATCTAGCCTTCAATATATATGGTTAATTTTTGGAACAGTTTTAGGACTAATTATTATTTTTCTTATTGGTTATACAATCTTAAATCTATTACCTAAAAATAAAGATTTTAACCCATTTGTTAAAGTTTCTTTAAGTTATGGCCTAGGTACAGGATTCAATGGTTTATCTATGTTTATCTTTATTTTATTAGGATTTCATTCGAGGTTTTCTTTTATCCCTCTTTTAGTCATTATAATTTTTTTATTTATTTATTATAAGAATTATATTCCTTTAAATGATGATATTAAAAAAATTATGAAAACAATCAAAGTACAAAAATTTAATAAGATTGAGTATTTTTGTATCTTCCTACTAGCTGTGATCTCAGTATATCTTTTTATATTTTGGTTTTTTTATCCTATTGAAAATTACGATGCTATTTTTATATGGGATGCAAAAGCTAAGCTAATTTTCTATGAAGGAAACTTTGAAAATATTGATTCTACACATCATCCTACATATCCGTTGTTAGTACCTCTAAATCTTTGTTTCTTTTATACCATTTATTTTCAACATTTTCAATTTTCCAGAATTCTAATATTAACATACTTTTTCACATTAATTTCATTTTTATATTTCTCTCTTAGAGGTATGGGTTTAAATAAAACAATATCAATCATAATTATAACGTTATATGCAGTTATTGGACAAGTCTTTATACTAGCAATACACGTAAAAGGTGATATGCCACTTACATTTTTTTATAGTATAAGTTCGATATTTTTATTCTATTATTTTCATTCAAAAAAAAAGGAGTTTTTAGTTTATTCCTCAGTTTTTATGGGTTTTATGGCATGGTGTAAAATAGAAGGTCTTGCTTTATTGGTTATAAATATTAGTATTTTAATTATTTATCATTTTTTTTTATTACTAAAAAAAACCACATATTCTAAAGATATTTTTAAGCTAACAATATTATATACTATGATTAGTTTTATTATTTATATTCCATGGTTTTTTTACATTAGCTTCAGAGGGTTTCCTGCTGAGTATATTACTCATTATCCAAATATATTTGATATTCAATCGGTTTTTTCTGATCTTATCAATATTTTTATAAGAGGATTTATATTAATTTTAAATCCATATAAATGGGGAATCATATTTTGGTTCGTCTTTTTTTCTATACTCATATTTAATTTGAATATTATTAAAAAAAATCAAAATACATTATTTCTACTATTTATGTGTTTTTTCCATTTTCTAGTTTATATTCTCATTTATCTTATTACACCACTCAATCTTAACTTACATTTAATTCAATCTTTTGATAGAATGGTTTCTCATATTGTTCCATTATGTTGTTTTTTAATAGGAAATTTAATTTTAAATAATGAAAAGCTGAACATTAACTATAATGAAAATATATTATATAAAAAAATGCTCTATTTCTTCTCTCTATTAATTATAACTTCAATGATAATTATTATAATATTTTATAATCCCATTTTCTATTTTATTAAACACACCTTTCCTTATTACGATATATCCTTAAAAAAAAATTAGTATTATCTCCTAAATTTTCTTAATATTTTTTTTAAATTTTGCTATAATTCTCATTTTATTAAATAGCTCTATAATTTAGAGATATTATATATAATTAAGAAAAAATCACGAAAAAAAATAATAATCTTAAAATGAAATAATAGTTAGTGAATTAATTATTATACATAATAAGAATGAATAATCAACCTTCAATGAACTTTCTTTTTATTGTTAATTCCTTTCCACCAATTAATAACCAAAATAGCATTCGTGCTTTAGAAATATCTAAAAGATTAATTAAAGAAGGGATGAATCCTATAATTTTAACAAGGAGGGAAGTAATAAAAGAACCAAAAGATTACGAGTTAACTGAGAAAATTCCACAAAATTTAAAAATTCATAAGACTCGTGTTATTGAATTAAAAAGAAAATATGGATTGAGAACATTATTCTTTAAAATATCTATGCGAATTCTTTACCTTTATTTTTACATTCATTGGATTCCTTTTGGCTATTTAGCAGGGAGAAAAATTCTTAAAGAGAATAATGATATAAAATTTATTTATTCTACTGGCCCCCCTCACTATTCTCATATAATAGCATATCTTTTGCATAGAAAATTCAATTTACCTTATATTATTGAATATAGAGATCCCTGGAATTATAATATATATGGAATTAGAAAAAGAAAAAATCTAGATAAACTAATATCATTAAAATACGAAACGAGAATATTAAAATATGCCACTATGATAATAGCGATAAGCACTCCTTTAAAAGACTTCTTGATAAAATATTTCCCTGAACTTAAACAAAAAAAGATCTGTGTAATAGAAAATGGTTTAAATTTAAGGGAAATTAATGATTTTAACTATAATTTTAATAATGGAATAATTTTTACTTTTATTGGAAAATTATATGGGCAGAGAAATATTAATCCGCTTCTACAAATCATAGCTCTTCTAAAAAAAAAAGGGATATTTAAAGAATTCAAATTCACCTTAAAAATTTTTGGTAAATATAACTATGTCTCTTTAAAAAAGCAGATTGAGAGATTGAATCTTCAGGATTTGGTACATTTAGGACCATTTTTATCACGAAAACAACTAATAGAAGAAATTAAGCAATGCTATTTAGCAGTCCATATAGGTGAAGATTTAGATTATCCTACAATAGGTTTTAAAGTTTGGGACTATTTGAGTTGTAGAAAGAAGATTCTATATTATGGGCGTGAAGATTCATATACTGCAAAATTCCTTAGGGAAAATAATTTTGGTATTGTAGTTCCAATAAATAATGCTAAAAAAAGTCAACAGATTGTTGAAAAACTTTTTCTCGATATAGTTAATGAAAATTTATCTAATATTATCGTTGATGAAGAAATCATAAAGTTTTCATGGGATAATATTGTTAGAAGATTAAAAGCATGTATTACACAAATTTAAAATTTGTATTTTATTAAAAATTAGAGAAATTTTTGAAAAGAACTAAACAAGGAAATGAGTTCAAGGATAAATATCCCTAGAATAAAATTACGAAAGATTCTGATAAATCTTATTGACACCATTAATAGACCATATTCAAAAAAATTCGCGATAAATATCATGGATGAGGATTGGGACTATCTTATAATCATTGATGCATGTAGATATGATATGTTTTCTCGTTTTGTAATAAAGGATGTACCTTTCGTTATATCAGGTGGTTCTACAACACAAGAATGGATTGAATGGAATTTTAATGGGAAATTTGATGATATAATTTATATCTCTAGCAATCCGCGCTTTTCAGATTTTAATCTAATAAAAACTTTCGGTATAAATCCATTTTTTAAGGTGGTAAAAGTATGGGACTTTGGTTGGGACGATAAATTAAAAACAGTTCTCCCTGAAGAAATTACGAAAGCCACTTTAAACACAATAAAGAAATATCCTCATAAAAGAATGATAATTCATTTCAATCCGCCACATCGTCCCTATATTGGTGATATGGAGTTTATTGAGATTATGAATGGAATACGAAATAATCCGAAATACGCGAAACTTAATCTTGAGGGAACCGAGCTATGGGACGTAATTAAAGCAGGGGAAATATCTCTGAAACGAGTATGGATTGCATACATTAGAACACTGAAGTTAGTAATGAAGGAAGTATATAATCTTGTAGAATACTTAAACGGGAAAGTTGTTATCACTTCAGACCATGGCAATCTTATGGGAGAATTTATGAAATTTAGTCATATTCCATTTTTAAGAGTAAAACATTTGGTTAAGGTTCCCTGGGTCATACTCAAAAATAAAAGAGATGAAGATAATTCAAAAAATCAACTTGAAAAAGAAAAAGACAAAACGAAAGAAATAGATGTTATTAAAGAGAGTATAAAAAGCTTACAAAATAAAAATATATTCTAAAAAGAAATTTTACTACTTTACTCAGCAAGAAATATTTTTTTATCTACATGTATTTATCTTATTAAAATTATAAGTTATTGTAATATTGTTTTCAATGGAAGTAATTACAGTTATTATTAATATAATCCAAAATCTTCTAGATTTTTCAAATTCAAAATATCTTATGATTATTATATTATTAATTATTATTTTGTATCATACTTTCTTTCATTTTTTAAGAGATAGAAAATATCTTAAAATTTTAAAGAAATTCCATGAACCTGAGCAAATATCAATTGATGATTTTAAATCGTTACCTTTAGTTAATATTATAATTCCCGCTTGGAATGAAGGAATTGTATTTAAAGATTGTTTAATTTCAATTGCAAATCTAAAATACCCTGATATTAAAGTCATAATTAGTGCTGGAGGGAGTGAAGAAACAGTTGAAATTGCAAATTCTTTTAAAGAAAAATATGACAACTTTATTTTTTTACGTCAAGAGAAAGGGCAATATAAAATACAAGGAAAAAATAAAATAAGAGCAATTAATCAATGTCTTGCTTATGTATCTGAGGGAATAGTCTATTTAATTGATGCCGATTGTTATCTAACTGACGAAATTTTGCTAAGAATGTTATATCCAATAATTAATGAAAATGAAAGTGTTGTTTGCGGGGAAAATAGACCATTAAAAAGCATAGAAGATAAAGATTTGGTTAAATATCTACTTATAAACAGTATTGGATATTTCAATGGTAAATTTACGAGATATTATGAAGTTCAAGTGTCTGGACCCAATACATGTTTAACTTATAAAGTTATAAAAAAAATTGGCACTTTTAGAGAAAAACAGGGAGAAGTTATTGAAGAAATTACTAGAGCAAAAGATATTATTTCCAATGGATTTCGAATTTATCGTTTAAAGGATTTTCGAAGTGCTATATATACTGAATATCCCACAAATTATAAAGAATTATATAATCGAAGAAGAAGATATATAGGATATAGGTTAAATTATTATTTTCAAACTAAAAGTATTAAATCAATACTAAAAGTCTATCTTTTGTTTTTAATATCAATTTTTTTATTCTTACTACCGATAATCTTGTTTTTTCATCTTGGTTTATTTTTTATCGGTGTTTTTATTTTCTTTAGTATTTATTTAAAAAGAGTAAGAAAATATATTTTCTTTAGAATGTTTATAAATAAAAAAGATTTTGGAAGGTTTGGTTTAACATTCCCGATTAAAATGATTTTTTATACAGTAATAGAGATTTTATTGAATGTTTTAATGTTCATTGCGCTATTCTTTAAAAAAAAATTATAATTTAGGAATGTATTTGTACCCCTCTAATTTAAGATACTACTTCTAAAAAGACTTAAAAAATATCCAATAAGTATTCCTTTTATGACAAAATACAAATTTATTCTTCCTAAATTCTTTTTTATCTCTTTTCTAATAAATTGAGATAATTTAAAATGAAAATCTTTGCTGCTCGAATGTTTTTTTATAAAAATAATATAGCTTTTAGTCATGTGATATTGTGTAAATCCTTTGATTTTTTTGTTTGTTGCTGCAAATTTATGATATAATTTAGATTTTGTAGGGATATAATATATTTTATAATTCGCTTTTTTTGCTCTTAGAATATAATCAGTCTCTTCATAATAAATAAAAAAAATCGGATCTAAAAAACCTATTTTTTTGATTAATTCAGATTTTATTAGAAAAGCACAACCAGAAATCCATGGAACTTCAGTTGGACTATTGATTCCTTGATATCTTAATTTAAATTGAATTTCTTTTGGATTTCCATAGAGTCTTATTTCTGGACCACATAGTCCAATTTTATTATTTTTTTCACATAAATGCAGCATTTCATCAATAATATTGTCAATCATAACTGTATCATTGTTTAATAGAAACAGATAATCTGGCTTAAAATAAGTCTCTGCAAAAGACATTCCTATATTATTGCCCCCAGTAAAACCATAATTTTTTTTTAAGGAAATAAGGAATAATTTTTTTTTATTACAAGAAAGATACTTATCAACAACACTCAAATGATCTGATTTTTGTTCATCGTAAACAAAAAGTGATATTGGTTTATTATCAGATTTATATTTAAGATAGGGAGAGAAAACTTCAAGTTCACCACTGCAATATTCTTTAATTTTCTTGATTGAACCGTCTTTAGAACCACAATCTAAAATAATTATATCGTGTTTATCAATGTTAATCTGATACAAAGACTCTAAGCATTCTATAGTGTCTTTCCAATTATTCCAATTCAAAATTATTAATGATACTTTAGGAATTTTCATTGTTTAGATTTAAAATTTTATTTCAATGTTTTCAATTGATTCTTTAATTTTTTCTTTTTCGGTAATCCTTCTTTTTAAAAACGGTTTAATTTTTTTTATTAATTTGCTTTTAATTGTTAGGATTAATTCATTTTTATTATCATAGATGTTTTTCCGCTCTTTCGGATCTTTTTTAAGATTAAATAATTCAAATTTATTTCTTTGCTCTGAAAATATCAGTTTCCAGAACTTACTTCTAATACTAATTAAAAGTTTCCAATCATCAAGATTTTTAATTAATCCATGAAACGATCTATTTTTGTTTTTATAAGTTGCAGATATGGCGAATTCTGGATGATTGAAATTATCTTTCCCATTAATTAACGGAATTAAGCTGGTTCCCATAAAACGCTTTAATTTAGGAATTCCATAAATATCCAAGATAGTTGGAGCTAAATCTATTAGTTCTACTTGGGTATTAATTAATTTATTTAGAGAATTAGATAATGGCAATTTGATTATAAGAGGTACTCTTAAGAGCTCATCATATAGATAAGGATAGTGTCCTGTAAAATTATGCTCCCATAAAGCTTCGCCATGATCTGAAGTTATAATGATATTTGTATCATTGTATATTTTTTTATTTTTTAAATAATTGAATAGAAATCCAATATAGTAATCACAATATAATATTTCTGCATCGTAAAGTATTGAAACAATTGGTAAATCCTTTTTACTT
Source organism: Promethearchaeota archaeon (assembly GCA_019058445.1). Lineage (GTDB taxonomy): Archaea > Asgardarchaeota > Lokiarchaeia > Sigyniarchaeales > SOKP01 > LW40-45. The sequence goes on along the minus strand of JAHPZA010000010.1, from coordinate 143,276 downwards.
AAGTTTCTTTCATCTAAATTTGTCTTAATATAAGATAGAAACGGCTTATTTAATTTATAATTATATGATTTAGCTACTTTTTTAAAGTTTGTTTTAGTAGGTATTAATGGACCATGTACATCCATAAAGTGCAACCATAAGAAGAAATTTGAACGATAATTTTTGTTTAACCAATTGATAGCTTCTGATACAATTGCTTTCGCATCAGCATATGGCGAAAAAAATTCTTTAGTTTTAAGAAGAGTATTAACCTTAGTTTTGAATTTAAAATTTAAAACTTCGGAAGATAAAAATTTATCTATAAAAATTGTGATTTTCAGTTTATTCAGCAAAAAATTCAACTTTTTAAAAAATCTCCTTTTAAAACTTTCTTCTTTTCGAATCATTAAATCAACAAATTTATCAAAACCTCTGTGATAATTAAAGTATTTTCCTAAATGTGGATTTGAATGAATACCACACGTTTTTATTTTATTTTTTTTAATAATTTCTATAAAAGTTTCTAACCTATCGGAAAGGGGAGCATAACGTCCTTTTAATGTTGGGACCTCTGATGTAAACATCGCATAAAATGAAGAGGGAGTATTAGGACCATTACTTATAGCAGTATTAAAAATTATTGAATTTTTACTCAATTTATTAAGGTTAGGAGCAATATTTCTTTTACATCCATAAATTTCTAAGCGATCACTTCGCAGACAATCAATCGTAATTAGTATAACTTTTTTCTGCATATTCTATGTTATTAGTTATTCTTTTTTTTTATAAAGAATAAAAACTATTTTTAAAGTTTATGTAAATTTACTTTTAAAAACATTTATTTAAAATATTTTTTAAGTAACCAAGTAAATCATAGCTTATAACTCATCAATTAATTAACCATGTTTATTTGAAAATCTCAAATTGCTTCTTTTATTTAACTCTCTATATAATTTTGAGATAATCTTGCTCCATAAAAATTTTTTATCGATATGATTTTGAATTTTAAGATAATTCTTCTCCATAAGTTCTTCATTATCAATTAAATTTTCAAGAATTTCTGTTAATCTAGCAGTATCTCGAATTTTAAATAGAGTTCCAAACTGACTATTTGAAGTTATATCTCGAGCTGATGGTAAATTGGTACTGACAATATAATTACCAAAATAACCTGCTTCAACTAATACAATTCCAAAACTTTCAACATTTGATGTTAAACAGAAAATTTTACTCTTCTGATAAAATTCTAATAATTTTTTTCGATCAAGAATTTCACCAATAAATATAACCTTATCCTTGAGATGGGGGTATTTTACAAAATAATGAGATATATAATCTTTGAATTTATCATATATACCTCCTACCAAATAAATCTTCCAATTTTTTAAATCTTCTATACTAGCTATAGCCTCTAAAAATATGTGATGGTCTTTTGCCACCCATCCTATTCTACCAACGGTTAAAATGATATTTTCCTTTTTACTAAAATCTACCCTTTTAATATTTAGATCTTTTAGGAAATAATCATCTATTCCATTTGGCAGATAAATTAGCTTGTGTTTAATTCTTGGATAATCCTTTATATCTTTGTATAATTTTACACTTTCTATACTTGCTAAATCTAACTTTTTAAAAAACAAATTGCCAAAAAATTTTCCTAGAATTATTCTAAAGGAATTTATGAGGTTTTTAACGATACTTTGTTCTTTATAATATTGGTAATCATAATAACCATGAGGATGAAGTTTATTATGGTATTTTATTTTCTCAGTAGCATCTAATTTTAGGTAAAGAAATCCATTTCTATTTAACATTTTATATAGAATTCCATAAAGAATTGAGCTATTTGATAGCCAAATAACTTCTAAAATATGGATTTTTTTAAAATTTTTGATAAGATAGATTAAAGCGGGAATTTCGATTCCCAATATTTTATTTAAAAACCTTCTTCTCTTTAAGAATTCTAACTCCAGCCCTTTACAGTATTCTTGTAAAAATGGGTATGCTTTATCATTCCTATATGTTAATATTTTTGAACTATAATGATATTTGCGATGAAAATAATAAGGAATCATTCCGGTATCTTTAATAAGCGAAATGTTACGAAGCTTATCAAAGATTAAGAGAAAGCTTCTATTTCTTCTTTTAATTTTCAACACTTTCAAGAGAATTAGACTTTAATTCTTAAAATTTTTAAAAATATATAAATTTCATTTTGTAAAACGTATATATCATATATTTTTAAATGGAACTCTCACAAAGTTGATTATCTGATATATAAAAAAATATTGACTCACAAACAGTTTATTTTTAAATATTTTCTATAATATTTTTCACAAAATTAATATATTTATCAGCAGAATTTTTCCAATGGTATTTATTAGCTATATTTACTCCTTTAATACTCATTTCTTTTTTCATAGTTTCATTATTAATAGTATTAAGTATGATCTTACAAAGAGTTTTATAATCTTGGGCTGGGAAATATATCGGGAAGTTATCATATAACTCTCTAAAAATAGGTATATTGGAGCAAATCACAGGAGTACCACAAGCTGCCGCTTCTAATCCTGGAAAACCAAATCCTTCATATACGGAGGGGAAAATAAATAAATCACATAAATTATATATTTCTCTTAATTTTTGATTGTTAAGATTATTAAAATATATTATATCTTTTTCTAATCCTAATGATTTTATTACTTTAGAGTGTGACCTAGGTCCTACTCTTATTAACTTAATATTATTGAACTTTTTTTTAATTAAATAAAAGGCCTTAAACAAAGTAATTATATCTTTTCTATTTACTTCCGTTCCTACATGCAGTATTTTCTTATAATTAGGATAGAAAGGTATTAAATTTGAGAGTTCATTTTGTCGGATTGGATAGAAAATTTCATGGTTTATAGCACATTTAATAACACTAATTTTTTCTTTGGGAATATTAAATCTCTTAAATAATTCATTTTTTGTGAATTCTGATATTGAGATGATGTACTTACAACTTTTAAGTCCCATAAGTGCGTATTTTTGAGCAAGTATGGTATTTCTTATGGTATTTTTTTCTAAAAAATTAAATATATCATAGCAGGTGACAAAAGTTCTTTCTTTTTTTAAAAACAGTACTAAATCTGCAAGATTTTGAAAAGATACATGGAATATTATATTATCTTTTAAAGTCCTTGATTTATGATATGCCTTACAATGATATAAAATATATCTTTTAGAAAGAAAATCGATTGGATTTTTTGGTGCATCATAAAATTCATATGATAGTTTAATATCTTCGCGATTTTTTAAATATTTATCAATTTCAATCTGTCTTCTTAAAATCCCATTAATATAGCCCAATTTTCGACCCATGAAAGTTTTGATTTCCATATTTGTTTTAGACTTTTTAAACGATTATTAGGTAATAATATTCAAATTAGTTATGTTTCTAATATATATTCATGAACGTTAATAAAAATTTTATCTAATCATAAATTCCTTAATGAAGTTTCCAATTTTATGGTTTCTTTCATAAATTGTATTAAAAATCTATCATCTTTAGTTCTATATGATTGAATTCTTTTACGTTTTCTAATAAGCGATTTAATATGAATTATATTCCAAGAAAAGGCTTTTATATAGATGTAGATTATTATAATTGCTAATATGTCTAAATGGACTAAAAATCTTAATATTATACCGATCCTTCTTCCTATATATACAGGGAAAATTTTAAATAAGGTTTTCAATTCATAGTTTTTTAATACTGTTCTTAAAATATTCCTTTCACCGAGAAATTTTTGTCTAAGTGTTTCTTTACCCATTACTTGTCCAATTTTATGATAAATAAAGGATTTTGAAGCATACATTACTAAATATCCAAAAATCCATGTCCTCCAACAAAGATCTAAATCTTCGTTGTAAATGAAGTATAGTGAATCAAATAGACCAATTTTTTGATATAGTTCTCTTTTAATTAATAAGCAAGCTCCACAGGCATAAAATGTTTTCCGATCAGTATTAAATATTCGATGATCTGTTTTGTTTTCTCCTATATGATTACTTTTCCCATATTTATCGCAACTACTTCCAGCATAGCTGATCAGTTTCTTATTATCATAATAATAGATTTTGCTACCCACTATTCCAATTTTATACGAACTTTCCGCTACTTTAACTAGTTCGGTTAGCCAATTGATATCCACATATGTATCATTATTTAGTAAAACAATATATTTTCCTTTAGCTTGAGTTGCTGCTATATTATTAGCTTTAGCAAATCCATAATTGTACTTAAGTTGAATAATTTTAACCCTATTATAATTATTTTTAACAAATTCTACACTATTATCTTTTGAATTATTATCCACTAAGATTAATTCTACATTATTATAATTTAACTCATAAAGAGAGTCAAAACATTCTTTTAGGTGCTTTTGACCGTTATAATTAAGCACAATTACAGAAACTAAGGGAATCTCTAAATTATTCATTTATTTTTAGAAGTTATCTAAAATTTAATTATTTTATTGTATCTCTTGATTTATTTAAGTTTTATTCTGAAGGAACTCTAATAATTTATCATTAATCTAAATTATATGATGATTTAGTAGATCTTATGAAAAAGTTATAAAATTCTTTAATTTAGATTAAAAATTACAAAACATATAAAATCAAATTTAATAAAAAATTTCAGTAGAATATTATGAGAGTTTTAATTACTGGTGGTGCTGGTTTTATCGGAAGTCATTTAGTTGATTTTCTATTGGCTAAAAACTATGAAATTGTTGTATATGACGTTCTAGAACCGCAAGTTCATGGAATGAATGATAGACCTCCAAATTATCTAGCAAAAAATATTACTTTTCTAAAAAATGATATTCGAAATAAAGATATTTTATCTGAATCGCTTAAGGATATAGATGCCATTATTCATCTAGCTTCCATGGTTGGAGTTGGTCAATCCATGTATCAAATTGATAAATATGTAGATGTTAATATTCTGGGTACTGCTCGACTTCTTGATATATTAGTAAATAAACCAAATACTATAAAAAAGTTTGTTTTAGCATCATCAATGTCTACTTATGGGGAGGGAAGTTATATATGTGAAAACTGTGAACAAGTAAATCCAGAGTTACGGAGTGTAACTCAACTTGAAAGAGGAGAATGGGAATTATTTTGCCCGATATGTGGAAAAAAAGCCAAACCCATACCGACAAATGAATCGAAACCTCAAGTATGTACCTCGATTTATGCGTTAAATAAAAAAGAACAAGAGAAAATGTGTATGTTAATTGGAGAAACTTATGGTATAAATACCACAGCTTTAAGATTATTTAATGTATATGGAAGTCGACAAGCTCTTTCTAATCCATATACAGGTGTTTGTGCGATTTTCTCCAGTAGACTTTTGAATGGGAATAGACCGATAATTTATGAAGACGGAAATCAAATGAGAGATTTTGTGCATGTACGAGATGTTTGCAAAGCTTTTTATCTTTCTTTAACGAAAAGAAGAGCAAAAAACCAAATTTTTAATGTTGGAACTGGTGAAGCAGTAAGTATAAAGCAAATTGCTGAAACACTTGCTAGATATATTAATCCAGAAATTAAGCCAATAGTTTCAAACAAGTTTCGCCCAGGAGATATTCGACATTGCTTTGCGGACATTTCTAAAATTTCATCAGAATTAGGATATAAAGCAGACATAACATTTAAGGAAGGTATTCATGAATTAATTGAATGGGTAAAATTACAGCAAGGAAAAGCAAAAGATAAATCTGATAAAGCTTATACTGAACTTAAAGAAAAAGGATTATTAAAGTAAATTACACCTCTAAAAATTGAATAGAAATTTAAGATATAAAGAAAAGAATCATTATTCTTTTCCCCTTTTCATTATTCTTTATAATAGATAACTCCAATTCCGGCCCATTTTTGATTCTTATCTTTAATTATTTCTTTAAATATGTAATTATTTTTAATTTCATTCCAATATTTTGATACTTCTACTTGAGTTTCAGGTGCTTGAGGAATAATATCATGAAAGGCCACTATACCATCATTCTTAACCAGTGTTCTATACATTTCAAAATCTTTTTTTACTCCTTCATACCTATGATCTCCATCAATAAATAAAAATTCTAATTTATTACTTTTGAGAATAGATTTTATTTGGTCAATTGTACTTTTTTTATGGGAATCTGAACGAAATAATAAAATCTTTTGGTCTGACCGCGCAAATGATTTATAAAGAGGAATTCTTAATATGTTATAGCCATATCCATGTATACCTTTTGGTAAATCAATACTAATTATTGTAGCATCCTTTCTGGCAATACGAGTAAACAAAAAATGAGTTCCTCCTGAGATAGTTCCTATTTCAAGAATAAATTTTGGTCTTTTTTTTTTAATAGCTTCAATAATGTTAAGATTTCATAATTTATTTGAAGAGGTCTGATTAGCCCTTGATTGTTGAACTTTACAAATTCAATTAAACTTTCAAGAGTATAACGATCTTTTAATTTACTAATTTTAAATTTAGAGTAGTTTACATAAAAAAGAAATTTTGAATACCAAAATGGCTTCCTAAGAATATAAATCAAACCATATTCATTAAGAATCTTAGGAATTCTGTTAAATATTTTACTAAGAAAACTTTTTAAAATATATTTTATTTGAATTGTAGAATTCATCTTTAAGATATATTTGATTTAACAAGTTTTTATTAATTTTATAGAAAGATAACTTTTTCTATTTTTTCAGAGTTTATAGTTAAAATAATAGCTTATTTTAAAAATTTATAAATACTCTTAAATTTTTAAAATTAAAGTGAAGAATAGGAACGTTATTTTCGGAATTGATGGCATTCCCTTCGAATTGATGGAGAAATTATCCAATAATGATATAATGCCAAATTTTAAACAATTAAAAAGCGAATATATTTTTAAAAGATTAAGATCCTCCATTCCTCATATCTCATCAGTTTCCTGGAGTTCAATAATAACAGGAAAGAATCCTGGTGAACATGGAATATTTGGATTTACAGATATAATAAACAATACTTATTCCCTTAGTTTTCCAAATTTTAATGCTTTGAAAAGTAAACCTTTTTGGCACCAAAAACCAGAAAAAAAACACATTATAATTAATGTTCCATCAACATATCCTGCTAAAAAATTAAATGGGATTCATATCGCAGGATTTGTGGCATTGGATTTACAAAAAGCAGTATATCCTGATAAATATTTCCAAAAATTACAAGGGATTGGATATGAAATTGATGTTGATTCAAAAATCGCCCATCAACAATCCAATGATATTTTTTTTGATGAATTATTTAGAGTTTTATATATTAGAAAAAAAACTTTCGATTTATTATGGAAAGAACTTAAATGGGATAATTTCATGCCTGTAATTACGGGAAGTGACAGGATAGGGCATTTTTTCTGGCATGTGTATGAAGATTATAAGAATCCACTTTATCACAGATTTTTAGAATATTTTCAAGAAATTGATAATATTATTGGAGAGATATATAATAAATTAAATGAAGATGATACATTCATAATATTATCTGATCATGGAATGGAAAGAAACAAATATAATATTAATTTAAATACGTACTTGGAGGATCAAGGATTTCTTATTTTAGCAGAAAACCTAAAAAAATATAATCGTATTTCAAAGGGATCAAAAGCATTTGTTTTAGATCCGGGGAGGATTTATATAAACAAAAAAGGGTCTTATCCAAACGGTACTGTGAAAAAGGAAGATGAAAAAATAATTTTAGATGAATTAGAGTCTCTTTTTTATAACCTAAAATATGAAAAACAAAGAGTAATTAAAAAAGTGTATAAAAGAGATGATATCTATTCTGGAAAGGAAAGAAATAGGGCTCCAGATATGGTTTTGGTGGAGAAAAAAGGTTTTAATTTGAAAAGTGGAATAGGAAAAGAAAAGATTTTTGAAGAAGAAAATACTTTATCAGGAAAACATAATGAGAATTCATTTATCTTAATAAATAAGGAAATTAATGTAAAAAGTCCATCTGTAGAGGATATAGTAGGATTTTTAGGGTGAGAGTTTAAATTGGTAAAAATGTATAATGCTAATAAAACCTGTTGGAATTGTCCAGCAGCGAAATTGATGGGGAACGTGGATTTTAGAGCGTGTGGTCAAGCGAGAGATAAGGGTTTAGATTTAGGTGAAGAAGAAGAAATTGTAATTGAATGCAGAAGACGACCTGAATTAGGCTATTTTGAACCTAATATTACATTTGAGCAATGTCCTGAATGGACTCCAACAGAATATGGGTATATATTGAAAGAAATGAAGGTAATGATTCTAGGGATTGATGGATATTTAGGATGGAGTTTAGCTCTAAAATTGGCGAAATTAGGTTTTCAAGTAAGTGGACTAGATAATTTTACCCGTAGAGATTGTGTTATGGAAAAGGGTGCACATACTATTGTACCAATTAAAAGAATGACAGAAAGGTTAGAAGTTGCCAGGGATGTTCTTGGGATAAATATTAATTTTAGAAAATTAAATCTTAATGCAACAGCAAAATTAAGAGAATTTTTAGAAGAAGTTAAACCAGAATCTATCGTACACTACGCTGAAATTCCAAGTGCTCCATACAGTATGGCTGATCTAGAACATGCAGTTAAAGTTCAAGAGAATAATGTATTAGGCACATTAAAATTATTATGGTTGATGAAAGAAGTTGTCCCGGAAACAAGTTTAATAAAGTTAGGGACAATGGGGGAATACGGAACTCCTTTAACAGGCAGACCGCTTTATGAGGGATTATTTCCTGCAGATGCAATTATCGAGTGGGATGATAGGAAATGGAGCCTAGGAGGTGAAACAACCCCGCGAGATCCCGCTAGTTTCTATCATGTAAGTAAAGTTCAAGATACATTTAATATTTTGGAAGCATGCAAATATTGGTGGCTAAGATCCTATGATGTAATGCAAGGTGTGATTTTTGGTGTATATACAGAAGAATTGGCAATGGATAATAGGTTAAGAACTCGCTATGATATAGATGAGTGGTTTGGGACTGTGATTAATAGATTTGTTGCTCAAGCAGTTGTAAATATTCCTTTAACTATTTATGGAAAGGGAGAACAAATAAGAGGATTTATTGCACTAAATGACGCAATGCAATGTATGATTAGATTAATTATTTCACCGCCAGAACCTGGTCAATATGATGTGGTAAACCAAGTATCAGGTTTACATAAACTTTCTGAATTAGCTGAATCAGTTGCTCACGTAGGGAAAGAAAAGTTTGATTTAGATGTTAAAATTCAGAGATTAGAAAATCCACGCGTTGAAGCTGATACCCATCCTTTTGAAGTAGTATCTAAAAAATTACCGCATGTTTTTGGATTTACGCCCCAGATTACATTAGAAGAAGAGATTGAAAGAATTTTTGCAGTACTAAAAGAGCCAGAAATAAAAAATCGAATAGAAATGAAAAAGCATACAATTATGCCAATAACAACTTGGCAAGGAAAAAAACGTGAAATGAAAGTGTTAGAAAGATATGATCCGGGAACTAAACCAATTAAAGGTTTTAAACCAAAATTTGATAATTAAAAGAATCTTATTAAAAAAATGAATGTCACTGATAAAGACTTTAATGAAAAAATAATTAATTCACCATTACCCGTATTAATTGAATTTTGGGCATCATGGTGTGTTCCATGTAAAATGATGGACTATGTGCTCAATGAATTAGAGGAGGAATTTGATGGGAAAGTTTTGATAGCAAAGTTAAACATTGATAGAAATCGAAAAACACCACAAAGATATGAGTTAACAGGCGTACCCACTTTTAGCATATTTAAAGACGGTAAATTAATAGACTCTCGTATTGGAGCTCAATCAAAAAAAGATTTAATTAGTATGATAGAGAAAATTATAAAATAAATAATTGTTCGAAGCATATTATGTAAAAGAAAGAACAAATAAAACTTGAGGATAACAGATGATCTCTACAAAACTTCTGAAACTTTTAAAAGAAAGCAACATACTTATTGAATATTTTTCGAGTTATCGAGACGTGGATATCATGATTAAAAAATTAGATAAATATGATATAAAAAGACTATATAAAGAATACTCCACTTTATTTGAATCAGATTTAAATCATATTTTAAATGGAAAAAGAGAACATAAAAGTGCTACTTTAGATTTTTCTATAATATCATTAACTATTATTAAACACGATTTTTCTGATAATAACTATTTAAAATTAAAAAAAGTCAGATTTTATCTTGATGAACGAAATGAAAAAATCATAAAAATTTTACAAAATTAATGCGTTTTCATATTATATTGAAATTCGCAAGCAATTATTAAGAATGTCACTAAAATTTAATAATTAAATTAAAAATAAATAATACATTAATAATCTGTACAACTATGAGTCATCTTATACCTATTGAAAATGTAATTGAAGAAAATCCCCGCGTTAATGAACTTGAAAAACTTGGTTTCATAATTAAACCTGAAAAAATCGATGATTATCTTACTAATTTCAAAAGTCGTACTTCTGCTTTACCAAATGAAAAATTCTGGGAAGATAAAAGAGTTTTAATAACTGGGATTAGTGGCTTTGCAGGGAGTCATTTAGCTGAACAATTATTAGATTTAGGATGTGAAGTTCATGGAACAATACGAAGACATGCGGTTCCAATGCATGAAAATATTGAGCATTTACGGGGACATATCTCTTTACACGAAGCAGATATCACAAGTGCTGAAAGAATTTACAGAATTTTTGATAAATTACGACCAAATGCAGTTTTTCATTTGGCAGCAGAATCCTTTGTTCCCACTTCTTTTAGAGAACCTGCCAGAGTAATAACTAACAATATTAAAGGAACCATTAAAATATTTGAAGCTGCAAGAAGGTTTGGAGACGAATTGGAAAGTATCCAAGTCGCATGCAGCAGTGAGCAATATGGACTAGTGGATCCTGAAGAAGTTCCTGTTACTGAAGATGTCAAAAAAAATCCATTTCGCCCCCGAAGTGTCTATGGAATCACTAAAGTAGCTACTGAACAAATAGCTTGGCTATATAATAACTCTTATGGAGTCCCTTCAATCATTACACGCGGATTCAATCATGAAGGTCCCCGCAGAGGGATACAATTTGTAACCAGCGTAATTCATAGACAAATCGTAGAAATTTTAGAAAAAAATAGAAATAATATTATCATTGGAAATCCTAATTCTATCAGAGATTTCACCCACGTAAAAGATACTATAAATGCTTATATTTTAGTGTGTGAGAAAAAAAAGTTCGCAGAACCTTATAATGTTTGTACTGGAAAAGGAATCACAGTTGCAGACTATGTAACATTAGCAAAAAGTCTTTTCAATGTTTCTGCAGATGTTTTTGTAGACAAAAATAGGCTTCGACCGAGTGAAGTTCCCTTATTAATCGGTTTAAATGATAAAATTGTAAAAGATACAGGATGGTATCCTACGAGATCGATATTAGACATTATAAAAGAAGGAGTAAAATATTTCCAGGAACATCCTGAACAATTAGGTATAGAGGCCCATTAGAATAAAGCTAAATTGTTTATGAAAAAATTATAAATTTAAAACTTGTTTTTGTATCTCAATTAAATCTTTAATTCCTTTTTCTCCTAACTTTAGTAATTCTAATAAACTTTTTCTATTGAATGTTGCTCCCTCAGCGGTCCCTTGAATTTCAATGTATTCCATATCTTCATTCATAATAAGATTAAAATCTACATCAACTTTGGAATCTTCACTATAGTCTAAATCCAACAATAATTCAGAATTTTTTATTCCTAAAGACACTGCTGCTGTTGTTTTATAATTAGGAAACTCATAAATCAATCGCTCATCATAAAGGAATTTTAAAGCATCAAACACAGCTACAAATGCTCCCGTTATTGAAGCGCATCTTGTTCCTCCGTCTGCTTGGATTACATCACAATCTATTCTAATAGTGCGCTCACCAATTTTCTCATAATTAAAAGCAGCCCTAATACTCCTTCCTATTAAACGTTGGATCTCAATAGTTCTTCCTCTTGTCTTATCTCGACTGTTTCTTACCTGTGTAGCTCTAGGTAACATGCTATACTCTGCTGTTATCCATCCCGTCCCCGTATCTTCTAGAAATCTCGGAACATAATCTAACACCGAGGCAGTTACAATAACTTTAGTATTGCCTTGTGTGATTAAAACAGAACCTTCTGGATATTTAAGATAATTCCTCTGTATTGTAGTTTTTCTTATCTCATCATCCTTACGTCCATCAATTCTAAGAGTCATTATCAAATCTCAAATCTATTCTTAAGTAATAGAGAGTAAATTAGATATATTTTTTTTAATGTAAAAAACTTTCTAATTTTATAAAAAACTAAGTAAGGATTCTTTAGTATGGATAAGTGCCTAAAATTTTAAACCAGATCACATTATGAGTCATATGTTCAATAACTTCTTGAATTTCAGGAGTATCCTTATCTCCTTCAAAGTCCATCAGAAAAATATACTCCCATTTTCCCCTTCTCCTAGGTCGAGATTCTATTTTTGTTAAATTTATATTTGCATCAGAAAATGGTTTCAATACGCTATATAATGCACCAGGTACATGTTTTACTACGTAAACTATGGAAGTTTTTATTCTTTCTCCCCTTATTTCATTTTTTCTTTTTGAGATTATTAAAAATCTTGTAAAATTAGATGGATTATCTTCTATATTCGAGCTAAGTATGCTTAAATCATGTAGCTTGCAAGCAAATTCCGTTCCTATGGCACCAAAGGTTACATCATTTGAATCCTTTACTTTTTTAACGGCTTCTGAAGTTGAATCAATATTAATTAATTTTGCGGTAGGAACATTTGTTTTTAACCACATTCTTGCCTGTGCGAAAGCCTGTGGATGAGAATAGATGGTTTTAATTTTTGAGAGATTCGAATTTGTAAGAGAAATCAGATTAAGTACAATTCTAATTTCTATTTCTCCATATATTATGAGATTTTTTTCAATTAATAAATCTAAAGTTTCCCGTACAGTCCCTTGAAGACTGTTTTCAATTGGAACGACACCGAACTCTAAAGTATCTTTTTCTATATTTTCAAATATTTCCACTATACTTTTACATGGAATAAAATCAGTACCTGCTTTTGGAAAGAAATCCAAGGCAGCTTGATATGTAAAGCTCCCTTGGGGTCCTAAATATCCAACTTTAAAAATAGAACCTTCTAAAACTTTACAGGCGCCCATAATCTCCTTCCAAATAGATTCGATATTATTCGGTTTTAAAACTTTAGTTAAACTTTTTAACTTGTCAATAACTTCATTTTCCCTTGCGGGTTGATATATTTCAATATTATTGTTCTTCTTATAAAGCCCTATTTTTTTAACTATTTCTCCTCTCATATTTAATAGATCTAAAATTTTCTCATCGATATTATCAATCTGTTTTCTGAATTTATCAATTTCATTCATTTTTATACTGCCTTACTTGTTTATTTTTAAAAAAAGAATATAGTGTAACTCATTTTTCAGTTTTGTTATTAAATGTCCATACTTTATTTCCAAAAAAATTTATCAAAAAGGCACAAAAGATTGCCCCTATCTCTGCATAAATATACCAAATTAAATATACCTCAACTAAAATAAAAAGAACACCCAGATTTACTAATAAGGAAATGAGACTTATTATTATGAATTTAAAATATTTTTTTATGGCCTCTGCTTCTAAGTTTTCACTGAATGTCCAAATCTTATTAAATATGTAATTATTTAATCCTGAAATAAAAAATGCAAATATTTCTGAGATAATATAGTAAATGTTAAAGATTTCAGTTAAAATATAAAGGATTGAGATATTTACTAAGGTTCCTAGGGCTCCAACAATTGCAAACTTAATCATTTGCGTTATAAAAGATCTGGAGATTAAATTTGCTCTCAGTTCTACCATTATGTATTCAAATTAATATTTCTATATATGCTAAATTAAATAATTACTATATTTTTAATATTTATAACTTTTTGATTTAGAAATTTCCTAAAAATAATTTAAATCCTTTAAATTAGAATATATTCAAAATCAAATATTAAAAGTAAAGGATATTATGATTATTTAATTCAAAGATGATGAAGTTGGATAATTTTAAAAAAAAAAGAGAGTATTGATCAAATAAAGTATGAAAATCTTAATCTTTTTACCGACTTATAATGAAAAAGAGAACATTGGTAAATTGATAGATATTTTAAATAAATTCAATTTTAAAAAGGAAATTTTAATTGTAGATGATAATAGCACAGATGGCACTTTAAAAATAATTTATGACAAGCAAAAAATTTATAATAATATAACGTTAATCAAACGAACTGGTAAGAGAGGACGGGGATTGGCAGGGGTAGAGGCATTAAAATATTTTATTCAAACAGATAATGATATCATCATCGAGATGGATGCTGATTTTTCACATCATCCAAAATATTTACCTGTGTTTTTACAATTTTTTCCCAAATATGATGTACTTATTGGTTCTAGATTCATAGAAAAAGGACAAGAAAAAGGGAGAAATAATTTACGAAAAAAGATTTCAACCTTAGCAAATAAATTGATAAGAACTCTTTTTGGTTTAAATATTAAAGATTGTACCAGTGGATTTCGAGTATTTAAAAAAGAAATAATAGAAAAATTTAATTTAGATGAGTTTATTTCAATTAATCCAGAAATAGTAGAAGAAATATTATATGCTTGTAAGTTATGTAAAGCAAACTTTATAGAAGTACCAATAACCTATTATGAAAGAGCTGGAGGAGTCTCAAAACTAAATTTAAAAAAAATTCTATATGTGAATATTGCTCTTTTTAGAATAAAATTAAGAGGTAAAAAAATAATAAAATCATGAAACCCAAAAACACAAACCCTTGCAAAATAAGATCTAATTTCATGATTTTATTCAAATCACTTTTACTTTAGAATTTACATGATATAATTAAAATTCTTTATATAGCTTCTTTTACTACAAATCATAGATAAAAAGCATACCGCTAAGGAAATTATAAAGCCTTTAAAACTATGACTCTTACTATTTTAAAAAAAATAATTGATAATTTATTTCTTTTAATTCCACTTTGTTGCATCCTTTTCTGGGCTTTTATAGCATTATATAAAGATGGATTTACTCTTATACCCGCTGCGGATTTTCCTACATTCTATTATGTGTCGCAATTAATTTTCACTCAACCTGACCAAATTTATTTTCTTGAAGTTCAACCCTACACCTATACTCCTTTTTTTGCTACTGTACTAGCCCCAATGGGATTATTGACTTTTGAGCAAGCTCATTGGTTTTATTTCTTTTTAATAATTATTTTTACAGAACTCTGCCTTATTATATTTAATCAAATTCTCATTCTAAAGGATATATCTAATAGATTTCATAGGTTTTTAATTTTACTCACTTTGAGTAATGGAATAACTTTCGTTCAAATGTTCGATAATTTAACTGGAAGAATATTTACAGCTTTCGGTTTATTGTGGTTCTTAAAAAGAGAAATAAAATATAGAAAATTAAATAAAGATACAAATAAAACTTCATTCATTTTTACTCAAATGCTGATTTTAGTATTTTCTATAGGGATGACACCTCAATATTTTTTCTTAGTACTTCTATATCTTTTTCATAATGTAAAGTTTAACGAAATTTTTAACAAAGCTCAGGCTAAAAGATATCTTTTAATAACTGCTTCATTTTTCATTTTAAATTTCATGATAATAATAATTTTCATAATAAATCCCACAGCAATCCTTAATCTTCTTGGTGGATCATACCGTGGTGAGCGTATACTTTCAATACCTCGATCAAGATTAACTTATTCTTATCATGAAGAAAATCGTCCAAGGGATTCTGTAGATGGTTTAACTATTTTGATTTTAGTACTGTCCATTTATTTCGATCTCTCCGCTTTATATATTAATATCTTACTACTCTCGATGGTCTTAATGAGTATTATTACAATAATAATCCATTCTCGAGGGAATTTAACAATTGAGCAAAAATTTGCCTACTGGGCATTATTATCATTATTCTTTTTTACATTTACTCAAGATCGCTATTTTGTTGGGTTACTTCCATTAATAGCATTATTATTTCTCGATTATGAAATAGTAGAAAGTAAAAAGATAGTCATTTTTATCAAAGAGAACTATTTAATATTAATTCCTCTTTGTTCTATTATGATTATTTATTTTATGCCTCCCATCCATTATATAATAAGAGTATTTCCAATCATAATTTATATTCCAATAGCTCTATTGTTTTTGAGATATATCTTTTTATATTTAATAATTGTCATATGCATTATACTATTGCATAAAAGAGAAAACCAAAGAAAAGAAATTACAAACAACATTGATATAATATAAAAAATGAGAGACATCTTTGAAGTAATAAATTCACGAATTAATTATTTATTTAAAAATTCAAAAACAAGTTTTCTAAGTAAATTAATAAAACAAAATCGATATCTTAATTTTCTCTATTATGGCTTTAAAGCAGAAATAGCAAAAAAAATCTTGATTAACAATCCTCCGTACAATTTTTTCTTACATAATCAATTAATCTCCTCCTCATGGGATCCAATTAGATATGCAACTATTGCTTTAGCTATACAAACAATTAAAAATGAGAATATTAAAGGACATTTCGCAGAATTAGGCGTGTTTAGAGGTGAGTCAAGTAAAATCATACATAAATTAGCTCCTGAAAGAATTCTGTATCTATTTGATACTTTTGAAGGTTTTCCTATTGATTATTTAGAAAATAAAAAAGATATAACTAGATTTAAAGACACTCGATTGGATATTGTCAAAAAAAATATAGGAAATTTACATAACATTAAAATAAGAAAAGGAATATTCCCTGAAACTTCAAGAGGTTTAGAATCAGAAATTTTTTCATTTATTTATCTAGATGCTGATTTATACTTATCAACTCTTAAAGGATTGGAATTTTTTTATCCACGAGTTTCTAAAGGAGGTTATATTTTTATTCATGATTATCATAATCCACAAGAATCAAAAGCAGGAGTCTTCAGAGCTGTAAATGAATTTATGAGAGATAAACCGGAAAAAATACTAGAAATACCTGATGTATTAGGTACAGTTATAATTCGTAAGCTTTAATATGATTTAAATAAATTATAAAAATTTTTTTTAGAAAATCGTAATAGGTTTTAAATAATTCCTTTAATAAAACTACTATTCATTTAATAAAGACTCTTTGCTCCTATCTGACAATTTCAAAACAATTAAAGAAATCGTCATTATGCTAAGAAAAAATATCCATCTTAATAAGAAAAATAGAGAAAATGGATATACTTTTAACAGCGGAAAATGCCTATAGGCCGTATAACTGAACGGCACGAAAAAGAGTCCAGCAATTGAAATTAATCCAATCAAAAAAATTTTATTGCTCTTAATAAATTCAGTAGCTTTTGCTTTTTGGTCCATGTGTGGAGTAAATAGTAAAAGAATAAAGGCTAATAAAATCACTCCATGGCCATAAGTGCTAAACATACCAAAAAATAAGTACCCCAAAGAAAAATAACTAAACTTCTCATGGATCTCTAAACTTTTATTTAAAACCAACAGTAAAGTGATTACTGATAAGATAATGATTATTATAATGGTAAACAAAAAAATTATTGTACTGGAAACAGATATAAATTCTTGTAAATAAAAAATCATTAAAGTTTCTCGTTCAACTGGGAAGAAAAACCCATTAATGAATTCGAAAATTAATGAAGGATATATTATAAATAAAAAATTTTGAAATATAAACATAAATACAATGATTGAAACTACTATTAAATTTTTATTTTTAAGTTCTTCTTTGTTTCTGATATCATAAATAAAATAAATTATTAAGAGAAAAATAAAATAGGGGGCTAAACCGAGTATAAAAATAAACAAGCCATAGTTTATCATAAAATACTTAATATCCTTTGTAAATTCCCCATTTGTTTCTTTATAGACAAGTTCTCTTCTTACTATAACAAGAAGTATTAAACCCACAAGATATTTTGATTGATTAAAAAAGAAATTATGATACACAAGCATTCCATTTGAAATTATTATCAGAAACAGAAATCTATGTGATTTTTTTTTAATATCCATCAAATTTAAAACTTTATTAAATTCTATAATGAAAAAAATTGCTGAAATGTAATTAACAAAAAACCAGAGGTAATATGATACAATAAATGGCATTAAAGAGAAAGAAACAGCAAATAAAATCGCAAAATTGGGCATATAATAAAAACCAATAACATCATAAAGATGAGCTGGATCTAAGAAAACTTGCCTGCCAGCATTATAAAAAACTTCAAAATCGTAATAAAACTTGTTTGAAACAAAAAATAGACAAATTAAGGCATAAAAGTTAATACAAATTATGGGGATAATTAAATATGTCTGGTTGTAGATTTTTCTTAGAAACATATTATTCTCTATAAAATAATTTATTACTAAATAAGATTTGTTATTTAATGAGATTGATTAAAAGAGGATAAAAGAGAGCAGATTAAAACAAATTTAAGAATATATTATTTTAAATCAAAGAACCTAAATTTAATTCTAGAGCGGCTACAGGAAATTCTAATTTGAAATTTAATAGAACTTCAGGATGAATCTCACCAATTTCGCCAATTTTTTTACCGTTCATATAAATCTCTCCATAACGGCCATCTATATAAGTTGTGTTTTTTCCAGGTTTAATTTCAAATTTCTCTAAATAACCAAGTGAACTCATAATAAAATCTAAAGTTGATCTAATTTCAGTAAAATCGGAGTTTTCATAATATGATACAGCTGACAGATGTAATTCTCTTATTGCTCCGGTTTCTTCTTTAGGTCTTAATTGAATAACATCACCAACTTCGAAAATTCTTATCGGTTTTTCTTCTGATCTATTAAAAAGTAGAGTTTCCATTAATTTAGGTAATAAAGCTGTTCTTGCAGTGTCAAATTCTTTTGATACTGGATTTGCGATTTGTAAAATCTCAGACTTTTTAAATTTTTTTCTCATATAGTCATAATTTTTTACTGTATTTGTCAGCATAAAATTTAAGACCTCGAGATATCCTGCCCCAATCATAATAGTTCTTATTTTGTTTGCAAAAGATTCGATTGGATGATATTGTCCAATACATCCTTCTCTAATTGTTAAAGGTAAATTGAAATATCCATATCCAATAGCACATTCTTCCGTAAAATCTACAGGGTGTATTATATCGCCTCGAAAAGCAGGGATCCAAATATCTAAATATCCTTTTTTTTTTGATTTTTTTGCATCCATTCTAACTTTTCTAAAACATTTTATCATTTCTGAATCTGATAAATTTAATCCAACATAATCATTAATATAATCAGTATTTACTTCCCATTTTATAGGATCTAGATTAGGTGTAATGATTTGCCCCATATCTCCTTGATAATTCACCTTTACACTTTCAATTTTAGCCCCTGTATCTGCCAGCATAGTAGATAAAATATTTAATGCTAGATTAATTGCTTTGTAATCTGTACCTGTTAAATCTAAAAATAGATTTTTTGTATCATCAGTAACAGTTGTAAGAATTCCATTAATAATCGGCGGAAAAGAGATAACCTCATCATTGCTATCTAATAGAAGAGGGTATACTTCTTTACCTTCTAGGATATGGGCATATTCAATTCCTTTTTCATGTAAAAGAAGTATTTCTTCTAAATTCATAGGGTAACCGTCACCATGCAGTGGAACAAAACTGATTGAGTCTGGCTTTACTGCAAGATATCTATATGGTGGGCTTATCTTATCTAAATCATGTACACCAATAGCTACTTTTTTTCTATCCCTCCCAACAGCCCAATGTAGTTGTTCTTGGATATTCATTAAAGTAGCAACTTCATCCTCATCAAGATCAATATCCCGAATTACCCCACAAACTATATATGGTCTAACTTTATTAACACTGGGATCCACATTCATCTCAACATCTCCGGGAATAATGGTATATGATGGTAATCCTAATTCGACTTCATAATATCCTTTAAGTGCTCTTGCAATTCCTTCAGGGCTAGAAAAATCTGGTCTATTTGGATTATATTCCACTTTAATCTTTTGTTCCTCTTCATTCACATCCTCTAAATCTAAACTAATCCACTGTAAATCATATTCTAATTCATTTATATCTAACTTACGTCCAATTAATCTTTCTAATCTTTCAATTTTTAATTCTAATGTTGGCATTTTTTACACCTTTTAGTATGATTCTTGCCTTAACCATTTAATTGGATTAATATACAAATCACGAATATCTTTACGCTCATATTTTAACATCGCTAATCGTTCAAGCCCTAAACCCCACGCCAGTACTCGAGTAGGATTTTTTATTCCCCAAGGATAGGTTACTTCTGGTCTAAAAATACCCGACCCTCCCATTTCTAGCCATTCTCCTAATTTGTCGTAATAAACGGCTATTTCCATACTTGGTTCTGTATACGGGAAAAATCCTGGTCTAGTAATTACTTTTTCAAATCCGATTTTATTATAGAACTCTTTAATTACACCGATTAAATCACATAGTGTAACTCTCTCTCCAATAACTATTCCTTCTATTTGAGTAAATTCTGCTAAATGAGATTTATCAAGTTTTTCATTCCTAAATACTCGATCTATTGAAAATACTTTAATTGGTGGCACGTCATTATTTCTATAATATTGAGCTAGTCTTCTTATAGTAGTAGCGGTTGTATGAGTTCGTAAGAGAGTTTTCTTGGCGATTTTTTCATCCCATGAATATCCCCATCCTAAAGAGCCAGAATCTCCTCCATTTTCATGGGTTTCTTTAACAGCTTTCACTCTATCCTTTTCTGGTAATTTTGCTGTTTTGGGATTATTTAAATAGAATGTGTCATGCATTTCTCTGGCAGGGTGGTCTTGGGGTTGAAATAATGCATCGAAATTAAAAAAGGCACTTTCGACAATTGGACCTCTGATTTCAGTAAAGCCTAAAGAAATAAATATTTCTCTAATTTCATTGATTAATTTAACCATAGGATGTAATTTTCCGGCTTTTAGTAATGGTCCAGGTTTAGTTACATCAAATGGTTTTAATTGATAATCTTTCCAAGTTCCTGAACTTAGCATTTCTGAAGTGATTTTACTTACCTGCTTTAATTCTTCAATTTCAGATGGTTTTATTGCTTTTCCTTTCTCAGTTAAGGAAATAATTCTCTGTGTTCCTTTTGTTTTTGTAATTAACTTTCTTTTATTCAATATATTGTATTGGTTTATCTCTTTCTTAGTTAAATTTGAATAGTTAATTCTTTCTTTTTTTTCAAATCGTTTTAGAAACTTCTCAAGTTCCGTTTCAGGAAACTTTTCTGCTACAAGGAATATTTTGGTTTCCCCTGTTGCTTTACTTTGAGCAATCCATCTATTTTTCTTCATATTAGAAAGTCCAATATAAAAAATATTACTCTCAAGGTTAGAAGTTTTTAATAATTCTTCTATTTCAATTTCTTTAATATTACGTTTAAGGAAAATATTCAGTAATTGACGCTCTGGAAGCCCATTTTTTAAGTATGAAATGCCTTCCTCATTTAAAGATAATTGAAATATTTCATCTTCTTCAAACTTACCCAAATTTACATCTATTAAATCATTTATAGCTGACATTAGAACTATATAATCAATACTCAATTCTTTTGTGAGCTCTGAAGCTTCATAATCAGCATTCTTTTCTTTAAGAACATTAAAAATTTCAATAACTTTCTTTTTAAGCTTAATAACCATGATATAAAATCCTATTTATTATTCTCTTCGTTATAGTTTTTCTAAATATTTAATGTATTTAAATTTTTTGGCAATTATATTGCTTGAAATTGCCCTATCTTAAATTAAATAGAAGATCTTTATTTTTATTAGTGAAATTTTAAATAATTGAATATTGCAAAATAAAAATATCAGCAGCCAAGAGAATACTAATTGATATACTACTCTCTTGGCAGAATAAAGAAATTGAAATCGTGTTGATGCTTGTTTGTGAAGCTAGTAATATTGAAATCTACATTCATATTTGTTTCTACTCAAGCATTATAACGATTTTAATATGGTAAAATAAGCATTACTAAAAAATTTTACGAAAATTCGTTTTTAAGCCAATTTTGAAACATTTAAGTTTTACTATTTTGCTTTAGTTTCAAATTTTCTTTTTTTTTTGATTCTGTCGGCTTTTTCAATTTTACCGAATAAATCTGTTTAATTTCCATTGGTTTATTACATTTATTACACGTATCAATCATCTGAAACACAAAATCTCCTTGTTCATAATTTCTGACTTTAGTTAGCCCACATAATCCACACACTAAGATGGTTAAAGTCTGTCTTATCGGGTCTGGCGTATGTTTTTGAACTTGCATAATGGTAGTACCAATACAAATAAGGAAAAATCCAATAAATAAGTTTGACCATTGATCAGGACCATATCCAAAATATATAAACATAGCGCCTAATAAAATGAAAAAAATCACAACAAGATTTTTCAATGCGCTTTTTAATGTAATTCCCTTCTTTAAAATCTCCTCATCATCGTCTTCTTCATCAATCATAGAAAAGCAGAAAAGTTTTTTTTTTCTAATAATTAAATGTACTATTCTTTATAATAGAAAAGAATAAATAAATTTTATTATTATCAAATTTAGATAAAAAATCAATTAAAATACTTAATTTTTGGAAAAAAAAAATGTTAAACATTATTTTGCAACTAGGTGCGGAGAGAACAAGTGATCCGCTATCATTAATCCTTAACTTATTATTTTTCTTGCTAATCTTTGTTAGTATGTTTTATGGACAACGAATTCAAGCTTGGAAAGCTGCGAAAGAGATTCAAACTGGACTGGAGAAATTAAAAAAATGGGATGATGAGTGCAAGGAAATACTTCTTACTGAATTTAAAAAATTTGCCGAGAAGACAGAAACCGATAAGGATCTTGCTATTAAACTTGAAGATTTCATGACATTTATAGCAATCTTACCTGTGACACTTGATCCTTATGGCATAATTCCTAAGATAGACCATATCATTGATGTTAGAGATTTTAGATTTAGTGAAGAAGTAGCGATGTTAGCGCCTCATGCTATTGACTCAAAAAGGCAGTCCTTAGAAAACTTATTGGAGGCATCTATGGCTGTAGATTTCATTTATCGTTTAATTAAACATTATTTAATTCTAGGTAAAAAAAGTAAATCGATGATCCTACTATTACAAATTTCTATGCAGATGGCATTAATAATGGCAATGGCAAAATCTTTTTATTACGCAACTAAAGCATTTGCTGAGGGAAGTCCAATAGGTGATGCTCTTGGTCCAATGGTGGCTGGTAAGTTTGTAAGAGATGTATCTAATAATGGCGAAGTTGAAGCTGTAGAGATATCTAAAGATACTATTGTTCAAGAAGTAAATTTTGAAGATAGAATTGTTTATGTTGTCAGAGCGAAAGGTCCCGGAGGAACTGTTGGAAAACCTGGAAAAGCTATAAAAAAATTAATTGAGGAAAATCCTGATTCAATTTCACGCATAATTATGATAGATGCTGGTTTGAAACTTTCAGGTGATAAGACCGGTTCGATAGCAATTGGTGTCGGAGCAGCTATCGGTGGTATTGGTGTCGAGAAATCTTTTATTGAAGAATCCTCTACAGGAAAAAATATTCCTATTGATGCCCTAATATGTAAACAATCTTTAGAAGACGCAATTACAACTATGAAGCGTCCTATTACTCAATCTGTTCCATTGATTGTCGAGAAAATTAAAATGGCAATTAGAAAACGAACTGAAAAAAACACAAAAATCATTATTGCGGGAATTGGAAATACAATTGGAATTGGCGTGTAAAGAAAAGAAAATTTTCTTTTTTACTCTTTTTTATAAATATTTCTTTCAATTTTTTATATTCCTATTTAGTAAGTAAACTATCTCTCTTTAATTGTGTAATAATTAATATTCAATTTCAATGAGATCTTAGAAAACTTTTAAAATTCTTTGCTTACTATTCTTTCTTAATTTAATAAATAAAAAATACAAAAAAATTAATTTCTAAAAACAAAATTTAGAGGCGAAAAATATGCCAAAATTTGCAACCGATGAATGGGCAAATGAATTTTGCAAAGCAATAAATAACAATCAAAATTATAGAGAGGCGGCTTCCTGGTGGGAAGGAGATTTTGTATTTGTCATTGAGCCTAGTGGTAATTTGGATCACGAGATAAAAATGTTTGTAGGACTACTTAAAGGAGATTGTACTGGCACTAAAACATTAGCTCCGGGAGAGGAATATGATGTTTTACCCCCAAATTCACCTCCAAGACCAATAAAAGAAGGAGAAAAGGTAGGTGCTGAATTCGTTTTCTCTGGAACTTATGATAACTGGGTAAAGGTTTTGAAAAAAGAGCTTGACCCAATCCAAGGCTTAATGGCAGGGAAATTCAAACTAGTGGGGAATATGGCCAAAGTAATGAGAGCTACGAAGGCAGCACAGGAGCTGGTAAATAGTACTACCAAAGTGGAGACGGAATTTTATTAATTGAATAAACCCGTCAATTAAATTATTACTTTTTTTTTATTTTTGAAATATATTAATTTTAATAGAGAAATTTTAAATAATTTTAGATTATATAACTAATTGGGGCTAAATTAAAAGGACCATCTTCCGCATAAACGTCATTTCAAAATTTTTAAAAAAAAAATTCGTTTCAATCAAAAAGTACAAGAACAAAGCAATATATATCCTATTTGCGTAAAATATAAAAATTAATGGTCTTGTTTTTATTTTAATAAGAATTTGAAGAAATAAGAGTTGTTTGGATAGTATGACAATCGGCAGCAAAAATAAACAAGTATTTGAATTTAAAGAGGGTAATAGAGATCTTAAGAACATACTTGGTGGAAAGGGAGCTAATCTCGCAGAGATGACAAATTTAGGATTAAACATTCCGCAAGGTTTTACAATCACTACTGAGGTATGTTTAGCATATTTCGAGAGGTCTCAAGAAATTATGGAAGAGCTTAAACCTAACGTATTGGAGAAACTAAAGAACTTAGAAGCTATTACAGGTAAAAAATTTGGAGATGAAAAGAATCCATTGTTGGTAAGTGTGAGGTCTGGAGCTCCAATGTCTATGCCGGGAATGATGGACACGGTTCTTAATTTAGGATTAAATGATGAGAGTGTCATAGGTTTAGCAACACAAACCGATAATCCTCGATTTGCCTATGATTCCTATCGTAGATTCATACAGATGTTTGGAGACGTTGTAATGGGTATTGGCGATGAACATTTTGAGAGAATTCTAAGTAAATATAAAAGATTGCTAAGTAGAAATGCCCAAGATACGGATTTGCAAGTTAGTGATCTACAGAAAATAATTGCTGACTATAAATCGTTATATGAAAAGGAAATTGGAGAATCATTCCCTCAAGATCCGTTTAAACAACTATTTTTAGCAATAGAAGCAGTTTTCAAATCATGGAATAATAAAAGGGCCATTACATATCGAAAAATCAACAATATCCCTAATTTTGGTACTGCAGTAAATATACAAGCAATGGTATTTGGAAATAAAGGGTGGAATTCTGCGACTGGCGTAGCATTTTCAAGAGATCCTTCCACAGGAGAACGAAGAAGATTTGGAGAATATTTAACAAACGCTCAAGGAGAAGATGTCGTTGCTGGCATAAGAACTCCTAAAAAGATTAAAGAGATGAAAAATGAATTCCCCGAAATTTATGAAGAATTATTGAATACAATGGAAAATTTAGAAAATCACTATAGAGATATGCAAGACATTGAATTTACGATTGAAAATGGGATATTATATATACTCCAAACTAGAAATGGTAAACGAACTCCCTCTGCAGGCGTTAAAATTGCAGTTGAGATGTATCACGAAGGATTGATTTCTAAAGAAGAGGCATTAATGAGGAATGATCCCAAAAAAATCACTAAATTAATGTTTAAGAGTATTGATGAGAAAGGAATAATCCGTGTGTTAGCGAAGGGTATCAGTGCTTCTCCGGGTGCCGTATCAGGCATTGCAATATTTGATGCTGACACTGCTGAAGAATTAGCAAATGAGGGTCAAAAAGAAATAATTTTAGTTCGGCCTCAAACAAAGCCTGATGATATTCATGGACTTTACGCGGCAAGTGGAGTATTAACTCAATTTGGAGGAAAAACTTCCCATGCTGCGGTTGTTGCAAGAGGTATGGGAAAGCCTGCAGTTGTAGGGGCACAAGATATCGAGATTGATGAGGAAAATAGAGAACTTAAAGTTGCGGATACGGTTATAAAAGAGGGTAGTTATATAACAATTGATGGATCAACAGGTAGAGTTATCGAAGGAAAAGTCCCTCTTGTTGAACCAGAAATTAAAGGAGAATTTTTAGAATTATTAAAAATGGCCGATGAGGTAAGAAAATTAGGAGTTCGAGCTAATGCAGACACACCAGTAGATGCTCAAAAGGCACTAGAATTTGGAGCAGAAGGTATTGGACTCTGCAGAACCGAACATATGTTTATGGCACAGGAAAGATTACCTGTTGTGCAATCCATGATAATGTCAAGAACGAAAGAGGATCGCCAAGATTATTTAAATAAAATTTTACCAATGCAACAAAGTGATTTCTACGAGATATTTAAAATAATGGAAGGAAAACCAGTCACAATACGATTATTAGACCCTCCTCTACATGAGTTTTTACCTGAATTATCTACCGTTTTGTTAGAGAATCAAGAATTAAAAATGACAAATGCGTTATCAAATTCACTTCTAAATATAAATCCTTTAGATAAGGAAATAACTACGAAAAATAAAGTAATTAGTTTAATAAGATCCTTATCTGAAGAAAATCCCATGATGGGCTTACGAGGATGTCGTTTGGGAATTGTGTGGCCCGAAATTATTGAAATGCAAGTAAAAGCGATATTCGAAGCTGCGTGTCAGCTTAAAGAGGAAGGTATTGATGTTATTCCTGAGGTTATGATTCCTTTAGTAGGGATGATTTCCGAACTAAAATTTGTCAAAAATGATTTAGTTAAAATTGCAAAAGAAATAATTGAGAGATATGGTGTAGAGCTCAATTATAAATTTGGTACTATGATAGAAATACCTCGAGCTGCACTAACAGCTGATGAAATCGCGACGGAAGCGGAATTTTTTTCGTTTGGAACAAATGACTTAACTCAGATGACATTTGGTTTTTCCAGAGATGATGCTGAAAGTAAATTTTTACCTATCTATTTAAATAAGGAGATTTTGACTGAAAATCCTTTTGAAACAATCGACCAGAAAGGTGTTGGAGAATTAATGAAAATGGGGATAGAGTTGGGAAGAAAAACTCGACCTAATCTGAAGTGTGGCATTTGCGGAGAACATGGGGGGGAACCAAAATCAATTGGATTTGCCCATTCTATAGGATTAGATTATGTGTCATGCTCTCCATTCAGAATCCCAATTGCAAGATTAGCTGCAGCTCAAGCGGCTATTATGGATAATAATAGTGACTAATCTAATTTAGTTTAACCATTTTCTTTCTTATTTTTTTAGAATTTGACAATCAAATCCTAATGTAATTTATTTCTCAAGGCAATTTAAGATCCAAAAAGATTTTATCAATTAGATTATTTACAAATCTATAATTAATTGAGAGAGTGATCAGATGAACTTATCTTTAGATGAAAAAATCTCTTTACTACAAGAAGTCGGAGAAGAGATTATTGACTTGAAAGAATTACCAGAAATGTTACAATGGAAATTAGATCATGGAAAGGAAATAATTGCTTATGATGGTTTTGAACCATCTGGTAATATTCACATTGCTCAAGGGTTGTTAAGAGCAATAAATGTAAATAAAATTACACAATGTGGGATTAAATTTATTTTCCTTATTGCTGATTGGCATGCCGCTGCAAACCAAAAATTTGGAGGCAATTTAGATGTAATAAAAAAAGTTGGGGATTTCTTTAAAGAGCTTTGGAAAGTATGTGGAATGGACTTGAGTAATGTAGAATTTAAATATGCTTCTGATTTAGTAAAAGATCCAAAATATTGGGAAATGGTTTTAAAAATCTCCATTAATAGTACATTAAGTCGAATTCAACGTTGTACTCAAATTATGGGACGAAGCGAAGCTGATAAATTATATGCTTCACAAATTCTTTATCCATTAATGCAGTGTGCTGATATTTTTTATATGAATGTAGATATTTGTCAGTTGGGATTAGACCAAAGAAAAGTTAATATGTTAGCAAGGGAGGTCGCAAAAATATTTAACCGACCTAAACCAATTTCTATAAGCCATCATATGCTAATGGCGTTGACCAAACCACCTGCAAGCGAATTAAATGGAATCGATAGAACTATAGAACTTAAAATGTCAAAGTCAGATCCCGATAATGCTATATTTATGTTAGATTCTTTGAAAGACATTAAACGTAAAATAAATAAAGCTTATTGTCCTCCCACACAAACTTCAGAAAACCCTGTTTTAGAATACTGTAAGTATATCATATTTGAAAAAGTGGATGTATTTAAAGTTGAAAGACCTGAAAAATATGGAGGGAATGTAGAATATAAATCATTTGATGATCTCGAAAAAGATTACGCTGAAGGTAAATTAAACCCTCCAGATTTAAAACCTGCAGTTATCACCTATTTAAATCAATTTCTTGAACCCATACGAGAGCATTTTGAAAAAGATAAGGAAGCTAAAGAACTGGCTTTATTTGTGCAAAAGGAATATAAAAAAATGAAATCTAAATAAATTCTCTTAAGTTTATTATGGTAAGATGTTTAATAATTGGAGATGCGCATATTCCAAGAAGAGCCAAAAGCGTACCAGATGAAATTTTAAATAAACTAAATGAATTAACTGATCCTAAACCCTTTGACTACACTTTTTTTACAGGGGATTTGATAACTGCATTTGACTTTATCGATTTTTTAAGTTTAAAAACAAATAATGATGTTTTTACAGTTATAGGAAATATGGATTATTATGGTGGAAACAGAAGTGCACCGCTTTATCAAAGCTTAGATATAAAACTTGCTGACAGTGATAAATTAACTATAGGAATGACACATGGTCATCAAATTGAGCCAAGAGGTGATCATTCACAATTAGAATATTTAGCGATAAATGAAAAAAGTTATAACATTTTGATTTCTGGACATACTCATAAAGAAGAAATATTTCTTACTCAAAAAGGAATTTTACTATTAAATCCTGGTAGTGTTACAGGAGCATGGTCTTTTATTGCTAGTGGCATTCCCTCATTTATTCTTCTTCAAATTGATGAAGACACCAAAAATATTGAAATAACATTATTTCAATTAGAAAAATCATCTAAAAAATTCGATGAATTAAAATCCTATTTTAGATTTGAAAATAATGTTATTCATTATCGATATTAAAAAAATATTATAAAAAATGAGAGATTAATGGGCACTTTTCCTTCATTAAATCCTGACGAGATATATTCTAAGTTAATTAGTGATATTATAAATAAAAATGAGGCTTTAGCGTATTTAATCTCTTTAGTGGAAGAAAGCACTGATGCGAATATTCGAATAAGATGTTTGGAAATTATTAATAAAATACCTATAATTAACGATAAGGTTTTTAATTTGCTGGAAAATTGTTTAATTTCAGATGATAATGAGTTTGTCCGGGTCACAGCTGCTAAAATTATAGCACTACATTTTCCAAAAATGGGTGTAAACCCTCTAAAATGGGCACTCCATCATGAAACTTCACCTTTAGTATTGCAAACAATCTCTAAATTATTTGAAGGTGTTGAAGATATCTACTTTAAATAAACCCAATTTTATAATAAAGTAATGAATTGAGATCCTTATCCAATGATTAAATTCATATATTTTAACGTATCAAGTTAAACCGTTTCAAAAAACTATTTATTCTTTGGTGCTTTTAAAATGTTAACAATTTAACAGTTCTGAGATATTATGTCTGATGTACATTTTAATAAGAAGGAAGGCTCAAAACTCAAATTATTTACTCCTGGACCAGTGTATGTGCCAGAAAGAATTCTGAAAGAGTTAGCGAAGCCAAATGACACACATAGATCTACACCGTATTCAGAAATGCATCAACTTGCTATAGAGGGTCTTAAGAAGCTATTGTATACTAAAAATGATTGTTTAATCTTCACATCCTCAGCCACTGGGATTATGGAAGCGTGCATGAGAAATCTTATTAAACAAGATGAGAAAGCATTAGTTTTATCTGTGGGAGCTTTTGGTAATAGATGGTATGATACTGCTTTAACTAATGGAAAAGATGTTAGAAAAGAAGAAGTAGAATGGGGTAAGGCAATAACACCCGAATTTGCAGAGAAGGCACTTTCTAAGGAAAAATACTCTGTTGTTTGCCTTCAATCGAATGAAACCTCAACCGGAGTGTATAATCCTATTGATGAGGTCGTTCCGATTATTAAAGACTCAGGTGCATTAGTGTGTATTGATGCGACTTCATCAATGGCTGGCGTCAAATTAGAGGTGGATAAATTAGGGATAGATGTATGTTTGGCATCTGTTCAAAAATGTTTTGCGCTGCCTCCTGGATTGGCCGTTTGTTCAATTTCGGAAGATGCAATTCAAAAATCAGGTGAAGTTAAAAATAGAGGAATATATCTTGATTTCCTTACTTTAAAAAAGAAAAATGAAGTACATCAAACTCCAAATACACCTCCTATCCCGCAAATTAGGGCTTTAGTGGCACAATTGGATTACATTTTAAATAGTGAAGGATTAGAAAAAAGATTTCAAAGACATAAACAGCTTGGAATGCGGACCAGAATGTGGGCTCGAGATGCAAATTTAGAAATGTTCCCGGAAAAAGGGTATG
Source organism: Promethearchaeota archaeon (assembly GCA_019058445.1). Lineage (GTDB taxonomy): Archaea > Asgardarchaeota > Lokiarchaeia > Sigyniarchaeales > SOKP01 > LW40-45. Next base: position 112,315 of record JAHPZA010000010.1, on the reverse strand, counting down.
AGTCTGATACGGTTTCTACAATAAAAAATTCTTTTAATATCGATTATTCTAAAATGGTTAACCAAATGCTTTTAAAAGGGTATCGAATTGGCAATGGTTATGGAACTCTAAAAAATAAAACATTTCGAATTGGGCATATGGGTGAAATAACTCTCAAGAATCTGGAGGAAATGTTAGAAGTATTAACGGATATTATTTCTGAACTAAGATTAAAAAACTTGGGAAGATAAAAACTGCAAAATCTAAAAAAAAAAGAAAAAAAACTATTTCTGTTTCTTTACTTTATCGAGAACTAGAACTTTAGGAAGTTTTAATAAAATCCCAAGATTGCGTTTTCCATCAGAACCTTTTTCAAACCGAAATTTCTTATATCCAAACTTATTTTTTATGGTTACCATATGAACAGTTGAATTTTGTCGGTTTAGCCAATATAATAAATCTATGGGTTCTACTAATACAACTAAATCAAATTCTTCTAATTTTCCTCGTTCTAATTTGTAATTTCCATTTTCAGCAATAATGTTCAACCAGAAATAATAATCTTCTTCAATCTGTAATCCGAGGTTGAACTTTGCGTTAAATTCGTTTATCAGTTTTATATTTTTAGGATTTTTTAGCTTATCTTGGATGATACTCGCGATGGCTCCTTTAAAAGTTAAATATAGATTTTCTTTTTCAGATTCTTCCATAATTCATTTCTCGCTTTGAATTTATTTAAAGATTACTAAGAAAATTGTTACCGAAAATTTTAATAATTAATCATTGTAATTTAGAATTTAAGCTTTAAATCTTAAATTTAAAATTAATATAAAATAAATCCATAATAAAAAAATTAGGTGGAAACCATATATGTGGTATTTTTTTAGCCCAGGAATAATCTATGGAGAAGATGCTATTGATTTCTTGCAAAATATAGCTGGGCAGAAATGTTTTATTGTTACTGACAAAATCTTGGAAGAGCTTGGTTATTTAAAAATCCTTACCGATAAATTAGACAGTTATGGAAAGAATTACGAAGTCTATACAGATGTAAGACCTGATCCTACAGAGGAGGGAGTGCTTAAAACTAAAGAACTCTTAATCTCATATAAGCCTGATATTATAATCGCATTAGGAGGAGGATCAGTTATGGATACTGCTAAAGCAGGTTGGGCATTATATGAATATCCTGAATTTGGTGTGGATGATTTGCATCCGTTTAATATGGAGTTGTATAATTTAGGTAAGAAAGCAAAGATGATTGCTATACCAACCACATCAGGTACAGGTGCAGAGACAACATGGGCAGTAGTAATTTCTAGGTATGAAGAAGAGGTATGGAAAAAATTAGAACAGGCCCATAAAGGTTTAATCCCAACCTATGCGATTGTGGACCCGATTTTTCCAGCAGGAATGCCGCCTGAGCTCACTCGAGATACTGCCTTCGATAGTCTTGCTCATTCTGTAGAAGGTCTAGTTTCAGTTTGGAGGAATGAGTTTAGCGATGCTTTATGTATTAAGGCTATTGAGCTTGTATTCAAATATTTACCTATTGCATATAAAGATGGCAATAATATGGAAGCACGAGATTACTTACATCAAGCTGCAACTATCGCAGGATTGGGATTTGGTAATGGACAAGCCCATTTGGGTCATTCAATGGGTCATAGTTGGGGTGCTGTTTTTCATACACCTCATGGAAGAGCTGTAGGATTATTTCTTCCGTATGTCACCCAATATTGTCTTAATAATCCTGATGAAAGCGATATCTCTACTGAAATTCTAGGAAGAAGTGCAAAAAAACTAGGTTGGGCCAAATGGGCTGATGATAATCGGAAAGCTGCTTTTATCATAGTTGATAAAATTAAAGAACTTATGAAACAAGTGAATTTACCAATGAATCTCAAAGATTTAGGGATATCCAGAGATGATTTTGATAAAAATTTGAAAATGTTAGTAAACCTCTGCTTTCAAAGCTCTAGCAGCGTAATGAGCCCAAGATCTCCAAATACAGAGGATTACAATAAAATTTTTACATATGTTTATGAAGGAAAAGATATTGATTTTTAATATGTAGTTTTCTTTCTCTTATTTTTTTTAATTTCATTTTTCTTGATTTTAATTCTTATTTCTGCGTTTTTTATGTGTTAAAAATAAATAGTACCCTATTTTATTATTTTTTAATAGAGTTATGAAATTATTTGGGAAATAATATAATACCTCGAAATCAAATCTAATGGGAATTCCAGTACAAGAACATAAAGTTTTGGAAAAGCTTGAAAGCGAAATAGGCGGACCGATACCTGAAGTTGAAGAAATAGAATATTATATTTTTGGTTATATGGTAAAAAATGAACATATAGCAGGATTAGGTTTATTTTCCTGCGGTCTAACAACTATTCCAAATCTTATAACATCGTTGAAAAATCTTAAAAAGATCTATTTAAGGGGGAATCAATTAAATAAAATTTCAGATGAGTTTTGTTCACTTTCCACTATTGAGATATTAGATTTGAGTGAAAATAAATTGGAAAAACTTCCTGAGTCGATCTATCACCTGAAATCCCTCAAAGAATTGCATTTAGAATCAAATAATCTAAAAACTTTACCTGAATCAATAGGATCTCTAAACAATCTGGAGTTTTTAGATTTAAGTGAAAATAGCTTAAAGGATTTACCGGATTCCTTGAATAATTTAAAAAAGATAAAAACCCTTGATTTAAGTGGAAATAAGTTAAGTACTTTTAATGAGAAATTTAATTCTATTACCTCTTTAGAAATATTATATTTAGGAAATAACGATATTAAAGCATTACCTGATTCAATTGGCTCATTTTCATCTCTCAAAAAACTGAATGTGAGAAACAATAATTTAGTGACATTAGTTGATTCAATAGGCGATTTGGCTTCTTTAAATTCTCTTTTTTTAAAAGGAAACAAGATTGAGTCGTTACCAGATTCTATTAGAGGTCTTAAAAATCTTAAATATTTAGGTCTAAAAGAAAATAATTTAACTTCATTACCTGAGACATTGGGTTCACTCATCTCTTTAGAAAATTTAAGTTTATCCTCTAATAGTATAACTAAGCTCCCTAATTCATTAGGCTCATTGAAATCTCTCATGAGGCTTACTATTCGGGAAAATAAATTGAAAGAACTTCCAGAATCAATTGGAGGACTTACAAATCTAAGAATTCTACGCTTAGAACGAAATGAATTAACTAAACTTCCTGAATCGATTGGAGAATTAACAAAACTAGAAAATTTAAAAGTAGCTCTCAATAAGCTTCAAATTTTACCAGAGTCCATCAGTTCATTGATTTCATTAAAAGAATTAGATTTATATGATAATGCATTAGAATATTTACCCGAATCAATTGGTTCTCTGACTTCACTTGAAATTTTAGATTTAAGTAAAAACATTATTAAATTGTTGCCAAAATCAATAGGCAACTTATCTTCGCTAAGAGAGTTAGATTTATCTAATAATAAATTAATTTCTCTTCCTAATACTATTGGAAATTTACTATTAATACATAATTTGATTTTAGGATTTAACCAATTAAAGACAATTCCTCATACAATTGGTTTACTTACTACATTAGAAACTTTAGATTTAGGTAAAAATCATCTATTAGAAATTCCTGATTCAACAGGTTCGTTAAAATCTCTTAAGTATTTGTATTTATATTATAATGAGCTTAAAGAAATTCCGGAATCTATTGGTAAATTATCGGCTTTAAAATACTTATATTTAGGAAATAATAGATTAAAAAGAATTCCTGAATCGATTGGAATGTTAAAATCACTTAAATACTTATTTTTAAGAAGTAACCAATTGACAAATGTGGAACCCATTAAAACACTTAAATCAATTAGAAAACTAAAGTATTTAAATTTAGAAAAAAACAAATTCAATTGGTATACGGATTCTTTGATGGAGTTAGAAAAGCTTGGTGTGAAAATCTTCAAATAGTCGGCTTTAATTTCTATAATAATATGAATATTTTCTCTCCTATATTCTGATAAAATTATATAATAAATTCCAGAAGAAAAGATATTTTAAATTGAAATAAAAATAATTATTATGTAAAAACTTTAATTTTACAAAATGGAAATTTTGGAGCGAAAATAAATGAAAGGATTTATTGGAAATCTGTTAAAAGTTGACCTAAGTACTAAAGAAATAAGCGATGAGCCAATTAATGAAGATATAGCAAAAAATTTTCTTGGTGGCACTGGTTATGCTTGCAGATACTTATATGAAATTATTGATAAGGATACGGACCCATTATCTCCGGGAAATGTACTGATGTTTATGCCAGGGCTATTATGTGGTTCTAATGCACTCACCAGTGGCAGATTTGCAGTATGCGCAAAATCACCGTTAACTGGTATTTGGGGAGAGGCCATCTGTGGCGGATTTTTCGGGCCAGAATTGAAAAAAGCAGGATATGACGGAATAATCATTAGAGGAACTTCTGATAATCCTGTGTACCTAGAAATAACTGAGAATGGTGCTGAAATAAAAGATGCATCATCACTTTGGGGCAAAGGTATAAATGAAACTTCAAAAATTCTTAAAGAACAATCTGGTTCAGACCTTACTAGAGTTGCGTGCATAGGTCAAGCTGGAGAGAATTTAGTTAGATTTGCTACTGTTGCTTCAGAAGAAAAAGCAGCAGGAAGAACGGGAATGGGCGCAGTTATGGGATCTAAAAAGTTGAAGGCTATTACAGTACGAGCCAAAAAAAGAGCATATGAACCCGCTGACCCAGACGGTTTTAAAGCTGCTGCTGAAAACATTAGAGAAAATGTATCTGCTTCGTTTGCATCGCAGATGATGGGTATTCTTGGTACTGCTGGAGCCGTAGATAAATACAATTCGGAAGGAGAACTACCAATAAAATATTGGACATTAGGTACCTGGGATGAGGCATTTAATATATCAGGGGCAACAGCTTCAGAAAAAATCTTTAAAAGAAATTACCCTTGTTTTGCTTGTTCAATAGGCTGTGCTAAAAAAGCGGAGGTAATCGAGGGGGAATATAAAACTGATGGTGAAGTAGAGGCGCCAGAATATGAAACTATTGTTGGTTTTGGATCATTAATTTTAAACGATAATCTTGAATCAATTGTTAGAGCGAATGTGTTATGTAATGATTATGGAATAGATACTATTAGTGGGAGCAGTACAATTGCATTTATTTATTACTTATTCAATAACGGAAAAATAAAAACCGAAGATATTGACGGGTTAGAGCCAGTATGGGGTGATGTAAAACCAGCACTAGAACTTATAAAAAAAATATCGCTAAGAGAAGGAATTGGCGATGTTATGGCGGAGGGCTCCGATGCTGTAGGAAAAAAATTTAATATTCCTCAAGATGAAATTGCAACAGTTTACGGAATGGAAGTACCGTATCATGATTTAAGACGATGCTTTGGAATGGCAATCGGTTATGGAGTAGCTACTCCACGAGGTCCCTGTCATTGCTCTTGCGATGTCTTTTTAATTTTATTGGGACTTCCTTTTGAAGAGCTTGGAATTGAATTGATTGATTGGTATTCAGATGGCGAAGATATGGCTATTGTAAGCGCTATTGCTCAAAATTATCGAGCATTGAATAATTCATTAATATTATGTGGATTTTGTAATCCTCCTCCTTCGATGACGTCAGAACTGATTCAAGGGGCATTAGGAATAGAATGTGATGTTGAAAAATTAAAACTTTTAGCTGAAAGAATTTATATGATGAAAAGAATGTTCAATCTAAAAATGGGAATTAGCCCCGCAGATGATAGATTACCTCAGATCTTACTCAAACCTCTGAATGAGGGAGGTTCAGCTGGAAAAACACCTAATTTTCAGAAATTAAAAGAAGCATATTACAAATATAGAACATTTAATCTTGAAACTGGCAAACCATCTCCAGAAAAATTAAAAGAATTAGGTCTAGATACTCTCTAATCTTCTTTTTTTTATTTTTTGAATTAATCTAATTTTTACAATGAATAAGACTTCTTCTTATAAGTTTTATCTGTGAAAATATATAATTTATCCTTTCCGTTGCCAATAGCAGAACCCTCAATTTTCAATTCTATGAATATTTTATCAAATTTTGTTCCTCGTGGTGATTTATTAAGAAGATTTCTGTTATGCCTTATCCAATTTGCTCTCTGATGAATATAAGTATCGGTATCTACTCCCATGATAATAATATCATCATCTTTCGATAAATAACCATTGTCTAGAGAAACAATAGCAATACTATCATCTTTATGATACTTTTCAATCTGACCTACTCTAATATATCTGTAATGAGATAAATTTGTTGGAGATTTATGTTGATGGTCATCTTCAGTAGCTCTTTTAAAATAGAAACCAGTGGTAAAACCCCTATTGTAAACCTTTTTCAACTCAGTAACCCATTTACCTGCTTTTTTCTTTGTAAAGGTTCCATTGTAATATGCTTCAATGGCTTCTCGATATGTCTTACTCACAATTTCTACATAATGAGGATGCCTCATACGACCCTCGATTTTAAAGGCATCAATATTGGCTTCTATTAACTCTGGGATATATGCTATTGTGCATAAATCTCTTGAATTTAAGAATCTGACTCCGTCATATATATATTCTGCCCCAGATTCTTCACGCATCCACCATCTTCTCCGGCATGGTTGTATACAGCTTCCTCGATTGGCTGATTTTTCTTCAGTTCCACAGATATCTTGTGAAAAATAACACCTTCCGCTTACTGAAGTACACATAGCTCCATGAATAAAAGTTTCTATTTCTGCAGTTGCCAAATTTCTTTTGATTTCCTTAATTTTTTCTAAAGATAATTCTCTTGCCAATATTATTCTTTTCGCTCCAAAGGCCTCATAAAATTTGGCAGATAAAGAATTGGATACATTACATTGTGTAGATATATGAAAAGGCATATTATATTCCTTTGCAATCTGGATAACGGCTAAATCATGAACAATTATAGCATCAATTCCGGAAGTTTTAGCTTTTTCTATAATAGTGCGGATTTCATTAACTTCATGATCATACACCAATATGTTTGTTGTCAAATAAGTTTTCAATTCCTTCTTTTGGCAATAATTTACGACTTTAGTTAAATCTTCTAAAGAAAAATTTTCGGAACGCATCCTCATATTAAATTTTTCAATTCCAAAATATATTGAATCGGCATATTCCGAAGCAGCTTTTATTGCCTTAAAATTTTTAGCAGGAACTAGAAGTTCTACTTTATTCATTTTTTAAAAAAATTAACATTTTTAATTTTTTATAAATTTTCATATAATTAAAGAAAACTAAATTAAATTAAATTTCGTTAATATTGCTTGAAATTACCTCTATTCAAATAAAACCACATCTAAATATGTCTACAAATTCGGAAGATCTTTCTGAAAATAATAAAAAGAAATCTTTTTTTGATTGGATATTTGAAAATAGTTCGGAAATTTTAATTTTCGTAGGTATTGGAGTAAGGGTGTTTATATTATTTTATTGTTATTATATTCATATATTAGATCCCTCTAGATCATGGGGGGATGTGGGTTTAAATTTCGCACGACCGGTATTTTATCCCGTATTAACTACTGCTTTTTTGTATATTCTAATTTTTTTATCATTTGGATATATTGAAATTTTCGCTTTCTATGCTTTTCTTTGGGATTTATTATCTAGTATTACGTTTTATTTTGTCTTAAAAAGTTTTAATATTCAAAACAGAAATTTTGTGTTTGGTTTGTTTTTAATTAATCCATTTTGGATCTTAAATAATTCTTTCAGTTTAACAAATTGTGGTTATCATATTACTGATGCTCTCTTTTTTTTCTTTTTTTTCTTGGCCCTAATTTATTATCCGAAAAAAGAAAATTATACAAAATATCTATTTTATCTCTTTTTAGGATTGTCAATGTGTATAAAATATTATACATTATTAACTGTACCAATATTTTTCTTAAAGTACTTGATCGAAAAAGACTGGAAAGAGATGAAAGTTTTTATATTATGTATATTTCCGTTATTATTTTTTTTAATTATTATTCCCTATATTTTCTTGAGTTGGTACTCTTATGAGTCTTATGATTATCTTCAACACGGTTTTGATGGCCCCATTTATGTGAGATTTATTCCAATGACCCTAATAATATTCTTTTTCGTTCTATTTAGATTAAAAAAAACCGATCATTTTGAAACTTCAATAGTATCAATTATAGCTGTTGGTACACTTATCTTTTTTAGTTTTCAATATCTAAGATGGTTTCAATCTCTAATATTATATGGCATTTTAAAGGAAAAAGAATTCTTTACTTTCAATTTGAAGTTAGGAATTATACAGAAAGAAATACACGTAAATAATCATGTTTTAACGATATTTTTATCATTTATCAGTGTTATACTATCATATATTTATTTAATTACTTTTTTAAGGGCTCCGTCTCTGATGTAACTTCATTATATTCATCAATTTCAAAATCCTTAATATATTTAAGTTTCATTTCCTTGATTTTAAAATTAAATGATATAGCAGAAATTATTCCATAAACTAAAACGTACAACAATCTTAATAGATGATCAAGGAAAAATATGGCTAAAATACTGTTATACTTAATTGACGGATAAAATAACAAAATTAACAGCGCTCCAACATTTTCTGAAATAATCCATCCTCCAGGAGTAATGGGAAAAGTCTTAGTAAAAAAAATTACAATTTGAGCAAAGATTATAATAAAGATATTTATTTCATAACCCGTGAAATAGAAAAGAATCACTAATGTCAGTGTTTCAAAAAACCAAGTTAAAATACTTAAAATAAATACATAGATCATTTTTTTCTTATTTCTTCGAAATTTTTTTAAGCCTCCTAAAAATTGCATAATAAAACTCTCTGCTTTATTTCTTAAGTTTAGTGAAATCTTTCCTAAAATAGTCAAAATCAGATCTGTTTTAAAAACAAGAAATATTAAGGCAATTAGTCCTCCAATAACTAAAATGATGCCAAGGATTACATAAAAGTGTAAATTTAAAATTGTGTTTCCGCCAATATTACTAATATACAGATAAAGCAATGCAAAACAAGTAATAATCATTAAAATTATTAGATCAATAAATCTTTCGATTGCTATTCCACATATACTATTGCTCAATCCGATATTTTTTTCCTTTTCATTAATAAATTCTATTCTGACTAGATCTCCTAGCTTACTCGGTGTTATTTCATTGATGCTCCACCCAATACCAAATGCACAATATAACGTGAGGAATGACGAATCAAGGTTTAATCCTTGAAAAATCATTTTTAATCTATATGTCCGAAAAATAAAAGCTATGGTATATATTAAAAAAAATAAAATCAAGCCGTAAAATGAAATTTTCATTAAGTATTCTAATATTATGCGAATATCAATTAAAATGATCATTATTATGATTAAAATTATTGTTGATATTCCAATGACTATTCTTTTTGCTTTTACATTCATCATATACATTAGGGTTATTAAATTAGTATCATGGCTGAGAATTTTAAATAAATAATATTAAAGGTATTATTATTTAAAATTTTGGAATATTAACCAAGATTTTTTAGGTTTATCTATATATAACTTATATTACATGTTCAGAAAAATTTGGTAATTTTAAATCCTATTTTTTTGAAATGAAACTTAAAAATCCTATAAAATATATTAAAAATTTTTGACTTGTTAAAATATCTGATTTTAAATAATATTAATAAGCTCTCTATTCCATCAAAAATATTTATTTTAGCAGAGCCTTTTCTGCGAGTATGATAGATTATTGGTAATTCTTTTATAAGATATCCATTTAATATAATTTTAGCGGTGATTTCTGGCTCAAATTCAAATTCTCGGGCATTAAGCTCAATTTTTTCTAAAATTTTTCTAGTAAATAGCTTATATCCTGTTTCTATATCTGAAAGATTCACATGATAAAGGAAATTTGTAGCTTTTGTTAAAAACCTATTAGCGATATAATGAGCCTTAGCCATTTCTTTAGGTTTTTCAGCAAATCTCGTTCCATACACAACATCTGTTTTTCCTTTTAAGATTGGAGTTATTAGATTAATTAAATCCAAAGGGAAATATTCTAAATCAGCATCTTGAATTACAAAAATATCTCCAGTGGCATATTTTAAACCTACTCTTATAGCTACACCTTTTCCTTGATTTTGGTGCAATCTTATGAATTTAACTTTTTTAGCTTTAATCTCTTCTTCAATAAGGGCTCTATGATTGATATCAGAACCATCGTCTATAATAATAATTTCGTATTCTATTGGAAATATAATATTAAAAATAGTTTTTAATAATGGCTTTAGTGTTTTTTCCTCATTATAACATGGAATAAGAATACTCAGTTTCAAAATTAATCAATTATTTTTAATTTGCAAATATAGATCTGATTAATTAATAGGATATATACCTTAAAAATAACTTATAGGTTTTTTTATTTTATCCAACTTACAAATATGTAGGAACAATAATCATAAAAGAAGGAATAATAATTTTTAGAATGAATTTAATTTTATAATCCTTTAAAATTCTTTTTTCTTTTATTGTAACTCAAACATAAAATCTAATAGTCTTTGTCAATTCTTTTTAATAGAGAAGATTATAGAAATACATATTGTGATTGTGATGTCTCACTATAATGGAAATTTAATTGTTATGAAATTTGGCGGTTCATGCTTACAAGATGCTAAATCTTTCAATCAAACAATGAAAATAATTCAAATGTATATAAAAGAATCTAAATTGATAATTGTTACATCTGCTTTAAAGGGGATAACGGATAAACTCATAAACTTCTATAAAAAGTCATGTGATGAAGCTACTGAATGTGAATATCTACTTGAAAATATTTATAATATGCATAAAAATACAATAGATGAAATCTTTAATGAAAACAAACCAGAATATAATGATTCATTAGATTTTTTAGATGATAATATTGAAGAATTGAGTCAATTAGGGCGAATTGTTAGATTGCTTCGACCTAGTATGGATATTCAAGATATTATTGTATCGTATGGAGAAAAATTAAGTACTTTTATTGTTTCTCAATATATTAATTCTCAAGAGTGTGGGATAAAATCACAATTTATCTCTTCTGATGAGTTTATTATAACTGATGATAATTTTGGGAGAGCGCTTCCTTTATTAGATGAGACTGAAGAATTATTTATAAAAAATGTAATTCCTATTTTAGAATCAGATGCTATCGATTTGATATGTATTACAGGTTTTTATGGCTCAACAAAAGATAAAAAAATTACTACACTTGGAAGAGGTGGGACGGATTTAACCGCAGCTATCGTAGCATATTGCTTAAAGTCCAAATATAATGTAAAAGTTATATATTGGAAAGATGTGAGAGGATTTTTAAATGCTGATCCTCGAATCTCAAAAAAAACAGCATTATTGAAGAATATATCATATATCGAAGCTAAGGAACTTGCCTTTTTCGGATCGAAAGTACTTCATCCTGTTTGTCTTGATGTAAATGAAAAAAGAAGCATTCCATCAGAGATTAGAACTTTTGAAAATCCTGAATCGGAAGAATTTACTACTATTACAAAAGAAGTTATTAGAGATGAAAAAATAATTAAAGCAATAACTTCAATAGAAAGACTTTCAATGGTAACCATCGAAAGCGGTACAATGATATCCTTGCCTGGAACAGTATCTAAACTATTTTCATTATTAGGTAATGATAATATCAATATCAAGTTTATATCTCAGAGTTCTTCAGAAAATAATATCACTTTTGGAATAGATATTGAAGATGCAATGAAAGTAAGCTTTTTACTTAGAAATTCAGATTTATTTGGAAAACAATGGTTCAACATTAAAATTGATCATGATATTTCCTTAATAGCAGTGATTGGTGCCGGCATGCTACATACACCAGGTATCGCAGGAAAAGTTTTCACTACACTCGGTAATAATAATATCAACGTGAGAGCAATAGCTCAAGGATCTTCTGAATTAAATATTACTATAATTGTAGAGAGGAAGGATTGTAGGAAAGCAGTTAATGTGCTATATGACGCATTTATTAATCAAAGTTAGGTAAAATTAACCAAAAAAATTTTGAAAGCTACTTTCCGCAACATTTTCTCGTTCTCTTCTTCTTTGTTCTGTGGACGCTTTATTTTTTAAAGCCTCATTACAAATCTTCTTTCCAATGACGACTTTTGGATTAGAAGCCCAATCAACATCCAACAATATACATAAATAATAAATTGTAGACTGGATGAATGAAATTAAATGTCCCATATTAGCCTCGCTTGGAGAGTTAAGTGATATCTTAGCAGATGGAACTCCCTGTTCAAGTAAAGCTTGAATAGTGGCATCTGCTTGATAATTTATAATAGTTTGGGCTGAATGTTTGTTAACATAATCAATTGAAGATTCAAGGCTGATGTCTGGAATTTCATTTTCGATAACCCATAAAATTGGAATAACAGATCCTTTAGTACCCCCCAACAAGTATTCCAAAACAGAGTGCTGACATATAGGTGCAGATTGATAAGCCCCCATTAATCCTTTTCCCTCCTTTCCAGTACTTTCTGAAATTTCTTGCACAAATAATCCAACGCTACCCTCAAGATTTCTTGAATAGGGCATAGAAAAAACTACTTTATATTCTTTTTTATATAACTCATATAAAAAGATCGCAAATTCTAATGCAGGATTAAAATCAAAATTCATGAAAATCTTATATCCTTGTTCCAATCCAATTAAAAAATCTTCTATATTAATTCCAGAGAAATAAGCAGGAACAATTCCAACATTTGAAATAGAACCTGCAAACCGTCCTGAAAGATCAGGAACATTTAAAATAGGGCAGCCTAATTTCTTTAAAATCTCATTCATGGTGCCTTTTGAAGATAATCCCAGAAATTTATAACCCTTTTTTACAAATATTCCAATTGTGGAATTTATATCTAAAGTTTCTCCTCCTCTTGATATTGGAATAACCACAGAATCTTCTATATTTGTATTATTTAAACAATTTTCTAACTCTAACGGCCGTGAACTTGATATTGGATAAATTTTTTTCTGGGATAAATGCTCTAACGCTAATAGTGTTTGTATTGAGCCTCCTGTTCCTAAAACAATTATATTTTTTAATTTTTCATTTAAAAATGAGTGTGAAACTTGTTTAATCTCCTTTAAATTTAAATATGATTTTGTGTCCTTAAAAAATGGTTCATCCCACTTTATTTTATTTTTCCTAACTAATTTTAGGCCATTTTCGAGTATCTCACTTGTTATATTTGGATAATATTCACAATTTATACCAAACCTCATATGAATCTCACAAATAGAAAATATCTTTTTTTCGATTTAGCTATATTTTTATAATGTTTTTATTTTTATTAATATAAACTTTAATTTACATAAACCAAAATTTCCAAATAAAAACATTAAAATTAGAATAATATTATTAATTAATTAATTTAAATTTCAACTAATGCTTACCTATGTCAGATGAACAGTTACTTTTTCTCTTGCAAACGCTTCACGAAAATATCGATGGTATCAAATCTTCTGCGGTAGTTTCTGCCGAAGGTCTTATCGTTCAATCAATTTTAGAAGAAGGTATCTCCGATATTAAACTAGCTGCGATGACGGCTACCATATTGAGTGTTGCAGAGCGAGTCCTCCTCGAATTAAAATCGGGAGTGCTTGATTTGTGTATACTTCAGGGTAATCAAGGAAACTTCATAGTAATGGCCTGTAATGAGGAGTTAATAGTTGCTGTGTGCTTAGACGTTGATGCTCGTATGGACACTGCATTTATAGAGCTTAGAAAGACCGCGGAACAAATAAAGAATATTACTTAGAAATTCTTTTTATATTTCTGGTTAATAGAAACTCAGATTTAGTCAGCTTTTTCTTTTTTGTGTTTTTAAGATTATTTATTTTCAATACAAATTTGAAAATTAATGGTCTATTTTCTTTAAAATAAGCGTAATTACAGATAGAACATAATTAGAAACAAATATAAAAACTACTCTAAAAATTTATATAATACGTGAAAAATTATGGCAAAAGCAGTAGAAACAAAAAATAATAGAGAAAATGAAGATAATATGATAGATCTTGATGCACTAACTGTGAAAGATTTAAAAAGTTATGCTGCAGAAAAAAATATTGATCTTCCATCAAAGGCACGAAAGAAAGATATCATTAAATTAATTAAAGAGAATGAAGGTACTGAGAGTGAAACTCCAAGTGCGAATTCAGATGCTGATCATGAGGAATATGACGATGAAAAGGAATTAATTGAAGCATTTGAAGAATTAGAATACGAAGAGGAATTAGAAGATGGAGAAGACTTCGAAGATGTGTTTATTGACGAGGATGAGTCAGATGTTGAAGATAATAAAGCAGTTAGTATTAAAGACTCGTCAATAAATAGTTTAGATGAATGTATAAAAGCTGTGAAAGCATTACCTGGTGTAGGAGAAGCCACTCTGAACAAACTCATAAAAGCAGGCTTTAACTCCTTGGAAGCAATCGCATATACTCCTCCAAAGATAATTCAGGAAGATAGTGGGTTAGGGGAAAAATCTACAGCTAAGCTGATTAAAGCTAGTATGGATAAATTAGGGATTGGATTTAAATCAGGAGAGGAAATATGGGAGCATCGGAAAAATATTGCACGAGTTACAACAAATAATAAAGAATTTGATGATCTACTTGGTGGTGGAATAGAAACTGGTAGTGTGACTGAGTTTTTTGGTGAGTTTAGAACAGGAAAAACTCAGATCATGCATCAGCTCTGTGTAAATGTTCAACTTCCAAAAGAACAAGGAGGTCTTGAAGGCAATGCATTATATATTGATACAGAAGGAACTTTTCGACCAGAAAGAATAATTCAAATGGCAGAAGCTTTAGATTTAGATTATAAAAAAATTCTAAAAAATATCATCTTTGGCCGTGCCTATAATAGTGATCATCAGATACTCCTAGTTAAAGATTCCGCAAATCTTATTAAAGAAAAGAATATAAAATTGATTATAGTTGACTCACTTATCGGTCATTTTCGATCTGAATACGTTGGTAGAGGTACACTAGCTAGCCGGCAACAGCTTATCAATCAGCATATCCATGATCTGTTAAGATTATGCGATATTCATAGCGATCTCGCAGTAGTGGTCACGAATCAAGTATCATCTAAACCAGATGTTTTTTATGGTAACCCTACAACTCATACAGGGGGGCATGTTGTTGCTCATGGAACTACAATTAGGATTTTCCTTAGAAAAGGGAAAGGAGAACAGAGAATTGCTAAGGTTGTTGATGCTCCAAATCTACCTGAAAGTGAAGCAGTGTTTACAATTACCGAGGGAGGAATCGGGGAACCTTAATCTGAATTTTTATTGAAGGAGAATTAAATTTTTATTCTCCATCCACCTTTAGATTGCGTAAATTGAATTTTATCTTCTTTGTCCATTTTATTTATTATGAATTTTATATTTTTTTCAGATATAGTAACTTTTTCTTCAAAAGTTATCTCCAATACCCGATCAATTAATAAATTGGTAGATTTGATCGCTTTTTCATCATATAAGATTTTCAATACAATTCGTTCAATATTATCTATAATTTCTGCTGGAATTTCCAATTTTTCTCCCTTAAAAAAAGAAATTTATTACATTCACATAATCAATTATCGTATTTAAAATTTCAATAAAAGTTGGATTCAAGTTTTTTTACTTAGAAGTCGAAGATTTATAGAAATCAAGAATAAATTAGTAGTATTAGAATCAAAAATAGGAAAAAAATTAAAATAAAAAATAGATTTAAAAAAAAATTAACTTAGTCTTTCAAATTCCTTGGATTTATTTGTTAAACGTTTTACTTCTTTGGTCATTTCTGTAATTCCTAACTTGAATATTTCTGATGCGGCATCAGATGCAAAACTGTATTTTTCAGCTGCTTCAGCATAATCTCCGGCTTTTGCTGCTAATTTAGCATCCGCTTCGAAAACTTTCATTTTTGACCTTAAATCGCTAATTGTTATTATTCTAATTTTATCTTCAATAGCTTCAAATTCTTTGGTTAAATCCCAATTTGTCGCAATAACTGCAGCTTCTCGATATGTTTCAATACTTTTTTGAATGTTTTTCTTTTTAATTTCTGACTTCGCTTTCTTTACAAGATTGGAAACTTCTTTCTTTGCTGATTTGATATTATCTATTACCACAGTCCCCGCTTTCGATTTAATAGGAGCAGATACGATCTCCTTTTTCTCGGCTAAACTTGAGATATATGCCTCTCTCTCCGCAGGACTCATTTTTGCCACATCATTTACCAGTTTCTGACGTTCTCCATCTGTTAAGTCTGGTATTTCTTGAAGTTTCTGGCTAATTAAATTCAATTCCTGCTGAGAAACCGGTTGTTCCTCGATAGTTGTTAATTGAATCGCTGATAATAATCCAGAGTCTCTTAATTCCTTAATACCCATAAAGATTTCTGCTTTATCTTTCCCGGTTTTATCAACAGCTTCAATTAAAAGGGTGGCTATAAAGAAGAATTTCCGATCTGATTCATCGACTAAACTATTTGCGACTTTTAAAACGACTTTAGAGTGAGGATTTTTTAATGCCTTGACTTTTCCTAAATCATATTTAATTTCATGAGGTAAAATAATTGATGTATGCAGTTTTTCATCAACGAGATCTCCCGCATCTCTAAAAACATTGATTTGCCCTTTCCATTTCGGTAATTCATCAGTGTAGGCAATTTCAAACGCCTCAATGAAATCTTTTAAGTGTTGACGTAGTATGATAGAAGCGCTTTTCTCTAATACTAATGCGACTCTGATAAATAGTCCATCAGCTAACAAAAGCATTTTATCGCCATATTTAATTTCATTTAATGCTTCTTGAGAATCCATTTCTCTTCCAAACGAAGACACGGCTGTTAAGAAACCGCTAATTAATTCAGGGTCAATTTCCTCCATTCCATAGGATTTAAAGAATATACAGGTACCAGTACCTTTAAAGATGACAAGTAGATGCTCCATATTAATGGCATCGTCGAATACCGTTGTTACTTCTCGTAGAATTCTTTCTTTTTCACGCTTCTTTGGAGCAATTACACCTTTTTGTACACCTACGATAGCAGCTACAAGCCCAACTACGGCAGCGATAATTATAATGTAGAACATAAGTGTTTCGGCAGCTATTCCTGTCACTGTTGTACCGCCACCTCCGCCACCTCCACCACCTCCTCCATCAGAAGGTGTTATTGTAGTACTGCTCGCATAATAAAATTGTACGATTCTAATTGTATCATTATATGGTCCTGGATTAGGAGATGTATAAGAAAGAGTTATCCTGATTCTATATAGGTTACCAGCAGTTAACCCAGAAGTACTAATATTCAAAGTATAGTTCCCGTTACCATGATTCCAAAGTATATAACCAAATCCTCTTGTCCAATTTACATCATATTCTAAGTCCCATACAGAAACGTTTCTATAATCCAATCCTATTATTGGTTTATTCTTAAGAGTGTCATTGAAGTAGAACGTGATTGTTAAATTGAATCCTGCAGGAACTATTCCACCAATGATATTATTTGTAAAATTTACAAATTCTGTTCTTGGTAATAGCACTGTAATTATCAGTGTTATATCTTGAGATAAATTTCCATCAGCATAAATTCTAAAAACAAAGGAGTAAGCTGTTTCACTTGCAACCACATTGCTAGTATTTAGCTCAATTGTGTAATTACCATTACCCTGCTGAGATAATGATCCCACAAAACCATAATCAGCCCCAGGAACGAGCCATTTGGCATTATCAACTACATTCCCATTTACATCAGTATAATTAAATGTAAAGCTTATATTAAGTTCTCTAGTAGTTGTTCCGATATTATTAAATGGAATAATTTCAGTTCCAATAACCCTATTTAACTCAAGTTCAACTGACCTATTGATGTAATAATCCTTAGAGGTGTTTACTATGATTTTTAATAATCCATAGTTACTACCAAATGCACTTGAATAGACTGTCAAATTATAATTTCCATTTCCGATATAAGTGATATTATCCCAAATATAATTGTTCCCATTATCTATAGAATAATTTAGCATAGCATTACCTATACCTTCAGTTCTAACAACATCATCGAAACTTACTGTAATATTAAATATTTCGTCGGGAAGATATGTAGGAGTTCCTGTTGGATTAATTATATCTAAAGAGGTATTTCCTATTAAAATCACATCAAGAGTTTTACTCGCTTCATAATAATTTCCTTTACTGAGATTAATAGTAATAGTATATTGTCCATATGGATAAAATTCCACAGTATTACAATTAATAGTGATATTATACCTACCATTTTCGAGTTCATTCCAGTTATCTGAACGATAATTAGCAGTATCATTAAGTTTATATTCTCGATTAGAGGCACTAAAAATCCCTTGGTCTCTTGAAATGTCCCTATAGTAAACTGTAATATTAAACGTGTCAGTAGAATAATACAACGAATCTGGAGAAGGATTCTCAATAATCAACTCTGTGACTCCTGTAATTGTAATATCAACTGTATCGGTACGATTGTGATAACTAGTTTTATTTGCATGGATTAAAATGGTTTTTAGACCGTAATCTCCAAACTCTGTGTCATTACAATATATAGTAATATTATATTGCCCATCACCTATATATTCTACATTATCTCCTCGAAATGCGTTTCCATCAATACTATAATTAATTTGATTTGTAACAATTCCTTGATCTAACACCGTATCATTATATTCAATTGTAATATTGAAGATTTCATTTGAATCATAATTTGAAGGTCCTGCTCCCGCTAAAATTTGGAAGCTGGTATCTGCTAATATTTCAATATCGACTGTATCAGTTTGATTGTGATAATAAGTCTTATTTGCATGAATTACTATGCTTTTCTGTCCATATCCTCCAAATTCATTATCATTGCAGTATATAGTAATGTTATATTCACCATTACCGATGTATTTAATCCTATCACTGCGGAATGTATTTCCTTCTATACTATAGTTCAGCATATTGGTAAAAATTCCCTCTTCCTTTCCGGTATCGTTGTAAAGTACTGTGATATTAAAATGTTCATCAGAGTCGAAAGTAGTCTTTCCAACTGGTATGGAAGATTGAATTTCGGTCTCTCCTAATATAGTAATTATTTTTTCTCGAAACCCAACATCAGTCCCATTACTCCATAACACTTGAACTCTAAGCTTTTCATATAAAGTTACATTATCCCTAATAGTCCAATTTTGAATATATATTTCTGTTCCTCCTGTAAAAATAGAAAGATCAAAACTATGGTTTAAATTTCTTGGTAAATCATGGTTATATATGCTTAGATTAAATTCTCCATTGTTATCTATTATACTTTGTGAAAAAGTAGCATTAATTTCTATTTCTTTAGTATAATCTATTGTATCAAGATTATTATCATTCACATATGTCCGAATCCCCTGAGTATCAGATATTAGATTTGAGGATGTCGCGTTCAAGAACCAAAAGTTACCGTTATCAGCATTAATAACTTGTGTCTCATTGTATCCTGTGCCTAATTCTCTTGTTATAAGAATAGTTTTTTGCGTACCGCCATTCCACACTTGAACATCTTGCCAGTGAGACGGTATCGTGAAATTTATGTAGGGATTTTCAAATGTTCCTTCAAAGTCATTAATAAGATCGCTCATCGTTACATTCCAATAGACCGTATCCTCAGTGGTAGATGCTGTAAAATTGGCAATTCCATATATGCTAGTCTTAGTATAATTAACTTGAATCTTGGTAATATTACATTGGACATCCCACCACCCAGCATCAAGCGTGAAATTCAATTGATTATTTTTGCTTGGCAAGGCTGTATTATTTGTCCATGTTCCAGCATTACCAACTCCATTAACAACTGCAGTTCCATTTATCTTCATATTTATGGCTTCAGGTGTGGGGGTGTTGTCAGCTAAAGTAAAATTCAAGATTAGATGTTGATCTTGATCAGTCCAAGTCTCACTTACCCCTAAGAAGGTATCTGAATTATCATCCGGATCTCCATCATATACCCATTGACCATTTCCTGGAATGGATGAGACTGAAACAAAGAAACTATTATTGGCTGTATTACTAATATCTAAGGGAAAATTAAATATAGAAGACATTACCCATACATTTGATGAACCCGTAGGATTTACAAGAATTTGATCGACATCAGTAAATATGCCATTTAGATCCGTATCTGGTCTATTATATCCATTATCCCATGTTGCATTATATATATTTACATCAAATCGTTCTTGTGTTCCGGCGTTATTTCTTACTTCTATTGAGAGATTTGATAGAGTACAATCACTACCCACCCTAAAACCAGCAAAAACAATATTATTGGTATTTTCTCTACCAGAACCAGCGTTCTCGACTATAAAAATTTTATTGGGAGCATAAATATCTTCCACTTTTATCTCTGCATATAATGAGTTAAAATCAGCATCAGCAGGAGCATCCACTTCAAAGGATCGATTTTGAGTGCTGTCAAAATCTGTTATCTCATAGAGAGGATCCCCGGTATTATTGATTGATTGGTGCTGGGTGATCAGAATATTATCTCCAGCCTGTTCAATAGTGTCAGAGTAAGAGGCTGATTCAATTATTTTCTCGTCTAAAGGAGAGATATCATTGTCTAAACCGCTTTCAGTTGTTGAGATACCTGAATAATTAAGTAAGTTAATAGTAGCAAAGTTTGCATAAGCTAATCCGAGGAGAAAAAATAAAACTACAAGTCTTCTTTTATTTTTTTTTGTATTTGATATATAAATTTTAATCCCCGAAGGTTTTTATTTTTAGATTTATTTTATTTAAGTTTTTATTCCTTTTGAAAAATAGTTTACAAAATATAGTAAACTATAGGATTAAATATTATTTTAAAATTTAGCTATATAAATGATTAATTCTACAATAAAAATTTGTTAAAAATTTTTTTGAACTCATTTGAAAAATTTATTAGTTTTAAGCGAATCAAAAATTATTTTGCTTAATACTAAAGTGAGTTTATATATAATATTTTTTATATACATTATAGACTTCTCTTAAAAATTTAATTCAACTCTTTTTTTAAAATAAAATCAAAAGGCCTTTCGTATGGAAGCAGACTCTCCTCCAACTATAGAGAAATCAGAATGTCTCGAATGCGGTGGCAAAGATACTTTTATAAAAGAAAAAGGAGAAATTGTCTGTAATAATTGTGGATTGATAATAAGTGAAAGAAATATTGTAAATTTCAGCTTTGGCACGAGATTTTTTACTTCAGAAGAAATGGAAAAAAAAATTATAACAGGACCCCCTCAAACCATTTTCTCAAATCTTAACCATAGCACAATTATAAAAACTAATAAAATTAGAAATCCAGATTTGAAAAGAGCAGCAAAAAAGGATAAATTGATTGAATGGCATGAAAAAAATATAATTATTGCTGGTAATGAAATAAAACGAATTACAGCAGGTTTGAGATTACCAAATTATGTTAAAGATATGGCAATGGCATTATATAAAAGATATCTTAAAAATAATATACTAAGCGGGAGAAGTATTAATGGAATGGTTGCTGCTTGTATATTTTACGTTTGTAGAGTAAATCAAATTTCAAGATCATTAAAAGAGATTTCAAATAAAACAGACTTAAAGCATGAAAATTCAAAAAAAGTATATCATTGCTATAAGGCTCTTATTAAAGAATTAAATTTAAAACCACCCCCTCCAGATCCAATATCATTCATTCCACGATTAATTTCGGATTTGCATTTAGATATAAAAGTGGAATCTCCCACAATAAAAATAATCAGAGCATTTACATCAAGATCTTGCTCAACTGGTCAAGATCCAAGAGTTATTGCTGCTAGCGCATTGTATCTGGTTTGTAAAATGATAAATATAAATATAAAAATTAGCCAAAAAGAAATAGCTAAAGTAGCAGGAATTACAAATATAACTCTATGTAAACGTTATAAAGAGATTTTAGATCTATTATTTCTTAAAAATAGAAGAAAAATATAATTGAATTATTCTTTCTTTTTTAGGATAATCCTCGCATCAACGCAGAGTAATCCATTTTCGTAAATAAATACGGGATTTAAATCCATTTCAAAAATTTCCTCATTTTTTACCACGAGGTCAGATATTTTTAACAAAGTATCCACAATTGCATTGATATCTGCTTTAGGCTTGCCTCGATATCCATCTAAAATGGGAAAGCCTTTGATTTCATGAATCATCTCTTTTGCATCATATTCGGTAATAGGGGCGATTCTAAAACTGACATCTTCCAAAAGCTCCACTAAAATACCTCCTATCCCAAACATTAAAGCTGGGCCGAACTGGGCATCTGTCGTCATACCAATAATCAATTCAGTTATAGGTTCATCGGCCATTTTTTGAACTGATATTTGCTTTTCCGATTGTGATTCAATTTTCATTAAATCGTCATAGGCACTTCCAACTTCTTCTTTGTTTTTAATATTTAGCTTCACTGCTCCGGTATCTGATTTATGAACAACATCTTCTGCCATAAGTTTTAATACAACGGGAAAACCTATTTTTTCAGCGGCAGCTATAGTTTCATCCTTAGTTTTGGTCAGATTCTGAGCAGGAATTTTTATACCGATTTCTTCAAGAAGCTCTTTAGATTCAAATTCAGTAAGAACATTTTGACCGGCCTCGATTTTATTCTTTAAAACTTCAGCAATATTCATTCTTATTCTCTCGTTACTTATATAGAATTATCTTTTAATATGTCTAAATTATTAATAAATTAAATTTTAAAAAAGATTTAAAATTATTGAAAACATTTAATTTTAAGACTGAAATACAATAGAAGATTTTTTTTTATGATAAACTATCCCTTATTAGGGAGATAAATGGCAATAAGAAAACAAGAAAGCATTTCTCAAGTATTAAAGAATTTTATTACTTCGCGAGACGATCTTGAGATTGCATTTCTCTATTCTAGACAAGGTCTCTTAATTGCTAAGTATGGTGATTTGAAGTTAGATGATGCAGCAGATGAAAAAGAAATAAAACAGCACAATCATGAGATTTCAGAAATTATAGAGGAATTACTAAACAAGATCCCATTAGAATATCAAATTGGTCATTTTGGTACTGGTTCATTTGAAGCTCAAAATAATCAGATTGTTTATCTTGAAGCTGGACCTGAAGCAATTTTACTATGCGTCTGTGCTTCAAATATCGATTTAGATAAATTTTATCCAATTGCTTATCTTGTGGTAGAGAAACTTGCTCAGATCTTTGAAAATAGTTTCGATCCTAAATATAGTAGTTTAGAAATTCCCGATTTAAATATTAGCGATGATTTCTCTTTAGAATTAAATCGTCACGCTGTTGATTCATCAACATCAATGGATTCAAAAGTTAAATTAGTACATCATATCAGCAGCGATAAACCAAGAAAGCATGCTTTTAAGCTCATAATTTTAGGTTCTGCTGCGGTAGGTAAAACAACTTTAGTTAATAGTTTTCTTCAAAAAAAGCAAGTTGTAGACTATCGACCTACTTTAGGAATCTCAATATCTACTCAACACTATTATCTTCAAGGATTTAAAAATAACTTAATTAAATTCCTGATTTATGATCTTGCAGGTCAAGAATATTTTAAATTAATCAGGCATAAATATTATACCGGAGCGAAGTGTGTTTTTGTAGTATATGATATTACTCGAAGAGAGACATTTAACGAGGCTATAGATTTCTGGCATAAGGATGCTCGACAAGAATTAGGGAACATTCCATTTGTGCTAATTGGTAATAAAATCGATTTAGAAGAGCAAAGGCAGGTTTCTAAAGAAGAAGGTATGAATAAAGCTGAAGAATTAAACTCTTTTTTTATAGAAACATCTGCCTTAAATAATATAAATGTCCAAGATACCTTTAAGTTAATAGGTATAGGACTTTTTTTTAAAACTTTTGGAGAAATTAAAGAAGAATAATAAAAAAATAAAATATATTTTAATTATAAATGAAATACGGTACCTGCTATTCCGAACGTATGGGAAGGGTGCCTAGACATAATCTTATTAAATTCAAAACCCGTGCAATGCATTCCACAAGTAACCTCTGGATTTAAATTTTCAATAAATTTTACAGATTCTTCAATATCTTCGGTTGTTTCCCATTCTTTATGAAATCCCCCAATAACGGCATATACTTTTTCTATGCCTGTAAGTTTTTGTCCGTGTTTTATCGTGTTCACTACCCCTGTATGACCACAACCAGTTATAACTACGAGTCCCTTGTCTTTTACGTTGATATAAATTGAAATCTCGTCCCTAAATGTGTTTTTTGCGAATTCTTTTCTACCTACCATTAAATACATTCCTTTTGTAATTTCATTCTCATCAAATATTTCGATTTCTCCGCTGGTTGTTATCCCCTTTGCTAGTTTTATCGGTTCGGTTGTTTCAATTAATTTTAATTTGTGTTGGTTTGCCAAATTATCGATCATCGATTTTTTTAATTGCGGGAGCTTGAAATTAAACCTAAATGCATTTTGTTTTTGTAAATCACGAAAGTTCTCGTTTAATTGCTCGGGAGTATAAATTGGATCTCCAAGCTTTGGTACTAAAATTATATGCTGATTATATGAGTTAGGAGTTAAAATTATTTCACAACCCTCCTTTAATTTCGGTAAAACATTTAACATTCCACCATAATGATCCGTGTGTCCATGGCTAAGAATAAGCTTGTCGTATTGGCTAAAATCAATACCCATCGACTGAGCATTCTCAATCACTGTGTTCTTTGGACCTCCTGTGTCCAATAAAAACATTTTTTTAGTATCTCCTTCGGTTATCTCTATACTCATAGCGAGCCCATGTTCTGCAATCATTTTACTGCCATTAGTTTGAGGTTGTATTACTTTTCCCTGAAACTTCTCTTCGGTTAATAAAGTTGATATTACCGTGTTCGTTGTCAAGACCTTAATTTCTACATTTCCACTTTCAATACCATCTGATATATCTACACTCAATTTGATTTCAACTTTAGCTTTTAATTTTGAATAATTATTAATTAAATTTTGTGAAGTTACTTTTGTTAAAAAACTTTGGTTATCATCAATCCCCAAATTTAAATAGTCCAAATTAGTTAGGCATACCTATATGTAGAGTTAAAAATGTTGTTTTTATGGTTTATGATATTACACATAAAAAGAATTCTACTATAAGTATAGAATTCTTGTTTAAAGAGTATATTATATAGAATATGTGATAAGAATTAAAAAGGAAAACGAAAAAAAGAATAATTGAGCTATAAATGAAATTCAGTTCCGACAATTCCTAAAGTATGAGAATGATGTCGCTTCATTACTGCATTAAAACGAAAACCTGTGCAATGCATTCCACATGTTACCTCTGGATTTATTTTTTCTATAAATTCTACTGCTTTCTCAATATTTTCATCACTTTCATATTCTTTATGTAAGCCCCCTATTATTGCATATACTTTTTCGATGCCTGTTAACTTTTGACCGTGTTTTATAGTATTAAGAAGACCTGAATGGGCACATCCAGTAAGAACAATTAATCCTTTATTTTTCACATTAATATATAATGATGTTTCATCCCTAAAAGTATGCTCTTCAAGCTCTTTTCTACTTTTAACTAAATAAATACCTTTAGTAACTTCAGCATCATCAAAAATCTCAATTTCACCACTCGTAATTATCCCATCATATAATTTTTCAGGTTTATTTGTTTCAATAATTTTTATGTTATGCTGATTGGCAAGATCTAAAATTAAGTTTTTATTAAGGGAGGGCAATTTAGCAGTTCGTAATACTTTACCTTCTTTTTCCAATTTTCTCAGATTTGGTCCTAATTCTTCAGCAGGAATTTCAACCCCTTCAGCAGTAAGTACAACTTGATTTGGTTCAAAACAAATTGGATTTAGATATATTTCAGCACCTGATTTCAATTTAGGAATAAGATCCATTAATCCTCCGAAATGATCAAAATGACCATGACTCAAAATAACCTTCTCTATATCGCTCAAATCTACTTTTAAATTTTCAGAATTTTTCATAAAGGTTCCATTTAAACCTCCCGTATCTAATAGAATATGATGACTGGAATCATTTGTTGTTATTCTAATACTCATTGCTAAACCGTGTTCAGCTACGGCTCTGTTTGCTTTTACATCAGGTTGGATTACTTTACCAGCAAATTTTTTATCTGTCAATAATGTTATGCTTGTTGTATTACATGTTAAGACTTTTATTACAATATTACCCTCTTCAATACCGTCAGATATATCTCTACTCATTTTGATTTCAGCTTAAACTTTTAATTTTGAATAATTATTTATTAAATAAAGTGAAGTAATTTTTTTTAAAAAATTTTAACTAAATAAGGATTTTATAAGTAAAAAAAAATTAATATATTATTTCTGTAGCCTTTTTTCGTCTAATTAAATATTTTCTCATTTCTTCAGCCGGAATGATAAACACAGAGCCTAAAAAGATAGCTAACCAATGATACCATCGATCCATTGGAACTGTATGAAATGCAATTGCTAATGGCGTAAATAGAATTACTAAATGTAAAGTGAATGAAAGTCCGGTTGCCCAAAATAGATGTTTATTTCGAAATTCCCAAACAGGTCTGGTTTCAGAGGTACATGAAAATACAAAAAATAATTCAAAAAACACTACATTGGTAAATACAATTGATTGTGCTACAGCAATTTGATATTCTTCTGCTGAATAGTGAATCCCCCAAATAGTTGTTCCATTAACTAATCGAGGATCTAAATTCATCCAAATTCCTCCATCTCCAGTAGGGCCCCTAATTAGCCACCATACTATTACATATAATCCTACATCAGTTATTGCCGCAAAAACTGCTGCAAATATGATTGCTTTTTTGATGTCTGAGATCATATTAAAGCCTTTACGAGGTTTATATCCCATAACGTCGGGTTCTGTTGGAGTTAATCCAAGTACCATTGCTGGAATTCCATCAGTTGCAACATTTAGCCATAATATTTGTATAGCTTCAAGTGGTTGAGCTAAATAAACATTAATAAAGATTTTCATTAAAATCCAAGCAGTTAAAATCATGAAAATTTCATCAAAATTACAGCTTAACATATACCTAAAAAAACTCTTTGTAGTTGCGAAAATACCACGTCCTTCTTCAATAGCATTAACGATCGTTGTGTAATTATCATCGATAAGGATCATATCTGCTGCCTCTTGGGTAACTTCAGTTCCTTTTAGCCCCATCGCGACTCCGACATTAGCACCTTTTACTGCAGGTGCATCATTTACTCCATCTCCGGTCATGGAAACAATGTCTTGTTCAGCTTTTAACGAGTTTAGAATGCGAAGTTTATGTTCTGAAGTTACCCTCGCAAAAACATCAGTAGTTTTTACTCTTTGTGCTAATTCATTATCAGACATTTCTTCCAATTCTGCTCCAGTAATCGCATTTTCATTATCTGTTAATCCAATTTGTTTTGCTATGGCAATCGCAGTACTTTTGTGATCACCAGTTATCATTATTGTTCTGATACCCGCATTCCTAGCTTCCTCAATAGAACTTTTCACTTCATCCCTAGCGGGATCGATGATTCCTACTAAACCTAAGAATATAAAATCTTCTTCAACCTTTTCCTCATTATATCCTTCAATTAGAGGTTTATAGGCTATTCCCAACACTCGTAAGGCTTCTTTTGCAAAATATTCATTTTGCTCCAAAATAATTTTTTCAGCTTTCTCTATTGGTACATCCTGATCTTGGTGTAAAACCTTGCTTGCTTTTTTCAACAAGACATCTGGTGCTCCTTTTATAAGTGCAAATAATTCTCCATTAATTCTTGCGATTACAGTCATCATTTTTCTATCTGAATTAAATGGTATTTCATCGATTTTTTCTATTTTCGTTGGTAAATTCATTTTCATTGCTAAAACTTTTAGTGAAATTTCTGTGGGATCACCCACAACTTCCGTATCTCCCTCATCATTAATGATATTTACACTTGAATTATTACAGAACATACAAACTTCTAAAAAACGTAGTAGATTAAGATTTTCTTGAATGACATTATTGTTTTCATCAAGGATTGTCCCGATTATATTATATCCCACTCCATCTACTTTATAGACTTTATCATTTATAAAAGTCCTTACAACTGTCATTTCATTTTTAGTTAAGGTTCCTGTTTTATCTGAGCATATGACGTTTACACGTCCTAAAGTCTCAACAGCAGTAAGTGTTTTTACCAAGGCATTTTTATCAGCCATTCGTCTCATTCCTAAACTCATTACAACCGTAATAACTACAACCAATCCTTCTGGTACGGCAGAAACTGCAAGGCTTATTGCAATTGTTAATGCATTTATAATCTCTTCTGTTTCTTCCTGCTGAAATCCAATTCCAGAAAAAGCTATGATAATTACCAATTCTATAGCAAATACTAGAAAACATACAATCATAATCATTTTTCCAAGCATTTTCCCGAATCGATCAACTTCTTGCTGGAAAGGACTTGGTTCTGGCTCCTCTTCTTGAATTTTTTCTGCAATTTTTCCAATTTCAGTTTGCATCCCTGTAGCGATTACAATTGCCTCTCCATTACCCCTTGTTATTATTGTATTGCTGTAAATACAATTCTTTCTATCTGCTAACATCGTTTTTGTGTCCAATAAATCCAAATTTTTATGAACTGGTTTTGACTCTCCAGTAAGAATAGCTTCATCGACATATAACGAGAAAGCTTTTGTTAACCGGGCGTCAGCAGGTAATTTTTCACCCTCGTCTAATTGAATAACATCTCCAGGCACTACATCTTTAACACTGATTTGTCTAATTTTACCATCTCTTTTAACCTTAGCGTAATGAGGTGCTAACCTTTTCAAACTTTCTAATGATTTTTCCGCCTTATATTCTTGATAAAATCCCAAAATTGCATTCAAAATTAAAATAATGAAAATAACTAAGGCATCTAAGAATTCTGAGGGATTTTCACCCCTGGAAAGCTCATAAAAGCCTACTATTATCGAAATACTTATTGCAAAAAATAGTAAATAAACGAGAAAATCTTTAAATTGTCCAATAAAAATAGTAAATGGAGAGATTTTTTTTCTTTGGATTAATTCATTTAAACCATATTCATCTAATCGTTTATTAGCTTCTTGTTCCGATATTCCCGTGCTGAGTGACGTGTCCAGTGATTTTGTAACTTCATCAATACTCATTGCATGAGGATATACTTCTTTAATCGTCATATTTGATCCGCATTTTCAATAAATGATTAAAAAATAAATATAATATGAAATTAAAAAATAAATAAGATTTAAAAAGATAACCGATAGAATAAAAGATTCATATTCTTTATTCTGGATATTTAAATTTTTAAAATATTTAGATGTATACTGAAAATGAACATAAAAAAAAAGGTTTTAAATTGTGTAATCTAATCAATTTTTATGAGATTTCAAAATTTTGTGGACTTTTTTGAAAATTTCTTCTTTTTAAGTATTTTCTTGTTTCTTCAGCAGGTATAATAAAAATTGAACCCAAAAAAATTGCTAGCCAGTAAAACCATCGATCCATCGGTACTGCATGGAATGCGATGCAAAGTGGTGTAAATAAAATTGCCAAGTGTAATCCAAATGATACTGCTGTCGCCCAGAATAAATGTTTGTTTGGAAATTCCCACATTGGTTTATATTCAGAAGTACATGAGAATACAAAGAATAATTCGAAAAAGACTACATTAGTAAAAACAATAGTTTGTACTACACCAATTTGATACTCCTCTGCTGAATATTTCACGCCCCAAATCGTAGTTCCATTGACTAAACGGGGATCATACCAAGGTGAATTTGGATCACTCCAAGCAGGAATTAAAATTGACCAACAAACTACATATAATGCCACATCAGTGATTGCTGCAAAAATGGCCACAAATATTATGGCTTTCTTGATATCAGCAATCATATTAAAACCTTTACGCGGTTTAAAATTCATCACATCAGGATCAGTAGGAGTTAAACCTAAGACCATCGCCGGAATACCATCAGTGGCAATATTTAACCATAATATTTGTATAGGTTCAAGGGGTATAGCGAGATAAACATTAACGAAAAGCTTCATAAGAATCCAGGCTGTTAAGATTAGGATTATTTCATCAAAATTTGCGCTTAGCATATATCTAAAGAAACATTTAGTAGTTTCAAAAATACCCCTTCCTTCTTCGATCGCATTTACAATAGTGGCATAATTATCATCAATAAGGATCATATCCGAAGCTTCTTGCGTGACTTCAGTTCCTTTTAAGCCCATAGCAACTCCAACATTCGCCCCTTTTACAGCAGGAGCATCGTTTACTCCATCACCGGTCATCGAAACAACATTTCCTTGAGTCTTTAAGATTTTAAGGATACGTAATTTATGTTCCGATGTGACTCTTGCAAATACATCTATATTTTGAAGCCGATTTGCTAAATTTTCATCCGATATCTCCTCTAACTCCGCACCAGTTATAGCATCATCGTTATCAGTTAAACCAATCTCTTTAGCAATCGCAATTGCGGTAATTTTATGATCTCCTGTGATCATAATAGTTCGAATTCCTGCCATTCTTGCCTGAACTATTGATTTTTTAACCTCATCTCGAGCAGGATCTATAATACCTACAAGTCCGAGATATACGTAATCTTTTTCCATATCCTCTTCATTATAACCTTCATGTAGTGGTTTATATGCCAATCCTAAGACTCTTAAAGCATTTTTACCAAATTCTTCATTTTTATTAAGAAAGGTGTCTTTAATCTCATTAATCGGTTTTTCTTCTCCATTATAAAATCCTTTTGCTGCATTTTTTAATAAAACATCAGGTGCTCCTTTAAGAAAAGAATATATTTTATTATCGATTTTTATGGCAACAGACATCATTTTTCTATCAGAGCTAAAGGGGATTTCATTAAGTTTCTCAGCTTTAGTATCAAGACTCATTTTCAATGCTAAAATTTTAAAGCAGATCTCAGTCGGGTCTCCCACAACATCAGTACTTACTCCATCCTCATTAATAATTACACTAGAATTATTACAAAAATTTCCTACTTCTAAAAATCTCTTTAAATACGATAAGTCCAATGACACAGCATTCCCGGATTCATTTAAAATTTTTCCCTCAACATTATAACCCACGCCCTCTACATTATATTCATTTCCTCCAAGAAATAGTTTTACAATAGTCATCTCATTTTTAGTAAGTGTGCCAGTTTTATCTGAGCATATTATATTTACCCGTCCTAAAGTTTCAACAGCAGTAAGAGTCTTCACCAATGCATTTCTATCTGCCATCTTTCTCATTCCTATACTCATAACTACTGTTATTACCACTATTAATCCTTCTGGTACAGCGGAAACTGCTAGACTTATAGCTATAGTTAAAGCGGCAACTATATGGCCTACTTCTTCCCTTCCAAATTCTAAACCCTCAGTTAATATGATTATAAAGAATTCTATTAAGAAAACCAAAAAACATACAATCAATATAATTTTCCCTAAAGATTTTCCAAAACGGTCAACTTCAATTTGAAATGGACTTGGTTCAGGTTCTTCTGCTTGAATTTTTTCAGCAATTTTTCCAATCTCTGTCTGCATTCCGGTTGCTACAGCAATTGCTACTCCATTACCTCGAGTTATTATTGTATTGCTATACACCATATTTTTACGATCTGCAAGAATTGTCTTTTCTTCAACTAATTTAAGATTTTTTTCGACAGGTTGAGATTCACCAGTAAGAATCGCTTCATCAATATATAAAGAATATGCTTGGATTAACCTTGCATCAGCAGGTAATTTATCACCCTCATCTAATTGCAAGATATCTCCAGGTACTACATATTTTACCTCAATTTCTTTTACCATCCCATCCCTTTTAACTTTAGCATTATGGGGGGCCATCCTTTTTAAGCTTTCTAATGCCTGTTCTGCTTTATACTCTTGATAAAATCCTAAAACCGCGTTAATAATTAATATTATAAATATTACTAAAGCATCTAAGAATTCAGAAGGTTCCTCCCCAACAGAGAGTTCATAAAATCCAACGATAAGGGATATAGCAATTGCAAATAATAATAAGTAAACCAGAAAATCCTTAAACTGACTTAAAAAGATTTGCCATGCTGAAATTTTTTTAGTTTCTCGTAATTCGTTTAAACCATACTCCTCAATTCTTTTATTTACCTCTTTTTCAGATAATCCTGTGTCCAATGAAGTATTCATTTTATTAACTACTTCTTGAACTTCTAATGAATGTGCATTTATTTCCATTATTTCCACTCTAATTCATTTTATTTTCTATTTAAGAGTTAGTTGTTAAATGGTTAAAAAAAATGTAGAAATAATGATATTTCTACTTATTGGTTTTGGTTAATTAATTATCATAAAAAAACCATTCTGGCTTTTGAAATCAATGCTTAAGGATCGAGAAATCCAAAGCTTTTTGATAAATTTTAACTATTTATTTCATAAATATTAATTAATCAAGAATTAAAGTAGGTGGTTTTTGTTTAAAATACAAATCTCTAAAAAAGCATTGGATTTTATTTACAATAAGAATAAACCATTTGAACAGAATGAAATATTGAACGAGCTAAATAAATATGTTCTGGTGATTTTCTATTATTCTGGGGGGAGTTGAACAATGGCCTTCTGTGGTAATGTCATCGAATTAGTCGAAAAGCATAAGGTTCTTGATGAAAAGGAAAATTTTATTCAATGGAATGAGATAATAGATGACCCTAATATTGAAGTTTATATTGAAAATGATTTGATCCAAGAATTAACACAAAAAACTATAGTACTAATTGATGTGGCACTTGGTGAATTGAATGGTGAGCAAATGGGTTTATTATTTCTTAAGAAACAAAAAGATGTATATGGTTAAAATATGAGTTTTTCTTTAAAATGTTAGAAGAAAAATGATTTGCGGTTATGCACCCGTTCCATATATGAAAATAGAATAATGAGAACGTAAAATGAGGTAAAAATGATAATTAATAAACATAATAAGTTTTAATAAAGGAATTTAAAAATGTTTTCTTTAACAAAAGACACAATTGAATATATTCAGGCACGAAAAGAAGGCAGAAATGTAAAACCTGTAATTCTCATATATCAAATTAGCAAACAGGCTTGTGCGGGGTCATATTTAGATTATTATCTTGAATTAAATTTTACTGAGGCGAAAATTGAGATAGATCTATACGAAAAATATGAAGAAGTTGATGATGGTTATGGTAATACTGTTCTTATTTATATTGAAAGAAGGATATTAAAAGATTTTCCAGAGATAGGAAAAATATTAATAGACATACAGAAAACTGAGAAATTTGAAGATGAATTTGTATCTCTCATTTTAAAGGAAGATAAAAAATAATTTATAACTAAAATTATTCTTAAAATTTTAAATTATAAACCATATTATTTTTAGTTCTCAGCTTTTTTCATTTATAAAGAAATAAATAATAAAAAGTTTTGAGCAAAGATTAGGAGTATATTGATGAATTTAGAAATATCAGAAAGAGCCTTAACACTTTTACAGGAAAAGCATAATAAAATCGTTAAACAAAATAAGTTAAATGATTTAGTTTTTGCTATTTATAGATACTTTACCAGATCTTGATCCGGAACATTTTGCAGTGATGTTGTTCAATTAGTTGAGAAACATAAAGTTGCTAATAATCCTCATTTTGAAAAATGGAATCAAATTGAAGTTGATAATGGTGGATTTGATATTTATATTGATAAATACCTGAAAAATGAATTAAAAAGTAACTCAAAAACAATTAAAATCGATGCACATACATGGAAACTTTTTGGTAAATACAGAGGCTCGTTTTCATTGGAAATAGAACATATTTAATTCTTTTAAAAAAATGAACTAATCTTGATAAATGTTAGAAGATTAGCGATTTACGGTTGCGACCGGTTTTTTAATTAGCATCTTTTTTTTTTTACCTTTCAATTTTATCTGAAATTTCTAAAGTAAAGAAGTAAAATAATGATTTTTCTCCTATAGAAAAATATATAAATTTTAATAGATGGAACTTTATAATTTTAATTAGTCACAATTTACCTATAAAATTGAACAAAAAGAAATGAAAATAATAAAAAGAATATAGGAGAACAATTATGAGACCAGAAAGAATTTTTCGATTAATTGTTCGAATCTTCCTCTTTATATTAGCTTCCTCAATGTCTTTAGTGTCATTTCTAGGGGGGTATTCTGCGGCACTCATATTAACTAATGAAGAAAATATCGATATTGACGTATCTTATGATGGCAACCCATTTATTGATCCAAATAGCTTTGAAATTGATATTGAATTTGAAATTAATAACTTGGGGTATTTTGATTTAGAAGATCTGGAAGTAGAGATGTTGTTAAATCTAGTGTACGATAGAGTTACTGTTAGTGGCAATGTTACAACAGAAGTAAAACTCTATGAAGATGAGAAATCATTTGCAACCATTCCTGCCGGGGAGAAAAAGAAATTTAAAATTGGTATTGATTATGAAGATATAGACTATGTAAATTTTACTGATATTGCCCTGAATGCTGATTTAACAAGAGATCCGATATTTGATTTTGTAGCAGAAGAATTAAAAATTTCGGCAAAATATTCCTTGGGACTAATTTCATTTGAAGCAGATATAGAGGATATGGATTTAGGAGGATTTGAGGAGAAGGTGTAAAAAATGAGTTTTTATAAGGATAGAGTTACAAAGCAATTAGAAAATGCGAAAATTAAAAATATTCTCAGAGGAACCATAATCGCCGCTATATATTTTATTAGTACTGTGCTTATCCCTTTTTGGACTTTTAGTTGGATAAAAACGATTAATGTCGAGGGTGTTGAATTACAAGCTTATAAACAGCAAGTAAATCAAATTCTATTCTATGTTTGGGCTTTTGGGCTTATTATCTCTGGAACAGCATTCTTTGCCTACTCAGCACCTAAGCAGTCTATTAGACGTGGTGCCTTTGCGTTAATCCAGATTATTCTAAATTGTTTATATCTATGGAGCTACAAATTTTCTGGAGCCCTTGAAATAGAATTCGATCTAGTGGATTTTGGTATTGTCACAGTGAATTTGCAGCAAATGATACTGCTGTACATGGGAATCTATTTTCTAACTGTGATTTTAAAAGCATATGATCTTTTGGATTTTGTGGTAAATAGAGAAAAAATTAAATACGAGAGAGGGAAAAAGTAAAAGGAGGTAAATACCAACATGTGGTTCCAAGAATATGAAAGGATTGAATTTTTGCAAATAATAGCAGATATTATCGCGTTGATTTTAGGCGTTTTAAAACCTTTTGTTACACCTATTGGTGCCTGGATGGTATCTTGGGTTGACGTCCTGCTAAGATTTTTCCCTACTGGTAGTTTAGTCCCCTATTACGTGATCTTTGCTATTTTAATTATATCCGGTATTATTATAAATACAAAATGGCCCGGAGAAAAATATATAGGTGTTTATACCAAGGAAGAATCAGAAAGGGATACAGAAGAACAAAATAGTAGTATTGAATTCTATGACGAAGATTAAAATCTAAAAATAATAAAAAATTTTATTTAAAACTATTTTTTCTTATTAATTCTTACTTGTTCATTTTTTTTATAAGTTCAGCAACTCTTTTCCCTAAATCAAATGAGATTTTTCCTGCTAATTCATCTGTCTCTCCTTTACCTACAAATTCTTTAAGGGCGAATTTCTGAAGACTTGTAATAGGTATGTTACCTTCCAATACAGGACTTCCACCTGTATTTCCAACAAGAATCATACCCTGAATTAGAGCAAAATTGATCAAGTCAGAGATAACTCCTCCTCCGCCATTTCTGAGACCAGTAGAAGCCATAGGAGCAAAAATAACATCTTTAAGTAAATAATTCTTCATTTTCCATGGTCTTGAGCGGTCAATTAATACTTTGATTTGAGAACTTACCGATCCAAAGTAATTTGGAGCAGCTATAAACAATGCTGATGAACCTAATATTTGTTCTTCTAATTTTTTCGTATCATCGTTTTCTGCCAAAGGACAATCGTTAGGAGGTCTTAAACATTGATCACAACCATTGCAGGGAGATATTTGATAATCAGCAATTTGGACCTTTTTTATTTCAAACTCTTCGCCTACAGATTTAATCCCTTCAATTGCCTTATCAATTAAAAAATTACAACTTCTATTTTTTCTTGGAGATCCAACAATTAAAGCAATTTTCATGAAAAAATTAATGTATAAAATTATAAAAATTTACCAAGTTTTATTTCCATAGCATAATTATTTTAGAGAATGAAAAAGGATGTAAATTACAATCCCCTATAAAATTCGGGTCTCATTACTTCTGGATGATTCAATCCATAGTTGAGAGTGGATATAATCTTATCTTTATCTCTATCTAAAATTCCTTTAATAGGTAAGTAGTTCGAAGCATGATTAGAGCGAAAAATACAGTTCGCATTTTTATTTGCAAATTTGATATTTTGCATAAATATTTTTAATTCGTGTAATATTTCAAATTGATCCATTTCCTTGAATTTTCCTCTTGCTTTTTCCTTATAAATCTCCGTCCCTTGAGGCACCATTAATGTAAGAAATGCTATATACCATAATCTATCATCAAGAGGACATATTTTATTGACTAGATCTGCAGACTCTTTTGCATGCATCTCTGATAGTTCTAAATTGCCTGCACCTCCAAGTCCGTTAATCAACGTTGCTGAAAGGGTGATATCCGCCTTGAAAAGCTTTTTTGAAGCAGCAATAAACTCTTCTTTAGTTGCATGCTTATTGACCGCTTTTAAAAGTTTATTATACCCTGATTCAAATCCCACATAAGCCATTTTTAATCCTGAATCTGATAATTCTCTTAACTGCTCATCAGACTTTTTGAGGATATCTTTTGCATGAGCATAGACCGCACATCTTTCTAAATTTGGAAATAATTCTTTCGCGTATTTTACTACTTCAAGCAACTTCTCAGCGGGAGTCACCATTGCATTACCATCTAGAAAAAAAATCTTTTTAATCCTATTAGCATATAACTTTTTAGCAATATTAAGATCCTTTTTCACATCTTCAACTTCTCTAACAAGAAAATGTTTTCGAAGATTTGACATACAAAAGTCGCATTTGAAAGTGCAGCCTTCAGTAAGTTGAATTAATAAAGAATAAGCTTCACTTGGGGGTCTAAAAACTGGCTCGCAATAATTAATCTTTTCTGTCATATATTAATTGTAAAATAATAAATAAATATTTCTTAGAGTGAATCAAGCTCTCCATTTAAGAATTTTGTTTCTTTTTCTTCATCAGCATCCTCAGGTCTTTTGGAACAAGATTTTAAATGGCGTCCCAATCTAACAAATTCCTTTCCACAGTAGGGACAAGCTTTTTTATCTTTTGATGCCTTTCCCGCAGCTTTACCATCTTTTTCTTTTGCAGCTTTAGCAGGCCCTTTTTTCTTTTTTCTTTTTTTTTTGGGTTTCGAGGGTAAATATTCTTCTATGCTAACATCTTCAGGCGCAAATTCACATTCTCGAATATGTGATGCGAGATCATCAAATAATTCACCACAGAACGGACATTCAACTTCAGCAAATTCATCATCACTATCCTCAACATCGGCTTTCCCGGCTTTTCTTTTTTCAAATTTTAATTGAATTTCTTCTTCTTCCTCAAATTCGTCAATGGATAAGTCAACATCTTCTTCTAATTCTATATCCTCAATGTCAACTTCAGATAATTCCAATTTTTTCTCTTTTATTTGTTTTTCTGCAATTTTTTTACTTTCAGCATAAATTTCCGATATCGAGATATTTGAACGAGGGTTATAGAGAGAACATACTTGGCATACATACGCTCTAGTTCCAAGTACCAGATCCCTCTCAGGGCAATAGCATAAAGGTTGTAAACTATTAGAAATATCACCTATAGGTTCAAGATGTTGACACGCAAGTTTACGAGAATATTTAACTTTTTGTTTTCTTCGTGGAATTTTTTTTCTCACCTAAAAAGAGTAAATAAAATAATATTTCACAAAATATATTTTTTTTGATTTTTTAATTCAAACCTATAGTTATGAAATCTAAAAAGTAGTATTAATTGAATTAAGATCTTCTATAATTTTTTTTCTTTCTTCTGTGTTTTCGATTTTTGGAATTAGTTCCTCAACTAGATCTTTTAGTTCTATTATTTTTTGGGATAATAATTCTGCTTTACTCCATATCGAAGTACGTAAAGGATGTCCTTTAAGTAATGCTTGATTGAAACTTCTTAAAGCCTGTTCATAGAAAAGACAGGCATTATAAGGTCTCATTAAACGAGATTGATAAATTGTTCCAATTTTATGATAACATTTGCCAGCGCCAGCAAAATCTCCTGCATTTTCATAATCAATTGAAGCTTTTTGGATTTGTCTTAATGCTGATTCTAAATCTTCATTTTCTCCTTCTTTCAGAGAAAGGTATCCTACTAAATAATTCGCTTCAGCTCTGTAAAATAGGTTGTTATATTTCTCAGATAAACTGAATAATTCCTCGGCAAATTTTTTCGCTAGTACTTGATGATTTGAAGCAATACAATGCTCTGCTAAATTCCTTAGTAAGGCAAAGACTCGTTCTCTATCATTGATTTTCTTATATCGTTCTATACCTTGCTGGTATTTTTCAACACCCATAAATGCATTTCTTTCTTCAAAAGCTTGGTTTCCCTCATAGATAAGTTGTTCAGCCTCCTCACATAATTGTGTTTTTTTTTTTTCTTTTTTACTAAGATCTCCATAAAAAAAATCGTCCACATCAAACTCAATATCATCTGAAATAGGGATTTTAACCAAACTTTCTTTTCTTATCTCCTCCTTTTTTTCAGAAGATTCAAGTTCATAATGTTCACCATACGCCTCTTGTAATGGTTTTCCAGCAGAGACTAAGGCAGAAAGTTCAGTTAAAACGTTAGCAAAAAAGAATTTATTGAGTCCTTCAACAATATAGTCTACTTTATGATAATTTTTTTCAAATTGAGGATCGTCTATATTCATTTTAATATCTGATAAACGATAAATTTCAAATCCTGTGTCATATTTTGCTATTTTATGCTTAGTTCCATCTTCGGCTTCTATTTTTTCTTCTTTCTTTTGCCCAAGAAGAGTATGATCGAATACTAACCCACAGAAATCATTATTCACTTGCTGAAATTTATATTGATTTATAAGGTCGATAACTGAGAAGAATAGCCCGAAACTAGGATGGGAGTGAAACCATCCAATCATATATTTACCCTCGTTTTGATACTTTAATTCAATTTCTTCAATAAAACCTAAATGTTTTACATTTAGTTCTACATCATATTTATGACCAAACGTCATTGCTTCAGCTTTTTCAACATATATAAAATCATTGTCAGAGTATCCAATTAAAATTCCATAGATTTCTTTCCATTCTTCTTGTGGAATAGATTTATTAGCATATCGACTGGCATATAATATAATTGTTTTATAGGCTTCAGCTTTAATAATCACAGGTTTTTCAATTAGGTTTTCATGGTTTTCTTTTATTGGTTGTCCTTCATTATGTTGTGATTCTTGATCGTTAGCTTTTTTTCCCTCTTTTCTTTCCTTCTTGTTGGATTCTTCTGACATTTTAAATATGGAATAATAATTTCAATTAGAAAATTTAGTATTCTTTAAAATATATAAAAGAAATCTTAAATAAATGTTATTAAGTTTCCAATCTTCTATTTTCTTTATTCGCTTTTTCTGCTAATTCTAAAACCGTCTGTGCGAATTCTAAATTAGGAATAATCCTTAAAGCTTTTCTCACGGCTTCAATTGCTTTCTTATATTGTTTTTTGTTATAATAGGCAGAACCGAGATTTGTCCAAGCAGTTTCATCATTCTCATCTATTTTTAATGCTTGCTTGCATGCATCAATCGTTTTATCATAATCAGCTAATTCTATATATGAAAAACTTAATTCTGTCCAAGCGACCGATAAATTTGGGTTAATCTCCAGAGCCTTTCTTAAACTTTCTATAGCATCATGATATAAACCTTTTTCATTGTAAAGGTATCCCAAATTCTGCCATATTAAAGCATTATCTGATTCAATTTTTAAAGCTTGCTTAAAAGTTTCTATAGCATTTTCAAAATCTCCTGTATCATAGTAGATTTGAGCAAGATTCATCCACGCATTAATGTTATCTGGATTTACTTCTAAAAGTTCTTTCAGTGATTCAATTTCTTCTTTCATAAGCATATTATATCTGTCTGATTACGTATTCATATAAATGCTGAGGTTTTAGATAATCCCATTTCTTTTTAGGTCCCGAATATCTTCATCAGAATAGTTGAGATTCCTTAATATTTCCTTTGTATGTTGTCCTACTTTTGGGGCTAAACTCCTAGTTTTCAATGGAGTTCTCGACATTTTAATTGGCGAAGCAATATTTTGAACTTCCCCAAATTTAGGATGTTCAAGCTTCACAACCATATTACGAGCTTTAATTTGAGGATCTTCACATGCTTCCTCAAATGAATTAACTGGCATAACACAAGCATCCTTATTGATAAATATTTCCATCCATTCTTTTTGAGTTTTCTTTAAGAATTCTTTTTGCATTTCTTCATAAACATATTCTTTCTCTTCACCCACAGGATTTCCTTTTAATATTAAATCTTCACGACCAATCCCTAAAAATACTTCTCGCCGAAATTTTAACTCAATGGCTCCTACAGATAGATAATTATTATCTTTTGTTTTAAAAACCGCATAAAGGGGAAGTTCTCCATGTAAAGGATTTATAGGTGTTATCTTTCCATCATTTAAATCTTTAGAGAAATGATATGCAGCGGCCATAGGCATAAAAGAGAAAACACAATCTGTCATTGCAATGTCTAGATACTGCCCCCTCTTTTCAGGATTCCTCTCTCTTTCCATAAGTGCTCCAAGTATCCCTATAGTTGTAACTAACCCCCCTCCAACATCTGCCGCTTGAAGTCCGGGAACTATAGGGGGTCTTTCTTGATTTTCTTGACCAAAAATAGCTCTTTGTCTATTTAAATCTAATATTCCACAAATACCGATATAATTCAGATCATGCCCCGCTATTTGTTCATAGGGGCCATATTGACCATATCCTGTCAGAGAACAACATATAATTGAAGGATTTATTGAAGAAAGAGTTTCATAATCAATCTTTAATTTATCCATAACTTTAGGACGATAAGTGTCTAAAACTACATCTGCATGTTTTACTAACTCATAGAAGACTCCTCTTGCTTTCTCTTTTTTCAGATTAAGAGTTATAGATTTTTTATTTCTCATAATAATAGAATTGAACGCACTTTCACGATATCTCCCTTTTTGAAAGAAAGGAGGGGGATTTGCGTATGGGTAATTTGGATCTTCAACACGAATAATATTTGCTCCCAAGTCCCCTAAAATCATTGTACAGTAGGGGCCTGGCAGCATTCTTGTGAGATCTAAAACTGTAATATCCTCTAAAGGTAGCATAATAAAGATTATGATTTCCTAAATAAAAGGTTTTGAAAAAAGAAAAAGAAGTAATAAAATTTATAATTCTATTATTTCAGCTATCAATTTATCGAGGTCGATTATAGCAAATGTTGCTTTTCCAGATAAATATCCACAAGCCTCTCCGGGATTTACAACTAATACTCCGTTTTCATACTTTTCATTTACTACAGCATGGGTATGACCAGTTAAAATAATGTCGTATTTGTTGGAATTTGCTAAGGCGTCTATTGTTTCTTGTGTTGGCATGTGAGCAGCAAAAACTTTCTTACCATCAAATTCTTTATTAATTTCCATACCCACAATATTGCAAATTTGTCCAAGATTTTGCTTTAAAAACACTCTCTCTCCATCATTGTTACCCCAAACTCCATAGAAATTCTTTTTTATACTGTTTTTCAATCCATCAAACCATCTCTTTACAAAAGGGGCCACATAATCGCCACAGTGTATTAAGGCATCAACATTTCTTTCGTTCATTATGGAAACTGCTTTTAAAATATTGTCCTTATGATCGTGTGTGTCTGAAATAACTGCTAACTTCATTTTTCAATCATTTATTTTATTTTGATGAATTAGATTAAGATAGTTCAATAATTGAACATAGGTAAAAATATCTAAAAATTTATAGATTTTTCGCCTTCACTACGAGTCCTCTATCTCCCGTAAATAACGGCGATAGGGCTGTGTTTCGTAGCAAATCCAACCGAGTAAGGAAGGATTCCTCGTTCAAAGAGGGTTGATGCAATAGGAAATCATATTCATGCTTATTATGTAAGAGGTTTACCATAATATTTACAGCAGAATTAAGGTCTCTGTCCATACGATTTCCACAATCGCAATTGATAGTCCTTTCGGATATTTTTCTTTTGACCCGTTTTCCACACAAGCAACAGTCTTGGGAGGTGTACGACTCGTCAGTTCTTATTACTCTTTTACCTACAAGCTTGGCTTTATAGGTTAAGAACTCGGCAAATCGTCCTAAAGACCCAGTATTTTGTATGGAGTGGTTTAATGTTTTATTCATTTTATTTTTTAACGAGCTTCCCGTTCCCTTTTTCCTTTTAGCCATTTTTTTCACATCTAAATCTCCAATGATGATAGTATTTGCTTTTGTATTTGAAACAATTTTCTTGGAAATTTTATGCTGATAATCACGCATTTGATGTGCACATTTTCGCTTCATTTTGTTGAGTTTTGTGGTATATCTATACCATCTATGGCTATATTTTTTACAATGGTCTCGTTTTGATTGGACTTCCTCGATTTTTTTCCTCCAATAAAGGTCCGCCCTTCTGTTTTTGACTTGAACGAACTTGAAATCTAAGTTTACGGCGGAAACGAGATTAGATATTCCCAAATCAATCGCCTGATATAGTCCGTTATCTCTATATTTAGGGATTAAATGTTCATAATTAATTGAAATAAACCAACGATTTTGTGAATCTAGAAAAAGTTCTACTTGTTTAATTTCATTGTTTTCATAATGAAATGGATATTTGAGACTAAAATTTAATAATGTTTTCGAGGGATGCTTATGGGAAAACTCAATCTTATCTTTTTCGATTTTAAATCCACTTTGATTATAACATAACGTTGTAAAATATTTTTTTCCTTTAAATTTCGGGGGACGGGTTGTAGTATCTCCTTTTTTCCATTTAGTAAAAAAAGATTTGTAAGCCTCGTCAAGTTTTCTCAATGTCATTTGGAGAACTTTCGAATATACCCATTTATATTCTGGATATTTTTTTTTTAGATGTGGCAAGTTATTTTGTTGCTCTGTATAGCTGATATAAAGCCTCTCTTCTTTACTTCTTTTTTTATTCTGCTTCCAATCCTCTATTCTTTCCTCTAACGCAAAGTTATAAATTAATCTGCATTTTTCTGCTAGATCCCTTAAAACAATTTCTTGATCGTGAGTAGGAAAGATGCGAATCTTATGAGTTAAAAGCATATTATGTATTAGATAAATGAAAGCAGATTTATTCAGAACGGAGTGTCGATTTATACATTTTTTTTTAATTTTTTAGACCAAATTACTTATGTTCATAATTAAAATTTACTTTTACAAAAAAAAGATAAATAATTATGATATTTATTTTATTAAATTATTGCCTTTAATAAAATTAGTTGGTCTTAGATGATTGAAGAATTCTTTAAATCTGAAAGAGAGGCTATTAATCTAGAATTAGAAAAATTTTTCAATAAACTTAATAAAAAAGAAAAAGAGCTACTTTTTGCAGATTTTAATAGCAAAATGAGAAACTTCATCATACCGGAGAAGAGCAAGGCTAAACGAATTCATCCTATTCTCTTGATTGCTGCTTTTAATGGAATTATTAATCCAATGTATTTAGAAGATAATTTAGGGGAAATCAGAAAAGTAGCAAT
Source organism: Promethearchaeota archaeon (assembly GCA_019058445.1). Taxonomy (GTDB): domain Archaea; phylum Asgardarchaeota; class Lokiarchaeia; order Sigyniarchaeales; family SOKP01; genus LW40-45. The sequence continues at coordinate 68,259 of JAHPZA010000010.1, read as the reverse complement.
GGCGGTAGAGTTTCTTCACAGTGGGCATTTAATTCATGACGATTTAATTGATAATGATGATATGAGAAGGGGTGAACCGGCTTTTCATAAGCAATTACAAAACGAAATTAATAATGTCTATAAATCAGTCGATATATCTGAGAAGGATAAATTAATCGAATTATATGGGAGAGATTTAAGTATTCTTGGAGGATCTCTTGGTTATATTACAGGATTGGATATAATTCGTTTTTCTAAATTTCCTGATCAGCTAAAATTATTAGCTATTAATGAATATTCTGAAGCAATGGACTATTTAATGAAAGGTATGATTATAGAAGAATACATGGAGTATCATAATATTACAATGACTCTAGAACAATATCTTAACATAGCTGAGATGCAAAGGGCAAGAGTATTAGAGAAATCTGCTAAAATAGGGGCCATCCTTGCAAGAGGAAATATCCACTATCAGATAAAACCCTTATCCGAAGCCATGTTAAGAATAGGTCAGGCCCATGCTATTCGAGATGATATATTAGATGTTGAGTCTGATATTAAAGATAGAAAGAAGAAATTTCTTTATATTTTAGCTGTGCAAAATACTGATGAAGTACAGTCAAAGAAGTTGAATGAGATTTATCGCAAACCTGATACAACTAAAAGTGACGTTAATGAAGTTATGAAAATTTTTGCTGAAACTAACGCAATAATAATAGCGGAACATTTTAGTAAAAATTTAGTACAGGAAGCTAAAGAGCATTTGAGAGAAATTTATCCTGACCTCAATAGAGAACAAAAAGAATTTTTTAATGAATTTAGCGATTTCATTTATTTACGTGAATTTTAAGAAAAGAATTTTCTCAATGGCTTAAATTAGATGACAACGGCTCCTGAATTATGGATTTTTAACATTAAATTAGTTAAATTCTTAAAAACATCTAAAATGTTATAATTTTCTAACGCACTTGTTTTGTAATACCCATCTAGGTCTTTCATTTTAATAAAATCCATGATAAGTTCATCATTAACCCTTTCAGTTTCTGAAGTTTTATCTAATAAATCACTTTTACTCCCAATTAATAAGATTGGAATATTTAAGCTTCCTGTATGGTTAACAAGCATATTATGCCAATAATCTAATTGCTCAAATGATGAAAAATTAACTAAATCAAAAACCAATAATGCCCCGTTTGCTCCCTCTAAAAATTTTGGTAGCATAGGTCGAAATCGTTCTTGACCTCCAAAGTCGAAGATCGAATTGACTGCGTATTGCTCCTTCTTACTCTTAATCTTTGGAAATTTGATTCTTAAATAAGTAGAATGAAAACTTATTCCTAATGTCATTTTTGTATTTATATCAAATGAATTAAAACAATATCTGTTAAATAAACATGTTTTTCCAACCCCTGGAGCACCGATTAATACTATCTTAAAAGCATAACTAATATTTTCTTCTGGAATTATCATACATACTTGAGTTCCAAAAAATGTTGGAGATGATTATTTTCTTATTTATAAATATTAAATTGTGCTTGCCAAAAAAAATAATCGAAATCTATATTATTTTATAATGTAAAAATCTAAATTAGCGAATATTTTATCTATATATGATCTTACTAATAAAAAACATTTGATAAAAATTGATGAGCAAAAAACTTCCTCCTGAACAAATAATTATTAGACCACCGGTTGAAGCTTATTCTGTTTTGATTGCTGTTACAGGAGGCTGTTCGTGGAATCAATGCAGGTTTTGCGGGACTTATAAGGGGATTTATGGCGGGGGTCAAGATTATACTATAAGACCATTAGAAGATGTTTTGAGAGATATTGATCAAAAAGTAGAAATGAATTATCACGGATTTCCAGTCTTTTTAGCGGGAGGTAATCCCACTTCAGCTCCAACCGATTATCTTGTTGAGATTATTAAATATGTGAGATTAAGACTAAAAAATGTGCCTCGAGTGAGTAGCTACGCTAAGGCTTTGGATATTTTACGAAAAAGTAATGAAGATTTAAAACGATTAGCTGCAGCAGGCTTAGATATCGTTTACATGGGTTTAGAAAGTGGCTCTAGTGAGATATTAAGAATTATGAAAAAAGGTACAAATGCGAAATCAATGATAAAAGCAGGTAAAAAAGTATTAAACGCTGGAATTAAGCTAAGTTTATATATTATTCTCGGATTAGGCAGTTATAAATATTCTGAAGAACATGTTAAAGAGACAGCAAGAGTGTTAACAGCGATAAATCCCACTATATTTCGGTTCAGAACCCTAAATATTATGCCCAATACTCCCCTCTGGAAAGAATGGAAATCTGGGGAATTTAAATTATTGAAACCTATTGAATGTTTAAAAGAAGAGAGAGACATCATCGCAAATCTGGGTGAAAATGTCACTTCACAAGTGTTTAATGATCACGTATCGAATTATTGTGCAATAGAATCATCAAATATCAAAGAAGATAGGGAGAAATTTATTGAAACCTTAGATGCATTCATAAATGATCCAAGAATTCAGAATATGCAAAGAAAAAATTTAACTCGCATGTAATTTTTAGCGTATTAAATTTCATTTATTAATATATTAGAATTGAACTAATTTAATTGGGATAAGATATGGGTTATAATTATGCTGTTCTTGGTGCAGGGAGACAAGGAACAGCTGCCGCATATGATATGGCAAAACATGGCGATGCTGAAAAAGTCTTATTGGGTGATATATCTATTGCAAATGCTGAAAAAGCTGCTAAAAGAGTTAATAGCCTACTCAATATAAAAATAGCAGAAGCCAAGCAAGTTGATGTAAAGGATCATTCCTCTCTGATTGATTTTCTTAATGGAGTTGATGCTTTTCTTAGTTCTGTACCTTATTATTATAATCTAGATATTACTAAAGCAGCTATAGAAGTAAAAGCAAGTATGTGTGATTTGGGGGGAAATACCGACCTTGTTAAAGAGCAATTGAAACTCAATTTTCAGGCTATAGAAGCAGGTATAAGCATTGTTCCTGATTGTGGGCAAGTACCAGGAATGGGAACAACATTATGTGTATATGCCATGAGTCTATTAGATGAACCACGCGATGTTCTCATGTGGGATGGTGGTCTACCTCAGAATCCCCGACCGCCTTTTAATTATCTTTTGACTTTTAATGTTGAAGGATTAACAAATGAATATGCTGAACCCACCCTATTTTTAAGAGAGGGGAAACTTACTGAGATTCAACCATTAGAAGAGCTAGAGGAAATAGATTTTTCTCCCCCCGTAGGTCGTTTAGAAGCCTTCACAACTGGAGGAGGTACATCGACAGCACCTTGGACATTCGAAGGAAAGCTTAAGACATACCAAAATAAAACGGTTCGTTATCCTGGACATTTTACACAATTAAGAGCATGGTGGGATTTAGGATTATTTGATTTAAAGCCTTTAATAATAAATAATAAAAAGATTGTTCCTCGGGAAGTACTTCATGCTCTTTTAGAACCAAAAGTCGTTATACCGGGAGATAAAGATTTAGTAGTTATTAAAATTAAATGCTTAGGGTTGAAAGATGGAAAGGAAGCGGAAGTTGTTTTAGATTTAATTGACTATTACGATGAAAGCACAGAATTTACAGCGATGGAGAGAACAACAGGTTGGGATGCTTCAATTGTAGCAATCATGATGGCTCAGGAAAAAGTTCAAAAAGGGGCTATTCCCGTCGAATTAGCAATCCCTGGAGATTATTTTGTTGAGGAATTAGCAAAACGAGGAATTAATGTCAGAGTAAAAATATCTTAATATCAGTTTAGACTTAGATAGCTAATCCTTCAATTTCCCTAATCATGTTTTATTAAATTATTAATAAAAACAAGAAAATTCTGTTCAGAGCTTTCCTTTTTATATTATTGTTCGTGATAAAGATTTATAACCTAGTAATCGCTTTATAATTAATATTTGAAGAAAATATTACAAATAAGTGAATTTAAAATGTCAGATTATTTCCGTAAAAAAGCCCATACAAATGAGTTAATCACAACTTTTGATGATGTTCTTCTCCTTCCGGGATATACTAGCTTTGGACCAAGTGAAGTCGATATTTCTACTAAATTAGGAGAAAAGTATAAATTTAATTTACCAATAATGTCAGCAGCAATGGACACCGTCACAGAAGAAGAAATGGCAATTAAAATGGCACTTTTTGGAGGATTAGGTGTTTTACATCGAAATTGTTCCTTTGAAAAACAATTAAAAATGGTGCGCCACGTAAAGCGAGCTCGATCTTTTGTTATTGAAGATGTAGCAACAATCACACCAGATGAACCCTTATATAAAGCAAAAGACTTTTTGGAAAACTATGGCATTAGCGGATTAGTAGTAGTTGATGAAAATAATAAGGTCTGTGGAATATTTACAAAAAGAGACATTCCATATTCAGAAGAGGAATGCAAAAAGGGGCATGTGAAAGATTTCATGACAAGGGATGTAATTTCTATTAAACCAAATGCATCCCGTAAAGAGGCTTTAGAAATGTTATTCAAGCATAGAATCGAAAAATTACCTATAATCGATAATGGAAACTTAAGAGGCTTAATTACTAAAAAGGATCTAAAACCCGAGTTCCCCTTAGCTACAATAGATGAAGAAGGCCGTTTACTATGTGCTCTAGCAATTAGTCCAAAATACCCGACATCCAGTGAGGCAGTTTCAAAACTTAAAGAAATCGACCAATATTCGGATATATTCTTCATAGATGTAGCAGATTTTTATAAAAAAGATGATATTGAAGGTACGCGAAAATTAATGGATTTACTGGAAGGTGATTTTATCGTTGGGAATATAGGGACTTATGAAGCCGCTGAGTTTATTTTGACTAAATGCGACTATCCTGAAAAACTTATTGCATTGAAAGTGGGGATGGGTTCTGGTTCAATTTGTACTACCTCCATCCAAACTGGAGTTGGAGCTCCAACTTTGTTTGCCACTGCTGAAGTTGCAGACGCTATAGCGGACTATAATCCCAAAATGGGATTAATCGCTGATGGAGGATTTAAAAATCCAGGAGATCTACCAAAAGCATTCGCAGTCGGCGCTGATATGATTATGTCTGGCCATTTTTTTGCTGGTACAACCGAAAGCCCGGGATATTTAGATACCATTCAAGGGAGAAAGGTAAAGATTTATAGAGGGATGGGCTCAAAGGAAGCGCGGACTACGAATTATGTATTGGATAGATACAGTGTTGAAGCTAAAATGCTTCCTGAAGGTGTATCTGACTATGTACCCTTTACTGGACCATTAGAAAGCATGCTAGAAACTTTAAAGGAAGGATTAGCTAACGGGATGATATATGCAGGAGCTCAAAATCTTCTAAATATGAGAACTGCGAAAATGGGAGTAATTTCTGCCATAGGACAAACAGAAGCAAGACCACATGATCTATTGGGAAAATATTAGCTCTATTCTTAAGTCCTATTTAATCTCTATTCTCACTCTACTTTCACATTTAATATTAAGTCTACCTAAATATTAAACCGAAAACGCAACATATTACATAATATTAAAAGGAACTTCTTGTATTATTTATTAAAATTTCTATATGAGTGAGAATTTAGTATGGTTGACGTTAGAGGCAATTTAAGATTTGCATTTTCTACGATTTTCAGTCCACAAGAAGAATTTGACTCGAAAACTCTAAAATTAGATGAGAGACTTTTTCCGGGATCTCAGGAAGAAAAATTGCTTAATTTTGATGAACTTGATAAACAAGAAGACAGAAGGGTCATAAAAGCAATTAAAAAATTACGTGAGAAAGTAAAAGAAAGAAAGATTAAAATATCTGAAAGAGAAGGGCCTTTAAAAGTCTTTTTAGTTAAAAAAGGATTATCAAAAAAGGATGTAACTAATATAATTGAGCAAACTCAAATAGATAACTTAGGGGTATTCTTAGAATTCGCCGATAAAGATCCTAAAGCACTAGCAGCTAAAATCAATATTAGTAATCAAGATGAACTATTAGAATATATCAGAATGGCAAGAAAATCGCTTGAAACACTAAAAACAACTATTAAAGATCCACCTAGTATTGTAAAAACTGCGATATTAATGTGCTTCGAGTTGTTTCAAGTTCCTAAAGATAAAGTTAAGACTTACTCTGGAGAGGATGGAGAGCTTTTATATATCGATGAATTAAGAGAAGTTAGTCTTTCATTTAAGCCTAACAATGAAATTGAAGAAATGGAATATTTGGAATTTGTCGAACCTGATAAAAGGTATGGATTTGAAGTGGATTGGGTTCTTTATAATGTTGATAACAATCGATGGATAAAAATTTTAGAAAAAGTTGCCTTAGTAGCCACAACTTCAATAATGCAGTTCATAGTTCCCCGTGTTAGTGCTACGATTGGGTCTCTTATCAAAAACGCAATTAAACATAAAACTGATGAGTTATTAATTGCGGGGTGCAATATGGATATAAGATTTATTTTTCATGAACTACTACGATTAAATTTAGCCATAGAATACATAAAATTTCAAAAATTTGAAGCAAATATTTTTAATGAAGAAGAGAAAAAAGCAGTATTAACTGAATGTGGCGTAAGATTGCTCAAAAATCCCGAAATAGTTGAGCGTGGAAAAGATGTGATTGGAGATTTGCCCAATTTAAAATAATATTACCTTTTTAATTATGAAAAACAATCTAAGATTTAAAATCCTAAATTTTTTCTTTTTATTAAACGTTAATTAATTAAATTTTAACTATTTCTAATATTAATCTAAATTGGAATCATAATTTCGAATCATTTTATTAGGATTGGTTTCTATGAAAAAAATTGAACGAGCAATTGTAAGTGTATTTGATAAAACAAATGTTTTAAATTTTGTAAAAACCTTGGTAAATGAATTTGGGGTAGAAATCTTGTCAACTGGAGGTACTGGCAAATTATTAGAACAAAATGGAATCAAATACGTAAAAATCTCTGAATATACTCAATCTCCTGAAATGTTTAATGGAAGAGTTAAAACATTACATCCAAAAATAGAGGGTGGAATTTTATATCGTCGAAATGTTCAAAAAGATATTGAAGACGCGGAAAGATTCCATATTCGTTCCATAGATATGGTTGTATGTAATTTATATCAATTTAAAGAGGCAATTGAGAAACCAAATGTTACTTTAGAAGAAGCATTGGAAATGATCGACATAGGTGGTCCAACGATGATTAGATCGGCTGCAAAGAATTATCCAGACGTAATAGTGATCCCAAGTTCTGAATATTATGATGAGATAATAAGTGAAATGAGAAAGAATAGAGGGGCTATAACAGAAAAAACTAGAGCTATGTTAGCTCAGGAAGTATTTGCTATTATGGCTGATTATAACCTATCAATTGCGAATTATTTGCAGCAATATTATAATCCTGATGTAAAAATGAGAGATAGAATTTATAAAATCTATGAAAAAGTCCAAGATTGCAGATATGGAGAAAATTGGGACCAAAATGCTGCTTATTATCGCGATATCTCTACTAAACAAGGCTTACACAGTTTTAAGCAATTAGGGGGTAAACAGATTTCATTTAATAATTATTTAGATATTGATGCTTGTATGCAAATGTTACTTGATATGGGTACAGAACACCACGTAACAGCAATTTTAAAACATACATCTCCAAATGGGATGGCAATAGACACGAAAACACAATTGAAATCAGTACAAATGGCTTTTAGCTGCGATCCATTATCCGCATTTGGTGGGATATGGGGTGTCAATCATGAATTAACAAGGGAAGTTGCAGATTTTATAGTAAATAAAGAGAAAATATTCGTGGAAGTACTGTTAGCCCCGACTTTTGATAAAGAAGCTTTAGAAATCCTAAGGCAGAAGGAAAACCTGAGAATCTTAGAATTTGGGGATTTTCTTGAAAAAAGAGATGAAATCTATAAACAATTGGAAATTCGTTCCACATTGGGCGGAGTTGTAGTACAAGAATATGACTATAAACCTGTAATTAAAGAATGGAATGTTGTAAGTAAAAATTCTGTTAGTGAAAGCGAAAAAGAAGCCTTAATATTCGCTTATAAGGTATCAAAATGGGCCAAATCAAATTCGGCTTGTTTTGCTCAAATGTATGATTCTGGCTTCTATTCTATTGGCATAGGTGCTGGTCAACAGAGTCGTGTTCATGTTGTAAAATTAGCTGTACAAAAAGCTATTGAATTCGGACATAAGGAGGAACTTAAAAACTCTTTTATGGGAACAGACTCTTTCTTCCCATTTCCAGATGGATTGGAAGTTGCTGTAGACGCGGGAGCGAAAGCAATAATTAATCCAGGTGGTTCAATTCGAGATAATATGATTATAAAACGAGCTGATGAGCTGGATTGTGCTCTAGTTTTTTGTGGAAAAAGAGTTTTTCGCCATTAAATTATGGAATTTTCCTTAATATCTTAATAATACCTTTTAAAATATAATAAAATCGAAATTTAGAGCTAATTACCTAAAATCTTTTAGAATTTTCACGATGTAATTTATTAAAATCTATAAACTTTACAGTTCTTACTTTTTAAAAAGATTTTTTTTTAAGAAAAAAAGATTAATAAACTCCTAAAAATATAATTTTATATATTATAAAATTACACTCATAAACCCAATATTTATAAACCTAATATTTTACTTGAATATTTTAGCCAATTAAAATAATTTATAACGTAATTTAGTCTAATTAAGAGGTACTTCGCTTAGATGGATTTTTTCCTAAAAAACGTTAAAGAAACGCTTGAAGCTATAAATAAATTAATGGATAACAACATAACGATTGTTAATACTAAACGTATTAGAAGATGCTATAATATTAAATCTTCGAATCGATCTAAGATTAATTTTATTTGGCGCAGTCTTGATTTTCTCGCAAAGGAAGGTATTCTTGAGGAAAATGGCATTATAAAGCCAAAAACATATAAGATTAGAGCCTCTTCTAAGATTGATGTTGAAAAATTCATTTCTCATATTGATAGGAATAATAAATAAAAGATAATAAATAATCAGCTATTTAGATTTAAATATAATAACAATTCATCAAGATCATTTTTAGTGTTTTCATCATCTGGATTATTTATTAATCTTTTTTGAAGAAAAATTATTTTACCATAATTGAGCTCAATTTCATTAAAAATTTTAACCCACTGATTAAATTTATCCAAGAGCTCGTAAATATCTGGATCTTCTTTAAAAAGCTTTACTTCTTTCTTTTTTTCAATCGGTAAATTTTGATATCTCTTGAAACTATATCCTTGATCTTTAAGCAATTTTTTATTAGCTTCAATTACATAAGCATTTAATTGAGCTCTCCATTTTACGTAATTCAGATTTATTCTATCAATTGTATCTTGTATGATTTTTATTTCTTGGGGAAATATATTTTCCTCTCGTTTGGATAAAATTTTCTTGATTTTCTGAAATTCAATATTGAATTTTTTTATATGATTATTGACCGTCTTTCTAAAGTCATCCACCACTGTATTATAATCAAATTCAAACAAGAGTTCTTTACTTGAAAAGGTATTTGTGTTAATATCAAAAGTACCTTTTAATTTTCTCTCCTTTATTAAATCTTCTAATATTACTTTCAAAAAACCTATCTCTTCTTCATCTAATTCTTTTCCATAAAAAAGATCTTCAAATGAAAAGAGAAAGCTATTTTCTAACATCAAATTGCGTATTCCCTTTAATGTGTAAAAAACTATTTCGCCCGATTCTTCATGAAAAATCCCTTTTAACTTACCATCCTTTCTTAATTCTTCAATTAATTCTTTTATCAATTCTGAGTTAATTTCAAAATTTCCTAACGAAATATGATTGGCAGATTTTGATCTATCAATTAAGTTATGTTTGATACTATTTTTTGCTTCTTCTATCTTTTTTGCGCTAAGAATTAACTGATCTCCTTTTTTAAAGTAATTTAGACCTAATTCATTAATAAAGCTAAAAAATACATCATAAGTCATACCGGTTTTCTCAATATATTCAAAGATATTGATCTCATCCTTATCTTTGATTTCTTTACCAATTAATTTGAGATTTTCATCAATTTTAGATAATATATGATCAATATCTATATTGAGGTCTTCGGCAACTGCAGTAATTTGTTCTTTTTTATTAGTTTCGTCAGAAATTAAATTGATTTCATCAATTCGGTCATTTAAATATTTTGAAAAATAAAAAATTTCTTTATTTTTATCCCATATGCCACTTCTAGGGTCTATATTTAAAAGTAATATATCCATTAACAATAGCCTATTTATTTTCAATTTTTCAGAAATTCGGATAATGTTTATAAATCCAATTAATTTTGAGTTTTCTAATTCATCTTCAATTCGAATTCTTCCTATATTGGTTAACCAAGAAGTTCCCTTATGAAAATTGGTTAAATAATCCTTTGGTAAATTCTTGATTAATTTAATAAAATCTTCCTCAAGTAATTTCTTTCTATAAGATTTAAGGTCTATAACGCTATTGTTAGCAGCTACTCTATTAATTTGCTTAATAATTTTTTTAAATGAATAATAAACAGCGAAATTTTTTCCTCTTAAAAAATCATGATTAAGCTCTAAAATTATATCATGGACCAATTTAGAGGGTAAGAAATCATAATGCTTTTTTATATTAATCAATCCCTTGTTTAGAAATTGATTATTAATATCAGATTTCAGGTATTCGTAAGGATAAAAATAAAAGTCTGAGAAGTAACCTTTAATAAAATTTAATTTAAGTAAAGTTTCTATAAATAGCTTTAACTCTGAATCACTTTCTATTATTTGGGAAAATATTTTTTTCAATTTTTCAAATGAAACTTTATTATTTATATTAAAAATTTCATGAAGCTTACTTTTTTCTAGTTCATAAAAATAAATTTCAAGTGTTTTTTTATCCTTTATATAAAAATAGATCTCTATCTCTTTTAATCGTGTTTTTTTAATGTCTTCAATATAGTTCTGAGCATTAACGTTTTTTGCTTTCGCTATTTTTGAAATATTTTGTTTTTTCATTAAAAATTGGTTATCCAATAATTTGATCAGGTCATTAGCTTTTAAATTATTAAGATTAACATCTTTTAATAATGGAAAAAATTGTATGAGTAAATGTTCTAAATTTGTAAAAATTTCAGGGGAGTTAATCATAACATCACTCAAAATCAACTCACTAGCAATCTCTCTAAAACTGTAAATTTGCTTAAAATCCAAATTCTTAAGGTGATTACAAAAATTTAATAGAGAAATTATATTTTCTTTCTTATTCTCTAATTTGAGAGCTTCCAAAAGTAGATCTGGGTAAGATTTAATAATGCTTGGAGAATCCTTGATAAATTCCTGAATAAAATAATGCACATTGTCTCTAACATCTTCGGAATTGTCAACTAATAAATGGATAAAAATAGAAAAATATTTTTTTATAAAAGTCGTATTTTCAAGAATTAAAAAACCTAAAATAATAATCGAATTTATTTTTAGTTTTTCATCTTCAGCTTTAATAAATGGCTCAATTCTTTCAATTAAATCTGGAGATATCAATTCAATATGATTTTCAGCCAGAATACTTAGAATATATGTCGCTGGAACGCGAAGCTCATCATCCTCCAATAATTCCTCAAGCTCCTTTATGATTTTGGGGATTTTGGTAAATTTCTCTTTATTTAATAACTTATTTAATCTTATAATTAATGGTTCAATTTCTTCATAATCATAAAAATCTTCCAGATTAAACATATCAAGTAGGTTAATATTTACTTGGATAATAATTTTTTGACTGGCTCAATCTCCAATATATCTCTAATTTCTTTAATACAATAATCCGGTTTTGAATCTCTTAATTGGTTTTCTGTACCATGTCCAGAGAGTAATGCAATACTATTCACATTCGCAGCTTTAGCACATATAATATCTGAAGAAAGATCCCCTATGTAAAAAATAGTCTTTTTATTAAGCTTAGGAATTTGAAACTTATGTTTAATTTCTCTTAATGCAAATATTAAGGGATATGGATGAGGTTTTCTCACAGGAACATCATCTCGTGAAATAAAGCAGGAAATATATTCATCCAAATGAAATTTTAGTGTATAATAACTTAATCTTTTTCTGCTCGTATTTGATACAATACCAGAGATAATTCCATGATTTTTTAATTCAATTAAAATAGATTTTAATTGCGGATTTACGCGCTCATAAATTTTCTCATACTTCTTATAAGAGCGTCGAAATTTAATAAAAAATAAGATTCTCTTACATCTATTAGGGATTATTGATTTATATGCCAAATTAACTTGTATTAATGCTTTTAACCTATTTTTAGAATCGCCCTCTTCAAAAATTCTCGCAAAATCAATGAGACGTAAATTTTTAATATTTTGCCAATTGTACCACTTATTTCTAAGCTGTTTTAAAGCGGTATATTCGAGCGCTTTTTGAGTTAGCACAACACCATCTAAATCAAATAAGAATATCGTTGGTTCTGCCATAAAGTGAATTAATAAAATATGATTTTATTCATAAACCTAATCATTCTATTTATATCGAAGAATGTTGCATCATAAAGTTATAAGATAAAAGAATGAAAAAATAGAAAAATTAGAAATATTGTCCCAATGATGATACCATTTTGTAAGAAAACTGAATTGATTTGTTTCCATTTTCACTAATTCCCATATGTTTCGGGAGAAGATATTTTACATTTATAGGCTATCATTATTTTTCAAGCAAAATTTTGTAGAAAAAGGATCGAAGTCGATTATAAATCATTGTTAAATACAAATTTTTTACTGATTACGACTCGCTTATCTTTACTTTCAATTTAGGATTCCACAGAAATTCTCCGCTCTCATTAACATAAAAATTTTCATAGATTAAAATTTGCTTGATTTGTTTGATCTCCTTTAATTTAAGGATCTGGGTGGCTGCCACATTCGGAGGGGTATCAACCTTAAATCCTATTCCAACGGTATCATCGTCATGAACCTCCAAAAAGCTAAAGTGCGTAAGTATCAGTACGATCCCTTCCCTATCTTTTAACCCCTCATCGACTTCTACCTTATCTTCATAATATCTATATATATCTGCAATTTGTTCAACGAGAGAATTTGAGGAATTATTAGGCCCTTGCTTTCTACCTAGGAAATTTTTCTCAATGGACTCACAAAAAAGCCGTGTGCGCAAAGCAACAAAATCATCAAATAAATATTCTTCAAATTCATCGTAATCTAATAGGGTTTCATCTAAATCCCGTAGCACTTTCATTTCTTTTATACTAAAAATTCCCCCCTCTGCTCTATTGATAAATACCATCTTTTTGCCTTCACGCTTTACCACCCATATTGTAGAATGTTGCCTGATATTATCCCTCATAAATTCTTTCACATCGCCCTCCCGTGGCGCTAATTTGAGGGTATAGGGACAGTGGTTGAAAATCCATTTAAGCTCCTCCTCATTGTAATGCTCTATAATATAATCCTTCAAGCGGGGATAATCGATAATATTGAGCCTTACTGTATTGTTTGTAAATGAGGAATAATATTTAATATATCTTTGATTTATATCTCTGAAATTTTGATATGTAATTAATTGTGTTTTTTTCATAATTCCCTTCTGTTTTTTGAATATAGTTCATATATAAATATTTAAACAAAAAATATTTAAACGACTTATTAAATCTCCTTCCATAAAAATGCTTCTAGGGCTCCTATATTGCGCTCTATATCTTCATTCTTCTTTCATAGCTGCTTATCGAACAAGCCTGCCTTTTGAGCTTTTATATGCAAACCCAAACAAGCAATTGCATAGTAAGCTTCCGAATAGACCTTAATCGGTTGCTGGACCATATTGATCTTTGCCAAGGCGTTTTTGATGAGTCGCTCACATGCCTTGAAGATCCAGTCTTCCAGTTCAACCATCTATAGTAAATAAAGAAACCCGTTTTATATAGTCTGATAGGGTTGTGATTTATAATAACAAAGAATACACATTAAAAAAGGGAAAATAAATTCGTTTGGATAAAGGATCTCTAAAATAAAACGCAGATATTTTGATAAAAAATTTTAGGTGCTCGATTTTCTTTATTGGGCGAATGGAGAGACCATTAAATATTATAAGTATGAAATATCAGGGTCCGGAAGAATATTATCCCTATTGCATTAGCGAAAGCTTTAAATCGGGAGCATTATGACGAAATTGGTAATATTACTGAAGTCGTTAATGTTCAAAAATGATTATTTCTGTTTAAAAAAGAGAAATAAGCATATCTTTCTCCTTGCAGACTAATACTTTTTCTAAATACATGAATCTTTCAAAGATTTAAACTTGACTATAGGTTTAAATAGTTTTATTAAAAATAATAAAAAAAAAAAAAAATTTATCTTACTTGGCTATAAACCACTATGTCAACCAAAAACATCAAATTCGTTGGTTATGAGGCAATTGGGGATCTTCGATATATTCCATCTGTTTTTAAATACAGAGATGATCTTATTGAACTTATATCAGGATACCTTGAAAAGTCGCTGAATAATAATTACTTGTTAAATATTATAATCCAAGGTATCCTGGGAATAGGGAAAACTACAGTCATTAGAATATGTTTCAAAGCATTAATAAAGGAAAAAAGGATAAAAGTACCATTTCATACAATACCGATTATTGATTGTACTGATAAAAGTAAAGAATTCATATTATTTCGCATAATCAAAGATCTAAACCAATATTTTTCATTAAGATATAACTTGCAGAATTATGTTAATTCGAATTTTAACAAATTAAAGAAGTTATTCATACTTGTTAGATCCCGAATAGATATGAATCTAATTGTTATTCTTACAAACGTAGAGCAGTTAAAAATTCCGGATTATGCAAAACTTTTGAATCTATTGAAGGAGACAGAAATAACTACAATATCAACAAGAAATAAGAAACTTATTCCTTATGAATTATCAAAATTGCCTAAATTTGATTTTAAATTTGACATATCAAATTATCTATATAACCAAAATCTTGATATTATAATACAGAGGTGGTGCATGGCTTTTAAATTACCATTAGAGGAATATTTTGATATTCTAGAATTCATTAACTTCCTTCTACATCAATGCCATAGAGCGGCACCTAGACACGCTATTCAATTTTTACAAGAGATCTATGATTATCTGGAAAAAAATAAAGAAATTAGCCGGGATGATCTTATTGATTTATTTGGAATAACTTATGATTGGATTGATTATTATAATATGGATGTCTTTGATGAGTATATCTTTGTCGAACCTGATTTTTATGAGTATTTATTGTATGAATTGGCGAATTTCTTTTCACAAGATTCGAAAGTTAAGATTTCTACAACAGAACTGAAGGAATTAATTGAAAGCACCTCTGTCGAATTTAAATTCCGGAATAAAATTTTAACTCCAGCAATGATAGCTAGTCTACTAAGTGTTACAGGAATCTTGATAAGTGAAAATCGACTTAAAAATAAATCATATAGCATCTTAAATAATTTTGATTCTAAAGATGACTGGTTTTATTCTATGGCAAAAATTGAACGATTTAAAGATTTTGCGAGATATATTGATTATAATAAAGTAGAATTAATATGTGACCCCTAAAATAATAATAATTCTTCATTTAATCTAATTTTACTGTTTATTTGTAAATAAATTTAATCTTCTTTATTTGTGGATATATTCTATTCAAGTAGTTGACAAATATAACTCTATTTATGTCCAAAAACATTTTGGAGCATAAGTAAATTTTCCACCAATCTTTAAAATTAAATTTTAAACCATATTATCAGAAAATTAATCAAACATACAAGTAATTGGAACTACCAAAATTAGACTTTAATACTCAATCTCTTCAAAAGCATATCCAAGGTATATTTCTATTTCCTATTAATTTTTAAGAAACCTAAGAATAATAGTCGGAAGGTCATCCATCTTTTATTATAAAGCAAATTTAAGTGATATATAGTGAAAAGGGATGGGATTAATTATAGCATTATATGAGAGAAAAAAAAATTTTTACATATGCATATACATGAATAAGCTAGAATTGCACTCAAGAGGTCACAGTTTCGAGTCCCGTCAGGTCCATATTCACCATATTCACAGAGACTACTTTAAATTAGAATATTAAGAAAAAATGCTGCAAAAATAGCTATTGAACAATTACTCAGATTATAATTAATAATATTTAGTTTTCACCCTTTGTGCGAACTGGATCATATAGGGAAGCCTTTAAAATTGGATTTCTAAATAGTGAACCAATTCAATATAATTCATTTGAATTATATAATTTTGGATTTCGCATGATTTTAAAATCATAGAAAATCAGTAAGACATTATTTAAATTGAAACTATTTATACCTTTAAAAAAAATAAATTATCTATATTAAAAAAAATTTGCAGCCATATCAAATAAATTGAGAAGTTGCAAATAATACCTTTTCTGCAAGAAATTTTATTAAAGGTATGTGTTTTTCGACGATCTCTTCACTTTCTGAGAATGGAATATATCGCTCTTGTCTTTCATATCCATATATATCGGAGGAATGAACCAAAGCATTTCTGATTATTTTTATTATTTTAGCAATATTCCCATAAATATGACCTTCTTCTAAATTTACCACCATTTCTTCTCCAAATATCTTATTAATTTTTGTATAGATATATTCCCCTATTTCTTCTTCATAATCTTCAATAAATTTTTTAAGATCCTCATAATCTGTAAACTTCTTTAACACATTCTTAAGCATTTCAGTCTCATTAGTTTTTCGTGAATGACCTTTCATAATTCTTACCAATTTAGCTAAATAATGATCTTTTGGTTTGAATGAAGGATCTTTAATTTCATAAGATAATTTCTCATAAAGATTTTCATCGGACACTTGTATAAAAAAATATTCTAAAATTTGGTAAAACGCAAGAAACTCATGTGTATTGAAGGCACTACTCTTCCCTAATATATAGTATCTAATAAGATCTTTATTGTAAAATACTTTAGGCAAATCAAATTTCTGTTCTAGAATATCTTCGTAGTCATAATCTACTTCTAGTTCCTCATAATATTTATTCCAATCAATAATTATTTCTGTGCAAATATTTTTAAAATTTGCGAGTTGAAACAGGCATGTCTCGAACATATTATCTGAAAATTTAATTCTTTCATCTTCATTTTTTTGACTCAAATTATAGATACTAATGGTAAAAGGGCTATCATAAAATTCAAGAATATTTTGGTCTTCTTCATCCTCAGGAGTAGTAAAAAGCTTGCTATAATTAAACAGATTTTTGTTTAGGAGGAAGGCAATCATAAAATTATTACTAGCTCTGCCGATTCTTATGTAAATATTCTCTTTATCTCCAAAGAATATCTCACTCCTTTCGTCAAGTGTATCCCTGTAAGTAGTAAAATCAATTAATACCTCTCTATAATTATCATTCATTATTGAACAATCAGTTGGATGATTTACTTTATAACTTGAATTTACATTATTATAAGCTTCAATATTTTCTCTGTCCACTTGAAAAGAAAATGAAAATCCTTCAGCCAAATATTTGAAAACCAGCTTATCATCATTCTCCTCTAAAATTTCACATCCATTTTGAATGAAAAAACTTTTGAATTTCTCTTTGGTTTCTTCATATTCCATATTATTCATATAATAAATATCAAACAGTTGATTTGTTTGAAGATTTAAGAGAGTGGATTAAAAAACTTGTTCCTTATGAAGACCTTAAAAAATTAGTCAGAAATGATTATGGGAATTTAATAGATAGGACATTAACAAACAGAGATTTAAACCTTTATTTAGGCATGGTGAAAAATCATATTAAACATATTAAAGCACAAATAAAAAAAAATCCAAATCATGTGTTATTAAAAGAAACAATAGAATATTATAAATATTATTTATGGCAAGAATTTGGATATATAAGTAATACGGTTTCTGACTTTTTAGATACTTATCTTAAATCAAACAAATTTGGAAATGTATATCAAAATCATCCAGATTTTCAAAAAGACTTTTTCAGAATTATCAACACATTAGAAAAGGCTTATTGGCTTGGATTTTTGTTTGCCGATGGATCTATTCAAATAGATACTTATATTGATAAAAATGGAGTTGAGATACTATTTTATAGACTAAAGTTTTCTCAATCAATAAAACCTAAACCTGATAATCGTCATGTTGAAAAAGAAATTGCGGTAAGAAGACTTACTGAATTGTTAGGTTGAATAAAAATACAGCTAAAATATTAAAAAAACCTTATGAATTTGGTATGAGGATTTCAAATAATGACTTAGTAAAACCTTTGATTAGTCTGGGATTAATCCCAGGAAAAAAAAAATCAAAAAATATTGAATTACCAGATTTCAGAAAAAAAGGAATTTCTTTTCAAGTATTAAGAAAATTATATCTAGCATTTTTGCTTGGATATTATGATGGGGATGGAACTAAAGATGCTACAAGAATTACAAGTGGTAGTTTCAAATTTCTAGAACAAATTAAGGGACTATTTGGAATTAAGAATATAATAGGCTCTAAGACAGGTGCATTTTACTTAAATTTAGGTCCAGAATTATTTAATGAAATGATGGATCTTGATTTTAAACAAAGTATGTCATATCTTAGAAGGAAATTTGAAATAAATAATGCAGGAGAGAATTTATGGAATAAACGAATGTTTAAATTAATTGAGGGACTGGATTTTTTTGAGAAATGCGATTTCAATACATATATTCAATCTTTGGAAGTTCCAGTTAGAATTAACTTTGACAGGTGGATGAGAAATTATTTCAAAAAAGCAATCAATCTAATTCGAAATTACGAATCAAATCATATAAGATATTCTGTGGCTCAATTAATAAGAGATCTTGGAGGATTCGGTTATAAAAACTCAAATATTACTAATCACAGCACTCGGATAATAAAAAAGAAATTTGGGATGACATTTGAACAATTAAAGATATATTCTCTTTTTGGAACTCTTCCTTCCCATTTAGAAAGACGAAGAGCAGAATTTCAAGTTTATCTAAAGTAATTTTTTTTGAATAATATTACCTAAAATCACTAATAGACATAACCATTCTATAAGAAAGTTGAATTTGTTGATTTCCATTATCACTTATACTCATATGTCCTGGTAAAAGATATTTTACATCTAAATCATTTACTTGCTTAATTGATTTTTGAAGACTGGTTAATGAACTTCCGGGGAAATCAAACCTTCCAAAAGATCCCCCACAAAACACTAAATCCCCGGGGATCAATAGTTTTTGAGAGGACTCATAATAGCTAACAGATCCAATTGAATGCCCTGGAGTATAATGGATTTGGAACGTAAATTCAGAATTAATTTTAAATTCCTTATGCTCCTTTAAATCAATTACATTTAGAGGGACAATCTCCAGTCCAAGCATTTTAGGAGTAATCCCTAATCCTCTTGGAAATATTTGGGATTCATCTCCATTCCTTAATATATCAGCAGTTCTTCCATATGCATAAATTTGTGGAGGAGTATCTTTCAAAATTTTTGTCAGTGGATAAATTCCTAGAACATGATCCACGTGCTCGTGAGTTAATAGGACTTTTGTAATGTTTTCAAATTGCAAATCAAATTTTTTCATACCCTCAATTAAAGCTTTCAAGGATATCCCATTACCCGCATCAAAAAGAGCAATTTCATCAGTTTCATGATCAACTATACAATACACGTTGCAATCGAGCATCGCATCTTCTTGGAAATAAAAAACGTTCTTAATAAGTTCTTTACCATTTTTTACAGTCGTTCTACTTGAAAAGACCATGCGCTTTAAATCCTTTTATATTTAAAAGAATAAAAATGGCTTTATTTTAATGTTTTTTCATTATAAAAGTTAATATACTCCAAAAACAATTTTTATTTATGGAAGGAGAACCCGATCTTGAAGATTTGAAAAAAAAAATCGGTTTTGGTATAAAATTTTGGTTAGAATACGAAAATAAGAGTATTTTAGGTTCGGGATGGGCGAATTTATTAAAGAATCTTGACGAAAATAAGAGTAGTTCTCTTACTCAAGCAGCAAAAGAGTGCAATTATTCTTACAAATATGCTTGGAATATCTTAAAGAGAATTGAGAGACGGACTGGGGCTTCTCCAGTTGATACAGGTAAAGGCGGACGTGGAGGAGGTGGATGGGTACGACTTAATGAATTTGGTAAACATCTTCTAAGAGCTTATACTAATTTGCAATCAGAAATAGAAAAGATTGAAAAAAAGCTCAAAGATAACTTAAAAATGAACTGATAAATAGATTTTAATTTTAACATTGATTATGTTCTTCAATCATTATAATTTGAAATTTTAACTTGGACATAACTCTCTATTAAATGGTTAATGTCATGGGGGAAGACTGCTTAAAAAGCTTCGGTGAAATAAAAGTGTCTGAAATCATGGTCTATAATCCCCTCTATACCACCCCCAACGAGAAGATTTCGAAGACCGAATTATTAATGTTAAGAAAAAATGTTAATGGACTTCCTGTCGTTGATGAAAAAAAGGAAGTTATTGGGATTATCACGCAAAGAGATATAAGATTAGCAAGATTTGCGATTAGTTTAGAATCGTCAAATACTATAGTTAAAAATCTAATGACTCCTGAACCATACACAGTAACAGAAAATGACACGATAAAGAAGGCCTTAGAAATAATGTTCGAAAATAATATCGAACGATTACCTGTAGTTAAAGATAGAAGTAATGAATTAATTGGACTAGTATTGGAAAAAATGATTTTAAAAAAACTCCTTGAATATTTAAAGCAAGTATAAATTTTAATTAATAAATTTTAATTAATAAAGAAAAGAATAAAAAAATAAAATTAATTAGAAAAAACCATATTATTTTTTTTAAAGAACAACAAAACTATAAAAGAAAAATTTGATGATGTATGCGATACCTCTTCCAGGAACACCAATTATTATAGATATCGGGAGTGCGTATGTTAAAGTTGGTTTTGCTGGTGAACCGAGCCCGCGATTTGTGTTTCCATGTTTAACTGGTACAGAAAAATATAAATCCGTTATGGTGGATGTAGGTGCTAGGGAAGTCTATGTTGGCAACGATGCGATGAGGATGCGGGGAGTTCTAAAAGTCAACTATCCGATACAGAGAGGAAACATTATGGATTGGAATGATTATTATGAAATTTTAAATCATATTTTTTATACCCTCCTAAGAATTGAAGACCTTTCAAAATATCCAATTATATATGTTGAGCATCCATTCGTTCCAAGAGAAACAAAAGAATATATCGCAAGAGTCTTATTTGAAACACATAGGGTACATTCTTTAATAATGATGCAATCTCCTATACTTTCTAGCTTTTCAGTGGGTCTTACTACTGGTTTAGTTATTGAAAGTGGAGATGGGGTGTCATGGATTGTTCCGATAATAAATGGTCTTATTCATCATCAAGCTGTCCAAAAATTAAATCTTGCAGGAGTAGATGTTAATCATAATTTAAAATCTCTCTTAATGAGAGAAGGGATTAATATCGAATCCAGCGCAGCAGAAGAGATAATAAAAGAAATTAAAGAAAAAAATTGTTATTTTGTATTAGATCCAGCAAATCCCCCTAAGGCAACAGATACTTTTACATATCCTATGCCTGATGGATCGGTTAAAGAAATTCCCAACCATATTTTTTATGAAGCTCCAGAAGTTATGTTTCAACCTTCTATGCTAGGTTACAATATAATGAGCATTCCACAATCAATTATTAATTGTTTACAAATGTTAAGTAATGAACATTGGGCGGAATTATTGGGTCACATCGTCTTGTCTGGAGGTAATTTATCGTATAACGGATTTGAAGAAAGATTAAGACATGAATTAAATGCTTTACTACCACAATTAGGCTCTATTCCTAAACCCCGAAAAAAAAAAGAAAGGAATGAATCCGAATCTGAATCTCTTAAAGCTTTAGAGGGGATGATGAAATCAATAGATACATGTCCTCAATGTGGAGCTTTAGTAAATTTAGCTGATGGAAAAATGAATTGTCCTGAATGTGGTGCCGAAATGAAACCACCCCAAATATCTTTAGATTTAAGCGGAAAAACGGAAAAGAAAGAAAAGACGCCATCTGAAAAGATATGTCCTAAGTGCATGAAACAAATAAAAGATGATACTTCTCGATTTTGTCCATATTGTGGTTCACTAATAGATGCATTGGAGACAACGAAAAATATGGATGATGTAATTAATAAAACTGCAGTTGCATCGGAATTTATGGATCTTGATACATCAAGTAAAGTTATTAATTTTTATATCCCAGATAATCTTCAATATGCAATTTTTAATGGAGCTTCCATATTAGGGTCTCTTCCAAGCTTTCAAGCCTTATTTGTTTCTTATGAAGAATTTCAGGTTAATCCAGAACTTCTTTATAAAGATATTTCGGAGATTTTTTCAGGTTAATTGATAAATTATCTTAAATCCTAATTTGATTATTACAATTCAAAAATCTATGCTTCATTATTTTATTTTTATCGATAATTTTTAATTCCAAGTTAAATTTAAAAAAATAAATATAATTAGCTCTAGGATAATTGTAATGAAAACTTCGAAGATTCGAATTTTACTAATTTTCAGCTTAGTTTTTATTATCACTTTTTCAATTATCCCTTCAGTATTAGCTAAACCACGAAAAACTTATATAACTGATTTTCTCTATGAATGTGAAATTCATGATGAGGGATTTTCAAATTCGGTGGATAATGATGATGAAGTATTAGCAGATGCTACTGCCTATGCTCTTGAGATTTTAGAAGAATTTAATTTATTAAAAACAGAAGAGTATTTTCAAAATGAACAAAATCCTTTTGAAGTTACTACAAAAGAAATTAATACAACTGACCTTACTGAGGAATTGGAAGATAGTGCCGAGGGTGAAGTTGATAGTGGAGATCCCGATATTTATAAACTCTATTTTTTCTTGAAATCCTTGGAACTATTAGAAGATACTAATGAGGATTACGAAGTGAGTTCATCAGTAAAGAGTAAAATTAGAACTTTTGTAGATTCTCTTTTACAGAATGGTGGTGGCTATGCTGCTTCAAAAACGTCAACTTCCGCTACTATGGCGTCAACATATTTTGCATTAAAAATCTATGATTTACTCGACAAGGATTACGCTAATAAAACATTAACAAAAAACTGGATTGGGTCATGTTATAATGGTGATGGTGGATATGGGGGTAGTATTGATTCATCCTCAACTATTCTTAATACCTATTATGCGATATTTAGTATGGATGAGATTGACGATGTTGATGAACTAGCTGGTAAAGATTCTACAATTGATTATCTTCAATCATTTTATGAAGATAACGAAAATGATGAAGAAAACTATGGTGGATACTATCCCGATGATAATGCTGAAAATACGATGATTAGTAGCACGTTTTATTGCATAATGGGTATTTCTCTAATTGATGACGGTGAACTAGAGAATGAAGAAGAGACTTTAGAGTGGATTTTGAATCGTCAAAACTTCAAAGATGGGGGTTTTAAAGATATTGACGATGGGGATGAACAGAAATATTCCTCAGTGATAAATTCTTATTACGCACTTGAAATTATAAACCTACTTGATGCTGATTCAGTATCATTGAATGAGGAAATCTTTATGGTAGAGTTTAATTATTGGATATTAGTCGGATTATTAGTTGCTATAGGTATAGTAGCCGTAGCAATTATTATTATTAGGAGAAAAAGAAGACTATAAAATTTCTATAATTTTATTTATTATTGTATTATTCCAATTTTCGATTTATCTTTTTAATAAATTAATCATTTAAAGGATTAAAAATGCTCAGCAACGATAAAATTCTTGATGGAAAGAAATTAGCTGATAAATTAAATTTAGAATTAAAATCAAATATTCATGATTTAACAAATACTCTCAAAATCCGACCAAAATTGGCTACTATTTTAGTTGGTGAAGATCCAGCCTCAAAAATTTATGTAAATATAAAGCATAAAACATCAGCCTACGTTGGAATAGAGTCTGTGATGCTTAATTTAGTAGAAAATATTTCAAAGCATGAATTGATTAAGAATATAAGAAAATTAAATAAAGATAAATCCATCCATGGAATTTTATTACAGTTACCGTTACCTCAACACCTAAGGAAACATACTATTGAATTTCTTGAACAGATATCACCAATAAAGGATGTTGATGGCTCTCATCCTTGCAATAGGGGTAAGCTTTTTGATTATGACGAAACCATGGCAGCATGTACTCCTAAAGGGATAATTGCGTTGTTAGAACATAATGATATTGAGATTAAAGGAAAAAATGTTACTATTATTAATCGCTCTAACTTAGTAGGTAAACCACTAATATTTATGCTTTTAAAGCGGAATGCTACAGTTTCAGTATGCCATACATCAACCAGAGATATAAACAGCTATATTAAGAATGCTGATATTTTAATTGTTGCTGTTGGACGTCCAAATTTTATAACAAAAGAAAAAATAAAAGATAACGTAGTTATTATCGATGTTGGAATAAACAGAGTTGATGGTAAATTATGTGGTGACGTAGATTTTGATGGGGTTATAGACAAGTGTAGTAAAATAACTCCAGTGCCTGGGGGTGTTGGTCCTATGACAGTCAGTTTTTTACTTCAAAATACTTATATTACATATAAGAAACAATTGAATATAGAGTAAGAAAAAAAACAAAAATTAAATAATCAAATTATTCATATACATATCAAAGAAAGAACAAAAAATATATTAATAAAGAAGCCGAAATGGCCATACTTGAATGTGGTATTAATCTGGGGAACCGCAGTTTAATAGAAACTAAATATTATTCATCCTCAGATGTATTAGAACCTGATTTAAGAGCAGGATTCCTCTCAGCTCTAGAGAGCTTCACTTCAGAGGTATTTGGTGATGATATAAACGTAGTTAGTCTGGCATCTCTTAAACTTGTATGTAATTGTGAAATGATTGCGTTGCCAGGTGGAGATGATAAAAATATACAACCTCTACTTGCTTATGCGATTATTGAAAAAGAAACAGATTCTGATGTAGTCAAGAAACTTCTATACGAAATACTTCAAAACTTCTTAAATAGATATTCCATTAATGATATTTTTTCAAAGAAAGGGAAATTCTTCAAGAAATTTAATGCTAGAATAGATAATACTCTTGGAGATTTAAAATTAAAAACAGAAGATAGATTTAAGAGCCTTTTTTGAAAATCACTGTGTCAATGTGATAAGATTTGAGCTCCAATATTGGTCCTGAGGCAAAAGCAGCTTATCAACGATATTTGGATGCTTCTTCTTTGGATGAGAAAATAAAAAGATTAGAAGAATTCATATCTTTAGTCCCTAAACATAAAGCTACGGAAAAAATTGTTGCCTTAAACAAGTCAAGACTTGCAAAGTTAAGACGCCAGCAAGAAGAACATAGGCAACGGGCAAAAAGTACAGGGAAAATTGTAAGTCCTTTTTCAATAAAAAAAGAGGGAATCCAATTAATTCTAATTAGTGATTACCGCACTCCAGGTGTTGGTAAAACATCACTTTTAAATTTATTAACTGGGGCAGCTAAAGAACAAATAGGCAAATTTACGGCAATTCCTGAAATTGGTATATATACTTTTAATGAAATTCGGATTCAAATTGTTGATATGCCTTCTTTAATGGAGGGAGCATCGACAGGAGTGGGAAATGGAAAAGAGATCCTTTCTCAACTTAGAGCTTGTGATTTAATTTGTCTCTGTGTGGATTTATCTAGAAATATTAAGGAACAAATGAATTTGATGCTAACTGAACTTACTAATTCAGATATTAGAATAAATGTTCCTGTTCCGCCAATCAATATAGAAAAAACAGGTTCTAACAAGATTCAAGTCTTTTATTTGACAAAAGAAGCTAAAAATAACCCAGATTTAGTGAGTTTTACGGAAAAAATTAAGGAAATTGTACATGAAAATGGTATAAGGAATGCGGTAGTAAAGGTTTTTGGATCGATTACCCTTGAACAAGTAGTGGATGCTTTAATCCCTGCGATGGTGTATAAAAAGGCAATAATATTAGCAACTAAAGGAGACCTCCCACATACAGAAGCGAACTTTCAGCTTCTAAAAGAATTATATTCTAATAATTTTTCAATAATTTTGGGAACCAGTACCAAAAAAAGGAATTTTCCAGATGATTTTGGAGATATGATCCTAAAATATTTAGAAAAGATAAAAGTATACACTTCTCAATCTGGAAATGTTGCTGAAAAACCACTCTTAATAGATAAAGCTTCAAAAGTAAAAGATGTGGCATTAAAGATTCATAGAAGCTTCTTAGAAAATTTTGACTATGCGATTATCATTCGTAAAGAAGCTCGCCAAAAGCGTAAAAAAGTTGGATTAGATTATGAAATGAAAGATAATGACATTATTGAGATACACACGATCTAATAAGCAAAAGAGATGTTTTAGGGAGTCTTACAAATCGAGTTTTATACCAAATTGCTTCTTAGTTGATATAATCTTCTACATTATCACTCATTTTAAGAGTTTTAGAAATTGCCTGAGAAATCTCCCCTAACTCAACCTCATCTTTATTTATAAATATCTGAGCATTGTTTCGATATTCTTCCCAAGAATTAGAATCAGTCATGTTTTTAAGTTTATTGCTAAATGAATATAAATTTAAATAAACATCTTTATAATCACCCTCGTTCAGAGGTTTATTTCCTAACTGATTTACAGCCTGGTTTATAGTAATTTTAATCTTTTCCAAATAATAATTTAATTTTATTTTTGTATCTCTTATTTCATCCTTAATTACCTTAATTTCTTCTTGATGTTTCATGAAATTTTGGTCATCTTTTAATTTTTCAGAAATTTCTAATAAATTTTCAGCAATCTCCAGTTTTTTAGGAAGATTAATTAAATTTTCTAACCTCTTCATTAAAATTTGTCTTTCGTGAGTTAAATCCTTAATTTGCTGGGCAGAAAGATCTTTTTTATGTGCCCACATTGATTTTAAGATAAGATCTTGATGCTCTATTAAAGATTTATCTCCAAGAAGTTTTTTATGGCTTAATATTATCTCTGAAATAGGTTGGTCTAAAATTTCAAAATCTTCTCTCTTTCCTTGCCATTCAAGAAACACGTTTGTATGTTTTAGAATCTCTTTAATTAATCTTGGAACTAACTTATTAATTGCTTTACTATCTTCCTTATCGCCGATAACAACCAAATCTGCTCTGACTTCATCTATAGAAGTAATTAAAACCGTATAATCCCCTAAAGAAATATTTTTCAATTCTGTTGATCCCTCTATTATCATTTCTCCTATAAAAGCTTTTAAGGCCGAGAAAAATGAAGAAAAAAGTTCCATTTTACCAGAACTAATATCTTGAAAGCTCTTATCAAAGAGTAATAATCCACTTTCACTCTGATAAAGAAAGATTGTATATAGCATTTCTAGGAGATTTTGCTTTTTTTATATGTTTTTTTAAAACCCTTAGATGAATTCTCTCAATATTACTTTATCGATAATTGTATAAATATTTAATTTTTAATACATAAAAAATTAACCTTTGATGTTTTCAATAACCTTAGGGATTTTAGATAATTCTTGTTTATATATTGCATCCAGATTTTTTATTCCCTCTGAAATATTTTTAATACTCTCCAGTGAGTAAATCAGGTTTTGTAAATAATCAATTAAATCTCCCTTAAAGACCAATAATTCGTATTCATCTTCTAAGAATTGAGATATTTGTGCAATCGTAAAGCCATCATTAATTCTTAAATCAAGTATAATCTTTTCTAGATTTTTTCTACCACAATCACAATAAGGATTATCCTTACAATTACAATTAAAAATATCATTAATCCATTTCATAATAAGCTGTAAAAAATCACTGGAAAATGATTTTCTTTTTTTGATATACTCTGCATTCATCAATGAAAGCACGCTTGCAGAAAAAAAATTGTTTGAGAAATATTTCATCCTTACATTTTTAGACAATTCAGCTACGATTCTTTTAGATAGATATACATTCCTTATAGGTTTAAGTTCAAGGGCTAAATGAATCATATTAGGCGCTTGTTGATTTCGCAATATTTCTATTATTTCTAAACCTTCATTAACACTCAAAAAGGATTTCGCAATGGATTGACCAATATGAGTAGGTTTGTGGATCTCATTTTCTTTAATTCTAAGAAGCTTTAAATTATTCAATTTTTTAGTAAATAATTCGATATTATAATCATTATTGATTAATAACTCGTAAAACTCGAAAATTTTGTTGTATTCAATTCCTTGATTGAACATAGAAACAAAAGCTAACAATTCAGTAAGGGATCTGTCTTCATTGGGCTCTAATTCAAAATCTTTTATTTTTCCATTTAATAACTTTATAGCTATATTTTCTTCTGTTTCCGACATTTTTGGAGAATAAATTTTTCCCGGCTCAACTAGAATATAAGCTAACCCTAACTCATGTTTTTTTAATCTACCCGCCCTTCCTAGCATCTGTTCAAATTCAGCTACAGTAAGCCAGTTTATCCCCATTGCTAAAGATTCAAAAATAACTTGGCTTGCAGGAAGATCTACTCCCGCCGCTAAGGCTGCGGTAGCAACAACGCCGGCAATTCTCTGAGATTGAAATTCCAACTCAATTACTTTTCTTTCTTCACTAGTTAGTCCGCTGTGATAGGCTCTTACAAAAATTCCTCTGTTCTGAAGATAAGCAGTTAAGGCTTCACACTTTTTCCTAGTGTTAGTAAAGATTATTGATTGGCCTTTAAAACCATAATTTGACTTATGAGAAAAGGCTGAACGAATCAATTTTGCTATATTTCTATGTTTTATATTTTCGTTGAGGCATAATAATAAATGACGTTCAATTGGAACCGGACGGTTATTATACCTAATTAGAGAACAATCTAACTTTTTAGCTAATAATTCTGGCTCTCCAACTGTTGCGCTAAGATATAGAAATTGAGCATTTTTAAAAAGAGATTTTAAACGAGCGATGAAACCATCTAATAAATAGCCACGATCAGGGTCAATTAACACTTGAATTTCATCCACAACTATAGTCATAATCCTTCCTAAATGCTCCATATTACCACTTCGCAAAATAAAATCAATTGCTTCGTATGTTGCAATTATAATATCAGCGTCGTGTAAGTCCTCTTCTAATATATCCTCTTTTTTTTCCAGAAGGGATTCTCCTACTTTTTTAACAATTTTTAACTTTAGCGGCTTATACTTTTTTTTGAATTCTTCTGTTCTTATATTGGCAAGTGCTACAATTGGAACTAAATATAACATCTTAGAATTTTTATTAGTGAGAAGTTTAGAAATACCTGCGAGTTCACCAACCAATGTTTTACCTCCTGAAGTTGGAGCCATTATTAATTGATCATTCCAATCTGATAATAAACCTTTTTCGATTGAAATGGCTTGTATGGGTAAAAGGGTTGAAATTTTTAAACTTTTTAATATCTCTTTGAAAGAGAGAGGTATGTCTAAAGGATTAATATTAAAATTTAGATATTTTTTGCTTATTGAGGGATTTTTCTCAATATCATAAAGAGTTATCTCTCTATTTGAAACTGGATTAAAGTCGGATTTAAAAGCTGAAAGAACTTTTTTGACATCTCGAAATTTCAAGATCATATGATTAAAGAAATTTTTTAGCTTTGGGCTAATTTTAGTTTCAGATGAGATTAATCCTGTCATTTGAATATTTTTTAAAACTAATTCTAAAGCACATTCAGAACAGATAATTTGATTTTTGAGAGATAATATTTGAGCTCTCTTTCTTAATATTTTAAATTTCTTGTTATCTAAACACGATTCACAAAAGGTTAAGTTAGTTATTTTAGTCATATCAAATTGAAAATTTTGAAGCATTTTAGTAACTGGATCAAATTCTTTAGGGTCAGTTTGGCTCGATAATGCAATAAATCTGTTTTCATCAGCTAGCACAAATTTTTTAAAAAGTCGAGGATTTATAGGAGTTTCAGTATCATCTTTCTCAATCTTGCTGAATTTCAATGGTCTCATTTTATTTTTTATGTCTAACCCAAAAATGACTGTACTTCGTAAGAATGGTTCACTTACATATTTAAACGAGAGTGATTTTTTCTTAAATGATTTTAAATAAAAGAAACTTACATCAAATAGTAATTCCTTTTTGTATTCGCGATTCTTTTCAATAACTAAAAAGTAATTTCTTGGGGGAATAGTCAAATAATTACACAATTAACTTTTATTCAACTACAAAAATAAAGTAATTAAGAAAGTTAAATTTTTTGCTTAAAAACCAAAAACGGCTTTTATTTTATCATAAACAGCTTTTATTTGTCTTAACTTCGCCTCGTCACCGGCATCAAGATAATATTTTATCCAGTCCGCAACTCCTCCTTGCTTAATCCAGTCCAGTAAGTATTGGACGGCTTGTTTATCTTCTTCTGACATATTTATCAAAATGATATATTTTTTAATTCTCTTAAATTAAATGTTTTATAACTTATATAAAAATATAAGTCTTCGGGTATATAATTGTTTATTAAAAGAAAAAAACAAATAATAATTTATAAATAAAGAGATGGTTAACTATGGGAGATGTTCGTATAAAAACCCCTAACCTCGATGATATTTTCGAAAAATGGAAACAGAGTGCTGTAAGAAAAGATCGAAAGAAAATGGAAAAACAATTTGGTACTAAAGGTGCGGTTTTTTCATTAGACGCAATTTCAGCCGCAGAATACGTTGTTCCTCCTGCGCTTAAAGGGGCTGCTATTTATTTTTCAATCAAAAAAACTGTTGCTCCTGCCAAGGGTAAAGAAGAAAATTTAGTGATGGCTCCTCGGGTTAGTAGGGAAACTTTTTATAGTTTTAAAGGAAAAAATGTTAATAAGGATAATTGGAAAGGAGATGAAAAAGTTCCGATATATGAATCGATTGCTGCTGTTCCCTGTAAAACTTGCGGTGGAAAAGGATATATCGATGATAAATGCCGAAGTTGTAAAGGTAGCGGTAAAATTGAGGAAAATTTGAATGTTCTGGAGGGTGAGGATCAAAACAAGGTGAAGAAAGTATTCAGTTATCCTTGCGGAGAATGTTATGGAACAGGTAAAGTACAAAATCCATGTAAGGAATGTGGAGGTCATAAAAATCTCTATAAATTCGAGATCCAACCCGTTCCTTTTCAATCGGTAGTAACTGGAGTTCCTGTACTTCACAGTAGTTTACAAACAAAATATGAGAAAGAAATTGGAAAGGATCTTCAAGATCTTATTGAATCTGTTGAAGGTATAAAGTTTAATAATTTCAAAGACCTTGATGATAAGGCAGAAGGCTCACTTGGGTATTGGGATAAAAATGTCAAGAAAACTATTAATTCCGCAGGCAGCGATTATAAAAATTATGAGAAAGACAAAGATACTCAGATAGTTACACAGATTTATTTGTTTCCAATGATCCAATTGAATTGTAAGTCTAAAAAGGGAAGCAAATTTGAGATTTATTCTATTGGTTCTGATCAGAAATTTATGATTTTTTCTAATTTCTAAACTATATTTTTTATTTTTTATATTAAATATTTTTTTTAAACATCTATTTTTTACCACCTTAAGAAAAATTAATGAAAACTTTAACTTGATTATTTTGCCAGAACTTCCCGAGGTCGAGACTTTTAAAAAATATTTTGATAAAACATCTTTAAGCCAAAAAATTAATAATGTATTTATCAGAGATAATAGAGTTCTTAATGTCCAAGAAAAAATTTTTAAAAAGACGATTAGATCAAATATTTTTTATTCTTCTTTAAGGCATGGGAAATATCTTTTTGTTAAATTAAATTCAGGATTTATTGTATTTCATTTTGGAATGTCAGGAGATTTAAAATATTTTGATGATATCAAGGAAGAACCAAAACATAGTCGAATATTATTTGAATTTGAAAATGGAAATTTTTTATCATACATCTCTCAGAGAATGTTTGGCAAGGTAGATTTAACAAATACCATTGAAGATTTTATAATCAATAAGAAAAATCTGGGAATAGATGCTTTGAAAATGAATTTTGAAGAATTTAAGAAATCTTTAGAGAAAAGAACTGCTCTCGCAAAATCCGCGCTAATGAATCAGAACATTATTGCTGGAATTGGGAATATCTACTCAGATGAGATTTTATATCAAACAAGACTTCATCCCAAAACCAAAATTAATGAAGTAAATGATTCAAAATTAAGAGAAATTTTTGAAACCATAAAAAATGTGCTTAAAGTAGGAATAGAAAAAAAAGGGATCCTAAAGACTTATCCTAATGATTTTATTATTCCCCATAGAAAGAAAGGAGAATTATGTCCACGTTGCGGTGGAAATATTGAAAGACTTAAAATTGCTCAAAGACATGGATTTTTTTGCCCTAATTGCCAAATTAACCATAATAAAACTAGTGGTGACTGATGGAACCGGTTGTATTTTCTTGGAGTGGAGGTAAGGATAGCGCTCTAGCCCTTTACTTATTAAGCAGAGAAGTTTTTAACGTAAGAACTTTAATTTCCACAATTTCAGAAGATTATAATAGAGTAAGTATGCATGGCGTAAGAAGAGAGCTACTAGAAGAGCAAGCGAAATCAATTGGAATCCCTCTTCTTACTATATCGCTTCCAAAAGACACTTCAAATGAAGAATATGAAAAAATTATGAAACGAGATATGTTGTATTTCAAATCCCATAGAGTTTATCATGTTGTCTTTGGAGATATCTTTCTTGAAGATATAAGAAATTACCGTGAATCAAACCTCTCAAAAATTGGAATGAAAGCAATTTTTCCGCTTTGGAAGCAAGATACGAAAGAATTAGCTGAAAAATTTATAAAACTCGGATTTAAAGCAATAATTACATCTGTTGATTCCGATCAGCTTGAAGGATCATTTATTGGTAGTATGTTTAATCAGGACTTTTTGGATTCACTTCCACCATCTGTAGATCCCTGTGGAGAAAATGGTGAATTTCACTCATTTGTTTTTGATGGACCCATATTTTCATATCCCATTCAATTTCAAAAAGGAGAAATTGTATTTCGGGAAAATCGTTTTTATTATATTGATCTTATACAATAAAAGATTTTAATCTATTATCTAAAGTATTTGAGATTTTTTATTACTATATTAGAGGGAAATTTGTATTGTAATAATCTTGAAAAATCTTAAAAAAATGTTTTTACAAAATTGTTAAATAATATACTATATTTTTTTTATTAAATCCAAATAATTTTTTGTAAAATTTCAATGAGAAAAAGAACAAAAAAGAAATTATTTAAAATCTCTTTATTGATAATTTTGGCTTTATCCACCACTAGTGTGTATAACTTCATCGGGAACGAAGAAAAAAGTGATGATGCCACGGAACTTCGCGATGAAGCTAATTTAAAAAGTCCGAGAAAATCAGGTTATTGGTCAACAAATTTTATACATATTAAAGACGATAACTGGTCTGCTACACTCTTTCCATGGATTAAAATAGGTCTAGGAACAAAAATTTCCCCTCATTTCATTGAGAATGTAACGATAAACGCTGGTGGTATGGGTAGTGGGATATTAATCGAAAATTCCAAGGAATATTTTAGGATTAAAAATTGTACATTCTACAATTCTGGATTATTTGCTGATCTTGAGATTTTTCAAATTGATGCGGGAATTGAATTGGTTAATACTTCCAATGGGTTATTAATTAATGATAGTTTTTCGGATACACGTGTAGGAATCGCTTTAATTAATGATTGCCACAATAACACTATATTGGGAAACAAAGCAAATAAAAATGTTGATTATGGGATCACTTTACTTGATAACTGCCACAATAACACAATAATGGGAAATATTTTATACAACAATGATGTGGCGGGGGTATATTTATCTAATAGTAATAATAACACCATTAAAAATAACACAGTTAATAATAGTTTTTATGGGATAAGTATACAAAATGATTGTAGTAATAACACCATTTTGGGTAATATTTTAAATAAAAATTATTTTGGAGTTATGTTTAGTGCCAGTTATAACAATACATTCTCAGGAAATAATATGACAGAGTGTGGAGTTGTGATATGGCCGAGCGTTGAAGAAAATTCTTTACCTTTTAATATTGGCGATAAAAATTTAGTGAATGGAAAAACTTTATATTATTACACTAATGAAAAAGGTTTAGGAAAAAATAATTTTACAGACTCGGGGTAAATTATATTAATCGATTGTGAAGATTCACAGATTTCAGACTTAGACATTTCTAATGTTTCAATTGGAATTTCATTATATAATTCAAACAATATTACAATCCTAAATAATAATGCTTCAGACAATAAAATATGTGGATTATTTCTTTCATTTAGTCCATATAGCTACGTTTCAGGGAATACAATGAATAGTTCTGGAGTTTGGATTCATGGATCACCTGATGATGTATCTTCAAACAATTTTACTTCAAACTTTGTAGATGGAAAACCTATTTATTACTACATTAATGAAACAGGTTTAGAAAGTAAGAATTTTACTAATGCTGGTCAAATCATATTAGTTAATTGTAATAACACGGTAATAGAGAATTTAGATCTTTCTCACTCAACAGTAGGAATTTTATTATATGCATGTAAAAACAATACTGTTTCGGGCAACACATTAAATAATAATACTTTCTGCGGAATATATTTGGTTCTTAGTTATAATAACACAATTTCAGGTAATTTTGTAAATAATAGTGGTCTTTTATTTGGAATTTCTATATCATATTCCGGTAATAATACAATTAGGAATAACTCTGCTTATAATAATGATGTAGGTATTTTTATGGTAGAATGTGAAAATAATAACGTTTCGGGAAACATCATAAATAATAATCGAATACATGGGATATATTTAAATGGATGTAATAATTCCAGATTTTCGAGAAACACTGTAAATAATAATTCTAAGTCTGGATTCTACATTTCAAACTGTCATTCTAATACTTTCACAAATAACACCGCAAATAACAATAATGAGTATGGAATTTATTTGGGGAGCCGTCCAGTCTTTGGCTGGGGGATTATTGGAGGTTGTGTAAATAATAAAATTAGAAATACCTCTGTCAATAGTAATGGGATAAATGGGATATATTTAATTTCTAGTAATTATACTACAATTTCGGGAAATATTGTAAATAATAATACTAATTATGGAATTTATTTATTTGATAAATGCAACAATAACAACATAACAGAAAACACTGTTCAAAATAACAATCAAATCGGGATAGTAATAGAGGGTAATTGTGATAATAATTTGATCTATTTAAATAATTTTAGTAGGAATGAGGAAAATGCGAGGGATGATGGAAATAGTAATTATTGGGACAATATTAACATTGGAAATTATTGGTGGGATTATACCGATATAGATACGAACGATGACGGTATAGGAGATACGGCATACAATATTCCAGGAACTGCGGGAAGTCAAGATAATTTTCCAATTTGGTGGGACGCTCCTGTTCTTTATATTGCTGAGCCAACAATGGGCCAGAAATTTGGCTCAATCGCACCAGCTTGTAATATTAGTATTGTTGAAGGTCTAGGAGAATACTTCTGGTGTGAATTTCTAGAGATTGAAAAAATTATAAACTTAACAAAGTTAAATGGAGTGGCGAATGATAATATCACTGGTTTAATTGATCAAGATCAATGGAAGACTCTATCCAATGGAAACATCACAATACGATTCTATTGCAATGATTCGCGAGGTTATATCGTTTATATAGATGTCAATGTTATAAAATCAGTCATAACCGATGGAGGAGGAGATGGAAATGGAGATGATAGTAGTAAATCTGACGTATTTGATACTACAATAGTAATGGTTATTGGTTTAATAGTAATAGCGGTGGCAGCTTTTTTAGTTATAGGTCGAACTTATGTTTCCCGAAAAGGTGGCATCCGAAAAGATACCAGTAATATAAAAGAATATATCAAGCAAAGAGAAGAAATTGTGGAGGATGATATAATATTATCCAAGGAAAAGCATTTCTGTTTAGTTCATAAAGGTCCAATTGAGGGATATAATTTTATTTGCCCAACCTGTGGTGCCTATTATTGTATAAGATGTGTCGAGGCAATTAAAGAACTTGAAAATGCTTGTTGGTCGTGTGGAAAACCTTTAGATCCCTCTCTACCAACAAAAACGCTTGAGGAAGAGTATGATATCAAACCTATAAAAGATAATGATTTTAAATAAGAGTTTATCAAGGGAAATTAGAATACTGACATTTTTATGAACATAATTTCGGAGATAACTTCTGTTAATTCGTCAGGTAATGATGGTGGCGATAGTGATGAGGATAAGCGGGGAAGAGAAAAAATCTTAGAATACAAAAAATTTATTCTAGTTGAGATGGTCTTTATCATACCTATAGTTTTAACCAAAAGAAACCATAATTTAGATTAAGAAATTACGATATGAATGAATTGGCTCAAAATTTAATAAATCTGGGATTTAAGCCGATAATCACTTCCATAAATTCGAATTATCTCGAAGGCCCATTTATTAGCATATTTTTTGATAAGGACTTTCTAGACTTACTTCTGTCAAATATAAATCCATGTGGAAAAAATGGAAAATTTCATTCATTTGTATTTAATAAACCTATTTTCTCATATCCCATTTAATTCAAAAAGGAAATAATTGTACTTCTGGAGAATCTATTTTAGTATATTGATCTTATATTATTAAAAATATTAGCGACAATCTATATTTAACTTGATTAAAAATTTAATATTCGAGAACTCCTGTATGCATAATCAATTTCCAGCCATTTTTTAATTTTGTATATACTTTACATACTCTTCCTTTCCAATGGCTTTTATTATTATTAGAATCTATCCAAAATGTATCAATATCCACAACTGCAAAAGCCCCATCCCTTTCTTTAGATATTTCAATTTTTTTAATTTCTCTCATATTATGAACAAGTGTATATTTATCAAATAGCTCTTGCCACCCTCTCTTCCATCTGTCATAATCGTACTTCCCTATTTCAAGAACCCAATCCATAGGATCATGTGATTTACTGGTTCTTGGCCAAGGCCACACCATATCGGGATGAAAAATAGTCATTAGCAATTCAACATCTTGAGTATCCCAGGCTTTTGTTTCTCGATTCACAATTTCCTCTATTTCTTTTCTTATAACTTCCATTCCTATACTGAGTTTTATCTTATTTTTTAGTGTTTATCTAACTTTTATTCATTAAAAGATCAAGTAATTCAAATTAAATATTTATATGTGAGTCATTTTATCTTCCTATAATTAACTCATTAAATGGTGATTCGAAATTTTAATTGATCCAAAAGTAAAGAAACTAATCATTTTCAATGCTGGTGGTGGAATTGTAGAACGGGAGATAAAGCTTGCTTTAAATCAAGGTATTAATGAATTTCAAATCCAAAATGTTCCTGCTAGTTTCGATCCTAATTCTGCTGATATTATATTGGAGTATGTTAACCCTGAAGATAAAGAGGTTATTACATTGCAACAAACGATAACTGCTTTACCAGATATGACAAATGCTCAACAAATTATCGACAGAGAAAAATCAGCAGCAACCTCAATAATTAGTTATGCGATTGATTTTACTCGTGAATTAAGAGAAAAAGTGTCCAACATATGTGAAGCGAGTTCCTATAGAACTTATGCTGACATGAAAGGGGCGTTTGACTTTATAATTAATTGCACTAAGCAGGAGGGTGAAGTCATAGTAAAAATAATTTATTTTGTAAGTGATCTGCGTGTAAGATGGCACACATCCTTACAAGTTAATATTAGTGATGATGGAAAAACTGCGGAAGTTGAGGGATATATTATAGTAGATAATAAAACTGGCTTTTCATATGAAAATGTTGAGCTCGGTTTTGCGATATTTGAACTTCCAAGTGCTCCTGCATATGCTACAACCGGATATGGTGCACCATCTGAGGCAACAGGTCAAGAAGCCACATTTCCGGCAGCATTACGTCAAGAAATGTTAGGAGAATTA
This sequence comes from Promethearchaeota archaeon, assembly GCA_019058445.1. Lineage (GTDB taxonomy): Archaea > Asgardarchaeota > Lokiarchaeia > Sigyniarchaeales > SOKP01 > LW40-45. Next base: position 30,154 of record JAHPZA010000010.1, on the reverse strand, counting down.
GATAGATTAAGAAGCGTACAGCCTAAATCTGGTTTAAAAAGAACACAAAGAATGAAGAATTTAATGCTGTGAGGTGAAAAAATGAAAGCTAATGTTCCAACTCGAAAAAAAATAAAATTAAATTGGTTTAAGGCAAAATGTGAATTTACAATAGAACGTAAGATTGAAATTCAGTATACTGCTAATAATGTGTCATCAAATAAATTGACTTGGGATACCATTGTAAAATATGTTTTGATTAAGCAAGGGGATTTAATTAATAAAGACATTCCAAGTAATTCACCAATGACACTATACAAAAATAACATGCCATTTCTTTTTCTTAATACTGCTGAAAGCTCAGGTACTAAAATTAACTCTGAAAATATGATTGATGATGACATTTTAGTAGATGATGATATTGTAAATATTACTGAAGGAGATGCTAAAGTAAACTATGAAGATGCTTCAAATCCAAAAGAACAAATTGAAGTTCGGACAAGATTTGATAAAATCTCAAGAAAAATTATGATTGAGAATAAATTAAATAATGATATAGAATTAACACTTGATTTCAAACAAACTAAAGACGTTACTTTTGTAAAGTCTGAACCCGAGCCATCATTGATTGAAGAACCTAATTATAAATACGATATAAAAATAGGTTCTGAATCGAAATCCAGCGTATTATTAGAACTACAAGCTAAAATTGTAACTAGAATTACAAAAATTAGACCCGAATTCCTAAAACCTCCTAAATCAGAATAAAATCATTTTAAAGTCAAAAAAAAAACTGTAAAAGTGAATTATTTTCTAATTGATTTATTCTTTTTTTTTATTAATTTTATCGATTATTCTATGGACAATCCAATAACGTTTTAACTTACTTCTAAATAAGAATTTTAGTAACTTAATTTTAATTCTCAAGAATAAAAAAAAAAATAATTTATTAAATCATAGTCCAAGTTCTTTCAATTTTGCTTTATTCATAGCCACTTTATCAGGAGTTAGGTCGTACAATTTCCAAAATATCAAAGTACAGACTAGAACTAAAATTGATGGAATAAGTGCAGTATGTATGCGTATCCCTAATAACGCTAATTCAGGAGTTGGGCTTTTTGCGAATAAATCAGCTTGATTTATAGATCCTTCCACAAATCCAGTTAAAGTATGTACAATAGCAAAAACAACTGCTTGGACGACAAGACTAAGTCTGACAAAGAAAGTTTGGTATCCATAATAAATTTCATCTTTTCTTTTTCCATTTTTTACCGCAACATCATCAAGCACATCTGCCATTGCAGGTGGATCCGCAAACCATTGTCCTCCAAGTCCTACCCCGAAGATAAATAGTGCCACAATAAAGAATATAATTTCAGTCACGAAAAAAATTGGTAAAAACGTCACAAACATTACCAATCCGGCAATTAAACACACTTTTTTATTATTATTAAATTTATGAGACAATTTTAACCAAAGAGGTACAGAAATAAACGCACCTAATAACATGGCTCCCATCAGAACAGCTAAAAACCAAGCTTCCATACCCAGAACAAAAATTATCATATAAAGTGCTGATGCAGCCAATAATGCTACAGCTGCTTGATATCCGAAAAATACTAATAATTTTGACATAAACTGTTTATTATTTACTACTTCTTTAGCCACTTTTATAAAAGACTGTTTTTCTTCCTCACTAGCTTTTAAAAGCCTTTCCTTATATCGCGCCTTAGTCTTCTCGTCCTCTCTTATTCCCGGAATCATAAAACAAAATATTACAAAACCCACAGCAATAAGAATTAAAGCTTGAATACGAAAAGTTTCTGGCACACCAAATTGAATAAACAATGGAGGGATTATTGAAGAAGCAACAATCCCAGACATTCCAATAAGCGTCCCGATCCCTGCAGCTGTTCTACGTTCACCATGTCCGCGAAATTTATCCGGGTACAAAGATCTTACATTTATATCCCAAAGTGAAAAAAGAGTATCATAAAGGCATATACTAACGAGAAGCCAGATAAAGATTAGCCATTGTTCTCTTACAGGATCCCAAGTCAGTGGAACCATAAAAACAAGAAGGTATGTAAACAACCAAGGGATTCCGCCTATTACTATCCATGGAAAACGTTTACCCCATTTATCTTCCCATGGCATATGGATTTTAGCCATTATGAATCCTATAAGAGGATCGTTAAAAGCATTCCAAAAAGAATAAAGGATAAATGCTAAAGCAACTAGCCCCACAAATAGACCGATTTGAACCTCGTAGAAAATGAACACATACATTCCGAATGGCCCCGTTATCCACTGTCCGAAGAACTGGTTTGTGCTATAACTTGCCATCATAAGTTTTGAATTCTCATAAATCTCCTCGTCAACAGCTTCATTATTTTCTATATTACTCAATATTCATATCTCCTTTTCTGAATAATTACTAATGAAATTTATCTTGAAAATGATAAATTTCTTAAAAACTAATTTGTTTGAAGACTATTTATAGTTTTTATATTTTAATATACTTCGACAAAATATACTCAACATAAAATAAAAAAGGATATGAATTAGGATATATTTTCCATATCAATAATAATTTTTATCATAATTAGAACTGAAAGTGCCTATAGATTGATGAGTAATAATATAATAGAATTGTTTCTTAATCCTAAATCGGTTGCTATCATTGGCGCCTCAACAAATCCTATGAAAGGCGGTAATTGGATTCTAAATAATCTCACTCTTAATAATTTCAAAGGAAAAATCTATCCCATAAATCCGAACGCAGAGGGGAAAATGGTATTTGATTTAGAAATTAAAAAGTCTGTATTAGATGTTGAAGAGGAAATTGATCTTGCAATCTTTTATGTACCAAATCGTTTAATACCTGGAGTATTGGCAGAGTGTGTTCAGAAAGGTATTAAAGGGGCAATTATTGAAGCATCTGGGTTTGAGGAGGTTGGGGAACATGGATTAATGCTAAGAGATCAAATCTTAGAGATTACGAATAATTTCTCAAAGATCAGAATAGTTGGACCTAACTGTATGGGAATAACAAGAATAGACGGAGATAGCGACAGTGATAAAAAAGGTGGTTTTTTTTCCTCATTTGGAATATTAGCTAACTATAGAAGGGGTAATATTGCTATAATAAGTCAGTCTGGAATGCTAAATGGTGGGTATTTAATGCACTTGATGACAATGTATCCAGATCTCGGGATAAGATATTCATGTTCGATTGGAAATAAGATGGATATTGGTGAAATAGAGTTTTTAGAACATCTATTGCATGATTCTACTGTAAATGTAATAGCAATCTATCTTGAATCCTTCAAAGATCCAAGGAGATTCATTAAATTATGCAGAGAGGCTAAGAGCATACCAAATAAAACTATATTATTCATCAAAGGAGGAACGACAAGTCAAGGGCAAAAAGCTTCATTAAGCCACACAGGATCAATTGCGGAGGATGGAAAATTAACAGAAGCAATCATTAGACAGGCTGGCGTAATACAAGTAAGTAGTTTTCATGAATTATTTCAAACGGCAAGAGTTTTTTCAATGATGTATAACGCTCGGAAAACTTTACCTAAAAAAGGAAATGTGGCAATGATTGTTGGTTCTGGTGGAGCTGGCACAATCAGCGCTGATCTGACTATTAAATATGGTTTAAAATTCCCTATTTTAGGCGATCAAGCTTATAAAACTCTGGTAGAGGTCTTTCCAGAGTGGATGCCCCCAAATAGGTTTGCACTCGTAGATATATGGCCAGCTATTGAAAAAGCTAAAGATAAAGTTAATGAAATGATGAATCTTGTTTTACAAGCGATTTTGGATGAGCCTGAAGTTGAAGGTCTCTTTAGTATGGTGTTTTGTGCAAAACGTTCAATGGATATGGAAACAATTGATAAACGCATCGAATTATCTAGTAAGTCTCCTAAACCTGTATTTTATTGGCTTATTGGTGAACATGAAGAAGTTATCCGTATTTCAAAGTTATTAGCCCTAAATAATATTCCAAGTTTTATATCTTTAGAGGAAATGGTTAAAACTTTTAGTCTTTTGGTTCAAGAGTCAATTCATAAAACAAAATTATTGAATTCTCTTAATTCCTCTTAAATCGGAATATATCTTATTTTAAATTTCTTTTAAGTTTTCTTTGGAATTAGTATAATATTGTAAAAGAATAAAAAATATGAATCAGAAAATATTTTCAAGATCACCTAAAATTATACCTTATTAGCAAGTGATCTTAATTGACAAATAATCATATTGTAGACTTGTTTCTTAATCCTAAATCTGTGGCAGTGATAGGTGCTTCGAAAAATATAGTGAAGGGAGGTAACCGAATTGTTCATAATCTTACTTTAAATAATTACAAGGGAAAAATATATCCTGTAAATCCTACTGCTAAAGGTGAAATATATGGTCTTGAATTCAAAAAATCAGTTTTGGATATTGAAGACGAAGTAGATCTTGCCATTTTTTATGTTGGCAATCGTCTTATTCCTGGATTATTAGAAGAATGTATTCAGAAAGGAATTAAAGGGGCATTAATCGAAGCCTCTGGATTCGAAGAAGTAGGGAAGAAAGGTCTTGAACTAAGAGATAAGATTGTTGAAATCACGGATACTTTTTCAAAAATCAGAATTGTCGGACCAAATTGCATGGGCCTCACTAAAATTGATGAAAACAGTAATAGTGAAGATAAGGGAGGATTTTTCTCAGGATTTGGGGTTTTTGAAAAATATAAAAGAGGAAATATCGCAGTTGTCAGCCAATCAGGGATGCTGAATGGTGGGTATCTTATGCATATAATGCAGAAATACCCAGAACTAGGCTTTAGATATTCATGTTCTATTGGAAACAAAATGGATTTAAGTGAAATAGAGTTTCTTGAATATTTTTTAGATGATCCAACGGTTAATGTTATAGCGATATATTTAGAATCATTCAAAGATCCAAGAAAATTTATAGAATTATGCAGAAAAGCTAAAAAAATCCCAAAGAAAACAATTATCCTAGTAAAAGGAGGATTAACAACTCAAGGACAAAAGGCAACTCTAAGTCATACTGGAGCGCTTGCGGAAAATTCACAACTTTTAGAAGCAATAATTAAACAATCTGGAGTTATACAAGCAAACAGTTTTGATGAATTATTTCAATTTGCCCGAACTTTCTCAATGATATATGAAACCGATAAGAAACTTCCCACAAAGGGCGGGGTTTCTACAATTGTAGGTTCGGGAGGGGCTGGTACTCTAATTGCAGATCTTACGATGAAATACGGATTACGACTTCCCACATTAGGAGATGACTCCTATAAAGCCTTAGTAGAAGTATTTCCTGAATGGATGCCTCCAAATCGATTTAGTCTTGTAGATATTTGGCCTGCTATGGAAAAAGCGATGATGGAGAGGAAAGATAGAGATCTAGTAATTAAAGCTGCCTACGATGCCGTTTTAAGTGAACCAGAGATTGAGGGCCTTTTTAATATGATGTTTTGTTCCAGACGTTTTAGAAGTATGTGGAATATCCCTAATATGGTAAAAAATGCTAGAATGACACCAAAACCTATTTTCTTCTATTTAATTGGTGAAGCTAAGGAAGTTCGATATCTTTCAGAAAAGTTGGGAGGGGAAAACATCCCGTGCTTTTCAGAACTTGAAGATATGATCAAAAATTTTGGAATATTAGTTCAGGAATCTAAAAATAAAGCCGGTAACTAAATCTAAATTCTTAGATTTGATTGATAATAGAAGTGTGACTTTAGGAATTCTACTATTCTTTTCATATAAAGTGCTAACAAATTCGATCTCATATAAAATCTTAACAAAAAACTATTTATTACTAAAAATGAAGATATTTTCCTAATATATAGGAATCTTCATAAAATCGACGTTTCACGAATTATCATTCAATAATTATCCTAAATGAAAAATTTTATTGACAAAATAAAATAAAAAAAAATAAATGAGAAAATCTAATTATACCGCTAGTTCCTGCAATTTCACCCTATTTGCTGCCACCTTGTCAGGTGTCAAATCATAGAATTTCCAAAAAATTAATGTGCATATAAGAACTAAAATTGCTGGGATTAAAGCTGTATGAATACGTATACCTAATAATGCTAATTCAAAAGATGGACTCCTGGCCATTAGTTCTTCTCTGGTTCTAGATCCTTCTACAAAACCGGTTAAGGTGTGAACTATCGCAAAAATAATTGCTCCTGCAACTCCACTTAACCGAATGAAAAAGGCTTGGTATCCATAGTATAATTCTTCCTCTTTTCTACCTGTGCGGATAGAAGCATCATCAAGAACATCAGCCATGGTTGGAGGATCCACAAACCATTGACCTCCCAAACCAACTCCAAAGAAAAGCATAACAAATAAAAAGAAAAGGAACTCAGTAACAAAAAGCATAGGTAAAAAAGCAAAAAACATTACAAAGCCTGCGTATATGCTTGTTTTTTTATTATCATTAAGTCTATGAGATAATTTTACCCAAAATGGCATTGAGATGAATGCTCCAAGCAGCATGAATCCCATAAGAATCCCCAAATACCACGCTTCTACATCAATAACAAATATAATCATATACAATGCAGAAGATCCTAACAGTCCTACTGCAGCTTGATATCCAAAGAAAAATTGCATTTTAACCATGAATCTCCTATTCGATATTACTTTCTTAGCTGATTTAAAAAATGATTCTAATTCTTCTTCTCTCATTTTAAGTAACCTCGCTTGGTACCGGATTCTGGTTTTCTCATCTTCTCTTATTCCTGGGATCATAAAAACTAAAATTATCAAAGCTACAGCTCCCATGATCCAAGCTTGGGTCCTGAAAGTCTCGGGAACTCCAAATCTTATAAAAAGCGGAGGAACTGTAGAGGAAATTACAATCCCCGCCATTCCTACAATAGTACCAATTCCTGCAGCAGTTCTGCGTTCAGGTAAACTTCTGAATTTATCTGGAAACATCGATACAACATTAACATTCCATATTGTGAGTAATGTATCATAAATACAAAGACTCACTAAAAGCCATGCAAAAATCGTCCATTGATCTCTTACAGGATCTAAAGAAAAGGGAACAAGAAAGACTAATAAATAAGTGAATGCCCACGGGATCCCCGCTATTATAACCCATGGAAATCTTTTTCCCCACCGCTCATCCCATGGCATATGAATTCTTGTCATTATAAAACCGACAAGTGGATCGTTAATCGCGTTCCATATAGAATATAGGATGAATGCTAAAGCGATTAATGCGACATTGAGTCCGATTTGGGTTTCGTAGAATATAAACACATACATGCCAAAAGGCCCCGTAATCCATTGTCCAAAAAATTGATGCATATTATAGCTTGCCATAATGCCCTTGGAATTTTCATAAACTTCTTTTTCAACAATACCATCTTTTTCTATATCGTTCATTATAAGCCATCAAGATAAATCGATCATTTTTATTGATTCTAATTTGATGTGGTTTTATTTAAAGATTTTTATTGTTCTTAAACGAATTTATTATTAATTATTGAAAAAAAAAAAGAGCTCTTGAATAAATTAAAATAAAATTGTGTACTTATTGGAATCAATCAGATAAACATTCTTATCGAATAGGAAGTGATATTAATGGGAATACAAAATGAAATAACGGAGCCATCTAATTTATTTAATGAAGATGGTTCACTTGTTCAACGCGGTTGGGCAAGAAAGCCGATATTAACATATAACAAGGAAAATATTGGAAAGGGATGGACGCGCATTAAGGAATGGGATCATTATTCCATCTTAAATAAACAATTTGGATTACAAATTACTATTGGAGATATTGGATATCTAACTCAAATGAGCTACGTATGGCTCGATTTTGAAAACAAGACGAGAGAAGATAAAGGGTTATTTAAGTTTTTTACCAAATCAAAAGTACTTCCATTAAGCTCGTTAGAAGATAGTGTCATCGAGTTTCCGACTAAAAAATTTAAAGCCTCAATAACTAAGAGTAAAGATAAGCGAATCATAACTATCGATGATCCCACATTTTTAGACAAGGGCATAAAAGGCACAATTACACTAAATGATAATCCTAAATGGGATAATACGGTGGTTGTGACTGGATATAATGAAGACCCTAGGCTATTCTATTATAATCATAAAATTAATATGATGCCCGCTTCAGGAGAAATTAAAATTGGAGATAAAACATATATATTTGAACCTGAAACATCATTTGGGCTTATGGACTGGGGGCGCGGCATTTGGCCATATAGGACACACTGGTTATGGGCTTCGGCATGCGGAATGGTCAATGAAGTACCCGTTGCTTTTAATTTAGGCTATGGATTTGGAGCTGTAGGGAGTGAAGAAAGTGCAACTCATACTGAAAATATAATATTTTATGATGGTAAGGCGCATAAGATTGATGAAGTGACATTTCATCATGAAAACCGTGATCCTGAAAAACCCTGGAAATTTACTAGCAATGACAATAGATTAAATATAACACTAAAACCAGTAATTTCACATAGGGAAAAATTGAATTTCGGATTGATATACCTCAATAGTTCTTTATTGCATGGATTATATTCTGGAGACATCATACTAGATAATGGAGAAAAAATACATATAGACGAAATGTTAGGCCATGCAGAGGATATCTTCTGGCGCTGGTGATATAAGCGACATCTAAAGATAATGATTATTAATCCCCTTTACAATCTTTTTTAGCTTTAATTTCTAATTAGAAGATTTTAACTTTAGACAATATTTCTTTGACAATAGCTCGATTTTATTAACATCTATTTCAAATCTATCAGATATCTCTTTGATTGAGATTTTTTTCATTAAAAACTCAAGCTCTTTTTTTGAAAGTGTTTTATCAAAGTTAAATCTTGAATGTTTTGGATGAAAAATCTTTCTTTTTCTAGGAAGAGACTTTGGAAATGATAACTGCATTAGATTCATGATTTTTGGTCCTAAAGACATAATATATTTCCCAGAATTATCCTTTCGAGGGTAAATTTCGTAGGGTAACTCAAATTTATTTTTTATTGTCTGTAAAATTTTTTTACCTTTTACTTCAATTGTAGAAGTTCCTTGCCAACCTTCCGCATCAAAAAATCCTAATAAGAATCCTAGTAATAATTTAAAATCTTCTTCTTTATTGTCATCAACTTTAAATTCCATATTCGGCCATTGAGTTTCTCCTGTTTTACTGCCAATAAAACCCAAACTTAAAAGGTCATTAGACATAATATCACTTGTAAACTCAATTTCTATAATTATTACTACTCTTCCGTTCTTAGCTACCTCCCTTCTTGTATAAACTGAATTCGGATTAAGTCCTAATTCACTACAAACGAAATATACTAAAATTCCATCTTTTGCACCAACACGAAAACTAATACGATTTCTCCTGTCATCTCGATAATGCTTTAATCTTCCATCCCCAAAGAAAAAACCTAAGAGATAAGCCTTTTCTATTGAATCTATTTTTTTAAAATAATGCTCATTGAGGAATCTGTGAGTACGCCAGGTTCGTCTTGTATTTCTTTTAGAAATAGGGATTACTGGTTTATGGTATGAGATATAGTCTGTAATTAATTTTAATATATTAATTGCTTTTGAACCAAATTTGGAATTTAAGATTTCTTTCCAATTTAATAATTCTTCGAGAGAGAATTTAAACGTCGGATTTTTAACACCTCTTATCCTATGGTCAAAATAATTCTTATTTTCTGCGAGTAATAAACCAATATTCTTAATTGTAATTTTTCCTGTTTGTTTATTTAAATAATTTGGAGAAACAATTTTAGACAATTCTGAAATAAAATTATCTTTAAAAGTTTTGCTCGTTCTTACTTTATCTTTAGATATTGTATCTAAACTTGATATATCGTATTCCAATAACCAATAAATATATTTTTTGAAATTTTCTTCTTTTCTATCTCTAATGTAAGACAAAATGATTGAGTCCATGTCAATATGTTTATTTATTCAATTTTTATGATTTAGACTTATCTTATATTTTCATTTAATCATTAAATAGCTGAAAGAGGTAAGTGATTTATCTAACACATAAAAAAAATTCTAAAATTAAACAATTAAATCTAAACGCTTATAATATACTTAATATAGATTTCTTAATTATTTAACCTGATAGAAGTAGGAAAAAAATTAAAAGATAATATGGAAAAAATCCAACAATTATTAGATCAGAATGAAAATATAATTTGGGAAAAATCTAAAAAGAAAGACCAATCATTCACATCCTTTAAAAAATTATTACTATTATCCAGTCCATACGCTATATCTTATATCATCGCAATAAGTCTCTTTTATGTCTTAGATTATATCACATTTATGGAAATTTTATATACTTTCCTTTTAATACTAAGCATTATTCTGGTTTCTTTTTACTATTCTTTTAGAATGGAGAAGAAAATTATGAAAAAATATAATCTCAATCATAACGAATTAAAAAGCTATTATAAGTTCTGGATTTTAACTAAAGATAAGTGGATTCAGAAGAATTTAGATATAAATACTGAAATAACTTTTGAAGATTTACCTCCAAATACCCTTGAACAGGTAAAGGATATAGTGGTAGTTAATTTAAGCGCTATAAAAGCAGTGATGGTTGGAATAGAGGAGTATGATTTGCATCGTGTTTGGTTGTATGTGGATGACTCTTTTACAGAATATAAAGATTCTAATTTGGGTATTGAGCTTGAATCAGGGGAAGAATATAAGCAATTTATGGATGTTTTAAGAAAATATGTCCCATTAGATGAACCTGAACAAGAAGACCTTGGTTATGGGGTCAAATATATTTATTATCTCCATGAAGGAATTATAGAAAATGAAGGAAATTAAAATAATAGCAATGAATTTAAATGTAAAAGAAGAAATAATGGACAAAAATTTGAACAAGGTAATCAAATAGTTGAAATGTTCCATTTGTAATGCTGATACTTGGAATCAAGCAACTTGGTTAAATTTAAATAAAAGTCAATAAATATATTTTAGTATGATTAAATACACGCTTGATATAGCAATTTATTCATGTGCATCAGCTATAAATAAGTTGTTAGAAAGTTGATTTTTTTTGTTATTATATTGAAAATAATCTCAAGAAGCCTTTTTCATAGATAAAAAACAATAAAATTAATATATAAGATCAAACTTATTCATTAAATATAAGTTGAAACTTATTCGTTTTATTTGTGATAAAAAATGGAAACAAAATCTAATTCAGAAGAAAGTAGATATCAAACCAAAGTTAAAAATTTCATGGGATATAGTTATCCGATAGATGCTTTAACCATTTCCATGATAGGGATTTTTGGTGCCTTAATATGTGTATTAACTATGATCATTGCTATTCCCATTCCTGCCACCCAAGGATTTATTAATATTGGAGATGCTGGAGTTATGATTACAGGTTTATTATTTGGCCCAATTATTGGTGGAATTGCTGGTGGAGTGGGTTCGGCTTTAGCAGATATTTTTTTAGGTTATGCAATATATGCTCCCGCAACATTAATCATTAAAGGATTGGAGGGATTCATAGTCGGTTTAATTGCAAATCCAAAAAAGAATTATAAAAAATTAACCTATAGAGACATTTTAGCTGTTGTAGTTGGAGGGATGATCATGGTTTTTGGCTATTTAATTTATGAGACAATTATCTTTGGATTTCCGGTAGCATTATATGAATTTGTCTTAAATATTACAATACAATTTGGGGTGAGTGTCATAATTGCAATAATTTTTGCTAAAACTGTTAGAAGAAATATCATTGATGGTCTACCAGAAGTATTTAATAAGATATTTATTGTCGAAGTAAATAAAGAAAATTCTCTCGAGTAGTAGTTTTTTATTCAAACTCATTTTTTTTTATTAATTTGACCACTAGAATATTCAAATTAGAATCGGTATTCTTATTAATATAAGAATTTAATTTATACTGAATCAAATCCTTTCACATCCATTTCTCCAATTTATACTGTTTGCTATCTAAATTCTGTTTAAGGTGTCTTAGCACCCTATTATAAGTAATATTTCCTATATTCATATCTAACTCAACAATTCCAAATTTTTCTTTTAATTGACGCATCAATTTTTTAATGATAAAGTCATGATATAAACGTCCACTAAGCTCATAAATTTTAATTACGATATGTATATCTAAAAATCCCTCTTCATATAGAATTTGTTTTAAACCATCGTATTCTACTATTCGAGGATTATATATTTTACTACCTTTTTTATGATGTAACTCCCACACCTCCAACGTAAAGAAAACTTTTTGTTCAGAAACTTTCCCGTTTTTAAGCTTTCCTTGTATTTTAAAATTTTCTACTAAATAGTCTATATGTGAATGTGAGTAATTAGTTTTATTTATGTGATGCTTGCTAATATAGTCCAATACTCTCTTATTCTGGATTATATTCTTCCATTTCAGCCTATCAATATTATAATAATTTTTAGGTTTTGCACCTTTACTATTAATATAAAACATCCGATTGAGCATATAGCGTATTTTTCTTTCTTCAGTTATTTTCCCTCCTGAACATATCTCACAATAACTGTTTTTTAGAGACGAAGGAAAAGGTAAAGCTTGAACTAAGTGACCCTTTTCACAGTTCCAATCTAATTGTTGCCTTTTAGATAATCTATGCCGAATTACTTTATGAGTCATTGATCTTTTTAAAGTGAATCCATAAAAAAGTCCTCTCTTTCTAATTTCATTGATTGATAATCTATTAACTTCATTACCACATTCTGCACATCCATACTTTTGTTGCTGATCATGATAAGTCGTATTAAAATCGCCATGTATCCCACATATAACTGTTATTTTCATATAAGCAGGATTAACTATTTTAGTTCCTTTTCGGTTAAGGATCATATCTATCCATTGCATCTCTGAACTTGGAGTCTTAAGCGTATATCCATTATCCTCAACTGTAAATTTTAAATCAAAATATGAAGTATAGTAATTGCAGAATCTACAAACAGTAGAAGAAGCATACATAAAATTGTTTACTATGACTGGATGGTAAGTCTCATTACAGATTGCCTTAAAGATAAATCTACTTGATGAGTTATTATTAATTAAGATATCATTGATAAAATCATTAAATGTACTTATAAGTTCCAATCCCTTATTTTTTATTTTTTGCTCATAATACCTAAATCGGTGATATAGTTCAAATGTACCAAGTCTTAAAGTACGCCATTTGAGCTTATTATAATTTTTAAAGAAGATATCTATCGTCTCTTTTTTTACTTTCTCCTCCTCGAATTCTTTTTGAATTATATTATGCCAGGAAACGATTTTTTGATATAATTTGTAGGATTTTATAGTTTTAAGTTTAATATTTCTGGGAAATATTGTCAAGTAATTATCTTTATTTTCCAGTTTAATACTTAAATCCTTTTTAGTAGTATGAAGGATAATTATTAATTTATTACTTAGATCTCTAATCTGATTAGCTATTAAATTTCTCTTTCTATTAACCCATTTAGTCATAATTGTCAATAGTTAATACTTCTTGTCCATGAGTCATTTTTTATTCTATTTGGTTATTGTATATTAAATTATGATAATAGCTAAGAAACAAATCACAAATAAATATTCCTACCGACTAAAAAATTAGTAATTTTCTTATTTTCTCCGAGAAAGTTGTAAATTTTTAAAATAGGGATGTAGTTCCTAAACATTTTATTATATTAAGAATGTGTCTTAACTATTTGCCACAAATTCACTGTTAGAATGGTTTTTATTTTTGTATTCTGTTTTAAGGTTTCTTAATAGATAAGCTCCTCTTTATTTTAGATAAGAAGTACAAGATACTTCATAATAAAGTGATGAGAACATCCATAGCATCCAAAACTTTTTTCCCATCTTCAGTTATAAAATATAATACTTTTTTTCCCTCTTTTTTTCGATGTATTAATTTTTTTATCTCTAATTCTTTAAGATGCTGATATATGGCAGGTAAACTCACTGAACCTATTATTTCTTTAAGTTTAGCCCCGTGAATTCCTTTTTTATTTGAAATTGAAATTTGAGATAGTATTTTCAATTTGGTGCTTAGTATACCTCCCATTCCTGCTGTTTTTGCTCTAGTGGATAATGCTTCTAAAACATAGGGTGCTTTCAAACCGCTTCCAGTAATTAAACAAACCACAATATCGTCATGCTTCATATTATAATGCTGAATTAACATAGTTAATGCTCCGATAGTTAAGGCTGAAGCAGGTTCAGCAAAAATTCCCTCATATCTTGCGAGATCTCCTATAGAACTTAGCATTAAATTTTCAGGCATCGCTAAAGCTGTTCCATTACTTTCTTTTATAGCTCTTATAGCTGCTGCTTGGTACAATGGATTTTTTACCATAATAGATCTTGCTTTAGATTGTAAAATATTTGTATCCTCAAAAGTTCCGCTTTGCTTATGAAGAAATTCTTCCACAATTGGAGCACAAACTTCAGATTGCACTCCGACTAGTTTAGGCAATTTTTCAATGACTCCAGTTTCTTTTAGTTCCAAAAAACCTTTCCAAATACTAACAAGACATCCACCATTACCCATAGGAACTATAACCCAATCTGGAACATTTATATCTTTATAGATTTCAAAAGCTATTGTTTTTTGAGCTTCTATCGTTAGTGGATTGAATTCTGGGGTACATTGATAGTATTCTTTAATATATTCAGGAGATAATGCTGAATTTATAGCATCATCAATGATATTCCCTTCAATAATGATTTTAGAGTTATACGCAATGAGTTGGGCTTTTTTACCAATCTCAATTTCGCTAGGAATAATATTTATACATTCCATCCCCTCTAAAGATGTATATGCGGCAATTGAAGCACCTTGATTCCCATTTGAAGCACAAATTACCTTTTGAAAGTCCCAACTCCTCGCATGAGAAATCAAAAGAGCTGCTGCCCGATCCTTAAATGAATTCGTGGGATTATGAGTCTCGTCTTTAAAAAATAGATTCTTTAACTCTAAGTTTTTTCCAATTCTATTTGATTCCCTACAAGGAGTTCCTCCCTCTCCCAGAGTAATGAAAAATTCCTTTTTTATTTGGGGTAATGCGAAATAAAAATCCCAAAAAGAATTATGTTTTTGAATATGCTTAAATTTTTCTTGAAATTTTGTTTCATCAATCTTAACCCAAAGCAAACCTCCACAAACTGGGCATTTGTACTCTATTGAGGTTATTGCGAATTCTTTATCACAATCAGCACATCTTACTATGAGAGGGATTCGAATAATTAAACTGCCTCTTATTATTTGTATAGATAGAATGAACGATAACACATAACTTTTTTCTCAAATTTAAAAAACCTTTTTTGACATTTATATATATGATATTATAGATGGAAATAGGTTTTCTTGAAAAACTTCATAAAAAACATTTCATATATCTACTATAGAAAAAGAGCTTTTGAAAAACATGAACAGATCAGATATAGGATTATTAATTTTTGGACTTCTTGTTTTGACAATTTTCACCATAGCTATTATCTACCTAATAATTGAAGCAACAAAAATGTGGTGAAATGATTCTTCTTCTTTTAGTTTCATTATTTTTTATATTAACTCATCAATGGATTTATGTGTTAAAACAAACTCATCAGAAATAGCTTTGATTGTAATATTTCCGTTATATAAATTTACACTATTTCTTAAAGGTGCATTTTTTTTTAGTACTCTATTTACATCCTCATTAGAAATCAAGTCAGTTAGAAATGGAAAAAGATTTTCGGATAATGCTTCGGTTGCAGTTCTGGGATACGCTCCAGGCATATTCGTAACGCAATAATGAATTATTTTCTCTACACTATATATAGGGTTTTCATGAGTCGTTGGTCGACTGGTTTCAATACATCCTCCTTGATCTATCGATATATCTACTATTACAGACCCCGGATTCATTGTCTTAACCATCTCTTGAGAAATAATTCTTGGAGCTTTAGCATTTGGTATTAAAACTGTTCCAATTAGTAAATCTGCTAATTTCACACACTCTTTTAGATTTCGTCTGTGAGAAGTAGTGATTGTTATGCCCTTCGGTAGAGTATCATTTAAGTATCTAATCCTTGTAATATTCTTTTCTAAAATAATGACATGGGCGCCTATTCCATTAGCAGCTAAGGCTGCACTTCTTCCAGCAGATCCTCCTCCTATGATTACCACATAACCATGATAAATTCCAGCAGAGCCCCCCAATAATAGACCTGAACCCTTATTTTTTATAGATAAAAGATTAGCTCCTATAAGAACTGCCATTCTCCCTGCAATTTCAGACATAGGCATAAGAATCGGCATTTGACCATTTTCTAATCTTACAGATTCAAATGCCAATGCTGTTGATTTACCATTTATTAACGTCCTAGTAAGTTCTTGATTTGCTGCTAAATGTAAAAATGAGAATAGTATAGGTCCTGGATTAAAAAATTTTAATTCTTCATGGACAGGTTCTTTAACTTTTACAACGATTTCTGAGTCTGAATAGAGTTTTTGTTTTGAAGTTATTATTTTAGCCCCAGTTTCAATATAAGCATTATCTGGAAAGCCTGAAATTTTACCTGCATTATGTTCTATGAGAATTTTATGTCCCATTTGAACTAGATCCTCGACATTATTAGGAGTTAGGCTTACTCTCCCCTCACCAATTTTAATTTCTTTAGGGATTCCAATGATCATAATTGGTTTTAATAAACTCAAATTTAATTATTTAACTAATATAAAAATAGGAATGAGTAATACTTTTTTTCATTAGAGTTCGAATTTGAGTATTCAGCTTTATAAAAAGGTTATTTCTATTACAAATCTAATATATTTTTTCATAAGGAATATAAAGAAAATTAAAAATGATGAAAATGAAGGTAGAAAAAAACGGAATATATTTTAAACAATTTAAAGCACTTTATGAATTAATTCCAGAAATTCAAAAAATCACTAAAGAATGTATTTATAAAGAGAGGGTGAATTTGACCCATAATATTGACAGGATTACTGAAGAAAGAAAATATCTTAAACAATTTTTTGAGATAATTCAAGGAAAATGGACTCTTGATATTATTCATATATTAAATATCCTTGGAGAAGTGTATTATAATGAGATAAAAAGAACTTTAAAGGGGATTAGCTCAAGAATTCTTACAGACAGGCTAAAATCTTTAGAAGATTCAGGTTTTATTACTCGTAGAATTCATGATACTCGACCTGTTCATATTTCATATAAATTAACGGATTATGGAGAAGGTTTTCTTCTATTATCTATACCACTTGTTTTATATTTTCTATTATATTCTGAATGATTTCTAAAGTAAATTCCTCTCCATTAGAAGAAGTATAAATTTTTTCACTTAAAGTACAAAAAGTATCTTTTATATTTAAAAAGGGTAAAATGCTAATTTAGTTTAGGTAAATTCTATCGAAATTATTTAAAAATTAGAATATTTAGGAAGTGATTAAATATAACAAATGAATTTGAAGGTTTTACTAACGATGATTTAATGGAAGTATTAAGCGCTCAAAGAGAAGTAGGTAATAAATACAAAACTCATTTTTTTGCGATGTTTGCTCAGTTGTTGTGTACAGTAACAGAAGAAGTAGTTAAAAAATTCGGTCAAGAAGGAAGAGATGTAATAGCAGATTCAATAAAAAAATATGGTTTGGAAAGAGGTAAAAGAATCGCAGAACTGGTTAAATCACTAGAAAAGGATCTTAACTTAAAGAATTTCTTTATATATGGTGACTTAGACAGTAGAAGTATCCTTAAATATAAGCCTAAGATAGTTGATGGAAATGTAGAGATTATCGTGAGAGATTGTATATATTGTAATGCATGTAAAGAATGGGGCAAAGAGGATTATGGTAAGATTTATTGTGAATATGTAGATCACGCTATACTGGAAGGTTATAATCCAGATTTGATACTTGAATTGCCTTCTAGAATGATGTTAGACGGTAAAAAATGTCACTTTAGATATATCGTAAAGGGAAAATAAGAATCAAAAAGAGAGTTGATATTTAAATGGAAGATTTATGTGATAAGATAATTTCTACAGATATTTTAATTGTCGGTAGTGAAGGAGCAGGGGGTCATGCTGCCATTGAAGCTAGTAAAAGTGGGGCTGACATTTTGATAATAACTAAAGGTAAAATCGGCCAATGTGGAGCATCTCAAATGGCGGGAGCAGATTTTAATGTTGATGGACTAGGTGGGAGAGAATTAGGCTTTGAGGGAGATGAACGAGATAGCCCCGATTTATTTTTTGAAACACTTGTACGGGAAGGATTATATCTGGGAAATCAAAAAATGCTTGAAAAATATGTGGAATATGCACCTAAAGCAATGAAAGACCTTATTGATTGGGGAATGAAAGTTTACAGTTACGAATCTGCTCATACAGAAGAAATGGCGCGAGGGATTATCTCTTCAGGGATTTTATGGGTTGCGACCATTCGGAAAAAGGTTAAAGAGCTCAAAATCCCGATTTTGGAAGATACTATGGTCGTTGACTTGTTAACTAACGAGGGAAAAATAGTAGGAGCAGTAGCTTTAGACATCGTATCTGGAGAAATAATAGTGATCAAATGTAAGGCCGTAATATTAGCCACGGGAGGGTGGCATAAAGCTTATGCTTTCAATACAGGTCCAGAAGACCTTACTGGAGATGGTGTTGCAATGGCTTATCGGGTTGGAGCAGAATTAATTTCTATGGAAATGGTTCAATTTTGTCCGGTAACTATGGTTTGGCCTCCAAAAGATAAGGGTAGTATTATCCTCTACATAATCAAAGAAGTAGACCCCTTCGGTAAAACAATAAAACTTTTAAATAAAAATGGAGAGAGGTTTATGGAGAACTATGATTCCACAAATCTGGAGCAAAGTACAAAGGAAATTGTTTCAATCGCATCCCAGTTAGAAATAGAAGAAGGCCGTGGCAGTCCACATGGAGGTGTTTTTTTTTCTCTGAAACATACAAGAAAACGCTTTATGGATATGCTAATTAAGGTCGCTAATCACCGAATTAAAAATGAAATGAAAGACACTCGATACGAGTTTACTACACTACTACCTGAGTTGCTAGAAATGATGAAAACTGAGGACGCAGAAGTGGGAAATGGCGCACATTACATGGGCGGAGGTGTTAAAATTAATGAAAACACTGAAACAACCATCCCAGGACTATTTGCTGCGGGTGAATGTACCGGAGGTATGTGGGGGGCAGTGAGAGTAGCTTCTGCCTGTACAGAAGCAGGAGTTCAAGGAAAAATTGCAGGCGAATTAGCCCCTAAATACATAAAAACAGTCACACAAGGAGACTTAAACATTGCTCAGGTTAAAGAAATTATAAATAGAATGAATGGGCCGCTTTTGAGAGAGGTTGGAATCACACCAAACGAGCTTCAGCTCAAAATGCACAAAATCTCTGGAGAAAAAATAGGCTTGATAAAAAACGGCAAAGATCTAGAAGAAGGTGTGGCTGAAATTGAAAAATTATTAAATGTAGATCTACAAAAATTGTATGTTTCGTCATCTAAAAACAAAACGTTAAATTTTGAATTTTTTAGAGCAATAGAATTGAGAAACATGCTAACCTGTTTATATCTTTCTGCCAAAACTTCTTTATTAAGGGAAGAAAGTCGTGGAGAATTTTATCGAAAAGATTATACTTTTACTGATAATGATAAGTGGCTAAAAACCATAGTTATTAAAAGGAAAGATGGCAAAACTGAAATAAAGTTTGAAACTCCAACTATCACTAAAATTTCATTACCGAGCGGGAAACTCACATATCAAGAAGCGATAGGTGTAGCCACAGCTTCGTTAAAAAGAGATTGAGGGAGGGAATAAAATGGAAAAAAAAGAAATAATAAAGATGAGTTGTTTTAGATTTGACCCAGAAAAGGACGAAAAACCTCACTTTGAAGTGTACGATATTCCCTTAAATGGTGCGATGTGCGTACAAGATTGCCTCACATACGTGAGAGAAAACGTAGATCCAAGTCTGGCGTTTTTTATCAATTGTCGGCTCGGTTTCTGCAGAAGGTGTTTAGTGCGCATCAACGGTAAATCATGTTTGGCATGTACTACAGAAGTTCAAGACGATTTTACTGTTGAACCGCTATTAAAGGAAAAAGTTATTCGAGACCTTTGGTGTGAGAGTCTTTAATAAATATTAAACATAAGGTGTTAAGAAATGAAAGTAATAGGATTATTAGGAGGAATGAGTTGGGAATCATCTCTTGAATATTATAGAATATTAAATGAAACCGTAAAAGAGAGATTAGGAGGATTGCATTCCGCGAAATGCATTTTATATTCTGTTGATTTCGAAGAAATTGAGAATTTACAACATGAGGGTAAATGGGACGAACTTACAAGAATTATGGTTGGATCCGCTCAAAAGCTAGAGAATGCCGGGGCAAATATGGTTTTAATATGTACTAATACCATGCATAAAATGGCTAATGAAGTTCAAAATGCTATACATATTCCACTATTGCATATTGCAGATGCAGCTGCAGAGAAGGTTAAGGAGAAGAATTTAAAAAAAGTGGGGCTTTTAGGAACAAAGTTTACAATGGAACAAGACTTTTATAAAGGTAGAATAAAAGAGAAATATAACATTGATGTGATTATCCCAGACACAGATGATCGGAAAGTTATCCATGATGTTATATATAATGAATTATGTTTAGGGCAAATAAATGAAGCTTCAAGAGATAAATATAAAAAAATTATTGAGAGCTTAATTAGAAACGGAGCAGAAGGGATTATTTTAGGCTGTACCGAGATACCCCTATTGATAAATCAAAAAGACTTTAAAATTCCTATCTTTGATACAACTCAAATTCATTGTTTAGCTGCTATAGATTATGCTTTAGGCAATGAATAAATAAAAAAATTTTAAATTTTTTTTAATTTTTATTTAAAAAATAAACCCGCAGAAAACCTGCATATGTACATTTAAAGTAATTTTATGTGGTGTTTATATTTTTCACTCAAGCTTCTTTAATGAAAATTTTATCTTCATCATAGCCTAAATTTACTAATAATCCCTTTAATTTAAAACGGTGATCGCCTCTTACCTCTACGCTATTATCTCTAACAACTCCCCCCGAACCTAGTTTCTTTTTAGCTGATTTTAAAATTTCTTGTAAATTTGCATCAAAATTCCCTTCAAAAGTTATAAGGGTGACAACTTTTCCCCATTTTCGTGTATCATTAGAAATAGTTATTACTTGTTCATCTGCACTTAAGTCACTACACACACATAAATCTTTTGGAAGCCCACATAAAGGGCAAATGTCACTATCTTTAATTTTGTAGTTTCACAACCTTGCAGATTATTAATTTTTCAAACTATATGTTAATAATACTATATTTATATTATCTTATATTTATATTATCTTTGTTTTTTCCTTTATATTTAAAAGTTGCAGTACTTATGGAGATTTTTTTATAAATTTTTAGATCATTCATTCATTAAAATTATATTATTCAAAAGTAATACAATATTAGCTAGAGAATACTATATTTTAAACCACATTTCTTTAAAAATGACTCAGAGTTTTAAATTTTCTGGACATCGAGGTTATAAGGATAAATCAATTGAAAATACTAAAGAGAGTTTTTTAAAAGCCATTGATGAAGACCTTGATTATATTGAATTAGACATAAGAAAAACTAAAGATAATGTACCAATTGTTTTTCATGATAAAAATTTAACTCGCATGCTAAGCAAGAAAAGGGGGAAAATTAATAATTATACACTTAAACAATTAAAAACATTTGAATATAAAGATGGGCAAAAACTTTTGACTCTCGATGAAGCACTTTCAATACTCCATGGGAAAATTAAACTTATTATAGATATAAAAATTGAGGGAATTGAATTAAAAATCATTGAATTAATCAAAAAATACACGCTAGAAAAAGATGTAATTATTCAGAGTAAAAAGGGGGTAATAATTAATGATTGTTATCGGATTGCTCCTTATCTGAAATATTCTCTTTATCGTGGATATTTAGGTAAGTTATGGATTTTTGGCGATATTTTAAAACTTCATAAGCTTTTAGCTCCGATTTGGTTTGATATTAAAGTACGACCATATCATATTAAATACATTAATTTGGATGGTCCTTATGTTTATGATGATTTAATAACAATATGCCATCAAAATGGAATTAAAATTATACTAGGTTCTTGGAAAATAAAGAAGTATGTAAAGTATGCTAGAAAATGGAATATAGAAATAATTAATTCCAACGACCCTGAAAGAATTAAGAAATACATAAAATTTTACGATAAAAATGGACTTATGCAATGATTTTAACATCTAGAATAAATTTTATACATCTTTAATTGATTCATATTAGCTTTAACTAATAAAAATCAGTTTTTTTTCTGAATTTAAACATCTATTATCCAAGTTATCTTAAATTTTTTCAAAACTGAGAGATTTACTGACTTTAGATAATCTAAGAAAGATTACGTAATAGCGTAAAATTTATTAAATTGAATATCTTTTTTTTTAATATATTAAATTCCCGTATTTTAAATATCAAATCATAATTAAAAAGAAGTGTAGAAATTATGCTCGAATGGATTATTCTTTTTAGTATATTAGGAAGCATTGGAGCCATATCTGCTGCTGCAACCTTTATGCTTTTTAAAGATAAGACTCAAAAATTGTTAGTTACAATATTAATTTCCTATGCAACGGGTGTTTTACTTACTGCTGCCCTTTTAGGATTAATTCCAGAAGCAATAGAATCAGCGGGAAATGAACCACATATTGTGATGATGTTTTTATTAGGTAGTATCTTATTTTTCTTTTTTTTAGAAAAAATTATAATATGGAGAAATTGTCCAGATGAAGAATGCGACGTGCACGGAGTTGCAGCGGGTCCAATCGTGCTCGTTGGAGATGCATTTCATAATTTTACGGATGGAATTGTTATTGCCGCAGCATTTTTAACTGATTTTCATATCGGTTTAGCAGTCGGATTCGCAATTATAGCACACGAGGTACCTCAAGAAACAGGAGATTTTGGGATTTTACTTCATAGTGGCTTTTCAAAAAAAAAAGCCTATGCTTATAATGCCTTATCAAGTAGTACTACTATACCAGCTGCAATAATTTCTTATTTTATTTTTGAGACTCTTTCTGAAATAATCCCTTACATATTGGCAATCTCTGCTGCGAGCTTTTTATATATAGCATTATCAGACCTAACACCCGAACTTCATAAAAGATTAGGATTAAAACATGGATTAAGGCAATTAATATTATTACTATTAGGGATCACAACAATGATATTTATCATTTCATTGGGGGTACATACTCATTGATTAACTATATTGTGGGAATATCCGAAAAAATGACTCAATTATATCTACTCTATTTATTTGACAATAACAATTTTGAATGGAGTTTAAGGTAATTGATAGATTTAGATTATAAAATGATAAAAATATTGTATAGATCTTCAAATCCGTTAAAAGTTGGAGAATTATCCAAAATATTAGATCTTCCACATTCAACAGTCGGGACATGCATTAAAAGATTGGAAAAAAGAAATTATGTAATATATAAACGCTATCAACCTGTTATTTTGTCAGAAAAGGGGATTGACCTCGCTATTGAATTAATTCGCCACGCAAAATTAATGGAAATATTATTAGTTAAAGAACTCTGTTTAAACATAAAAGAGGCACACGAAGAATGCGAAAAATTCAACTTACTTCTTTCATGCAATATAGTTAATAAAATTTGTGAAAAATATAATCACCCTGATATAAGTCCCTGTGGTGAGGTAATACTAAATTCTAGTACTTGCTATTGTGAAGAATTAAAAAAATCAAAATAAAGATAATTTATTTTATTATTTCATTTGAAGCATAAGCTGCTAAAATTTCTCCAATAAATAATCGATGGCTTGCCATACTTCCTGATTCGCATTCATGTATAATTTTACATTCATAGCTTAGTATACAATCTTTAATTGTTGGTACTTTCGTTCGTTTACCGGGTATAATCTCCAAATTTGCTTGTTTGAATTTATCTGTATTTTTACCTGACATAGATCCAGTAATATTTATAGCATTTTCAGTTTTATCAGAGGGGATATTTATTGTAAATTCCTTAGCACCTTTTGTTAGGCATTCAAACGTATATCGACTTGGAGCAACTGCAGCAGTGATAACAGGGATCATCCATAACTCTCCAATAGTTTTGGACGATTTGAGTCATTCTCAAATCGTTTTCCACAATAAAGCCATAACATTAGGCTTTCCATCTTTATCTGTAGAGCAAATTAACGCTGCTTTTGACATGAAATGATCCATATAGTCATAGGGTCCAATTTCAATTCTATTTTCTGACATTTTTTTCTCATAATCAATTTGTGACTATTTAAGTTAAGATCTTACTTTATTACAAATTATTTAAATCATTGAATTTTTCAAAAATTTTCTTTTTAATTGAGCATATCAATTTCGTCTATGTGAACTTTCTTTATCACTTCATTCTCCAAGAAAGGAAAACCACTTTATTTTAAGAATCAGTCTAAAATAAAAATTTACTAATCTTCTTCACTCTCTTCTTTATACTTTTAAAAGAGTTTATTAATTATTATAATGAACCTAACACAGAAATTACCCATTTTTCCAACGGATTCACAAATTAGAGTGTTGTGGGATTTATCAGAAAAATGCCGTCTTCTTTATAACTTTGCGTTAGCCGAACGGATCGAAAATTGGAAAAGAAATAAGAATAAACCAAAAGAGGAACCAACATACATTAATTACGCCAAACAACAAAATGACTTGCCTAATATCAAAAAAAAGTATCCCGAATACAAGTGGGTGTATTCTAAAGTGCTTCAAATGACCTTACGGAAACTTGACGCAAATTACAAGTCATTTAAAGCTTTATGGAATAATGGAGATAAGAAAGCAAGGTTACCACGATTCAAGAGTAAAAAATATTTTACAACTCTGTGTTTCAATCAATCTGGATTCAAATTAGAGGATTCTACCATCAGTTTTTCTCATAAACACCCTTCTAGAGAAATTTTATCATTTAAATTACCGAGAGAACTGATTCCTAAAGAAAATATTAAGCAAGTAGAAATATTCTTAGATTCACTTAAGCATTGGTTCATTTCTATTACTTATGAGATTGAAAAACCAAAATATGATGATACCGGTTTTTATCAAGCATTTGATTTAGGAGTCTCACAAACTGCAGGAGTAAATATATATGGTAGGTTTGTTACATTCAAACATAGACGTTCAGATCTATATTGGAAGAAAAAGTTAGAACAAGTGCACTCCAAACGAGATCATTGCAAGAAAAATAGTAAGAAATGGTATTTGTACAACTATAAATTTAATAAAATAAAGCGAAAACAAGCGAATCAGTTAAAAGATTACCAACATTGGTTATCCAAACAAATTGTTGAGAATACAAAAGCAAATACTATTATTATTGGAAAATTAGAAGTAAAGAAAATGGCAAAAAAGAAAAAAGGAACTGGAAACGCTAGAAAAACTAAATCACGTAAAACTCTTAATCATTCAATTCACAATTCAGGTTTCATGTCGCGATTTGCCGAATTCTTAACCTATAAAGCAGAAAAAATAGGTAAAAGAGTAATAAGAATTGGTGAGGATAAGACGACGAAAGCCTGTTGTAAGTGTGGAAAGCTCTCAAAGAGAGCGATTTATGAAAGAGTTATTAATTGCGAATGTGGGAATCAAATTGACCGAGATCTCAATTCGGCCATAAATATTATGGTTAAATTCTTGAAATTAAAAGAGTTGGGTGAATTTGAATTCCTTTCGCATGAACCCTCTGTGGATGAGGAACGATTCCTTCAAAAATGGGATGGTTTTCTACGACATACAGCCAATCCTGCTGAAAAAGTAGGTGTGGACTCGTAGGAAGCTACTATCTTTAGGTAGTAGTAATTCACATATATTTTTTTGAGATATCCAACTAATATTTTTATGTGTCCAGATATTATCTGTTTGGGTGAATTACTTGTTGAGATTATGCGAACTGAAATAGATACGCCTCACGGTTCAATAGGAGCAAATTATAGGGGCCCTTTTCCAAGTGGAGCGCCTGCTATTTTTATTGATTCTGCTGCCCGGATGACAATTCCCTTTAAGTTTTCAACGGGATATATAGGAGTTATTGGAGATGACGAGTTCGGCTATTGTATAGTTGATAAATTAAAGAAGGATGGGGTGGATACCTCTCAAATCCGAATTATGAATGGAAAAACAACGGGTATTGCGTTTAATCAATATAATTCTGATGGATCTCGGAAATTTATTTTCGCAGCAGGGGCCGCGGGTGAAACCTCTCCAGAGGATATTAATGAAGATTATTTTAATAATATAAAATCACTTCATATAATGGGTAGTGGATTATCGATTAGTGAGAACTCCCGTGAAGCATGTTATAAAGCACTAAAGATTGCTAAAGAGAAAAATCCTAAGGTTATTATCTCTTTCGATCCCAATTTGAGGCCTGAAATGCTTGATCTTGAAATCATCTTAAAAATATGTAAACCGGTCTTAAGTTCTACAAAAATCCTACTTCCAAGTGGCGAAGAAGCGGAAATGTTGGCAGGCATTAAGGGTGAAGAAGAGGCTTGTCAAAATTTATTAAATATGGGTCCTGAAATTATAATCTTAAAACAAGGAAAAGATGGCTGCACTATTTTTACTAAGAATAATTTTAATGGTATTAAAGTTCCCGGTTTTAAAGTAAAAGAAATTGACCCTACTGGGGCGGGGGATTCCTTTGGGGGTGCTTTTATTGTGGGATTTTTGGCTGGTTGGGACTTAGAAAAGGCAGCTAAATTTGCGAATGCTGTTGGAGCGTTAAAAGTCCAATATTTTGGACCAATGCCAGATACTTCCTATGAAGATGCTCTTGAATTACTAGGAAAGTAATAATATCTGTATTTTTTCTCACTCCTATTACGATACTTCTGTATTTTTCTCTATTAAATGTAAAGAATAAAGGGGTAATCGTTTAATCTGATTGTTTTTTATAGTAATATACCTAAAACCCGGTGGCTTAAATCTTGACTTTAAAGATATCGGCCCTATCGCTTGAGTTTGGAATATAAAAGGTTTATGTACATCAAACCAAATTTTTAAATCCGTAGGATTCTTAAATGTCTTAAAAACATCTCGATATCGAGATGTATATACTTCGCATGGGACAACAATCGGTATTTTTGTAAAGTAAAATCCCATACTTATAGTTTCAGTCTCCCTTGCTTCTTTTAACCGAAATTCCTTGATTGTATGAGTATGACCACAAAGAATTAAATCGACCTTTCTTCTAATTTCCTTATCACTGCCAGTGCATATTTTTAAAAAATTTGCCCAATTGTACATGATTGTTTGATATTTCAGGTTTACAACTCGATCTAAACGAGCATTACCAAGATATTTTTCTAAGCTTCGTTCGTATAAGTCAGACCATTGTAATTTGCGTTTCAACTTGAACTCTCTCTTGATCCTCCATCTTGTTAATACCCCGAAGTTAGGTGAGATTGGAGGTGTGTGCATAACAATTATGATTTTCTTATCGTGAGATAATTTTATATATGCTCTGAAGAGATCTATTTGATAATCCTTTAAACCCTTAGTACTAGGGGCTCCTTTTAATAAATCATGCATATCTGCAATTGAATCTTGTCCGGTTTCAAGAAAAATGAAGTTAAATTCCTTGCCGATTTTTAATATATAATTAAGATTTGGATTAAAATACCTGAAATAATCTTTCAGATATTTATCTTTTGAGCGTAAAGCTAGAATATGATTAAATGGTTTAAGATCATGATAGCCTCTTAAATCTTTTTTAGTAAATCCAAATATTTTATGAATTGAGCCTACCCGTATATTATAATGTCCTTTACGATAATCATGGTTTCCAACAAGAGTAAATATAGGCGCTAATATTTCCTGGGAATTTAAATATTCCTCATCAGAAATATCAGTCTGCTTGTCAGATCTTTGATTTTCTCCCAATAGAATATTAAAAAATACATGAAAATTCTCTTTATATTGATCAGTTTCTCTCGCAATTTGAATATAATCAACTAAATCACCACTCATCAATACAAAATCTAGCTGATTCTTAGAAACTTGTTCATTAATAAATTGAATTAATAATCTTAAATTATAATTAAAATTATAATTAGCGAAACGTAATTTTTCGAGTTTATGTTCTTGAAATCCTTTTCTATATTCAAAATCTCTTGTTAGAATAAAGTATTCTTGCTTCGAGCGTTTCTTAGGATTGAATACATGCTGATTTCTTTTATTTTTTACTTTTTCTTTTAAAAATTTTGCTAAAAAATCATTTCTTCTCGCGATATGAAAATCAGTTGCATGGATAAATTTGAAATCAGACCAATCTTTGTAAAATAATGCTATGGCATGATAATTGACTTTATTTTTAATTCTATTTGGTATATCATGTACAATGTCAAATAGTAGAAAACTACGATCTTTTTCTTTTAATATTTTAAAAATCTGCTTAAATTCCTTAATTTGAATTTTTACCTTATAAAAATCGCGTCTTTCACCAAAAAGATTATCAATTTGAGAAAAATAATAAAAAATATCCCATATAATACAATCTTCTTCATTTAATACTCCTTTTTCTCTAAAATCTACCTTGTTGATTTTATTAATTTCTACAATTTGTAATGGATATAATTTTCCCCTTCTTTTTAAGAAGTCTCCCCTATCATTTAATACTGGTTGGACATATAAATTTAAATGAAAAAATTGTAAAATATCTTCAGTACTTTGAGTTGGGACAGCAACAATATACGCTTCAAAGACAACTTTCTTTATAATAGATTCCAAATCATTCGTAAAATCTCTTATATTAATTAAAGTTGGTTGTCCAAGATTTGGTTTGATTATAATTGGAAAATCTCCTTGGCTTAAATTTAATTTGAACATATTTAACCTATAAGACGTTAATTAGTGATCTTTATTGCTTTAGATTTTAATGTGGTTTGTTATAGAAACACGGAAGATTCAAAAAATAATTAATTTTTATATTAATTAAAACATTGTATCTTTAACTAATAAAACCTTATTGAAAAAGCTTGAACGATACTACAAGGGATCTTAAAAATTCAGACGAAATTGATGAGACTTTAAAACATACCTTTTCTGAAATTTTAGATTTTTTGCCCGATGCAACATTTATTATTGATAAACATAGTAAGATTGTTGCATGGAATAAAGCAATTGAAGAATTAACTGGAGTTAAAGCTGATGAAATAATAGGAAAGAGTAGTTTTGAATATTCAAAACCCATTTATGGGGATAAAAGACCAATTTTAATTGATTTAGCACTCAAATCCCAAACTGAAATGGAAAAAAACTACATTTCATATGACCATAATGGAGATACTATTACCGTAGAAACATTTGTCCCATATTTAAAAAAAGGAGGGATATATATTTGGGCAAAAGCTCGACCTTTATATAATACAAATGGTAAAGTTATTGGAGCAATAGAAACCATACGAGATATCACTCATCAAAAACTCACCGAGCGTAATTTACAAGAACGAGTTAAAGAATTAAATTGCTTATTTCAAATAACTAAGCTCTTAAATAATCCTAATATTTCTATTGACGAGATACTGATTGGTACACTAGAAAGTATTCGCAGTGGTTGGCAATACCCTGAAATATTATGTGCTAGATTATTATTTAATGGTAAAGAATTTAAAACTAATAATTTTAAACAAACTCCTTGGAGCTTAAAATACCAGACTATGGTAAAGGAAAAGGATTTGTCTTTAGAGGTATATTATCTCGAAGATAAGCCTTTTCTTAATGAAGAGAAAGAATTATTAGAAGAAATTGCCGGAGAATTAAAAGTTGTTTTATTCTATAAGTTAGAGTGGATAATCTAAGGCTGATTTGAAAGGATTCTTTTATAATTAACTTTTTTTTAGATTAGTTTGATTGTGAAATTTGTATCCTCATTCAATTTAAATTTTTATTTTTAAGAAATAAAAGTAGAAGTATTAAGCTTCAAAGTTTATTGGAAAAATCATCA
>JAHPZA010000009.1:582409-793022 GCA_019058445.1 Promethearchaeota archaeon | reverse complement strand
TTTAAGAAATAAAAGTAGAAGTATTAAGCTTCAAAGTTTATTGGAAAAATCATCATTAACCAGAGATGATTTTCAACTTTTGGTTTGGAAAGTCCCTCTATATAAAATTGCTGAGAAATTGGGATGTAATTATCTATTAATAAAAAAAATATGTTATTATTGGGAAATTAATAGACCCAATCGAGGGTACTGGAAAAAAGCATGTAAAGTCAATTAAAACTTATTAAAAAATTATTATTTTTTGTTTATATTTCATATACTTTTTTTATTGTTGGGGATTAATTTTAAATAAATTATGATATTTTTAGAATAATTTAATTTTAAATCCATTAATTAAAACTTATAAGATACTTAAACATGACAGAGCGCCTTTATCAACCAGATTTCTCTTGTATATTTGGAGAAAAATATGCGAATGCTTTTTTATATGGTCAAATAGATTCTTTAATTTGGCCGATTTTTAAAGATATTGAAATGTCTGAAAAATTAGAGCAGCTTTTAAAACTGAAAAATAAACAAGGTCGTGAATATTTTTATCACAGAAAAATTAGTGTGGAAGATGAAATTGTTGAGTTAAATTGTGCTAATATTGACCTTGGGTTAATTCAGGGAATGGATTTAGGAAGAAAATATGGGATTAGTAATGTAGATGTAATTAGAGCTGTGAAAAAACAACCTAAAATATTTAGAGGGGTATTGTCTTATGATCTTTCAGCTCATTCAGGGACTGGAGATATTATTTCAGATATTGCTCAAGTGAAAAAAGATATAAAAATTGCCGGAATAGTTCTCTATCCTTCATATACAAGATTAGATTTGTTAGATGATACAAATCTAGAACTTAAAAACTTACTAAATTATTGTAAAAAGAACGATTTCTTCGTTAGAATAGATATGGGTAATCTATTTATCCCTGACAATTATGCTGAATTTATTTCTTACCCCATCTTAAAATCTTTTTTCTCTAGAAATCCTAAAAATATATTCATCTTAAGTGGTATGGATGTTGCTGGAGAACTTAATTTATATTATCCTTTGCTTAAGTATTTTAATAATGTTTGGATTGAAATAGATCCTCGAACAATTGGAGGGACGACTCCTACAGATTGTTTTAGACAATTATTTGCAATAAAAGGTTTTATTCAGAATTGTTGGCATAGATTATTAATTGGTAGCGCAACGCCAACCTTGGAGATCTCCCAAATGGTAAGAGGTTTTTTAGGAGCAACAGAAGAATTACCCTTTTCTCAGAAATGCATATTGCGAACATGGGCTTTTCGAAATGCTAATAGATTAAATCATAAAGTATTTCCACTGAAAAGTAGGTATGAACCTCAATTATTCAAGACGTTCATAAGCTTAAAACAAGAAAAAGCTATTGAGAATAATAATTATGTTGAAGTATCCTATAAAATCCAACTTAGAAGTTATAGCATTACTCAACTACTATATTTATCAGACTTAATTAAAGAAATATTTCGTAAAACCATATCCGAATATCCTAATTTACAAAATGGAGAACTCTTTATCAGATCATATCATACAACCACATCATTAATTGTAAATGAGCACGAGTTTGGAAATTATCTGGATCTTCATTTTCTATTTGCTGAAATTTCGAGGCAAGACTCTTCTCAATTTTTACATACCTTAAGCGCCCTAGAAAATCGGGCTGATTTTAATCATTACGATCATGAATTGGCTTCAACTCTTGGGAGTAGACAACTAACTCTACCGATCTTAAACAGAAACTTAGAGATAGGAGGTCGTGAAAATTTTTATATTTTAGTTACTTTCGGTCCTAGAACCTTTCAATTATTTATTAAAATACGATTAATTAAAGAATAAAAAAAAAGGATAATATTTATTTAACTTTTAAAATCTGATTATTTTACGCCGTCTTAGTATAATAATAGTCGATATTAACGAGACTATCAGTAATAGGATATAGAGGTCGTATCCTGGAATTTGTACAACTTCATCATCATCACCACCACCATCTGAAACTGGAATTCCTTCACGTGGTCCCATAAACAACCATGCCACCATAATTAATAGAGTTCCATTCTGGTTATAGACTTCTAAAGTGATATTATTGTTTGCTATGTCTTTAATAAATTTACCGAAATCTATATCAGATAATTTTACATAATCCCATTTTGCCTCTTCAGGATTAGAGGGATTATATTGATATATCGCTAAGCTCTCGATTTTACTAACGGGATACCTTAAAGGCAAGTCCATTCTAAACGTCATATTAAAAGGATTATTTGAATGATTAACAACAAATAGATCTGTGAAAAACATCGGGTTACCATATTTACTAGATAAGGAGCTATTTACGGGATTTTCGTAAAGTACAGCTTCAAAGAAATCAAAACTACCAGAATATTCAAAAGTGACCGTTGCGTTTATATCAGGTATTAAATAATTATCAAATTCCAAGGTAATTTCTTCTGGGGGCGCTATAGGATTATGCCATACGAAAGTATGATTTTTTCGAAAAGTTGTCGCGATAAACGTCTCACCTTCTAATTCTCCATACATGTAAAAATAATTTGAAATACCTGTCTTATTATCAAGATACCATTCATAATATCCATAAAAACTTGGTTCAGATGGAGCAATCATTTCAATCCGGAGCTTTTCATGAGTTTTCTCTGCAATATTGGTTACCACATCTCCTTCAAACATAAACAGAGCAAAAAGTGAAACAAGATCTCCATAATCTTCAGCAAGTTTGTATCCATCGATTCCCTTCGGCATTAGCAATGGCTGGAAATTTCCTGAAAGATTAAAATAACGGTAATAATCTCCTATTGGAAATGGGAGGTAATTATTTGCTGCAGCAATTATTATAGTAGAATTGGCCTCCTCATCTATTTCTGCTAAATCAAGCCATTCACCTGTTCTAACTCCATTTTTCCCCTCTGTTATGTTATATACCTCTATTTTTGCCCATACATTTGAAAAAGTTAACCATGATTGAAACATTGGTGGACCTCCATCATCACTAAAACCAACTAATTCACCCAAAAATACGGCTGATTTATTAATTTCGACAATGGTTACATTTACCTCGATAGTTGGACCCCCCATTGGGAAGTTTGAGCCAAAGTAGTAACTATCACCCGGTTTTACACCCCATTCAACCTCATCTGTTTGATTGTAATCATATTTCCTGATTGTAGTAATATTGAAATCGACCATTTCTCCTGTAAA
This sequence comes from Promethearchaeota archaeon, assembly GCA_019058445.1. Lineage (GTDB taxonomy): Archaea > Asgardarchaeota > Lokiarchaeia > Sigyniarchaeales > SOKP01 > LW40-45. The sequence continues at coordinate 789,800 of JAHPZA010000009.1, read as the reverse complement.
ATTGAATTCGACTGATCCTACTGCCTTTTTAAGTGTACCATTATCATAGTAACTTGCTGATATATAATACTCGCTCGTTGTATCATTTAAAGTTAGTGTTTTGGTAACATGATTGACTTTTATCTCGTCCCAACTAGGAAATCCCATCTCTCTAATCATTGGAGAGCTATAGAAACTATCATTTAGTGCTTCTCCTATAGATGCTAGATGCAATTTATTAAATAATAAAGGAATAACAATAGGAAATCCAAGAGTATGCTCAGTTAAATTGAAATAAAAGGGTTTTTGAGGATCAATTGTATAGCTTAAGTTATATTCATTTAATATAAATTCTCCCGAATCCTCAAATTTCACTAAATCGTTCACAGCAGGATCCCAATAATACAATGAACCATTAATTTGATTCATCCAACAGTCAATACCATCCCCTCTATTTTTGTATGATAATCCTCTATTAGTGATATTTAGTATATAGAAATCTACGAATGGTAAATTGACAGATCCCATCTCTTCTGAAAGCTTTCCACTTAATGTACCTGTTGTTTCATAATACATTTCACTCCCAACAGTAATTTGTTTTGACCAATTCCATTCCTCAGGAGCTCCAACCGTGAAAAAATTTGCTCCCATAGTGTGAACTCGTATTGTATCACTACTGGGATATACTGTATAATTAGAAGTGTCTAGTGGCTCCCATTTGATACCATTAAATCTATACACCCTCAATTTACTCTCAGGAATACCAGCATTACTTATAGCTGCAGAATCATAGTTAATAGTAAAATTAACTAAACCCTTCCCAACTGATGTCTTATTATTAACGTTAACATCTATATATAGTCCTAAGTCGGGTATTTCTTCGTAAAAAAGATAGTCGAGGGGTTCTAGAGGATTTACAGGGATTATTCCCCAATAAAAATCTATGGGCTTCGTACCATTATTGGTGAAGTTAATCCAAACCTTATTATTCCCTTCTAATTGTGAATATAATCGCTGGTCGATTACAGGGCCTTTATCTACCTGAGTCATGTTTCTTTGATAAAGTAAATAATCTATTTTTCCTTCCACTTCTCTATAGCCAAAAATCGTACCCATTTTCTCCTTATCAATTTCCATATACCAAGATGCGGCAACTTGCGATACTGAGAATTTGCATTCAATAATCTTATCATCATCTATATTCCAGTCACTTACTCCAAAAGGGGTTAGATATTTTATCATAAATTCTAAATCCTCTATTTCCGTAGTATTGGGCATGAAGACGGGGAAACTATGTTCAAAGACACTTATATGAAACGGAAAAAAATTGTTTGCCTGTCCTGCGGGAAAATTTGACATTTCTTGTTCATAAATACCTGCTGTATCATTCCAGATTGAAACGTTAATGAGAATATTTTGGAAATTCATGTTCATTTCACCCCACATTGTAGAGATTTCATAATTTGAATAATTAAATCCCGCAATATCAACTTTAATATCTTGGTGGTACGGAATCCCACCATCATAGCTTTCATTTACATTACTCTCACCAATATAAAATGTCATTCCCTCTTCAAAATACCAATCTATTTCATCTGTAACATTATAATCATTTACTTTCGTAATTGAAGCATTATAGAGATACCAATGATCTCCAGGATTTTCACTCTCCTCTTTCACTAAGACACAGGCATCTTGATACAATAATTTATCATTTGGATCATATATTATTCTAATATAAAAATCTCCAGAATACCAATCACCTGTTCGATATGGAGCTTGTGCATCATTATCTCCACTAAGAGATACATTCCATGTCCTTCCTTCCTCGAAATAATTAGACCTATTAACATCAAAATAATTCATATGTCCCATTTGGTAATTCTCATAAAATGTGTAATTAAGAACCTCCATCATCACTTCTGCGTTTTGTGAAGTGCCATTTCTTGGAAATATAAAAGGAGCAATCATCCCTTCTGGCATATAATACCTTTCACGAGGAGTTCTAGAGTTATTATATCCAAACATAGCTAACGGAAATGGGGCCCCTATTTGGATAAGTGAATCACTAACGCAATCATAATAGTATTCGGTAGCATTAACTTCTGAAACTAAAGTATTATCATATGTAGTATTTCTAAAAGAAGTAATATTGAAAATATGAATTGACTTAAATGAAGAAACTAATTCTCCTGTTTCATTATCAAAAACTTCCATTTCTAACTCGTAGATTAGTTGATCATCCATATTTACTTCCCAACGCCAATCATTATAAGGATCGGTAAGATTATTTATTGGAATAACCGGTCCTGCCTTTGCCGTAGGAATAAAAAATCCCAGAAGCATTGCGAAAGGGATAGAGACTGAAATAATGAAAATCGAAGCTTTAATTTTTTTCTTATACTCTTCTTTCATATATTTTCAGCTAAAAATTGTTATTAGATTTTAATTTAAAAATTGTCTTACAATGATTTGAATTATAATAGTAAGTTTCTACATTTATATTTAATAATCCATTTTTTTGACAGAATTGAAAGGATTTTCATTAAATCTTTATTTTCGTTTGAAGTAGAAAAAATCAAAATTTTGAATATACTAGTTCCCTTTGGCCCTAGAACGCTTCACTTATTCATTAAAATACAATTAATAAAAGAATAAAAAAAAAGATATTATTAAATAATTAAATTCTGTTCTTTTTATGGCGTTTTATTATCATAATAGTCGAGATTGATGATAATATCATTAATAAGATATAGATGTTGTATCCAGGAACTGTTACAGTTTCCTCCTCATCATTGTCGCCACCGCCACCTCCACCACCGCCACCTGGAGCTGCAGGTGCTGAATACATCCAAGCTAATATCACTGAAATTGTTCCATTAATATTTTCAATTTTTACGGTAAGTATATTATTTTGAGTATCTTTTGTTACTGTTAAGAAACTGATATCCGCTATAGCATCAGATTCCCAATGGCCTTCTTGTTCTTCATAGTTTGGAATATAAATGGCTAGATATTTAACATTTGTTACACTGTACTTTGAAGGCAATTCCATAGTAAATGAAAGGTTGTACGCAGGTGCAGTATAATTTATGAAGAATATGTCAGTATAGAACATTGGGACACCAATACCGGATGGTAATGAACCATTTACAGGATTCTTATTTAGCATGGCTTCAAAAAATTCATAGCCTCCAACGCATTCAACATTCACTGTTACATTTACATCTGGTACCAAGTAATTATTATATTCATATGGTGCGTTAACACTTCCAGCACTATGATTTTTTACAAAAATAGACATGATGTAAGATTCATCTAAATATTCTTCATATCTGTACCAGTATCTAGTAAGTCCCGTGTCATTATTTAAATACCACTCTAAATATCCGATATATTCTGGATAATCAGGTGCTATTAAATCTATTTTTAGATAGTCTTCATCCACTTCAGAAATTGCTGCTACGACCTCTCCTCCATATTCCTTACTGATCATTATCGCTACAAAATCTAAGAAATCCTGCGAGATATCATTGCCGTCTATTCCTTTAGGTAATAAAAGAGGAACCATAGAACCACTGAGCCCATGATATCCCAGATAATCGCCAGGAGCAAATGGAAAATAATTGTTTGCGGCTGCGATAATAAAAATGGGTTGCTTAACATCTAAAGGGATCCATTCTCCAGTGCTTACTCCATTTCCCACATCACTTACATTCCAAATTTCCATCTTTGCCCAAACATTTTCGAATGTGAGCCATGTCTGAAACATGAAGGCTTCTTCATCAAAACCGAAAAGTTCTGCTAAGTATACCGCACTTTGATTGAGTTTTACTATAGTGATATTCAGTTCATAAGTAGGTCCACCCTCGGGATAATTTGAACCGAAATAATAACTTTCTCCCACCTCGAGACCCCACTCAACTTCATCCGTGGTATTATAATCAAATAACCTGGTGCTAGTTAAATTAAAATCTATGCCTTGGTCATCTATGGTGAATTTTGTGGCAACCTCCGCATCTTTTAAGGTACCATTGTCATAATAAGTTAATTCCATGAAATAATCACTAGTCGTATCATTAAAAGTTATCATGTTTTTCAGTGTATTTACCTCAATCTCATCCCATATCGGAAAGCCTAACTCTCTTGCCAATGGAGAACTATAGAATGTCTCATTTAAAACACGCCCAATCGTCGGAAGAGCTAATTGATCCCATCGTAATGGAATAATTATCGGGAATCCGAGCATATTCTGAGTTAGGTTTAAGTAAAAAGTTGGATCTGGTTTTCGACTCTGGTTATAATAGTATTCGCTTAATATGAATTCACCGGCATCTTCCCATGTTACCAGGTCATCAACTACAGGATCATAATACATTAATGTTGCGTTTACTTGATTAAATTCTTGGGGATCCCCTTGATAAAAGCTATCTACTAATCCTACATTAGTAATATTCAAAATCGCGAAATTTATGTAAGGTATGTTTACGAAACCGCCAAATTCAGATATATTTCCATACAAATTTCCTAAGGATTCATAAATTAATATATCATCAATTGCCGAAAACACATCATCGCTCCAATTCCAGGATTCCTCAACTCCAATAGTATGGTACGCGGAATCAAGATGAGTTATATTAACTTCCCCATTAATTACTGTATAGTTACCAACATGTTCCTCCCATATATGTTCCTCCATATCGAATTGGTATACTTTTAATGCACTTTCTGGAATTCCTAGATCAAGTAAAACTTGTGTGTCATAGAGAATCGTAATATTAGGATTAGAAATTAAATTAGTATTATTGGAGTAGGTATCAATATATAATTCCAAGCCGGGAATTTCTTGTATAAATGGACCATACTGGGGTTCAAGGAAATTGACTGGTAAAACTGCTCCGTATATTTCTGTATCACCGCTCAGAGTTAGATTACTAAGAAAGACTTTATTATTTCCAATAAGATCTGAATAGATCTGACCATCAAATCTAACTCCATCTAGTAGTTTTGTTACATTTTTTCTAAATAAGACCATTTCTAAGAGCCCTTCTTCTTCATATGTTAATAACTTTAGAATTCCCGTGTCTTGATCGATATTAAGAGCAACATGAATGTCCTCCTCAGGAATTAGGAATTCTATAATTATATCATCGTGAATAAGAACTTCCCCAAATTCCCAATGTTCTTCCGTAAAATTATTAAATTCAAATGACCAATCTTCAAATGCCGTATTATTAGGATAAAGTATAGGGATGAAATCCTCACTGCCAAGAACATATGGGTGTATTGGATAGAAATTATTTGCAATACCGAGAGGTACATCATATTGCTCAGGCTCATAACCAGTACCATTCCAACTTGAAGTATCACCCCACACTATTTGAAAAGGCTGAAGCGTCCATTCTCCCATTACCTGGAATTCAACGTTCTCACAGCTAATATCAGTAATATTGATTTTATATTCACTAGTTTCGTCATCTGCACCCATGCCAAAGTAAAGAGTGTCTCCTTCCTCTACTGCCCATTCGACTTCATCAGTAATATCATACTCAAAAACTCTTTGTACTAAATACGTTACGATCATCCATCTGCCGTCATCCTCACCCTCATCAAAATACATAAGGAAGTCCATAGCAGCAGTTTGAAGAGTTCCATTATTCTCAAAATATGTAAAATTCATATAGTAATCTAATGAGGTGTTATGGTACCAAATTTTATCTATTCCCGGACTATAAGCATCGTCATATCCACTTTCGTCTACACTATTCATATAACCCATCTTATATACGTTATAGAAGAAAGTTTTATTAAGGATATCTACTAAAGACGAATCCAATGTTGATCCATTAAGAGGTAAAACCAATGGAGCAAATATAAATTCTCCTGTAAAATATCTTTCATGTGGCGCATTAGTTTCATTATAACCGAACATAGCAATTTCAAAGGGGTCGCTATCTGGAATTTGCTCTGGTTTTTTACTGGTGCAATTATAAAACATACGTATAGCACTTATATCAGATACCTCTGAAGGCCCCATAAGATCAGTGGTCGTATTAACTATATCATCAATTTGCATAATTTCAAGATATTTTTGTTGTAGGAACAGATCCCCCGTATCATTTTCTTTCATGATAAGCTCCACTTCAAATGCTAATATATCATTTTGAGCTACTTCCCAACGCCAATTATTATATTCACTTTCTTCTGGGACATATACTTCAGCACGAGTATTGACAGTTAAAAACCCAAAAAGTACAGCTGCAGGGAATAAAATCAGAAATATTATTAGTAATCGTTTATTTATTTTTTTTTTGTTCATAAAATTTCAACTTTAAATCCATTTTAAAATTGTTTTTCATGACTGTTTATAGATAAATATGATTAAATAAAAATTAGGAAATGATTTAATATATAGTTTAACTTTTCAGAGATATTGACTTGCTTGTAATTTTAATTATAGATTATAATTAAGGAGAATTTAGAAATTTATAATTGTTTTAGATAAAAATCTTGTTAAATCTGTTGCCAAAAATTAAAAATTTCTTTATAGGTGGGGTTAATGTTTCTGTTCACCCGCGATCCAAATATACAAGCCATAGCGTTATATCCCAATCCGGTCAAGAGAAACATAAACCCCATTTTAGGGGTAAAAAAAAATTAATCGGGATGTATTAAACAATTTTCCTATATAAACTTATTCCTCAAAGACCTTTTAGTACTTTGAAAAAAACGGAAAAAAATATGGATTTATAAAGATGAAAGGGTTTATATATTTAGAGCTTTCTATTTTGGGTTGTATAAAATGAATATTTATTTAAAGAAAAGTCTGTTTGATCAAAAAAACCCAAGTCAATTTCATATATAAATGAAAATTAAATTTTAAAATCCTAAATTCTAATTGTATGTAACTCAATTTTATAATAAAATTATGACTCATAAGAGCGATAAAATGGCTTCTGGCGACCAAGAAGAGAAGAATAGTAAAACGGAGAAAGAAAAAAATAGTAAGATAGATAAAGAAAGTGAAAAGGTAGACAAAGAGTTATTATCAAAAGCCAAAGACTCTAGGGATATGATAGACAAAAAGTTGCGGACTTTTGAAACTACAATTGAGGAAGTTAAAAAAGAAGCGGAGAAAAAAGAAGATATCGAAGAAGAAGAAATCGATCGAATGATTATTGAAAGAATAGGGAAAGAAATCGAAGAGGCAAATTCTCAATTTGAATCTATTTCAAAAAAAATTACAGATAAAAAGGAATATTTAACCGCTTTAGAAGACAAGATAGCTAAACTTGAGGAAGATTACAATCGTAAGGTCGAAGAAACTAAAACATTAGAAGAACAAGCCCAAATAACAAAAGAAAGTAAGGAAACTTTAGAAGAGGAATATAAAGAGCTTCTAAAAAATAATGAACAATTAGTTAAAACCTATGAGAACAGACAAGTAGATTTAATTGTGCTCACTGATGGGATTAAAGAAAAAGTAGCAACCCAAGAAGATTTAAGGTCTAAAATATCTAAAACCAATAAAGATATTGAGGAACGAGAAAATAAACTCGAAAAACAGAGAGAAGAAACTGAAGCGCTGGAAAAAAAATTAAAAAGTCTTAGAACTGAAAACGATACGTTAAAAGTATCAATAGAGAAAAACAAAATTGAATATCAGCATACAGATAATTTAATTCTAGCAAAAGAGGATGAGCTTAAGACTTTAAATGAACAAGTAGAAAAAAAAGAATCCAGAATAAAGGAAATTCAGGAATTACAAGAGCAATATAATGAGGGCTTCCCTGAAATGGAAAAACAAAAAGATACCTATATAGAACTTTTAGAGAAATATAAGGTCCAATTGACTGACAAACAACAGCAAATGATTGGTATAGAATCTAGAATACAAGAGGTAACTGATACGTTAGAATCTCTGAACGAACAAATTCAGAGCAAAGAAGATTTGATTGAAGTAAGTGAAAAAAGATTAACTGACATAAAAAATGCAATTGATGAATCAACGAGGGAATATAATGAGAGGGAAGAACGTTTAGTTGCGTTAACTGAGAAAATAGACCATTTACAACCGGAATATGATAAACTGGTGAAAACTAAAGAGGTAATTGAAACTAGTATTACTGATTCACGGGCAATTTTCCAGAAGTTAAAAGCTGAATTAGAAAAGACTGAATCTGAAATTAGAGATAAAGAGAGTAGGATTAATAGGTTAGAATTTTTGTCTTTTATCTATAGAGCATCTAAATTATTTGGCGGGATTCTAATTGCGGCTGGTTTTTTCTTTATCATTATTGGATTAATGTTCATTTTAAACTTGTTGAATGCGGGAGACATTGAAAATCCAACAATTTTTATCCTTATGATCATTGCTGCTTCTTTAACACTTATTTCAGGTTTTTTTCACCTTGAAAAATCTTAAATTTTTAGAAGTTCTAAAGTTAGTTGGATCTAATAAAATTAAATTTTAAATTTAGTGTTAAGCTGATTAACAATTTGAATGAAATTGAACCTCCAACTGAAAAAAAATATGGAATTACTGCAGGAATCCTATATGGTATAGGTTGTGGAATAGGAGGCTCAATTTTCGTTCTACTGGGTATAGGGATCGAGGTTGCGGGACCTGGCGTTTTAATTAGTTTATTACTTGGAGGGATACTTATCTTTCTAACCGCTCTTAATTACTCTGAGCTCTCAACCAGTTTGCCTCTGTCAGGGGGGGCGTATAATTTTAGTAAGGAAGGTATTGGTGGATTTTCTGCATTTATTATTGGAACTTTCCTATTTATAGCAAATATTGCTACATGTTCTTTTTCAGCTCAAGCATTTACCATCATAATCATTATCTTCTTTCCATTTTTAGAACCATTTATCATTCCAGTTGCAATTTTGGCAGTTGTACTAACTAGTATTGTATTTTTTAGGACTCAGAGATTTGCTACTAGAACGTTAATTATATTAACAATCACATTGATTACCATTTTTTCAATTTTTATTATTTCAGGATTATTTATTTCTCCAAATACTAATCCTTCTGGGTATAATCCTGATTATCTTTATTCACAAATGAGTGTTTTAGGAATAATTCAGATGTTCGCACTTTTATTCATATTATTTACGTCAATTACATCAAATCTGGCCTATTTCAATGTAGATTTAGAAAATCCTTCAAAAAATATTCCAAGAGTCAATATCTTGGCCATACTCTTAACATTGGTAATTTATTTATCAATAACCTTTGTTGTTTTAATTAATTTAGGAAATTTAAGAGGAGATTTAATCGGATCCCCAGTATTATTAGGTGAGATTTTATTTGATATTTTAGGACCTATAGGATTTTACCTAATGGGTGCTGCAATGTTAATATCGACGTTAATAGCTATGAACGCAGCTTTAGGTTCAGCAACTAGTCTATTACAAGCACTTGCGAGAGATAATTATGTTCATAGTAAATTTACTGAATTAAATAAAAAGAAAACTGTGCCCACGTATGCCTTATTGCTTACAACTATCATTGCAATACTTTTTACATTTTTAGCAATAGTTTACACTAGTATTGGTTTTACTGCAGAGATTACCACGTTTATCTATTTTATTGGACTAGCTGCGGTTAATTTTGCTGCGGTCAATTTGAGGCGCAAAAGAAAGTCATTGGCTCGACCTTTCAAAGCTCCCTTTTTTCCCTATCTCCCAATAATCGTTGGGACTACATGTTTGATTTTAGCATTTGTTTTGGAACCAGCTGCAATCATTTTAGGCTCAATTCTATTTCTTATAACAGTGTTATACTATTCATTAACTATTACAGATCGCTATTCCATAGTAATAACTTTAGCTGGATTAAAGGCATTATGTATTATTGTAATAGGGATATTAATTTGGGTATTAAATAATTTAAGTACACTTAGTTCCCCCTCCCCCGGCTATGAACTGTATTTTACTCAAGTGTTATTACGGATATTAATTGTTATTTGTATCTTTACAATTGCAACAGTCATTCTGGACATAATTCCATTAAGAGAAGTAGCTTATTTTTTAATTAAAAAAGTGGATAGAGAAAGAGTGGCAATTGATATTGGTGTTGGCCAAATAATAGAATTAGATAAAACAGAATCAAGATTGATTTATAATGCCAATATAATCATCGGAATCATGCAAATACTATCCTCCCTCTTTATATTTTATATAGTAATTTTGTTTGAAATAGATTTCATTTCAATTGAGCAAATAACATTCAGAGGGATAACCATAGGACATATTACTAGTGAATTTTTCTACACATCAAGTCTATTGTTTTTTGGGATTTGTCTAAGTATTAGTGGGACTTATATGTTGTATCTCAATAGAAAATTTAGATTAATTTAATTGTTATTGCAATTATGAATTTTCCTAAAATTAATCTACATTGTCATTCAATTTATTCTGACGGAAAAAATTCGATTAATAAAATTGTTGCTAAAGCTGTCAAGATTGGATTAAATTATCTAGCGATTACTGATCATTTCACAAATTCTTGGAAGTCTGGATTAATGCCCACTTTAAACTCTGTTGAAAAAATTGAAACCTATTTAGATGAAATCTCAAACTGCCAAAGTTATTTGAACTCAAATTCGAAAAATCTCCTGCTCTATAAAGGAATAGAGGTAGATCTTGGAAGTTCTGAAGAATTTATAAAAAATCTTATAGAACCGTGCAAATTTGATATCATATTATTTGAATACTTGGAGACTTTTGAAGGTCTTGCCTTTATCAATAACCTAATTAATTATTGGCAAAGAAAGATCTCGTTTGATAATCTCCCACTATTCGGATTAGCTCATTTTGATCCCTCAAATTTTATATATACTGGAATAGATAGACTGATCCAATTTCTAAGAAAATGTAATGTCTTCTTTGAATTCAATTCAAGTTATTCACAATTTTATTCCCCTAAATATCTTGTATTTTTCGAAAAGTTAAGGAATCATAAAATTCCCGTGAGTATTGGAAGTGATGCGCATAATTCAAAACAACTTGGTTTGATAGAGGAACCTTTTTATAGAGTAAAAGAATATGGTCTGGAAGATAATCTAAACCATTTGATAAGGTTATTAAAAAAAGAAAAAAACATATAGTATTTTTATTTCATTAGTTGCTTACTATTCTATTAATTTCGTTCAATAGCTTGTCATAAAATCTCTCTTGGTCCATTTGGAATTTTTCAATACCCTGAATTCTCCTCATTCTCATTTTTAATCCAGGAGAAAGATCCCCTTCGGTTAAATACACCGCAAGAAAGGTTTTTTTTTCGTTTATTGCAAATTGTATTTCGTCTTGAGTGTTATCCGATTCATTTACATGGGGAGAAATAAATGATAAAAAGACTTGACAATCCAAAATTTTTTCTGCGAGGGTATTACACCAATCAGTACTCAAAGGGATTCCTTCATCATACCAAATATTAATTCCGTTGTTATATAATTTTTCTATTATGGGGTATACTTCTGATTTATCCTTATGTGTATAACTTATGAATAGAAATGGCTCGTTTCCCATATAAGCTTCAAATGGGGGGTCAATCTTTAAATCTGCGGTCTGCTCTTTTAAATCACTTCTTAGAAACTCTTCAAGAGATTGTTCATCAGAGGGTAGGTCTGGATCTTCAAGTTTAGCAAACTTTTTCAAAATTTTCTCTTTTAACTTAGGATTCCCCATTATTTTTGAAATAATTCCATAAGAATCAATAACTAATTTATTTGGCGCCCCCTCCTTTGTTTTTACTTTAATAGGTTTAAGGAGTATATCCACCACTTTTTGAGCAACCCATTCATCTACATCCCCCCCTTCCTCTGAGATATCCTTGGTAGTTCGCCCCGCATAATCCCCTCCCCATTGCAATGTAACAAGGTCTCCGCTTACATAGATGGAGTAATCATTCGAAAGCATAATAGTCGGGTCTTCTTTAAATAAACTTTGAGCTGCTAGCAGATCTAACCTTTTCTGTATAGACTTAAACCATTTTTCATCAACATTGAAAGGCATGTTATCTAAAGAGATTGCTTTTTTACTCAAAAGCATCAGATAAATAGCCATTTGATGCATACAGATCCCATCTATGCTTCCTAATCTACAAGTACAACTCTTTTTAGTGGAATCATCCAGAATTTGCAAAGATGCGCGATTCGAGCCATATTTTCCTTTAAACCATACTCTATAGCCTTTTCCTCCAGAAATAACTGACGCATTATGAATTTGTTCAACTTTATGTTCGCCACTAACTAGAGAAAGAGCATCAGTCATTATAGTCTGTATAATTTCAGGGGCAAATTCATCATACAATTCATCCTTCTCCGCCTTAGTAAAAGCAGCATCAACAAATTCCACCAGTTCTGCTTTCTTAAGGGTAGAAAATCGCTTTAACAATTCATCTTTCGGTCCATTGATGACAAATTTCTCATTGTAATAATCAATTAGTTCCTTAATTTTCGCAACTGTCATTGACTGTAGTAATAATTTGAAATCGTAATCCTTTGAAATTTTCTTTTTTGATTTCTTTTTCGCCATTTTAAATTCCTTCCGTGATTTTATTATATAGTTATACAAGTATTAATTAATTTTTTTGATTTTAATGTAGGATATCTTTTTAATTAGGTTCTTTTTAACTAATTACAATATGTTTTTATTAATAGTTATTTTATTTGTGTACTATGGAATCAGATCTTAAAGAAAAAATAGATTTAGCCGCAAAATGGATTGCCGAATCTGAACGACTAGTAATATTTACCGGGGCGGGTATATCCACAGATAGCGGATTACCTGACTTTCGTGGCCCAGATGGGCTGTGGACTCGGAGAGATGCTGGTCTACCCCCTCCTAAGTCTCCTCCATGGGATAAAGTTAACCCTAACATCGCTCATTATTTAATAGTAGAGTTATTAGAAATGGGAAAGCTAGATTATTTAATATCCCAAAATATAGATGGGCTTCACATAAAATCTGGTATCCCCTTTGAAAAACTTGCAGAATTACACGGAAATATGCAACTTATGAGATGTTTAGGTTGTGGAAAAAAGTTAACATTTGAAGAAGCAGGATGGAATAGACGACTACATGGAATGGGATTTCGAATGTCAAAACCACGAAAACGACACCCAAGATGTCCGGATTGTGAAGGAAGGTTAATTAATAGTATTGTTAATTTTGGAGACCCATTACCCCAAGATGATTTACAAGAATCAATGAGAAGATCAGCAGAAAGTGATGTATTTTTCGTTATAGGGTCATCTTTAGTAGTATATCCTGCAGCACATATGCCTAGTCTTGCTCGACAAAGTGGTGCGAAATTAATCATTCTCAACCAAGGAGAAACCCCATATGACAATATAGCTGATTTGAGGTTCTCTGATTCTATTGCTGATGTATTACCTCCTATTGTAGAAAAAGTTAAAGAAATGGTAGGGGTGGATCATGCACGCTAAATTATGATATCATAATTATTTAAAGAGATACTAAAACAACAATTTTCCTTTAATCTGAAAAATATGACTTTTTATTTTCAGTATTTTAAATTTAGATTTTGGACAATATCTTTTTATAAATAGTAATTTTATTTGTGTATTATGGAACCAGAACTTAAAGAAAAAATCGATTTAGCAGCAAAATGGATTGCTGAATCTGAACAACTCGTAGTCTTTACTGGAGCAGGAGTTTCCACTCATAGTGGTCTACCAGATTATCGTGGACCGGATGGAGTGTGGACTCGTAGGGATGCAGGGCTACCTCCTCCAAAATCCCCTCCATGGGACCAAGTAAAACCAAATATCGCTCACTTTTCTATTGTAGAATTATTGAAAATTGGGAAATTAGACTACTTAATTTCTCAGAATGTTGACGGGCTTCATGCGAAATCAGGGATCCCCTTTGAAAAGCTGGCAGAACTTCATGGAAACATATGATAGTATTCATCATATGCCATAAACATGTACTACATGAAATGCCTACAATGTAATAAAAAAATGCTTTTCGAAGAGGCAGGATGGGATAAGAATAAATGGGGAAAAGGATATAGAACAGATGGAATTAAGGATGGTCAGCCAAAATGTCCGCAGTGCGGGGGGAGGATAATTAATAGTATAGTAAATTTCGGAGATCCTCTGCCAGAAGATGAATTATATGAATCTATGAGGAGGTCTGAAGCTTCAGATGTGTTTTTTGTAATTGGATCTTCTCTAGTCGTAACCCCTGCGGCTAATATGCCGGGGATTGCGAAACAATCGGGTTCTAAACTCATAATTTTAAATAGAGGAGAAACACCCTATGATAGAGTAGCAGATTTAAGATTCTTTGATGATATTATAGATGTTCTGCCTCCAATCATTGAAAAAGTAAAAGATTTAATAGAGAAAGATTAATATAAACATATCTATAACGTATTAATAATTTTAGGATATTTCATTAATTTTTTTTATCCTTTTTTTCTTTTTAAAGGAAATTCTACCTTTAAATAGTTAAACATCTTAAAGAAGACATAACATACAATTTATGGAGAAATTCTAATATAAAAAATAAATTAAAATGATTAAAAATGTCAGAAGAATTTGAACAAAGGTCAGGTGGATATGTTGCTTTCCTTGTAATATTCATGGGACTTATTGGACTTCTTGATCAAAGCTTATCTCAAATTGAGGGCCCTCTCATACCCTTTATTCTTCAAGATTATGGAATAACAGCAGCAGAATTTGCGTTCTGGCAAGGAATTTACGGGATTATTACTTTTGCAGTTTTCATTATAGCATGGGTTGCAGATGCATATGGAAGGAGAAAAGGGATGTTATTTCTAATGTTAGTATTAGGTATTCCCGCTCTTTTAATTGTTTTCACAACTGAAGGTAACTTCCATTGGTTCATGATACTGTATTCAATTATGATCTTAGGAACTCTTTCAAATATTTGGGAAATTCCTGTAGCTGAGGAATCGCCCCCGGCGAAGAGAGCTCTATATGGTAGCATCGCATTTCTTATAGGTGTAATACCTATATGGGCATTTGTAGCAGGTCCTATAGCGACAAGTATAGGATGGCGTTGGGCATATGGGATATGGTTCTTCTTTATGTTAGGACTTTGTGTTATGTGGTACTTCATGAAAGAACCGCAGAGATGGGAGATTGAACACACAAAAAGAGAATCTAGACTTCTGAAATTAAAAGAAGCACTTAAAGAAATGAAAAGAACGGATATGATTTACGTTTTAATGTGTACCATTGTATATAGTATGTGGACAATTTCATATATTCTTATTCGATCTTGGGGTGCATATTACTATATGAACATTTTGGGTTGGTCAGAACCTCAATTTCGTAGCATACTCACAGTTGCAGCATTACTTACGATGGTTGGTGCTATCTTATCTGGAATTTTGATGGAGAAGGTGGGGAGAAATGGTACGATGATTATTGGATGTACTGGTTCCGTAATTGGATTCATAGGTCTTGGAATTACCGGTGGTACAACAATCTTCTTCTTTATGATTTACTTATTTATGCCGATTATTCTAGCTTGGATTATGGTGTATTTTGCAGAAATATTTCCAACTAAAATCAGGTCTACCGCTGTAGGCGTCTCTTACACAGCAGTTCGTGCCGCATATGTAATTGGCCCCCTGGTTGCGTTTGTTTTATTAATAGCATATCCCACTATGGGTGGATTTTTCATATGGGGCGGTATCTTTATGATTATCCCTTTGATTACCCTATTAATAAAGCCCTATGAAACTAAAGGTAAGGTTTTAGAAGCAGTGCAAGAAGAAAGGTAAGTCAAATTACTTATAATTATTTTTTTTTTTTAAAAATTCATTTTTTCCATTGTTGTCTATTTATTCTTTTTTTACTTAATCAGAAACGGCAAATATTTATATAGATTAATATCGATTCATATTTATGACCGAATCTTCTAGTAGCTCTTTAAGAGTGTCAAAGGGCTATTTTCGGTATTTAGTGTTTGTCTTAATTCTAATAGAAATACTCGATGCTTACACAACAGCTTATCCGTTGGTGATCCCCTCGAATATAATAGATGAATTCTTAGCAGACATGAATCGGAATACCGCACAAGCAATTTATTCCATAGGAGCTGGTATTGCAACAATAGGAATGTATTTTGTCTTTGTAAATCAATATATGGCAGATAGAATTGGAAGAAAAAAGATACTTGCTTTTACTTGTTTTGGAATGGCGTTTGCCTCTCTCATGATGATCTTATCTACAACTTTCATCATGTATATTGTCTTTTTGTTTCTGCTCTATCTGTTCTTTAGTTCCGATATCTGGATGATATACATTAATGAGGAATGTCCAGACGATAAAAGAGCCATTTGGGCTAATATTATTGTGTCTGGAGGGATTATTGGAGTCTTTGTATCATCTATACTTCGGGGTGTCTTTATTACAGAGACTTCCCCTGTTGGCGCATGGAGGGGCTTATCGTGGTTTGCAGTAATCTTAGGATTTTTATGTACAATACTCGTCTTATTCACTCTCAAGGAAACTTCGACCTATAAGGAACATAAAGAATCTGGAGAAAAAGTGGAAACTCCATCATTTACGGAAAATGTCAAAGCATTATTTAAATCCTCCCGAAGAACTGAATATATTGTAGTTTTATTCTTAGCTCTTACAAATGGGCTAAGTTATCTGTTCTGTATAGTTGGGCAGGAATATTTGAGGACCCAAGGAGGAGTGAGTGAAAGCCAAGTAAATACAGCCGTATTAATTACTGCAACTATGATTCTATCCGCATATATCGTTTCTGGAATAACCGGGGACAAAATAGGAAGAAAGTTTGTATTATATTTCTGGTCAATATTACTTCCAATATTTGTAATTATTGTTGTTATGCTAGTCAATATTGGAATGGGAACGAGTATTATTACTTGGATCTTCTTTGGTTTGGTCTACGGTGCATGGTGGGGATTGATAGGAGGTATACGAATTGTAACAGTTGAAATTGTCCCAACTGATAAAAGAGGTACTGCTGGTGGTCTAAGAGGTTTTATCTCTGCTCTTGGTATTACCAGTGGATTACTTTTGGGAGGTATTGTTGTGCTATTTTTAGGCTTAGGGATGGCATTTATACTCTTTTCAATACCATTATTCATAAATGTACCTTTAGTCTATAAATACATTAAAGAAACAAAAGGAGTAGATCTTACTTCAATTAAAGCTTAAATAAAATATAATATTCTTTTTTTTTATTTTTATAATTATCTATTTAATCTTTCCATAAATATCTTTATTCCTGTCTAGTTCTTTAAGAATTCTTCTTCCCTCTTTATTTAATAATGAAAGATTAATTTCACTTTTTCTACTCAGTGAGCCAGTAAAAATGTGTTTTCCATCTGCATATATTTCTATGTTTTGACTAGCATAATTGAGATCGGCTTTTATGATAACTTTTTCCTTTTCAATAATTACATCTAGTTCGATTTTTTCTTTTGGAGCTTTCCCCCTTTTACCCGGTATAAACTCCCTAGAAAATTCAAAATCTTTTGTTGGTCTTTTTGTTTTTAATGGATTGATTGGATTTATAACTACGTCTTGTCCGAAACTATAGATTTCAAAAGCAAGTCGACCATTATCAAAATTTCTAACTTCTACCACTGGTCTGGCAAGGTCTTTATCTCTAAATCCGTGAGGGACTTTTACTGTCATTTTTAAAGTTAAAACAGTAGAAATATCACCACCCTCGATAAAAATGATAGTATCAATTATGGAAGGTATCATTCCAAGTTCGATTCTTCCTATAAATCTTTGGATAGCATCAATTGCAGAAGAAGAATGAACCACTCCAACCATACCTACACCAGATAACCGAAAATCTGAATAAATTTTAAAATCTTCAAATACCCGTACTTCATCGAATATTGTAAAATCAGGTCTTACAAGTAATAGCACATCCGCAGAATTTTCAAGACTTCCCTCTAATTTAGTATATTGTGTAATTTCAGGTCTTACCTGCAAATCTCTTACACTCTCAAGAGTTTTAATTACTTTATCTTGTTCTAAATAATAATTAGCTAAAGCTGCAGAGAATGTAGATTTCCCTGCTCCTGGTGGTCCTGCAACTAATATTCCCTCTGCTTTATTGAGCCTAGTTTTTAGCCTTTTATCAATAGCATAATCATTTAATGTTAAACTCACAAGAGGCCGCACAGCAGTAATTTCCACATCTGTAGAAAACGGAGGGCGTGTTATTACAATTCTAAACTCACGAAGTTGGGCTACAAGAGCACCTTCTTTTTCGATCTCAATAAAAGAATGCTCGTCCTCTCTAACGTTTTCAATAATTTCAAGGGCGATATCTTCAATTAATTGGGTTGATATCGGTTCTTCGGATATTTTTTGTAAACGCCAATCACCGGGCCGTCCTTTTTTAGCATATGGCGCTAAATTACGTTTAAGATGAACACTCATCGTTTCATCATCAAAATAAGAAATCAATTTAAGAGATTGTGGTAATATTTCTGTTTTAGGTTTTTTTTCCCAGGCAAATAATATTTCTAATCCCTCAAATGCACCTACATCACCTTGAATTCGGTCTGCTGTGATTAATACTGCATCATTCTCACGCGCAGACTCTCTAATTAAGGCATCAAGTTCTCCTCCCGGACTCATTTTGATTTCCTCTCTTGTAGGGCGCTTACCTACAATGTGAAGTGTGATTTCTCCATTATCATGAAGTTCTCTCAAATGTTTCAATACGTTTAATCCAAAATACCCAATTTCTTTATGGATATTTGTTCTGTATTCAACTTCTGCAAGTACTATATTTGAAATAAAAATTTCTGGTTTTTCTCCTAATTCTCCATCTTCTATGAGATTTATGATTTGACCATTAAAGATTACAGACGTATCACAAGCAAATTTATCTTGCATTTTGTTTTTTTTCACTACCTTCAATGTTTAATATTTGGAATTTTTTCACACTGTAATATATTGGTTTACTTAACCTATCAACAGTAGCTACTATAAGATCTTTGCGAGAACTCATCGCAACTCTGGAGATCCTATCTAAATCTTTCAATTCTATAGGACTCCCCTCATACACGGGATATATTAAAAATTTGGCAGAATCTTCTTCAAAGTTAGCACCTCTTTTGAACACGCGGAATTCTATGCCATCACCATAACCAGTTCTAACGATGTAACCTCTTTTTCGTAAGTCCATATAGATGATATATTTATGCCATAATCTATCATCATTTTGAGTGAAATATTCTAAGAGTTTTTCGAAATCATATTGAGCTTTATTTTTATCATTGTTTTCCCATAATAATATTCTTCGCCTCTCGCATAAAAGAAGGACTTCCATTGGCTCTAAAATCAATATATCCTGATTATTCGTATCTTTTTCAAGTGTTCCAATATATGAAGTTTTATAGAAATCTTCAATTCCTTCTTTATCAGAAATAATAACTTTATTACCTTCTATAATTCCTTCTATTTGACTCTTTTCAATCGGTTTTTCCGTCATTTCCTATTTAATTAAAATCTTCTCTAATTAATGAATTTTACCGTTTTCTGGAGGAAGAGGAAATATTAATTTATTTTCTATTCCTTTCTACTATAACTATGAAAGAGATACTTGAAAAATTATTGAGCCGCTTAAATGGTGCCACCAAAATAGTGTTCATGGGAATTGGCGAGGAAAAAATGAGTGATGATGGAGTAGGGTCTTATATAGTTACTGAACTTCTAGATTATTCTAATGAACGATTTTTATTTATGAATGCAAATATAGACCCTATGGCGAGAATTGATCAGGTTATAGAATTTAATCCATCGCACTTAGTAATTTTAGATACGTGTACTTTAAGCGGGCCACCAGGAACCGTAGCAATATTAGAACGTGAAAATTTATGTGATTATATTCCTATTTCTACTCATACTATCCCTGTTCATATTGTTGTGGATTTAATTGTTGAGAGACTTCAAAATTTATCCGTGTTTATGATAGGTATTGTTCCAGAAAGCCTTGAGGGATTTAAAGAATTGGTTTTGTATAAAAACGATGAATTTTCCATTGATGATAAAAGTGAGAATGAAGATTTACCTTTTTTTGACTTTCAACTCACAGATACAATAAAAAAAGTAGCTGATAATCTTATTAATATTATAAAAGAAATAATAAAAAAAATATAAATAATCTAAGGTTCTTCATTTCTATTTTTTGAAAAGTGGTTTACTATAATATCTATGGTCTTTAATAGGCATTCTTTCTCATCCTGATTTACTTCTTCTTTAAATTTTTCGAGGAATTTTATCGTTTTTTCAGCCTGTACTAAATTTCTAATATAGTCGGATCCTTTTTCATCAAAAGCTCCACCCCAAACCATTTGAATCCCTGATTTATTTAATTTATAACCACTCTATTTTTTAGGATTTTTCACTATCTCCTGCAATGGTTTTACCATTTCCGTTGTGGTTCTCGAATAAAACATTTTTCTAAATTTCTCATCTTTATTAATCAAGGGGATAAACATATCATTCATCTTCTTGGCTTGTTCATCGTCTTGTGGGAAATCATATAATCCATGTTCTTCATAATACCGATGATCAGCTTGAAAAACAAAGCGCATTCTACCATAAATGGCATCTCGGAATATTTTTCTCCCCCCTACAGCAAGATAAGTCCCCGGACTAATATAATTAGAATTTGAGAGTCTTACTACCCTTTCTGCTAAATTATAAAGCATTTGATCAATGTCCCGTGATTCTCCATATTCATCCGTAACAATGTCAACCAGATTGTTATCTGCAAGTTCAGTCATCCCGTAAATGATTTGTCTCAGGTTAGGTATTTGTCCCAGCGGACCTGAAATAATATAGCCGATTTGTCTCCCGATTATCGTCGGAACATGACCGTTAAAAAAGCTCCTATCAAGCACTAATTTCCATCTAGAAGAAAAATATCTGTCTTTTATCGTTAAAGCCCGGATAATTATATCCGGCGTTTTAACTTTTGTATTATAGAATTCTGTAAATCCATCTTTATCCCTATATATGCATTGGTTATCATACGCACACTGGCAACATCCTAAACAACCTCCCTTAATATCTACATCATTCACATTAATTATTTCAACATTACTTGAAAAACAATCCTGAAATGATTTAATCATTTTTGCTAAGTTAGATTCTTCATCTGTCAAGTCAGTAATAATTGAAATTTTCTTCCCATTCGCATGAATTTTTTCTTTATCGTTTATAAGTCCACTTGGTGTGTATTTATACTCTCGTAATTTTAGAGGGGGATATCTCCTTGTTGTTGATAACTTGTTTTCAATTGTATAAAAAAAATCTTTAGCAAATGAAACTAGGTTTTCTCTTTGCTCCTCTTCCATTAAATCCATCATTTCTGCGGAATAGAATCCTACAAATCTCATTTCTAAATCATCACTGATTGCATTGATATAGTTCACAGCAGTATGATCATAGAAATGAATGGACGTGCATACTAAAGCGGCATATTTATCTTTAAAGGCATCTTCTACGCCTTTTTCACTAATAAGTTCAATGAAGTGTTTGTACTGAGATGAGACTAACGTAACATATAAAGGAAAACCCCATATTACCCCTTCAGAAGCCTTAATTACTTCAATAACCTCCTGAAACTTTTCTTGATCTTTTTCAAGTGTTTTGATTTGTTGTGCAACATTTAGGATTTTAAGTTCATGTTGGGGGAATTTTTTTTGAATATAGAGAATGTATTGCATAGTAACGCTTAGGTTACCTTTAGGACTTCCATTTAATACAGCAATTTTCATTTTTATATCTCAATTTGGTTTTTTTAATTTTATTTATTTGGATCAGTGATTACTTTCTTAAAAGGTTTTAAAAATTCTATTCTAAAGTCCATTTTATTTCTAATTTTGTCAATTTGTATTAAAGGAATCAGTTTCTTATTCATTTCAATCGCTCTCTGATCATTTTGAGGAAAGGAATCATACACCCCATGTTCTTCATACCATTTATGGTCCGCTAAGAATACGAAACGATTACGTCCATATACATCATCTCTAAATATTTTAAAACCTCCCACTCCAAGAAAAGTCTGAGGTTTTATGAGATTCATTTGCGCAAATTTAATTAATCGTCGAGCAAGATCATATAGTAGGGCATCTATTTCAGCGGAATCTCCATACTCATCTGTTACAAACCCTACGAGATTTGACATTTGGATTTCTACATGTGCTTGCATCATTTCTTTTAGATTAGGGATTTGACTAAAAGGCCCGGAAACTATATACCCTAACTGTTTTCCAATTAAAGTTGGAGTGTGGGTGTTATAAAAAGCTCTGTCATACACCATTTTCCATCTTGAAGATAAGAACCTATCCTTTATAGTTCCTGCAAATATCAATACGTCAGCCTTCATTACACTTTCTTCCCAAAATTCTTGATATCCATCTTTTCCCGTATATGAGCATTCATGATTATATCCACATTTACCGCAGCCTATGCATCCTCCCAGAATATCTACATCATGAATATTGATTATTTCTATGTTCTTGGAAAAACAAGATTGGAACTTTTTGATCATTTTTCCCAGATTTTTATTATCATCTATAGAATCAGTAATAATAAGAATTTTTTTATCTTCAGGATCTACTTTTTTTTCTCCATTTTTGAATTTTTCTGGATTATATTCAAATTCCCTTAAGTGGATCGGAGGGAATTGTCTCGTAGTTGGAATCTTCTTTTCGACTGCTTCAAAGAAATTTTCAGCTATTTTTAGCCACATCGCTCTTCTTTTAGGATATAATAGATCCCAACTATCTGCGGAATAAAAATCCACAAATTTCATTCCCAGATCATCGCAAATTCCATGCATATAATTTTCAGCGGTATGGTCAAAAAAGTGAATTGAAGTCAATAACAACATGGTATATTTATCATTAAAATAGCTCGTAGCCTTTTTCTCAAAAATAAGTTCAATAAACCGTTTAAACTGGGAAGCAATAACCATGACATATAAAGGAAAACCCCAAATAACCGCATCTGAATCTCTGATCGCATCCAAAATTTCTTGAAAAGCGGCATCGTTTTTTTCAAGCCTTTTTATTTGTTGAGCTACATTTAAAATGTTATACTCATGCTCCGGAATTTTCTTCTTTACATACAATATGTATTGCATTGTAACACTTTGATCTCCTTTCGGACTTCCATTTAATATGGCAATTTTCATTTTTATATTTCAAATCGAATTTATTTTTTATTAAATAATTAAGTAATTATTTAAGTTTTAAAATTAGGATTTAGTATCAGATTTTTTTAAAAATTAATTTAAGTGAAAATGACTCATCTATTTGAATTTTTAATTTTTGGTATATCCATAATCATGCTATAAATAAAGCTTTACAAATAATTTTACTTAAATTCTTTAAAATATTTACTGTTATAATAATAAACAACCACATTTTTGAATTATATCAAAGCATTGTAAATCTGGTGTATAAAATGGTAAAAGAGTTGGGTGTGGCATATTATGGCAATCTATTTCCTGACAGAGCTCGTCAAGATATTGAAGAAATGAGTGAACATGGATGCAATTCAATATTAATTGCAATGTCTGAATATGATTGGATTGAATGGAAAAAAAATGTTTTTAGTATTTGCCAAATAGCAAAAGAATTTGATTTCACAGTTTATATAAATTTTTGGGCGTGGGGTGGAATATTTGGTGGTGAAGCTCCCTCATTTTTTCTTCATAATAATCATAAATATAGGCAAGAAATCTCTACAACTGGAGTAAAGGTTCCAGCGGCATGTTTTAATAAACCTGAATTTCAGAAGTATATATTTGATGCCATTAAAATTCTGGCAAAAAAAGATTTTATTGATGGATTTTTCTGGGATGAGCCTCATTATTATTATACACCTCCAACCGCGGAATATTTTACCTGCAGATGTAAAACATGCCAAGAGATATTTACTGATTTTTATAAAAAAAATATGCCTATAGTATTGACAGACGATATAATCAAATTTAAAGAAGATATGATTATCAATTTTTTAAAAGAAATTTCAATACAAGTTAAAGAGATAGATCCTACAAAAAAAATAACAGTTTGTTTACTTCCCCCTCCAGAAGTAACAGGTATACAAGATTGGAATCGATGTTGCGCGATTTTAAAAGATACAATTGACGTCTTCAGCTCCGATCCATACTGGTTATTATATAGAAAATCCTTGGATTATGTTGAAAAATATACCAAAATAACAGTTGATTTAGCAACGAAATATAACCTTGAATCACAATTATGGTGTTTAGCATTTCTAATTCCAAGAAAAAAAGAAATTGAATTGAAAAAAGCAATTAAAATTTTTGATGATTATAAAGTAGATTCAATTTTTTCATGGTGTTATAGGGGTGCTGAAGGGACATCTGTTGCTAGTAGAAATCCAAAGGAAGTGTGGCGAGTTATTGGTGAAACTTATACGGAATTAAAAGCGAAATATAATTTGCTATAAATATCATGATAATATCAATTAAAAGAATTTAACCATAAGTCCAGATTTATAATGCAAACTCAATTTTTTCAAATACATAATTTAAATGTAGAAAAAATAAAAGGTGAGAATCAATATTATTAATTATATTCACTATTATGACTGATTAAGATATAAAAGATTGATAATAGAATATTAAATATATAAAAATCCTTATTTGTGATTTAAATGGAAAAAACAGATCTTTTTAACGAAATAGTAAGAATTGTTCCTATAGAAAATGCTTCTATTAAGGACTTCATTCTTTATTCATATAGAAAAGATTGGGGAGTCATTTATAGAAGTTTTGAATTCAAAAAAACTATTGAACATTCTCCTGATATCGTTGTGAAGCCTGAAAATACTGAACAAATAGTAAAAATATTTAAACTTGCTAATAAACAGAAAATTCCCATAACTCCTTATTCGGGAGGCACTGGATTATTAGGAGCTGCTATTCCTCATTATGGGGGTATTTTATTAGACATGAAATCTATGAATAAAATTCTTGAAATTAATGAGGATGATATGAGTGTACGAGTTCAACCTGGTATTAATTTAGAATTTTTAAATAATGAATTAAAAAAAAAAAATTTAATATTGGGACATGATCCATGGAGTAGACCATCAGCTACAGTAGGGGGATGCATTTCCACGAATTCAGTTGGATATCGTGCTACAAAATATAAAAGTATGGGAGAACAAGTATTAGGGTTAGAAGTTGTACTTCCTACAGGAAATTTAATCCGAACAAGAGCAATACATAAATCTTCAATGGGTTTAGATTTGAATAGGCTTTTTATAGGAACTGAAGGAATTTTTGGAGTAATTACTGAAGCCGTGATTAAAGCATTCCCTTTATATGAAAAGCGTAATATTTTGGGTTTTACATTTGAAAATTTTAATAAAGGTTTTGAAACTGTAGTCAACTTATTTAAAAAAGGATTATATCCTGCTTCTTTAGAACTTGAAGAAGAATTACCCAGAACGTCCAATACACCTGCAACACTACAAATAGTGTTTGAAGGTATCGAAGAAATTGTAGATCTCCAAACTAAAATGTTAAAAGGGCTCTGTGAAAAAAATGGTGGACGAGAAAATAGAGCACGTTCTGTAAAAAAGAAATGGGAAGAACGTCATATTGGTTTTCAAAAATTGGCGAAAAGATTAGGTCTAGATAATTATGTAAAATATCACGGTTGGGATTTAAATGTTGGGCTTCCTGTACCTTTTGTTAAAGAATTTCGTAGCAAATCTCTTGAAATATGTCGAAAGTATAATATTAATGTTTTATATGTAGGTATCTGGGATCATCCAGGTGATTTTTTCATAGGTATTATGTTTACTCCTGAACAAGGAGAATCAGCCATAAAGGCTCATAGAGAGCTTGTTGAGGAAGTGCATAAATTTGGCGGAACAATGGAAACCGTCCACGGCGTAGGGCTTGCTTTTAAGCGATATATGGAAAAAGAACATGGAATTTGGGGAATTGATATTATGAAAAAGATAAAACAAGCTCTAGATCCAAATAATATTCTAAATCCAGGAAAACAAATTGATATAAAGTGATATAATGATGCAAATTGAAAAATATAAAACTGAAATTGAATATTGCACTTTAGAACGTTGCGCTTTTTGTCGAGAAGGGTGCCCTAGCTGGGAACAAATGAGATTTGAAACTTACTTTGCACGTGGGCGTATGTATCTCATTCAAGGAATATTAAATGGTGATCTTAAACTGAATAAAGAAATTGCAGATGTGATATATAGTTGTACTACTTGTGGATATTGTAAAGACATGTGCGAGGCAGGAGTCCCTACTACAGATATTTATGAAGCTTTTAGAAAAGATTTAGTAAAAAACGGATTCGCACCGTTGGAAAGACATAAAAAATTAGTTGAATATATGAAGCACGATCATATGAGGAATCCTTATGGAGAGGAAAAAACTAAAAAATATGAATGGACTACAGAATTTTCCAATATAAAAGATAAGGGTGAATTAGTTTTCTTTGGAGGTTGTACGATGCCCCTTAGATCTCCAAGCACTTTGAAAAATATGATAAAAATATTACATGCTGCTGGAAAGGAAATTGCAATCACAAAAGATGAGTGGTGTTGCGGTTCCATAGGATTGAGAATTGGTGATATAAAATTTGCTGAGGAACAAGCTAAACATAATATTGAACTATTTAAGGATATGGGGGCTAAGACAGTTATGACCGCATGTGCGGGGTGTTATAGAACTTTAAAAAAAGACTATCCAGAAATTTTAGGTGAAAAATTACCTTTTGAAGTAAAACATATTACAGAATTATTAGTCGAAATACTAAAAATTAACAAATTACCATTTACTGAAGAAAAAGAGAAAACTAAAGTCACATACCACGATCCCTGTCATTTAGGTCGACATATGAATCTTTTTGAAGTCCCTCGCGAAGTAATTTCTAAAATTCCTGGAATTGATTTAATTGAAATGAAAAGAAATCGTAAAAATGCATTTTGTTGTGGAGCAGGAGGCGGTGTAAAGAGCCAATTTCCAGACTTAGCTATAAATAATGCTAAAGATCGAATCAGAGAAGCGATTGAGACCGGTGCTGAAATATTATTATCTAGCTGTCCCTTTTGCATAGGTAATTTAAACGATGCATTAAACGAAATGGCATCTAAAATTCAAGATAAAATAAAAGTTATTGACATCCTTGATTTAATTGCCTTAAAAATACAGGAGAAATGATTTTTTATATTTTTCTAAATCTTTATACCTTCTAAATATCGAAAAAGAAGTCACTACAGAAAACACATAGGATAAACTAGACCTCATTCAATATAAAAAAAAAAATAAAACTCAAAAAATATAATAATAATTTTTTTTCTTTAAAATCTATAGTTATATGCATTATTCCACGTTTAAAAAGAGTTTCTTGATAAAGTTAGGTAGCACAAAGCCGTAATAAAACGCAAAAGAACTTAATATCAAAAGAATTCTTACAGAAATTACAACAACTACAGTCCAGGGTGCAACTACTTCTAGAACTGCCGCAACAGCAAAGAGAATTAAGGCCAATAAAAGAAATCTTCCTTTCAATTTTATTTCAGGATCATCTGATTTTAACCCTCGGTGAGCAAATAGAAAACCTGGAATTTCAAAAGTAATTATAGAAATAAGCAAGTAAATTTGACTGAATAAACCAAATCTAATATTAAAGGATGTTAAATAGTTCCCGATATATTCTATCTCGTTATATAGAAGATAGAAAAAAACTACTTCAAGGATTCCGAAAATTAAAACATAGATAATTAATAATAATTTCTGTTTGTTTCTATACATCAAATTTGTTATAAGAATTAGCCACGCTAACAATGTGAAAGGAAGAAAACCAAAGACTATTAAGAAGTATACCTCTATGCTTAGATGAGAATTAAAGAAGAGAATCATTATTAAATTAATTGCTTCAGGTAAAAATGTTATTGAAATTCCAATCCAAGAAATTCCCGCATACGCTAAATTCTTCTCATGAAATTTAAAATACTTTAAAAAAAAGTGCAATCCTACAAAAAAAATTACTATTATAAAGATTAAAGAAGTTGTCCCTTGCCAATATTCAATTGTTTCAAGTTCCATTTTAAATCACTTAGATTTCGAAATTTAAATCATTTAAACTACTTACAAAAATACAATAACTTTTAACATTTAAAGTTTTCTTTTCATATAATTGTAATTCATTTTCTCTTAATTATCTCTTATAATATTTCTATATTTTTCACTTATCGAGAAAATTCAGAATTAGAAGCAAATTTTTGATAAAAAAAAATATGATAAATAAATTAAAGGTTCATTTAAGACCTTTTTCTTTTAACTGGGCAAATATCTTTTCTTTTTTCTCATCTTTTAAGTCATACCATATAAGCATTATTAAAAATGCTATAAAGAGTAATATTAAAGGAATCAATGCTATGTGAAGGCGAACTCCCCAAACAGCCGAAGTAGTTTGTTTAGAGCTCTCAGGATTATATCCTGTAGCTATATGAACCAATACAAGAATAATAGCTTGGAAGATAATGGCTATGCGAGAAAAGACAACTCTAATTCCAGTCAGAGTTGCTTCGAGACGTTTTTCGGCAGTAAGAGCGACCTCATCATTTACATCCGCAAATATTGGTAGAATCATCACATAATAGGCTCCTAAACCAAAACCCCATATAAAAGTGGATATAATGAAGCCTTCTAAAGTTACTATCCATAATAGTGGTACAAGAGTCACGGATGTTAAGAGAAGACCCAGAGTAAAAGTCTGTGCATGTCCAATTTTTTTGGCAACCCAAGCCCAAAAAGGTATAGATATAATAAAACCGAGAAAAGTAGCTATAGTTGAATACAACGCATTGGAATAGGGTAACCTTAAAATATCCCTGAAATAATAGAGTTGGGATGCTAAAAATAAAGTATAAGCCGTTTCAAACAGAAGGATTGAGATAGCTACTACCACATAACTTCTATGTTTAAACGCGATTTTTAATGTTTTCAAAAATGAGAATTTTTCGGCAGATTCGTATCCTTGAATAAAGATATCTTTCAACTCTTCAGATTCCTTTACACCAGGAATAGAAAGGATAACACAAACTAACATGATTAAAACTACTATCAATGCTGCTAAAGAATATGACTCAATATCTCCATATACAATAATAAGTGGCGGAATAATACTTAATACCATGATACCCAAACCAGGGATAATTTGATCATATTCACCTGCCTTCCTGCGTTCTTCATCAGAACGAAATTGCATTGTAAAAGATCCAACTAAATGTATATCAAAGAGTGAGTAAAATAAATCGAAAAGACATAATATCATTACCAAATATAAGAAGATTATCCAATGATTTGAATTGATATTAACAATTTGTGGAGTGAAGATAAGAAAATAAAAGAGTAGAGCAGGAAAAGCACCTATCATAATCCAAGGAAATCGCATACCCCATTTTTTTGTCCATTTCCGGGGTTTATCAGTTAAATAACCTAATATAGGATCATTTATTGCATTCCAGGTGGCAAATATTATAAGAGCGAGACCGACTAATGCAGTAGGTAAGCCAACTTCAACTTCGTAAAAAAAGAAAATAAAAATTGCATAGGCAGTTCCTAAATGATAACCCGGGATATCACCAACAGACCAAGATATCATTTTCCCTGTAGTAGCCATCTTCCGTTCAATTATATCATTATCACTTTCACTATTCATTTTAAAATCAACAAAAGATTTCTATGTTACAAATAAATTAAATTTAGATTGTTAATGAAAATATATTCATCGATATGATTTATAAATTTTACCTTGAGTTAAATTATGCTGCTGTAGTTCTGAGAAGAGTCATTTGAAATGAATTTAGTTCAGAAAATTTAAATTAGATTTAATAATGAATTCTTTCTTACATCTATTTCCAACAATTTGGATTTCAATTTACAACTATAGAACTTTAGAAATTATTTTACTCTAAATAATCAATTTGAGTGAAAATCGCTTATTTATTTAATATCTACTAAGAAACTATCCATTTTAGAACTAAATTCAATGGAACTTTTTCTAATATTCATTAGGAAATTATCGCTTAGTACGTATTTGACTTGTTTTGATTGATAAAACCAACCACGAGGTAAGTTGAATATAAAGTTCCATAATATTGGATGATTAGAAGAACTTAATGTTGGATTTTTACTTGAAGATCTTACAATATTTGTACATGTTTGCCAAAAATCAAAAATTTTAGAGTGTATTTTTTCCTCTATATCAAATGGCTTTCGCACAAAATTACCTGATGCGAGAACCATCATGAGAGGAAGTGCATACTTAAATTGAATTAAACTGTGTTCATTTCCTAAATAACTCGAAAAATCTTTCCAGGTTTGATTTTTATCATTTAATCCCTCATCAATTTTGGCAAAATAAAACTTTTCTGTCAAATATGATTGAGTATTAACAAATTGGAAAATCCTTAATGCACAAGCTATACGCCACTTTAGATTAAGTTTGTCAATTTTAGAGAATTCTTGATACAGATATATATGATGATCTTTCTTTTCTATGGATTTAAGATTTGTAAATACACGTATTAGGTTATTACGAATCTCAAGGTAATGCGAAAAATAATGGTCATAAATTTTTGAATAATCATATCCCCAAATGTCTATAATCGTGAAAACCATTAAGGTATGGAATAAAATATCAATATTTTCATATGATGACCAAATATCTTGTAAACTCTCATCATTATAAAGAGAAATCGCTCCAAAATAACTTGATTCTCCTGTAAATACTGTTCCTGGGAGTAAATGATGTCTAATCACCCCAGTAAGAATAATCCTTTGAATTGGAGTTAAATGAAAACGATGAAACAACTTTTTTTGGTGAACTATTTTAGCAGATTCAAAAGTATGCCACTCTCTATTAAATGGTCGACCAATATCATGATATAGAAGTAACAATGGAAGAAAATCTGACTGATATTCAAAAATTTTCTCTAAATCCTTCTGGAGCGATTTAATATTTTCCTTTTTAACATTCGATTCGAACTTTTCATTCATTATCGCATAATAACTCCATAAAGAGCGAAAAATATGTCGTATAGTTCTATAAGTTTCAACTTCATCATGATTTAGCCCCTCATAAATTATGCTGCCCCATTCAGGGAGGAGATTACTGAGCCTTTTCATTTCATTTGATTCAAAGATATCTCTACCTGGAGAATCGCAAAATTTCAACGTTACATTCTTGAAAATATCTTGTAGCGAATCATAAAGCGTAATCATTTATCTTCCTCAAGGTGATTATATACAGTTTTATTGTACTTAACAATAGTACAAAAATAAAAAAATAGTAAATAATTATTAAAGTTAATCTTTTAGATGCCACCAGCTTGAGTAGCCATTACTGTTATAACATCCTTCTTTGGATGTATACCAATCTTAGAAAACTTCAAATCATCAGGTAAAACTTTACCCTTGAAGATAAATTGAATTGCTAAAATTGGATTTAATTTATATTCTCTTTGTACTGACTTTTTAATTTCAGCAATCCCTTGGTTAGGGTCTACTTCGATTAACTTAATAGCTTGATCTGGGGGCACACCAGTAAGCCTGAATCTATATTGCGTAATTTTGCATCACACCTTTTTTATTTTTTTCTAAAAAATGTTTTTAGTCTGAAATAAGATGAAGAGATAATTAAGTATTTTTGTCTAAAAAAATATACTTTAGTTTAATTCTCTAGCAATTATTAAATTTTTCCATGTACTATCGCTTTAATTAGAAATTCAGAATCGAAATGGTTCAGGTGGTTTTGGAGGCCCAGGAGGTGTCGGTCCAGGAGGCATAGGAGGTCCTGGTCTTAATGGACGGCGATTTAGAAAAGTTTCTAATGATAAAATTCGATCCTCGATTGCATCTAATCTTTGTTCAATTTTTTTTATTCTTTCCAATAAATTCGGGTTTTCTATTGACATTTTTCTATGGATCTTAGTTTTCTTTACTATTTAATTGATTTCATACTACCATGAAATGCTTTCTTTTATGAAATTATATTGATTTTAGGGTATGATTATAGAGTATAATTAAATATACTGAATTTTAACATTAAGTGTTTTTCAAAAAATTTAGTCCAAGTTTGGAAATTTGGTCCAACTTTAAATATTTTGAATATTATATGATAGATATGGAAAGCTGGAATATTTCAAAGAAATTAAAGGGTGAAATGCTAAGAAAGGCGCGTTCCATTGACGATAATAGTAGGAGGTTACTATTTATTCTAAGAAATTTAGGTCCGCAAAGATTTACAAGTTTAGTCAAATATTCAAATTTAAGTAGATCAACTGTCTCAAAATATTTAAATTCGCATAGAGAAAACAACAATATTGAACAGAGACTCATTACGGATAAATTAACTAATAAACAATATCAAGGATACGTTATTACCGAAAAGGGGATCGAAAAACTAGGTGAAGAGCCTTTAAAATTAAAAGAAGAGCTATTTATGATAAATGAGCTCAAACGTAACGTCAAGAAACTTGATAATTTAATTACTTTTTATAAAGAAATTGGAGTTGTTGATTCATTTATATTTCATATTGTTAAAATTGTTTCTAAGATAGGGGATAATTTCTTCGAAATTCAACAGGATCGAGATCTTTATCTTTCCCTTTTTTATGTATTTTATAACTCAATTCTAGGTCAAGGTGCCTTTGCAAGAAGATATTGGCGTGTGAATGAAGAGGATGAAACTAGCGATATGCAAAAATTCTCTGGTTACAAACTTAACTTAGATCAGTTTTGTGAAATATATAATGTAGCACCTGAAGCGATAAATTATTTAGCCCGCCTTAAATTAATTACACATGAACTTGGATTTTATCTAATTAAGCGAGAGAATGACGACTTTTTTTTCCATGAAGATGATTTAGTAGGAACTACAACATTGCGCCTGATAAAAGACCGGTTAATCGATGAAATTATCCATTTTGAGTCCGGATATTATACAGAATTATCTAATTTAGATAAAATGGCAAGAGAAATCTCAATTCAATTAAGAGAAATGGGGTTAATTTGGGATGCCATTCAAAAACAATTTGAATTATTAATTCTAAACCTTATAATAAAAAATGCGATTGATATGGGATTATTAGAAACTGATAGGAAGAAATTTTTAGAATTTATTTCTCAATCTAAAGAATTGTTGAAATCTGTAGAAGGTAAAAGACTTAAACAAAATATATTGGATGGAAATAAAATTCGAGAAAGTTTTAACATTGTGACTATCTTAGAAAGTGAATCTAGAACATAAAAAAGATTTTTTAACTAAAAAGAGAAAATTTAATAAATTAAGATTTAAATAACTGGTTATAAATAGGGGGGGAGACTCACAAATCCTTTTTTAAAATTCTTGGATGATAAAAACCAACTTAGAATAACGAACTTTTTATGAATATTTTAACATCTTCTCAATAGGAATAACTGCTTTTTTAGCAATTTCAGAAGGTACTTTTACCTCATGCTTTTTATCATCAGGATGTTCCAGTACATATTTAATTAGTTCAAGATTGTGCTTTTTCATATTATAGCAAATTAATTTTTCCTTTGCGATATAAAAGCGTTTATCATGAAAATCTTGGGCCATTCTTTCTAAAAGGCCTTCCTCTGTCCCTATAATAAAATTTATCTCCTCAGGTGGACTCTCCTTAGCAAAGTTATACATTTGTGCTGTAGAACCTACAAAATCTGCCAAGTCTCGGACTTCTCTTTTGCATTCTGGATGTACAAGAAGTAGCGCATTTGGATGAGCTTTTCTAGCAGTTTTAATGTCTTCCAAAGTTATTTGAGAATGAACATAACAATGGCCATTTTCAGGCATTTTAATCGTTTTAATATTTGATTTTTGTTCGGCATAATCAGCTAAATTTGCATCTGGACCAAATAATACAGCTTCCACATCATACTCTTCCTTTATTGCTTTCACTATCTTAACAGCATTTGATGAGGTACAACATACATCACATTCTGCTTTTACAGCAGCAGTAGAATTAACATAAACTACAGTAGGTAATTCAGAATAAATTTTTTTAAATTCTCTCACTTTTTCGGGGGTAAGAAACGCTGCCATTGGACAAAATGACTCATAACTGGGAAGCATCACATGTTTATCTGGATTTATTATTGATGCAGTTTCTGCCATAAAATCAACTCCCGCAAATATAATATACTCTGTGTTTGTTTTTTCCTTTGCTATTCGCGATAATCCGAGTGAATCCCCTAAAAAATCTGCGATTTCCTGAATTTCAATTGGTTGATAATAATGAGCTAAAATTGTGGCATCCGCTTTTTTCCTCAAACTAATAATTTCGCTTTGTAATTCTTTTACGGTCATAATTTTATTTTAATGTTGCCTATTCTCATATTATCAAAATAAGATTAGTATAAAAAGAATTCTTTTTTCTTTTAAAACAATTTGCATTGATTTAATTTAAATTAAAGTTCTAAATATTTAGATATTTTAATTCACTTAAATAAATTAAATTGAACATAAATTAGAAGTGAAAATTATGAGTGATAATGTTTATATAATCGGAGTCGGTATGATCAAATTTGGAAAAAATTTTGATAAAACAATCAAGAGCATGACTGGAGAATCCCTTGAATTGGCACTCAAGGACGTTGAATTAAAAAAAAAAGATATTGAAGCTGCTTGGTTCAGTAATTCAGGGTGGGGTATGGCTGAGTTTCAACATTGTATAAGAGGTCAAGTGGCGCTTAGTGCAAATGGAGTAGATAAGATCCCAATTACGAATGTAGAAAATGCTTGTGCGAGCGGGAGTACTGCTTTTCAAGGCGCCTGGACAGCAATAAAAGCAGGATTGTACAATTGTACGCTAGCCATCGGTACCGAAAAGATGTATTATCAAAGACCCTCTAAAAGCGGCAAAAAACGCAGTGGTGGAGGTGGAAGTATGGCAGGTTTTATCTCGGGGACAGATGTAGAAAGAACAAGAAAGATGATTGCACAACTAAAAAAACAGATTCAAGAAGGAAACAAGAAAGGTGCTAAAGAAAAGGGCGATAATAAAGAGCAGAAAAAAAAAGAGCACTCTATGTTCATGGATTTTTATGCCATGGCCTCTCGTAATCATATGAAAAAATATGGAACTACACAGCGGCAGATAGCTGTTATTGCTGCCAAAAACCATAATAATTCCACAATGAATCCTTTAGCTCAATACACATTTCCTCAAACTGTTGAACAGGTTATGAATGATTACGTTGTAGCTTATCCATTAACAAGAGCGATGTGTGCCCCTATTGGAGATGGTTCCGCAGCATCTATTCTTTGTTCTGAGAAGTTTTTGGATGATCATCCTAATCTAAAAAAGAGAGCCATTTTAGTACGTGCATCCATTTTAAAATCTGGTTCATGGAAAAGCAATACTATTTGTAAACGAGCTGCTAAGGCAGCATTTGAGATGTCCGGTCTTGGACCAGATGATATAAATGTGGCAGAAGTTCATGATGCAACTGCATTTGGCGAACTTCATATCATGGAACAAGTAGGATTCTGTCCGGTTGGGGAAGGTGGTCCTTTTGTAGAAAGTGGAGCTACCGAACTTACTGGGAAGATCCCCATTAATCCTAGTGGGGGTCTTTTGGCTCGTGGGCACCCTATTGGAGCATCAGGTCTTGCACAGATGTATGAATTAGTGACACAATTACGAGGAGAAGCGGATAAAAGACAAGTTAAGAATCCTAAAATAGCTCTTGCTGAAAATGGAGGCGGAAATATAGGTGCTGGAGAAGCTGCCCTCTGTATACATATTATAGAGAAAGTTTATTAATGTGTTTTTTTCTTCTCTTTTTTTTATTAACACAAAAACTTAGATGAGATTATATTTTTTAGCGATTTCTAAAAATGCATTTGTAAAGTGTATTACTTGGTCCCAAGTTAGACCATAGGTACTGAATTTCATTTCTTTAGAAATACCGGGGAGCATCCCTATAATCCCTCGTTCTTTAAACTCGTCTCTTACAAAAAATCCTTTTCTCGGATGAGTCATAGCCACGTTAGCAAATCCTTCAGTAGTTATATTTGTGAGGGGATGAATTTTAGGTAATTTACCCTTAATTTGTACTCCCTTTATATTCTTAATCTTATCTATGACATAGTTAATTTTTTTGCCCTCCTCGTCCGTATATTTCTTTTGAGTACGCTTGACCACGGTGGGAAAACTTGCCATAAGAGTAATTAGAGGAGCTCCATACACAGGTGGACACCCCATAACATTACAGATTTTACTGGGAAAAGATTTTGCTGATAAATTACCTTGAATTTGTGATGCATTCATAATATCATCATAAAATTCCTCTTTAAATCCTAAAAGTCCTATTGGTCCGGATGCAGCCATCGATTTATGACCGCTACAAGATATAAAATCAATGTGAAAATTTTTGCAATCGATGGGTAGTGTACCTGCAGAATATGCTGCATTTAACAGAAAGGGGATATTAAATTTTTTACAAATCTTTCCAATTGGCGTAGGGTCATTGTAATTTCCATATTTATAATCAACGTGAGTTAATACCACTAGTAATGGCAACTCCCCATCATCATCTATAACTTCATTAATTATTTTTTCGTAATCACTAGCTTCTATTTTAAACTCAGAATCTCCAGAGTTTGGGACTTCACTTACGTTTAAGTTATTATGTTCAATAGCTAAATATGTTGTATAATGAGCTAAACTATCAATTACTACAGTTTTCCGCTTCGGATATTTCTTCGCTAATACTCCCATAATAATTCTCTTGGAATCTCTAGCGGCACCTGTAAGCAATACATCATCAATGTTTAAAAAATTAGCCATATCTTTTAAAAACTCAACAACAGGAGGGTTTTCAATTTTGTCAATTCTCCCTTTAAGGCAATTATCACATAAACTATATCCATCTCCATAAGCTACTAATGCTTTATAAGCTTCAGGGGTTAAAATTCCCCCTCTCTGAATTGGATGGATATTGATAAACTCCTCATTAATAGTTCGTGTGAGATTTGCATATTTTTGAACTAGTTCATTATTATATTCAATATTAGTCAATTTTATTACCACAGCTCTTTTTCCTAAATCGTCTAATAGAATAATTTTTACAATATTAAAAGAATTTTTAAAAATTACGTAAATTTATATCAAATATATTAAGAAAAATAAAAAAATTAACAGAAAGAACAAATAAAAGGTTTAAGATATGCCACTTATCATTCCAAGTCCAAGAACAGGAATAGAGCCAAAAATTCATCAATCTGCTTTTATTGCTCCCTCTGCTGTTATAATAGGTGATGTTACAATAGAAGAAGGAGCTAATATTTGGTTTGGTGCAGTTTTACGTGGTGATTGGGGAACAATAAAAATCGGGAAAAATACAAGTATCCAAGAAAATGTAACTATTCATAATGAAGATGGCACGACTGTCTCTATTGGAGATGATTGTATTGTGGGGCATCATGCGATGATTCATGGCCCCTGCACTATTGGGGATGGTTGCGTTGTAGGGATTGGATCTAATGCCTTACATAATTCGAAACTAGGAGATGGCTCTGTACTTGCCGCTGGTGCTGTTTTGCTGAATAATGAGATTCCCCCAAGAAGTTTAGCAGTAGGAATACCCGCCTCACTTAAAAAAGAAGGAATTTATCAAGGAGAGTTTGAAGGGGCTAAGACTTCTGTATTATATTTAGAAAACGGAAAGAAATTTAAAGATTTTTTCACACAACATCCCGAATTATTGAAATAATTATCTAAATCATTTTCCTTTTTTACAATTTAACCCTCTTTATTTATGGAAAATGTCAATTGTGAACTAGCAAATATATAATAAAATATAATGTATTTTAGAAGTTAAGACAACAAGAGAATAAAATAGGTGATTTAGTTGATAATACCAAGTCCAAGAACAGATATAGAACCCCAAATAGATGAAACTGCGTTCATTGCCCCCACGGCGGTTATCATTGGAGATGTTATAATTGAAGAGGGAGCAAATATATGGTTCGGAGCAGTGTTGCGTGGTGATTGGGGCACAATTAAGGTAGGGAAAAATACGAGTATTCAAGAAAATGTGGTCGTACACGTAACAGTTAGAACCATTGTTGATATAGGTTCAGATTGTATAATTGGACATTCTGCTACTATTCATGGCCCATGTACTATTGGTGATGGGTGTTTGGTGGGCATGGGTGCTAAAGTGTTACATAATTCTATATTAGGCGAGGGTTCTCTGCTTGCCGCAGGAGCAGTATTAGTGAATAAAGAAATACCACCTAATAGTATGGTAGTGGGTATTCCTGCGGAAGTTAAAAAAAAAATCCCTCGAAGGGGAAATTTAGGGACGGTGGAATACGCAAAAAACGGACAATTTTTTAAAGAATTTTTTGAAAAACATCCAGAATATACTAAAATCTAATTTTTTTTCTATTTTATTTTCCCGAGCATATACAATTCTCGTTTTTAAGAACTTCTATCTTACTAAAGCTCATATCTATAAGATTAACCATTAAAAGATTATTCTCCAAATTGGGCAGATTTAAAGCAGTTTTTATAACTTCTAAAGCTTCTAAAGTGCCTAAGATACCGGGTGTAACTCCTATAACTGGTAAAGGGCCCTCAGTTTTTGAGGGCTCAGACTCAGGCTCTGGAAAAATACATTGATAACAGGCACTTTTTTGCGGATTAACTGTGATAATTTGGCCGTAAAAATCCTTAATACCAGCAATGACAGCTTTAATTTTGTTTTCCACAGCAACTTTATTTACTAAGAACTTAGTTTTCATATTGTCGCTGCAATCAATTATAAAATCTTGATTTTTTAAATATTTTTTTATTGAATTCTCGTCGATAAAATCTTTATAGGCATTTATTTGAACCTCGGAATTCAAATTAGACAATACTTGTTTGGCCATCTCAACCTTAACTTTACCCACATGGGTTTCGTTATAGAGTATTTGTCTTTGAAGGTTGGAGATGGATACAATATCATCATCAATTATTGTAAGTTCTTTAATCCCTGAGGCAATAAGATATAAAGAACAAGGGGATCCAAGCCCTCCAGCTCCAATTTGTAGAACCCTAAGAGAAGATATTATTTCTTGTCCCTTCTCTCCAATTAATGGTGAAATAATTTGTCGTGAGTATCTTTTCCTTTGATCTTCAGTTAACATACTATTACCTTTTAGCAATAATTCGTATTTTTTTGAGTGTTTCTTCTAATTCAATAAGAATTAAACCCAAATTCACATTTAAATCTATCAATAAAGCAAAAATAATATCATTGGTCACGTTTAGGACTATTAGTTGATAATCATCTAACTCTATAGTAATGCAATAGACTTTTTCATTACTTCCTAATGCTGTTGAAGCCATTTCTATAGCGCCGAACATAGTAGCCGCTATAGCTCCAATCGTTCTCTTATCCATATCCCTCGGTAATCTAGAGGTAATTAAAAGTCCATTACGACTTACAATAACAGAACCCGTAATCCCACTTCGTATCTCTAATTCCTTTAATTCCCTATTTAGGCTTTCAATTTTTAAGATATTCATTGAAATTTCTTACTTAATTGCTATTCAAAAGAGGTTTAATTTAAAAATAATAATCATTTCAATCTAAAAAAATATGCGATACTATTATTTAAAATCGAAATGGAACAAAAATCTAACTTAATCTAAATAAAGAAGAATTAATTTTAATACATCCTATCGATAGAAACCCTTATTCCCATTAAATGGTCTATATCTATTTCTCCAACTTGGTTGACGAAGTTTGGCTGTCCTTCCAAATCCGCAACTTGCACAAAATCTCTTTCTACGATGGAAAGAATGTTTCCCACATCTTCTACAAGTTTTATGACTACTAGCCTTATTTTTTTTCCCTTTACTTGGAGTTCCTTTTCCCATTTTTAATCAGACTCCTTTTCTATATATCATCAAATTCGTCTCGATGCATCAATTCATCATGATCCATATCTTCATCAGTTTCCATAAATACGATCTTCTCTCGATCTTGACCAATGAATATTATAGACGCGCCACGGATCATAACAGTTCCAAGATCCTTGCTTCGTTTTCCACCCCTGCCAAAATAAATTTCTTTAGCATTTTCTACAATTAAATTCATATAATTATCGAACTTTACAAGTTTCCCTGTTAAATATGTATTCCAAATCTTTAATTTTATACGAACTTCGGGCTTTAAAATTGCTTTACTTAGTGTTCTTGAAATGGTGTGCTGAGACATTAGAAAAACTTTTTATTTAATGAGTAGAATCTATTAGAATATTCTATAAAATGAAAATAAAATATAAATATTTTTTTATTCTTAAGGATTTAATTTAGCAATACTTATACTTATTAAAAACTATTTTATTGAGTACTTTAATATGAAAAAGATTGGTATTTTTGATAGTGGTGTTGAGACACCAGAAGAAATCATTCTTGCAGCGGGATTAATTCCTTATCGCCTTTTTGGTGATCCTACAATTGAACCTGATAAAGCAAATGAACATATCCCACCAACCCACTGCGTTTGGACAAGAAATCTCCTGGAAAAGGCAATAAAAGGTTTAGATGAGGATATTATTGGAATAATTGGAACCCATGGCTGTGATCGCACTAATCGTGAATTTGATATATGGCTTGAGTGCCTGAATTTTGATTTCATGTTCTTTCTTAATTCTCCAAGAAAACGTGATGAGAGTGCGTTAAAGTTTTTTATCGATGACATGAAAGAGTTAATTACCCAATTAGAAGATCATTTTAATGTAAAAATAACTACCGAAAAATTAAGAGAATCTATAAAAAAGATGAATAATATCCGGAGTTTATTGAAAGAAATTTCTGAGTTTAGAAAAAAAATGATATTGAAAGGCTCAGAATTCCATGCTTTAGTAAAATTAGCTCAACAACAAGATAAGGATGAGGTTGTAAAAATCCTCGAGTCCAAACTGGAAGAATTTAAAACTAGAAACCCTTTTTTAGATACCAATATTAAAAAAGTTATTTTAACTGGATCGGATATTGATGATACCGAATTTATTAAATATCTTGAAGAGCTTGGTTTCCATATTATCATAGATGATTTAGGGGTAGGAACTAAATATTTCTGGGATCTCATTGACGAAAATGAAGAACCAATAGTAGCATTAGCCAAATACCATTTAAATAAACCAATTCATTCTACTAAATTTCCATCGTATGAAAGATTTGAAGTAATCAAAA
Source organism: Promethearchaeota archaeon (assembly GCA_019058445.1). GTDB lineage: Archaea > Asgardarchaeota > Lokiarchaeia > Sigyniarchaeales > SOKP01 > LW40-45. The sequence goes on along the minus strand of JAHPZA010000009.1, from coordinate 748,491 downwards.
AGTTAGCAGAAATTTACGAGGTAGATGGGATTATAAATATTGCCCAAAAATTTTGTGAACCGATACTCTATGATCATCCATATATGAATAAGATGTTTAAAAACCTTGAGATACCATATCTTTTTGTAGAAGTAACATATAATCGAGAATCATATAAACAATTATCAACAAGATTTTCAGCATTTGCTGAAATTATTTAGAGGTGGGTAAATGTCAAAAGCTGAAATAAAAAGTAATAAAATGCTAAATGCTACAATGGGGTTAAAAAATATTATGGGAAGACATTTCTTAGCCATCGAGCAAGCATACCGAGATGGAAAACCGACCGCTTGGGCAACTTCAGGGTCTCCGGTTGAAATATTATATGCTATGGATGTGCAACCGATGCTACCTGAAAATTCTGCCACAGTGTCTGCTGCTCAAAAATACTCCCAAAATTTCATTGAAATGGCTGAAGAAGAGGGATATTCGTATGATCTCTGCTCTTATTTTAAAACTAATGTTGGTGCCGTTAAAAGTGAAGCTGATATGATAAAGGGGGGCACAAGAAAACCAACGTTTATGTTATCTACAGATGTGATCTGTGATACTCATGTGAATTGGTTTCAAGTTCAAGCCGAAAGATTTAATGTACCCCATTTTACTATTGATGTCCCTCATGTAGTAAGCAATACAAACCAAAGACAATACAATTATTTTAAAAAATACGTAGTTGAACAACTCTATGAATTCTTAGATTTTATTCAAGAAGTAACAGGACATGAATATGATGAAGAACGAGCAAGACAAATTACCCAGAATTCTTGGGATTTAAGCATGGTTTGGCAAGATATCTATGAATTACGAAAAGTAGTTCCCTGTCCGATATCGACAAGGGACACCTTTGGAGGGTTATTTCCCTTATTTACCATGCCAGGTCTTAAAGAGCCGATTAGACTCTATAAAAAAATGTATAAAGAAGCAAAAGCAAGAGTAGATAATGGTATTGGGGCATTAGAACAAGAAAATTTTCGCTTGATGTTCGAGGGGATACCTTTTTGGTATAATTTAAAATATTTTGGTACGCTTGAACGGTGGGGTGCCATTATTGTGTATGAGCCGTATACCTATGCCTTTAGTAAATATATGAACCCTAATGTAACTAAAGAAATGGTTCTAAACCAACCAATTGAAGCTATGGCAGAATTAATGCTTAGTTTTTGGTATATTTATGATTTTGAAACGCGTGTGAAAAAATTTGAAGAAACAGTTCGAGATTGGAAAATAGACGGAGTTCTTTTGCATAATAATATGTCATGTCGTCCTAATTCATGTGGATTATATGATCTAAAACGTAAATTAATGGATGAGGCTGATATCCCATGTTTAATTATAGACGCGGACATGAACGACCCCAGAAAGCTGAATGAGACTCAAGTTACCAACCAAATAGAAAGTTTCATTGAAATTCTAAGACAACGAAAAAAAAAATAATATTACTTCTTAATTTGCTTCTTCAGATTCTTTTGCATTTTTTCTACTTTTAAGAAGGTTTATCTAATCTTAAAATTTTCAATCTTCCTTTATTATTTTTTTTCTTAAAATGTTCCACACTTCAGGCTCGGTTGGTCTTCCAAACATTGTAATCGGTCCTATTGATTTAACAGATGGCATTTTAAAAGGATGCAAACCAACAGAACTCTGTAATTTTTTACCAGCAAGAAACAAATTGTTCATAACAAGCTCCAATTTGCTCTCTGGAATTGAAAAAATCATTTCATGATCTTGTACACCCGCTATGACACGATCACCCATCCCTGGACAAACCACCTGGCATTCATTAGTAAGATACGTTCGTATTATTCCTTCTTTACAAGATGCTTCCATCCCATTGAAACTACTAATTATACAATCTCCATCATAGGTAGCAGCCAGAATTAAATGGGATAATATTAAAGGAGAACAATATACGATCGTTAAATGAGGTTTAATAATGGTTTGATGTAATGGTGTAATAACAAGACCTTTAATTTGACCATAAGGGAATCTCGCATCATTTTCGCGGGATTTTTTTTCCGATTCCGCATTTCTTTTATATGCTGCTTTTCTCTCCCAAGCCTTGTATAAATCTTCTGCATCTGCTATTTTTTCTAATCCAAAATTACCAATACTAATTGGTTTACAAGCAATATCGTTTTTTGTTAAATAAAACGAAAATCCAGTTGTACTACACCAAGTATAAGTTAAACATGCCGCAACCTCAGTACCGAACAATTCTAATGGTTTTATTGCGTTTTTTGGAACTTCCTCGTCTGGTGCTATTAACCTAACTGCTACTGGATATTTAGTAAGTTTCAATTCATCCATTAATGTTTTTCCAATTTCTCTATAATTTTCTAATTCAACCATATTTGGGTTCACACTCTTAATAAGATAATTTTAATATTATTTCGTCGGACTTTTATAAATATATTTTGGGAGATACTTTCTAGAAATTAGCTAAAATCAAACGTTTCTCAAAATCCTAAATCAGAGAGAGAAAAAATAAATTGATCTCTTATTTTCTTTCATATTTGTTGGCAATTTTTACATTAGAACTTGGAGTCAAAATGAGATAGTGATCTCCGAGTCTTCCAATTGATCCTCCACATTTCTTAAGATACCCTTTAAGTTCTTCCAAAGCATCTTTTAACTCTTCTAAAGTTTTTCTGTTTTTAAGAACGGCTTCTGCATTCACGATTAAAATATTCCTTCCCTGCAATTGCTTCTTAATCTCAGGAACTTGTTTGATGGAATTGAAGTCATATTTTTTTATGAGGAACTTTTGAAAAACCTTAGACATCTGAAGGTAATTCTCTCCTTTAGAAAATCCTAAGGTCTCATGAGGCGAACCAATACTTAAAATATCATCATCTTCTTTTTTCCATATTTTCACAATTATCACACTTAACCTTTTTTAATAGTAAGGTTTACTACAAATATTAAAAAATTCTGAAGATATTTAAAGAAGAGAATTATCGGGATGTGTTTCTCGAAAATATAGGTATATGATGTAGAAGATAATAGGAGTAATATTGAGGTATTATAAAAATAATAGTTTAATATCTATGTTATTAATCGTATTATTTTTATTCTACAATTTTCCTTTACTTCTTTTCCTATTTTAAAAAAAATAATACCCGAATATTATACCTTTTCGTAATTAATGCTTTTATGATGAATTATAATTGATTAGTTAAGAATCTGCAATTTATATTAGTCATCAAGTTCTATTAATATTATTACAAATAAACTATCAAAAATAGTAAACACAACTCAATTAAATATAAAAGATGGTTATTAAAAAATGGCCGAAGAAGAAAAAGTAATAGTAAATAATAAGGGCTTAGTTCGTGCGGAATTTAATTTCTGGGTTGGAAGATACATGGATAAATTCTACGATGGTCTAGAACAAAAGAAAATTGTTGGTAATAAATGCCCCAAATGCGGTGATGTGTTTTGCCCACCCCGTAGTGTGTGTGGAAAATGTAATGAAAACCTATCGCTTGATCAAAACTGGGTAGACTTACCGGATTCTGGAACATTGCAAAATTTTACGATAACACATTTTAAAGTTACTGATAGAAGAACTAGAAAGGTTAAAGATCCTCAACTTATAGCCATGGTGCAAATTGATGGTAGCAATACAGCGATTGTAAATAGACTCTTGAATATGCCACCTGATGAAATTAAGATTGGGATGAGGGTTAAAGTTGATTGGAGCGAAAAAACTACTGGAGCCCCATCTGATATAAATGGATTTGTGAAGGTATGAGGTGATAAAAAGTGGAAAAAGTAGGAATTGTTGGATTTAATCAAGTTAAAATGTATTCAGATGCCAATTATGGCAGATATGAAATGATTTTTGAAGCTGTAAGGGGCGCACTTGATAAGTCAGGTTTAAAGAAAAAGGATATTACTACGGTTATATCATGTACGAATGATTACTATGACGGCAGGACCATAAGTAACTTATTCACAGTTGAGGTAGGAGGCGGTTATTTAGCAGATGAAAGTAAGTGTGAAATGGATGGAGCTCATGCAGTTCTCTATGGATTAATGAGAATTTTATCCGGAAATCATAAATTAGCAGTTATATGGAGTGGTAGTATGCCTTCATGCTACCCTTATCATTCTACTCGATTGTATGAGACGGATCCCACTTGGGAAAGACCGCTTGGATATGTGAATGATATAACTGCCGGAGGTTTTCAAATGAGAGCATATATGGAGAAGTTTGGAGTAAGCAAAGAAGAGATTGCTAAGGTAGCTGTTAAAAATAGAAAAAACGCGGCTAAAAATCCCTTAGCATTAGCAGAGGCTCAAAATGCTAATATAACTGTCGAAGATGTATTAAATTCTGAAATTTATTCTGATCCTGTAACAGAGTTAATGGTTGCTCAACCTTGTGATAGTATAGCTGCAATTTTATTGGCCCCTGAGAGACAAGCTTTAAAAATAACGGATAATCCTGTTTGGATTACAGGGGTAGGATATAGTCAGGAAGCATATTATCTTGGAGAGAGAGATTTATCAATAAGTAAATCAATGGAAATTGCGGGAAAAACAGCATTTACTACTGCGGGAATTAAAGACCCAAAAAACGAAATTGATGTGGCGGAATTATTTGAAGCTTATGCTCATGAAGAATTAATTTTAGCGGAAGCACTCGGATTAGCTGACAAAGGAAAAGCTGCGAATCTGAATTCTGAAATTAATGGTGATTTAGCAATTAATCCGTCTGGAGGGGCAATAGGTGGTAATCCCCCATGTGCAACGGGATTAATTAGAATTATTGAAGCGGCAAAACAACTTCGAGGTGAAGCGAACGGGTATCAAGTTAAGGGAGCAAAAAAAGCAATTGCTTCGGGGCAAATAGGAATGTGTGCCCAGAATAATATATTATTTACATTGGAGGGAAGTGATTGAAATGGGTAGACAAGTAGCTATAGTTTCGGCTGGTTTTTGTGAGCATTCTTCAAAAAGATCTGATGTAAACATGCCGGAATTAGTAAATGAGGCAATCAGGGACTGTTTGAAGAAAGTTCCAAGTTTAGGAATAAGTGATATAGATGCGTTTGTAACCGGAAACATGCCTGCATTTGAGGGGGCTAATATGCCTGAATTGTGGAGTACTGATTGGATGGGCGCAAGAAATAAACCATTATTGCGCGTAACAACTGGAGGAACTACGGGTGGTACAGTCGCTATCGCAGGATATTATAATGTCACAGCGGGGTTACCAGGCATCGATACAGTTTTAGCAATTGCGTATGAGCAACAATCTCAAGGAGATACTAGTGTGGGGCTTGCTAGCACTGCATATGGAGAAATTTCGATTCTTAATACATTAGGAATAGACTATGATTCCCTTTCACGCATATTAAGTGCCGGAGCAGCAATAGGAGTAGCAGCTTATCAAGCAACAAATTATATGAGTAAAGCAAGAATAACTGAAGAGGATCTGGCTCGAGTTGTCGTACATAATAGAAGAATGGCTGCCAAGAATTGGTGGGCTCACTTAAGAATGCCTGATCTCACAATTGAAGAGGTTTTAGACACGCCCTATGTGCAATATCCTTTGCGCTATGGTATGCTTTGTCCGGCATCGGATGGAGCTTGTGCTATGTTGTTCACGACAGAAGAGAAAGCAAAAGACATGTGTGATATCCCTGTTTATGTTAATGGTGTGGCAAGTGTTGCAAATGAATCTGCTGTCCTTGGATATGATGGAAGCGGCTCAGCGCAAACTGACCCTTCAGCCCAAATAGGCGCTATGAGATCTTCTGAGTTAGCCTATTCTCAAGCAGGAATTTCATTCCCCCGTAAAGAAATTGACTATGCTGAGGTATACTCCCCGTTCCCAAATCAAGAACTTATGTGGCTGGAGAAATTAGGATTATTCGAAGAAACTACAGCACCACAAATGTATGAAAATGGTACAACTGCTTTAGATGGTGATCTACCAGTTAATTGTTCGGGTGGGGTTAATTCTACCAATGCTATTGGTGCTTCTGCGATGGAAAGACCCGCGGTTGCCGCCTTACAAATAATGGGAAAAGCTGATAATCAGGTACCTAAAACTGTTCATACATCCATAGGGCATGGTTGGGGTGGAAGTTTAAATCTTTGTACCCTTATGGTTATGTCAGATGAACCAAAACGTAAATGGAGGTAGAGAAAATGTCAAAATTAACCCAAAGAAAATCTTTAGACTATATTAAGAAGGATTATGTAAGAACTCGAACAATGCCTGGAAGTTGGTATTTGTCCAGTTATAAATTTAGATTTAATATTACACATCATCAACCAATGTTAGAGAAATTAAAAGAGAAGAAACTTATCGCAAATCAATGTTCTGGATGCAATAGAGTATTCTTTCCTCCCAGGCTAGTTTGCGGTCAATGTCTAGTGAAACCAGATAGATGGGTGGATATTAGAGATACTGCCCGAGTTGCTACTTATGCGATTGCCTATCTTAAGAATCCAGATACGGGACAAGTTGAAGAGAAACCTATGATTTTAGTTCAACATGATGGTGCCGATACATGTTCTATAGCAGAATTAGCTCCAGGCATCAATGTTAAAGACACTTATATCGGAATGCCAATTAAGGCACATTGGAAAGAGAATGCTACTGGTGGATTAATGGATATAGAATACTATGATCCAATCCCAGATGATGCGAAAGATATCGAATAAATACAAAATATATTTAATTTCTTATTTTCTTTCTTTTTTTTTAAATACTTTTTTTATTGGTTTTCCTAATTATATAATTTGAAAGTATAATAAACATTTATTATGAAAGAGTTTTATATCACATCCAAAATATTAATAGATATAAAATTAAAATTATAAATTAAAATCATTTTAATTGAATTTTTATAAAGAATAATATTTTAATTTAGGAGGGAATGTTAATGTCAGATGATATTGACTTAGAGAAATTAATTAAGAATAGGGTTCCAATGTCCGAAAAGGATGAATTTTTTCATGATTTTGAAAAAGAATTAGGGAAATTCCCGCAATATCATAACGAAAGTTGGTACTTTAATTTTATTGATCGCCCAAATAATGTGTACTTTATTACTAGATTATCGCTACATATGGATAAAAACAAGTCACGATTATTAATGCTGTTAATTGTTGATGGCAAGGATAATAGCTATTATAATGAGGTCCCCCTTGAAAAAATACCCGCCAACTGGGAATTTGATAATAAGCTAAAATACTACTGTATAAAACCAATGAATGAATGGAGCGTTAAATATAAAGATAAAAAAATTAAATTAGACATTAATTTTCAGGGACGCTTTCCAGTATTTAATTTAGCTGAGATTGAAAACCCCAAAAAGATTCTTGAAAAATATGGTGAGGAACTACTCAAAATTGCAGCTCAAGAGCATTATGAACAACCTATGCTAGCAACTGGTACTCTGGATTTGATGAAAAGAGGTGAGATCTATGAAACTCGAAAAATTAAAGGATACGGCCACCGTGATCACAGCTGGGGAATTAGGAAATGGGTCCAAATTGATGGATGGAATTGGGTTTCTGCTCAATTTGAAGAGCAGACTATTAATTTTGTTAAATCTGACCTCTTAGGAAAAGCCCCTCAATCTGGAGTAATTTATACTAAGGGAAAAGAAAATGTGATAATAGAAAAAGTAGAAGTTTCTACAAAAACAGAAGAAGATGGAAAAACACCTGTGTCCTCAATATTTATTTTGACGGATAAGGAAGGAAAGGAAAAATCATTAGAGTCAAAAACGATTTTTTCCAAGTACTTACCTCTCAAATCTCGTACAGGTTTAACTGAAATTTTTGAACAGGTAGCAATTTTTACATGTGAGGGGAAACAAGGAGATGGTATTTCGGAATATCTAATCTCAACACGGGATTAATCTTGTAAAAAATAATAAAAGGGATCAGTTTTTTGGATCTTTCTACCTCTCATTACGCGCTGCATAAATGGGTGACCTCCGTTCCATCTTTTCAAATGCTCAATATACTCCGTTATTCTTTCTTTATCTAATAAATCTGTCTTAAGGGATTTACCCGCAGCATAGTCTCTAGCCCATGTCCAATTAAATTCATTTTCTATTCCTGCATACCCGGCACATAATGCCATGCAACTATTGGCATAATTGCTAGTACCAAGCATTAATTTCTTAGTAAAATCCCACTTGGAGTAATCAACATAAAGTTCCTTGGTACCTCTTTTTGCAAATTCGCTTAATTCATCTAAAATTTTGAGTGAAAGCGGTTTTATTGACCCCATTTTGTTTGGATAACGTAATTCTTTTGGATGAATTTGTTCTTTTGTCCAAATACCTATTGATGTTATATTGGAATGCCACTCAGCTGGATCAGCAAATAATGTTCCCCAATCATTAAATTCTATTTTATTCATATTCTTGAGTGTCATTCCGAAGATTACATTAGGAATTGGTGATGGCTTAGTGATTTTTTGCCACATAAAATCAGAGTAGTCTATTCCAAAAATCTTTTTACCTGTATAGAGAAATTGAAATTCTTTGAATATTAACGCATCTGGATCTCCTTCAAAATAGTATGGCCCATGTTCAGAAATTCCCGCCCTACATTCCCCCTGAAAAAGGAAGTTAAAAATAGTTAAATGAGCAATGGTTTGTCTAAGTTTTGTGATAATCTCTCTATTATCTTTAATAGGAATCATTTCATCCCTTAATGAATTAATATACTCATCAGAAAGAAACACAATATGTTTATTTTCTGCCGTTAAAGCTCCATCGTTGCGGTAGTTAGGACTTAATCTTCTCCAAAAATCAAGGATGAATTTAGTTTCTTTCTTCTTATTTTCAGGTTCTATATCTAAATTTGGATTGGACCTTTTCTTGTAGAGATTATCATGAATCGTAGCTGCTCGACCTTGTAAATAAAGCATAGCAATAGAATAAAAAGCCAACTGATTTAGAGGTGAACATAAGGTTTTAGATCTTTTAGCAATATCCTCAGGGGATATCTCACTGGCTACTTTTTTCAAGATATTATATTGATAAGATTGATCGTATAAGATATAGCACGCCGTATTAATATAATGCATTACCGGAAAGATTTTACTTTCCAAGGAAGCATCTCGAATTATAATATTACCGATCATACTTTTCGAAAAATAAGCGAGTAGCTCATTTGCTACTTCATCACTAATATCACCTAACATTTAATTCTCTCACTGAACTTCTAATAATTTAGATTTTTAAAAGTAATTTGTTTTTAGTATTTAATAATTTATTGCCTTTATTTTGAGATATTTGATCATAAATATTATGTTAAAATTTTAAAACCATAAACTAAATATTAAATATTATGGAAGAAAGCGAATCAAAAAAATATCTAGAATTTGTTAGAAGTCGCAAAAGCGTTAGAAATTTTATATTTTCGAAAATATATAAAGATACTATCCTTGAAATCTTAGAATTCGGCCGCTGGGCTCCTTCAGGCAGGAATAATCAACCCTGGAGGGTCAATGTAGTTATGCATGAAAAAGTGAAAGGTATGTTAAAAGAACATACTAAATACGGCAACATCATCGAAAGCGCTTATGTGAATCTAGTTGTATTTCTAGATAAGGAAAAATCCTATGATCGGGTAAAAGATATTCAAGGTATTGGTGCATTCATGCAAAATTTGCTTTTAGGAGTACATGCACAACCAGGTTTAGGTGCTGTCTGGTTAGGAGAAATATTAAACAAAAAGGAGAGCGTTAATGAATTATTTAAGTTAGATCCGGAGAAATTTGAATTAATGGGTGTAATTGCCATTGGTGAAGTTGATGAAGCGGTAGTACAAAGGAATGAAAAAACAAGAGAAAGAAGACCCGTTGAAGATTTTGTTGATTGGTATTGATCTTACATAATTTATTTATTTTTTTTAATAATCACTACTAGACTTTAATATACGCTTTAAGTAAAAAACTTTATATTCATAAGAATCCTTATTTTTTAAATATGGAAGTCCGGACTTCAAATCTTATGGATTTAATTAAGAGTAGAAAAAGTGTAAGGAACTTTTCATTTAAAAAATTAACCCAACAAGCAATTAAAGAGATATTAGAATGCGGTTTTGCCTTAGATGAGAATCTAAATCAGCCCTATAGAGTAAATATCGTTATACACCCAACAGTGAAGATGATGTTGGCCGAAGTAATGCCTCAATATGCAGATATCTATGAAACGGCGTCCTGCTGTTTAGTTGTATTTCTTGACTTAAAAAAAAGTGATAAGAGAGACAGTGATATATTGGCGATAGGGGCGTTCGTAGAAAATATTCTTCTGGCTGTTCATGTTTTACCTGAAATAGGAGCAGTTTGGCTAGGAATTGATTCAGATATAAAGGAACAAATTAACGAGATCTTTAAACTAAGTGATAAAGTTTATGAGCTGATGGGAATTATCGCAATTGGCGCTGTCGATGAGGAAGTAGACAACTATAAAAACATTAAACAGGGAAAAAGGAGATCTGTTGAAGAATTTACAGATTGGTTTTAAATTTTTCAAGAAAGAATAATAAAAAAAAATTGTTATTATTTTAAAGAACGGGGTTTTATCCAATCTGGTAGTACAAAGCCGAAATAAAATTCAATTGCGCTTGAAATTAAAATTATTCTTATAATGGGCAAAGTTACGAAATTTAAGGTAACGCTGGCATCAAAAATTGCCCCAATCGTCCAAGAAATAAACGCCATTAGGAGAAATTTTCCTCTTAACTTAATTTCAGGTTGTTCAGCTTTTATAGAATTTAGAGCAATTAAAATTCCAAGAATCAATGTTAAAAGTATGATTAATATCAAATATATTCTCAGAAATCCCCTAAACTCTATATCGACTAATCCTTGTAATTCGCCATGAACGCTCGGATCGATAGCTAAATAGTACAGGAAATATACTTCAAAAATAACTCCGAAAATAAAAAATATGACCAAAATAATTTTCTGCTTCTCAAGTAGATAAGTATTTGTGAAGCCCGCAACTAAACAAAAACAAAATACGGGAACTAAAAAATTTCCAATGAAGAGATATAACTGAAGAGAAAGACCTTTGCCAGTAATTAGAGCACACAATACAGATAACGATGAGGGCCACCAAGGACTGACTATTAATATCCAAGCGAGACCAATCCAAAGTATAGTTCTTTTTTTTGTTTTAAAGTATTTCGAAATGGTTATTAGTCCGACTATGGTCGAGACTAAAACAAAAATTATGCTAAATATACCATTAATTAAATCTATTAATGCTACAGCCATTATCGGATCACATTCCTTTTTGGAATTTATTAAATGCCAAAAGTGTATAATTATAATAGAACTATCCTTATATAAGCTTTTGTGAATTACTCCAATTAAAAGAAAATAGAACAAGATTTTTTCTTATTCTTTATTACTCTTTTCAGGATGTTTTAAATCTTGAAGATCTTTCCTAAAAAACTCGTTTCCATAATGAGTAAACAATACACTACACGGATTATGGGGCGATGATCGGTCTTTTGCGATTAATGTCGTCACGGGCGCCTCTGAAAGATGCGTGAAAGTGATATCATGTCCTACACACAACCCGATTATGATATTCATCTCTGTTTTTGCCTTATTAAGTAGTAATGCCTGTGCAGCGGGATTACAAGTAATCCACCCGATCATATACCCTGTTTTAGAATACATTGTGAATTCTTCAGGCACATCAACAGCAGTTTTTTTAACTCCTCCTGTTTTACAACATACTCCACATACATCAAATTCATATTTTTCCAATATTTCTGCAACTTGTTTTGCTTCTTCCCTTAATCCGACACAGAAAGCTAAACCAAGTTTGTTATACCCCATTCCTTTCGCATATTCAATAGTGTCCTTCAGCCGAGGCCAATGGATATAACCTTTAGCTTCCACAGTTGAAGCCACACCAGTTGATTTTTTTACAAATTCATCGTTTTTATAAAGCTCCTTAGCTTGTTTTTGGATCTCCGGGCTAACTTTCATAGGACAATTATCTAGCATCTTGCTAGCCCTTCCTATGGTACAATAATTTAGAGAGTTGCATTTAAAACAAGTAGGATCCGCATATTCAAAAACCTTTTTCTTATCTTTCGACATTTTTAATCTAGCCAAACTTAAGATTTTAAGCTAATTCTTTATTTAAGCATAATTATTCATAAAATTAATAACTTCCATTATTATTTTTTAAAGGTAGTCTAAAAATAATTTTAATTAGATATGAATTATAAAAAAAGTAAAAATTAGCTATTTCTATATAATCTGATTGTAAAAGTAGTACCCTTGTTTCTTCCCATAGATTTGACAAGAATTTGCCCACCATGTAATTCTACTATTTCCTTTGAAATGTATAAGCCAAGTCCAGATCCCTCAATATCTACATCTAAATTCATTCCATATCTTTCTATCTTACCAAATTTCTCAAATAATTTTTCCTTTTCTTTTTCCGTAATACCAACTCCCTCATCCTTTATCTTAATATCAACAATACCCTTTTCTTCGCTCAAATTTACAAAAATTTTTCTATCAGGAGGAGAATTTTTAATCGCGTTTGAAATTATGTTATTAATAGCTTGACGAAGCCTAAGTTTATCCACATCCAAAACTAAAGAGTCTGGCAGATCTGTTTCTATCGTGAGATTTCGAAGTTTTGCTAAATGAGCCATTTCATTCACTACTTCTAGAATTATTCTTACAATATCTTCATTTGTCGATTTTAATTCAATTTTTTTTGTATCTAATAGAGAACTATCGAGAAGATTCTCTACTAATTCTTTCAGTCTTAATGCACCCCTGTATGAGATCTCCATGAAATTAAAAACATTTTCACTCATCTCATCTCTTAATTTCTCCATTAAAATTTCAGAAGCACCATATATAGATGTTAATGGTGTTTTGAGTTCATGAGAAACCCGATTAATAATGTCCTTTCTCATTTCATGCAGTTCCAACAACCTTTTATTTTCTTCAATAATTAATTCTTCAGCCATTTTTTTATCAGTAATATCGATTATAGAAACTAGAGCTGCCTTTTTTCCTTTATATTCAATAACGTTAGAGAATAATTCCAACCACCCTTTTTCTCCATTACTTTTTATAAATCTTACTTGATAATTATGTTGGCTCGAATCGTATTCTTCTTTCTTCCTTCTTTCTTGTTTTGACATGAAGTCTTTTTCTTCAGGGGGGAATAATTTCAAGTATTCTAACGGTTTCCAACTTTTTACTTCATCCATCGAATATCCAAATATATCAAGCATGGCTTGATTTGCGTAGATTATTAAATCATCTTGGATAATTGTAATTCCCATAAAAGTCTGTTCAGCAATATTTCTAAATTTTTCTTCCGATTCTCTGACTTTTTTATCTACTTCTTTTTGTTCCGTAATATCAATAATAGAAACTAAAGCTGTGGTTTTCCCTCTATATTCAATGATATTAGAGAATAACTCCAACCACCCAATCTCTCCATTTTTTTTTATGAACCTTACCTGATAATTATATTGACTTGAGTCATATTCCTCCTGCCTTTTTCTTATTTGTTCTAAAATCAACTCTTTATCTTCAGAGGGGAACAATTTTAAATATTCTAAAGTTTTCCAGCTTTTCACTTCATCCATTGAATAACCAAAAATATTAAGCATGGCTTGATTTGCATATTTTATTAAATCATCTTGGAAAATGGCAATCCCCATAAACGATTGTTCAGTAATAGTTCTAAATTTTTCCTCAGATTCTTTTGTTCTTTCCTCAGCTTCTTTTTGTTCCGTTATATCTTGAATTATTACTTGGTTAAATTGGTCATTTCCTATTTTAACAACAGAACTTTGCCAACGTAGCCAGACCTTTTTACCACTCATAGTTATTAAATAAAATTCTAAAGGTTTTAGAACATTTCCACTACGAATTAACTTAAATCTTTCGCTAAACAATTGAATGATTTGGTTCGAATTTTTAAAGTTTGATGCAATGTCTATGAAATTTTGTCCTGTATAATCTATATTGGTATATTCCATTAGCGTCTGTACAAATTTTCTATTACTTTCAATTAGATTACCCTTCATATCAAATAACGAGATACTAAAGGGTGATTGAGTAAATAAATGTCGAAATTTTTTTTCAGAATTGATTAATCTTTCCTCTGATAATATATGCTCAGTACGATCTATAACAATTTCAGCAGCTTTATCAATAGTTCCATCTGGATTAGGAAAAGGAGCTGATATCAATTCATAAATTCTTCCATCGGCAGCTGTTAATTCAATGCTCTCAATTTTGTTATTTTTTATTGCTTCTATCATTGGACAAAAATCACACGGATCTTCAAGTCCCATATATTTTTCATAGCATAGTTCTCCGGTAAGATTTCCAAATTTTTTTTTTAGAATATCGTTTTGGAACAAAATATTATACTCTTTATTCACAATATCAATACCAATTCCCACTTGATTCATTGCTTCTATTAATGATCGATTTTTTTCTTCGGATTCAATTAATACTTGTTCTATCTCTTTAAGAACAGTTATATCATGTCCGATACCTAAAAATGCATATATGTTATCTAAAGAATCTTTTAGTGGGATTCCAGAAACTTCTAAATAAATTAACGTACTATCTTTCTTTTTAATTTTAAAAATATTATAGTTTTCGAATTTACCTCTGGCTCCAATTTCTTTTAATCCCTGTTTAGCTGTTTTTTTATCCTCCCCCATTAGGAAATCAAAAATACTCATATTAAGAATTTCTTCCCTTGAATATCCTAAATTATTTATGGCAACATCATTAGCGTCCCATATTTTTCCAATTAAATCATAAACAAATAAAAAGTCTAAAGAAAACTCAAATAAAGGATTAAATTCTTCCCGTATGTTTATGATATTATTTTGATTGATCAATATAATTAACCGTACTGATTCTTGACCTTATATTGTTTACAGATAAAAACTATTCTGAATTTAAGCATATATTACTTTATTTACAAGAAATTTACAAAATATCTCTTATTTAAACTTATTTTTATTTTTCTAATGTTAAATATTCAGTAATAAGTAAAAAATTAGATTGATTCACTTTTTTACATAGGTATTATAAAATTTCCACTTTTGTGATCCAATTATGCAAAAAAGGGAATATTATGCAAAAATTTAAATACAAAATTTAGCATCAATTAATAAAAAAATAATTTTAAAAGAAGTGAGATTTTCGTGGATACTAATGAAATTCTAAGTTTGAATGTTCAACAGGCAATAATCATGATCATAGCAACATGCATATTTGCATTTATATTTCTAAGATACCGTCGTGAGTTATTCCTTTGGCTACTTATGTATATGTCTATCTGTTTCTCACTCATTTTCAAGATTTTCGGAACAATTTCTGCAGAATTATATACGATATCGACCTTAGCGAGAGCGATACCAGTATTTTTTATCTTTATCGCAGTGTTTAAAGAGTATTATGAAATATTTCTCAAGGATAAAAAACTCTCAATTTCAAATAAGTTTGGAGCCTCCGTGTTGGCAAGTCCTGTCATAATCGGATTTCTCTATTTTTTGATGATTCTTATGATTATTAGTATTGTTATGCTCATTAGAATTTATATGAAGAAAAGAACTCCTACTTACGCATTTCTTAATATGTCAGTACTGGGATTTTTTATGGTAGTAATATCTTCTCTTATGATAGCATATGAAGTTGAAGGTGCCCTGCCTATAAGCATAGGTTCAACACTTATATCTGTTTCAATTTTGATGGCAACCCCTGTTGCTTCCTTTACAGAAATGAAATTAGAGCAATCACATAAAAGGATTAAAAATCTCTTGAATATCGCTTCAAACGCAAGTATCAACGTCTCAAATATGGCAACTGAGCTTGCTGCAAGTGCGAGTGAAGTAAACGCATCATCAGAAGAAATCGCTACTACGACGCAAGAAGTAGCAAATGAAAGCCAAAAAGTCATGGAATCCTCAAACGCCATTGGACAGATACTACAAATCATTACTACCATATCAGATCAGACGAATCTTTTAGCATTGAACGCAAGTATCGAAGCAGGAAGAGCAGGAGATGCCGGAAGGGGCTTCTCAGTGGTAGCTGAGGAAGTGAGAAAATTAGCGGAAGAATCGAAGAATGCTGTGATTAACAGTAATTCTAAGATAAAAGACATTTTACAAAGAATTAAAGTCGCAGCGGTTTCAATGGAGGAGATTAGTGCTGCAGCTGAAGAACAAACCGCCTCAATGGAAGAGATTTCGGCCACAGCAAATAAACTTGGAGCTTTGGCCGAGGAACTAAAATATACAATGATAAAGGGGAACTAAGGTAGTATTTTTTTTTAAAAATCTGCTAAAAATATAATATTAAAATGGTGAGATCTATAATATGGATAATAATGATCTTATTTTGATGAATATTCAACAAACAATCGTGATGAGCATTGCAGTTTGCCTTTTTGCAGTTGTTTTTATGAAACGTAGGGAACTAGTAATTTGGTTTTTTGTTTATGTCTCTTTTTTGTTTACGATAATATTTAAGATAATCGGGAGAATTTATGAAGATTTATTCACTGCGTTTAGCCTCTTTGCTGTCGTTCCTGTTACGCTTATCTTTCTTGCAGTGTTTAAAGACTATTATGAAACATTTTATAAGGATAGAGGTAAGAAAATATCAATAATTAAGAAGATCAGTCCTGCTCTTGTTTTAAGTCCACTTTTCCTTATTGGATTGCTATCTAGTCTATTAATACTTATGATAATCTGTAGTATTATGATGATTCGGATATATTTAGTAAAGAAATCTCCTACCTATGCATTTCTGAATGCGACAGTTATATGCTTTATAGTGTATACAATTTCTATGTTGATTCCACAATTCGGATTGGAAAGTTCACCAGCCATAGAAACAGGTACAACACTTATATCTTTTACCATTTTAATGACAACAGGAATCGCTGCTTTTACTGAAATACAACTCGAAACAACTAAAAATAAACTTATTAGCGTGTTACATCTTGCTTCAGATACAAGTATTAACGTTTCAAATATGGCAACCGAATTAGTGGCCTCCGCAAACGAGGTAAACGCATCATCCGAAGAAATTGCTACTACCACGCAGCAAGTAGCAAATGAAAGCCAAAAAGTCATGGAATCCTCAAACGCCATTGGACAAATTTTGGAAATTATTACAAATATATCAGATCAAACCAATCTCTTAGCACTGAACGCTAGCATTGAAGCAGGAAGAGCAGGTGAATACGGAAAAGGATTTGTAGTGGTAGCCGACGAGGTAAGAAAATTAGCCGAAGAATCAAAAAACGCTGTTACTAATTCCAATTCAAATATTAAAGATATATTAGACAGAATTAAAGTGACCGCAGTTTCAATGGAAGAAATTAACTCAGCAGCCGAAGAACAAACAGCTTCAATGGAAGAAATATCTGCTACAGCAAATAAATTAGGAGCCTTAGCAGAAGAATTAAAAAACTCATTACACTTAAATAATTAAATGAATTACCAATATCCCTTAAAATCAGAGCTAACTAACCACAAATTCCGGTCTTTAGAACTACTTGGGAGTATCTTTTTTAAGATACTCCCTATTTTTTTATATTTTTTTTTGAATGTAAAAAATATTTATATATGCAAAAAAAAGATATTATGTAAAAAGTAAATATTTTCAAAACTTTTGAAATTACACTTTCTCTATGGTGATTAAAATAGCTAAAAAACTAGTGAAAACTGAAGAGATGGAAAAATTCGAAGAAGAAACTGGTAAAGAGGCTATTTGGCACGGTGAGATTACAGACGCCTTTAAGAAATGGCAAAGAGGTGAAAAGGTATATAATGTTAAAAAACAGCGTATTTCCCTATATGTTTCTGATGGGATTAAGGATGAATGGAATGGATTTATCAAGGATAATAGTAATCATTATTCCACTATCTCCAAACTTATTAGGGACGCAGTGAAGTTTTTCATTAAATACCAGTCAAAAATTGAATTTAATTATAAAGGTTCAGATATTGACCTCATATCTGCTCTTTCTCATGAGTTGAAAGAACCTTTAACAAGTATAAAGGGAAATATTCAGTTAATCATCAAAACATATAGAGATTCAATAGACAACGATTTGATCTCAATGTTAGAAAGAATATTATCTCAATGCGAAACACTAGAAGAACGGATAGTAAAGTTAGAAAAAATAGAGAAAAAAAATTCTGCTATGGATGACGGTCCTCTTGAATACGACATACTTCTTATTGAAGATGATAATGAAACTGTAAATTTATTAACAAGCTATTTTGAGATGGAAGGTTTTTCCTGTAAGGGAATTTTAGAAGGAAATAGAGCTCTCGAAGAACTAACAAGGTTTAAACCAAAACTAATTTTACTAGATATTCTTTTACCCGATATTAGTGGCTATGAGATAATTAAGAAGATTAGGTTAGAAAAAAGAAATAGTGATTTACCTATATTTTTTCTCTCAGCAATACCAGAAACTGAAGTAGCTAAAAAGACCAAAGAATTAAAAGCTAATGGCTATATTTTAAAACCGTTCAATTTATCTGATTTTGAGAAGATTTTCAATTATTTACAATAATAATTTAGATTCAATAGAACTTATGGAATTTGAAAAATGTAATAAAGCCATTCATGGATAATAGGGGAGTACGTATGCCCGATCCAATAAAATAAGGAAATCCAATAAATTGCTGTTCCATATAGAAAAATTAATGCATATAGGAGGCCGAAACCAAATCCAGCGATGACATCCGTAGGAAAATGTACCCCTAAAATTAACCTAGTTATTGCCATAATTATGTCCAAAATTATGAATATCATGAGGACAAGCCAACTTTGGTAATAAAAAGCGATTAAGGTGCCAAAAAATAGAAAAAAAGCAACATGACCGGAAGGAAAGGATTTATTTTCTCTGATTAGATCATCATGTTGGGCAACTCCTTCTTTTTCTAAAGTTATGAATGGTCGATTTCGACTTACGAGTTTAAATCGAACTAAAACATGTATAATCACACTCTGTATTCCGCCTCCTGTCATCAAACAAAATAATCCGTAATCTTTTGTAATATACCCATACACTGTTAAAATAAGCCAAAATACTCCCCAAAAATACATATTACCGAAGAAGGAAAAGATCTTCGCAAAAATAATAATCCTGTTTCTCTTTAAAGCCTCATTTTTATAAATCTTCATAAAGATTTTATGATCAAACCTTTCAATCTTAGATATTATTTCAATTGTCAATGTATTCTAGCTGGATGGTATGATTACGTTTATTTACCAAATCAGATTATAAACTGATAAAAATTATATTTAAATCTTTTGCGAACAATAATCGTCTTTATGTGCGGTAATTTAATTATCAAAGATAAGTTCATTAATATAGTTATTAAATTTTGAAAACTTAAACTATTCAAAAAACCTATTAACTAGTTTCTTCTCTTTATGCCTTTAGTGGACGATTGGATAGCTTTTTTTACAGATGCTACACAGTCAGAAAATCTTTTAAAAAATGATTATGGGGTTGATTATCACAATTTTAAGGTTAAACAAAAAACTATATTACAATTACTAAATCTTCATAAAAAGAAATTCGGTAATGAAGATATAATCATCGTGAGGGCTCCTGGAAGGATAAATTTGATGGGAAGACATGTGGATCATCAAAATGGGCTCGTAAATTTAATTGCAATTGATAAAGAGATCTTTTTTACAGCATCTATTAGAAAAGATTTTAAATTGGTAGCTTATAATATTGACACAGGTAATTTTCCAGATCTAACAATTAATTTCTCTAATTTAAGTTTTGAAAGTTTAAGTAATTGGTCAGATGTGATTAAGAATACGAAATTTCTCAATAAATATCGGTCTCCTGGAGGAAGCTGGGATAATTATCTTAAGGCTGCTTATTTAAGGCTTAGTAATTTATATGGGTTAAAGAAAGTACATGGTGCGAATATATGTGTATTAGGAAATATTTTAATTGCGGCAGGGTTGAGTAGCTCCTCAGCTTTAACTGTCGGGATATTTAAGGCACTTTCTGAATTAAATAAGTTAAATTTTAACGAAGATGAGATGATTAGTCGGTGTGCCGAAGCAGAATGGTTTGTAGGAACTCGTGGTGGAACCGGCGATCAAGTTGCGATTATATTTGCTAAAAAGAACCAAATTGCTCACGTAAAATTATTTCCTCTTGAGATTCTTGATTGGATTGAGTTTCCTAATGATTGCGAACTGTTAATTTATAACTCTCAAGTCCTTGCAGATAAATCCGGAGCTAGGAAGGATGTTTTCAATGAAAGAATCCTAGCCTATGATATAGGTTTTTATTTAATAAAAAAGAAATTTCCTCAATTTTCTTCGAGATTAGTATACTTAAGCGATATCAACCCTAAAAATTTAGAGATTACTTCATCAGATTTAATAAACATTTTATCAGAGCTTCCCGAATACGTACATTTCAACGAGCTTCCAAAAGTATTAGGAAAAAAATGGGATCCCTTAAAAAAAAAATTTAATTTTAATGAGATTCCTCAAATTATTCCGATTAGAAAAATTATAGCTTATGGAATTTCCGAATGCGAAAGGAGTAGAGTATTTTATCACCTTATTAAAAAGAGGGATATAAATCATGTCGGGAAATTAATGTACATTTCTCATAATGGAGATAGAGTTGTCAGATATAACTACGATGAAAAACCAAAACCTACCCGATATAATAATGAAATGGACGAGAATCAAATTAAAGCCGATATTGAATCCAATATGAGTATCGACCATATTTCGGGAGGATATGGGTGTAGTATACCTGAAATTGATTTTATTATTGATACTTCTCAAAAATTAGGAGGAGTATTAGGTGCACAGCTTTCGGGAGCGGGCATGGGCGGTTGTGCTATGCTTTTTGTAAAAAAAGGATATTCAGAAAAAATTAAGAATGAGTTATGTAAATTGTTCGAGGTTGAATTTAAAAAGCGTTGTTTAATTCAGAGCTGCGTACCGGTAAAAGGAATCTCACTTTTCAATCATATTAAATAATGAATTTATAATTCATCTTGGAGACAAGAAACATCAAATACTCCTATATTTGGATCTGAATTTTGATCATTGTCAAAAAATTGCTCAAAGCAATTACAACAAGGAATTCCGATATTTATTTTAAATTTTTCTAGCCTTTTTGAGAAATATATATTATTTTCTAAATATTCACGTATCTCTTTCTTACTCTCATCATGATAAAAAGATAAAAGGTAATCTCTATGGTTCTTTGCTCCACATACTGGACAAATTCCGTATTTAACGACAAATTTCTGTAATTGATTCAATTCTGAGAATTTCCCCTGAATATTATGAATGATTTGAAAACAAGGCTCACATGGTACTCCAAAGAAGTAGTCTCCGATATTTAGACTCTCAAATGAATTATTTCTCATTTTTTCAATTAAAATCTCTTTAAAGAAGGTATATTTGGATGAAAAGAAAATTTCTTCACAAATTTGATGATTTGAATGATTTTGTTGGCAAATGGGGCATTTGGAATAAAAATTTCTGAAATTTCCATATTCTTCTAAAAGTCTATTCTTAACTTTTTGGATGCATTTCTGTAGGCATACACTTTTTACTCTCTCAAATGTCTTATGAGTTAAAAAATAATGAGTACGATTGGCAGAATCCTTATAGGGGAATAATTCATGAGAAATGTCATACTCTTTAAAGAAGTTTACTATGATTCTTTTAGCTTTGGAATAGAACTCTCGTTGAAGCTTCTCATAGCAACTAGAATTCATGAAAAGTTTTTCAAAATGTTCGCTATGAATACAGTAATTAATGAGTTCCGAGAGATTATATTCATATTTATACTCTAATTTAATTTTTCGAAGTTCATTAAAAATCTTAATTTTCATGAAATTTGGGGTAAAATTCAGCTTTTTCTTTAATTTGTTAAGCATCCTCGCATAAAATATATTTAAAAAACCTAAATTTTTGGGAAGATCCTCATTCCAAATAGTATTAATAATTTTGATATAATTGATACGAGGTAAATTCTCTTGTTCATAATTAAATAAATCTTTTAAGAAGTTTATTGTTAGCTGATCTGCTTTATTTAAATAATAGTCTTTTGCTTTCTTAGCTACTTTTACGTCAATTTTCGTTGCTTGGGACAACAACATTATAAATTCATGGCAAAAAGATTCCCAGATAAATCTCTTTAAAGATCCATAAGTTAATCTTCTCCATCTCTCATACCCCATAGTAAAAATTTTCGAAAGAAAAACTAATAAAGTTCCCTCACTAAAATTATATTCATATGTAGATTCTTTTAGATATCCCTTTTGATTAAGGTGCCATTGCCTTCCACCTACATAAAATTTTATTCCCTTTATTACTTCATTTAGGCTATTTATTGCATCATCGTCAAATTTATCTAAAATAGTTTTAATCATAAATGGACTAACTAAATTATTAGTATCTATAAAAAAAGTACAGCGTTGAGGATAAAAAATCATTTTATTTGAGACGGTCGTTTGTTTCATAAAATATTAGAAATTATAATTTAGTTATTGATTTTAATGAATGAGGGTATTTTATTTATGAAAATTGCTCTTCGATTTTTTCTGGAAATATGGGTATAAGTAATTCATTCTCAATTAAATCACTTATTAAATAGATAATTTCATTAGTATTATAATCAAATTTTTCCTCTGCATCATGGAGTAAATCTTCAAGGCTTATAATTTTCTTTGTTCTTCGTGAAAGATGTTTAGCTAAATTGAACATCTTTTTAGATTCTTCAATTATTTTCTTACCTTTTTTAGGTCCTAATTTATACGGTAATTTCAAGCTGAGATGAAATGTATCATCAATAATTTCTTCGACTGTCTTTTTTGTTATCGATTCTTCCTGGAAAATTGAGATATCCCCTTGAAATCTGGAATATAGATTTCTTACTTTTCCTCCAAAGTGATTTTCAAATTCTTTTGAAAACAAATTTAGAGCCTCACGTGTGTGTCTAGTGGGTTTTTGATTTAAAAAAATCGTAATCCATATTTTTTTCCCTACTAAAGTAAGAATATATTTTCCCTCAAAAGTGGCGTGCTCAAGTTCTCCCTCTATTTCAGGAAAATTAATTACTCCATCATTTATGGCTGTTCGAAAAAGTTCTATAAATTGTGGATCTAACTCAACACCATACGACGGTTTAATATATATGATCCCTTTACTATCCCTATGTGTGATTATTAAATATTCAAGAGCCATCGCCAGAGAAAAATATTCTGAAATTTCGTTTTCACCCATCTATCGTCATTACTTTGATTATTGTAATCTTATTTATAATTTACGATTGATTTACGGTTATGCCTTCAATTGGTAACTTTCATGAATTTTCTGAAAATATTCCAATTATTAGATAAAAAGTAAAGAAATCTTTTAATTATGATGTTTTCAATCTCTTTTAGAAAGATACACAAGATAGAAAATAAAAAAAAATTAGATGGTTTTTATGAAATTATATGTTTTATCAATCTTTTCGATGAGTTTAAACAAACCTGTATCAACTACTTTTGATTCTATTTCTTTCATATGATGGCAATCTAATGACAAAATAGCATTTGGCTTTAGAACTCGACTAAACTCTTTTAAGATATTTTGTTGGTCGTTAACCATATGAAACATATCAAAACATATTATCACATCAATAGAATTATCTTTTAATCCAGTGTAGCAATCGGTAGTAATTGTTTCTATATTGTTTAATGCTTCTTTTAATACTTTTTTATGAATTTTCTCAGCAGATAGAGGGTGTATATCCGCAGAGAAAACTTTACCAGAGTCGCCTACTACTTTGGAAGCCGCAACAGAAAAGCTTCCTGGCCCACAACCATAATCTAACACATAATCGCCTCTCTTTACTTTCGCTTTCTTAATCTTTTTCATAGGATCGGAGAATTTATCGCGTACTACAAATAATGCTGACATTAATCTAAAGCCGGTATTTTTCATTGGTTTATCAATATAATTTTCCATAATTTCTGACCTCGTTTTTTATTATATGAAAAAATTGCTAAAAATAGTACTTTCATCTACTCCTAATCTTTCTACTTTCTCGAATAATAGATATATAGGATATAAATCCTCAATTTTTAATATCTTATCGGGACAATTGATAAAGCATCTATAACATCGAATGCAAAGATTTGAATCTGCATCTCCTAATTCAGAATCCATCGCATTTGCAGGACAATCAATCTCACATAATCTACAAATGCTACATTCCTCTCCTTTTCTGGAGGGAGGTTTTAGAACTTTTTTGATATCTTGTTCAAGTCTTAATAGTATTCTTTCTGAAATTTTTGGATTTTCTATGTGGACACTTTCATTATCTTCACTTAAGAACTTTTTATAAGTTTTTTTGATATATTCATCAGCAATATTAAAATCAGATCTATTTGGCCTATTTTTCATCACATTCCAACCACCACAATTGTACGTATGTTTACATACAAATTCTGCTGTTGACACAAGCTGAAAGCCTTGTTCTTCTAATATATGTTTTATATTATAATGTGCTGCCCCAGGATCAACACCTCCGTACGTAAAAAAGACTGAACACTTTTTATTTCTCCCATCTAAAGTCTGAAGCCATGCTCTAGCCAATTTAGGAGCCCTCCATGCGTAAATTGGAAATCCAAAAAAAAATGCGTCATACTGGTCAATCTCTAAGTTTTGTTGTCTTTTAGAATGGCTCGTAATGTTAAACTCGTCAACTAGCATATTTTTATCTAAATTTGCTAATTTTTCTTTTATATATTTAGCCATATTAGCAGTATTGTTTGTAGGAGAAAAGTAAATTAAAGCTATTTTCATATCCATAATTATTAACCTTATTTTTACATTTATAAGTGATTACTTATATAAGTGATTACTTATATTTAAGATTAATTTTTTCTAAAAAAATTCATTTTATAAAGTAAAAGAACAAGTTTAAACAAAATATTAAAAAAAATAGTTATTTATCTTCCATGTACCTGACTATTGGGACATTCGCTACATTTTCCTTCAAATGTGCATTTCATATAAGGTATTTCCAGCATTGTATTAAGAATCCTTCTATAAGACTTAAATTTCTTCTTGTTTACATAATAGTATATCCGATTTTGTTCTCTATTGGATTGGATAAGCCGGAGTTCTTTCAATACATTAATATGTTGGGTAATTGCTGGTTGGGATATGCCAATTTTTTCTGCCATATCAATTACTTTTAGTTTTTTTTCATCATTAAACATTAAAATTCGTAATAGCTTAAGTCTTGTAGGATCACTAAGTGCCTTGAAGAATTCAGATAAATCTTCGAGAATATCAACCATTTGTACAAAAAATAAAATAGTTTTAATAAATATAAGTACTCGCTTATATATGTATTTATTTGTTAATCTACAAAAAAAATAATGATTAAATTACTCTATTTTAAGTCCGTATTTTTCAAATACTTTTGCCATTTGCTCCTTCGCAAAATTTCTCATCAGATCATCCATTTTTATTAGAACTTCGTCTTTCTTTGTGGTTCTGTTGTTACTTATTCTGCCTACCGGGATCTGGGTTAAATCAATAGCCCAACTATACTCATCATTAAACGTAAACCAGGTTTCCTTGTACCCTCCCTGTTTGCCACCATTTTTTGCTAGTGGTTTTTCCTCTATTGGGGTATCTGGGTCCGGGGAGTAACACCAATCTAAGATTACCCATTCTAATCCGCGTTTCGAATCAGGTCTTTCTGCTAAATAAATACACCAGGCATGCCCCGCTAATTCAGTATCAGATGGTGCAAAAACCGGATCAGTTAATACTCCCCCTCCTGCAACTTTAACTCTCCAAGATGGTATTCCCGCATTAATTAGTAAGCTGGCGATTAAGATCGCACCATCTTCACAGTCACCAATTCCCGACTGAATTGATTCAAAAGGGAATTGCCAGAATTCAGGACAATCTGCTGTTTCTTCATCGTATTTATATTTAAAGAACCCATTTACGAAATCCTGTACTTTTAATGCAGTATCATTAAAGGTGTCCTTTTTTAATTGGGCTTGTTCAATGACATGATAAAGAATCGCGTCGTTCTTCTTAATGAATACCTTAACATCGGCATCTATTTGTTTATAATAATCTTCTCCTCTAAGAGCCCTCCCTGTATATATAATAGGCGCTTTTGGATACTTATCATTCCAATAATCAGGCCCATAATCCCCCACTGGTTCTTTTGACGGTTTTTTTTTGGCGGGCTTTTTCTTTTGTGGTTTTTTCTTAGGCACTTGTTCTTTTCCTCCCATTTTTTTGGCTTGTTCTATCCATTTTTTAAGGTTTGCTTGTGTTGGTATTTTTCCAATAATATCTCGTTTAGCTTTCTCCAGCTCTTTTATTCGATCTGAAGTGTTTTTCGGATTTCTCCGGGCTAATTCCTTAACAGAATCAATACCAACCTCATTAAGTGCATAGGCATATTCGGGACCAACACCTTCAATTCTCATTAAATCGGCGTGTTCTTGCCATGTGTCTAATTCTTTCGCAGAAATTCCCGTATTTTTCGCAAGTTTTTTAATTTCATAAGCCGTAAGCGGTAATAAATCTTCAGTAGTTGATATCCCCTCTTTTTTTAATAACTTGGCTTTTTTCTCATCTATCCCTACAATTTCTAAAATATTCATAGTTTCTTCTCCCTGTTTTTATAAAAATAATTTAATAATTTGTTAAAATATGATTGTAAGTTTATAAAGTATTTTCCCTATTTAAAAAATAACTGAGTTAATATAATATAGGATAGTCGTCTTATTTTATAGGATCTTGCGAATTAATATAACTCTAATAGATGGCCATTCAATTCTTTGTTCCCGGCATCTCGGGCATTTAGAAGGAATTTTTAATTCTGTTTTTTTATGTCGAAACACATATCCACAGGCTTTACATGAGGGAGGTGAAATGACTAATTGTAATCCTTCATTTCTTAACGTTTTGGTGATGCTCATAATATCCTTTATCAAATATTTTTTATTTGAATATTCCAACTCTCTCATCAAGCTTTTTAAATCTATACTAAAACCATATTCCTTAAGAATATTTATTAATTTCTGCCGTCTGGTTTGCCAGGTGTTTGAATCTTCCATTTTAAAATCATAAAGTTTTGAGATAATTTAATAGTTATTGGGAATTTTTAAAAATAATGTGGAGGGAGTGGGAATTCCAAGAATCGAGGAGATCCCGGAACTTTTCGAACCCACGAAGGCCTTTGCCACTGGATCTTAAGTCCAGCACCTATAATCGGTCTTGACCCGTTTTTTCAAGAGACTTATGGCCTTTAATTACACTATGTCAATTAAAAATTGACCATGCTCGGTAATCCCTCCATTTATTTCACACAATAAATAAAAAACAATTCTAACTACAAAGTATTAATTTTATAGTTATATCGTGTGTAAGGGAAACAATAATCAAAAATTTTATTTTAATTTAAATTTTTCTTTGCCTATAGATTTAAATAATAACAACATATTTAATTAATAAAAAAGTTTAATTCATAACAAATCCTTGATTAATTAGGATTCATAGCTTTTTTAATTATACTTAAAAGGTGTATAACAGTTGATATTGCAGGATAATTTAACAACTCCAAGAGGCGAGAATCATTGCCCATAGGAATTTTGATAATTTAGACTAGATATCCTAGTCTAAGTCGAATAAGATGGGACAATGAGATAGGGCCGATAAATGAAGGGTTTTATCCAGAAAACTTGAAAATTACAAATAATTTGCTCACTCAAGTCTATAGTTCTCATCGTTATCAATCCTTAAAACCCGGTTTTGCCTCAATTTCATTAAAAAATAATAAGGTTGTTTCTTTTTTTTCGGGAGTTGGAGAAGATTTCATATCTGTAGAAAATTATGTCATTGCCCTATTGCTCAGACGTGATGAAAAACCTCATAAATATCGAGAAATATTAAAGAAAATCGCGGCAGAACTTCTCGATAAAATTCCTGATGGGACATATATGAAAGCGCTGCCTAATCTTTATAAAGAGTTAGCAAAAATATAATTAAAAATCAGATTAGATTATTAATTAACCATCTTATCTTTTATTTATATTAAATGAAAAGGAGATAGAGAGTATTACTCTTCTTCAAAGCTTTTAACTATATACTTCCCTGATTCACCTGATTCTACTAGGCCAATCTCTTGCAATTTATCTACATCTTTTTTGACAACTACAATTGGCGAACCTACAGCTGCTCGAAGATCCTCTAAAGCAATATGTCCCACTTCTTTAATAATAAAAAACGCCCTGAATAAAGGATCTTCTTCCATTAAAGGCTTTAATTTATCAAAATAAGTAATTTTTGAGATATTATCTTGTCTGAATT
Source organism: Promethearchaeota archaeon (assembly GCA_019058445.1). Taxonomy (GTDB): domain Archaea; phylum Asgardarchaeota; class Lokiarchaeia; order Sigyniarchaeales; family SOKP01; genus LW40-45. The sequence goes on along the minus strand of JAHPZA010000009.1, from coordinate 720,020 downwards.
GTCTAAGATCTTCCATTTTTGCATTCAAGCTTTTCACTTTTTCATCCATTTCTTTTTCTAACCTTTTAAGTTCTTCATTAGCTTCATTATTTTTATCAGTAAGTTCATTTACTTTTCCGACCAAATCATTATATCTGTCGCTCATATCTTTAGCTTCTGCTAATTTTTCATCATATTCTAATTTTTGATCTAATAATTTCGATTCCATTTTAGCTACTTCCGATTTTAATGTCCTTCTTTCTTCCGAATGCTGAATTTTTAATTCTTCGAATTCCTTTTTAGATACTCCTCCCTCTAATTCTTCCAATCGCTGTAGGAGTGATTTGGAAATTGCCTCAGCTTCAGAATATTTATTCGCTAATGTTTTTACAGTCTCGTTTTTAACCATAATCTCAGAATTTTTTTGTGCGATTTCTTCTTTCAATTTCCCAATCGTTTCAAGAGCTGCTTCAATTTTAATTTGAGCAGGATTCATACGACTCTGAGTTAATTCTAATTCTTTTTGAGCTTGTGCTAATAAACCCTTTGTGTGTTCTAGTTCCATCTCCTTATCCGTTATTTGGGCTCTCTGAGCACCAATTAGTTCCCGAAGTTCCCTTATATCATCGGGAATATCAACCATTTTTCCTAATTTTTCTTTTTGTTTCTCTATGAGGGATGTTTGATCGGCAATAATTCTTTTTTGTTTTTCAACTAGCATTGATAGTTTCTCTACTTTTTCCTCTAAACGGGATTTAACATCCTGATTAGCTTCAATATCGTCTAATATTGATTTGGTATCCTTTTTCGGCATTGCGTTTCTGTCCTTTTTTATTTTTTAATATGACTTATATTTTTTTATTCGTGTATAATTATTAGTTTTATACCTTTAAATCCATATCTAATAATAGAGGTATATTTTATATAATTATGGAAATAGAAAGTATTTTTAATTCTATCGCATTTACTTCTTAAAATTATAATTTTAGTGATATTTCATTCTTGTAAAATATTTTGAATTTAAAGATTTAAACCTATTTATTCTCATATCCTATGAGGTTTTAAAAAAGCTCCAAACAATTTCATTAAATTCAATTAAGTTTTTCAATAAAAGGAAGGAATTTTTACAGTATATCGAAAAAAATAAGCTCGAATTAGCCAAAAATAATAATTCGATTGATAAAATTCAAGACCTGGTGGATTTAATTAAAAAATATTTATCTGGTGAAAAAATCAATTTATATGAAAAAATCAATGATTTAAATATTCAAATTCCTTTTGAAAAGAAATTCCCAACACTTTTTGCCCAAAAAGTCACGAAATTTCTAGCTGAAAACGTGCATTATGGTGAAACTACAACATATTCGGATATCGGAATAGCTATTGGATCAAAAGCATATAGGGCAATTGGAAATATTATGAAGAGGAATCCAATACCTTTAATTATTCCGTGCCATCGTGTAATAAGGAAAAATGGGGAACTTGGAGGCTTCATGGGAAAAATGGATAAAGTTTGGGAAACAAATCTCAAATTAAACTTGTTAAAATTAGAAGGCTCAAAGTAAAATTAAACCTTATTTGTGTAATCATGCGTTAAAAATTCGATGTAAAAGTAAATACTGTACCTACACTCGCATTAAAAGCTTTAATCTCGGGAAACTTGATTTTATTTATTTTTTGTATTATTTTTTCACCCGAACAGTGTATTGGAAAGAGATATAAAGGTTTTTCATAACTCTGAAAGGTTCTTAAATACTCTATCGTCTCTCTCATTCTTTCCTCTGAGGCATGAGCCATGTGAACTCCACCTATTATATGGGATATTGGTTTATCTGTTAAGCTCTTTACATAATCTAAAGTGGACATAAGTCCTGAGTGACAGCATCCCAATAATACTACAACATGATCTTCGTTCTCGAACACAAGACACTTATCATCTAAAATCTTATCAACTTGAAGTGTTCCATTTTGAAGAGAAAAAAAAGAATCAAAATCTTCTACACTATATTTTCTGGGAATTTCTCCACTTAATATCACTTTCAATCCCTTGGTATTTAACAGTTCATAGTGCGTTATAGGAAAGAATATTTTGGCGTTCAATTGTTTTATTCGCTCTAAATCTATAGGTTCTTGATTCACTAATTTAGATGCTGAGAGTAACGGTAAAATTTCTTCACGACTTTTATTTGCTAAATCCTTCTTAGTAATATCCTCAGAGCGTCTGAAAAATCTCTCAAACTTCGCATCACTATGGCAAATTACTTGAATTCCATTTTTTAATCTTTCTAAAATAGAATAAAAAGCACCACTATGGTCATAGTGCCAATGAGATAATATAAGATGGTCTAAATCATGGAGATTATACCCTCTAATATCTAAATTGTGTAAAAAAGTTTGGTTACTTCCTCCAGTATCAAAAATTATTTGTTTTAACACTTTTGGATTCCATTGCTCATCCAGCCTATCTAAATCATATATATGTATTAAAAAGCCTATTCCATGCTCTGCTAATGATTTAGATGCAAATAATTTATTTAGCTCTATGAAATCTAAACCATACTCTTCATTGAGTTTTTGGAAAGGTAAACAAACATTATTAGCTAAAAGAATGATTTCAGTTTTAATCATAAGAATTTACAACTCAAAATTCAACCTATATAAAATAAATTCGAAAGCTATTTAAAATTTTAAATTAAGTTATAATACAAAAATTTCGATTAAAAAAAAAAAATTATAATGTGAATATATTATGGAAACGACAGGTTTCAGTAAAGGAACTAAATGGAGCTTTGGGATGGGATCGTTTGCTCAATGGTTCATCAACAGCGCATTTAATGTTTGGGTTTTTACTTTCTATTTCACAGCAGTTGGTTTACCAGTTTTTTATATTATGCTTGCCTACATTATTTGGACGGTGTGGAATGCTTTCAATGATCCCTTATTAGGCTATATTTCGGACAGAACACGTACAAAATGGGGAAGAAGAAAACCATTTATTATTATTGGAACGATAGCTGTATTGATTATCGAGGTAATTCTATGGCTCCCTCCAACTGATTCATATTTTATTACTTTCATTTATCTCCTTATAATGTTATTGTTGTACGATACATTCTACACCCAAATAACATTTTTTGATGCCCTATTTCCAGAGATGTTTGTTTCAGTGGAGGAAAGAGCAGAAGTAAATACTATTAAGCAGATTCTGGCAACTATCGGACTAATTTTTGCATTCCTTATTCCGGGTATATTTATTGGAGATCTTACTAAAAAAGAAGGGTATCTGATAAATGGTATTGTTACGTCGATTATAATAGCAATATCTTTATTAATCGCTATTAAATGGGGGATAAAAGAGCGTGAAGAATTTAAACTGGACCATAAGCAAGAATTCGGCTATTTTCAAGGTTTGAAATATGCTTTCAAAAACAAGGGATTTGTACTATACACTATCATGTTTTTCCTATATGAGTATATATTACTTACGCTCGCAACGACAATACCCCTTTATGCCCTTCATGTACTGGGTGTAACTGACACATTTTTAATCTCTCTTTTATTAGGGGTTAATTTTATAGCCGGGGTAATTACAGTTATAATCTGGATGAAGTTGGATGTCAAATTAGGGAGTAGAAAAGCATATATGATTGCAGTAATTGTGTCTATTATTGCCTTTATCCCTTTTCTATTTATATCAACTTTTACTATGGCATTAATCTTTATGATATTCTCAGGGATAGGAATGGGGGGTATGTTATACTTCATCTATTTAATTGTCGCTGATCCTATCGATGATGATGAATTAGAAACAGGAGTTAGAAGAGAAGGCACATTTTTTGGTATTACAAATTTCTTTATGAGACTCTCAATGATATTAAGTATTGTAACAGTATCGCTGGTATTTAGTTCAACAGGATGGGAATCATATACGCCAAATCCGGGAGCAGATGTTATCTTTGGTTTAAAGGCTTTAATAGTAATCTTCCCCGGTATTGCTATGGTTGTCACCTTGATATTATTGTATTTTTACCCTTACACGAAGGAGCGCGTCGCAGAAATGAAATCTCAATTAGCAGAGTTACATAAAAAGAAAATGGAACGCGTAAAAAGTGAATAAATTTAACAAATTAGATATAAAAAACGCTATTTTTTATTTTCTCTTATTTATATTGAATCAGTTAATCTAAAAAAAGGATTATAATTGATTAAGTGCTTGTTCAAAATCCAATATTAAATCATCCGGATCTTCTAATCCTACAGAAAATCGAAAGTGTGTTTTAGAAATATTCATCGATCTGCGCTCCCATCTTGCTAAATCGATTCCTGTCATCAAACCAGTAAATTCTATCAATGAGGTAGTGTCTCCAAGTGAAACTCCAACCTTAATGAGCTTTAACAAATTTATGAATTTATTGCTCATCTCTTCCGTTTCGAGTTCAAAATCCACCATTCCTCCAAATCTTTTCATTTGTCTCTTAGCAAGTTCATGTCCGGGGTGATGTTCCAAACCAGGATAGATAACTTCTCTAACTTTAGGATGCTCATTTAAATATCTAGCAATTTTCATTGCGTTTGAACAATGTCTTTCCATCCGCATATTTAAAGTTCTCATTCCTCTCAATATCAACCACGCATTAAATGGACTCATAACAGGACCATGAGTTTCACCCCAGAAATAGCGAATATTTCTTATATCATTTTCAGTCCCGATAACTGCTCCGCCGAGGCAATCTCCATGTCCATTTATATATTTCGTTAAACTCTCAATAACTAAATCCGCACCTAACTCCAAGGGCCTTTGAAGAGCAGGAGATGCCCATGTATTATCAACAACGCATTTACCCCCTACTTCATGTATCAAATCCGCACATGTTTTAATATCTATGATATCATTAGTTGGATTTGCTGGGGTTTCAACGTAAACTAATTTAGTTTGCTCATCTATCGCATTTTTTACTTCGTCAATATTACGCATATCAATTCTTTTAAAATCTATACCCATTTGAGGATAAATCTTGGTAAAGAGCCGGTAAGATCCTGTATATAGATTTTTATGAATAATAATATTTGGAATCGTTTCAGGATTATTTTGCGGGAGTAATTCTTTGAGTTTTTCAGGTTTAACTCTCTCTATACGCTTCTGGAGAACACACATGCTTGCAAGATGGACAGCTGCCATCCCTGATGCTACTGAAATCGCTTTTTCTCCTCGATGGAGAGTTGCAAGCTTTTGATCTAAAGCATATAACGTTGGATTTTCCGTTCTTGAATAAAAATAACGATCTTGGAGCATTTCTTCAAAAGTTGTAAATGTATAGGATTTTGCAGCATATATCGGCGGGCGAATACTATGTGATGTCTCAGGGTACGGATCTTCTCCCGCTCTAAGTATCTGCGTATCAAAACTCATTTTATCCCAAAGCTCTCGATTTATTTTATCATCTTCTCGCGGAATTTTCCGCGGATCTTTTTCTTTTTCCCCCATAGTAACCACTATTATGTAAATTTTGATAACTACTAGCTATTATTTACTAATTTAATAAATATTAAAATGAAAGGAATTATAAATTCTTAAAGTTTTAAAGGTCATTCATCTAATTTAATTCCGGGTACCGAATCAGTGCCAGCAGATTTTTCCATTCCTTCCGCTTTTTGATAATCATCCATCGTTCGAGCTGCGACTTTCTTCGTATATTCTACTAGTTTCTCTTCAACGAGTGGGTCTAGCTCAGGTCCAATTTGTTTCTGTAGAATTGCTTCTACTTTCTCATGCGCATTTTGGATAATATCTTTTGCTCCTCTCTTTTTCCAAGTACCACGTCTATCTCGATCCCCTAATTTAGGAACAAATAGCTCTTTCCTTATATTTTTTACAGAATGTTTCGTACCCAAGAAGTTTCTTGTCGTAGTTACAATTTTTTTTATCTCATCCATTGCGATTGTATCCTCATTAACACACACTCCTTCCATCCCTCTCTTAATTATATCGATTAATTCATCATCTATTACAAGCAATTCTAAAGCTTCAGACAGAGAAGATTCATATGTACCCGCACATGTAATATAATTTATACCAGAATTAGCAGCACATAATAAAGTCATAAATCGCTCATATCCATTTTGAATATCGAATACTTTTGATTCTGTGACTGCCCCAGGTCCTCGAGAAGGGATATTATAAAACCGTCCTAACTGTGCAAATGCCGATGTGATTAATCCCGTTTCTATAGAGCCCCATGCTACATTACCAGTTGGAGGATCCATTGGTGCTGACATTGTTGAATAGAAAACTGGAGCCCCTTTATTTATTAGTTGGGTTAGCGTTATAGATGACAATATTTCCATATTTGTTTGAGTAATTAATCCTGCTAATGTAACCGGTGCAGTTGAGCCAGCACTTGCAGCAGGGGCTACTATAGTGGGTTGTTTATATTTTACCCAAACAAATAATCCATTCAGCATAATTCTAGTTAACATTAGAGGACTTGTAGGATTAAAGAAACCAATCAATCTAGGGTGGCTTATGAGTTCTTCATCTCCTCCCACAATAATGGATGTCAAATTCATCATATCCTGAGATGCCATGCCTCCATAACATCCTAAACCATATGGTTTGCGACTATTTTTTGCCCAAGCCTTTATCGCATGGCAATGTAATTCTAAAAATGGCACATCATTAGGCCATACATCCACATGGGAACACATGATATTCTTAAGGCTATCAACGATTCTAATTTGTTTGATCGTATCATCCATGATTGTTTTTCGTACTCCTCTCTTGCTTTCGGGATCATAAATTTTTACTGGTGTTCCAACTGTGGCAAATTGGGTTGATTTAGTATCTACAGTAAATGAAAATGAACCATCTGGCCCCCATAAAGTAAAAGAATCAGGGACATGTTTCAACTGTTCTTTAACGAGCTCTTCTGGAAATTTAATCCACATATTTTTACTATTGTCATCCACAATTGCTCCATTTTGGTTTAGTAAAGCTCTTGCTTCTGGAGAATCGACCATGATACCTATAGTTTCTAATAGTTCGAGAGTCGAACTGTGGATTAATTCAACTTCATCTTTCGCGAGCACTTCCATTCTACCCATTTTCATATTAAAATTGCTCCTTTTTTGTTATTTTCTTAATTTTTATTGAATAATTTTTTTAAAAATAATAGTTTTTTTAAAATAATATTAAAAGATTCATAATATAAAGAATAATAGAAAGAGGATGTCAAATTGTCTTTACAAGAAAAAATGAAAGAAGCAATTATAGAATGGGACGAAGATGGATTAAAAGAGATGTGTAAATCTGCCATTGAGAATAAAGAAGCATCGGCGGCTGAGCTTTTAAGTTATATCGGTGATATCATGAGATTTATAGGTGAACAATTTGAGAACGAAGAAATATTTCTACCAGATTTAATTGGTTCTGCTGATACTGTAAAAAGTATAATCGACGAAATCTTAGATCCTGCTATTAGAGCTGCAGGAGAAGAAAAAAAGACAAAAGGAAAAGTTGTTTTGGGCACTGTTGAAAGCGATGTTCACTCAATAGGGAAGGATCTTGTTGGATCATTTCTTTTTTCTAATGGATTTGAGGTGTTTAATTTAGGAGTTGATGTCCCTGCTGCGAAATTTATTGAGAAAGCAGAAGAAGTTGGAGCTCAAATTATCGCAATGTCATCACTTTTAACAATGTCAATGGATTTTCAAAGGAAACTTATTTCGGAACTAGAAAAGAGAGGGATTCGGGATAACTTTAAAGTGATCGTCGGTGGAAGTCCGACATCGGACGAATGGGCTGATGAAATTGGAGCAGATGGTTGGGCTGATGATGCTATAGAAGCGGTATCCTTAGTTAATAAAATTTTAAATTCATAAGCTAAAAATGATAATTTCTGAGAGTTAGAATCAAAATGAAAATAAATAAATTAGAAGTTCTTTCAAAGGATGAGATAGAAACCATTCATGCTGCCTCTATAAAATTATTGGAAAAGGTCGGTATTAAAGTAGATGCTCCAGATTGTCGACAACTGCTTAAAGATAATGGAGCTGAAGTAGATGAACATTCTAATTTCGTGAAATTTCCTGAAATCTTAGTAAAGGAACAATTAAAACATGTTCCAGACTCATTTAAATTATATGGAAGAGATGGCTCATTTAGTTTTGAGGTTAATACTCATAGTACACAATTTGGGACTATTGGTACCCCAGTCCGTATCTATGATCCGAGTAACAAAAGAGGCTATAGAAAAGTTGTCTTAGATGACAACATAAAACAAATACGGATTGTAGATAGTACTGAGAATATTATGGCATCACATATAGATGTATGGCCCAGCGATGTTAAATATCTTACTGTCCATACGGAATGTATATATGTATGGGCAAAAAATACACGAAAACCTTACGGTGGCGGATGTTATGGAAGAGTTGCGAGCAAAGATATGATTGATATGATGTCACTTCTTGTAGGTGGAGAAGAAGAATTGACAAAAAGACCAAGAATGATTGGTTTTATGAATCCAACAAGTCCCCTACATTTACCAATATTAATGACAAACGGACTTGAAGTGTTTGCTAAATATAAACAACCTACGATTGTCGCTCCAGAGGCACTAGCTGGAACGTCTGCTCCGGTTACTATGGCCGGATTATTAGCACAAACAAATGCTGAAATACTCGCTGGAATTGTAGTGGCTCAATTATATAATCCAGGTGCACCTGTATTCTTTGGAACTGTTTCACACTCGACTGACATGAGATCTGGTAACTCCGCAATAGGATCAGTTGAGACAGGTCTTATGACTGCTGGAATAGCTCAACTAGCTAGATTTTATAATATTCCTAGCAGAGGTTTAGGAGCAGTTACAGATTCCAAATGTTTTGATATTCAAAATGGTCTAGAACGATACCAAACTTTGATGTTAGCTGCTTTAGCAGGTATTAATTATATTACATGTGCTGGAACATATGAAGCTACGCTTGCGGAAGCCTTAGAATTAGTTCTCATTGACGATGAAATTGTTGGTATGATTAATAGAGCTTTTAATGGTATTGATGTAAATGAAGATACAATTGGATTAGATGTAATTGAGAAAGTTGCTACTGAAACAAAACCAGGTGCGACCTTTTTAAGTGAAAAACATACCAGAAATTACATGAAAAAAGAATTATATATGCCTACATTAATGAACAGAAACAGACGGACAACATGGAGGAAAAAAGGTGAAAAAGACATAATTATGAGTGCAAGTGAAAAAGTTGAACAAATTCTTAAATATTTCACTGAATTTGAAATTCCACCGGATATGGATAAAGAAATAAAAGCTTTTATGAAAATGGTGGGGGAAAGAACATATGATTATTTTAGAGAAGCAGAAGGAATGAGTGCTGATTCTGTAACTCTTCCCGATGGAATCGAAATTCGTGAGGATAAATAATTTTCATCCCCTTTTATTTAATATCTATTTTTCCTAATGTTTTTTTCTATAAAAACAGGATAATATAATTTCCAATAATTATCAAACACACAGCAATTAGAAATCGCTTACGAAACTTTTCTTTTAAGATAAGGATTGAAAAGATTTGCTGGACCATCGGGGTATTAGCAGTTATGGTTGACGTCAAAATTAGCCCATTAATCCCAGCAGCTTCATAAAATAATGAATCTGCTAAACCTAAAGATAAAGATCCGGCTATACCCATATATCCATAGTATTTCAAGTCTTCTCTATTTTCTTTTTTAAATGCACAATAATAATCCCTTTGAAATAATCCTAATGTGGCCACGGATATAGTAGCTAAAAAAGTTCGAATAAAATTTGTAACATGAACATCATGACTAATGGCTCGTGCTTGATGAAAAGTTACCATCGTAATCGCCCAGCAAAATGCGGCACCTGTCGCTAATGCAACTCCAATATATATATTTGTTTCTCTTTTGTTATTATCAATTTGTTCCCTTTCATTTGTTATTTCTGCATTTTCTGAATCCTTTTTACTCAATAAAAAAACGCTTGAAATTATTAACATACCTCCGATAAAAATAGACCAAGTTAATTCCTCGCCAAATAGGAAGAAGGCGAAAGGATACACAAATACCAAGCTCAATTGTGTCAGTGGAAACGCCCGCGAAGCATCAATTTTTTTCAATGAAGTAAAGTACATTAAATCGCCTATAGTTACACTTAAACCACAAATTAAGCATGAGATAAGATAAATTGTAAGTTCGTGTTCACTCAATCTTGAAAAAAATGAATAGCTTCCAATGATCAAAGAAATTATGAATGTGAAAAGTGATACACAACATAATCTAAATAGGATGGTTCCTTTTGTATCTGTTTTTCCTAAACCAAACTTATAAACTAAAGACGCCAAACTCCATGTAATAATCGCGTCAAGGGTAAGCAAATACCCTATTAATTCTGCCATTTTGTATTGAATCGAAAATGGTTATGATTAACTAGGTATTTAATTCATAACTAATTTATCTTTCGAAACTTTTATGTTCCTAATTTGGTGCGAATTTATAATAAATTAGAAAAAAATTATTAAACCTTTTTACCTTTAATGAAATTATGAGAAAAGAAGAATTTTTGAAATCTATTGATTCTAAGATTTTAAAAGATTCTGTTATACAAGAAGCATTTTCTAAAGAGCATTTGAATGAAGAAATCATTAAGAATCATACTTTCAGTACGGGAACCACTACAGTTGGCCTAACTTGTAAAGATGCAGTAATCTTAGGTACCGATAAAAGAGCCACAATGGCTTATTTTGTTGCCAGCAAAACTGCTGAAAAGCTGCATAAGATCCAGGACCACGCTTGGATTACGATAGCTGGAGGAGTTGCTGATGCCCAATACCTTGTAGAAGTATTAAGAGCTGAAACTTCAATTTATCAACTTGAAAAAGACAAACCAATCCCAATAAAAGCTGCGGGAAGGATGTTATCAAACATTTTGTATAGGAATAAGTCATTCCCTTTTCAAGTAGGGCTTATATTAGGTGGTGTAACTGAAGAAGAAGGACCTACTATTTTAGATATTGGTGCTTATGGATCAATTCTGCCAGAAAAATATGTAGCAGTTGGAAGTGGGCAAAATTTTTCATACGGCGTGCTTGAGGCTAAATATAAAGATGATTTAACACCAGAACAAGGCAAGGAAATTGTTAAAAAAGCAGTTACATCCTCTATTATTAGAGATATGGCAAGTGGAAATGGAATTGATATAGCTATACTTAAAAAAGAGGGTCCAGCTGAAAGAGAATTTATTCCTATAAAATAATATAAAAAAATTTTTTTTGTTAATCTCTTATTAAGAGTAACTCATCCTAAATCCGTTAACTTTATATTTGAGAATAAAGTTTATATGTGTTGATTATACTAATTTAGTGATTTTAATAATCTTTAATAATTATCACATATCTTTATAAAAATAAAATACAATAATTAAGTCAGTAGCACCGACTAACAATTAATATTAACTTTCGTGGAGCAATAAAATGTCCTACAAGATAATCGTTGATTTATCTCACAATGAACAAATCGAAGAGTTTCCAGAATTCAGTTTAGGTGAGGATGATTTTGATGTGGAATATATTGATAAAAATGAGACTCTCACTTTTGATAGATTAGAAGATTTTGATATTTTATTTATAGGAAACATTCAGCACACAAAAAATAGTAAAAAAGATAAGTTTACTCCTGAGCAACTAAAAGACATTAAAAAATTTGTAGGTGAGGGAGGAGGATTCCTAATGACTTCTGGTGCTGGAGGAGATCAAGACATTCCTATGAAATTAGGATCCATTAGGGTTTTATATAAATTAACCGGAGTAAAGAGGTTTTGGAACGGGAGAATTATGGAATCCTCATCAAATTTCTTAGTAAATAAAGAGAATTTATTAATAAATGAGTTATTTAATCATCCGATTACAAAAGGAATCTCCGAATTAGTTTTTCCAGAATGTACGTTTTTCAGTTTGACTGAGGAAGATGTTGAAGACATCATTGTTACTTCAGAAAAAGCAGAATTTAAATATTATAGTGATGACGATACTGATGAGGTCGGGCCAGTACCTATTTGTGTAGTAAGCGATTTTTACAATGGAAGATGTGCTACTTTTGGCTCCTCGGATTGGATGATTGAAGACAGCGACTTTGGAATAGACGCAGGAGATAACTTAAAGTTTCTTGATAATGTTATAAAATGGTTGAGTTTTGAAATCTGATTTCTTACTAATATACTAATTTACATTTAAAACTTAACCATATTTGATTTGACTTTAAACTAAATTAAATTATAGTTTAATCTTATCCAGATTAAATTTTTGGTTAGATATAAAAATACTATTAAGCTTTCAAATATGGTCATGAATGGATTATTTATATTGATATAAACTGTTTTTTAGTTCTTCTGCTAAGGCTTCTAACTTATTTGCTGTTGCGGAAATTTCCTCCATTGAAGCTGTTTGCTCTTCTGCTGAAGAACTAATTTCTTGCATATTCTCAAATGATACATTTATTTTGTTAATTATTTCATTAATTTCATTCCCTGTATTTGAAACTGCTTGTTTTGACTGGGTTGCTAATTTTCTAACTTCTTCTGCTACAACTGCAAAACCACGACCATGCTCTCCTGCTCTGCCAGCTTCTATACGAGCATTTAAAGCTAATAAATGAGTATGTTCGGCTAAATTTGTGATGATGTCCATAATGTTTATAATATTTGTCGAGGAACGCATCACATCCTCTGTGGTTTTCGTCATTTCCATTGAGGATGATGCGATTTCTTCTGAAGCCGCATTTACTTCACTTGCGCTTGCTGCCAATTCCATAGCAATATTAGAGACATTTATAGAATTCTCTGATGATGCTTTAATTACCTCTTCTAATTTTTGAAAATTTGCCCTAATAATTCTATTCATATAAAGCGTGAGGAGTATTGCTACTGAAATTCCAATTGGATAAAGAATAAATGCTGAAATCCATGAATTATTAAATGTTCCAGCCTGAAGCAAACCCAACATAGCCATCAAGCCCACTACAAAAGTAGAAACAAAAGCTACTATAGCATATATATTAGTTGTTTCTTTTCGATAATGATATTTATATACTAAAGAAATGATCACTACACAAATGGGTATAAGAATAAAATTTAAGTTATTATCATAATTCGTCTGTAAAATCACAAATATCCCCAATCTTAGTATTTAGAAACTGTGAGTATGTAATAAAATGAGAAATATTTAAATTTGCGTTTTTTACATAATTTTGTGATAAGGATCACATACTAATATTAACCTTCAGATTAGCAAGCAAAACGAAATAATTACATTAACAATATATACATAAAATCTTATATATCACTATATAGAAATAAAATATTAGGGTATTTCTAAGAATAAACATAAACACCTTTTCTAAATTACTAAATGTTAAAAAAAAATCCAACCTCAGATATGATTATTAAGATTCATTGTCCAGCGTGAAGATTTCGAATTTATATCAGCATTAGAAATAATTCCCTTTTTTATAGGATTATTAGTACCATTCATTTTCATTTACATTGGTGTTAAAACACCCAGTCAAAGGACTACTTCATATATATCTGCAATTGGGATTATAATGTTCTACATTGGAGTTGCTATTGTAGCAGAATTTATATTGGCTCCGTTAAGAGAAAGTTATGGAACAATAATTAAAATAACTATGTGGATTGTGTCATTAATCTTTCAAATCATCGGTTTATTTTTAATGACATATGCCTCAACGAAATATAAATGATTCTACTTCATAATAAGCATTCAAATCAATCATTTCTATAAGATTAAATAAAGATAAAGAACTGTGAAAAATCTAAATTTATAAATTAATTAATCTTTAATTAATGACAAGAGCTCATACAATAAAATTAAGTTGATAAAATGGTTTATAGAATTCTACGACCAGATTCAATGTCAGTGTGGAAGAATGAAGAAATAAAAACAAGATTTTCGTATTATAAGGGCATTATGGATGGAACCCACATCGCAAGATATTTGATAGCAAAGACCTTAGAATGTAGGTTTAATCCAAATGATCCAATAGAGAAATTAGAAAACCTTCTTCATGAAAAATCAACAGAGTTTAAACAACTTATTAAAAAAAATACAGAAGAACTTAAAACACGAGAAATTAAATCTTCTAATTATATTACTTTATCTGAAACGCTAGCAAATAAATATCTGGAAAGCTGCATTTTTTGTGAAAGGGAGTGCGGGGCAAATCGTATTAAGGATGAAAAAGGATATTGTCTTTTAACAAAGGATTCTTTTGTATCATCCGCATTTTTACATATGGGAGAAGAGAGCGTTCTAATCCCAAGCGGGACGATTTTTTTTCAATCCTGTAATTTTGGTTGTGTGTTTTGTCAAAACTACGATATTTCTCAAGCATGGAAAGGAAAAAGAAATATCGAAGATATTGCCACTAATGTAAACTATAAAAGATTAGCTGAGCTCGCAGAGAAGCTCGTGGATAAAGGAGCAATAAACATAAATTATGTAGGAGGAGACCCAATTCCGAATCTCCATACCATTGTTGGAAGCTTACTATATCAAAAATCGAATATTTGCCAATTGTGGAATTCCAATTTTTATTTAACTAATAAAGCACTCTCTTTGATTATTGATTTTATGGATTTCTGGCTACCTGACTTTAAATACGGAAACAATCATTGCGCAGAAAAATATTCTGGTGTTAAAAACTATTTTGATGTAATTGCCAGAAACCATAAGTGCATACATGACGAGGGTTCTGGTGAAATTATAATCCGACACTTAGTAATGCCAAATCATGTTGAGTGTTGCTCGAAACCTATTTTGGATTATGTTGCGAAAGAAATTCCTAAATGTGTGGTGAATGTGATGCAACAATATAGACCACAATATAAAGCCTATAATTATGAAGAAATAAACAGACGTCCAACATCAGAAGAAATACAAGAAGTTAGAGATTATGCGAGTAAACTAGGGATTTTATGGAGGCCTGTATCCTAAGTATTTTACCTTATTTGGCTGATTTTTAACTTCCACATCCATATATTCTTGATTACAACTTTTAAATATATTTCTTTAAGCAAAATAAACTAATAAATAAATTACTTTGTCACAGTATACCTATCTATAACTTCTCCACTCACAGTAATAGTTTTAAGAGAGATGGTATTACCTTGAACAGAAAATCGAACATAATGATAGCATTTTTCAGCATAGGCTGTTTTCCCATAATATTCTAGATCTCCTACACCGTCCTTGCTTGAATTGAAAATAGCTGGTAGCGTATCATGAAGATCGCCCCCTCCACCTCCGCCTCCACTTACAACATAAGTGATATTATGGGTTCCAATCTCTTCGGGAGAATTTCCCACCTGAATTCGTTCATAGTGATGGTTATGTCCATTAAATACAAAATCAACTCCTAAATCCATAAAAATAGGGTGCCAATAGCGAATTTGAGTATGATTCTCTTCAATCACATTATTCTCAATTTTAACCGAGAAGGGAGGTTTATGAAACATAACAAAAATCCAATCAAATAGACCACAGGTTTTGGCATACTGCAATTGTTCAACTACCCATTCAACAAATGGAGCGTCATATTCTTCTGGACTAGCTGCCTCTTGTTGATCATAGCCAATAACCAGGTAAAAAGCATTTCCATAATTAAAGTAATAAGATTCTCCGTCTTTACCGGGACCATTTCGAGGTAGTTCATAATAATTTATATATATACTTCCAGTAATTGTTTTCGTAACCCCTTCATTCCAACCATGATTTCCTGCGACTGACATAAAAGGTATTTTTTTTGATAAAGGTTTAATAACCTCAAAATTATAATGCCACTGCTCTTTCCAGTTTTCATCATAATTATTGGCAACATCCCCTGCTTGTAATACGAACCGAACATCCTTTTCTTTTCCCATTCGCTCAATAATTTCTTCATGAGTGAGTTCTGATTCTGAAGGTTCATCTTCACGGGTATCACCATATAACACGAATGAAAATGGAGTCCTACTTCCAATCCTAGGACCGGTTCTAAATTCTGTAATTATCTCTCGAAAGCCAGGAATTTGATAAAAATAATTTGAATCAGGTTTTAACCCTTTTAATTTTACAGTATGATGATGATCATCCCCTTCCACATTAGCTATTTTACTGAGATCATATGACGTGTCTCCCCATTTGAATATGGGATTTGGTTCAGCGGCTTCAGTGATCCATGTAATTGTCATCGTTTTTGATGAGTCTTCGTCGGTCCAAGAGAGATATGGACCATAATTCCACTCTTTAGTTTCGGTATAATAAATATAAAATAAAGGAGATCCGATCAAGATGATTATTAAAAAAAAGTTTACAATATTATAGAATGGAGAAGAAATAAACCTTTTATTTTCTCTGGCAGCTTTTATACTGCGAACTCCTTGAATTAGATTAAATATTCCGCAAGTAAATAAAATCAAGTAAAAAGCGGTAATTAGCCATAGATAAAAAGATAAATATGGGATATAATTCCAAAAAAGACTTATGCCAATAAATGGTGGAATTATACATGCAATTCCAACTGTCAAATAAACTATAGATCTAAGAATACCCTTTACAATAATAATAACTCTTCGTCTCTACATTTTTTTTAGTTGTATTGCCAGTCTGTTATAAATTCATATAGAAGACTAGGTTGCTTTATTATATCCAGAAAGATTCGATTAAATAAATTACACTGCATTATAAATTATAAGAATGGTTTTTAAAAGTATCAATTATCCTTGTAGATAGTTCCTAAAAAGATTATGGAATCTCTAAATGAATTAGACTTTTAAGTTCATATTATTCAATAGGATGTTCCTCATGGAATATATGTGAAAATAAAATTTATTCCCTTTTAATCAAGCTTTTAGCAAAGATTAAGGATCAGAATTAGAAAAGTCTAAAAATTATGAAATATTTCAAAATTTAACAAATATCACTTATAGAGCTTAACTTTAAAATAGGATTTGGATATTTATGAGCTTAAAATTGGAAGATGTAAAAGGACTTGGTAAAAAGATTGAAGATCTTAAAGGAGCTGGAATAGATACCGTTGAAAAGCTAGCTGATGCTAAAGTTGAGGAATTATTAGAAATTAAAGGGATAGGTAAGGCTTCAGCTCAAAAATATATAGATAATGCAAAAGAGTTAATAGAACATCAATCAGAGAAACCAGTAGCCGATGAAGAGGGTGAAGAAAGTGTTAAGGAAGATGATGAAGAGGAAAAAAGAATTCAAGAAGAACTTAAAAAGTTAGAAGAAAAGAAAAAACAATTAGGGGATAAAAAAGTAGAAGATGGCGACTTTATTCTTTTGAAAATCACTGCTAAAACTCAAAAAGGTAAAGTGTTTCAGGTCTCTTCTGTTGAAGATGCTAAAAAAGCAGGGATTTATGACGAGCAAAAAGAGCAACAAGGTTTCTATACCCCTGAGTTCGTAATCGTGGGAAAACCTGGTTTCTTAAATGAAGGTCTTACAGAGACTATAAAAGATATGAATTATTTTCAGAAAAAATCCGTAAGAATTCCTCCCACAAAAGCGTTTGGTAAGCGTGATCCTCAAAAAATTGAGCGAATTGGGATAGCAAAATTTAGAAAATTGAACAATGGAAAGAATCCGGAATTAGGACAGGAATTTGTGAAGCAAACCCAACAGGGTCAGTCTCAGAGGGGTACAGTCATCCGAGTAGCTCAAGGAAAAGTTATTGTTGATTATAATCATCCACTCGCAGGGCAGAGCATAGATTACAATTTAGAAGTTATTGATAAAATAGAAGATTTTAATGAGAAAATCGAATATTTCATGACTTCTAAAGGAATCCCTAAACAAAATATCGCAGATTTTAAGATTACCTATAATAAAGATGAAAATTCAATCGAATTTTACATCCCAAAAATGTTTATGTTTCAAAACCTTACATATTTGAAATTTGGGCTTGCCATGGATTTGCAGAGTCATTTAGAAATTGGCGATGTGAAATTTATTGAAGTCTTTGAGAAAATGCCACTTCCCACAGATGCTTCTGAATCTGTTATGAAAAAAGTAGAAGAATTAAATAAAGAGAATTCTAACGAGGAAGAGAAAGAAGTATCCAAAGAGGAATAATCCTTTTTTCATAGACTTATTCTTATATAATTTTTAATTTTCGAATTGCGATGTACATAAGTATATAAAACATCTAAATCAATGGATATTAGAAAGATTAGAAGTTTGTAATACCTATTTTGCTATATTTAAATATATAAAATAATAGATGTTAAAATCCTTTTAAATTTTAAAAATTAAAAAGTATTACCAAATTATAGTTGATTTAAAATAATAGATAAATTTATCAAGAAACCTTATGGTTAAGGCAATAGATTTTGTAGATAGGCACCCACCGCGCCGACGTAGAAGAAATTTATTATCTCTAATTTTAATAAGCATTATTACTCTTTCCACAGTTCTTTTTTTCATATATTTCCCATATCCGACAGAAGAAGAATCTGATTCCTCAGATGACCATCCAGACTTTCCAACAATATATATTACCTGTTATGAAGCCCTTGATAACGAAAACTATTCTAATTGTGTATTTGAATTAGATAGTGAAGAATCTTCTGAAAGAATTGATCCATTAGAAGCCGAAATTAAAATAAGAGGTGAAACAAGCGCAACATATCCAAAAAAAGGTTATCGTTTGCAATTATCAAAAGGAGAACCTTTACTTGGGATGAGAGATGATGACGATTGGCAATTGTTTGCCAGTTATTATGATTATACTCGACTGAAAACTAAACTGTCATTTAATCTTTGGCGAAATCTTTTATTAGAAAATAATCCAACTGCAATTCTTCCACGATCGAGATATGTATTATTATATTTTAATGGGGATTATAAAGGTCTCTATTTACTTGCTGAGAAGAATGATCGTAAATTATTGGGTATAGATGAAACGACCGCAACGAATTATACGAATTCAAGCGTCATATTTCAAGCTAAAGATTATACAAACTTTACAGTTTATGAAAAAGACCGGTGGGAACAAGATTGGCCGAATGAAGATGAGGGATTTTATGTAAAGGATAAAATTTTACCCCCATTGATAGATTTTGTTAATAATTCTCTAAATAACACTTTTTACCACCCTCAGAATGGAATTTTTGCTAATTTTAGCGAAATTAATCTTATTGATTTTTTTCTGTTTAATTTTTTTATGCTCCATGGAGACTTTTGGGATAAAAATTATTTTATTGCAAGAAATTCGCATGATTCACTCTTTTATCTCATTCCTTGGGATTTTGATATTAGCTTTGGACAAAATTCCACAACTATATATGATAATACGTCTACAGTCATACAAGAAGAGATATGCTCAAAGAACAGACTGTATGATAGATTGTTATATAATCAGACTTTTAGGCAAAATTGCACTAACCGCTGGAATGATTTGCGGAATAATATTTGGAGTAATGAATCAATTTCCAACACAATATCTAATATCTACAGTGAATGCAGACCTTTTGTACAACAAGATCTGAATCTCTGGAAACAAACATATAATTCTGAGAATTATATCAACCAATTAAAAGATTGGACATTAGATCGCCTTGAATTTTGTGATGATTATTTCATTAATGATTTCTTATAAGATGTTCCATCATTATTCTTGGTTTCAAATCATTAAGCAATACTAACTTTGGAGATTAATTCCTTCTTTTTCTTTTTTTCTTCTTTATATTCCTGTTTTTTCTTCCTATATTCGGCATATCTTCTTCGAAATTCTCTATGTCTTTTGGAGGATTTTCTCTTCTTTTTTAAGAATTCTTTCCTAGCCTTTTTGTATGCTCGTTTCGCTTTTTTATAAGACTTTTTAACCTTTTTATATTTTTTATACTTTTTTTTTATTTCATGCCTAAGATTAGGTCTGAGTTTTTTTATCCCTATTTGGTTCAATTGCTTTTTAAATTTTTCTAATGACTCAAATCTAATAACAATGATTCCTAACTCACGTGCTGGGATAAGATTTACAAGCTTATCATCAATAAATATACATTTTTTAGGTTCCGTATTTAATTTTGATAAAACATATTTGTATTTCTCGATATTGGGTTTAATAAGCCCTATTTCACTTGAGAGATATACATTATCAAAAGCATCATAAAAACCCCTCAATTCATTTGATCTTGCATGAATATCGTATGTATTGGACATTAAACTTACAATATAACCGGCCTGATGAAATCTTTCAATTATTTCGGCCATATCTTTTGAAAATTTTGTAACTACTGTATAAATCTGGAACCAGAGCTCTAAATAATAATCGACATTTGCCCTTTTTGCCGGTAATGCCCCATCATTTTTCAAAAATGGATAATAATATTTTTCTAGCATTTTTTCTAAAAATTCTCGAGAAGATATGATTCCAGAGCTCACTTGCCTTCGTAGTTTTCTAAAATAGGAATCTTCTGTACGAGGTATTGAAAGCTTTAAGTCAGCTTCAATAATGTCAAACAGATTCTTTAAAACAAATGTTTTTTCTATCATTACCCCTCCAAAGTCGAAGATAATATGTTTTATTTTATAAAGTCTAACTTTTTGCTTTCCAAACATATCAGTTATGGACTTAAATTCTAAATCCTGTAACTTATCTGGGTCATTCAAAATAGTACGAATCCTTTTTAGTAATTGGTTCAGATATTTTTATGATTATTATGTTTTAAATCTTCATATCTTTTTAATATAAGATTACAGATTTTAGGTGTGGGATTCTCATCATACCACCAATTTGAGAATTCGGGAAAAGAACCCGGATCTACAAGATAAATTTTATTGGTATTGTCTTCTCTTACAATATCTAAATGGCCAAATTGTAGATTATAATAAGATTTCCATTTGATTACAACCTCTTGGATATCTTCATTATTGTCATTCAGTAAAATTTTCTTCATTTCTACATGTTCATTTGATAGCGGAGGTTTTTCTAAAATGCATACCTGATTTTCAATAAAATACACCAAATAATGAGTTCCTTCTATATATTTTTCTAAGTATAATGGTTGATCATTTTTCGGCTCTAAATCGTCAAATGAAATTACTTTTTTTATGCCTCTACTCCCAGAACCCATAATTGGTTTTAAAATTAAAGGAAAATCATCTGCTTTAAGTTGATCTTTTAAAGTTTGGACTTTTCCATAATAAAATTCGGGCAGCCTTAAGCCTGTTTGCTTAATTAAATAATGTGCCTCTATACGATTTTTATTATTATAAATGGTATTTGGATTTGGAATTACGGGAATATTATTTTTCTCTAAGTAATGACCAGCATAGATATACACTATTTTTTTTGATTTAAGTACATAAAAATCATTTTCAAACAGTGCTTCATTTATGCATAAATCTTTCAATGTATATATTTTCACAGTGTGTCCCGCATTTTCAAAAAATTCTCTCATCAAACCCGTCATGCCAGTAGTTTTTTTTGAGAGTATCCCAATCTTCATAGTCATTTCTTTAAATCATTTTTTAGCTTGCTCTATTAAATATTCTCCAACAATTTTTGGACCATTCTTAATATAATTGAAATTTGGAGTACAATTAATATCCGATAAGAAGAACTGTCCATTTTTATTTTGAAGAAAATCTATTGATGTAATTTTTAATCCGGTTGTCTTAACTGCCTTAAAAGCCAATTCTTTTAATTCTGGAATTTCGGCAATCTTTCGCCTTGACTCCATTTTATTAGGATTAACAAGCACTGGTATTTGCTTGTAAAAGTAAATATCTTCCCCTATAATGTAGATCTTATACTCCCATTCGCTTTTAATAAATTTTTGATAGTAGAGATAGTGATAATTCCCCATGTCTCCATAAAATCCATTATACATCTCCGTTAAAGCCCTCTCATCGCTTACTTTTATAGCTCCATTTATATTTTCAATATTCGGTTTGAATTTGTAATTTTTTTGATCAATAATATTTTTTATAATATATGATTCAAAGGGTGGTGGATATTCACTAGGAATCAACGAAAAATCAGGCACAGGGATTCCTGCTTTTTTTAATAAAACGCTATTCATGAACCTATGTATAGCATTCCAAATTCCTTTATAGGAATTAATTACCGGTATTGACGTCTCTTTTTCAATGAGTTTAACAAGGGCTAATATTAAATCTCCCTTACCCTTGACAAAAAATAAATCCTCATCAAAAGTGGAGTCAAAAGATTTTAAAAGATATGATTCTTCAATATACAAGGAAACATTTGCAACCAATTTTAAGTACTTTAAAAATTCTGTTGCTTTTTGCTCTAGATGATATCTATCAATAATTATTCCAATCTTAACTTTACTCATGGACTGTTTAAATAATATTTTATTTCATTTAAATTCAAGGATAGTCAATGTTCGCTTATCTTCCATAATTTTAAAAGAACTTTTCATAATTCTATCTAATTCTTAACCAAAAATCTGTTAGTTTGGAATCGAATTACAATAAAAATAATAAATATATTTATATAGGATAGTTTGTTTTTAAGGTATCAAACTCCCTTATTTTTTTTTATGTCTATAAAAAAAATCTATATTGGAGCCATTTGCAATAGGGATCTTGAAATTTTTGAGAAGATCATCAAATTTGCAAAAGTTAACTATAATATCAAAATTGTAAATCTCATACCTCATAAGGGCAATAAAAAAGGAATTTTTGATATTAAATATTTTCGAAAAAAAATAAAAAAGTATCCAATTTCATTAATCATTGTTAAATTACTTTCTGAAAAGGAAAATCAGATTATATATGATACTATTAAAATCTATGCCCCAAAAATACCTCTTCTCAATAGCCTAAAAGCAGTTCAGACCTGTGAGAGCAGAAAAGCAACTTTTAAGCGTATAGAGGAAAAATATAAAAAAATACCTATTCCAAAATCATATTTTTCTCTCAAAGACGCTTATTTAGCCTGCAGTAATGGAGTAAAAATAATTATTAAACATGATATTCACAACGCACCTGATATACCTAAAGAAGATCGAGTTATTGGTATTGCAAGAAATATAAATGATTTCATTGAATTGGTTAAAAATTATGATGAAAATGAGTTATTCTTCCAAGATTATTTGGGCAAAATAGATATCGTATATAAAGTATATGTAATAGACCGATGGGTGGTATCTATAACTGCCCATAACAGAATAAAGCAGAGACCCCTCACACCATATGAAATGGTACATATAAGAGTACCTATAGATAAAGAATTGAAAAGAAAAGTGTTGAGATTAAGTAAGAAGTTTGGTATGTCTGTTTTTGGAATTGATTACATCTTTAGTGAGGAAGGTGTTCCTTATATTATAGATATTAATGACTTCCCCAGTTTTAGAAATATTCCTGAAGCGATAAGTCTTATCTCTGACTATATTTATGAATTTTTGATAGCAAGACAAAAGATAGATGAAAGAATCCCTATGAGATTAAAGACAAGAACGTACATGACATAAATAATATAGCTAATTTGTCATTTAGTTTCTTTAAATTCCCATTTTATCTTTCTCTATTACCTTCTATAAATTCTACCAAATGTTTTTTGGCTATATAATCTTCTAATTGTTCTGGAGGATGTTTCATAAAAAATGAACATGCTGAAGACAGAATTCCGCCTATTTTTCTATCTCTTGCGATCTTAGATATGCGAATGCAGTCCGCGATAATGCCAGCAGAATTATTACCGTCTTGTACAAACATTGTAATATCCACTCTAACAGGAGCACCTCCAAAAATACGACCCTCAAGTCTCATATATGCTTCCTTTTGGTTTTTTAAGAAAGGAATATAATCTACTGCCGAAATTTGGCATTCTACAGTATCTTTATTTTGAAGCTTAGCCACCACAGACTCTGTTTTGGATTGACGCTTCCCTTCTTCATACACTAACTTTCCATCTGCTTGAGGGGTTAAGAGATTTAGAAAATCGGAACAGCCTCCCCAATCGAGCTGGATTGTGCGGTCCAATATAGCTCCTCTCATTGGAAAAAGATTTGCTAAAGATCTATGAATTATAGTAGCACCTATTTGGGACTTTACATCATCTCCTATTAATGGTAATTTTAATTCTTCGGCTTTTTTAACAATCTCTGGATTTTTTGCAACATGGGAGGGCATACCACAAATAACACATGCTCCAGCTTCTAGAGCAGCCATGGCATAAAACTTAACTGCCTTATGTGCTCCTGTTGGAAGTAGAATTACTGCGACATCGACTAATCGATCTTTCATCTCTTTAGATACGCTAACAGCTTCTTCTCCATTCGAGACCGGGACAATATCCTTAATATTACTGTCTAATCCATCTAAGATCGGGCCTCTTAAAATTGGGGCATTTAGGAACTCAGGAGGGTATAATTTCATATTACAATTAGGTTCAGCAAAAATAGCTTCGCTCATATCTTTTCCTATTTTATTTGAATTCACTTCAAAACCAACAACAAAATTAATATCATTAACACTATATTGGGTAATTTCTGGTAGTAAACCAATTATCTTATCCGGATTTTTTTTATAATTGGAAACACCTTGTACCAATGCAGAGGCTACATCTCCTAGTCCAATTAAGGCAACATTAATTGTATTAGCCATGATAATAGGTATAATTATATAATCCTATTTAAATCATTTTAAAAAAATGCTCTTGCTTTTAATCTATATAATATATAGAATCCGATAAAGATCTTACTTCATTTTTTGGTGATTTGAACTCTCATAAAAAATTATGAAATATCAATAGGATATAAAAATTTTTTTTTATCTCTCTCTTTTACCCTCAATATATTCTTGTACCCACTTTTTTGCTTCAAAATCTGAAGAAGGTTGAATATGTGGATGTTTGAAACTAAACGAGCTAATACTGTCCAAACGTCCGACAATCCCCCTATCTATGGCTAACCTTGTTTGACGAATAAGATCAATTATTAATCCCGCTGAATTTGGAGAATCTTCAACACGTAATTTCATATCACAAACAAGTGGTAACCCTCCAAATGTAGTTCCATTAATTCTAATATAACAGATTTTTTTATCTCCTAAAAATGGCACATAATCACTTGGACCGATTCTACAACCAACTTTATCTCCATACGGAAGAACACTTGTAACCGCTGATGTTTTTGATTTACGTTTTGTGGTTAGGCGTTCTTCTGATTTCATATTATAGAAATCGCCATTTCCCCCTATATTCAATTGATAAGTATCATTAACAATAACTCCTCGATCTAAGAATAATTTCGCAAGTGTTCTATGTATGATTGTTGCTCCAACTTGAGATTTAATATCATCTCCCGCACAGGGGAGACCTTTTTTTATGAATTCAGCAACCCAGTCTCTATCGCCTTCGACTTGCTCTGAGACAATAAATTCAGGAATTCCATTAATTAATGCACAATTTGCATCCAAAGCTGCTTGAGCATAAATTCGTGAAGCCTGATAACTTCCAACTGGAAGTAGATTAACTAAAATTTGTGCTTTATTGTCTAGTAATACTTGAGTTATATTACTTGGTTTCACATCTTTTTCATTATAAGCTTTAAAATAGTTATAGGTGTCAAAAATTATTTTTCCCTTTGAGTCTTTAGTTTGATAACACCCATCCGAAATAGGACCTGGGTAACATAATGCATTTGATTTTGGCATATTTTCCGGAAGTATAATCGGATGGCACATATTAGGCTCAGCATAAATAGCTTCCGAAATATCTTTTCCAATTTTAGTTGTTGCTATATCGAATGCTGCTACGATCTTAATATCCGAGGGTAAATATCCTCCTACAGAAGCATTAATCAATCCTGCTTGATATTTTTCTTCTTGCTTTACATTCTTATAGTATTCAATACCCATTACTATTGCTGCCGCCACGTTACCTAATCCTGCGATAGCGACCCGTATTTCTCTATTATCCGTTTTGCTCATCTTTATTACATCATCCCCATAATGAATTTTGCTAAGTCCTCTCCCGCTTTTTTTGGGTTACTTATCAGTCTGGGGGGATTTTTGAATCCATAACTTGATATCTCATTTATCGACCCCGATGCTCCTTGTTGTAAGGCGATTTTGGTGGCTCTAATTACGTCAATCAAAATTGCGCCTCCGTTAGGCCCGTCTTGCGTCTGGATTTTAATATCCATTATTATTTCTGACCCTAAAAAACCTTGTCCTACTAACCATAACATGGAATTCCTACTATTTCCTAAATGGGGAACATAATCAGAAGTTCCTGCTACAATAGGAGCATTTATTTTGAGGGCAGCAGCTACAGATTTACTTTTAATTTCCCGTTTTACATGACGCGTTCGATAGATTGTATTCAAGGACTCTAATCCTCCCCCAACATCTAAGGCATAACTCTCTTTAATTTCAACTCCTTGATCTATCATCTGTTGTAAAAGAAGCTTGTGAACAATTGTTGCTCCAAATTGATCTTGAAGATCGTCTCCAATTAGAGGGAGCCCAGCATCTTGATATTTTTTAGCAAAAGTTTTGTTTGTCGCAATTGAAGTTGGAGTAGCATTAATAAAAGCACAACCGGCATCTAACGCTTGTTTTGCATAGAATTCCACTGCTTCATCTGCACCAGATGGTAATAGGCAAAGAACAATCTCAGTAGCCGAATCCCTTAATTTATCTGCTATATTAATAGATGGAGCATTTGAAGGGTTAATCTTTCCAATTGTCTCTTTAATTATTCCATCTTTAACTACCCCCATTGAGACAATTTTATCTTGATTACTTAAGTCTACAATAATTTGTAATTCATTGGATTTTAATGCTTCATTAAGAGCCATTCCAACTTTATTAGCAGAAATATCGAATGCAGCAGAGATCTCAATATCAGTTATATGATATCCTGCAAATGTAGGATATAACAAACCCTTATTAAAGGAACGATCTTTATAATACTCAATGCCTTGAATCAGAGCCGAAGCAGCATTACCTATTCCCACTATTGCTAATTTTATCCTATTTGGCATATTTTTTACCTTCCTTTATTAAGAAATGATAGAAAATAATCATCTCTTGTTAGCCATGATAAAGTGTAATATTTTATTATAATATTTAAACCATTTTAAATTGGATTGGTAATTTCGAAATCTTAAACTTAATGAAATAACAAAAATAAGAACCCTTTCAATATCTTGTTAGTATCTTCAAATAAAATTATTTTATTTTTTTAAATTCTTTTTCAAGCCTTTTATCAATTGTTTTATCCGGTAATATTTTTATAAGTTTATACCTTTATTTATCCGGTGCTGTTAAATATCTCGTTTTTGGCTCTTTAAGATTTAGTATTTTATATATTAGCTTAGCAATTTCTATAGGATCCAAGCTTTCAGTTTTACCTTTTTTAATAGCATATTCTCCAACTTCCTTTGCAATCTTTTCAAAAATGGACCCCTTTAGTCTTGCTAAAAGGGAATTAAGTAAAACTTCGCCCTTTTCCCATATCGATGTATTTACCCTTCCAGGTTCAATTATCACAATTTTAACGCCCAAAATAATCAACTCTCTTCTAAGTGAATCAGAGTATCCCTCTAAAGCAAATTTACTGGAGCAATAAGGTCCAAAAAAGGGAGATGCAAAGAATCCAGAATCACTGCTCATCATAACTATTTTTCCTTTTGATTCTAATAACAAGGGAAACACCATTCTAGTTATTCGATGTATTCCAAATAGATTAACATCAAACTGCTCGTATAACTCTTTTACTGGCAATTCCATCAAAGGACCTGCACGAGCAATACCAGCATTATTGATGAGAGCATTTAAACCTGTTTTTTGGTTTTTAATATATTTAACTGCATTTTCAATTGTATCTTGCTTTGTAACATCGATTTCAAGAGCAGTCACATTTCCTAGCTTATTTAATTCTCTGATATCTTCTTGTTTTCGGGCACCAGCATACACATAAAATTCCTTTGAAGCTAAAAATTCTACGGTCGCTCTTCCGATACCACTACTCGCACCTGTAATTAGTACATAGTTATTCGAGTTTGTCATAATTTAATAAAACTAATAAAATTAATAAAATTCTCTTATCAAATAAGACTTAATTATAATTAAAAATTAAAGGTTAATCTATATAGAGAAATAGTGCATCTCTATAGCACAAGAAAGGTAATCATCTCTCACAAATCCTTTTTTATCAATGTTTTTAATTTTAATAGCATTTATAATAACATACAAATGAATAATTAGGGAATGAATAAATTGGATTTAAAAGAAAAAAAGATATTTTTTGTGATCTCTCCCCATATTAATTATTATCATTCTTATCGGGGAGATTCAAGAGGGAGGGATGGCTTCGGAACTGATCTTACGACTATGAGAGCTATTCTTGATAAATTAGATGAAATTGAAGAAAAGGGATTTTCTTTTAAAGATATGAAAATTACTTGGGATTACGGTGATACTTTTTGGTCTATACAACTTCAACAAGAGTACCAGCAAGATGTATTGGAACGAGTAATTGAGCGATGTAAAAAAGGAAAAGATGAAGTTTTAATTGGATCTTGGGGCAATGTTGCGAAACCAATGCTTGATAGTGAAGAATTTGTTCGCGATCATGAATGGTTTTTAGAGAATGAAATGGGAATTGGTTTGAAACAGTTATTTCCAGGAAGGATTGCACCTTACGCCCGTACTCAAGAAACGATGTTTACTCAAGGAATGATTGAACTTTATAATAAAATTGGTGTAGAGGGAATTTGCATTTATTATTGTGTGTATCCTTTTGACGTCGGAAGACCCTTTTTAAATCCGCGGTTAAATACTAATCAGAGATATGGTTTAGTAAAATTCAATTCATCAATTTCCGATGCCTCGATGATAATGATTCCAATGTATGCTTTTGGAGATGTAGTGGACTATTTTTCGATAAAAAGATGGTTTAAATTGATAAGAAAAATGCAAGAAAAAGGTGAAATCACAGGACATGCCCTATTATTCTTCAATTTTGATATGGATGTTGATTTGTGGTTACCACAAAAACTACCTAAGTTTTTACAATGGATGCCTAAAACAAGAGGTTTAATTGAATTTGCTGAAGCGGTTGATTTACTAGATTACGTAGAATTCGCAAACTTATTAGATGTTATCCCCAAACTCAAAATTCATGGCGAGACAACATTGTATCCTGATGCTGCTGATGGGCTTAATAATGGATTTTACAATTGGGCTCAGAAATATGATAATACTAAATTATGGACAATCGGACAAAGAGCAAGGTGGCAAAAGTGCATTTCAGATACTTTAATTTCTCAAAATATGGTAGAAAATAAAAAAGCTAACATTAATAATCTAATTCGCAATGAAAAGGATTCTTCGGAATCATATATTAAAAATAAAATATTACTCGCTTCTACTACAAATTTTGGTTTATCTGTACCCTTTATGCATCCAACTAGAATCAAAACCGGAATGGCTTACGCTTTAAAAGCTCATAATGCTGCTGAAAATGCTGTGAATTTAGCAATCGATGAATCTTTTAAATATATTTCCAATAGGATTGAAAATAATGATTATAATATGATAATTTGCCCTATACTAAACAGGGGCATCACAGAACAAGAAAAAAGTCAGATTAATTCATCAGTTCTTATAAAAACAAAACTCCCTCAGGAACTATCAAATGAATTATTAAATAATGATAAAGGTTTGAATTTAAGAAATTTTAAATACGGATTATATGATGACAATTCGAACCATGGGCTTTTTCTTGAAGCTATAGTTCCAAAAGAAGTATTCGAATCAGAAAAGATCTATCTTTCTAAATTATCATTAAATAATTCAGCTAACAATCTAAAGAATAACGGAAAAATCAAAGCAACAATTCGATCTCTGCAAAATGAAATAATAGAATTAATTTTGAATGATAATGGTCTAATAACCTCATTTAATTTTAATGGAGTAGATTTAGCATGCCCAAATTTTTTAGAATCTGCTGTGACCTTCGGAGAATCAAAAAATGGAAAGAGATATCATTCAAACCGTAATAGGATTGAGATTTTGAGAGATGGAAGTGATGGATTTTCAGCATCAATTAAAATTTATAGTAAATTTGAAATTTTAAGGGGATATGACGTCCAATCAGAAAAAATACTTATCCTATATTCAGGGGTTCCAGCGATGTTCGTGGATGTTAAAATGAAGTTGTGCGACATCATAGGTGAAAGTACTATTGAAGATGGTCATGCTTATGTTGCTGAGAAATATGATAATAGATGGCAAGAAGTTATCCCATGTGAAATTAAACCTAATCTTATCGGCAATAATGAACCATTAAGAATATGGAAAAGAAATTTTTTAGGTAGAGTATCTTATTTCGATCTTGATATACGGGAAGTCGATTCTCGGAATAAAAATATAGATAACCTTGTAAGTAATATCTCTGATGGATGGATGGCTGTTTCAGACAGAAAAAATGGTATATTAGTAGGATTCAATTCGTTAAAAGCATCTAACTTTGCTTTTAGTCCTTTAAAGATTAAAGATAAAGGGTTTGGAGATGGATATAAAAAGGGTCAACAAGTTCGAATTAATCCCTTTGGAAATTATTATGGAAAAATATTACATTATTGGACAACAGGCTCAGGTCGTGCCTATAAAATAGCAGAAAAATTCTTAACTCATCAAGACCAACCAACAGCACCAACTTATAATGGAAAAACTTTGAATTTTGATTTAATCATCGCACCCTATAAAGGAGATAAACCTCCTGAATCTGTACAGTCTCTTGCAGATCATTTTTCATTACCACCATTAGTTATTATTGGAAAAAAAGATAAAATGAATTTAGTAAATAATCTCTCTCATTATGGAGAAATAGCAGAATCTATTAAAAGAGAATACGAAATTGATGATTTAATGAACTTATCTTATTTAGAATGGGTAAGAAAAGTAAACGAAAACTTTGATCCTAATGCGCAAGAAGAAGAACACGGAGGGGGACTCCCCTTGAGTATTGGCGATTTAATAATGATGTTAATTGACGGTATTAGAGGAAGATAATAAAAATCTTTAAAAATAATACTAAAAAATTTTAAGTTGAGTTATATGGAAGGAAAAATGAAAGCCTTGTTATTTCCAGAACCTTGGGTAGTTAAGCTTATAGAGCTCGATATCCCTAAACCCGAACCTAACCAAATTTTGGCCGAAATGATATCTGTTGGTATTTGTGGAAGCGATGTAGGGATATTTGAAGGAGATCATTGGATTATTGCTCATGAGCCGGGAGGACATGGGCATGAAACTGGAGCAATTACCGTAGAAGTTGGGAAAAATTTAGAGGGTAAAATAAATGTTGGGGATCATTTAGCAAGAATGGGGCAAGGTTATGCAGAATATTCTACTCATGTTAATGTAGTTGGACATGGGAAAGATGAATTAACTGGAGGAGTTCCGATTGTAAGAAATGATCTTACTATGGACGAGATTTCATTTGCTGATGCTGTTGGGTGTGCAATAAATTGCTATGAGAGAGCTGAACTTGATAAAATTGAAGGTGAGAAGAAGGCTATAGTTATTGGGCTTGGACCAATAGGACTAATACTTACAAAAATATTATTAAACAATAACATTGAGGTTGCTGCAAGCGAGCCTTACCATCATAAAAGAGATATTGCTAAAAAATGGGGCGCAAAAGTGTTTAATCCAGATGAATTTTCTAGAGCAACTCATGGAAATTACTCAGTGGCAGATGAGATTAAAAAGAATTTTGGTGAAGCGCATGCTGTTTTTGAAATGGTTGGTCATAATGACACGCTTCTTGATGCCATTAATATAATTAAATCAGGTTATCGAGTTATTGTATTCGGAGCTCAAAAGATGCAATATATACCTTATGTAAATTGCCGAAAAAAAGGTGTGGAATTAGTATATCCTGAGGCAATGGTAAATTCAAAGGCGGATAAAGATTACTGGGACGATGCACTTGATATGATTGCTAGCAAAAAATTAGATTTAGAAAGTCTAATTACTAAAAGAATTACATTAGAAGAAGCTGTAGATGCGTTCAGATATTATGATAGAGAAAAATGGATTAAGATCATTGTAGAACCACAGAAAAAATAAACTTTATTATAAATTACAAAAACAAAGAGGATATATTATTATGCAACATCTAAATGGTATAATAGTCCCTAGTATTACTTTCTTTAACGAGAAATTTGAAGTGAATGATGAATTAAATTCACTATTATTTAGGCATATATTACTAAATGGTGCTGACAGTCTCTTTTTATTTGGTAATACAGGTGAGGGTATAGAATTTATTGATAAGATTGATGAGAAGCGTAAATCTGTAGAATTGGCCTTTAAAATCTCAGATAACAAGGTCCCTATTCTTTTGGGAGCATTTGGAAATAATACTGAGGAGACAATCAATCAAATTGAATTATTAGGTAAAGAGTATAAAGCTTTAAACTTTGTAATTACTCCACCTATTTCACAAAGGCTAGTTAATAATGAATTGATAATCTATTTCGAAAATATTTTAGAATCACTCAATTTAAAAAATCAGATTTTTCTCTATAATAACCCGTATCGATTTGCCAAAAACAATATTAACGGAGAAATTGTAAAAAGCTTATTAAAATGCGATAATTTAAAAGGCATTAAGGATACCACTGATGATCTTAATAATACTAAAGAGCTCATCGATTTTATCAGCGAAGATTTTGCTGTTTTTTGCGGCGATGAAAACAATTATTCCGCGTTTCTTAAGGTTGTTCCTATGAAGCTCAGAAAATATTCTGGTTTGGTGCCAAGTATTAGTAATATTTCTAATATTTGCAAAGAATTGTTTCAAAAGGCGTTAAAAGGGGAAGATTCGCAACTAGATAAATTGCAAGAAGAACTGCATAAGCAAAAGAATGGTCTTTATGATACTAAAGGACCTATGGGTCGAGAACCAAGAGGTTTAAAACAGGCTTTTTATATGCTTTATAAAGATGAGATATCTTTATCAGAAAAAGAATTTATAGTTGTTTCCCCTGATCTAGAACGAATATTAGAACAAGATATAAAGGACCATATAAAATTTACCGTGGAAAACCTAGTATTATCAGAACATATATTAAAAGTAAAATAAAAAAAAAATAAGTTGAATTAATCAACTACTAAAGTTTCTTCAACTCTCAGAAAAAATATAATCGAAACCAAGAAAAATACTGTTCCTAAAACAAAGATCCAATCTAATCCATAAAGAGTAGCTATAAATCCTGCTGCTAAAGCGCCTACTATTTGTGAAAGTGTAAAGACTATATTTAAGATCCCGAAAAACTTACCTCTTTTATCTGGAGGCAACAAGTCTTGAGACCAAGTATCAAGGATTGCTCGAACTCCTAAAATAGCCACTAAAATAAATGGAAGAAGAATAAAAAACAGGATTAAATTTACCCCTGCATCGTTTCTCACGAAAATTGTTGAAAATACGCCAACACTGATGATAACAATTATAGCAGGAATATATTTCTTTCGACCATGTTTATCTGCTAGTTTACCTAAGAATATTGTGACGATTATTAATATCGGAAAACCCATACCGATTGCCATTAAAAGTTCTAAGGTTGTGAGGCCTAAAGCAAATAGATATATGAATAGAAAAGGTAAGATACACCCAATCCCTGTTTGAAATATTAAATATGCTAAAGTAATTTTATAGAATTCTTTTTGTTCCTTAAATTCTTCAATATCTATGATTTCTTTAAGCTCAACAAAGAATTTTTTTTTGGGGGGCAATTCCGTAACCGATTTTTCTTTAATAAAAACAAATCCAATTATTCCACATAACGCGAAACCGATACCTCCTATTCCAAGAACAAATAAATGACCCTCTTGAGTTAAAATTGTTCCAGAACCTTTTGGATTATCAATTGCAAACAGTTCATAAGATATTAAAAAAATTGCAACGGCTACTAAAATTCCCAAATTAGCAAATGATTGAATAATTCCATTTGCTCTTCCGCGCAATTCTGGTTCAATAGTATCAGGGACTAGTGCTCTTTCACCCGCGAAATATGCATTAGAAAATATACCGATTATCACAACATCTAGAAATAATGCCCAGTAAAAATTAGGGGAAAATGCATAAATAATCATTGCCACTCCAGAAATAATTCCTCCAATAAGCAAATATGGTTTTCTTCTTCCATGTTTCGAACGCGTATTATCGGAGATGATCCCCCATACAAGAAGAAAAATAAGTCCCATAATTGCCGATAATGAAACCATAATTGCAACATGTAGTTCTGTTAAACCCAAAACGTGAACAAGATAGGTATTAAGGAAATTTTGTTCTGCAAAACCGAAAATCATATCAGCAGCAAACACAATCCCAATTATGAATGTTTGAATCTTTAATTCCTTGGTAAAGACTTTTTGATCCTTAGTTTTTTCCATTATATATTCACTCTTCTAAACTTATTTTGAAAGGTTAAAGTGTTAATTAATTGAAAATAATTCAGAAAACAAATAAAGCTATTGATTTTAAATTGGTTAAAGAATAAAAAATAAAAAAAAAAGAAAATTAGTTATATATCGTTAGATTTCAAAGTTTCTTCTACTCTTTTGAAGAGAAAAATTGAAGCTATTAGAAATATAGGAGCAAAAGCAAAAACCCATGGAAGGCCATAAAGCGTGGCTACTATTCCCCCCACAGTTGCCCCAATTATTTGAGAGATGGTACTAACCACATTTAAAATTCCTATGAATTTACCCCGTTTATCTTCTGGAAAAAGATCTTGCGACCATGCATTCAGAGGTACATCCAGCCCTAATAAGCCCATTAACACCAATGGCATTGCGATGAGTAATATTATTAATCTATAACCCGTTAATGTTGCAATTGGCATCATGAAAAAACCCACACAGGCAATTAGAATACCAGGTACTATTGAAGTTTTTCTTCCATACTTATCCGCAATTTTCCCGAGCATCATCATCACTCCAAGTATTACCGGAAAAGAAATTATGACAACTAATAGGAATTCCAGTGTAGTAAGTGCTAAAGAGAATAGGTAATTGAATAAAAAGGGTAATACCACATAAATATGGGCTCTAAAGATAGTTTGGGCAAAAACAATCCGATAGAATTGCTTATTTCTTCTAAATTCTTCTAAATCAAACATTTTTTTTAATTCAAGCATAAAGGCTTTTTTGGGGGGTAATTCAGACGGGGAAGGCTCTGATATAAATAGAAGACCTATTATGGCACTAAGCATAACACCCCCTCCCCCTATAATAAATAAAAACAAATGTCCCTCCCGTGTAATGATATTTCCCGTACCTCTTTTTACCGTAAATAACTCATTAGCGATAATTGTCAATGCAATTGCTGTCAACAAACCAATATTTCCAAAAACACCTGCGATTCCATTTGCCCTACCCCGATGTTCAGGTTCGATTAAATCTGGAATAAATGAACGCTGAGCTACATAGAACGCATTAGACGCAATTCCTATAACTATCACATCTAAAATAATACACATTAAAAAATTCTCGGCAAAAGCGAATGCAATCATTGCAACGCCCATGATAAAACCAAAAAATAAATACGGTTTACGACGCCCGAATTTAGAACGTGTGTTATCACTTTTTATACCCCATACAATCATCATGACAAGACCCATCGCTGCAGATAAGGAGACCATTATGGAAATGTAATAATACGGCAAATTTAAAACGTGGTCTAAATAGGTGTTAAAGAAACTAGCCTCAAAATAACCGAATATTTGTGATCCGGCAAAAATTAAACCCACAATTATAGCTGTTCTCTTTACTTTTTTCGGTAACTTATCAAGCACTTCTTTTTTATCAATATCTTCCAATATTATATATCACTTTTTCAGTATTAGTAAATCAAATGTTAATATTACATTGCGTGTTTATTCTATATAAGCATATTTTTATGAATTATTATGGTTAAAAAAGTAGTTTTTTCTGCGAAATTAGAGCATGATGTAATAAAAACAGTTATACCTATTCTAAAAAAGAAAACTAAAGATGCTAACTTAATCTTACATGATCCAACTAAAGATTTTCTTGATTTAGAAAATACATCAAACCTACTCAATAAGGTTGATATGCTCATTGTAAAAGTAAGAAGTGAATGTTCAATAGATTTATTACATTACGCAAAACTTCATGATATCCCCACTTTGCATGATGTTGATACTGTCCTATTAACGCGTAACAAGGTTGCCTTAGATCACGCTTTTCGAAAGATTCTTCAGGATAATT
This sequence comes from Promethearchaeota archaeon, assembly GCA_019058445.1. GTDB lineage: Archaea > Asgardarchaeota > Lokiarchaeia > Sigyniarchaeales > SOKP01 > LW40-45. Next base: position 683,714 of record JAHPZA010000009.1, on the reverse strand, counting down.
CAGAGATTTTAGCGAATATTTCATTGCCTAAGTCATGGACTCAAAACTTATCAGATGTTGATAGATTTAAAGAATGGGCAGTAAAAAAATTACCAATTGTGATTAAAAGCCATTTTCAGCACGATAAATATATGAGATTTAATTTTTTAGTCAGAGAAATTGATGAAGTGGATAAATTCTGCAAAATGTATTCAAACTTTTTATATTACGATGTATATGTCCAAAAATTCATTGAATGCGATGGTATTGACCGTAAAGTATACGTTGTAGGAGACAAAATCTTTGGAATTAAGAGAGAAAATCCAATTTATATTTACATGAGAGATAGTCCAGACGCAATAGATGTCGATACAATTTCTAGGGATGAGTTTATGGTTCCCAAAGAGATGAAAATTTTAGCAAAAATTCTTTCAAGAGAATTAAAGCTTAAAATTTTTGGATTTGATTTAATTAAAAGTGTTAAAGACAACAAGCTTTATTTAGTTGATTTAAATGATTTTCCCGGGTTAAGGGGAATAAAGAATATTGAGAACATTTTGGCTGATTTTATTCTGACTTTATTTTAAAATTCAAAATACGTTTGAAATAAGCAAAAAAGGAATTATTATAATAAAAGCAATTATTCCATAAATAATACAGAAATACCCAAAATTAATTTTCAGAGCTAATTTAAGTAATACTTCCATAGATACATACCCTACTACAAAACTAACAAAAGTTATTATAAGAATTGTGAGGGGATCTAAGATTCCAAAAACTGAGCCCTCTCCAAATATAAAATCAACTATAATTGATGCAAAAACTGCTGGAACAGACATTAAAAAGCTCATTCTCAATGCCGTGTCTTGGTCATAATTTTTTAATAATATTGTAGAAATTGTCATACCCGATCTTGATATCCCGGGGAGGATTGAAACTCCTTGGGCCAATCCCGAAACCATGCTTTCTTTCTTTATTTGCTTATTATTCGTATCATTTAATTCCCTCTCTCCATATACTTTTTTAAATTTCAGTAAAACTACTCCAGTCATTACTAGTAAGCCGGAGATGATCAATGTTATTATATCTCCTTGAAAGGCAGTGAAAGTTCCGATTAATATTACTTTAAACAAAAAATAAAGTGGTAAAGCGGTAATACCAGTGCCTATAGTTGCTATTATTAGCCAATTTCTTTTCTTCCTTACAAGTTCTTCCGGTTCCCCGAATACCTGTGGAAAACATGCTTTTGAGATTTCAACGAAATCTGTTCTAAATTTGACGATAACAGCTAAGGCCGTACCTAAATGTAACCATATTGCAAGACTAAAAGCCTCTTTAGGAGATATGCCAAAAAAATTGATTGCAACAATCATTACTGTTCCAGAAGAAGAGATAGGGAGCCATTCAAGCAATCCCTGTAAAATAGCAATGATAACAAACTCAATCATAAGATAGTTGATAATAGTTGATAATTAAATTTAAATTAAGACAATTTGATTGATCTTCTACTTTTTTATATAAGTTTGTTTTAATTATTAGTAATAAAAAAATTAATAGGAATTACAATATCTAACCTTTAATTATTAAAGAATTTAAGTCCAATTTAATTAATTGTTAAAATTTTATACGTTGTGTAGAAGTATGACATCAGAAGCAGAAATTGAGATGGAATCTCCCCCACTTTTCGATTATCTTCGCCAATCAATCCCTATGGACGAATTGCTCGACTATGCAAGCCCTAAGAGAATCCGGAGTATTGACTTTGTAAAAGGACTGGCTATTATCATGATCATGATGGCACACATAGCAGAAGCTTGGTTGGATAATGATTGGCTATACGTATATGCTGTACTTTTCTGTGCATTGGACATTTTAGGACCTTCTCTTTTCGTATACCTTTCGGCACTCAGCGTTATTTTTAGTATTAAAAATAAGGAGGGGATTTTACCAAGAAAGGTAATAAGAAACAGAGTATTTTCAAGGGGGTTTACTATAATGTTCATAGGAGTGTTAATGAATTTAGCAGGGTTAAACCAAGCTGTCTATAGACCCCCTTTTCCCTTGGTATTATGGGGGTGGAATATATTAATGTTTTTAGGATTTTCTCAAATAGCCTCTTATTATGCTTTGAAATTGAAAAAAAGTTATCGAGCGCTAATAGGGGTCGGGATTATATTAGTTTCCCCGACGATAAGAGAATATCTATTCCTTGGAAAAGACTCTAGTGTATTTATATGGACATTGCATTTTCTTATAACGTCTCCAGCCCCACAATTACCTGTATTACCATGGATTTCAATATGTTTCATATCCACTATATTTGGAGAATACCTTTATGAAGCGATGATAAAAGGAACCCACCAGGATTATGTGGTACTATTTCGAATTTTTTTAATTTGGGGTATAATTTTAGTGATAATTGGCGTTTCTATAGGGCTTCGATTACGGAATTTTGACAATATGGAAGTAGATGAGTATGTTCATTTACATCTATTGGAGGTCATGAACCAGCAAGATCAGTACCACTTTAAAGGGATTCCTGAATTTCTCATAAGAAGCACATCGGCGAATATGTTCTATAATCTTGGCGCAGGGCTCTTAATAATAGCAATTAGCTTCTATTTCATTGACCTTGATAACCGAGACAACAAGTTTATTAGAATGTTGATCTACTACGGAAAAATTTCTTTGAGTTTATTTTTAATTCATTTGATATTCGCAGTCTTGTTCTTAAGGCAGCTTAATATTATTATATTTTTAATTGCTATTTTCGCATTTGCGGGATTTATGGGGTTTTTTATGTATATTTGGAATACTTATGCTAAGGGAATTGGCTCTCCTGAATGGATAATGGTTCAATTCAGTCGAGTTGGCCGTAAAACAGGTCAAACGGTGAAGAGAGAGATAAGAAGAACAGAATCAATGATAAGGCATTTCTCTCAATCGATTGCCATAAGAAAAAAGACCAAACTTGAACAAATGGAGGATTTTCTTGAAGAGGAAAAGAAGAAACGCTTAAAACAGAGAAAAAAGAAAGAAAGAAAGAAAAAAATAAAATCAGTACATAAACAAATGGGATTTAAAGAGGGAGAAGATTAATTTTTTTTTCTATTTTTTTAACGTTCTTGAATAAATTTAAAGCCCAAATTATCTAAACCTTTTATTAAACAATCTTTTATTTTATCTCGTGCTATTCTAAATCCTTCTATCCCTTTCATAGAGGGATCTTTTATGTTTCCGCATTCACCGGCGAATTCTCTTAACGTAAAAACTTCTTTATTGTTTGATTTAATATATTTCTTTATCTCAGCTTTATGCTGATCAGTTAAAGTTAAAATTAAATCTGCGTTTTCAATTAGATATTGATGTTCTTTTTTCTTTAGATCTACTGACATTGCAGTTTCAGAAAGTTTAATTCCTTCTTCCATCATTGCCATATGGGCATCCATTGAGATAAGCATTCCATCCCTTGCATTAGAAGCAATTCCACCCGAATTTATCTCGACATCTAAATTGTTTTCAGTACAGAAATTATTAAAGTACCCTTCTGCCATTCTTGATCTTGCGGTATTTACGCTACAAACAATTAGGATTGATTTATAAGGAAAAGTGTTATTCATATGTCCCGAGATTATCAATATTTATTGAATTATAATAATTAAGGATAATTTTAAAATTTTCAAGATTTCTGATTTCGTTCTAAATTGTTCAATGCGCGAGCACAATTTTGACAATAAATAGAAGAACCTTCGCATGTAAATCCCCTAAATCTTAGGACTTTATCTCTACATACTAGACAAATATCCTTTACTTTTTTGAGTATTTCATAATAATTTTCGCTATTTAAGTTATTATTTTCGGGGAATTTTCGCATGATTTCGCTAAAGGGGATACCAAAAAAGTATTTTTTACATCCATTTAAATTTTCTTTATTTTCACTCTTATCAAGTTTAAACTTTAGCCAATCAGGGGGGGATTCAATTCGATTTCCTGATAGTTTTAAACAAGTCAAGTATTTTAATTTATTTAATGATTCTGGAATTTGCTCAATGATATTGTTTCTCAAATTTAGATACTTTATCATTTTTAATTCCCCAATTGATTTCGGGATATATTTGATATCATTGTTAGGTAATTCTAATTCTTTTAGGTGCCCTAATGTACATAAGGAATCTGGGATAATTGTTAAATTCGATAATTGTGGGTGAAATATGTAAATGCCAATGACATTTCCTTTTTTATTTATTTTGTAATGACATGCTGACTCACGATACATAGTAAAATCCTCGGGTTTAAGTCGTTTTAGTTCGAATCCTGTAAGAATCTCTAATAAACCTAATACAAATGCATCGTTGGAAGAAACTCCCTCCCAGATGTATTTTCTACTGAAATACTTTTTTGCTAATAGACTTATAGAACGCGGGATCTCTTTCATATTATGATTACGATTCAATGATACTCTTTTAAGCATGTGAAGATTAATTAAGGAGTCTGGTAAAGATTTTATGTTACATTTACTTAAGTCAAGTGTTCTCAGATGATGAAGTAGACCAATTGAACTTGGTAATGTCTTGATATTATTATTTTTTAGAATTAAATGCTTTAATCTGGAAAGTGAGCCAATAGAAACTGGTAAATTATTTAATCCCCAGTTGCTTAAATTTAAAGCCATAATATGTCCATTTTTTATTACACACATCATGTAATTACCATTAATTACGCCATTTATGGTATTGGAAGTATAAATTTTTAAGTAATTAGTATTGAAAAAACTGACACCTAATTCGAGGTCTAAAAGAAATAATGCTTCATCAGAAATTACACCATAAATTGACGATAATCTTCGATTTAAATCTCTTTTTAATTCATTAATATAACGATCAGTAGCTCCTTTAAATAAATCATGTAACGTCTTCAAAACTACAGCGGAATCATCATAAGCAATTGTCCATTTTAACGATGAATATCCCTCCTCTAAGAAATTTTTTATAATTAATTTTGCGGCTGACGCTCTTACTTTTGGATTTTCATCCGATACTAAGCAATTTTCAAGATATTTAAAAATTCCTTTGGTTGTATAATCCATTTTATCAATTATTTCCATACATTCAAATCTGGTCTTGTGATTATCGCTATTCTCAATTAAAGAAACTAAAAGATCCAAAGCCGCTGATTTGCTAATTTTCCTATTCACTACACTGGTATAGATTCTTTTGGCAGTTATGGGAGGATTAATAATTATTTCACTATATGAATAAATTTCTATTATATTGAAGAATATTACTTAAATTATTTTTTAGGCATTTAAATATTAAATTATTTAGCCTTATAAGTAAAAGGAATATTAATCGATTTATCTAATTAAATCTGAAAATGATAGAATTAATTAAAGTTATCTATATTTCCGAATTTTATACCCTTGTTTATCATATTTTCTAAAGAAGCAGAAATGTTTCCTGGAGGTAAATCAATTCCCTTCGTAAGATCTACTAAAAGATATACTTCTTCAAAGCCAAAATCCACAGCATCAATTGCGCTATAATAACAGCAGTAATCTAATGCTAATCCACAAATAAATATTCGTTTAATATTCAAAGATTTTAAATATCCTGATAATCCTGTTTCTACCACCTTATCATTTTCTAAAAAGGCGGAATAACTATCTACAGTTGGATTTCGGCCTTTACGAATTATAGCACTCGCAAATAATAAATTTAAATCTTTATGAAATTCAGCACCTTTAGTACCTTGTACGCAATGATCTGGCCATAATACTGGTCCTATGGCTCCATCTTTAGATTGATATTCATCACCAGGATTTTTATCAGGATAACTACTTGCAAAAGATAAATGCCCTTTAGGATGCCAATCCTGGGTCATTATAATCGCAGCATTATTTTTACTGAAATTTTTAGCAATTTTATTTACCCCATCAATGATACTATCACCTTGTTCAACAGCTAGTGCCCCACCTGGTAAGAAATCGTTTTGTATATCAACGACTAATAATGCGTCTTTCTCATTTATTCTAATTCCTTTTTTAATCTTTAAATCATTAATTTTCATTGTAGTTTACCCATTAAAAATTACTTTCTCTAATTTTTAAATGTATTTTTTTTAATAAATAAAATAACTTCTTCCTTTTATTTAAAAAAATAAGCATAATCTGTTATTGTATGCTAAATTTTTTATAAAATATATAGATACTGATATCTATTATCCAAAATCCTAATACAAAAAAAACAATCCATTCTACAATAGACCATCTCACAGCAATATAAAAAGCAATCAACCCTGCTATAATAAATCCAAAATATGCATGATTTTTTGAAAATTTTTGATCTTTTAAAATTGCCATGCTAAAATAGACTAAATTGATTATAGAACATAAAAAAAAAATTAACGCTAAGCCAGCATGAATTATACCCATTGTACGATTGATAACCGGAAAAAAACCTATTAATGATAATGCTATACATCCAACAATAGATAATCTTACTGCTGATTTAACATATATTTGATTATCAGGTTCCTTTCTTAAAATTCTTCCAAAATAAATAAAAAAAGGTATTGCAGTAATTCCTGTGATTTTTAATCCATTGTTAAAGAGTGATGCTGATAATCCTGGTCCGATCCCTAATACACTAATATCATTATTTAGCATGTTATAACCGGGGAAAAGAAGATATGACAAAAAAACAAATAGAATGGCTAAAAATACAGATAATAGACCAAAAACACCCCCTGGAATATAGTTGAAGAAAGAAGTAATAAATTTATCCAATTTTTTCATTATTTACCAGTTTATCTTTAAAAGTTAGTTTTTCTTGCTTGTTTAAATATAACAAATATATAGAATTTATTGTTATCCAGCTTAGTATCGCCAGATTCATCACCCACTCAACTAGAGGTATCCATGTAAGAAGAAACGCAGCGTATAGTACTGCAACAACAAACCCATGGTACGCTTGGGATTTCGAATAGTTTTGGGCTTTATACATCAAAATGCTATACAATAATAAATACCCTAATCCGCTAGCAATGCTAATCGTTGCCAAAATACCATGAGCGTAATAAATAATTATATTATCCTCTATAGCCGGAAACATACCCAGCAGGGAAAATGTTATGCAAGAAAGAATTGCTGCTAATATTGCATATCTCCTGAGATCTTCCTTAATATTTTCACCTTTTATGGATTTTGCGAGGTGTATATAATAGGGGATTATAATTATACCGGATATTATTAAGCCTAAATTAAAAAAAATCCCTCCTTTTCCAACTCCAAGATCAGAGATCATGTTATTAAAAATGTTATATCCCGGAAATAGCAAGAATGCAAATAATTCTCCTAAAATTATGCTGACTACAGATAATAATCCAAATATTCCTCCAGGTATAACTTCGAGAATTTTGTCTATTAATTTAGTAGGTTTATCCATAAGTTATAAGATTGAATTCTGAATTTTAAAAATTATGATTATATTTCATCTAATCTGTTATAACGTACATAACATGAAATTATTATTAACCAACTAATAAACGCAAATGTCATTACCCATTCTAAAATAGGAATCCACGTAAACAGAAATAGAAGCATAAAACCTATCAAAAAAAATCCAGAATACGCTGGTAATTTTGTATAATTATCATGTTTAAGCATTAATTTACTGAAAGTTATTAAATAGACTATTCCTGTAAGCCAACTGATAACTGCTAAAACCCCATGAGTCGTATAAATAATATAATTTTCTTCAATGGAGGGAAAAAAACCTACAAGAATATAAGCAATATCAGAAATGTAAAAAAAGATTAATCCTGTTTTTATCGATTTTTCACTAATTTCTTCGCTCTTAAGTGACCTTGCAAGTGTAATATAAAATGGAACACAGATGATTCCAGATATGATTAATCCTAAACTAAAAAAAATTCCTCCTTCGCCCACTCCTAAGTCACTTACCATATTATTAAAAATACTATATCCCGGGAAAAAAAGAAAAGCTATAAAATCACCTGAAATTCTTGCAATGAGGGATAGTATTCCATATATTCCTCCTGGAAGGATGTCTAAAAGTTTATCTATAAACTTTCTCTCTTCTGCCATAATTAGTAATTTAAATCTTAATTTTAAAAGATTTTTATTACGAAATTTTAATTGATAGGGATAGATTATCTAATAAATAGTAAATCTGTGCCTTGCGCGTTTTTGACTTTCAAGAGTTTTCAGTCTTATCTCCTTATCTATTAAACCCTCTATATGACACAGGTACTCATACTCGTCCTTTAGACAGAGAGTAATTGCTATACCTCTTTTATTCATACGGGATGTTCTACCTATCCTGTGAACGTAATTCTCAGGAAATTTAGGAACATCATAGTTAAAAACGTGAGATATATTCTCAATATCTAAACCTCTTGCTGCCACATCAGTAGCTATGAGCATGTTAATTTTGTGATCTCGATATTCCTTTAGAATTTTTTCACGTTGAAATTGGGATAAATTACCTGAAATTAATCCAATTTTATTATGATTCCCTTTATTTGATTTTAATCTATTAAATAGCCAATTAGCCGTTTTTTTTGTATTAACAAATACAAGTGCATGTTTTGGCCTTTCTTTTCTTAAAATCTCCAAAAATGTTTTGAATTTCTGTTCAAATCTATCAATTAAATAATAAAACTGTAGTGTGTTTTTAACGGTTAGATCATCTCTGCTTAAATTGAGAAAATCAAATTTATTTTTAGAGTATTTCTTCACTAATTCCCTCATATCATAATCCAATGTGGCTGAAAATAACATGAATTGATATTTAGACTTGATTTGGTTTAATATGTATTTGACATCTGGAGCAAAACCCATATCCCAGAGCCTATCACCCTCATCTAACACTACAAATTTAATGTTAGCTAAATTTAATTTTCTCCTTTTGTATAAATCAATAATTCTCCCAGGTGTTCCAACAATAATGTGTATTCCTTGTTCTAGTTTTCGAATTTGATTATTTATTGAGACGCCCCCGTATACAGTTTGCGACTTTATTTTGCTATTTCCTAGATCCTTAACAACATTATTAACCTGCTTTGCAAGTTCCCGAGTTGGGACTAAAATTAATGCTTCATTAGATTGAAAGGATAATCTCTCAATTATTGGTATAACAAAAGCTAACGTCTTCCCAGTTCCTGTTTTAGACTGAGCCATAATATTATGACCCCCCAAAATCAAAGGAATTGCCTGTTCTTGGACAGGTGTAGGATAAGTTATGTTTAATTCATTTAAAGCATTGATAGTTTCAATGCGTTTAATACCTAATTCTTTAAAATTCAATTATTTCACTACAATATACTTCTAATTCTTCCAATTTTTTCTTTCTCAATATTATAAATATACCAAGCTAATTAAACTCTGGGTTTATTTTTAAAAAATGGTTTTTAAAAACCGATTTCAAGTTTGTTGTTTCAAATAATTAAAAAATGTATGTTTCAGATTAAATTTTTAAGAATGGATAATAAGATTCAGAAAATTAGTTTGATTCGGGGATTAAAACCACAAAATTGCTTCCTTTCCTATAATCACCTTTAACTCGATCCTCAACCCAAATTTGACCTTTATAGCTTTCTATTATATTTTTCACCAGGGATAATCCTAATCCCATTCCTCTAATGTTTTGGTCTGTCCTAAATCCCCCTTTAAAAATTAGCTCTTTTTGATTATCAGAAATCCCGATTCCTTTATCAATAAGCATGGTTTTTATATATATATAACCATTAAGTTGTTCTTTTGAAACAACAACATTAATGTCCACGATAGGATTATCAGTATATTTAACAGCATTATTTAAAATATTTTCAAAAACATCCAATAATAACTCATTTGCCTGAACTAACAAATCTTTATCTGGAACTTTAACATTAACATTTATCTTTTTCTCATGCGAATTTTTATCAAAATATTTTATGGCATCATTTAATACTTCAAAAATATTAACTGGTTTTAAGATAATTTCCTTAGTATCAAGTTCAGATAATTTCCGAACATTATTTACTAATTTTGTTCCCCTAATACATTGTCTTTCTATAATATGATTTAATTCATCTAATTCTTGTTTCTTTTCTGGTTGATTTTTAAGTATCGAAAATAGCTCAACAGAAGACTTAATATTGTGAAGAATGTTATTCATGTCATGAGTAAATAAATCTTTATAAAAATTCGCACGATCATAGGCATTTTTATACTGTTTTTCTGATTTTCGAAGCATTTTCTCTGCGTGCACGAATTCTGTGATGTCTCTAAAGCTCCAAACTCTTCCTTTTATTTTACCTTCAAAAATTAAGGGACAAGAATAACAATCAAAAACGCGATGGTCCTTAAAAAATATCATATCAAAAATAATTTCTGATGAATTAGATAGAATAGCTATTTTTGATATGAATGTTTCGGGGTCTTCCAATTGGTTAAGAGTATAATCAAATAAAGCATTTGCATTTCCCTTATTAAGAACATCATTTGGTATTCGCCACATATAGTTGAATCGAACATTAGTGTGTGTGATCTTTCCATTTTCATCCACAGTTAATAAACCTTCTGCTGTTGATTCAAATATAGCTCTTAATAATCCCTCTTTCAAATGAAGTTCTAAATCTGCCTGTTTGAGTTCTAAAGCTTTACCGAGTAGCTCAGAAAATAAGCGTAATATTGCAAAATCCTTTCCTCTCCACTCAATCGTTTTCAATACATGATTAAAGCTTATAAATCCGATCACCTTATTGCTCATTTTAACAGGAAAAGCTAGGAAGGATTTAATGTTATGGGCTTCTAGTATAGTTTTGATGGCTTTAGCACCCTCTTGAAGCTTAGTGACATCTCTAATTAAAACGAAACTATATTTATCGAATTGTCCTAAGCACCAAGAAAAATCATTTACTGAGATCTCTTTAATAGACTTTTTTAATGAATTTGCACCCTTTATATACCATTTATGAGTATTCTTAAATATACCTTTTTCGAGAGAATAATAGAGAATGTAAGTTGCTTTTGATAAATTTCCCATATCTTCAATAGAAGAATCAATAGCCTCATCAAAATGTATATTACCTACGAAGCGGGCTGAAATTCTAGAGACCACTTTTTCAAAATTTAAGCGATTTTCTAACGACATGAACAATAATCCAGCAGATATTAAATATAAATTTGAGCAGACTTGTCTTAAGAAGTGATTTTATTTATGCATTTAAAACAATTTCTTGAAATAAAAATAGAGAAAATAAATTTAAACTTATGTCATCAGTTAAAGGGTTTTGATTTTTTATAAACTTAAAAGAGATGCTATTTAGATAAATTGTTTATAATCTCATGCATAAGTAAAATCAAGAGTATTTAGAAGTTCTTTGTATTGGTTTCTAAGTGTGGCCTCAGCAACTCCTACAACTTCTCCTATTCTTTTCTGGTTAATCTTTTGATTTTTAAATTTTGCGCACATATAAATGGCTCCACCGCATAATCCCTTAGGATTTTTGCCATTTAAAAGCCCTCTCTTTAGATAAGAATCTAATACCTTAATTGTCAGTTTCTCAACTTCATAACTCAGCCCCAATTCAGCTATAAATTGAGGTATCATATTAATTGGATTAGAAAGTGAAATAGTTAGCTTAAAGGCCTCTGCTAATGTCCTTATACAGTATTTTAATGATTTTTGATTCACAGATGATTGGCTTAGAATATCCTGAAATGTTCTCGAAGAAGTTTCCTTTTTGCAAGTACAATAGATGCACGCTGCAACAATACCTACGATTGTTCTTCCTTTTACTAAATTTTTTTTATATGCTCGCTTGTAGAGCTTAAATGCTTCTTTTACAATGTGATCAGGCAAGCTTAAGTTATAACAAATTCTCTTTAATTCTGTAATAGCAATTAATAAATTTTTCTTCTCCCAGCGCAAATACTTGTCCCTTTTAACAGCTCGTTTTAAATTAGTATTGTAAATCTCTTTCTTTTCTATACGAGTACATAAAGATATGTCCGGCAATAGAGGAGTGATAATTTGACCATTCCTTGCATTTGTTAACTTAATTTCGCGATTAAACATAATTTTTTCATTATAAACATAATCAAACTCTTTTTCATTTATAATTAATCCGCATTGGCAACAAGTTCTTTCACCTCTTTCTTTAACAACTAAAACATTTCCGTTACATTCGGGACATCTATCATATGTATTAAATTCTTTATAAGCCATATCCATTTTAAAATCACCTTTTTTACCTAATATTATTCAAATTTTCTACTTTCTCTGTCAACCCTAAATTAATTTTTATTAATGATTTTCAACAATGGAAAATCTTTTGGTTAGATCTATTATACAATTTTTTACAATTATACAAATTAAACTTTACTTATTTTAAAATATTGCACATATTTTTAAATGTTTGTCTTTTAAATACAAATTAGTATATATATAATTTTCCACTATATGTAATAGTCATAAATGAGTAAATTTAAATACTAATATTATCATTAGGATCTCAAAATATTAGTATAACTCTCAAGAAAATTATTAAGTATTAAAAATAACATAAAATGTAATTAAATATTTCAAATAAATGGAGAGAAGATAATCATTATTATTTCTTACCATTTTTTTTAAACATTCATTAATTATTATCAAAACTAACAAAGACTATAATTTGATTAAAGTAAATAGAGCTATGGATGATAAATCTTATTTCCTATTAGAATTGAGGGTTATATTGAAATTTTTTGCAAATACTAAATAAAATTAACCACAAATATCCCCAGCTCATTGCCGAAGGATAAACCTTCGGCAATGATTTCTATTATTTAATTAAGTCTATCATAAAAAAATATTAACCTTAAAAAATGAATATGATGTAATTTATATTGAGAAATAATCATAAAGAAAGTGATTAATATTACCATAAATGGAAAAGATACTGAAGAAATAAAAAGAATTGGTATATTAGTTTCAGGAAAAACAAAGAATAAATGGGAAAAATTTGTAGAAAGTACGAAACTTACAACCATTTCAAATTTGATTAGAAAATCAGTAAATTTTTATATCGATTCTCAAGATAAAATTGCTTATATTGAAAACTTCTCAAAATTATCTCATGATTTAAAAGAACCTTTAACCTCAATTAAGGGATTTTCACAATTAATTCTTGAAAATTATTCAGAGAAAATGGATTCAAAAATTTTGAATTTTATGCACAAAATTTATGCCCAAAGTGTATTTCTTGAAAATAAGATCAATGAATTTTTAACAGGTATGGAACCTGAAAGCTCTCAATATGACATTTTAATAGTTGAAGATGATACATCCACAAGTTTGGTTTTAACTGATTTTCTAGAAATAAAAGGCTATTCTTCTTTAGGGGTTACTACAGGTAATAGGGCAATAGAAGAATTAAACCGTTCGATACCCAAATTAGTTTTATTAGATATTATGTTACCTGATATAAGTGGGTATGATATATGCAAAAAAATGAAGGATGATGAGAACCTAAAAAATGTCCCAGTTTATTACATTACTGCAATCCCCGAAGCAGAGGTTTCAAAAAAAATAGCGGAAACAGGAGCAAATGGATTTATACTAAAACCTTTTGATTTCTCAGATTTTGATATGCTATTTAATCTTCTAAATTAAAAGGATCCTAATAAAGAATAGAACTTTCTTGGCTAGTAGGAAGTTTTACTATTACCTTTGATCCTTTTTTTCTTCCTTCAGATTCGATCCAAATTTTTCCATGATGTAATTCGACTATTTTTTTAGAGATATACAATCCTAAACCTGAACCTTCAGTATCAATATCCATGCCTTTACCATATCTTTCAATCTTACCAAATTTTTTGAAAGCATTTTCCTTTTCTTTCTCAGTAAATCCAACACCCGTATCTTTAATTAATATATCTACAGAGGCTTCATGCTTTTCCATATCTATAGAAATAATCCCCCTAGGTAATGTATTTTTGATAGCATTTAAAATCAAGTTCGTTATAACCTGTTCGAATCTAATCTTATCCACTTCTAAATAATAGTCGTTTTGGATTTTGAGATTGAAACTTAATTGACGTTTTTCTGCTAAGTATCTCAGATCATTTACGCATTCATAAATTATCTCAACTATGTTTTCTTTTTGAGTTTTTAAGTGTAATCTTCCTGATTCTAATTGTGATACATCAAGTAAATCCTCGATTAATTGAAGTAACCTCTCTCCTCCTTTCTTAATGATCTCCAACAGATCTTTAGCTTTATCATCTATAAAATCTTTATAATAATCTATAAGAAAAGTTGAAGCTCCATAAATAGAGTTTAATGGGGTTTTTAACTCATGAGAAGCCCTATCAATAAAATCTGTCTTAATCTGGTCTAATTCTTTTAGTTTTTTAACTTCTTCTTTTATTAATTCTTCTGCTTTTTTCTTTTCTGTGATATCTTGTGCGATAGACTCAATTAATATCTTTCCATCTAAAACAATCATAGAACTGTGATAATTTATCCATATAATGGTTCCATCTTCTTTTCTTACTTTAAGTTCAGTTGGTTTAGTTTCAATCCCTTGGCGAAGCTTTTTATATGTTTTTATGAAATATGACATCTGATCAGGAGTAAAAGTTCTCAAGTCGGTGTAATTTTTACCAATAACCTCATCTTTCCTATATCCAAACATCTTAATTGTTGCCATATTAAAATCTTTTACTATTCCTTCTTTATTGGTTAAAATTATGGCATGAGGAGAACTTTCAAATAAATGTCGATATTTTTCTTCAGATTCTCTTAAATTTTCTTCAGCCTTTCTGCGTTCAGTGATATCTTGTCCCGAACTCAATGACCCAATTATATTTTCGCTTTTATCCTTAAGAATTATTGTTGACCATGATATTAACTTTTCATTTCCATTTTTTGTATAGACTGGATTTTCATAGAATGGGATCACATTGATTTCACCACTCATAAGCCCCTTAAAATATTCAAGTATTCCATCTCGCTTGTCTGGTGGAATGCAATTTTCAAACCAATTCTTTCCAATTAACTCACCTTCTTCATATTCAAGGATATCATATCCTTTTTTGTTTAATAAACTAATATTCCCCTTTATATCCAATGTAACCACAATAACATCAACTAAATTCAAATATAAACTTGCTTTTTCTCTTTCTTTGACTAATTTATGTTCGGCTAAAATCTTCTGAATTATTGTGCCTGTTTCCCGTCCGATTGATTGAAGGATGTCTTCTTCTTCCCTTGAAAAATAGTGGTGAGTTTTTGAAGCAAGGTTTAACGCTCCAATAATCCCATCTTTGCCAATTAAAGGAATACTTGCTAAAGATACTATATTCCCCTTCTTTGCGATGAAAGGACTAAAATCAAGGAAATCTTCAGCTATAACTGGTTGACCTTGGATAAACACAATTTTATATGGAGGATCATCAATATTCACTTTTTTAACAGTATTAATAAAATCATAAGACAATCCTTCATGACAAACGATTTCTGCAGTTCCAGAGGACTTATCAACTAAGTAAATACCTCCTCCATCAAAATTCATCAATTCAAGGGTAGAACTTAATATTTCCTCCAGAAGTAAACTTAAATCTTTTGCTTTATTACTTTCTGTGATTATTCTATTTAATATTTCTAATTTTTTTGAACGATCTCTTAATTTATCTTCTATTTTTTTACGTTTAGTAATATCTAATGCTGTAAAAGTAACCCCTGCTGAGAGATCTTTAGGATTAATTGGAACAGAACTAAGTAACACATCAATAATTTTTCCATCTTTTCGTTTAAATTGTGTTTCGACAGTCCCTATTCCATGTTCTTTTATCTGATCATATTTTTCTTTTCCCACATAATCATAATCTTTTTCGGAAGCGTATACTATTTTAGCATTTTTTCCAATAAGCTCATTAGAACTGTATCCTACAAGCTCACAGAAACGATTATTAACCTGTTTAATTTCTCGATCAACCACCATCCCTATACCAGTAGGTGCCGCCCGAAAAATACTTTCTATAGTTGCAGTTTTCTCTCGTAACTCGATTTCCGCCTTTTTTTGCTCTGAAACATCTCTTAATACTCCAATAATTCTAACTTTTCCCTTTTCTCTTATGATATTTCCTTTTGCGAATATAGATATATAATGTCCTTTTTTATGTTTTGCCCTAAATTCAAATGTATATGATTCTCTATAATTAGGAGCGTCTTTCCTTAACTTTTCAAATTTGGGTAAATCTTCAGGATGAATAAAATCGAATGGATGATATCCAATTAATTCTTTTTCTTCATAACCGAATAAATCATAAATTTGTGGACTTGTATAATTGATTTTCCCATCTAAATCAACTTTCATTATGACATCTGAAACATTATTGATAAGATTGCGAAAATTTTTTTCTGACTCTCTTAATTTTTGTTCTACACTTTTTATTTCTGTGATATCTCTTGAGACGACTAGAATTTTTTTTCTATGATATTTATCAAAATAAGTCTTACCTCTAACTTCAAACCATAGAAAAACCCCATCTTTTTGTTTTAATCTAATTTGGTGTTTAAAATTACCTTTATTATACCCTTCTCTTACAACATTCACATAATTTTCAAAATCATCTTTATGTATTATAGAATATCTAAAGTTCTTCTTCCTAAGTTTATGAGAATCATACCCTAAGATTCTTGAATGAGTAGATTTATTCTGGTATTCAATGTTAAAGTTTTCATCATAAATTGCTATTAAATCATCTGAGTCTTCAGAAATTAACCGATATTTCTCCTCAGATTCCCTTAATTCTTTTGTTCTCTCTTCCACAGTTTCCTCTAATTTTTCATTAAGATTTTTTAATTCTTGTTCAGCTCGTTTGCGTTCAATAACATTGGCAATAATTTGAGAAGAAACTCGTAATAAATCAAAATTTCTTTTATCCCATTTTCCTGTTTTCCTTACATTATCAAAACCAATGAATCCAGAGAGTTTTCCTTTAATCTTTAAAGGAATATTTATTAATGATTTAATATTCTCCCTCTCGAATTCTTGCCTTTCTGCCTCTGCTTCAATGGGTATTTTTGAAACATCTTTAATATAGATGATTCCTTCAGATTCAAGTTTTTCAATGGCCCAATGATAATATTCCATTGATAAATTTTGGAGAAAATCAATTTGAGGTGAGACACCTTCAGAGCACCACTCATGGGTATTGCTCATTTTTTTATTATCTTCAGAGAATAAAAAAAGATAGCTACGACTTGCCCCACTTAGCACACCTATATCAGCGAGAGATGTATTTATAGCGCTATCATAATCATAAATCCCTACAAATCGCGACAAAATATTAGAAATGGTTCCTTCAAATTCCAATTTATGTTCAAAATCATCTCTAATCATATCAGTATTAACTCTATCAAGTACATCTTCTATATCTTCGATAAGTGCTTTAAATTCATCACAATCTTTATTAAATTCTGAATTTATCTTGTTTTTTAGAAATTCGCTTTTAAGTTTTAGTTTATTTAATTTGGATTTGATTTCCTCCATAACGTATGCCAATTCGATCAATTTTCAATCCACCCTGGAATTTTTCGAAAAAATAAATTAAATAATACTTTTTCACAGATTTTTTATCCATAAAACTAAATAAAAAAGTTGTTAATAAAGTTTTTGCTTAATATATAAGGACCAAGCAGAGTTATAGTCGATAATTTATATTTTAATTATAGTTATAATCAATAGTTTACACCCTAACATAATTTTTACTCATGTAAATAGGCAAAAGAGGTTACGGAAATCAGAAAAAACTTAATTAGAATATCATACTAATTTAATATACTATTTATTAATAAAAAAGCGCTCGTAGTATAGTGGTAGAATCTCAGGTTCCCAACCTGAGGACCCGGGTTCAATTCCCGGTGGGCGCATCTTTTAATTTTTTACCAAGAAAGCCCTTTTATAAAACGTAAATTACTAATTATTGTTTTTAACTCGTGTTTAGGAACTTCCATAAATGCATAAAATTCATTTTGCCAGAAGGCCCTTCCCGAAGTTGCTGACCTAATATCCTCCGCAAATTTAATAGAATTCCTTACTGGTAACAAAATTTCAATTATAGCTTGATATTCTTTTTCTTGGTCTATAGTCTTAATTTTAGCGGAGTATTTTGAAAGAATAGTGAGTACATTTTTGATATAATCTGGAGGAAGTTGGATAATAGTATGATATATAGGCTCTAATAGAATTAAATCGCTTTCAGATAATCCTTGTTTTATAGCATCATAGAACATGGCAGATAATTCCGTGAAAGCACCTTCCTCATCTAATTCACTGCCATTTAATTCATTAATTAAAATTTTAATTTTGGTTAATTTTTCTCCGCAGAGGGGGCCATTTAAATGTATTTTTTCTATTATTTTTAGAATCAGATCTTTATATAAATCATTTAACTCCGAATTTCCTAAATAAATTAAAACATTTTGATCTTCGTCAGTTTTCCAATATTTTTGGATCTCAGTGTCATTTAGGCCAGTTTTTTCTCTCATTACTTCTTTTAATCTGCTAATAGGTTTAATAGAGTGGTAGTCTGCAGTTTGAAAAAATCTCACAGATTTTTCATCCAGTCTTTCTATTTTAAGTTCAAGTGAATTTTTACCATTGGGAGATACTGCTTTAATTGATGTTGAATGGTATTTGCATGACTCTTTAAATACTGCTCTTGGTTCAGAGATCGAGACGGGCACTCCCCTTTTTCCTAACTCATTAGTGCTGATTTCAAGATGCAGTGGGCCCATCCCAGATAATAAGAATTCTCCATTTTCTTCATTAACTTCGAATTTTAAATTAGGATCCTCAATTAACAAGTTTTCGATGAGTTCTTTCATTTTGTCTAAATCACGTAAGTAATCAGGCTCAATTGAAGCAGTTACGACGGGAGTTGTAACATATTTCACATTTTCAAAAGGAACTATTTGTTCTAGATAATTAGATTCGACAATAGTTTCCCCACTCTTAACCTTTTTAAGGCCTTCTATAGCAACAATGTTTCCCACAGGAATCTCGTCGACTTGTTCTCTTCTTTGACCCATGAATATTGCGATTCTCTGAATAGTTTCATAATTATTTTCTCTTAAAAGAAATATTTCCTTTTTTTTTGGACATTTCCCAGAAAAAATTCGCCCAGTTGCGACAAGACCATGTTTATCTGCTTGAACTTTACTTAAACAAATAACTAATGGACCATTAGGATCACATTTAATCATGGCTTTTCCAACTTCAGAATCCAAATCACCTTCATAAATCTTCTTAATCCTGTAGTTTTGAGCCTCATTAGGATTTGGGAGATGATCAACGACCATTTCTAATATAGCCCTATGTATTGGAAGATAAATTTGCAAATCACTATACGAGTCTTTAGAATAAGTTTCTTTCTGATAGCGCGATTTAATATCGCTAAACTTAAGATCACTTTCTTCCATGATTTTAGCGGTAAATCCCCATTTATGAAGGGCAGAACCAAACGCTACATTTCCCTCGGCAGGAGAAACCTTCCATTCTTTATTAAATGGTGGGGTCGCATACCTTTCTATTAATGTATTGAAGTCATTAATGATTCTAATATACTTTTTTCTAATATCTTTATCTGTAAGCTTTAACTCTCTAATTAATCTATCAACTTTATTAATGAAAAGTGCTGGTTTAACTCCTTCTTGTAAAGCTTGTTTAATTACAGTCTCAGATTGCGTAATTATCTCCTCGACCGCATCTACAACCACAACCACGCCGTCTACGAGTCTTAAAGCCCTTGTAACTTTTCCACTAAAATCTAAATGACCAGGAGTATCTACAAGATTAATAAGAAAAGGTTCATGGCCCTCAAGAGATTTCTCATAATACAATGAAATGTTAGCAGATTTCATTGTGATGCCTCGCTTTTGCTCTTCCTCGAGAAAATCTAAAGCACGAGCCTCACCTGCTAAGTCTGGGCTTAATAAACCTGCTTCGCTCAAGAGAGAATCAGATAGTGTGGTTTTACCGTGGTCAATATGACCTACAAATCCTATGTTTCTGATATTAGCAGTTTTCTCCATTAACTTGAGAATTTCTGCAATCTCTTTCCTAGGTGGCATTTTTTAAGAAGCTCTCTTATTAAGTATTCAAAAGTATATTTGGATTAAAATTTTAGGTAAGTTTCCTCGAAATTTCGTGTTTTAATTTCTCTACTTTTTGATCATAAGGATAATTATCATAGCTTATATTTATGTATTTAAAAGCTTTATTTAAATCCCCTAGCTTGTAATACACCGTTGCAAGTAAAAACCATAAGCGAGAATGGAGAGTATCTTCACTTAAATTATTTTCTAAAAGATCTATCACATCTTGATATCTTTCTCGTTGAATATATATTTCACAGAGATTTCCTAGTGATATTGTATCTTCGGGACTAATACTTATAGCACGTTTATAATACTCTTCGGCTTTATCAAAATTTTTTTTAAATTGGTATGAAAGTGCCAATTCATACCAAGCATGTGTATTTTTTTCATCAAATTCAAGTGCAATTCTACACTGTGTTATTGTAAAATCATCGTTCCTTCCCTCAATACGGGATCTTATATATATTGAATTTCTAAATGCTTCGGAAATTTGTTTATTCCATCTATTTTTCTCTTCTAAACTCAAGGTTTTAATATATTCATGTAGTCTGTCAACAATTAGTCTTAACTCCTCATCTGAAAAAATTCGATGATAAGCATCATGGATTAAGAAAATTATAACAGGTAAGAAGTTACTTTTTAGTCTTTTTCTGACTTCTTCCTTGAAAACTCTTTTAGCTACTTTGTCACCTACTTTAGTTAATCTTTTTAATGTAGGAAAAGCAATTGATTTATCTAACAAATTTGTATTGTATTCATTTTCAGCCCAAGCTTGAAGATTGGAACAATGTCCCCAGAACTCTGTATCAATTGAGATAAGCTCATCGCTCTCAGATGAACTTACAAATAATTCCTCAATCTCATCAGTGGACTTAAATTCAAAATGATTTGCATTTTCTGATTGCATCTGGTTCAACAACAAATGCTTACATTGTATTATTATTTTATCTTGGACAAATACATTAGAATCACCATTCTCAAGTCTTAAAGTAATATAATCATTCACATGAAATTCTTTTTGTAAAGAATATTTTTTAAACCAACTCTCTTGGCCCACTACAGATAATTCTGAAAATGGATACCACATAAACCCTTTGCAGAATGGTACATACATATCAGATTTACCAAATTTCTTCCAAAGTTCTTCAGATAAAATCATTCCCTCATAGCAACCATCTTCCAAGCATTTTGCTAATTCCTTGAATAAAATAAAGAATTCTACTTCATATCCTGCTAGCGCATATCTAAAATGAGGAGCAATCTTAAGTAAATCATATAATTGCTGTGTTATTTCTCCTGTAAAATAATCCACTAATCGATAATCACTCCCCGATGGACTTCCATAGTTAACCCCTTCGGGGATGACTTCAACCCAATAATTTCCAATTTTATCTTTCCCGTAGCTGCATTGAAGGGATACTTTGGTTCCATCAGTTAATTTTAATATCTTGTCTGTAAAGTAATTACATACGTTCAATGATAAATCCTCTGAAGGGCCACATTCCACAGACAAAAAATAATAAACAGCCATATAAAGATTCTATTTTTTCGATTCTACTTAACTACTTCAATAATTACAAAATTTAATAATTTATTCCAAAAATAAAAGCTATTATAAGGCGGGAAATGATTTTTAGCTACTCAAGATCTTCTTCATCGATAAAGCCTTATCTCAGTTGGGTCAGAAAGCACACGAAAATCATTCCCCATTAGAAAATATTTAGAAAGGAATTTATAATTTTACCTCTCCATCGATCTTTACTATTCGCCCTTCAATATGTAGTCTTTTATCACAATAAAGTTCAATACATTTAGGAAAGACCTTGTGCTCCCATTCTAATACCCGTGGTCCAAGGGTGTCTTCTGTATCATTATCATAAACCTTTACACATTTTTGCATTATTATAGGACCATGATCTTCATGTGGATCTACAAAATGTACGGTGCATCCAGTTACTTTCACTCCATAATCTAATACATCTCTATGGGCATGCATTCCTTTAAAAGAAGGCAATAATGATGGATGGATATTCATAACGTTTCCCTTAAAATGGTTAATGAACATTGCGGAAACGAACCGCATATATCCTGCAAGAATAATTAATTCACATTCATATTTATCAAGGACTTCAATAAATTTTGCATCGAATTCTTCTCTGTTACCCTTATGTTTATTAGATTCAATCAACACGCTTGGGATATTATGATTTTTAGCTCTTTCCATACAGTATGCTCCAGCTTTATTACAGATTAATACTTCAACAATCGCTTTATCTTTTAAAATCCCATTTTCAGTTGATTTAACTATTGCTTCAAAGTTCGATCCCGAACCCGATGCAATTGCTCCAATTTTTACTTTTATCATACATTCCCTAATTAATACTTTAAAAAAAACTTTCTCTCATCGTTCAGAAGTTTTGCTATTCCACCAATTTACTAGGTATGTGATTCTTTCCCCTAATATTAAATAATCAAAAGGTTTTTATTTGAAAATTAGTATAATAAACTTAGAAATATAGAAATTATTTTTTAACTAAATTCTCTTATAAATAAAAGTTAGTAAGAGAATTATAATATCTCGTTTATTTAAAACCAGAAGTAAAAAATAATCTAAATATCTTCATATCCAAATAAATTTCATAGTATAAATATGAATAAAAATTTTAGAACGTACTTTAAATGATTATTTTATGATAAAAATCATCGGTATTTGATATTTTAATTACTTATTTAAAGGAGAGTTATAATAATGAGCTTTGAGAGTGAATTACAAAGAATTAAGGATGAAATCATCTCTAATCTTCCTCAAGAAGTAAAAGTACAAAAAATTGAATTTGAAGGTCCTGAAATTGCGGTTTATTCCGAAAATAGTGATTTGAGCATTGATGAGAATTCAACTGTTCTCAAGGATCTTGCAAAAATTATGAGGAAAAGAGTTGTATTTCGATGGAATGTAGAAAAAAGAAAAGATCCGAACGAAACAGAAGATTATATAAAGAATTTAGTAGGTGAAGAAGCTGAAATATCGGCCATGGAATTCGATCACACTAGAGGTGAAGTCATAATTGAATCGGGTAAACCGGGGCTTGTGATCGGAAAAAAAGGAGTTAATTTAAAAGAAATACGAGCAAATACCTTTTGGCAACCTAAAACGATAAGAACTCCTCCATTAGCATCACGGACAATCCAATTAATTAGAGGGATGCTTAAACAAGAAAGAAAAACTCAGAAGGAAATTTTATTAAGAATTGGGAAAAGAATACATCGTCCAATTCTTTTTAATGATCTATATGTCCGTATGACTTCTTTAGGGGGATTTCGAGAAGTAGGGAGGTCTTGTATACTTATGCAAACCAGAGACAGTAATGTCTTACTTGATTGCGGATTAAATGTGGGAAATCCGAATGAAAAATATCCCTTTTTTGATATACCCGAATTTTCTGTTCGAGATTTAGATGCGATAATCGTTTCTCATGCACATTTAGATCATTGTGGACTAGTACCTTTTTTATTTAAGTATGGATACCGGGGGCCTGTATATTGCACATTACCTACCAGAAACTTATCTACGATGCTCCAATTAGACTATGTCCAAATATGTGAGAAAGAAGGGATTATTAGTCCTTATTCTAAGAGAGATGTTAAAACAACAGTTCTTCATACTATTCCTCTTTCATGGGGTAAAGTAACTGATATCGCTCCAGATATTAAATTAACACTCCATAATTCTGGCCATATTTTAGGCTCTTCAATTGTACATTTACACTTTGGAAAAGGAGGGTACAATTTTGTTTATACCGGAGATTTTAAATTTCAAAAA
This sequence comes from Promethearchaeota archaeon, assembly GCA_019058445.1. Classification (GTDB taxonomy): domain Archaea; phylum Asgardarchaeota; class Lokiarchaeia; order Sigyniarchaeales; family SOKP01; genus LW40-45. The sequence continues at coordinate 659,759 of JAHPZA010000009.1, read as the reverse complement.
ACACGACTGTTAGAAAAGGCAAATGTTAAATTCCCTCGGGTTGAAAGCTTACTGCTTGAAGCTACTTATGGTGGGCCCCAAGATCGAATTCCTAGTAGACATGAATCAGAAAGAGAACTTAAACAGATCTTAAATTCAACGATTAACAAAGGAGGAAAAATATTAATTCCCGTATTAGCTGTAGGGAGGGCACAAGAACTAATTATAATCTTAGAAGAATTTATTTCTAAGGGTGTGATTGAGAATGTTCCTGTTTTTCTTGATGGATTAATTAGCGAGGCGACAGCTATTCACACCGCTAATCCAGATTTTCTTAGTAGTGATCTTCGGGAAAAAATATTACATCAAGGTAAAAATCCCTTTTTAAGTGATTTTTTTACTACCATAACATCTCATGAGGAGAGATTAGATGTATTAAAAGGAGGCCCTTGTATTATTATGGCAACAAGCGGAATGCTAATTGGAGGTCCTTCTGTCCAATATTTAAAAGGATTAGCAAATGATAAAAGTAATGCTCTAATATTCGTTTCTTATCAAGTATCTGGGACATTAGGAAATCGAATACAACGAGGTTTCCGAGAATTTCAATATATCGATGCAAAAGGAAGAACTCAATTAGTAAAATTAAATCTTAATGTTTTTACACTGGAAGGTTTTAGTGGACATTCGTCAAGGAGTCAAATATCTCAGTTCTTAAGAAGAATTCAACCTAGACCAAAAATTGTTATCACAAACCATGGTGAGGAGAGCAAGTGTGTTTCATTAAGCACTATGATCCATAAAAAACTGAGAAAAGCTACTAAAGCGCCTAAAAATCGTGAAACACTTATCTTAAAATAATTTTTACTACAATATTCTCATTTTTCCAAATGATAAATTTTGAAATTTAGGGTAAAACTTAATTTTTTTAAATAGTAATTATTTATTATCTTAAAATTTCTAACTATGTGAATTTCTCTTGACCTTAAAAGAACATAGATACACGATACCTCGAAGAATAGTCCAGTTTATTTCATTTGTGTTTATCAATTATGTGATTCTTGAATTCATTTTCCTTCTTAATTTGAAAAGCTTTGAACCTTTTGTAAAAGTACTTCCTATTCTTGCGGCCCCAGAAAATCCACTATCAAAGGGAGCTGGTTTTGCAGAATTTTTATTTTATTTTATCGCAGAAGGAGAATTTCCATTTTTACTTTTAGGAATCTTAATATTAATAGTATTGTTTTCAAATCGATTTTTCTGTGGTTGGATTTGCCCTATTGGAACGATACAAGATGGATTAGCTGCTTTTCCAACCCAAAAAAAAAAAGTTGGCATTGAAACGCACAAAACACTATTGAGTTTAAAATATCTAATTGTTATTTTATTATTATTAATAATCGTTCCCTTAGGTTTTACAAAAATAACAGATAAGGATTTCCATAACGATTATAAAAATGCTTTAGGAGATATAGCACGAAATCCTGTAGGGTATTTTTCCCTTTCAGAATATCTTTTTGTCTTTTTTCCAAAAATGGTTGAAGAAATGTGGGAACAAGAGAAAATTGATCCTCTTTTTACGGAGTTTACGGTATTTGTTATGTTTGCATTTTATTTAATTGTGCTTATTGTTGCGGTGTATTATCCTCGAGCATATTGTAGATATTTATGTCCATTCGGAGCAATAACCGCCGCGATTAGCGATTATTCATTTTTAAAATTATCGCGGAGTCCAGTACGCTGTGTAGGTAGAGCGGAATGTGGTATATGTGAAAGAGTGTGCCCAAAGCAAATTAGAATATTAGATGAACCCTTTGAATTTTTTACTGGAAATGGTGAGTGTAATCTTTGTTTGAAATGCTTAGAATCTTGCCCTTACAACGCAGTGGAATTACGATTTGGGTAAGAAATGATCTTATTAAAAAAATCAGAATTGAACTTTATTATTTGAAATGAATATGGCGGAATAATTCTAATGGATCATAATAAAATTGACCAGTTACGACTACGTTTGGGGAGAGATAGCGATATTGGTGTGCACGGAATTTTAGATTCACAGGCAGTTAGATACTATGATGAGGAGGATGACAAAGAATATAAAGATATAAGACCGCCCTTTTTTCGCGATGTAGATCGAATAGTGCATAGCAAAGCTTATGCGAGATATATCGATAAAACTCAAGTGTTTTTTGATATAATAAATGCTAATATAGCCCATAGATCTCTTCATGTCATCATAGTTTCTAGAGTGGCAAGACAGATTGGGAGAGTTTTGAAGCTCAATTTAGATTTAATCGAGAGTATCGCTTTAGCCCATGATATAGGTCATTCTCCTTATGGCCATGTAGGTGAAGAGATCTTAGATAAAATTAGCCAAAAATATAATTTAAAAAAATTTATGCATAATGCTCAGAGCATACGCTGGCTTGCTTATCTTGAAAAGAGGTTCCCGAAAAAACCAGCAAAAGGTTTAAATTTAACTCTACAAACCCTTGATGGAGTACTCTGCCATGATGGCGAAATCAATGAACAGGAACTAAAACCTAAAAAAGTAAATGGAAAAACGTGGGAAGATCACTTTAAAGAATATGAGGACTGCTTTAATGAAAATAAGATTAAAAGAATTCCCCTGAGTTATGAGGGTATAGCTGTACGCTTCGCAGATGCAATTTCTTATATAGGAAGAGATATCGAAGACGCTATATTATTAAAGTATATTAAAAGAAAAGATATCCCTGAGAATTGTAAAAAAGTCCTTGGAGACACAAACCGAAAAATACTAAATACCTTAATAATGGATTTATTAACTTTCAGTTTAGACAATGATAACATTGGCTATAGTGAGGAGATTTTTGAAGCTTTAAAAGGTTTGAAACAATTTAATTATGAAAAGATATATAATCGGCGCGATTTACTTATTGATAATTCATCACAGATTTCTTTTAAAGAAGAGTTAGCTAAGAAGTTTGAATTGATTTTTGAAAACTCATTAAAAGATCTTGAAAGGGAAAATTATAATTCTGTGATTTTCAGAGATCATGTAGAATATATTGATGATGCTAATTATTCTACATATTATAAATTTCATAAAAAAAGAAATGAATTACCTTTAATTGTGAGAGATTTTATCGCTGGAATGAGTGATAAGTATTTTATGGAAGTTTATGAAAAGTATCGAAAAAGATCTTAATATAATGATTTAGGTAATTAATTTTTAAAATCAAATCCGTTTAAATAGCTATATTATGATAATATATTAATTTAAATAGGAAATAAAAAAGCTTAAATTAGGACTTTACGTTTGATATGAGAAAACCAATTGAAGTATATATATTAAAAGAATTCTATGAAAAGAGTGGATTACATATAATCGGAAGATATATAATAAGTTTTTTTTTTTCAGTTTCCCGAGCCATAGCATTATGGGCCACAGCTTCACGGGGTTTTGATTTCGGCTAGGGGTTTTACAAAAAGTTTTATTAGCCAAAATATTTTTTTTAAGTATCTTCTCTTTTATATGTAATCCAAGTAAATATATGATTTTATTAGAATAAAAATCTATCTGTAATTTTATTAATATAAAAATAGTTTTAGTATGATTAATTGGAATAAATTATAGTCTTATTTACTATTTATTCAATAAACAAATAAAAGAAAAATTTTTTAGAAAATTTAAATTATTAATATTTAACATTTTTATTAGAAAAGCCGCGTGGTGTAGCGGTCAAGCATCGGGGGCCCTGAACAGCATTATGCTGGGAGAAACCCCTAGACCACGGTTCGAATCCGTGCGCGGCTATTATTTTTTCTTTGGAATTCAACCAGTTCTTTTAATGATATGATATCCAAATTGAGTTTTTACTGGCTGCGAAATCTGTCCAATTCCCAATTTAACACACGCATTCCAAAATTCTGTAACCATCTGTCCTTTTGGAAATTCTCCTAAATTTCCTCCCTTGTTCTTACTGGGACATGTAGAATATTTTTGTGCTAATTTTTGAAAATCTTCACCAGCTTGCAAATCTTCATATATTTCTTGAGCCTTACTTAGTTTTTCAACTAATATATGGCTAGCCTTAATTTTTCCACTACGGATTGGAGCTCCTCCTTTCGATCCAGCGTCTTTACCTTTCTTCTGATAACCCTTACCATATTTATTTTTACCCAAGTGATTATCACCAAAATATTAATTATTATCTTCTTAGAATTTGTGATTTAAAATAAATAATAACAACATACAAAAGAAGAGGTTCTTTTAATTATCGATTAAGTATCGAAAATTAGTAACTTCTTTTATCGAATTTATTTCTACAACAATTTTATGAAAATCTTCGATTGACCCCTCAAAAACCATATATAATTGAAGATTTTTAGCAAAATGTTGGTTTTTACTTACTATATAATCTTTATATTTAAATTCTATTCTGTTTAATTTCTTCAGGACATTGGAGTCGTTAGGTAAAACCACAATCATATTTCCAATAATATTCTTATTTTCAATTGGAAATACTTCTCCAGATGAATCAGTAATATTGGAAATTTCGGGATTTTGCATTAACCGTAATAGCGCATCTCTAATAATTTTTGATCGGTTTTCATATTGTCTACTAGATACTAACTTATTTATAAATTTCTTGAGGCTTTCACTAATCGAGATGCTTATTATTGGCATGTTTTATTTTCACTCTTTTTACTCTTTGTTAATCAATATAATGTTTAACACATTATATATATTTATTTGTGGTTGACCCCTAAATTTTTAGAGTTCTAGTAAGTACATTCCGGAATTGTTCTACATCGTTTACAAGTTTATCTGCATCATCATCAGTAATATTATCATCTTTTTCGTATTTATTGAGTCTTGTTAACCAAAATTCGATGCGACCTAGCACAGGATTATCTTCTTTTAATATTTTCCTTAATCTGACGAAGGTATCATGTAATTTAGTTCGAATGTTTTGAGCTTTCCATCTAAGCATACAATAATCAGAAATCTCTGCCAAGTTCTGTGTTACAGCCATCACATCGATAGTTTTCTCGCGTTCCTCGCTTTTAATCTTCCTGATAATTTCAATCTGTTCCATTAACAGTTCAATTACCCTAGCTAAAAATCCTGTGAGTTGTCCCGGATTTGCGCACCATACTCTGACCTCTAATGACTGATTTGTTGCTGAAATAAAGACTCTAGTAATTATCCTTCCTCCCGTAACTTTTGCTTCTGCGCAGAACCATGCTTCAGCTTCATATGAGCTTGAAGCATCACCTCCCTCAAAAGATGTTACCATGCTAGTCTCAAAATATTTTAAAGCCCTAATGGCTGCTCTGTATACGAGTCGGGGATCTAAATCAGTGATTAAAAAAGCTCGAGCATCATTAGGAAGGTCCTGAATAGAGAGCTGGCAATCCTCTATTGTGCTCATTGAAGTACAAACGAGGGGACACTTGATTTGAACCTCCTTCTTTCTGACGTGAATTGTATTTTGTTCTCCTAGGGCGTTTTTATAGATCACGGTCCCGCCGATGTTTGAGATTCCACATTCTTTTGGTTCTAAATAAAAATCAACTCCTCGGGAGTTATTAGACTCTATGACAGGTATAGTGATTAATGGTTGTTTCACGTTATAACTAGTTGGTACATCTAACACAACTTTAACATTATTAATTGCCATTTCACTATGATTTCTGACTACCACTTTGAAATGAAGTTGTCCCCCCTCAAAATCATAGTCTCTTAATACTTCTATATTATCTCCTCCCTCCTTTGATGCTACTTTGGCTTTTGCTGGAGCAGCCTTTCTTCCCTCTAAAGGTACGCTGTATGCTACAAACATCTTTTTTTGTGAATCTATATATCCATCTATATCTCCCTGTCCTATTAACTTAGCCAAATTTTCTTCCACACTAGCCTCTGTAATCCCTAATCTATTAGATATTTCCCTTAGTTTCATATTTCTATAAGCTCTGGCAAGTTCTTTTATTTTTGTTTCAAGATGTTTCATTGTCATAAATTCTCTCCGTTGTGTGAAAATGCCTTGTATAACACCTTGCTTTATCATTTCATGTAGAGTTTTTCTAGCTAATTCTACAGCGATATTCTCTTTTTCAGCAAGTTTGCTGAGCTTAACAACCCCGACCTCTTTTGCATATTTTTTAATCTCAGTATGTAATTGATTTGTAGTTACAATTTCTTTCCCTCTCGCAGCAAAAAAAGCATCAACCATCTTTGTTTTCATCAAATTTACACAAAAATTTTTAATTAACTCTGAGGGAATGTTAAAATTTTTAGCTAATTCAGCAATAGGGACTCTTCCCTTTTCTGTAATATTCTTAATTAAATTATCGGTAATATATTTCTGAGTAAAATAATTCTTTTTATCTTTAGAAAACGAACCTCGTATTTGATGCTGACTAATAAGCCTATAAACCACTTGAAGGGCCATTTCTGAGCTCATATCCAACATGATACCTAAATCTGCCACTTTTATTGCCCCTTCATTTTGAATTTTAGAAATTAATTTCTCTCTCATTTCGTCCGAAATATAATAGAACATGCGATTCTTTTGATCTATAATTCCATATATCCTATTTTCTTCAATATATTGCGTAATTAATTTTATCATTTGTTCTGCAGTAATGTTGAATGTGTCCATTATCGTAGAAAAATTTGTGGTTACAGCTCGTTTTAAAAGTTCTAAAAAACAATTAGGGCAAATTTTACGTCCAGTGGTATATTTTAGCTTCTTATTACAATCCTTTATTGAGGACCCTGTAATAAGATTATACCTTCTTGCTTCTCTTGCAAGCTGATCCTTTGACGGATAAAATAACCCCGGTGTTTTTTCATAAGAGTTCCATCCACATTTTGTACAACTTAAATAAAATTGTCCCGAAGATAGCCGTTTAACCCTCAATAATGAAGTACACTCAGGACATCTACTATTTTCAACAACAGAACATTTATAATTATTTTCCACTGCATCTGCTTTAGAGTATTTTAAATCAAAATGTTTTTTACATTCCCAACTCTCGGTTGTTGCCATATGGTTGATACAAAAACTTGATTTACATTTTTCACATTTGAAATCAATACTTTTAGAATCGCAGAATAAGCAATTATCAGTCATGACTGTAATTTATTGTTATTTTTTTCTCTTATTTTTCTTTAAAGATAATATAATAATACCATAATAATAATTTTTACTAGACCAGTTTTTATATTTAAATGCTTATATTTAGAAACTATCAAAATATCTTATTTAATGCACGTGAACGGGGAAAATGTGAATTCTAAGGAAGCTTAGTATCAGAATTATCGTGTTAAATAGAATTATTATCAAGATCATGATAATATAGATTCTTTTCCTCTTTTGTTCATTAAATCTGGTTTCAAAACTTTCTTTAGCTAATGCAAGAGGAAAAAGTCCGATAAAAGTACCAATAGAGAAATAAAACACCGTTAAAATTGCTTCTAAAAAACCATAACTTAAAGAAAAAATTAAACATTGAGAATAAATAAACAATTCAAAAATACAAGGGGGAAATCCTGATAATACTCCTAACAGATATGGGGTTCTTTTTTTTTCCCAATCTAACTTATTAAATTGTTTTTTTAACTTAGAATGAGGTTCATAATCTCGTTGGGTTATAAAAAATAGAAAGAAAATTGCTACAAATGTAGAAGAAAGCGATCCAAAAAAATTGATAGCATATGGATCAGCAACATATGCAGGAAAAATAATCAGAGGTACTAAACTTATTAATATCATGATAGTCGCAATTGTTAAATTTGCCGTCATTAGCCCTAATCCGTATAAAATTAAGATATATAAACTTTTTCTAGTGTCTTTAGTGATACCAAATGTGTAAAAACAGAAAATACTCTTATCTTCACATGGTGAGATTGTATGTAGAAGCCCCAATAGCAGTGCTGGAAAAAAAATAATCAAATACTCTTGAAAAAAAAGATATTGCTGCATGGATAATTTTGTTAATTTCAGATTAAATTTAATATTTATTTAAGTTAAAGTTGGAAATATTGCTTATTTATCTTAGTTTTTATTAATTTATTTTGATTTTTTTAATATTGAAAGGGGTAATTTTTTTTCATAGAACGCCTTACCAATGATAACTCCATGAGTACCGATTTTTTCCAAATTTTTAATATCTCCCTCATTTCTCACACCACCCGCAGCATATACTGGAATGTCCACAGATTGTACCATTTTTTCAATATTTTTTATATCTGGTCCAATAAAAGCTCCATCAGCTTCGACTGAAGAAAATAATATATATCCTGCTCCAAGCATGGCAATTATTTTTCCATACATAAAAGGATCTTTATTTGTTTGTTGGGTCCACCCATGTGTTGAGATTTTACCTTCTTTATAATCTAAAGCAACAATAATATGTTCCGCTCCAACTTCGTCAGATAATTTTTTTATAACCTCTGGTTGTTTTATCGCGAGAGTTCCAATTATAACACGTTCAGCTCCAATATCGATAAGATCAACGGCCGCTTGATATGTCCTGATTCCACCTCCTATTTGAATTTTTAAACTCCTATCTTTTGCCTTTCTTAACATCTTCTTTAGAATTTCTTTATTTTTATCCGATCCCCATGCTCCATCTAAGTCAACAAAATGTAATCTCTTAGCTCCTTGTTCAATCCAAAAAACCAAAGCATCAAGTGGATTTTCATAATATATTTTTTCAGTTCCTTTTTGACCTTTAAATAATCTAACACATTTTCCTCCACTAATATCAATAGCAGGTATTATCTCCATTTTTTCTAAGATATTATTTTATAATTGAATTAATATTTCAAATCTTTATGATTTCATTAGTTTATATATAACATAAATGATTCCGACATAAAAAAATGCTGTTATAATTGATAACAAGAGGAAATTAATTGTGATAAACGATTCTAAGGAGATATCTAAAATTACTTTATGATCTCCTATATAGAGTTTATAAGATTTTAAAATGCCTTGGTCGTTATACATTGCTACAACTTTTATATTTTCTTTAGGATATTTATCATCAATATCAGCTCTATTGATCTCACAGGTAATAGCATCTATTACTCTAGCATCTACCGTATATCCTTCATATAGGTCAATATTTTTCAAATATTCCCCCATAGGTTGTGGGAGCCAAATTGGAGCTAATTCAGGAAAAATAAAATCATCTGAGAAATCATCAGGATCTTTAAAAAGATTAGAATATTCTTCCTTATCTTCATCACCCCACTCATCAGTAGTTTTCCAGATCCATTTACTAAATTCTAAAGTGTACACAGTTTCATTATCTTTTGTTTCCGAGCTATAAATTTTTTCATCATCATCAGTTTCTCTTATTCTCCACTTCATATGAGTTCCTTGCTCTATATCTTCAAAAAAACCCTCATCATCCCATTCTTCTCCTAATATCTCATCTATTTTATTATTATCGCACACATTACAGTTCCATATAAAAACATCTCCCTTTTCTACACCAATCTTGTAATCAGACGCTTTTGCGAATGGAATTAATCCAATTAGTATTATTAATAATAAAAAGTAACTAATTAAAAAAGAATTGAATTTCAAACTTTCCCTCCTTGGATTTTCTTAACGTGTTTATTGAATGAATCCTTATTATCTGTAGATAGACTATGTTTGCTTAAACCATAAAAAATTAATAGTAGAAAAATTGTACTCGCGAAATTATAGGGGAACCAAAGTACTGTAAGAAACCATAGTCCCATAAATGCTAAATCGAAAAAACTGAAGAAGAAAAATCCTTTTTTAATATATTTATCAGTAATATCTGAATTACGGGGCAAAATAAATATCAAAATAATCAATAAGGGTGTCAGATTTAGCAAATGATGATTCCAAGAATCATAATATACTAATAAAGTTATTACTAAACCGAATGTAAAGCCATAAATAATGGAATCTCTTTCATGATATTTTCCAAAAAGAAAAAATATATACCCTAAAATGCCAAATATTCCAAAAACAATCAATAGAATATAGATTTGATTGAACGGGATGTTATACATATAACAAAAATTTAAAATAATCTTTGTGATGCTAAATGAGAAGTTTAAGGTGAGTGGATTTCCCCCTGTAAAATTAGTCTCAACGAAGCCATCCCATAATTTAGGATATAAGAGAAAAATGATAATATTTAATGAAATTGGAAATATTACTCCGATTATTCTAATGGCACTTTTATAAAAATCGAAAATTAGTTTTTTGTGATATACATTATAATTAATTACTATTAAAAAAGGAATTAAGAGAAGGGCTGTAGGTTTTAACACAATACTTAACCCCAATACCATACTTCCCAATAAATGCCATTTTAATTGTTCGAATTCTAAAAAAATATAAAGCGCTATAAGCATAAAAAATGTAATGTATAAATTGATTTGACCAAGAATATAATTAAACATTTGAGGGGCAGCTACTAAATACAAGCTAATGTATAAAATAATCCTCTTATCATCTTGCTCATGATCTTCCTTTCTTACTAATCTGATAATTTTATAAAGCAACACACAGATTAATATATTCAAAATTAAATTCAATACATGGAAAACTATAAATCCCAAGTCAAAACCTAAGAGATAAAATGGAACAAAAAACATTGCAGACAATGGAAGGTATCTATAATCCCAAATGTAGTGCTCCTGATTATATAAGTCATTGATGTTTGTGTAAAAAATTCTCCCCGCATTAAAATAAATAAGAAAATCATTTTGATCTCTTAATATTGTGAGGACACAAATAAGTGAGATTATAAAATAACATAAGTGAATTACCACAGCAATTCGAAATACGTTATAACTCTTCCAAAGTTCTTTAAATCTCTCTATACATTTCATAGAAATATGAAAAAGAGTATATCAATAAGACTGCAAATGTTTGATTTTTTATTAATTTCTTCTAGTAATCAAACAAAATTAGTTATTTTTTAATTTCAAAATATGATGATAGAAAAAAGGGAAAAAAAAGAATTTAATCCCCGCTTTTCATGATATACTTGTATAAGAAAATAACTCCCATCAAATGCGAGGAATTAAGAATTAACCAGACAAAGAATGTTATGATATAAGTGTCAAATCGAGCTATGTGGATATCACCGAGCCACCCACAAACTGTTAAAACCATGCACATTGTTATTAAGAGATGGATTCTATATTTAAATTCGCTGTTATATATTTTAATGTACAACATGCCAAAAATATAATACCCTCCGTAAAATTCAAAGCCAAGCAGCAATGCTAAATAAAAAACTTCAACATGGTCATCTAAATGGGGGGCGAAAGGCCACAAATCAAAATACCACCCAAAAGGTTCAGCCAATACCTCCCAAAACAAGGCTATAAAGCTACTTAAGAATAATACAACAATCTCTCTTTTTTCAAAATAAAATAGTGATATAATAAAGGCTAAGATGAGAAGCCAGAAAAAAAAAGCCCACGCTTCAGTGTATGGTCTTCTAAGGACTAATTCCCATTTTGTGAAGAGTCTTAATAGGAGTATTAGCAAGGTAAAACCAAAAGAAACAGCACAGAATAAATAAATATACAATTTCTCCTTTTTAGAAACAGCTTTTTGCTCTTCTTTTATTTCATTTTTATCTGAACTCATTTTTATAATATTCCCACACTAGTTTCCTTATTGATATCAATATTCAATTTAAATTAAAATCTTTTATTTGAAATGAAAAGAAAGATATCTTAACATTTTTCATTAAAGATAATTTTCAATTAACAATTAAATCTCTTTTTGATAAAAAGGCTTAAATATAGTTATATCAAAATAAAATTAATCGAGACAAAAATGGTTAAAAAATTGAACCATTCGATATATTTATATAATGATCGAACACTTTTATTGATTACAAATTTAAATATCTAAACACAAACTTAAACAAATTTAATAAATCCAATATAGAAAATTAAATAAAATACAATAAAGGAAATTTATCATGGCAATTGAAGAAGATTTGAGTCAATGGGAAATAGCTTCTACGGGAAAAATGATATCCTACGGTTTCGGCTATGTTGTTGTCAACTATATACTTTTATATGGTTTGTCAAATCTACTCTATTTTTATGAGGTCGAAATGGGATTATCTGCTATCTATATTTTGCTTGCAGGCGTAATATTTGCCTTATGGAACATGGTGAACGACCCACTCTTAGGCTTCCTTACGGATAAACCCTTGAAATGGACACCACGATATGGACTACGAGCTCCATGGGTTGTGGTATGCACTCCCCTAATATTTATATTTTTCTACTTAATCTGGATACCCCCTCAAGGCATGGGCGCAATGGTGATGTTTCTATGGTTTATACTTATGACGTGCGCTTTCGACACTTTTTTCTCAATTTATAATGACCACGTATATGGAGGCTACACCAACCAGTTCCCCTCAGAATACGAACGGAGAAGATCTTTTGCGATAGTAACGATTATAATGTTTTTAGTAATAACCGGTATGATTATTATAGGGTCTTTACTAATAGAATTCGGAAACCCAGCGTCATTTGCATTTAGTGCTTTAGTTATGATAATCCTTATGGCCATCTTCAGTATAATTATTTTTCCTGGAATAAAAGAGTCAGCAGAAATGAAACAGATGTTTATAACCGCATATGAGAAAGCAGAGAAGACTAGTTTTTTTCGTACCTTGAAAACTGCACTTAAAACAAAAAATTTCACTGTATCTTTAGCGGGTTATACGATACAAGTAACTGCGTCAACTATATATCTCGCGTCTTTGCCATATATGTTAAAGGATGTTTATGGTGTGCCTTTTGCAATGAACACCTTACTCGCGTTATTAGGTACCGCTGCTGCTATATTATCTATACCATTCTGGTATAACTATTCTCGAAAGCATGGATTCAAGAAAACTTATTGGGTAACTTATATACTTCAAGGCATTTTATATCTACAGTTTTTTTTCACACCTAACTTTTGGGCACATTTAATCTGTACTATTATATTCCAAATAAACGGGATTGGTTTGACCACTATGCTCATGCCCGTGGCTTCAGATACCTATGATGAGGTCTCTAGTCATATGGGTTTCCGCGTAGATGCGAGTATGGTAGGGATAAGAACCTTTTTCTTTCGTGTTGCATTTCTTCTTATTTTTCTTGTAATACTCCCCATCCATCTCTTAACAGGGTATAATACCGATCCAAATGCTTTTGGGCCAGCAGATCAAACTGCCGCAGCTCTATTGGGTATCCGTATTCATACCGCATTAATTCCGGGGATTATGATGATTATCATGGGGTTGATATTTAAAAAATTTTATACACTTGAAGGAGAAGAGAAACTAGCACTTGTAAAAAAGCTCAAAGATATGGGTATCTACCGTTAAAATACAATTCAAATTAAAATTCTATTAAATTAATTTTTTTTTATTATTTTTAGAACTAATTTTTATTCCTTATTATGATTAATTAAAAATTATTATTTCAATCTCTGGTTCCTAAGAAGTAATTTTTCCATTCCTTTGGGGTAAGCTTCAGAAAGATAGAGGCACAATGGAGCTACCATCATTATGATTCTAGATACCATTATCGTAATAAAATCCGAAAATGCTACATCTAACATAACACCTATGAAGAAGGCTATGGCGTGTAAAAAAAAGAGCAATCTTTTTACTCTAATTATAGGATCTAATGACGTACGTCCCTTAATATATAAAAGCATTGCACTTAGTACAAAAGTAATAAGTTCTCCAAGCACTAAGAGTTGTATAATTCCAACAAAGGTATAATCAAATGGGCTATTTAAAACCAGAATAAATGATAAATCAATAAAAAATAACGTCCAGAAGATTATCTGAAAAATTATTCCATAGATAAGCATAATTGAAACACTTAACTTGAACTGCTTTTCATACATAATATCCACCCATGCTGCCATCCATAAAATAAAATGGAAGGGAGACGTGGTAAGAGCAATTAAGGCAATGATTTTTAAAGGCAACGTTTCTCCCCCCATGAGAATTAATACAAAATTTATCGCATAAGGCCACCAAAATTTCATTAATAATAGCCAGCATAATCCCCATAGAAGCATAGGTCGGTATTTCAACGAATAATATTTTTTTAAAAATAGTATTCCGATAAGCGTACCAAATCCAACCCAGATAACAGAGAATATTCCCGTTGCCATAAAAATCGGAGTTAATACAACCATTCTATTCTCTACTTATTTGTTTAATTAATTTATTCTATTGATATAATTATAGACAAATGCTTCTATTTAAAATTTTTAATAATTATTATTATATAATTATTCAGATTATAATGAATGAAATGAATTCTGATATAAAAGCAGGAAAAGATTCAAAAGCACTCAAAGATAAATATAAACAGAGAATACATACATTATCATTATTAAATGATTTGACTCGCCTCCGATTAATACTCTTATTAATCGTTTTCAGAAAATTAAGTTTAACAGAGTTAAGTACGCTACTTGGAAGAGTAAAATCTACAACATCTCATCATTTAAAGAAATTTGATGATATAATCAAAATTTCCACTAAAAAAAAACGAGGAACAACAGATTCGAACATTTATGAATTAATCCCTGATTTACTTGAGAAATTATCTGTTAATTTTGAAGATTTAGAAAACTTACAAAAAAAAGAAAATCGAGAACTATTTCACTATGTTATTCAAAATGATATAACATTTTTCCAATTAATTATAAATATATTTGATCTAATTAACCAGATATATAAAGTTATTGATGATTCCAGTTTAATGGAAAAATCTGATTCAGGTGTCAATTATCGGAACGTATACCTTGATAATCGCATAAAGTATAATGCGTGGTTTCTTACTGAAAAGGGAAAGAAATCCTATGATAAATTAGTTAAGGAATTTAATCAAAAGATGCGAGAAATCATATTGCAGGATGAATTGAATAAGGAAGAAGATCTAAGATCCTATTTAGTTCTTAACACATTTATCCCCTTAGAAAAAATCATTCAATTTGACCCAAGTTCTGTGTTTAAATTCTTTTCTATTATGTGATTTCCATTATTAACTACAAAAAAAGATAAGTTAAGTTATTTTCCTTCATAATAATAATTGCATAGGATAAAGAGAAATTTAAATGAAGGTTACTGTTTGCGAATTGCATGATAATCTTGAAGAATTTGAAGAGGATTGGCCAACTTTAGTAGCACATGTGAAAAATGAAAAAAGTGATTTACTCCTTCTTCCTGAGATGCCCTTTTATCCTTGGATGGCAGACACAGATCAAGTGGATTTTCAAATTTGGAAAGATGCTGTGCTCGCCCATGAAAAGTGGATGCCTAGTTTTCATTCATTAGAAGGGATTATAATAATAGGGACTCGCCCGATATTCAAGTCTGGAAGCCATTTCAATGAAGGATTTACTTGGAATCAGGAGACCGGCTTTACAGATGTGCACACAAAATACTATTTACCAAATGAGCAAGGATTTTGGGAAGCAACTTGGTATGATAGAGGAGAAAAGAACTTTTCTACAATTATTTTACATAATGTATGTATCGGATTTCTCATTTGTACAGAGCTTTGGTTTACTGAACATGCTCGTGATTATGCAAAGCAGGGAATTCAATTATTATTATGTCCTAGGGCAAGTTTATTTTCTTCAGTAGAAAAATGGCTTTTAGCAGGTCGAGTTGCAGCCATAATGTCTGGGGCTTATTGTTTGTCATCTAATCGTCGAGGTTATAGCAAACATGGAGTTAAATTTGGAGGTAAAGGTTGGATCATTGAACCTGAAAATGGAGAAATATTAGGAACCACATCTCCTGAAAACCCATTTTTTACTTTAGAAATAGATTTAAAGGTAGCAGATAATGCGAAAAAAACTTACCCCCGAGACGTACTAGAATAAAAATATTTTTTGAAAAAATCAAAAAAAAAATAAATATAGAGCGGGGATTTATTTTCATAATCTAATTATAAAAGAAAGTAGATTAAGATGTCATTTATTTATATGAAACCAGAAAAAATTACTTTTGGGATAATCGTTGGGAATCGCGATGTCTTTCCAGATCATTTAGCAAAAGAGGGCAGAGATGAAATAACCGAACTCTTAAGTATACTAAACTTTGATTATATAATTTTGGATGAAAATGCTACGAAATTCGGTGTTGTTGAAACCCATGAGGATGCTAAGAAATGTGCTGAGTTATTTAAAGCAAATAGAGAAAAAATCGATGGAATTCTGGTTATTTTACCAAATTTTGGGGATGAAAAAGGAATCGCTGAGACTCTTAAAATGGCAGATATTAATGTTCCCGTCTTAATACAAGCATCTTCAGACGAAATTGATAAGATGAATAGAACCTATAGAAGAGATGCATTTTGTGGTAAAATCTCGGTAACAAGCGTCTTATATCAGTATGGGATTCCATTTACTCTAACGGAATATCACACCTGCGCGATTAAATCAGATCAATATAAAGCAGACCTTCTAAAATTTGAGAAAATCTGTAGAATTGTAAAAAAACTAAGAAATCTACGAGTAGGGCAAATTGGGACAAGACCTAATGCGTTTAATACTGTGCGCTATAGTGAAAAAATCTTAGAATTTAATGGAATAAGTGTAGAACCAATAGATTTGTCTGAAATTTTTGGCCAAATCAACCGCTTAAGTGATGATGATCCAAATATTCAAGAAAAAATAGATTTCATTAAAAAATACACACCAACAACACAGTTTCCCGAAGATGGTATACTTAAACTTGCAAAATTGGCAGTCGTGGTTGAAAATTGGGTTATTGAAAAAGAGTTAGACGGATTTGCCTTTCAATGTTGGCCTTCAATCCAAGATAATTTCGGAATTGTTCCCTGCGCCGTTATGAGTATGTTTAGCGAGGGATTGGTTCCTGCGGCTTGTGAAGTCGATATTTCCGGGCTAATAGGCATGTTAATTTTACAGTATGCTTCGGATACACCTTCAGCAATATTAGATTGGAATAACAATTATGGTGATGATCCAAATAAAATGGTGCTTTTCCACTGCAGTAATCTTCCTAAATCGTTTTTTAAAGATACTAGAATGACTATTCATCCAATTATTGCAGATTCAAAAGGAGGTGAGGTTTCATTTGGCGCGATTCAAGGAAGAATAAAAACTCGACCATGTACAATGCTCAGAATCGAAACTGATGATATTTTTGGAGAAATGAAAGCGTTAATAGCTGAAGGGGAATATACAGATGACCCTTTAGAAACTTTTGGTGGTTATGGTGTAGTTGAAATTCCAAACCTACAAGAATTATTGAAATCTGTATGTTTAGGTGGATTTGCCCATCATGTCGCTGCAAACTTAAATAAAGTGGGAGATATAGTCTATGAAGCGCTTTTTAGATATTTAGGATATAATACTATTTATCATAATCAATCACCCTAATTTTTTCTTTTTTTCTTTGTTTAATAAAAATTTATGGAACAACGCAAAACATTTATTAAAATTTTAAGATAAAGCTTATACAATTATGAAGATCTTTATTATTATTTTTGATTCATTAAGAAAGGATCATTCAGGAAAGACCTATGGGAACAATTGGATACAAACCCCAAATATTGACGCATTTGCGAACGATTGTATCGTTTTTGATAAAGCTTATCCAGAATCTCTGCCTACGCTTCCCGTACGTCGAGCTATTCATACCGGAATCCGGACATTTCCTTTTAATCACAAAAAACCAAAACTTAGAAATATAGAGGGTTTAGATCCTGCTGGATGGAACCCGATACCTCCTAATCAAACTCACTTAGCAGAATATATGTTAAATGCTGGATATATTACTTCTTTTGTCACCAGCACATACCATCATTTTCAGCCAAATATGAATTATCATCTCGCATTTCACGAATGGCATTGGATTCGCGGACAAGAATACGATAGATATAGGGCATTGGAGAGAGGACAACGCAATCTATTTAATGCAAAACTTAAAAATCATGTGCCCGCTAAAACAAAAGAAAATAGAGCGGCAATCCAATATTTAAAGAATGTATTAAAATGGTATTTACCTAATATACAGGACAGAAACGAAGAAATCGAATATTTTCCCGCCCAAACTTTCAATACTGCGTTAAAATCCGTTGAGGATACGCTAAACATTAAAAACACTCTTATTCTAATAGATAGTTTTGATCCGCACGAACCATGGGATCCCCCTGAGAAATATTTGAATTTATATAGCGATAAAAACTATTCAGGGAACAAAATAATTCATCCAGTCTATAACGAAAATAAAAACTTTTTTTCCGACGACGAGATAAAATTTATGAGAGCAAGTTACGCTGGAGAAGTTTCATTATGTGATAATTGGTTTGGATTTTTCATTAATAAATTAAAAGAAATGGAGATATACGAGGATTCTTTGATTATTCTTTTAAGTGATCATGGACATTGTATTGGAGACCATGGAGCTTTTGGAAAAATACCTATGTGCATGTACCCTGAACTAGTAGATATTCCATTCATGATTAAACCCCTTGGGGTTACTAAAGGGTCTAAACGTATAAAAAAAAGCTATGCTTACGTTCATGATATTTTACCCACTATTTTTGGATTTCTAGGAAAAGCTAAACCCGAAGTTTTTGAAGGCTTAGACCTTTCCATATTTATTGATGAAAGCGATTTAGTATTAGAAAATCGAGATTATATTACATGTGGTTTTAGTGACTGTTCTTTATATAAAGATGATCATTACGCATTAATTACATCTAATAATAGAAATAATCAAAAATTGTTTGATCTCTCAAAAGATCCAGAATGGAATGAAGATATTTCAGGAGATAATCCAGATATTTGTAAAGAATTATTTAAAATAATTGAAGTTGATGCTAAAAATGATCTTTTAATTACTTTAGATAAGACTTCTTTTGATAGACACTCCGATTGGTACTATAAGAAAGAAGCTGATAAAAAAATGAAATATTAAAGCCAATATTCCATTCTTTAATTTTACTAATTAAATTGAATTAGAATTGATAATATTGAATTATTATGACAATAACCACTAAAAATGAATGGTTCATAGATAAGAATGGTAGAACTGTCTTACTTAGAGGTGTAAATTTAGGTGGGAGCTCAAAAGTTCCTACAGTTCCAGATGGAGCAACACATATAGAGACAGATTTTAGAGATCATAGAGATGTTTCATTTGTTGGTAGACCTTTTCCAATAAAAGAGGCAGATGAGCATTTTCGTCGTATAAAACACTGGGGATTTAATTGTCTTAGATTTTTAATCACATGGGAGGCAATAGAACATAAAGGTCCAAAACAATATGATAAAGAATATTTAGATTATATAGAAGAAGTTTTGAAGATTGCTGAACCATATGAATTTTATATTTTTATTGATCCCCATCAAGATGTGTGGAGTAGAATGACCGGGGGTGATGGAGCCCCTGGTTGGCTTTTTGAAAAAGTAGGATTGGACTTTACAAAATTCGATAAAAGTGAAGCTGCTTTTGTTATGCAATATCGATATGACTCAAATAATCCTAAAGCATATCCAGTAATGTATTGGGATAATAATAATGTTCGATTTGCCAATGCTACCATGTGGACGCTGTTTTTTGGGGGAAGAAATTTTGCTCCTTCCTGTAAGATAGATGGTATAAATGTCCAAGACTATTTTCAACAACACTATATCGGAGCAGTCAAACAAATCGCAAATAATGTAAAAGATTTCTCTTCAATTATTGGATTTGACAGTTTAAATGAGCCTAAGAAGGGATGGATTGAAGATAAAGTAGATAGTAGTGGAAAGGAAGGATTTTCTGAAGTTTTAGGGCATGCATTTACTCCTTTTGACGCTATGGTGACAGCAGCAGGATATTCACGAACCATTCCATATAGAGAAATTAAACTTACTTCAATTAAGGAAACAAGAAAGGATACCTTAAACCAGAACAAGATTTCATGTTGGCTTGAAGAAGCTCAAGATATTTGGCGTAGAGAAGGAATATGGGATTTAGATGAGAATGAGAACCCTATAATCCTAAATAATGACCATTTCACAATTTTTGATGAAAAAAAGGTAGATTTCTATAAAGATTATTTATCACCATTTATTTTGATGTTCTCAAAAGAAATTCGAGCGATTATCCCCAACTCAATCATATTCTTCGAAGGACCTGAAGTTACAATGATAATGGGTAAAAAAACTAATTTTGACTTACCTCAAAATGAAGGTCCGTATGTAAATGCCGCACACTGGTATGATGCAGCTTCAGCGACAACAAAAAGAGCTTGGATAAGGATGAATTTTGATATCATGACAGATAAGCTTGTATTTGGAAAAAAAAATGTACAGGAAATGTTTAATCGCCAATTAGCAAACATAAAAAATGTTTCGAAAATCATCGCAGGAGGTGTCCCCACGTTATTAGGAGAGTTTGGACTTCATTATGACCTTAAGAATAAAAAAGCTTATAAAATGTATGAGAAAAAGGGGCAAAAAGCCTTTAAAAAAAATATTGAGATGCTGACCATGTACTATGACGCAATGGATATGCATTTGCTCCATGGCACCCAATGGAACTATACATCTGATAATTGTAATGAATGGGGGGATTTGTGGAATTTAGAGGATTTATCTATATTTAGCAGAGATCAGCAGCTTGATCCAAGTGATATCAACAGCGGTGGAAGGGCAGTTAAAGGATTTTGCCGCCCTCATTTTCTACATTGTGCGGGAATTCCAATGAATATGAAATTTAACCTTAAAGAAGGATCTTTTTATTTTGAATTTGATGGAGATTCATCTATTCAAGCACCTACTATTCTTTATATCCCGAAAATTCAATATCCTAAAGGCTTTAAGATTAAAATAAATAAGGGAATTGTTGAAAAGAAAGAAAATGATCAATTAATACTCATTAAGATAAAAGAAGATGGAATACATCGAGTCAATATTACCCAAATTAAATAATTAAGGAAAATTTGGATTGTCTTTTTCAATATATTCCATATATTTTTGAATGTATTGAAATAATTCATTAATATTTGGAGATTTTCCAGTTCTCACAAAAATCGCTGTAAGAGCGTTTCCCATGAGAATTGACTCTGCAGGTGATAAGTTACATGCTAAACCAAGTACCGTTCCCGCATTAAAATGATCTCCTGCACTGGTTGTATATCGGGGTTGTGAAGTATACCCTTCGGTAACCCAAAAATGGGCATTTTTACTAGTAATTGTAGCAAAATGAGGTGAATGAATGATAACATATGAAATGTTAAGAAAATCATTTATATAAATACCAGCATCGGTTAAATCCTCAACATTTTTCCCTTTAATTTTTATTAAATTCGCTGACTGTAAAGCAGATAGCACATCTTTGGCCTCTTGATCATTTAAGCTTAAAATCAATGGAATTTCGTCCTCAACTTTAGGAAGATATTTTAAAAAAAAGATGAGATCATTTTGCGTTCGTCTCTTAACATCAGCTAAATCAAAAAAAAGCAATTTGTTTTTTAGATTTGAAATAGATGGAAACACATCAACAAGCATTCGTCGTAAAATATCCTCAAATTGTAAGATTAGTGCCCAATACCCCAATCCAACTAAATTATTTTTCTCTATTTGATCCAGAAGATTTTCAATACCAATCCTTTCAGTTATGATGCCCCAATTGATTTTTAAAATACTTTCAACATTATTCAACATTATCTTTCCGTCATTGAATTCAAGCCCCATAGTAATTCCTGGTTCTGTAAAGGATTTTACGTCAATTGATTCTCTTTTGTTTAAAAAATCTTTAAAAATCGCTAACTGATTAGGATAACCCCAGGCAGCAGCTAAAGTCATTTTAATTCCAAGTGTATTCATACCTTTACACACATTAGAAGTGAATCCCCCAATTGCTCTTCTTTTTAATATCATTTCAATACCTATTGAACTGCCGGCGACTCTGGTGATTAGATTACCAAAATTTTTCATATGATCAATTGGAGTCCATTTATTTAGACTTTCACGAGCTTGAATAACAGTATATAAATGATCAATAAACCCATCCCATCCCATAAAACAGCGATTTTTAGGAATTAATTCCTTTAAATAATTAAATTTCTTTTTAATCGAGTTATAGGATTCTAAAGTTATATCATATTCATTTAGTTTTTTATACATTTTCCTATATTATTAATGTTTAATTGGTTTATTTCTTCCTTCTAATCGCTAATTCTTTTTCGAAAAAACCAGAATTGATAATATTAACACGCTCATCATTTAAATGAGTATATAACTCAAAGGGATGATCATCTTTAAAGCTGTTTTTATTATTTTCAAAATAGGCCATCAATCTCTTGCGAGTTAAATAAATGGAATATTCCGAGATATCACAACCAATCCATCTTCTATTCAACTTTTCTGCAGTTAATAATGTTGTTCCTGAACCACAAAAAAAATCAGCAACTATGTCTCCTTTATTACTTCCTAACTTGATTATTCTTTTTAGCAATTCATGATGTTTTTGAGTTGGGAAACCTGTCCATTCTTTTGAGGCAGGTTGCATACATGGAATTCTCCACACATCATCCATTTTTTTATCTTTTACAGTTCTATATATAACATGGCCATTCTCGTCTTTGGCATTCTTTAAAACTCCATTTACCATTTCTCTTTTTAATTGCTTTATTGGTTTATCGCGAGGGATTCTAAGCTCATTGAATGTATATTTATTAGTCTTGGAATAAACTAGTATATCATCATGAGCTCGTGGAAGATTGGTCTTTCCTGCTGAATATTTATTATAATAATGCCATACAATATTGTTCACAAACTTATTTTGTCCAAATATCTCGTCTAATATTACTCTTATATAATGGCTCGCATGCCAGTCTAAGTGGACAAATATTAATCCTTTTTTTGACAGTAATTTTTTAAATAGTACTATCCTTTCATAAATCATTTCTAAATAAGAATCTAAATCATTCTTCCAATAATCATTATAAGCAATAGCGTTAAATTCTCGTGCCTCACTTTTAATTTCTATGTGATAATTAGTACCAGAAAAAAATGGAGGATCTATATATATTAAGTCGATTTTTTCCTTGAAATCATTTAAAAGATAATAAAGGACCTTAAGATTGTCTCCCCATATTAATTTATTGGTCCAATGCGTTGTTTCTTTTCCCTTAATTAATTTCTTTGAAGAATTGAAGGTTGTTATTTTGATTTTTTTAAATTTGTCTTTATAATATTGTGTATTTTCTAGAATTCTCCCCGAAAAGTCTTTTTTGTTTTCCCATTTTAACCTAACCATGCTTAAATATACATATATCAAAGATATATTAAAGATTTTTGTTAGAAATAAGTAAAATTATAAGGTAATATCCGGTTCTTCTATTCTCTTTATACCCTTTTGATCAAGAATTACTCTAAATTTCTTAAAAAAGAGTCTCTTGATTTCCTTTCCCTTATATGAAGAAAGTTTTAGGACTATATTAAGATGGTATACTTTTGAAATTAAAATATCTTCAACTTCAGTTGTATTATTATTCCAAAGAAGTTCGTGTTGAATAGGATCATCAGCATATTTTAAAAAATCTTGAATATTAAATCTGATAATATTTGAAAGATCCTTCTTTCTTTTATGAATTTCATCAATTTTTTCATTTAATAAGGTTATTTTCTGCATATAGGAAAGAACCACCTCTGGTTTCCCTTCTGCCTCCAAAGGACTTTTATCACTTGAGCTTCTCACTCCAAGTATTTCATCTGGGACATCCTCCCATTCCATAAAACTTACTTTTTCTCGGCTCTCTCCAATTGTCACTTGATAAAATTTATCTTCAATATCGACTCTTTGGTCTGGAAAGACCAATCCAACAGCCTTTTGTGAAACTCCTCTAAAAATTTCCTTTATTCGGTCTTTAAAAATGTAAATTACAATTGCTAATATTATAAAGGGGATTGAATTGACATCATAAGCGTTAAGTAATAACACTGTTAGGAACAGTGATATAAACATCGCAAATCCAGCCGCCACCGAATATAAAAGTTCCAAAGAGCGGGATTTCGGATCTTTTTTTTTTTTTTCTAAATATAAGACCCCTTGAACATATTTTTTTAAGATACTTTCATAGTAAGTAAATGCTTCATTTTCAGAATTTTCTTCTAAAATCAGTAGACTATTGATAATTCTTCTAAAATCTTGTTCCCGTTCAATTATTTGGATCATTCTATCGCGAATATTGTTATCAATTTGTTTTTCTAACTCTTTAATGGCTTGAGCCATCCATGTTTTTATTTGAAGGCTAATATATTCATCAGCATATTGAAGTGCTTCTCGTAATTTATATGGAATTTGTGAAATGGAAAACATATCTCTTAATAAATTCATTTTTGCCTCCAATTCCTCAATGTCATCCAAGTAATTGCTAATAACAATAGCAAGATTACCTTGCTTCTTCAATTTTTGTTGAAATGTTAAAATAAAAGAAAATTGATCCCTTAATGATACTTTTACTATACACGCTAATAATCTTATTTCTCTCTCAATGCGAATATTTGTTTCATGAGAGATTTCTCCATATTGTATCTCTTTTAATTTTTTTAAAATTACATATATAGGGGATAATTTATTCTGCTCGTCAAGTAGCCCTTTTATGGTCATCTGAGGGGTTTTGAAGCGTATTCGATTATTTAAATCTAAAAAAAATTGTTCCTTAGAATAGCTTTCTTTATTAATTTGGAGGCTCTCTGGAATAAAAAAAAACACTTCAAGCAGATAAGAAGACTCTTTTTCGGTAGGAGTTCTATCAAAGATATAATCTATTTTTGACTCAAAATTATAAAGATCATGACGCTCCATTGATGATTCTTTCCATTTTCTAAAATTCGCTACATCAAAAATAGTTTCTCTTGAATTCATCAATGCGGCACTTTTTACTTATAAGATAAAACATTTAATTTCAATTAGCAATATATATGCTATATATAATGCTTTAAAAATATATTTTTTTATGCAGATAAAATTTTTTATTGGATGTGCCGGTTGGGATTATAAGGATTGGATTGGTCCCTTTTATCCTAAAACACTTGAGAGGTACCGGCATTTAGAGTATTATACCCAATATTTTGATATAGTAGAGATCAATTCAACATTTTACAACTTACCTTCTGCAGAAATTGTACAGAATTGGGCTTTAAAGACTCCAGAATCATTTATATTTGTTGTTAAAGTGTGGCAAAAAATATCACATAATCTAAATGATCCTGAATTAGAGACTTATATAGTGCAATTTTTTTCCCGTATGGCACAATTGGAAGAAAAAACATCTAAATTTCTCTTACAATTTCCTCCTTGGTTTAAGTATTCTGAGAAACATTATAAACAATTATCAAACCTTTTAAACAAAATTCCATCCAAATATAGCTATGTAATTGAATTACGAGATAATTCATGGTTTGAGAACAAAATTCTGTCTCAAATCATTAACGGATCACAAATCATTCTCGGAACTACATATATACCTGGAATTAAGCCCTATTACATGCCTAACCAAAAAGTATACTATATTAGATTGATAGGAGATCGTGAGTTAGATGTCTTCAATCGAATCCAAAGAAAACAAGAAGCTGCGATAGCTGATCTAAATAAAAATGTTAATAATTTATTAAAATCATCTGAAATCTATGAAATTTTTATTATTGTAAATAATCACTTCGCTGGTTTTGCTCCCGAATCAGCAAATGAGCTGAAAAAAAGGTTTAATTTATCGATAAAACGTTTCGATACACAAAAGAAAATCTTTGATTTTTTATAATGGATTATATTGTATATATTCTGCTTAAAATTATTTAAAACATCAAGTTTTAATAAAAAAAAAAGTAATAGTTTGAGATATATTTGACTTACATCATTCTTAATTCTAATTTTACATAAGCCCAAGAAATTAATAAATTTTAAATACGCGTAGTTTTTTTAACTACGTACAAACTTAATTTCTAACTTTTTAATAAAAACGAGGTTAAATTAACTATGGCATTTAAAGATTTACTATTGCTTAAGGAAAAAGAATATCGTTTGTATTTAATACTCATTCTATGGCTTATTATCGGGTTTACATTCTTTCAATTTGAAGTTCTTTACATTGCAGGGTTTGTCGTATTCTTTCTCTTGGCGGCGCTTTCATTCATATTATTCTTAATTTCTATTATGACTTATAAGAAAAGGCTTAGAGATATGTCAAGAAAAAGATTAATTATAACTATCATTGTTCTAACAGTTATAATACTTATATATCTCAATTTTTTCGCTGCATTATTCATAATCTTTCTTTTTTTGGCAATAATCTCATATATATTAATTACTTCAATTTTCACGATGTATTATTTCTATAAAATTGGACTTCAAATTGATTCTTATCTTTATAAATTACCGGGACGCGTTCGAACTTTTGAGAGATGGTGCTTTTTTATAGGCGGGATAGTAATCTCTATTATTTCTCTTATAGTCGCTATAATTATCACAGAATCAGTAACGGGTGGAGTTCAGGAGGCTATTGGATTTAGTACTACGGTGCCCGCCATAATTATAGTCATCATTATCATCTTTTTTGGCATAATCGGAGGATTTCACTCTTTAAAGGGCAGACTACATTCTTGGATGGGCATATTTTTTGTCTGGGTTGCTATTTATACAATATACTTAATGGGGATAATTATTTACACAAAGACTTCAGAGGGGGGAGTTAGCGCGTCTTCGATTCCGCTCCAGATTTTACTTTACTTTTTTAATCTTTTTATCTTACTTAATACTATCGGGGGTCTTATTGCAGAAAAATCAGATGTTCTTAAAGCTAAATTAAGAATCTTTGGCGCAGATACAATTTTAATGTGGTTAATATTTAGTATCACTATGTATACATTTCTTAGCGGTCTTGAAGCATCTGAACTTTCTGTGTGGAGATCTATTGCTGTGTTTGTTTTATTTATTCCGCTCCTCATCATTTTGACGATTTATGGAATTCGTAATTATGACGAAATCACTCAGAAGGGAAAAATACAGCAGTTAGAAAAAGAAGCAAAAGAGGAAGGTGTAATCAAGGACGAACAAATTCTTTGTAAAGAATGCGGTGCTGTCAATAGTGAAAATGATAAATTCTGTTTACAATGCGGAGCAGAATTAAATTAATTTTTTTTTAATTTTTTTTAGATAATTTTAGTTATTATTTCTTTTCAGTTTTGATTAAAAAAAGAAGAGTGTTTTATTTTTCTATTAATGTGATATTTAACAAATTTTAAATAAGGGTAGCTTTAATATCATTTCATGGTGTTTTCTGATTTAAAAAAAATTATAGATAAGGAAAATAGGCTTTTCTTAATTCTCGTTATATTATTAATAATTGGATTTACACTAGCTCAGTTTGGCTTACTTGGATATGGGACTTATATTTTTGTTGTTCTTTTAGGCATCTGCATGGTATTATTTATCGCCGCGCTAATTTTTCGAATTGATCTAAAACATTTGTCTCATAAACAAATAATTCTCTATCTCATCATAGGAGCAGCAATTACATTTTTACTTATAGTAAGGTTGTATATTGGAACAATCCTTTTTCAAGGATTCTTTATATTTGGTATAGTGTTTTATGTCGCGATTACTGCAACTTTTTTGATGTATTCTTGTTACCAGATTGGGATATCATGGGAACCGGAGGGGAGGTGGCTTAAATGGCTGGTATTTTTAGGGGGAACCATATTTGCTATAATTATCATGCTTTCAATTACAAGATTAGGCATAGCATTACAACATAGAGACGTTGAAATCCAATTTGCATTTGGTGTATTTGCTCTTATTTTAACGGTAATCGTCATTTTTTTTGCGGTTTTAGGTGGAATATTAGCATTAAGAGGAAAATTAAATGCCTGGTTAGGATTTTTCTTTATTTTGGTCGCTATTTATACTTTATATTTAATGCTTATGGTCTATTTTAATCTAAGTTCATCTGAGAGTGAATATAATTTACCAGTTACAATAGCGTTATATCTTTTTGATTTATTCCTTATACTTTATACTATTAGTAAACTTATTGGTGATAGAGCAGATACTATCAGTGAAAAAGTAAAATTTCTTAAAGCTGATGCTATTTTAATCTTACTAATCTTTTCTAAGGCAGCATACGAATTTGGAGCTACAGAAATTACAGTTATAGACGCGAGTAGATTCGGTGCTATATGGAGTTTTGTTTTATTCATTCCCTTATTATTTATAACAGGACTTTATGGCATTATAACCAATAGTAAGAAGAGTGAGAAAAAAGAACTGAATGAATAAGTAGAATAATCTAAATCTTAATCAAAAATTTTTATCAATTTTTTATTTTTTTAAATCTTTAAAGGTTTTGTTCTGTCTAAAAATCAGAAAACCAAGAAAGATTAACATTTTAATAATTAGATTTATAAAAGTTTATGCAAAAAATATCATGCGGAAGATTTTAAGGAGATTACCATGACTCAAAGCGAGGAAAATTTGCATTTAAGGGAGCTATTTTTGGAAAAATTTGGAAAATTGTCGTTAAAAGTAGAGCAGCTTACTGATGAAATCTCTTTCATGAAGCGGAAGTTTGATAAATTGAACAAATTTAACCGTTCTTTTGGGCTAAAGTCTCTAAGAAATTCTGAACCTTTAGATTTTGCTCAGGATGTTAACGGCATCGGAAGTCCCACGAAGAAGTACGTTTTATCGATACGGGCTATTACGGAGGAATGGAAGGGCAGAAAGAACGACATATTAATT
Organism: Promethearchaeota archaeon; assembly: GCA_019058445.1. Taxonomy (GTDB): domain Archaea; phylum Asgardarchaeota; class Lokiarchaeia; order Sigyniarchaeales; family SOKP01; genus LW40-45. The sequence goes on along the minus strand of JAHPZA010000009.1, from coordinate 630,977 downwards.
ACAATAAGACAGTTAGACAATGAGACAGCCCAAGACTTAAAGTCATTAGGTATTAGAATTCCAATTAATGATATAAGAAATATACGATTGCTAACTAAAGAGATAATTTCTCTTTTATACATCGCATGTGAATTGAAAGGGGTTGAAATTAATGACATATTACGTGAGGTTTTAACTGAAATCAATCAGGCAGGTCCTAAAATACTAAATGAAATTAAGGAAAAAATGAATCTCTAAAGATCTAATTGCTCATTATATGTTGAACTAATTTTATGAGATAATTATCCTACTCGATTTCAATAAAGATTGTTTTATATATTTTGGAATCATTTTTAGTGATTAATCATCAGAAATTAATACAATAATATTTTGAAGTTGAATAAGATGAGTGAATATGAGGAAATAATTTTTGAAATAAAAGATAGAATTGCCCGTATAACCATTAATCGACCAGAACGATATAATGCGTGCACACAACAAACTGTACATGAACTTATCGATGCTTTCAATCGCTGTATGGACAATGAAATTGGTGTTGTAGTATTTACTGGTGCCGGAGAAAAAGCATTTTGTACTGGGGGAGATCAGACCACCCGGGAGAAAGGAGGGTATAAAGGAAAATATATGTTACCTCTCGAAGTCGGTTGGCAGCGTGTAACGCTTCTTATCCGCACATTGCCAAAACCTGTCATTGCTCGAGTGAACGGATACGCAATTGGAGGAGGGCATGTATGGCACGTCAATTGTGACCTTAGCATTGCTGCAGAGCATGCCCAACTTGGGCAAGCAGGTCCTCGTGTAGGTTCTTTCGATCCGGGATATGGAACTGGTGATTTAATGAGAGCGGTTGGGGTTAAACGTGCAAAAGAAATTTGGTATCTCTGTCGTCGATATACTGCTCAGCAAGCCTTAGAAATGGGACTTGTGAACGCAGTTGTACCTTATGAAAAATTGGATGGGGAAGTGAACCAATGGTGCCAAGAACTTTTAGAAAAAAGCCCCACAGCACTGAAAATGCTTAAATATGCCTTTTTAGCTGAGACTGATGGAGTGACAGGTGTTACTCAACTAGGAGTTGGTGGATTGTCTCTTTATTACGATACTGATGAGGCCGTAGAAGGAAGAAATGCATTTGTAGAAAAACGTAAAGCAGATTTTAATCAATTTAGGAAATAGTGAGGGTTATGGAAATAAAAAATATATGTGTAATTGGAGCAGGAATTATGGGGCATGGGATTGCGCAACTAGCTGCAACTCATGGGTATGAAGTGAACTTAGTAGATGTTAATGAGGATATTTTAAAAAAAGCAAAAAATGCTATTGAAAAGAATTTAGATAGATTTTTTGTGGTGAAAAATAAAATTACAGCGGAAGAAGCAAGTGATATTCTCAATCGAATTAAATTAAATCCTGACAGAGATTCTGCGGTTAAAGGTGTGCAAATGGTAATTGAAGCTGTGTTTGAAGATATGAATTTAAAACAGAAGTTATTTTCAGAATTAGATTCTATTTGCGATAAAAGCGTTATTTTGGCATCTAATACATCTTCCTTGAGCATTACTGAAATAGCATCTAAATCTAATAACCAGGAAAGGATTGTAGGTATTCATTTCTTTAATCCAGCACCAGTGATGAAATTAATTGAGTTAATTAAGGGTAAAAATACATCTGAAGAAGTTTTTGCAACATCAAAACAATTTTCAGAGAGTCTCAATAAGACTGTAGTAACTGTAAAAGACGCACCAGGATTTGTAACCACACGTCTTATTTATGTGTTGTGCAATGAAGCAGTTAAATTGAAAATGGAAGGAATTGCTAGTACCGAAGATATCGATGTTGCGTGCAAATTAGCGTTCAATTTTCCAATGGGTCCTTTAGAGCTTTCAGATTTAGTAGGGAATGATATATATTTTCATATTGGGGAGTATCTAGGAGAAGCTTTAGGAGAAAAATATAAACCGAGCCCTCTTCTAAAAGAGATGGTTGAAGACAATTTATTGGGTAGAAAATCAAAAAAAGGTTTTTATAATTACTAAAAAAATTTCTAACTCCTTTTTTTTAATTAATTAATATGGAAGAAAACTTTTATTAATACTAAATAATCATTTCCAAATGGATATCGTCAGGCTCTAATTGATATAATTCAGGATTTATTTCTGAAGCTAAATTGCAGCCCAAATGCATGTAAAAATTAACAGTATTTTTAGATGGAGTGGCTGATATGTACAGCTTTTTAGCCCCCAATTCTTTTGCTTTTTCTATAGTTTTGGTCATTAATTTTTTTCCATATCCCTTTTTTCTATAATTTTTATCAATATGCAAGAAAACAACTTGAAGTTGATTATTATTACTTCCTATGAATTTACATTCTAAAGCAGCTATTCCGACAATTTTTTCTTTTTAAAATAAACCAAAAAAATATCCATTACGATCATAGAGATCATAAAGATTGCCAATTGTCCTTTCAATTTCATTCGGATGCCATCCCGAGATATTAAAATATTTCTTTTTTAACACGAGTTTGTCGTTTTTGTAATAATATGATTGGTTAATTATTTCGCTTCGGTCGATATCTCGTATGTCGTTTATTTCCTCTCTCTTTAGAGCCCTGATTTCCATGATCAATTTTTCTTATTTTCTCATAACGCTAATCGTTTGAATATATCTTTAATTGCTCTGCTAACCAAATAAAGCTGGATATTTCTTGCCCCACCGATTATTTCCTGAACTTTACTAACTTCCAAAGCTTTGTCTATTCGGAGATTATCTGTGAAAGCGATTCCACCGCATAATTGCTGGGTTTCGTAAGATATCTTATGTGCTAGATTAGATGCATAAAATTTCGTACCAGAACTAAATGCTGCATTATATTTAATAAACTTTAAATCGGAGTGCTCAAGAGTTTTCCGATATTCTGACGCAGATTTAAATCCAAACTCAGTAGCCGCCATTAATTCAGTAAACAATTGAGTTATCGGAAATGAGACTGCTTGAAAATCATATAGTGGTCTGCCAAACTGGACCCTACAATTTGTATATATAAGTGCGGTTATTGCTGTTAACCAACTAATTCCTAAGCTCGAGCCGATTATGGCATCCCGTTCTGCCACAAGTCCAGAAAAAAGATTATTATATCCTTGACCTCTTGTTCCGAGGATATTTTCCCGCGGAATTTTCACATTATTAAATATCGTTTGCCCAATCTCTACTCTTGGAATTGATTGTACTCCCAGCCTATGGGTTTCAAGTCCCTCAAACTCTCGTTCCGCAATTACTTGATACATAGATCCCCTAGGATCATGTGGATTAGACACGCCGTATACAATAAAGTAATCTGCTATAGAACCATTAGTGGTATATAATTTTTCCCCATTAATAATTACATGATCCTCCTCCTCTTGAATTTGAGTTTCCATATTTACGGCATCCGATCCGTGGTATTTTTCAGTAATGCAAATACAACCTATTTTCTTTCCGGTCATGATCTCATCTAGGATCTCTAGTTGATGGTCATTCTTCCCGAATTGAAATAAAGGATTAGCAAAGATAACTCCTGAAACTACACGAGCGAGATCTAGCTCAGGATCTATTATTGACATGGCCATGGCAAGAAGGATTTCATAGCGCATCCCATACCTTTCGGAATCTCCGTATTGATTTAATCTCTGCATATAATTCTTTTTGGCAATAATAGGGAAAAGTTCATATACATCATTATTGAGATCTATTTTTGGTTCTACTTCTTTTATTAAAAAATCCTCCAATTCTCTGAGAAAATCTTGTTCTTCTTTTGTTATAAGGGGGATAATAAAATTATTGAAGATTTCATAGATATTTCTTGTAATTAATTTATCTCGTATCTCATCATCTAAGATATTTACGCCAGTGATCTTTTTCATATTTATTATTCTCATTTAGAAAATAAATAGCTTTACTATTTATTTTAATTCTTCCCGAGCAATAACGAGATTCTGTATTTCAGAAGTTCCGCCCCCGATCATAAAAAATTTAGCATCTCTCATATATCTCTCGACAGAATAATTGTCTGTATATCCATCCCCTCCATGAATCTGAACAGCTTCCGAAGTGATTTCAACAGCACTTTTACTTGAAAAAGCTTTTGCCATGGATGCTTCCTTGGTTATATTTTTATTCATTTCAGCTAATTGTGCTGCGCTGTAGGTTAAGAGTCTGGCAGCTTGTAATTTTATAGCCATTTCAGCAATTTTGAACCTAATAATTTGAAATTTAGATATTGGTTTATCAAATTGGACCCTTTTTTTGGCATAAGCTTTAGAATCTTCTAAAGCTGCCATTGATATTCCATTACATTCTGAGCTTAACGTAATCCTCTCCACATTAAAAGTTTCCATAAGACTCTGAAATCCATTTCCCTCTTCTCCGATGAGGTTCTCATTAGAAATTTCCATATTCTCAAATTTAAGAATTCCATTATACACTCCATTTATTCCCATTAGTCCATAAGGATTCTCAATAATTAATCCAGGAGTATCTTTTCCAACTAAAAACACGCTCATACCATTTCTCGGATTAACGTTCTTATTTGTAATACACCAAATAAAGTAATAGTCTGCGATTCCTGCATTAGTTATGAATTTTTTAGAACCATTAAGAATGTAAATATCTCCCTCCTTTCTGGCTGTTGATTTGAGCCCAGCCACATTGGAGCCAGCATTTTCTTCAGTAACACAAATACTGCATATTTTTTCTCCACTAGCAATTTTTCCTAAATATTTCTCTTTTTGTTCTTCATTTCCATGTCTATTAAGTAAATATCCATCAAGGATACATGGCGTTCGTGTAACTGAGGCGCTTACATTAATTTTTGAAATCTCTTCAGTTATCATACAATGAGCTATCATTCCTAACTCTGTACCATCGTGCTTTTTAGGGATTAATGGTCCAATCATCCCATATTTTCCCATCTTTCTAAAGAAAGAAAGAGGAATTTTGTTTTCTCGATTAATATCATTTTTTATTGGTTCTAATTCATTTATTAAGAAATCTCTAACCTCTTTCTGTATGCGGTAAAGTTTTTCAGAAAAGAATAGCTCATTCATTTTATCATCAATAAGTTATAGTATTGCTATATGAATATTTTAAATAATTAAAACAACTTTAAAATCTTTTTAAGTTAGAGATTTATTTAAATTGCTTTTAGAAAATCCATGTTTATAATATAAGATTTTCCTTGATCAATTTTATAGCAATATAACGAAAAATCAATTTTTTCATTACAGTTTTATAAAAATGAATTAATTAATGACTTATATTATTAGGTAGTAGAATCTTTTTTTTTTTTCAGTCATGAGTGGTTCTAATATAAGTGATAAAGTTTCAACTCAAGAAGAACAAGCAGAATACAGAAGTAAATTAAACAATAACTTAATTTAGATTGATCTTAACGAATATAATATTTTATTGTCTGAAAATAAGACTTTAAAAGAAATAATTTCAAATCAAGGCATTGAAAGGATAGATTCCTCTTCGCATATACACTCAAATGAAGTTAGGACTAATGAAAAATCTAAAACCGATATAAGCTTTTATGTTAAAATAATCCTAGCAATCACCGTAATAATGTTATCATTAGCATTTCATATTGTTTATCTTTCAGTAGCAAGTTGCTTATTTTATACAAATGGTGATTCGAAGTGTTGGATTAAATCTTGGTTAGGAATGCCCGTATATGCCAGTTTTTTTATAGACCTCACTTTATATCTTTTGATTGGTTTCCAATTAGTCTTGATTATTCTAATCCTTAGAAGCAAAATTATAGAATTGAAAAAGTAAATAATAGAACCTAACTATATTCAATTTATTGATTACTTACTATTATCTTTCCTAAATGAAAGGAACATACATATTAGTAATATATATTAAGGAAGATAAAAAAATACCTGTTGGCTCATTAGGGATAATTCCATTTAAAAAAGGATACTATTTTTATATAGGATCTGCAATGGGGATTTCTGGTTCAGCAACGCTTATTAATAGAGTAAAAAGACATATTTTACCTCCAGAAAAGAAAAAGACTCACTGGCATATAGATTATTTACTCCAAGAAACTCCTCTCTTAATCAGAATATATTTAATTCCTAGTTCCCAAAGATTAGAATGTATCATTGCTCAAGAATTATTAAATATATCAGATGGTTTTATTGAAAACTTTGGCTCTTCTGACTGTAATTGTGTGAGTCATCTTGTATATTTAAAAAATTTAAATGATCAATTTTGGAGATAAAAAATAAAAATTATAATAATAAAGAAAGCAAATGTTGCAGTAAATATTCATTTAAAAATTCATTTAAAACAAAACAATTTTGAGTTCTAAAATGTCCGAAACTGAAGAAAAAGAAAAGTTTGATTTAAAACATACTTTTCTAATAGGTTTAATGTTTTTTCCTACAATACTAGCATGGGAAATGTATGATAGCCAAGTATCCATCAGTCTATACTTTTATTTAGGTTCATTAGCACTTGTAGGGCTCATCCTGGGTTTAGATAATCTTCTTGGCTTAATAATACAACCAATTATGGGCAATAAATCAGATAATACTAGATCTCGCTTAGGGAGGAGGATGCCATATTTAATTATCGGAGTTCCTATAGCAGCAATATTTTTTGCTCTTATAGCTTTTGAAACATCTTTCTTTATGTTATTCTTGTTTATATTCTGTTTTATGATTGCAATGTGTTTCTATAGAACCCAACAAGTGGCCCTAATTCCGGATTTTATTAAAACTGAGCACAGAGGCAAAGCAAATGCTATTCTTAATCTAATGGGAGGTGTTGGAGCGATATTTGCTGCATTGATAAGTCTTCTTATTGTCGATGTGAGTTTACAGTTAGCATTCATTATAGTTTCAGTTATTATGATAATAACACTAATTATTGGCTTTTTAACAGTAAAAGAGCAAGATGCATATGCCTATCAATTATGTTTAGAAATGGATACAGAAGAAGGCGCAGAAAGTAAAGAGGACATTGTAAGACCGGGATTAATTGAAAGTTTAAAAGATATTGCCTCTGAAAAAGATAAGAGTACCCTTTTAGTGTTATTAGCGATTTTTAGTGTATATATTGGCTATGAAGGATTCAGAGCCCTATTTACAATATACGGTACAGAGGTTTTAGGAATGACAAGAGGCGCTGCTGGGGGTATGCTTTTATATGCTTCGATAGTATTCTTACTTGTGGCTTTTCCATCAGGGATTTTAGCAGAAAAATTTGGAAGAAGATTAATTATCAAGATAGGATTAGTTATTTTCATAATAGCAATGCTTTTAGCTTTTCTTATCCAAGGAACTGCGATTCTATTCATAGTTTTAATTCTAATTGGAATCGGATATGCATTAGTAAATATCAATACGTTAGTAACATTATGGAGTTTAGCACCTTCAGAAAAAAAAATAGGCACTTATACGGGAGTATATTATTTTTTTATGTATACAGCAGCAATTCTAGGGCCTGGTATTGTTGGCACGATAGTTGAAGTAATAGGATTTACCTATTTCTTCTTGGTTTGCGCATTATTTTTAATTTTAGCTCTAGTGTTTATGTTACTCGTTACTAGAGAAGAAGTTCAACTTACAGAAGAAGAAAAAATAGCTAGAAAGAAATTCATTGAAAAATTGGAAAAATAATAAATTATTTCTTTTTTTTTTAAATTTTTTAAAATAATGATGTTAAAAAAGGATAGGGAAAAAAATTATGAAGTTAGGAATAAGTAGCTTGGGGCATCTTGTAGATAAAGCTCTTCGTGGTAAAGCTAAAACTATGATTGATCTGTTAATTACTTCAACTGAAGCATGTTTTAAATTTGCTGAAAAAAACAATATTAAAGAAGTAGAGGTAATCTTAGATCCTCCAGAGATATATTCAAGTCAAAATAGAAGAAGATTTGTCGATTTATGTAATTCTTACTCTTCAATTAATAAACAAATCCATGCTCCATTTACGGATTTATCCATATGTTCTTTTAATATCAATATATCGAGAGCATCTGTTAAATCTTGTATAGATGCAACAGAAATATGTGAGGAAATAGGCGCAAAGGTTATAGTAGTTCATCCTGGTATAGGCCACTATCTAATAAACACAATCAGAGAGCATAACAAGAAGCAACTGATTAGAGCCGTCAATGAATTATTAGATGCTACTGCAAAGTTTGATGTGATGGTGTGCATTGAAAATATGCCTCAAGACGCGTATATGTTAGCAAATGAAAGGGATGTTGAAGAGTTCTTAACAAATCTAAATCGAGATGATATATTTTTAACCTTCGATACAAGTCATGCATGGACATGCGACATGAATAATGAGATTTACTGGGAGAAATTTCATGATATTGTAAAGAATGTCCACTTAGCGGATAATGTCAATAAAGAAACTGATCTTCATCCCGCTTTAGGATCTGGAAAGATTGATTTTCAACAGATTATTAACCTAGTGAAGAAATACAAATATACTGGTAATTTGATAGTAGAAATTATTACGGGTAGAGCTTTAAAAAAAAGTATTGCGCATATTCGACAATTTTTGTAATCTCACCAAGTTTCATTGATTTCACCATAAGATCTTACAAACTCAAAATAGATAAAAACTATCAAAATATTCGTGTCTTTAAAGAAGAAATATCTAAAATTTTAAAAAGGGTTAAAACCAATTATAACAAGATGAATGAACCAAAATCAAATGGAGTTGCAGAAAAAGCATTCAAGCTCGGAGAAAAGTATGAATCCGAATGTATTGGATGCGCTCAAACAACTGTGGCTGCTATTTTCGAAGCATTGGGGATTTGGAATGATGATGTTTTTAATGCTGCGAGTGGTTTAGCTAATGGATTAGGGTTAACGGGTGATGGATCTTGTGGAGCCTTAATTGGAGCTTCAATGGTTATGGGTTATTTATTTCCTAGAAAGCACAAGGACTTTCAAGATATGTATAAACCAATGAAAAGCTATGGTCTAGTAAAGAATTTACATTCTCAATATGTTAAAAAATATGGCTCAACTCGATGTTCTGAAGTTCAAAAAAGCGGGATGACAGTTACTTGGACACTTTGGGAGTTAAATTCCTACAATGATGAAATGAAAGCTGATATGGTTAATTATTGCTCAAAAATAGTAGCTAATGTCGCCAAAATGGCAACGAAAATAATTATAGAAAGCGGATTCAAACCAGAAGTAAAGACCGCAGTTGTCGAACAATAGCTTATTTAATAATAGATTAAAAATTCAGTTAATATTTCTATTAAATAAGTACGTAATCCAATCTCCTTTTAATTCAAATTTCGATCCTATATAGATTTGAACCACAGAATTTTCTAATTGCTTAAATATCTCCCTATTCAAAGCTAAAAGAATGTTAAATTTTTTAAGTTAAGCAATTGATTCTTAATTATCCATAATATAGATATAAAAAAAATCAAATTCTTAAAGTGATAAACTATGGGAATGTTAGATGGTAAGGTTGCCATTATAACTGGCGCTGGCCGTGGTTTAGGCCGACAAGAAGCATTGGCTATGGCCAAAGAGGGCTGCAATTTAGTCATAAACGACTTAGGTGCCTTTCATGATGGGACAGGGTCGGAAGCAAAAGTGGCAGACCAAGTTTGTGAAGAGGTTAAGAAATTAGGAGTGAAAGCAGTTGGAAACTATGATTCCGTTACTGATTTTAATGCTGCTAAAGGTATGATCGACCAAGCTGTTTCTGAATTTGGTAAATTAGATATATTAGTCAACAACGCGGGTATTCTTAGAGATCGTATGCTTTTCAATATGAGCGAAGCAGAATGGGATGCAATTATGGCAGTACATTTAAAGGGAACATTTAATATGACAAGACATGCTTCAGCATATTTCAGACAAATGGGCAAGGAGGATCCAAAATTAAAAAATTTCGGCAGAGTTATTAATACAGCATCAGATGCGGGATTATTAGGAAATATGGGACAAGCCAACTATGGCGCTGCTAAAGCGGGAATCGCAGCATTTACGGTAATCGCCGCAATGGAGTTAAAAAAGTATGCGAATGTTAATTGTCTTGTTCCAGTCGCTCGAACTAGACTTACGACAGACGCTACACCCAAAATGGCAGATGTTATGAGTAAGACAGATGAGGCCGGATTTGATATCTTTGATCCTGCTAATGTAGCCCCCATGGTGGTATTTTTATCATCAGATGCGGCTAAAAAAATAACTGGAGAAGTTTTTAGAGTCGTAGGGGACAGCGTGTATGTTTTTCAAGGATGGCATTCATTTAATAGTATTAGTAATAATGGAAAGCCATTCACTCCACAACTTCTAGCTGAGCGAGTCAAATCAGAATTAATGAAAGGATTGCCTAGAAAAGAAACCCTCATGGATCTAATTGGCGGAATGATAAAAATGTAAGCTACGCAGGAGCGTAGTCTTTTTCTTTTCATTATTTTTTTTATTTTTAATTCTTAGGAAAATGATGTTCAACTAATTTCAAGAATCTCTTATAAAGAGGTTTAAATTAGAACAAATTAAAGTCAGAAGTAAAGATTAAATAATTTTAGTCTTTTAATGATTTGCCTTTGGTTAGCGCTTTTTGAGCTGCTTTTCTTGCAATGGTTGCGGGATCGGCTAATTTTTCTACACCTTCTACCGCTGCTTGTGCTGCCTGTCCAACAAGCTCCCCTGTGACCGGTGCTCCTCCAGCAACTTCTGCGACTACAACTCCAGCTGCAGGAGTTAATGCTGCCGAGGCAACAGTTGTTGCTACCGCAATTGCTACAACTTTAGCAATCTTTTTTGCTTTTTCGTTGTCGATTCCATATTTATCCTCTGAATCATCACCAACTGCTTCAAGTGATCGTTTAAGCCCATTTTTGATTAATAGATCTAATGCGTCATCTTTCTTCTTCTTTTTACCCTCAAAAAAAATTCCATCTTCATACGCATGTTCTAAAAATTTCGTTAAAGATTTAAATTTCTTAACCTTTTTGTAGCCGTTCCAATCATCCTCTTTAAAATTTGTTAAAATCGTATTTATTGGTTTACCTTGATTTACCATGAAATCATAAATATATGGTTCTTTTTTATCATCCATGTACACTGCTTCATAAATATGATCCCCAATTTCCTTTTCTTGCCCAATTAAAATCCTAAAATTTATTTGGTTGGTTTTTCCGATCATGCCTTTAGAAAACTTAGCAAGTGCAACTTTTCCTTTTTTGGCTTTTTCTTCCTTTTCCATGATTGTATCCGAACGTTTTTCTTCGAAAAAATCATCTAGTACATCCCACGCGTCCTTGAATATCTTTTTCGCTTTATCAATTTCTTTTTTACCCATTTAAATCACTTCATTTTAATTCAATTCAATTAAGATCAATAATTCTATTAAAATATTTATATTTATGTTTATCAATTGAAAAGAGAAACTCTCAGATTTCCAAAACTTAAAAATCAATTGAGATATTTAGGGAGGTAAGAAACAAGCATTATGTTGAAGTTCTTCATTTTTTAAAAAATCTTCTGTTGGAAGCTTCTTAATTAGCTTCCCATCATCAAGAATTACAACCTCTTTCGAAAATTTAGCTATTATATATGGATTATGGGTTATTATTATGATTGTCTTATTTTCTTTATTTAAATCTTCAAGAATTTTCATAAATTCACTTATCATTAGAAAATCTTGCCCAGTTGAGGGCTCATCAACTATTAAAATATCTGGTTTTAATACCAAAACTGACGCTAATGCTAATCTTTGTCTTATACCTTTGCTAAGATAAAAAGTAGATTCATACACCTCTTCAAATTTTCTTAACTGCAAAAGTTCAATGATCTTATCATGACGTTTTTCGATTTCATTCTCAGGAAATCTAAGGTTTTTTAACCCAAATTCTATTTCTTCTTTAATGGTACCTTTAAATAACTGATGATCAGGATTTTGATAACAAAATCCAACAGTTTGGGCAATTTGGGGTATTGTATATTCTGTAATGAATTTATTATTAAGTAGAATTTCACCTTGTTGGGGCTTGAGAAGTCCATTAAAATGTTTTACTAAGGTAGTTTTTCCAGAACCATTTTTCCCAATAATTGCGATGAAATCTCCCTGATATATTTTTAGATTAATATCTTCTAAAGCTTGAGTCATATCTGGATAAGTATAACTAATATTAGAGGCACTTATGATAGGCTCTTTATCATGTTTTACAATAACTTTAGCTTCTGCTATTCTTTTTCCGCAAATATCTTCTGGAATATATATACCTGAAGATTTTAATAAATCGGTATTATTGAGCAATCCAGTAGCATCACCATCGTATATTTTCTCTCCATTATCAATTATAATTGCTCGATTACAAAACTCCATAATCTTTCTTGTTTCATGGCTCACTAATACAATTGTTAACTCAAATTCTCTTTTTATTTTGTCCAATAACTCAAAAACTTCCATTTTGCTAAGTGGATCAAGATCAGAGGTAGGTTCATCTAAAATGAGAATTTCGGGTCTCATGGCTAGAATTGAAGCAATAGCAATTCTTTGTTTTTGCCCCCCGGAAAGTTCTTCAGGGGATCGCAGTTCAAATCCTCTTAAACCTACTATATCTAATGCCCATTCAATTCTGTTTTTAATTTCCTTTCTTTCAAGCCCTAGCGTTTCTAAACCTAGAGCTATTTCATCCTCTACATTCATCATTATGAATTGTGTCTCTGGATCTTGAAAAATTAATCCGACCCGTGCAGTGATTTCAGGCATTTTTAAAGTCCGAGTGTTTTCACCAAATACTTCCACTGAGCCGCTAATAAATCCTCTTGTTTTTAAAGGGATGAGCCCATTGATACACGCACATAAAGTCGATTTCCCAGCTCCAGTAGGACCCATTATACCCAGATAATCTCCTCTATGAATCTTCAAATTTATTGATTTAAGAACACGCTCTTTTGAAGATTTATATTTCCAAGAAAAATCCTTAAATTCGACAACAGTTTCCATAATAAATCACCAAAATAGGGTAATAGGGATAAAATTTAATATTATCGAAAGGAAATTCAATATAAAATTCACTAAGCTATAATTGTAAATTCTTAAATATATTGAGAAAGCTAAAAATAAAAGAATCGCTACTAAAATAGCAAAATCTTTCTTTCTCAAAGGGAAATAATGATATATAGTTCTGTTCTTTGATCGAAAGGGTATTCCTCTTGATTCAATAGAATTGGCCATCTCCTCTGTTTTTTTAAACATTAAAACTATAATGGCAATGAAAATTGAAACAAAATTTCTAATTTTTTGAGGAAGTGAGACTCGTTTGAATTCAACCCCTCGAGTTTGCATTGCCTCTTTTATTATTTGGAAATCAGTTTGGAACATTGCTATCCCACGGAAAATTAAATTTATTACTAAACATACTGTAAACGGAACTTTAATGGACCGTAAACCATGAATCAAATCTCGGTCTGTAGTTCCGATAAAAAACATTAGAGCGAGAAAGAACATTATTAATGATCGTAGTGCAATACGAGAAGCATAATAGATGGTCTGATCTGTAATTAATATATTCCATATCCATATATCCTTTATAATTATAATAGTCGTCTCGAAATAAGTTATAGATCCTGGTCTTTGAGAAAATAAACACCAGGCAATAAAGATCGAAGAATTTGCAAGAAGGAAACCACTAACAATTTTTATAAATTTCTTGCTAAAAACAGGTATTTTTGTTAATAAAATCAAAATGATATCTAAAATCAATAAAGCTATTAAATCGATAATGCTTTCAAATACATACGCAATTACACTTAAAATAAATAATAATCCTATCTTGGTCAGTGGATGTAATCTTGCTATGAATGAATCAGTAGGAATATAAGAAAAAAAGGTTTTAGATAGAGTTGAGCTCGAAATTTAGTACACCCTTTTTATTCAAATGAATCCTTTTGATTTAATATTAGATATTGTATTTAATATAGATTCATATTTTTTTTGCTATGAAAGAAAAAAAAAGTAATAATAATGTTGGATTTTTCAATTTACCTCTATGAAAACCAATTCTCCACGTATATGGAAGATTCTTTAATTCTTTTTGTTAACACAATCATCATTGGAGTTGCAATTGCTGAAAGTACAATTAAATCGCCCGCGAACCATCCAATTACTCCTATCCAAAAAGCTTCAGCAGGAGCAAAACCCGCTATAACAAGCACTCCGATTCCAATTAAAGCTGAACACAAAGCTGGTAATATAATACCGAAAATAATAAATAGTAACCATCCTCGAGATGGATTGACTGCGTACATTAGAACGATAATTGCAATAGCAATTATAAGAGTTATGATCCATAACCATGAAATTACTAAGGCAGTTGCAATAGCAGCTATTATTAAATTAATTACCAAAATTGCTAATAGCACGTATAACAACCCCGGTCGTTTCATATCTTTGCCAATATCAATATCTGTTTTTGTTAACTTAAATGCTATGAGAGGTATTAATCCCTCAACTAAATCCGCAAGAGACCATACAAATGCCCATGGACCTAACCCAATTACAAGGCCTAGAATGACGCATGAAATATATGCTGCGAGAACTCCCCAAATCCCTAACCATAAGCTCAGAGGTACATATACTGCAGCAGCTAAATATAAGCCAGAAACGCCTGGAAAGGGAGCTACTGGAGCTACTATTACTGCAAATATCGCTAAAACTGTACTCACACCTGTGGCTAAAGCAAAAGCAACAATATGGCGCCAAGTTACTCCTGGCTTTACTTCTTCCATTTCACCCATTTTTTTCTCATCTAATTGAGTTGATATTAATGATTTTAATATTTTGTATTAGATTTGTGTATTGTGTTAATATTGGACAATGTTTTATTTAAATTTTAATAGTGAATTTAAAACTTTTCACACTTAAATATCATCAAGTCTTACATATTAATTATATAAACTTTTATCCTAATACAAAATAAATTGAGTGAAATGAGTGAAAAGTTAACTGAAGTGTTAGATTCCCTTAAAGCTATAAAGGGAGTTCACGGCGCCGCATTAATTGAAAAATTTGGGTTGATTAAAGGTAGTGCTTTACCTGGATGGGTGGATCCCGAAGCCGTAGCCGCGATGGTGACGCTTATTCTAAAAGCATCACAGCGAGCAACAAAAGAATTAGAACAAGGTGTGTTCCAAAATGCTATTATTGAGAGCGAAAAGGGTAAAATCTTATTTGCTGAAGTTAAAGGAAATATCCTCACACTTATTGCTACTAAAGAGGCTAAATTGGGGATAATTAACCTCAAATTGGGAGCGGCTAGTGAGGCAATTAAAGATGTTGTATAATTAGCTCTAACTTAATTTTTTTACTATCTTTTTTTAAAATGATGAAAAATTTATTTGTTAAGAAGTTTTAACATAATTTCCTTAGTAATTTCTGGATCTATTTGGCCCCTCGTTTTTTGCATGCATTTGCCAATTAACGCTTGTAATGCCTTAGGATTAGTTTTATAGTCTTGAATTATATTTGGATTTTCTTTTATCACATCATTTACAATTTGAGTAATTTCTTCTTTATCAGAAATTCTTTGTTTTCCGGTTTTCTTTAAAATATTTGAGATGGATGTACCCTTAGTCATTATCTCATCTACTAAAGTCTTACCAATCTTTCCCGTAATTTTGCCTTCGTTAATGAAATTGATTAAGTCCACTATATGCTGTGCGTTAAGTTTTGTCTCTGTTATAGATTTGTTGTTATCATTTAACCAGCGTGAAATGTCTCCCATTAACCAGTTACAATATAATTTATATTCCTCTGGACCGAAGGATTTATCCTTCTTTATCCCTATTTCAAAAATATCAGCAATATCTTTATCTAGCACAAGTATTTCAGAATCGAATTCAGATAGTTTGTACTTCTGTTGAAAACGCTTTGCCCTTTCATTTGGCATTTCAGGTAATTCTTTTTTGACATTAGAAATAAATTTATCATCGACTTCAATAGGAACTAAGTCCTGCTCTGGGAAATACCGATAATCCTGCTCAAATTCCTTTGTTCTTAAAGAAATCGTTATTCTCCTCTTATCATCCCAATGCCTTGTTTCTTGTATTAATTCTTTTCCTCTGTTTAATTGGTTTTTCTGCCTCTGAATTTCCCATTTTAATGCCCTCTCAACTTCTTTAAAACTATTAATATTTTTAACTTCACTACGGGGGTGTCCTTTTAATGAAATATTTGCATCAACTCTTACAGAACCCTCCAGATCTAAATTAGAAATGCCACAATATTGAACAATTGATTTTAATTGTTTCAGATATTCTCGTGCTTCTTCAGGTGTGCCTATAACAGGCTCAGAGACAATTTCTATAAGAGTTACCCCTGAACGGTTATAATCTACTAAAGTATAAGGAGAAGTTGCTATAGTGCCCTTGTGAACTAACCGGGCGGGATCCTCCTCAAGATGAATCCTATTCAAGATTATCTCTTTTTTTTTTCCATTTAATTTAATAGTTATTTTGCCTCCATCGGCAAAGGCTTTCCCTCCTGCCTTATTATATTGGCTAATCTGAAATCCTTTCGGAAGGTCCGGATAGAAATAATTTTTTCTATAGAACCAAAAAGTATCATTAATATCACAGTCTAAAGCTAGAGCTAATCTTGTAGCAAATTCTATAGCCTTTTTGTTTATTACTGGCAATGAACCAGGAAGACCAATACATATTGGACATATATATGTATTTGGCTCCACACCTCGATAATCTGAATTACAACTGCAAAAGAATTTAGTTTTAAGATTTGTTAATTGAATATGGACCTCTAAACCAATGATCACTTCATGTGTTTTACTCATTTCTTTTTACCCCCTGTTTTAATTGGTGCCATTTTTCTAAACAAATTTAATTCTTGTTCAAGTTGATAACCGATATTGAGAATTCCACTCTCATCAAAGTAATTTCCAATAATTTGGAAGCCAATAGGTAGATCATTATTATCAAATCCGCAAGGTATTGAAAGAGCCGGTAATCCCGCAAGATTTACTGGACAAGTTAAAATATCCATCAAATACATTTGTAGAGGATCATCAATTAATTCACCGATCTTAAAAGCAGTTGTTGGCATTGTGGGACAAACAATAGAGTCGCATTTCTTAAAAGCTTCTTGAAAATCATTTTTAATTAGCGTTCTTACTTTAAGCGCTTTAATATAATACATATCATAATATCCTGCTGACAATGTATACGTTCCTAGCATAATCCTTCTTCTAACTTCGGTACCAAATTCAGCACCCCTTGTTCTACTAAAAACATCAAATACATCTCCGCCAAGATCATCGCTCATTTTTCCATATCTTAATCCATCAAATCGAGCTAAATTTGAACTGGCTTCACTCATGCAGAGTAAATAATACGTTGGTACTGTATATTCAAGATGCGGTATTGAAACATTAACTATTTTTGCTCCTAAACTTTGTAGCTTTTTAATTGCTTTTTCTACTGAATTTTTTACTGATTTTGCTAATCCTTCGCCAAAAAATTCTTCCGGAACTCCGAGGATTTTCTTTTCAATTGATTGGGTTAATACTTCTGTGTAATTATCACATTTTATATCAACTGAGGTTGAGTCTAACGGATCTTTTCCGGCCATAATTTCGAGCATAATGGCAGAATCATAAACACATTTAGTTATAGGACCGATCTGGTCAAGAGAATTTGCAAAAGCTACTAGTCCATATCGTGAGACTCTTCCATAAGTTGGTTTTAATCCAACAACTCCGCAATAAGATGCAGGAGATCGAATGCTCCCCCCCGTATCACTTCCTAAAGCAAAAACAGCATGTCCTGCAGCTATAGCAGAACCAGAACCTCCGCTTGATCCTCCTGGAACTCTTAAAAGATCCCAAGGATTATATGAAGGACCATAACAACTAGTTTCAGTTGAACTACCCATAGCAAACTCATCCATATTAGTATTTCCAATATGAATCGCTCCTCCTTTTTCAATTAACTTATCTATTACTGTTGCATTATAAGGGGGGTAATATCCTTTTAATATTTCAGAGCAGCATGTTGTAGGAGTGTCTTTTATACATATAAGATCTTTATTTGCTAGTGGTAAACCGTATAGTCTTCCAATCTGTTTTCCTTTATTCAGATCTTCATCACACTCTTTTGCTTTTCTTAGAGCTTTCTCTTCTTCAGTTAAATAAACAAAAGAATGTGTCAATTTCTCTGTTTCTTTAATTCGTTTATAGTGAGATTGAATGATCTCTTGAATTGATACTTCCTTGTTTTTTATTTTATCAATTAATTCATATCCCATGTATTCGTAGAGCATATTCATTGAAATCTAACCAGTTAAATCAATATATATTATAGTGTGAAAATAAAATTAGCTTATCTTCACAAGTTAACGGTTTCTAAAAAATTTCACGGATTATTAATAAAAAAAGGAAAAAATATAATATTTTAAAAGAAAAATCAGAAATATTTAATACTTAGGCTTAGTTTAGGTTTTTTAAAAATATTCTAAAGACGGGGACTATCCAGATTAAGAGTGAAAAGAGCATAATCCATTCAAAAAAAGGTGAAAAATACAATACCATTAGTAGTGCTGTGAGAAACGGAAAAATAATCATGTATAATCCTAATAATTGAGGGATTTCTGTCTTGTAGAATAAAATTAATAACCCATAAAATATGCTTGAAAAAACGAGACCACCAAAAACTATATACGAAAAGACTAAGTGTAGTCCTAAAGAGGTGGTTCGGTCCTCTGAAAACAATCCAACCATGAAGAAACCGAAGAATCCTGTAAACATACTAAAAGAACCTAAACTACTTAATCGATATCTCATTCGGGGAAATTCACCTACTTCAATAGGATTTGGAGCAAGTTTATATTCCATGTAAAAAATAGCCGGTATCAATAAAATAGAGGTAATCATTGCTCCATAGTCCAAAAAGTAGGGTAATGGTGTATGATTAAATGATCCCATATCACTAATATAATTATCAACAATATTGTATCCATCAGGATCAAATTGAGCGACAATATATCCAATAATTATTGCTGAAAAAAAGATAGTCATAGCCGAAATAATCGAATATTTAACTACTTTAGGATTTATTAAAAAATCGTCATAAATGTGACTCTTCCATTTTAGTAATGATTCATAAAAACCCATACCTATATCTCCTTGAAAAATATGATTTCTTTTTCTGAAAAGAAATTAATAGTATAAGTTAATAATATCTAAAAAACCTCACCATCTCATTTTAATCTCTTTCTTTCTTTTTTAGAAGATAACTCGAAAAAATGTTCATATATAAATCTTCTTCTACAGAAATTTCAGTTGTCATTTTAGGATTTTCAGTAAATTCTACTTTAGCACCTCTGATGATTACAACTGGAGTTTGCTGATCTGCTTCGTTTAATAGAAATTGGGCGGCACTCGTAAGATCGTCCGCAATGGCTCTCATAGTAATTTCTAATGGTCGATTATATAAATCTGGTCTTCCTCTCAAATCTTCAACAGGTTCAAATCCGGCAGTTGCGATTGCTACACCGATTGTTCCCTTTCTGAGAGGTTGGACTCTTGAATCGGCAAAAATAACTCCTAAATCTTTAACATTAAATTTCTTTTTTAGAGTATTCCTATATTCATGGATAACTTTTTTGGGATTTTTGGGTAAGAGAACCAGATTATCAGGTCCAGCATTCGATTGATCAATTCCCGCATTTGCTATTAAGAAATCATTTACTTTTGCGAGGATAACATGGCCTCCCGGTAAACCTCCTAAAATCATGCTTGCTTCTTGTAATATAATTTCCACAAACCTCTCATCCATATCATACTCTTTTGCCATTTTTTTTGCTTTTTCTGAAACATTTAAAATATCATTTAGGTTAATAATCCTACCTTGTGAAGTGGCAATAACTTTCTCTGAAATTACAATAATATCGCCCTCCTCTAGAGATTCACTTCTATCTGTAATATTTTTGATGATAATATCTAGCAAAGGGTCATTCTTTTTAATTAAAGGAAGTTTAATAGAAAAAAGATGCATAATAATAAAATAAAATTTAACTTATAATAAATCAATTTTTTTCTATCCTTTATTTTACTATTGCATAAGCATCACCAAGTACTATTGATCCTCCCTCTGTTCGCTTTACACTTCCTATACCAGACTGAACCATTAAATATAGTTATAACAATAAATTCATTAAACTTAATTATAATATTTTTTTCTTCCTTTTATGGAATTAGATCCGATCTACTCTAAATTATTCGATATCTTAGAAATTGGGGATGATTATCCAACAATCATTATGGGAGTATTAAATTTAAGTCCCGAATCTTTTTATAAAGGCTCAATTTATGAAGATATTAGTTCACTTGGGCAAGCTGCATTAGACATGATAAAAAATGGTGCTACAATGCTAGATTTAGGGGCAAGGTCGACAGCACCTTGGTCTAAAAAGATATCCATAGATGAAGAATTAAACCGTATACTTCCAGCAATAGAACTACTCTGTAAAAAGATACCTGAACATATTATTATTACAGTTGATACTCAATATAAAGAGGTAGCTCAATCCGCTTTTGACATTTCTTTAAAATTTAACAAAAGAATCATCATAAATGATGTAAGTTGTTTAAAAACTGATCCTCTTTTAGAGGATTTTATTGTAGATAAAAAAATACCAATAATTTTAATGGCTTCAAAGAAAATACCCGGTGATTTGTTACATATTAAAGATATCGTCTATGAATTCAAAAACACAATTGAAAGGCTAATATCTAAAGGTTTCGATGAGGAGAATATAATTCTAGATCCTGGAATCGGTCATTGGATTGAAGAAAAAACTTATGAATATGATTTAAAAATAATTAATAATTTAGAAATACTGAGAAAATTAAGAAAACCGATATTGGTCGCTCTATCTAGAAAATCTTTTATTGGCTCATCATTAAACATTCCTGAACCTGAAAATAGATATAATGGAACTCTTTCTTCGACTGCTATTGCCGTTTATAACGGGGCACATATAGTTAGAACTCATGATGTGAATAAGCAATTGATAGATATAATAAAAATGGCAGAAATATTAAGAAGGAATAAATAATTCCCTGCCATTTGTTATGGTTTTTAATTCAAATAAAAAAGTTTGCAGATTAAATTTTCTTGGTTTGGTTCAAGTTAGATTAGAATGATTTAAATTTTTAATTTAATGAAACCATTTCGCTAATTTTATTCTTTAAATCTTCAGCCAAACTCCCCAGTCTATTAGCAGTGGCAGAAATCTCTTCCATTGAAGCAGTCTGTTCCTCTGTGGAAGCACTTATTCCCTCCATTGTGCTAAAAGAATCTTGGATTTTATTTATTATACTATTTATATTATCCCCAGTATTATTTACTGCATTCTTAGACTCTTCAGCTAATTTTCGAACTTCATCGGCTACAACTGCGAAACCACGACCATACTCTCCTGCTCTTCCTGCTTCAATACTAGCATTTAATGCTAGTAAATTGGTTTGATCAGAGATATTTGTAATAAATACCATTATTTTACTTATTTCATTAGATGCTATTATTATATCTTGAACATTTTTCGTCATTAACTGAGTTGAGGAAGCGATCTCTTCAGAAGATGCATTTACTTCGCTTGCACTAGCTGCCAATTCAGTAGCTATATTTGACACGTTGATAGATGCGTTCGAACTGTCTGCAATCATATCAGATATTACATCTCCTTGTTTTTGTAATATAATAAGGATATAATATATAGTAAATATGACATATCCAAAAAGAGATATAATAAAAACAAATCTATAACCTGATTCTTCAAAAAGTCTAAATGAAAAAGCAGTACCACCACCGACGATTGTTGCGGACAACAAAGTATGCAAAAGTACTTTAAATCCGATTGACTCCCTTTTTAGCTTAAATTTTTTTACAAAAAAAGTCAAACAAACAACTATTATTGAACCTATAGCTATTATGACTATTTCACTAGACCAAGAACTTTGAGTTTCCTGTAACATATATTTTATCACCTATTTCCTTCTAAATTACTAATTATAAATTTAGTAGGGGTATTGCTATTAATTATTTCAATTTTAGATTTAGTACGTGATGTAGAAGAGAACGATAAAAATACCAAAATATTTAATATTAAAGAATAAAATTATTCCAAATTATAATATTTGCTTAAACATGCGTTTATAACGGATTTATATTATTAATGCATGCAATGTAAACACTTGATTAACTATATAATAAAAAAGGTTGAAAGATTACGAAAGAATAAATAAATCTTCCATATTTTTGAATATTTCTATTTCTTATTAAATAACTGGTAAATCAAGAATCTCGAATAATCTCTAAAATATCGCTAATATATCCTAGCTCCCCCAGATATTAATAATTCTGGTTAAAAAGATAAATGAAATAACCATTCTGGCTTATGAAA
Organism: Promethearchaeota archaeon; assembly: GCA_019058445.1. GTDB lineage: Archaea > Asgardarchaeota > Lokiarchaeia > Sigyniarchaeales > SOKP01 > LW40-45. The sequence goes on along the minus strand of JAHPZA010000009.1, from coordinate 608,513 downwards.
AATTGAAGCAAATTTATAAATGTATGCACTACTTATATTATATAGTAAATTCGTAAATTTTCAGAAATAATTGAATTATTTTACTTTTACAAAAAAAAACTAATAACAGTATTTTCATGACTGACCCCCCCGATAGTTATGATGCTGAAGATATACAAGTTTTAAAGGGTCTCGAAGGCGTAAACCTTTCATAAATCATGGAAGATCGCTAAAGAAAGAGACCCGCAATGTATATAGGCGATACCGGAAAAAAAGGTCTCCACCATCTCATTTTTGAAGTTCTTGATAATTGTGTTGATGAAGCCATGGCTGGCTTCGCAGATAAGATAGAAGTTGTTTTTAATAAAGATAATTCAGTACAGATTTCTGACAACGGGCGCGGAATACCTATTGACATGCATCCAGAATATAAAAAACCTGCTGTTGAAGTGATTATGGAACATCTACATAGCGGAGGCAAATTTGACAGTAAAAGTTATAAGATTTCCGGTGGATTGCATGGCGTTGGTCTTTCTGTTGTGAATGCATTAACGGAATGGTTAGTAGTAGAAATTTATAGAGATAATGTGTATTATAAGCAAAAGTTTTCAAGAGGCGTGAAAACAACAGAACCGGAAATAAAAGAACTTAAGAATAAAAAGAAAGGTACAGCAATTACGTTTTATCCAGACAAGGAAATTTTTGATATAGAAGATGAGAATAATATTTTTAACTTCTCTACAATCGCAGGTCGAATGCGAGAACTTGGATTTTTAACACCTCAAGCAAAATTCGAAATCTACAATGAAAATACTGAAGAAGGGGAAGAATTTCATTACGAAGGGGGACTCAAGGAGTTTATTACTTTTCTTAACAGAGATAAAAAGCCCCTGCATAATGAAATTATTTCTTTAAGCGATGAATATCCTTTTGAAAAGGATTCTAAGGTATATGTGGATGTCGCATTGCAATATAATCAAGGATACCAATCTAATATTCTCACATATGCAAATACTATAAATACCATTGAGGGTGGTACACACCTAACTGGATTTAAATCAGCACTCACTCGAACTTTGAATTCTTACATCGAAAAGGATATGGAGAAAAAGTATAAAGATCATGTGCTCAGTGGAAGTGATACCCGGGAAGGATTATCGGCAGTAATTTCTGTTAAACTTCCTGATCCTCAATTTGAGAGCCAAACAAAAATTAAATTAGGAAATCCTGAAATTCGACAATTTGTAAGTCAAATAATTACAGAAAAGTTATATCAATTTTTTGAAGAAAATCCCCAGACTGCCAAAAAGATCATATTAAAGACCATTAATGCTAAAACGGCGAGGGAAGCAGCTCAAAAAGCTAGATCATTAATCCGTAGAAAATCTGAATTAGATAGTGCACGTATGCCCGGAAAACTTGCTGATTGTTCTTCAAATAATCCCGAAGAATGTGAATTATTTATTGTAGAAGGCGATTCAGCAGGTGGTTCAGCCAAACAAGGAAGAGATAGAAGTTATCAAGCAATACTTCCTCTCCGAGGAAAAATATTAAATGTTGAAAAAGCAAGAATGGATAAAATATTACAAAATAATGAGATCCTCGCTATAATTAAAGCAGTTGGAATTGGAATTCAAGGAGTAAATGATACTAATGGAACATCTGAACATAATGGTGAAAATGGAGAGGGAGAAGAAGATTTTAATTTAAAAAATTTACGTTATCACAAAATTATAATATTTTGCGATGCAGATTCAGATGGCCATCATATTAAAACTCTCTTATTAACATTTTTCTTTAGATATATGCGGCCTCTTATTGATGAGGGGCATCTTTATGTGGCAGTACCTCCGCTTTTTCAAGTTAAATATAAGAAGACTAAGCATTATGTATACACTGATAATGAAAAAGATAAAATTTTTCAAGAATTAATAAAGAAATATTCCTTAAAAAAGACTGATTCTATTAAAGTCCAGAGATATAAGGGATTAGGTGAAATGAATCCTGATGAACTTTATGAAACAACCATGAACCGAGACACACGTTTTTTAAAGAAAATTACCTACGAAGACTATTTAGAAAATGACCTCATTTTTACAAAATTGATGGGTCGAGAGTCTTTGCCGAGAAAGAAATTTGTCATTGAAAATTATGATGAAGTAAATCTATTAGATATTTAGGTTCACTTATTTTAAATTTAAGTAAATAAAAGGTCCTTTTGTATGACAACAGAAAACATTCAAGAAATTTTACTAAAAGATGAGATGAAAACCAGTTACATAGATTATGCGATGTCTGTTGTAATTGGTAGAGCTATCCCTGATGTGAGGGATGGATTAAAGCATGTCCATCGTCGAATTATTTACGCTATGGCGAATAACAACTGGTATTATACGAGTTCACACGTAAAATGTGCTAAGATCGTAGGAGAGACATTAGGTAATTTTCATCCTCATGGTGATTCCTCCGTTTATAACGCGCTCGTAAGAATGGCTCAAGATTTTTCATTAAGATATCCTTTAATCGATCCCCAAGGAAATTTTGGTTCGATTGATGGAGATCCTCCAGCAGCGTATCGATATACTGAGGCAAGACTTTCTCAGATTGCAAACGAGTTAATTGAAGATATTGACAGAGAAACTGTAGAATTTCGCCCTAATTTTGATGATAGTACAGTAGAACCTATTTATTTACCAAGTAAACTTCCTAATATTCTACTTAATGGTACTAAAGGGATTGCTGTTGGGATGGCAACCTCAATGCCCCCTCATAACCTTATGGAGATATGTACGGGCATTATTGCAACAATAGATAATCCGGATATCTCTATAGAAGAATTAATGGAAATTATAAAAGGGCCTGATTTTCCAACTGGCGGTATCATTACAAATATGACGGGGATATACAATGCATATTCAACTGGGCAAGGGACTATAACTATGAAAGGAAAAATTGAGGTCGAGACTAAAGGAAAAAATAATAGTTTAATCATAACCGAAATTCCCTATTTAATAAACAAGACTGCTCTAATAGAATCTATTGCAAAACTCATTAAGGATGGTGTATTAAAAGATATTAGAGACTTAAGAGATGAGTCTGACAGAAAAGGTATGCGGATTGTATTAGAGCTAAGAAAAAATGCTCAACCTATAATTATAAAAAATATCTTATTTTCACGGACTAGACTTGAAACTAATTTTCCTGTAATCAATTTAGTTCTTATAAATAACGGAAAGCAGCCTAAAATTTTAAACCTAAAGGAATTAATCGATGAATATATCAATCATCGACTTGATATTGTCTATAAACGAACTCAATATGCTCTTTTAAAAGCTCAAGAGAGGCTTCATAAAGTCGAAGGGCTAATAATCGCATTAAATAATATTGATGAAGTCGTAAATATTATAAAAAAAGCACAAGATACTGATGATGCGAAGACCAAATTAATGAATAGGTTTGAAATATCTGAAATTCAAGTAAAAGCAATTTTAAATATGCCCTTATCTCGATTGACCAATTTAGAGCAACAAAAACTTATTGATGAAGAAAAAGAATTAAATAAAAAAATTAAGGAGTATGAGAGAATTTTAAAAAACAGACAGGAACGTTTGGATATAATTAAAACAGAATTGGCGGAGTTAAGTAAAAAATATGGAGATGAAAGACGCACAGAAATTATTGAGGATTTAACAGAGGTTAAAAATATAGAAAAAAAGGACCTAGTTAAAAAAGAGCCAACAATCGTCATTTTAACTAAAAACCATTATATAAAGCGGATGTCGGTAGAGGAATATAGAACTCAAAGGCGTGGAGGACGTGGTAAAAAGGGGATGACTGTTGGCGAAGAAGACTTCATAGCCGATTTGTTTGTATGTTCTACACATGATACCATACTATTTTTTACCTCACAGGGAAGGGTATATTCGATGAAAGCTTTTGAAATTCCCTTACAAAAAAGAACAGCCAAGGGAAAGCCAATTGTGAATTTATTAAGTCTAAAGGGAGATGAGGAAATTTCTGATATGATTCCTATAAATAACTTTAACACAAATGAAATGCTCATTTTAACCACAAAAAATGGAATCATAAAAAAAAGCAGCCTCAGACTTTTTTCCAAATTCAAGACGACTGGAGTGAGAGCCCAAAAGATACGACCTGATGATAAATTAGTCAGTGTAAAAAAATTATCTAATGAGCTCCAAGATATTTTTATAGCTACAAAATTAGGTTACGCAATCCGCTTTGATGAGTCCGAGCTAAGAGAACTCGGAAGAAATACGATGGGAGTAAAAGGAGTGGATTTACGTAAGGGTGATGAAATCATTGACAGTCTTCTCGTTACCGACGATGAAATTGTCCTAACCCTTACTAAGAATGGTTATGGGCAACGGACAATTATTAAAGAGTATAGAAAAACGAGTAGAGCGGCTAAGGGTGTTATCAATATTTCACTAAATGAAAGCGACGAAGTTATCGCAATAAAGGTAGCAAAAGAAAAAGATTTGTTAATCGGGTCCGAACAAGGGCAAATGATTCGGGTTCCGGTCGATTCAATTAGGATAACTCATCGAAAAGCTAAAGGGGTCAGAGTTATAAACCTCTATGAGGGAGATTCAGTTGTTGCGATTGGAAAATGTGCTAAAGAGCTTGAAGAATGACTACACTATATTTCTAATATTTAATCTAAACAATATGCCTTTCTCAAATATCTATAGAACTAAACGATAATTCTACAGATTTTCAACAATTGGTTTAACAATAGAGTTAAAACCCTATTTCTTACAAAACTTTATATACCCTTATTTAATTTACTAATTTAAATAGATCCAAATACATGAAATCAAAAATAGGGTGCAAAATCATTATTTCAAATGAATTATATAGAAATATTCCTAAAGACGAGAATATAATATTTGAGAAAAAATTTAACATGGAACAAGAATATAAAAGAATGTCTAAGTTTATGATTATCAGTTTACTAATCATTTTTCTAATATTCCAAATTGTTTCGATTTTACTATTTGGGTTTAGACTTAGTTTTTTTTCGATTTTTTTAACTCTTCTTCCTTTTAGTGTGATTCTTTTAACACCTATTATATTCAAGAAGTTAGGTACAAGCTCAGATAAATTCTTATATATAACAAATAAAAAAATTTATGTTGATCAGAAGTATAGAAAAATAGATTCAATTGATTCAATTGATTTAAAATCCCTAAGAGCCGTTGTTTTAAAAAAAAAGAGATCTGATAAGGGAGAAGATGTTGGCACTCTTGAGTTTATTCCAGAATATACAGCATTGCGTCATAGTTTATTTACTTTTTCGACGATTCCGGATGTTTCAAAACTTCAAACTGTTATTGAATCTATCATTTATGAATATGCTGATATTGAAACTAGATGGAATATTATAAAAAATAAATTAAATATTCAATTTCCATATGAATGTAAAGTATCCTCACAAATCTTAGATAAAATTAACGAAAAGAGCAAGAAACGGACTATTCATATTTTTCTCCTTATGCCCTTAATTATCTTTGGTATTATAATGATACCAATAACATTGAGTGCAGCAAAGGAGGGACTATTTAGACTACTTTTCTATGTTACATTCTTACCGCTCATTTTTGGTATAAGCTATACTGTGTATTATATTCTCCAGAAAAAAAACTGGAAAAAAAAAGTATCAGATAAAAATTCTCTTTTTATTCTTGATTCTGACCGAGTTATATTAAAAAATAATAATTCACTAGAGGAAATTCTATTCGACTCATCTACAACATTAGGTTTTTTTAAGATTGAGAAATGGGGATCTGGCCAGCTTAAATGGAGAGAGAATCTGGATGGAATAACTATAAAATCTTCTTTTGATCCAAGCCAAGAATTAAAATTTGGACCCATTGATTTTTTTCCAGATATTTTTGAAGCTTTTTTTTGCTACATGATTAAATGGAAAGCAGATAAAGGATTTTTATTATCAAAAGCACAAATATTATCACAACAATCAGAGGATATTAAACAGATTTCAGAAGAAATTAAGAAAGAGTATCCTATAAAAGATTTCGAATTTAAAACTACAGAAGGTTTAAAAATGACATCGTTAAGTAACCTTGATCCTCTTTATATCGATTACAAAATTCATTTGGATTCAGATGAGGAGATCTTTTTTACCTTTGAAGAAAAAGCAAGATATAAAAAAATGATATTGATATCAACAGCAATATTAGCCGTATCATTAATTACATATATCACCTTAATCATTACTAATCTTAGATATGCCACATTTTTGTTTTCTCTTTTATATATCTTCAGTATCGTATTTTGCACTATATCATCATGCTGTTTATTTGGAGGAGCACGTGCTAAATTCAAAATGGGAGACATGAAATATATATTTACAAATAAAAAAATACTTGTTGATTATCCTACTGGATTTTGCGAAATCAATTATAATAATATTTCTTCAATTATTCAAAGACCTGCTTTAAGAGGAAACTATTTAATTGAAATTAATCTAAAAACACCTATTGAGAATAATCCTTATGTCGCTAAAAGGGGTCGTTTTGCTCATCTTAATGAAGATAAATTTAATATTTATAAAATCCCTCCTAATAACAATCTGATCGAAAAACTTCGATTATTAAATGAAAAAGCTCAAAAAGAAATTGATTAACCAGCTTTAAGAGTCAAATTCAATAGATGGAACTTTTCTTAACCTAATAATCGAAGAATTTTAATTTTAAAAAACGTGTTTATTTATATGCTTCAAACCAATAAAGATGAACTTTTAATTGGTCTTATTTCTGATACTCATGTGCCTTCCAGAGTTCCTCAAATACCGGAAGTTATTATAGAAGATTTTAAGGATAAAAATATTGATTATTTATTTCACTTGGGTGATTTTGAAAAGTTTAAGGTCTATCAGGCGCTTACTGACGCTTTTGGTAAAGATAAGGTGATTGGCGTTATAGGAAATATGGATTTTGATCGTAAATTAAAAACATTATTACCAGAAACTATTGAGCTTGAGTTATATGGTCATAAAATTTTCATGACGCATGGTATGGGGGGTCCTAATATTGTAATTAAAAGATTGAATCGACAATTTGATTTAACTCCTTATGATATTATAATCTTTGGACATGTACATAGACCATATAATGAGGTGTGGAGAGATGGCAAATTATATCTTAACCCTGGGACTCCAACAGATAAAAAATTTACAGATATCAATTCTTATGGGTATTTAAGGATCTCTAAAGATAAAGTTGAGCCTGAAATCATCTACTTATGATAAAATTATCCTTATTTACTTACTTAACATCAAAAATAGAGAAAAAAAGTTTTTTACTTTACGCAGTTTCCATTGTTTTACCAGAGAGCTTCTTATAGTGATTTAGGACTGCTTGTCTGGCTGCATAGACAAAAGCTCTTTTAACATTTATACCAGTGATAGCAATAGTTTCGTAGACCAAAGTATGGTTTAGTTTGGCAGTGTCAAGCACAGTTCTTATTTTGGCAATTTCAACGATATCGTCTAAATCTCTTTTATTAGCGAGAACTACCAATGGAACTTCAGGAGTTGGATCAGTAGGACTGGGAGGGATCAGTTTATTGCCATAAAACTTCAGGAGCTCCTTAAGAGACCAAATGTTCTCTCCCCACTGATCAATAAGTGAATCCCATGTAAAAATAACAGCGTCTGTCCCCTTTAAAACTGTCTGTCGCTGGAATTTATGTCTACGTTGGCCAGCTACAGTGTAAACTTGGAAGACAACATTGGAAACACGAGCAACTACACGGTCAAAAAATAGTGTTCGACCAGTAGGATCTTGGATTTGTTGCATATCTCCACTTGCAAGTCCCTCACGATGATATACCCATTCAAGTGCCGTTGTTTTACCTCCTAGAGAAGGGCCATAGAAACAAATCTTGAATACTAATGTTCCATCTCCTCGTCGTGATGGCATATTTTCAAAACCTCGATCTAAAATTTATTTTAATAAGAAATTAATTATTTTAATAGTAATTTAAAAAAACTTTACTTATAAAAACTTATCTTAAAAGAAAAATCTATGCTTTTTCTTATCAAATATTTTTTTTTAAAAAAATTTGCTCCACTTTATTGTTGATTGAATTTAGTTCTTGATTGATTATATCTTTAACTTTCTCATTTTTCACTTTTGAATTTTTTAGATACAAATCTTTAACAAGTATTTCACATTCCATAGCATTTTTCGCTAATCTTTTATGCAAATCATTAGTTTTATCATAAAAGGGTATTGGAAATGAAAATGGTCTTTTATGGATATGACGGGAGCTTTTAATTAGTTTGATATTATTTGACAAAAGGGGTGAATTTAAAATAGCAGATAAGAAATAAGCTTCATCTTTTGATTCGGTGGAAAAATAATAATTTTCAGATCCTACGATAATATTCTTCTTCGGATTTTGAATTACTCCAGCTTTCAAATTTGAACCGCTAGCATTATACAATACTAAATATGTTTTATTATTATATTGTTTAGTTAATTTATTCCAGTAATTTAAATTGGAGAATAGGGTGTTAATCTCACTTGTGATTTTTTTTTTCTGTTGATAGATTTCATTCATTTCGCAATAGTATTTGAATGCGAGAGGGTATTTTTCTAAATATTTAAAATCAAATTCAAGACGATTATTTACAGGTAAAAAGACATCTCTTAGTTTTGTTAAAAAAAAGGGAATAAGATCTTTATTTAAAAATGTTTTATACCAGAATTGTGATTCAATCTTTTTATTTTTAAAAGTATAATACCACTCCTTCTTTGCCCGAGAAACAATATTTGGATCAGTTGAAATTACTAATTGATTGTTCTTTATCTCTTCAATTTTAAAAAATACCAAAGTTCTTGGAACTAGAGTCGCCCCTTGAAAAAATTCATTTTTATAATGACTTGTCGATATGTTGTTTAACATTTCTAATTGGTGGAGAGGCAAAATTATTTTTGCTCCATTATCTTCAATTTTTAAACTTGAATACAATGTCTCCTCCTGTAATTCCAGCTTTTCATTGAAAATTTTTGTTTTAATTGGATATTTATCTTTAACTGAGATCTTATTCTTTGTTCCTATATAATTTGCTTTTAAGCAGATGTATTGAATATTAAATAAATAATTGGAAGGGAAATCCCATATTTCTATATTATTAAAAATCGAAAAAGCTCGAAACTTATAGCAATGATCTCCATTCAATACACTTTTTGTGATTACGAAAAAAATGCTACCATTAATCTTTAAGAATTTAATAGGGATTAAATAAAAAAAAATACTTGCCAATTCAATATGAGTTATATACTGACTTAACGGTTTTAAATCCAATTCCTCTGCTAAATCACGAACTTTATTTTGGTACTCCTTAGAATTGAAATCTTTATAAGTAAGCCAAGGAGGATTTCCAATTACTAAATCAAATGAATTGTATAATGTATTAATAGGATAATCGTTTTTAATTTCACTAGATTCTGGAAAAAATGAGTCCAATAAAAATATATTGAGAGATGGTCTTTCATCTTTTTCTAAATCAAAATACTCTAAAATAACCAAAAGGATATTTACTTTTGTCATCAATACGGCTAAAGGATTTATATCAAATCCAAATACTTTATTAATTGCCTCTATTTTTAATTTTCTCGAAGTATTATAGTTTAAAATTTTTAAAATTATATCAATTAAGAAATTTCCAGAACCGCAGCTAGGATCTAAAATTTTTAATCCAAACTCATAATAATTATTAATCATCTTATGAACAAGATGAGAAGGAGTGTAAAACTCTCCCAATTTATGTCGCGTTTTTGTGAAGAAAATCTGCTGATATACCTCAAAAAATAAATCTTGCAAGGCAAACTCTGATGATTCTAGTTGATGATAAATGTTTTTAATTTGTTCAATATTTATATCAATCCAATAAAAATTCTCAAATTCAAATACATTAAGTCCTTTTGAACCAAAAAAATTCCAATAGTCCAAATTTTCTTCCAGTTCAATATTATTCTTATTAGCTAATTTGATGAACATTAAAGACTTCAATAACATTATGAAATATGTTTGTTTTATGAAGAAATTAATGTCTGATGCTGATTGGCCATAAATCTTTTGGTATTTTTCTCTCCATTCTTTAAAATTCTTTTTAAATAAATCTCCTTGGGACGTTGAAGCCTTTCTCTTAAGGATTTTAAATGATTCATTAAAGAATTTCGAATTTAACCCAAATTTTTTAACGATATCAACGCTATTTATTATTCTTTTAACCATTATTAATTAAAACTTACTTTAAACTAAAAAAAATTTTAGCAATATGACGTTAATAATATAATTTGTTAAAAAGTAGATTGTTTCATCTCATAAAAGAGGGAAGCATTGCGCTGAAAATTTCTGCTATTTTTCTTAGTTTTTGCTTCTCATTTATAATTGTAACGATCAATACAGAAGCCGATAGTTCTTCTCTGTCTAAAGCCCCTCCAGAATATAGTGCTCTGTCTGTATTAAAAACTAGTAAATATTTTACATTTGGATTATTGATTACACTGATACCTGGAGTATTTGTGAGCTCATCATAGATTTTTTGATAAGGTTTAGACAATAAGCGTCTATCTGTTGTTATTATTAGTACTGGTAAACCTTTTTGAGCGATTCTTTTCAATTCATCCGTATAGAACTTATCTATTTTAGGGGTAACAATATTTAGTTGGTCTGCAGTTGCATTTATAAATTCAATTATCGTGTTGTTCAGATATTCTTTATTGTCACCTTCTCCTGAAGATTCTAATTCAATATTACCTACTAAAGCTAAGAGTTTTTGCTCAAATTCTTCAATCTGGCTTTTTAAGCGTCTATTTTCCATTCTTAATTCATTCAAGCGATCGGAGATATTACATCAACTCTTTTTTATTTCTATTTTATGTTTAAGTTTTTCTTATTTTTTTAAGTTTTCTTAATAAAGGTGATATAGAAGTTATAATGTTTTCCAAGGCTGACCAAATAAAATAAAAGAACTAATAGCCAATCCACTTTTACATTGTTTTCTTGCATTCAGGAGTGCCTCTCCTTGACCTTTATGAGAAAATAAGTTAATATAAAAATTTGATATGATTTCTCTTGAATCTTCGTTAAAAATTGGATAAATTCGGGAAGCTATTCCCGTAATTCTATCGTAATTGAATTGACTGACCATTTCACCAAAAGTTCTTAACACATTCTTTAATCTCCTACCATTTACATCAAAAATCTGGGCGTTAAAAAACAAGATTGGTTGAATGTTATTTTGATTCTGATTAATATCTATAGCTCTTTTAATTTCATTGAAGGTAATTAAATGTTTATCATTTGTAAGAATATAACTATCTTTTGGACTTAATTTCGAATAAAATATGTTCCCAACAAAATGAATAATATGATATGCACCTTGAGATAGATGTGTTAAAATTTTCTCTCGAGTTGATTCAACATCGCTTAAAATAATCATCTCACTTACTTTAGGTTGGGTATTAAAAAAATGAGTTATATAATTTAATTCTTCCATGCCATAGACAAATGGAAAAATTAACATTTTCTTTTGTAATTCCTCATTCCATTGTAGTGGATCTTTTGAATTAATTGCTTCAATTAATAAAATCTTATAATTACTTAGTTTTTGTACAGAATCTTCACTAGATAGTTCCTGTTCAGTGAGAACACCTCCCAGTGGGGGTTCTCCGATTTTATAGCCACTCGAATATTTTAACATAAAAAAATTGTTATCATAAATTAAATCAAATGGCACTGTCATATTATCCAAAATAAAGTAAATCTGAGGCATATATTCTGTTTCCTTTGATTGAATTCTTTTGAAAAATGCCCTTATCATTTTAGGGAGAAAATTAAAAAGTAATTTCCCAAACTCGATTAAATTAAAGTTAAAAATTTTTTCTTGATTTCCAGAAAAGAGATCGCTATATATTTCCATAATGTGCAAATCATTCCAATACTCATCTGTGATTTTTCCTTCCATCAGGTTATTATTTTCAAATAATATTCGAAAAGAAATAGCACCTTCAGAGTTAATACGTAAAATCATTTGGTTTAATGAAAAATCGAATTCACCAATCATAGATTCCTTATAATCATCTTTTACAGAATAGATTTGAGTTCTTAACGATTCTGTTAGACTATATAGTGAGTTTAAATCCATCAGATTAGCTTTTATTTCTTCTGGCAAAAATCTAATTATTTTATTTGCGAGATCCAAATCTTTTTCTTCGAAAAAAGTGCGATAAAACATCATCTTCCAAAAATCTCCTGATTCTAACACGAAAAATTTACTTTTAAACTGCCAAAGATAATCATATGTATAGAAATAATGATAAATTTCTTCAGGCGTAGTAGGAGTTTTAAGATGATTACTTAGTTTTTCCAGAGAATGATATAAGTACTTTTTTTCTTTCATATCTACAAATTTCTTACAAGCATTAACCCAAAGTTCTATTAAATTTTTATCGTATCCTAAATCTGTTTGGTATAAAAATATATCTTCCAGGAAATCATAAATCGCATAAGCAATTTCAAACTGATTTCGCCTCACTGAAAAATCTATATATTTTTTTATAAAAACTAATGCATCATTTAAGGATTTATATTCTCTGATTTTAGAAAATATATTCTTTATAATAATAATGATCCACGAATGCTCCCCAATATTATTCAAATAATAGATTAAATCTTCTAAATCGATTAATATTACATCAAAATTTCTTTCATTAATGTTAACTTTTCTTAGATTACTAAAATCTTCTTTTAAATAATTAGGTAGGCGCCCTACTAATATTTTATTAATTTCACTTATGAAATCCTTTGTTTCTTCTAAGAAATCAAGTTTAATACTCTCAATAACAATATATAAAAAAATACTCTTTTTATTGGGTTCAAGTTTATAAAGAATTTCCCCCAGGGTTTTTAAACTTAGACGGAATAAGTCTGATGGTAATACTGATTTTCTTAAATATATTAATAATAATTGCAATTCTACTAATGATATCTTATCTTCTCTCTTTTTTACTTTCTCACAAAAAGAGTTGATGAATTTAGTAATTCCATTAATAGAATAATCACTTGATTGAATGATTCTTTTTAAAAGGGTGGACCAAAAATTAGTAAATAAATCGAATTCATCCAATTTTGATAAAAATGAGAAGAATCGGTTATAAGCGTCAACATATCTAATGATATCCACTTTTTCTTCCTTCCGACTGGTTAATGAATTCAAATAAATCCACCACGAATTGGAAATAATCATTGTGAGTTGTCGCTTTTTCTGACTTGTCAACCAGTCTATTTTTTCTATTTCAAAAAATAAATCTGTAAATAGTTTATCACCCCATCTGTGATTGGAACTTTGTAATAACTTTCTCCCCTGTAGAATTCGGTTTTGAAAATCTTTTAAAAATTGATCTTTTATCTCAGAACTGACACTCATATACTCTTCTTTTCCTCTTTTTGTATTTATTACTCTTTATATTCTGGATTTGACATCCAACCTTCTTGCAATTCGTTTTTTGAATGTAAAATAGATGCTCCTAACCAGCTCATATTCTCTCTTCCAGTTGCTGCAATGATTCCCACTTTTTGACTAATCTTCTCTGAAAAATATTTCATTATTTCCATTTTTAATCTTTCTTTTAATCCCGGTATTAAACTTCCTGCACCGGAAAGTATGATATTTGGTATTAATTCTTCCCAATTTTCCCGATCCCATGACTGAATGACCTTTGATATCGCTTCTGGTAAACTCATATAATCTATACGTATTAATTTTGGGTCAAAAAAAGGTTCAGTAAGCATGAATCTTTCCAAATTTATTCCTAGATTTGACCCATCTGGAAAATTAATTACTTGATCATAATTTGTAAATCCTTGTCTAATACTCGCGATTTCTTCTTCTGGTTTTAAAACACATAGTGCTGTTTTCTCCTTGATTTCTTTTGCAAGCCATTTTTCGAGATAAAGGTTTATGCTAGATCCTTTTTTGGTTATTATTAAATTTATTAGGTGATTAGTTAAATCTTTCCCTGCGACAGGAAATATGTCTCTGGCCATGATATTCGTGAATCCATGATAGATTGAAGAAATATACGTGTGAGATTCACCCATATTCACAACGACTCCCGTTGTTTTTTGAAGGGTTTGTAATATAGCTTGGCTTTCTGACAGAAATAAAAGATAAGGAAAATTTAATTCATTAAAGAAAACCTGCTGAATTTTGGATTTTTCTAATTCAGTCATGAAAAATGGAGCTATAATTATTATAGGCTGTTTATTCTTATAATCAGGAGCGATGTTTAATTGCTCATAATAATACTGAAAATATTTTAAGAGAACAGAAAAATTGTTTTCTTTTTTAAATTCATGGATGTTCAATATATTCTGATATTTTAAAGCCATTTCTCCATATAATTGCGTGTCAGATTTCTCATCATAAAATAATTCTTCAAGCCCATCTATAACATTTGAATCAAAGATATAATCTTTTACATTTACATAAACTGATGGTGCAATAATACTCGGAGAATCATCACCGGCCCACCCTAATTTGAACCTATCGCTTCCTATATCTAAAATTAATGGTCTTAATTGTCTTTCTTCATTGCTCATGATAATCTTAAAAATCCTTTTAAAGAGTAATCAAAAATTTAGTTAGATTCCTAAAGCTGGGAGAACAATGCTTGTTGATGAATATATTCATCCGTTAGTCGTTTTAATTGATATTCCTTCACTTGTAACTCAAGCATACCTAAGACTTTTTTGAATTCACCGGACATTGTTAAAATATCCACTCCTGCAATTTTCTCAATCTCATCCCTTTTTATCTTAAATTCTTGTAAATTGAGTTCTATTTTCTTTACTTGATTATTAATTGAATCTATCAGATCTTCAGTATTTTTTTTCGTAAATTTTCGCATCTTTCTCAGTATAGATAAGATATTACTTACACTATTTTCCCATTGAGTATAACGTTCATTGTATCCATTCAGATATTCAGTAAAAAAATTACCTAACTTCTCATAAATACTTTCTTCAGTAGGCTTTGAAACAGCTTTTTTTAGTGGAGGAGGAGCGGCTTTTTCCTCTTGGATCTCCTCTATATGAGGTTTTTGATCCTCAACCAGCGGAGTTCTTTCTTTACCTTTTGAAGCCCTCTCTGAGATTGGAACCTCTTCCATTAAATAATCTTCAGCAATCTTATTTTTTGATTCATATGATAATTGAGGCTCAATCATCTCCTCCTTTTTTATTTCACGTCGATAAAAACCTTTGCCTTCTGAAACTCCCTGAAGTAACGATTGAAGAGCTTCCTGAGTTTGCTTTGGAGGTTCTATGTCGGACTCCGATGTTTTTTTAGATCTCTTTTTGCTTTTCTTTTTTTTTAAGGCTGAAGCTAAAGAATCACCGGCTGTCTTCCTTTTCTTTTTAGCCATTAGAACCAAGCTTTTTTTTATTATAAACTTATATTTCTAATAGTACAATTGGTTTATAAATTTATTTTATAAATCTGTTTAAATTGGATATTACAAATTAATTTAAAGATTATTTTACTAAGATTTCTGACTTAATTAGAATTCCTATTGTATTATTCCAATGGAATTATCTCAACTTCCAGTGCTTCTCCTTCATCCTTTAAAATTTGTTTAAATATTTCTAAATCTATCTCTGGTGAAGGTGAAGGTCCTATAAGTGTGCAAATTGCTGTTTCATCTTTCGCGACAACAATTGTTTCTTCATACACGAGTGAAATCCCACGAGTTCCAAAGACTGAAAGGATCTTAGCTAATGCCCCTACTTGATCTTTCATTAATATTTTATATTTAACGCTCTCACTTCCTAGGCCCATGGGAACAATCTTAATTTCCTTTGTTTCGCTATCTGCAACCATCATTAACTGAGATCTGCTAGTGATTCCTAAGCTCTTTCGAATAAGTTTTGGAATTACGATTCGTCCTCGATTATCTAATGTTAAAATTCTCACTTCTTTCATTTCTATTCGCACTACAATTACGAATTTGTCGAGATTTTTTATAATAATTATTAAAACGATTAAATATATAAATTAATAGGAAATTAATTACTGAAAACTCTAAAGTTTTTATTGAATAATGAACAACCTTTTTATTAACAAGAAATACAATATACAATGAAATGATTACATCACGGATAAAAAACAAAAAAGCATTAATTGAATGGATCAGAGAAAATAGGGAATTATTGGCGGGATTAATTGTATTTTGGATAACTTTCATCATAATGCTAATTATTTCACTCAATCTTAATGATGGAAAAATTGTTTATGCGTTAGACGATGCCTATATTCACATGGCAATAGCAAAAAATTTTTCACAGAAAGGGGTATGGGGGGTAACTCGATATGAATTTTCTTCATCATCTTCTTCAATTCTTTATTCATTGCTTTTATCCCTCATTTTCTTATTTGGTCCTAATGAGATTGTTCCTCTTATAATTAACTTAATCTTTGCTAATCTTCTAATCATTTTCATTCATTTTATATTAAAAAAAAATGGGCTTCCTTCATATGCTATTCTACTGGCATTAATTTTATTAATTTTTTTCATACCTATTCCCTTTTTGATATTTACAGGTATGGAACATATTATACAAATTCTCATTAACTTAATGTTTGTCTATTTAGCTTCTATTATCCTTATTGATGAAAATATTCAATATAGACAAATAATTTCAAAACAAAAAGACTCACTTATCATTCAAGATAAATTCTTTTTCTTAATTATCCCCTTAGTAACAATGATTCGTTTTGAGGGGATGTTCTTTATCTTTATAATTTCCTTGTTATTTTTGGTTAGAAGAAAAATTTTCTACTCTGGGTTAGTAATCTTGTTAGGATTTCTTCCTATTATTATATTTGGATTGATCTCTATGAGTTATGGTTGGTATTTTTTCCCTAATCCTGTCGTTTTAAAAGGAAATCTTCAATCCTATACAGATATATGGAGTGTGTTGGAAACTTTAGAATATAAGGCATTTATTAAAAATCCAAATATTTTATTTCTTATTATTGGGGCTATTTTTTTCTTATCATTAAATAAATTTGTTAAAAAAGATATATGGAGATTAGAATCAATATTTGCCATAACGTTTGTAATTGTGAGTTGTCTTCATTTGCTTTTAATTGGTGCTGCGTATGAAAATCAAAATTTATCTCGATATGAAGGATATTTAATTGCCTTAGGAATAATTACAATATTTCTGTACATAATTGAATATATTCCTCAAGGTATATCAATTACCAAGTTAGAAAGTTATGCTTTAAAAGTAAAAAATAATTCTAAACTTTTTAAGATACAATTAATAACGAGTTGTGTCATTTTCTTTTTCCTTTTTTATACGTTTGTTCCGCGAAGCATCTACTTAATAAGAAGGACCCCTCAAGCAACAAATAATATCTACGAGCAACAATATCACATGGGATTGTTCTTGCAAAAGTATTATGAAGGAGAATGTATTGCTTTAAATGATATCGGTGCGGTAAATTATCTGGCAGATATCGAATGCTTGGATTTAAGAGGGCTTGGAAGTGATGATGTTGCAAGAGCTATTGTAAATGATGAATTGGATGAGGAATTTGTGTATGAAGCAGCAAAAAGACATGATTGTGTAATAGCAATTATATACGAGGATAAAGACTATGGTTATGATATTCCCTCACAATGGACGAAGGTTGGGGAATGGGAATTAAAATATAATGTAGTTTGTGGTGATGATACGGTATCGTTCTGGGCAGTGGATCCAGACGAGATAAATGATTTAATGGAAAATCTTGAAGATTTTTCCCGATTTTTGCCAGAAACAGTTATTGAATCAGGAAATTATACAAAATAATACATTTTTAAGACTTTTTCTCTAAAGGTTATTCAATAAACTTCATCTTCTAATAAGAAAGAAAAAAGAAAACCTCACTTTTTGAGATTTTTTCTTTATAAATATCTCAAATATTGAGTTATAAAAGCCAGAATAATATGTGTGATGATAGATGGTTATAACAAAATATCACTGGCCTGAGCATTATAGTGCGCAAATAGGAAGAAATATCGGTTTAATGTCCATTGCAGATCAAGAAAAATTACGGACTACGTGGATTGCGGTTATGGGGACAGGTGGTCTCGGAGGACCACTAGCTGAGCAGCTTGTAAGAGCGGGTTGCGAACGGATAATAATCTGTGATAATGATCTGTTTGATAGGACGAATTTAAACCGGCAAATTTGTACCTTAGAGGACATTGGAAAATTCAAGGTTGATGTGCTAGAGGAATTTCTTCTAAAAATCAATCCTAATCTCAGAATTCATAAATTCTATGAAGTAAATCCCCAGAATATTTCACTAATATTAGATAATGTTTCTATTGCATGTTTAACACTCGATGATCCCATTGCATCCATTCTTATTGCAAGAGAATGTCGCTCGAGGAAGATCCCGATGCTTGAAACGTGGGGCATTCCCTTTCTGTTTGCCTGGTGGTTTACTCCTCAGTCAATAGAGTATGAACATTGTTATGGGTTTACTACCAGTGAACTTAGAATGGAGCAGATACAACAATTAAATCAGGAGGAATTAAAGTCAAATTTAAAATTCATATCCCGATTATTTCAACTACCTGGGCTGAAATCTACCTATAATAGGGAACCTGGCATGGTAGACAAAATGCTTTCAGGACAAGTCCCTGGAAGGACGATCGCTCCTATTATTAGATTAAATGCCTCCTATCTTGCGATTGCCGTGATTTATGCGGGAATTCTTAAAGTCAAGGAAATGATACTTGCTCCTAAACTGGTTGGGTATGACTATATAAAAGATAAGCCATTAGAAATAAATTTTTCTTAGCTATAATCTCATATAGAAACAAAATTATAAAAAAGAGAAAAAAGGGAAAACTTCCTTATTTTAATCGTTTAGTCTGAAGTAACTCAATATTTCGTAAAATTTGCTCCTTGTTAGGATCTTTATTTCTCTGTGCGATAATGGAATCCAAAAGCGCCTGTTTGGTAGTATCAATCTTGTTAAAAAAGAGTTTTATACCTTCAACATTGAAGGTTCCGTTTAAAATTCCTCGTGAGACTTGGTTATATACCCGGAGCCACTTTCTTCTGCTTTTCTTGCGTTCTTCTTCAGTTTTCTGCTGTCTTACTAACTCGGCATATTGCAAAATATAGGGTATCCCGCCATAGCGATACAAATCATATATCAATGCGACTTTTACCACATGGCAGTTGGTAATGACTGGATCTCCCTTCCCTTTTTCGATTAGCCTTTTAGATTCAATGCGTTTTATGATTTCGTTCTCGTCATACTCGATGACATGATAAGGATATAACACTCGTGGGATGTGGTTAGAGGTTTTTTCGCTTTCTGTGAGGTACCACTGTAAATCCATTTCATCCAATACCTCTTTAAATTCGGCATCAGGGGTGCCATCTTCTATAATATTTTCTAAAGTGGTTTCATAAAAGTAACGTTTAATTTGATCCGGAGAAAATCCTACGATAACATATGGAATATGTCTTTTGATGGCCTCTTTAACTAAAATAGTATGGATAAGATCGGTACATACCCAACAGATTTTTGCCGTAAGGGCTAAATCTGGAGAGTTGTGATGAAAAAAGAAAAATCTATAGAGTTTTGTAAAAACAGGAATTGCCTCCTCTATTATACTATGATTTTCATAAAGTTTCATCTTAGTAAGCGTATCTTTTATATTTTGCTTAGCCACCTCAGTCATAAATCCTGTATCAATGGTTATTAAAAGCGGATTGAGATTGTATTCATTGACGAAGGTATCTACTAGGGCCGTAGAATCCTTACCGCCAGAATAGCCTAATACACAATCGTATTCCCGAGTAACATGATGTTTTTGCATGGTTTTTACTACATTATTCCAATCCTGGAGCGATTTGTGGCGAGAGGTATCACTAATTTGTACTTTCCACCAGTTTTTGGTCTTAAACGACCGATCCTGGCAAAAGTTGCAAATCCCCTTTTCATTTAAAGAGACTCCAAGAAAATTATTAGGCATCACACAATTTTGACAAATATTCTTCATTTCTGTCATAATATTTTAGTCTTTTTCTATATTTAGAGTGTATTCTTATCTATCTATTTAAAGGAAAAAACCTGGGTTAATGCAAAATTCAGTGATGATTGGAATTTTTACTTATACTTTATAAAAAGATTTAATAAAATTACTTAAATTAATTACAGTATGAGTAAAAACAACATTAAAGAACATTGGAATTTAATCACATTAGAATATCAGAAGAAAAGAAAGTTAGCATTTGATGATATTGAATACGCTCTAGGTTATGCAAGGGAGTCTGAACTTAATCTGCTTGGGGATGTTGAAGAAAAAAGAATTATAGAATTAGGATGTGGAGCCGCTGAAAACTCTATTACTTTAGCAAAGAAAGGAGGTATTTGTACAGGAGTTGATATATCTTTAGAACAATTGGAATGTGCTAAAAATTTAATAATAGAAAATAAGGTTAAAATTGAGTTAATAGAAGGTGATATAGAGAATTTAATAATGATTGATGATGATATATTTGATATAGCAATATCTATTTTCGCATTAGATTGGATGCAAGATTTGAATACGGCATTTAAGGAAGCTTATAGAATTTTAAAACCGAATGGTATTTTCGTATTTAGTATGCAACACCCGATTTACAACCTTCTTGGTGCAGAAGATCTTGATCTTAAGGAGCTTAAAATATCGGTAAGCTATTTTGAAAAAGAAGTGACATTTGTAGAGTCTACAGGAATAGATCTTAGAGTTCACGCATCAAAAATTAGTGATATCATCAATGGATTAATCAGGATTGGCTTCAATATAGAAAATATACTTGAGCCTAAACCATTGGAAAGAGATGTCATCCCTCAAAAGGAAGGGCATCAAGAAATATTTAAAATGATTCCTTCAACCTTAATTTGTAAGGTATTAAAAGTTCCAAAATAGAGTAAAAAATAATTTCTTAATTGATATATCCATCATTGAATTTTATTACTACACCAAAACCTTACCTGGAAAAAATAGGTCTCGAGAATTTTTTTTATATATTTCATAGAAAGGATATTATACCTTAATTGAGAACGTGGAATTATAAATGGTAGCGATGAAATATAATAAAATTCCTCCTAAATATGATTGGTTTGAATCATATCGCAGGCAGCCACATAGGAAGAAAAATTTGTCTTTTCCCCTTTTTTTATATTAAAAAAAATTAAAGAAATAGACTTAAACGTTTTGTTTTTTCAGTCGTTTCTGCCATACAAAAAATCGTCTGTTTATTCTCCCATGAGGCAAGATGGTTCTTACCGCATCTTCGTTGACCATCCATATTCCTGTACCCTCATAATATGTAACACCGTTTATATTCCCGGTCAATTGTCCGATATTGTTTAGCGAAGAAAATATTCCCTTTCCTCCAAACCCTTTCTTGACCATGACCGTATCTACATTTACTCGAGTAATTGGTTCATTTTGCAAAAGTTGGTATTTATCGGGCAGACAAAATATGGCCCCTACGAGCTTATCCGTGTCTCTTGTAAATGCGATGTGCACAAATGTATTTACCTTCTCAAGGTTGCACGATTCCCAAGCCTCTAAAAATTCCGATTGTTGTGAAATTTTATAAGGATTAAACGTATCAGGCAATTTATAATGGGATTGAGGTACTTGTTCGAAAAGTTCCATAACTTCCTCAAATCTATCCTCTCCAAATGCGTCCGGAAGCACACTATAAAACACATTTCGCGCCATTGCATTTAATTCTTCTTTTCGATCCCGTAATTCTTTATGGGTCAAATATCTAATTTTAATATTTTTATCAAGCTGTTTGCCCATTTCCCATGTATTATGAGTCACTTCCATGCACACATATTCCGCATCTCGTTTATAGCCTAATTTCTCTAAATACTGGGGAATTTGAGACTCAGGATCACTAAAGGCTACTCCATAAAGTATTTGCTCTTCAAATCCACTTTCTTGCATGCCAATCCCCCCAATTGCTTTAGGAAAATTTACGTTCCCTCGAATTAACCTTATGCTATGGTTCCGTGCAAACTGTTGGCATGCATCCAATAATAAGCGACAAACCTCAAAATTGGCGGCATGCAGCCACCCAAAAGTGGCACATTTTCGATTGCGACTGGTATAGCCAGGATGGATTTCAGCAGAAACATACCCCACTACTTTCAATCCGCTATAGGCAATAAACACTTTGATACTATGAGAGCGAATTAAAAATGCTCTTTCTAAATATGAAATAATCTCGTCAATGATATGAGGCTTTAGCGAATCACTGGGAACAAATAATATATGATACAGGGCTTCTCTGATTTCTTTTCGATCTGTGGAGTCTATTATTTCAACTGGGAAAGAGTTTCCAAGTGACACAAGTTCAACCAATTTTTATCATCTCCAAACTGTTTGCACTTCATTATTGCAAAGGTATTTAAAGAAAAAATCTAATAAATTACATTTTATTTTTCTAATAGAAAATACTGAACTTAAAGCAAAAGAACTGTATATGATTAAATTATTTTTAAACCTAATTTCCAAACTAAAATTTTCATAAAGAATCTTCTATCTCATACCCCAATGAAAACAGCAATTCTTTGGCATCTGATACTAGTCGGATATTGTTATCAATCTCTCCTGTATATGAATTAAAGATGATATAATCATCGAATTGATTAGTATCGTAATTATAAACCCACGAGGGAACATAACCTCGAGGAATCAATCCTGCATCGAAAAATAGCTTTTGGTGCTCTGGGTGATACGCAGATACAAAACACTCGTAATACCTTATTCCAAGGTCAAAGGCACATTTTTTAAATTCATCAATAAATACATATAATTCTTCCAAAGAATCCACTTGATATTCTGTTTTTTCGAAATTGTGGACCATCGGGGTATGTAGGAACTTAAAATAAGAGTGTGAACCTTCAATCTCGAACTTGATTGTCTCATATCCGAAATTGTCTTTATCTATCTTTATTAATAATTTTTTCTTTGCTTTACTAAGTTCTGAATCTTTTAAAGCGATTTTCGGTTCAACACATTCATATCCCCCAAGATTATGCCTCTGAGTGGAATAGAAAAATGAATTTTCTGCTTGAGGAATTATTTTGGGAATTCTTTTATTCCGATAGTCATTTAATGCCCTTTGATCGTAAGTAATCATAAATAAATCCGATTCTACTTTCTTATTAAAGAGATCCTTATTGGGAAAAAATCCTATAGGTTTCAATGAACTAATTACGGCAACGTATTGTGATTTTGCATGAGCAGTTCTGGCTTCTGCGTGCCAAATATAGATCCTATCTTTATACATAGTCCAGATCACATAAAATGAAGCCATTGTCGCCTTGACAGCATCAAATTGACCTTGATATTCACGCTTCATCATAAGGCCCCGTATATAACCTCTTTTCGTTTCTAAATCTATGACAAAAGTAAAACATCCGATAGTATCACCTTTCCGGTCTAAAAACATAATCCATTTAATGTTTTCATTTAAAATCATTATTTTTACCTCGTCAACATCTAACATTTCTTTATAGGGATACTCATCATAGACATTTTCATATATCTGAACTATATCCATCGCATCATCTGCAGTTGCCATCCGTAAAATTGGACAGACTTTTTTTGTATTATTTTTTCTGTCTAACTCAAAATCAATATATACTTCATTATTAATATTAAATTCAAATAGATTATTAAACTGAAAAGAGTTTACAAAATCATCTAAAGTATTGCCGAATAATTGGCTAGAAGATAAAGTTACTTGATTAGATACTTGCTTAGTAATCATAACACTCAACCCTACTTTTTAAAATTTTATTTTAGAAAATAGTTACCACCAGTTATATTTAAAAGAAAAAAGTAGATCTGTTGAAAAATTTAGTGATGGTAAGATGATTGGATGATAAAATATTAATAAATGTCAGAACACCTGAAGAAGGTTTTTGCTATTATTTATTATTTTGGTCCTTCTGGTAGAGCTATAGCTGGTTCGAGCGAGAATGATATAGTTTATAATATTTTTTTTAAGAATCGCGCGTGATTTAGACAAAGATCTTTAATATATTCGCAATTTCTCTGAAATTTATGACCATCAAGGATTCATTGTTGAGAGAGAGCATAGATTTTTTAAATTGTCTTCCCAAATTGGAATTCCTTGATTTAGATCAAGCAAAAAAAAATAAAAAGACTATACTTCTTCTTTATGGGCTTTCAATTTTACGGTTAAATCTCTTGCTCGTTTTGAATACCAAATTAACAATTCTCCTGCATCTTCTGGTTTAAAATATTCTCCTCCACATAGAACTGATGCTTGGTTCATGAGCTCATCATCTGGATTTCCAAGTCCTACAATATAGATAACAACATTAGGATTTTGACTAAATCCTTTAATGGCATTAAAAAAGGCATCTCCGTCTGTGGGAATTCCATCAGTTAATAGTACAATCATAGTTGGTTGATCCGGACTTAATTTTTCAAATTCTGCTAAAATATATTGAGCTTGTATCATAGCTGAGCCCATATTAGTGGCTTGGCCATATGAATTTCCGATCCTATCTACTATCATTCGAGCGGCGTCTTCCAAGACTCCCTTTTTACCACTTGCTGAATCCATATAGTAGGAATCACCAAACGGAAGCACTTGTGCCTCGTCTGCGAAGCGTATCACCGAGACTTTCTCCCCAAAACCTCTTCCAACTTTCTCACTTAAGAAGAGAACAGCAGCAAAAGCGGCAGAAATTCTTCTCGGGATGTTCACTCCATCCTTGAAATGTTTTAAAAATTCTTGTATCTCTCGAGATTCCATAGCAGCTTTGATTCCTTCTATAGCAGGTGCAATGTTTTTAACTAGTACGTCACGTGCCATCATAGAGCGACTAATATCAATTATCAATATTGCGTTAAAAGGAATAAGTCCAATTGGGCTTAATGTTAATGTAGTGTTAGGGGTAACTTGAGCTAAAATATCACCCGTTAGATCTGGGACACAATTTATAATTGAACATGCGATATTTACAGCGTTCCATCTCAATTTAATTCCTTTAAAGATAATGTAATTTGAAATCCAATCCTTTAATGAACCAACATTTTGGCGAGCCGCACTAATGATTTCCCACATATTTTCTCCCGATATTGGTGACACTCCTAATGAGATACTCTGAAGTGGAATTATTTGCCTTTGATTTTTGGAAACTTTCACTTCAAAACTTCCTATTCCTGAAGCCTCCAATATCTCACTATCAAGAATTATTACATTATCAGGAACGGTTTCCATAATTTTCACTTTTCCTGCTCCAATCGCTCCCGTAAGCTCATCTTCGAATGCTAAAACATCCTCATTTTGAATAGAAATTGTATGTTGCGTTCTTGGAGAAACTTGACAGTATCCCATTAAATTAGGCTGTGATTGAACTTCTAACATGATATCAGATGCCCTTTGGATTGGAGGTTCCGTAGAATATACAACTATACGTTCTGCATGAATATTTGTGTCTTCTTTCGTATCTCTACTCATTACAATCTGAGTGTCTGCTATTTGAGCAGCATCTACTCGGGCAGAACCCATTGACCTTGTTAAAGGGTCCTCCCAAGCAATGAGCATACCTTGCCCTAAACCCAATTGTTGTAAAGTAGTATAACTTAGCTGCACTCTTCCTCCTTCTAGATTAGTATTAATCATTGGGTTAAGAATTATCCCATTCTTTTGAGATTGTAACATATTTACATCAATTTTATTTGGGTACGGATCTAAGGGTACTTCTGGAACAGAAGGAATTTGTCCCGGAATAGGTTCTGTAGATGGAGTAGGTTGCGTAAATTGGGTACTTGGTTGTGTAGGTTGTTTTAATGTTGGAGGGGGCGTCAATTGAGGCATTGGAATGGGTTGAGGTGCTGGAGTGGGTTGAGGCATTGGAGTGGGTTGAGGCATTGGAGTGGGTTGAGGTGCTGGAGTGGGTTGAGGTGCTGGAGTGGGTTGAGGTGCTGGAGTGGGTTGAGGTGCT
>JAHPZA010000009.1:0-582309 GCA_019058445.1 Promethearchaeota archaeon | reverse complement strand
GGAGTGGGTTGAGGCATTGGAGTGAATTGGGTTACAGAAGGCTTTGGTGACGTACCTGGCATATGGGGGGTAGGAGCTTCTAATTTTGGTGCTGGAGAGGGTTGGGGTGCCGCTGCAGTTGTAGTCCTTAAGACTAATTCTATTCCTGTGAATTGCAATTTATCAATAATATCTTTTGAAATTTGACCTGCAAAATCAAGAGCCATCTCGGAAATATCTACTATTCCAGTGGTATTTAAATTATTATCAGGATTGAATATTTCTATGGTAACACCTGCTGATACTCCTAATTTTTCAGCATTGTTAGTGCTTATTATAATTTTATTAGTAGTATCATCTTTTACATCAACAAAAATCTTAATTTCTGGCATGATTAAAATCACAAATTATTTCTTTAAAAAGAACTTGTCAAACTTGTCTGAATGTTTTAAGAAACTTACTTTATTTAAATTTTGAGTTTATTTGAATATATAAAATATGGATTAATTTTGATTTATATCTTTAATAATATGTTTAATTTTTGGTGGATTTAACTATAACTGGAAAAGTTTCCTCATTTAAACAAATTGGGGATCTATGGCTCAGATTTGCGGATACCTTTTTGCAATCTCTCCAGAATAATATCTAAATACACTCACGACTTTCCCTAAATCTGCTATTTGTCTAGATCCTCCCATAAGGAAAAAACGTCCTGCCGCACTCAATATGATGAAAGCATCTTCTCCTCTTAACACCACTTCTAACATATTATGGTATCCAAGTGTAGTTATTGCGTCAGTTCCGCTTTTCATTACTACAGCACTTAAACTCGAAAATAAATCGGGATCGATTTCATATCCAGGGATACATGAAAATGCGAGTCGGAGACCCTCGTTTGTAACAAGGGCAAGTGCTTCTAGTTCAGTATGCTCTGTTATATTCGCTAAAAAATTTGATAAACTTTTAGCCTCTTCAGGTGTTAAATTTGACATGTTTACGGAAACTTATTCGAGTTTTAATTTTATTATTTTTTAATATTATAAAGGGTTTTATCTTTAAAAATCTATATTTCGGAGATGGTATTTAAAAATTGAATTGAAACTAATCTATTAAAATGGTGTGTTATAGGGACAAAAAATAAAAGAAGTTTATTATTTCCCTTGAAGTTGCATTTTAATTTGGTTTTTAAGAATTTGTTTTTTATCCTTAAATTCAACTGGCTGAGCTTTTCCTGGTCCGATGCGCTTTAAAAATTCTATAGCTAAAATTTTTCCGCTTTCTGAGAGTATCCTTGGAGAGTAATTTTGAGCAAAGAAAATTCCTTCTGGGATTGTTCCAATTTCTTCAATTGCTTTCTCGACTTGCTTTTCTCCCAAGAATGTTTTTACTTTTTCAACAACCGAATAAGCATGATTACCAATTATAATCATTTCTCTTTCATATCCATCCGGAATTTTTATTTCTTCCAATTTAGCCATAATTTGATCGAAATTTACCTGTAAGTCTTCTTGAAAATATTGGGCTTCTTGACCCGTATAGAGGGGCCCTACATTTTGAGCAGACCTT
Organism: Promethearchaeota archaeon; assembly: GCA_019058445.1. Classification (GTDB taxonomy): domain Archaea; phylum Asgardarchaeota; class Lokiarchaeia; order Sigyniarchaeales; family SOKP01; genus LW40-45. The sequence continues at coordinate 580,764 of JAHPZA010000009.1, read as the reverse complement.
GTTTGACTCCCCGCAATGTTCATACCTTCCGCGGGTTCTGGCGCCCCAAATATCGGTTTTTCTCTTAACGGGTGACCTCCACCACCACCTCCACTACTTGCACTAGGAATAGGATGTGCGGCTTTCTCCTCTTTGATTTCCTTAGCAATTCCTGCTTCAGTTTTTCCCCCTATTATATTTATAAATTCGGGAGTTTCTTCACCCTCATCCAGGGGAACAACACCATAATGCATTCCAACTTGCCCCCTAATTTCCTGACTCCTTTTTGCGCCGATAAATTTAGACCTTACAGAACTAGTTATGCCTTTCCATAGAAACACCTTTCGCACATCATCCGCAACAATAACATAACTTTCATCCGTTTTAAGCATATCTTTAATTGGACCACCAGTTTGGAGTTCTGTAGTGGTTCCATCCGGATTGATAAGAAATACTTGTAATCCCATTTATAATACCTCGAGATACCTTAACAATTTTTGACAACAAAAATTTTTTTCTTATAATTATAATATATAACGTCTTTATATATTTTTTTTAATTTCGAAAAGCAACTGATTTCTTAAAATTTTTATTTTTGTGAACAAAAAAGTTCAAACCTAAAAATTGATCTTTCTATTGACTTAATAAATCTAAGATCGCCTTGTTGATGTTAGCAATCATATCCATAGCGGTAAATCGTGATCCGAGATTTTTGCGAACGTATTCCCCTAAAAATCCATTGAAAAAAGCAGCAGAACATGCAGATTGAAAAGGTTCATTTTCGGTGGTGAGAAAACAACCACATAATCCCGCTAATACGTCACCGGTTCCGCCAATAGACATTTCTGGGCACCCAGTTCTATTAATCTTCAATTTTTTTCCATTACAGATATAATCGTAAGGGCCTTTTATCAAAAGGGTGAGGTCTAGTTCCTTTGCTAAATTAAATATAATGTTTCCTCGCTCTTCGATTTTATCATATGGAGGTAATTCTATTCCAGTGAGGATTTTCAATTCTCCTTCATGAGGTGTTAATATCACTGATCGTCCTTTAATTAAATCAAGATGATTCTTCATTAACTTTAAACCATCAGCATCAAGAACTAAAGATTTATTTTCTTTACTTATGTATTTTATTAATTTAACAAGAAGTTCCTCAGTTTCTTTTTGCTCTCCTAAACCGGGACCGATAACTATAGAGTTTGACCAGTCAATTAACCATTTGATTTCATCTAGAGCATTGATACTTAACCAGTCTCCGGGACTAGATCTCACAATCATATTAGGTGAATAATTTCTTAGCACATCACTAATAACTTGCGGAACATAAGTAATTACTAAATCACATCCAAAATTAATCCCTGTTAGAGAACTATATGCTGGAGCTCCCGAGTAATTCTTTGAACCGCCAATCACTAAAAGTCTTCCAAACTGTCCTTTATGATTATCGATTTTTCTAGTTTTTAAAGTGGGAATGAGATCTCCTTTTCCAACAAATATATCCGCTTCTTGAGGAATTCCTATTGATTTAATTATTATTTTACCAATATAATCACTATCTTGGCTAAGACCTTTCTTAATTCGGTGTAACCCAATAACTAAGTCAGATTTAATAGCTTTATCAAGCACTTCCCCCGTATTTGGATTTAATCCAGACGGTAAATCTATTGCGATTACGGGAATCTTCATTTGTTCATGTAGTCCATTAATTAAATCAATTGCAGTTGATATGGGTTCTCTGATTTTTCCTTTTACTCCTGTGCCTAATAGCCCATCTACAAGCAGTTTTACATCCTTACATTTTTTTTCTGAAATGAGATAATCTTTAATTTCTGTAGAATCACGAATAACAAAAGTTTCAACAGAAACGCCTAAATAGCGTACTATAATATCCCAATTGAATTTCGATTCTTTAGTTCGAATTTTTTCAGGTAATCCTAAAAGAAATACAATAGAATTCACATGAAATGCTGAAAGATGTCGAGCAACAACGAAACCATCTCCTCCGTTATTTCCTGTCCCGCAAAATATGGCAACTTTATCGCCCTTTTTTAATTTATACCTTTCGACAATTTCAACTGCTATTGAATAACCCGCACACTCCATTAAATGCCCCAAGGGAATTCCTAACCACTGGGCATTATTATCTGCAATTGCCACATCTTCAGCTGAAATCTTATCTGAATTAAATCGTTCCATAACTAATTTTAAGAAACTGAATTAAAAAATATTATTTAATTCACCATGAAAGAGTCGATTAAAATAAACAGAAAATCTTAATTCATTTGTATTCAAAACCTAACTAATAACAGAATAGTCATTTTATTTTAAAAATATGAGTAGGTTTAAAGAAGATATCAATGAAGCAAAAGAACGTTTGAAAGCATGGTGGGACCATGAAATCATTGATCGCCCTTGTATATCATACTGGAATCCGAGATTAGGAGAGAAGATCCCGGATACCGAAACAGTGCTCGAATTCTTTGATCCTATTTACTTAACTCAATTTTGGGATGACGTAGATATTGCTATAGATATGTATGAAGCAACTTCACGAATTTTTTATTTTGGTGGAGAAAATATCCCTAACTTTCGACCTTACTATGGACCTGGAATAATGGCTGCTGTTTTTGGAATTGAGCCTAAACCTCAGTCTAGAACTGTATGGTTTCATAAAGATACCCCTGTTAATGAGATCGTAACGATATTGGAGGAAGCAAAACTTAATATGAATAATCCCTGGTATGCCAGACTTATGAAAACCACTGAAATTGCAGCAAAACGAGCGGGAAAGGACTATAATGTAGGTACAACCGATATAGGGGGAGTTTTGGATATTCTTTCTTCATTTTTAGGTCCTACAAAACTCATTTTAACAATGAAAAGAAATCCAGAATTAATTGATACTTGTAGAGCTATAATTCTTGAAAAATTAATGAAAGTAATTAATGATCTTCAAAAGATTATACAACAATATTCAGATGGGATAAATAGTTGGATGAATTTATGGTGTCATAAACCATGGTATCCACTTCAATGCGATTTCAGTGCTTTTCTTTCTCCTAAATGGTTTAAACGTTTTGCATTGCCAGATATTGTTTCTCAAGCTGAGAATCTGGATTATTGTTTATATCATTTAGATGGTCCTGATGCTCTTAAACATTTAGATGATGTTCTTTCAATTCCTGCGATTAATGGAGTTCAGTGGGTCCCGGGAGCTGGGAGAGAACTCAATAGTGATGATCATTGGATGCCCATCTATAAAAAAATTCAAGCTGCTAAAAAGAATTTAATAATTGATTTTTTTGCTCTGCCCGAACAACTAACTCATTTCTATAAAACATTAGATCCTAAGGGGCTAATAACGACTACCATATTTATGGATTACGCCCGAGCAAGATTCTTCTTACCCAAATTCATAGGAGGAGAAGGGGGTGAGGGAAGGTTTCGGGAGTTTAAAAGAAACTTTCGAAAACAATTAAAAGAGCAAAACAATCAATAAATTTCTCGGCTGTTAATAAAAATTCTCCAGTATTGGAATTAATTCTTTAAAGCTACTAATTTCAAATTCAGAACAAAAGGGAACTTTATCAGTGTTTCTTACAAATTTAATGGTTTTTATTCCTAATTCTGAGGCTGCTTGTAGATTTTCTAATTTATCATCAATAAATAAACATTCTTCGGCGAAACTTTGAGTTTTATTTAATAAAATTTCATAGATTCGTTTATCAGGTTTACGATAACCAACATCTCCGCTTATAACAACAACATCGAATAAATGGTTGATATTAAACTTATTACGTAAGAAGCTAGACCAATTTTTTAAATCATTGGAGAGCATTGCTATGTTATATTTTCTTTTAAGGTCTTTTGCGACCTCTAAAAAATCAGTATCAAAACTATACCAATTATCTAAGAATTCTGTTTCTATATCAGGGTATTCCTTACCGTAACCCAATACGGCCCAAAACTCTTGAGGGGGTATTTGTCCTAAGCTTGCTTTAATGTATAATTTGAATATTTCCTTAAGAGGCTGGGTATTATTTTTTGAACGAATAAAGGGAACTAATAAGTCGCTGACATCATCTGCTACTTTATATATTACGCCCATTGCGTCAAAAATAATCCATTTGATTGGCATTTTAATATAGAAAAAATAAATTAATCGAATATTAATTTTACCTTAACTGCCAATTAACTTTTAAAAGTGGAGGGAAAATCTTCCTTTACCATGTTTCTGGCTAGTAAAGCACCAAAGGCGAAGGATGTCGCTGCGGTTATCCACTCAATCCAAGGATATACACCAGCTGTGATTACATATATAAAGTTAAAGATTGTGGCGATAACGCAAATTATTGTAATGGATCTATAATATTTTTTATGTCTCCATAAAGGAATAGGAGCAATTGCCAAGAAGAAAAAGTTAGCAATCCAATGAACGGCACTATATATCCAATGCCATGGCTGAAAATCTCCGCGAAAAATTGCTTGCATGATAATTCCAAAAGAAGCCACAAATCCAATAACGATAAATATGTAGAGGAAAATGTTCGATATTCTATTTTCAGTAGTCCAGTCTTTAGTTCCATAGAAAAAGGGAAATAATAGAATTCCAGTTATAATACAGGCGATATCAAAAAAGAAAAATCCATTCGGATTCCAACGTTGGGTTCCTAATGTACTCATATGATGTTCAATAAAAGAAAAAGTAGGGCCGAAAAGAATTATGGATATTAATGTTAGAATAGTAAATACTGGAATGATAATCGTAATTGTATGAGCACTTAACGGCCAAGATTTATATTGTTTTATCATCTCTTTAAATTTCATAAGATTCAAAATGTAAGATAGTTATTAAGATATTCTTAAGCTAAGATAAAAAGAGTGCCGGTGGCGAGATTCGAGCTCGCGACCTCCAGAATACATCCAGTCTGACCCATTTTTTCAGAAGGATTATGAGTCTGGCGCTGTGGTCTGGTTTTATGCCATATAACCAGCTAAGCCACACCGGCAAGTTACAAAAATGGAGCCTCAAGGGGGCTATGATCCCCCGACCTTTGCCTTACCAAGGCAACGCTCTACCAACTGAGCTGACTCAACTTAGCTCAAAAGAGCTGAGTTATTGAGGCAAATTTTGAGGCTCTTTATTAATTAAATTAAATATCTAAATTATTTGTAAATTAAAAATTTTTTTGATATTAGAGCTAAAAATGAATTATTTAAGTTCAAATTAATTTAAAGCCACACTTCTCACAATACATTTGATATTTTTCTCTGTTTTTTGCGCCACAATTTTGGCAAAAAATAAATCTTTCTTTTAACTTCTCTCTTTCGAGGATGATTTCTTTATATTCTTCCTTTCTGTTTAAAATTTTTGTGGTTCTTGAGTTTATTTCATCCCGTAGCCATATCATGAAGAGATGCTTCTCTGTATCCTCGACAGTTTTAAAATTATTAAACAATTTTTTCATTACGTTTGGAGCTTCAATGAACTTCTGATTTCCTATTTCAAGAAACGTGTTATAAAAGAGAATACCGTTATAGATTAATTTTTTCACATATTGGTTTTTTTCTACTTCGTAGGCTAATTCAAATCCCGTCGCACCATTATCTATCATTTTTAGCAAATTCTTAAACATATCTAAATCATCTAAGAATTTATGTTTCTGGTTTTTTTCGTTTTCTTTTTTCTTGAGACTTTCAAATTCAATTGCTTCTGTAGGTAAAATTAAATGATTCTGCTTATATTTCCTTTCGCTATTGACTTTTTCCTTTAATTTATTTAATTGGCTTGAAATTCTCATGTCATTTTTCAATTAATTTAGTTGATTATTCTAATTTTTCACCGCATTCTTCACAGATTTTTTGGTTTTTATCAATAATCTGTGCTCCACACTTCTCACATATTAATACTTCCTTATATTTGTATTCTCTTGACTCTACAAATTTCGCATATTCATCCATCATACTTTTCTTGTTATCTTTTTGAGCTAATTTTTTCTCCAACCAGTCCATAAACAGATATTTTTCAGTAGGTTCGACTAATTTAAAAGGTTGAAAGCTAGTTTTTTTTTATCTGGAGCCTCCTTAAACTTTTGATTACCAATATTTATAAAGGTTTTATAGAAAAATATCCCATCATTCATTAAACGACCTTTTAATTGGTTTTTTTCAGTTTCATATGCTAATTCGAATCCAGTAGCACCATTTGAAATCATTTTTGAAATCCTTTTCAGAAATATTAGAGGAATTTCTTGAAATTCCTCTTCGGAAGATTGATTTGGTTCCATCTTTAGCTTGATTAAAACCGAATTATTTTTCTTATTCTATGTAAATAAAATTTTAATTAGACAATTTTTTTTCGCATTCTAGTTATGATTTAATATTATAACTTAAATTATATATTTATCAAATTTATAATCCTCTCATTATAATAGATAATTAAGATATTTATTGTGGTTATAATGTCAAAAGTAGATGAGTTCGATATTAAATATGATACAAAACGCCATATTTTAGTAGTGCTTATTGTAGTAATAGTTCTTCTCTTAGTGTTTGTTTTTACCCCTTTACTTTTAGATTTGTTCTTTAATGAACCTTCGCGAACTCGTGAGCCTTCAGAAAGGTTGAATGATTCTTTTCCCTTGATTTTAAACTTTTTTAAATGTTATAAATATTAAAGTTGAATAAAATGAGGAAGAAAGAAATCAAAGAACATCAACTCCCAACATGCATAAAATAAGCAAAAAATTAATTATTAGGGATAAATGATATCAACAGGGCGAAATTTAATATATGGGGTGTAGATGACCTTTGTCTTCAATTAATCAATAAGAATATGAGTATTTTAAATATATAGAGAGCATGAGTTTACTATTACATTACGCTTTAATACATAAATGTAATCTTAATTAAATCTTAAAGATTGAATTCAGTACTTATTTTTTATTTAAATACTTCGAGAGGAATTTAGGATTAAACCCAAATTTACGATAAAAATATTATGAGAAAACTAGAAGAAATCGGCATATGTCCTAATTGTAGTTGTTCCATATCCATATTCAAAACTAACAATTATAAACGATTTGCTAAATGTGAAATTTGCGGGCTCTCATATGCATTGCCTAAACGAGGGACTATTAGCAATTCAGCATTAGTGTGTCCCATGAGGGACTTACCCATATTAATAGTGGAAAAAAATGACCAAAAAGCTTATTTTTGGGTGGATGGTCCGTGTTTTTCTTGCGTGGAGAGGGATTCATGCAATAATATCAATGAGCTTATTCAAGAATTTAAAGAATTGAAGGTGTATGGTTATTAAAAACAGATATTACCTGATGGTGTTGCTAGTCTGTGGAATATTGTTGGTAATAACCAGCGGCCTATTAAACACTTCCAAGGAATATTCACCATCACATCCCAAGAATTTAACTACTGAAACTTCCACTAACGAACAATTAAAAGATGCGAGCGAACTTATCCTCACTGATAAAGTATTTACCTTTTTAGCTCCTGATAATACAACGGAGAGATCCCATTATTTAGAAAAAGAATTTATGTACTATATTTACATCGAGTTGGTTACTCCTCATAACGTTTCAACAATGCGTATAAAGGTATTTGATCCGGACGATAAGCAATATAACCTTTTCGAAAGCGAAATGTATTATAATCCAGAGCAAGGGAGATATTTTGAGATTCCTTTTGGTGCGGAGATGTCAGGTACCCATAGATTTCAATTTTATTCCGAATCCAGTGTGAATTTTAATCTGTATATTAGAATCGAGCAAGGTCCTTTATGTCTTCACGATAAAATCGACTCTCAATATCATGATGATCTGGTCTATTTTGAAGTTACCAATTTCAGCGATGATCAAGGTTTTAGCCATAAAATAGATTTAGAGTCGGATATTTCATATATATTTTATATCGGTCGGGTATCGGCTATCTCTATTAAGGAAAGCAATATTATACTAATGGATTATGTGATTGAATATCTTCCTGAAGAATCTGCCCCTATCGAATTCATCATCTATAATGATGATCCACTTGCTGATATTGAGGATATTTCTATGTTTAATTTCGGTACGTCTGAAGGAGGTGAGTACAGGATCCGAATTGATATCGACTTAGTGACCGATACTTCTGAACAGCCAGCCAAACCACATCCAGAGCATGTGAACATTGCGTATGCAGTAGTTGAAGAATTTCAAATAAGTGATATACTAGATGACAACAATACAAAACCTTCAGACAGTGATTCAGAATCTATTGATCTTTTGGAAGACCTTTCTAGTAATGCTATTTCTCTCCCCATAGAGGGAACATTAGCCGCGATTATTTTTGCGGGAGGTACGGCAAGCGCCGTGTATGTCATATTTATGCGGCAAAAGAAAAAATTAAATGTTAGCTTCCCAATGGATTCCAAAAAATAATTCTTCTACTTTTTATTCTTTTTTCTCTCTTCCCTTTGAACTTTCAATGATTTTTTTACATAGACTAATCCCAAGTCCAGTTTTTCGATTAAGTATATAAGGATTTTCCTTTTTAACCTGTTCTGCGGTATGATACCCTACATCATATAAAATTCGCCCCCGTACTCTTCCTACGTTATGTAGGCGCAATACCAGATCAAATAATTCCTCTTTAATCCCATGATGCACGCGCATTCTAAGTGTTTCAGCCATCTCTGATACTTTTATCAGTTTTTCTTGCAAACCTATATCACTAGTGCCTAAATTCCTAGCAATGGTTCCGATAAAAGTAATTACTCTCTCTATATTCTCTCTAACTGAATAAAAATCACCGGCCATTATTTTAAAATGTTCTAAGATGGCATCAATTGGTTCCTCATCAGTCCACTCTAATAAAGGCTCTAACATTTTATTGTCACGCACTTTAAATTCTGCTTTAAGTACGTCATATGCCGCTTCTATAAGCGCTTTATAAGATGTTAGCTCTTTATTTTCCAATTTATAACGAATAAGCACTCCAGATGCAGGATATAAATAAAGTCGGATGATGAGCTTTCCAAAATGCGAGCATTTTAAGCTACCATTCTCGGTTTTAATGATTAGTCCTTTTTCAAATAAATAATTCAATATATATTGGTTTCTCACTGCTTTTGGAATGATATCATTCACATATTTCTTAAAATTTATGTCAGGCTCTTCAATTAAATATAGCAAAAACATACTCACATGATGGCAAAACTCAAATGCAACTTTCTGCCCAGAAAAATTATCTGAGAGCCCGTTTCGAAACCCACAAGAGCATTTAATTCCCTCTTCTATATCAAACTGGCAGGTATATATCCCATAATCAGTTTTTATATGCCCTAAAATTGTGGAGCTCGTGATTTTCGTAATTTTTTTGGGACAATGTAGCGCGTGAAGTTTACGAAGAGTTTTCGGATCTGAATGTAATTTTAAAATATTTTTAGGAGACATTTCACTGATCATTAACAGCTGATCGATAGGAATATGGTTTGCTTGCAACTTCTTAGTGATGGTATACCAAAAATAGGTTTTTTCGAAAAATAGTTTTAATTGCTCAATAGTGATATTTTGCTCTTCATACACCCGTAAAAGTACTTGTTCTTTGAGAATATGAAGATTGTTCAACTCTGAGGTTAAATCATTGTATTTGGGAAGAAGTTTTCGTTGCGACGTATAATTGTGAAAATAGTGTTCTTCAATAAACATCTTTTCATCAAGATCTTTGGCTAGTAAATATCCATATCCCACGGTATCAAGTCCGGGGCGTCCGGCTCTTCCAAGCATTTGAAATACTTCATTTGCCGAAAAAGCCTTGAAATAGCTAAAACCATCTCCATTTTCATGAAATCCGGTGAAATTTTTAATATTATAACCTGAGGTAACGTATTTTTTAAAATCTTTTAAAATCACCACCCGTGCAGGCACATTTACTCCTGCTGAAAGGGTGGTTGTACAACAAATAACTTTAAGATTATGGCTTCGAAAATTATCTTCAACGAGTCTTCGCTCTCTTGGTATCAGTCCCGCGTGATGAAATGCAATACCATATTTAATAACTTTTTGTAAATTTAAATTACTATCCTTGAGTGGCTCTAACTTACGTTTCAACTGTTCACAAACCTCTAGTTGGGAATCTTCGATATAGGTTTTTACAAGATTTTTCAAAGTCTCTGATAATTGCTGAGTGGCGTTCCTGGTTTTAAGAAAGATCAACACTTGTCCTTTATTTGATAAGGTCTCTTTTACTATTTTTTTTATAGTGGAATCTTTATTTTGGGTAAGTTCTACTCGATAATGAAGGGGTACTGGACGTGAATCAGAGGAAATTAACGTTGTTTTATTTCCCAGGGAAGATAACCACGATGCAAAAAATTGAGCATTAGCAATGGTTGCCGAAAGACCTATTATTTGAGGATTATGTAAAAACTCATTGAGCCTTACGATAAGAGATTCTAATCTGGGACCTCTATCTGCTTCTCCTATCATATGAATTTCATCGATGATTATCGTGGAAATCTCATTAATCCATTCTTTATCATAGAAATTGCGTAAAATGGAGTCCATTTTTTCATAAGTGGTAATGATAATATCGGCATCAGCCAATTTTTTATCATCTACATCAAAATCTCCTATGGAGAGTACAATTTTAACATCAAAACGGTGATACTTTTTCTTAAATGAGGTATATTTCTCAGTGGCTAGAGCTTTAAAGGGTACTAAATACACTGATTTCCCAAATTTTTGAAGTATATTGTATATCGCACAAACTTCCCCAATTAAAGTCTTTCCACTTCCTGAAGGAGCACAAATTAAAAATGAATTTCTAAAAAAAAGCCCTTTCTTTATAGCGCGTACTTGAATATCCCGCAATTCACGGATGTTGGATTCTACTAAGACTCTGGCAATGGTGTTATGCCCTATTAAACTAGTAAATTCTTGGTATTTCTTAGATTCTTTATCAAATTCCTCATCTTCGGATATAAATTTATCAATTGTTATTTTATCTTCACCTTTAAATAAAAAACAGATTGGTAATTAAATGAAAAATCTAAGGTGTCATGAAAATTTTTTCGCCAGTAATGCCTCAATTTCTCGTAATCGTTTAAAAATGAATGCTTTATAATTTTCTAAATCTTTGGCTTTAGGGATTAGATTATCTTTTTCTTTTAAAGGGTGCTCATGAAATGAAAATTCTGATTTCAAAACTAATTTCCTATGTGGTATTGCCATTTGTTTTTGAGGGGTAATCTCTGGAGAAAGATTCATTTTTGCACCAAACTTATTAAATAATGTTAGAAGATCTTCTTTATCTTTCTGAGTAAGCGTATAGCCGGTAAGTTTCATTTTGCTTAACTGAGATAAAAAATAAGGATCAATTTGCTCTTTCCAATGATGAGTGCGTAAATAAACATATAATTTTTGAGGGTGATACATTTGCTTTATCTCTAAATGAGCAGGATTTACCTTTTCACCTCTATATACATGTAGTAATTTCACAAATTCATTAGCAATATGCTTATTTAGTGATTTAATGAAAGAAAACTCCCTCAATATATCTATGTGCTGCTCATTTGAATCTAATGTGAAGGTATATTTTATAGCTTTGCTATTTCGAGGGAGGTTTTTTACAGGTATCTCGATCTGAAAGTAAGAACGGGTAAAATCTAATATTTTTTCCCAGTATGACAGGTTATAATCTTGAAGAATCTTAGATAATCCTAATTCATATGACTCAGGATGAGTATTGATTTCGGTAAATATTTTGGTCGCCATAATTTTAATTTTCTGGATTTTTTCATATAATATGGTTTCATTCTGAGACGTAGTAATTAAATGACGCTCAAACTTTAACTCATCCCGAGGAGTATGATAATTGATGAATGTGTTGTTTTTTTTATTATAAAATACAAAATCTTCATTCCTATCAGCAAGCATTTTTACATCATCATTAGTATTGAGCACACAGTGAATCCCTTTGATATCCATGATCTCTTGCACTTTCGCTTTGTCCAACCCATAAATAAAAAACAATGTCTTGCTCTGAGAATAACTGTTATTTGCCTCAAATTCAATAATCTCTTTAATATTATATAAGGCAGTGGATTCCAAATCAATAATATTATATCCCACGGTGAAATTTTCCAATCCGTGCAGATGTTTTAAATCTACATAAGGAAATACCACTAAATTCTTCTGTTGGAAAAATAAAATGCTTAAAAATTCTGGCTGGATGAAATCTAAACCCGTATCTATTTTTATCACCTACTTTATAGCTTAAAGATTAAAATATTCTAACACGATTTGGACGATTAAATCTTGAAAGCATTCCACAACGTTCTCTCCACTCAGGGCAATTGCCGGATAGACGACGTACGTTCCATCTGGATATTTTTCATCTTTAGATAGTTCCAACATATTCTTAAAATCTTCTAAGCCAATAGCCTCTTGGATATCTCGTTTATTTAATTGTACAATATAAGGGATTTTTTTGTGTTGGGTAAAATTGAGTAATTCTCGAAAACTACGTTTGTTTTGTTCTTTCATATCCTTATGAGAATCAGCGATGAAGATAATACCATCTGCTCCGTCTAGTACATATTCTCTGGTAGATAAAAATCTTTCTTGCCCTGTACAGGTCACTATTTGGGTAATAATATTGTACTTTTTATCATTGATGTTGAATTTAAAGGAGAGAAACACTGAATCTTGCCACAACGTTCGCCCTTCGGTTGTCTCGATGGAATATCCATCTGTGAGTTTGGTATGATGAAATTTTTCTTTAAGTCGCATGAAATTAGTAGTCTTTCCCGACTCTCCGGGACCCCAATATACAATCTTAAACTGAATAATTCCATCGCTGTGGATATTTGGCTTAACTTCTGTTGTGTCATTAAGAGGGGCTTCTGAACTTTTCATAGTTGTTATAACCTCTTTTTGATTAGGATGTATTGCTAATCTTTTGAGAAAAAATCTCCTTCTTCAGCTTCTTGATGTGTTCCTTCAGTTCCCTTTCACTCATTTTCAATGTATCTTTTATGCTCCCACTTTTTTCTATTTCATTCTTAATTTTCATACCAAAGTGGCTCATTTGTAATATGATTACTCCAATATTTACATTTATATCTGCTAAAAGTATAATAAGAATCTCTCTTTTCCCCTTTTTATGGATATTCACTTGCCCAATGGACCTTACAAATAATTGTAGGTTATTATAAATAATGGAAGCTCGATCCAAGTAATTTGCATCAAAAAAGTCCTGTCCTTGTCGGGAAACCCCATATAAAGCGGCACCTATAGAGCTTAAATCCCAATAATTTAAGCTACGATCAAATCGGGAATCAATAGCAATAATTTTAGCATCTTGATCGACGGCAATAAGCCCATAAACATATCCTTTACGGGTGAGCTTTCCATAATTATCTCTTACCTCATCTAAGATCGCTGCTATTTTATTTCGATATAATACTTTAGGAATGGTATTTATTGACATAATGTTTATATCTCCATTTATTTTCTATTAAGAGATCCTTAAAATGAGCATATATAAAGGAAAAACCTTCTTTTTAATTCGATAATTTTTTTCCTGTGATCACTGATTAAATCTAATTATATCCGTTTTGGTTTAAAAACTCATATCAAGCGTTTTTTGAATGAGCTTTGGCCCATATTTTAACTTATAAAAATGATCCTTACAGGAGATATAATTCTCTATAAGTTTTTGGATGTTATTTTTTACTCGTTCTTGATTGAGCGTGTGGTCTTTACACATGAGCTTCAAGATTCTAGTATTATCAGGAGGATCCCAATACAAGTCAGGTAGTTTTTCCAGAACATCTGCCATTAAAAAAATCTTGCGAATGGCTTGAATCTTTTCGGAAGTGAGCTGGGCAAAATTGTACTTATTTTTCTGAGATGCAATAATCCCTTCAAGATTATGATATGTTTTGATCAGTTCTAATGCGGTTTTGGGACCGATTTGTTTTACCCCTGGATTATAATCGGTACCCAATAGCATGGATAAATCTACTAATTGAAACCTATCTAATTTTAATTGTTTCAAATTTGACTCTAGATCAATTTGAAAGGTGGACACTTTATTATATATCCATTTGCCTTTTTTTTTTCTTCTCAGAGATTTGGAAAGGTTTTGGATCAGTGCTGGGCAACCAAATAATAGTGTATCGAAGTCTTGGGAAACTGCATAGTGAGCAATCCCTCCTTTTACCAAATGTGCACATTGTGATTCTGCTGAGGCGGGAGAATCAATATATGGAACACCTAATGCATTAAGCAATTGTTTTGATTCGGTTATAATATTGGGCCATAAAAATTCTTTTCCTAAGGCAATTTTGCGTGCTATCTTAAAATTATTGCTTTCAATCGCTTCTTGATACCATCTATTTATAACTTGAAAATCGGCAAGTTGGTCCTTGCTTATTACGTGTTTCAACTCCGAATCGCGCCCATCAAAGCAAAAGATTGGAAATATTTTTTTCGTGTAGAAAAAATTTATCCTAAACAACAACCCATAAAGATGCGATATTGCTCTCTGGGTTCTATCAGTCATTAAATTAGAAGCACTATACTGCTTATTTTTATAGGAAAAGTTAAGCAGGGAGAAAATGATGTTAGGAGCATCTACAGCTACTATCTTACCTTTTAAATCTGATACATGAATTGGCTTTCGCTGTATAAGATTCTGTAATTTTACTCCCATATTATTCATATTTAATTTATGATTATAAAAAGAAAAAATTAGATTAAAGGCATATCTTACATACTTTCCATCAACACGATTCCACAATTCGCAAGATAGTACTTATATTTCATATACTCCTTGCCGACTCTCAACTCTATTATATTATTCCTATTCTTCTTATGTAAGTTGATATGAAGTGCATCTATTCTCTCATATAATTTATAGAAAAATGGTCGTGTTTCTCCTTGAGTAACGTCAAATGTCGCTTCATGAATTAAGACAAGATACACATTCTGTCGAATGCAAAATAGGATAAGTGGTAATAAATAATTGTCAAAGAAATCATTTAGACATCTTACTATATCTTTAATTTCCTCGAATAAAGAGATTTCGTAGCGCAAGTGATGAGAGATGTTGTCTATTACGATACATCTTAGGTCGGGAGGGAGGAGAATCTCTTCAGCCGTTATTTTTTTTAAAATAGACAGGAGTTCACAATAGTTAGAACATGGCTTTCTAGAAGGAATAATGAAGATCTGCTCATTGAAGTATTTAAATTTCATAGACTCTTCTGAAAACATAGATTTCAACCGTTTCTTGGAGAATATTTCACTGGCTTGAATCCATATACCGTTTTCATTAAGAGAAAAGGACGCTTCCAACAAATTTCCAACTAAAGATAAAGCTAATGTAGTTTTTCCCATGCCTGAAGGACCAGAAATTGAAATGACATGCTTATGAGGGAGTTTAAGCTCTAATAGGTCGAATGAAACACCTTGCATTTTGATCCCTAAGGCTCTAATAATTCAAGTACTTCCTTTTTAGTCCTTTCAATCTTTTCTTGGCGCTTGGTTAATTTTTTAGGATGTGGTGAATATTTGATAAAGGAAGATTTTCCAGAACCGATTATTTGTTGGAGCAACAAAAATCTTAATAACTCATCTGTATTACTAGTCTGAGGGTTTTTGGAACCGCTCAAGAACGAATTGGAGGTATTATTTCCTCTTGCCTTTCGCGCCTTAACAAACAGATAAATTCCTAACATTAATCCGATTAGAATTATTGCAAATATCGGATTTTTCTGGTAAAACATTAAGAATGCGATAATCAATATAAAATAAATAATTATCTTAATGTGCTATTCACCTTTTCGTAAACTCCTTTTTATTATTATGATATATCTCATAGGAATATATAAAGAAAAAATAGATTTTTTATGGTAGAATGGGTATTTAATCGTTTTTCCTTTAAATAATTTTATTAGATTCTAATTCTATGGTATCGGATCAGAACGTGCATGAGAGCGATCATGGAAAAAGACATGAAGGACAACGAAAAGAATCATTTACCAAGGTATACAGCATATTAAAGGCATTAGAAGCGTTCGAAGGAAATTATCATAAAAAACTCAACTATGAAAAGCTTGCAAAATATCTTGAGCTCTCTACACAAGATGCTAATGATATCATTTCGTTAATTTTAAAATTTCAGAAGCTTTTTAAACAGATATTTCTCGGGCATCACTTAGAAAAGAAATTTGTCAATGGTGCTCTGTATCTAACTGCTCATAAAGATGACACACGTACTCTAATTCCTCATCAAATCAATATGACTCATACCAATGCAAAACTATTCAGTGATATCACCTACACCTTTAAGCATGTAACAAGGGGTAAGGGATTTAATTTGAAATTGGCCAATACCGAGTTGCTTAGAAATATTAAGATACTAAAAATGACATTTCCTTATTTGTTTATAGAGAATGGCAATAATTTAACTTACCCTTCCGAGATCGGCTTATTACTCGGAGAGAAGATTCTCTCATATCGTAAGACCCATAAAACACTCTCTGACATCCAATTGCATCAAACAAGAATTATCATTGAGGGTGAGTAAAACGTCTGAACTTAAGGAAGTTAGAAATCATAACGGGAAGCACCCTCTTCTTACATCGCCCCGAATTGAGGCTCGAAAGTTTCAGCAAGATATCTCTGAAGCATGTGTAAACAAAAATTCATTGGTCGTACTGCCCACTGGTCTTGGAAAAACGATTATTGGAGCAATTGTGGCGGCTAAAACATTAGAAATACATCCTGACCGAAGCAAAATAATTATGCTAGCTCCTACTAGACCGTTAATAGACCAGCACTGCAAATCTTTTCTGAAATTTTTAAAAATACCTGAATACAAATTTAGGATTTTAACTGGAAAAGTCTCACCAGAAGATAGAGCGAAGTTATTTAAGACACACCAAATCATATTTTTTACCCCACAAACACTACGTAACGATCTCGTCAACAGGAGATATAGCTTACATAGTACATGTCTCATTATATTTGACGAAGCTCATCATGCAAGCGGAGATTATCCATATACGCTAATCGCAGATGAGTATATAGATCAAAACCCTGATGGAAACATTTTGGCACTAACAGCTTCACCGGGTGCGTCAAAGAAAAAGATTAGTGAACTCTGTGCTAATTTACATATTCCTTTGGAGAATATTCACATTAGGACCAGAAAAGACATCGATGTTAAGACCTATTTAAAACCCATGGAAGTAAGCAAAATCGGAGTAAATCTCACGGAACTTATGGAATATTGTTATTTAGTAGTCAAACGATTAATTGTCAAAAGGCTCCTGTATTTATCCCAGTCAGGATTCTTACAAAAGAGTCCGGATTTTTCTCACATAATGCGCAAAGATTTGTTGAAATTAAACAAAAGATTAGTTGAAATAATTAAAGAGCTAACAGGAGATAAAATTCGACTCTATAGCGCAATCTCTATAAATGCTCAAGCTTTAATTTTGTATCACATGATTGAACTTATCGAGCAACAAGGTTTAGATATTCTTCTCATTTATTTAGAAAAAATCTATAAAAAAGCTCGTAAGCAGAGCAGTTCAAAAGCTGTAAAAGTATTGACCAAAGAGGGGCATTTATATGAAATGTACATGGAGCTTAAAAGAAATGCAAGTATATCTCCGCACTCATTAATCCATCCAAAATATAAGGTATTAGAACAGCTCATAATTCAAGAAATCTCTAAAATTCCTAAGGCAAAAATTTTAGTTTTTGTCAAATTACGAGATTCCGTAAAAAATATCGTAGATAAATTGAGTACTAAAGAGGTTATACGGCCCGTGAGATTTGTAGGACAGTCCAAAAAATCTGAGAATGATAAAGGGCTCTCCCAAAAAAAACAAATTGAGATCTTAGATTTATTTAAACAGGGAGCATATAATGTGTTAGTCAGCACAAACGTTGGCGAGGAGGGATTAGATATCGCTGAGTGCGATTTAGTAATCTTATATGATATAGTTGCATCTGAAATTCGATTAATCCAAAGAAAAGGAAGGACAGCCCGACATAGGGAAGGAAAGGTAATCATTCTTTACTGCAAAAATACGAATGATGAGAGATACTTAAAAATTGCCTTAGCTAAATTAAAAAAAATGAATGCAAACCTTAAAAATCCGAATTCATTGCGCTCATATAAAAAAATCCAGAAAAATAATCATATGAATAAATCACCACAAGCCGATATCATTCAATTATCCGAATCGTTTCGAACTCAACAAAAAAAAGCACATAATACCCTCCAACCATTTCTTAGTTCTAAAAAACCGCCTCCCAAGGATATTTTGCTAGATGTCTCTTTATCTATGGATCTGGGGATAAGAAATATGTTAATTAAAAAAGGAATCTCGTTTAACACAGGCCATAGCTTTGCCCATATGATACTTTTTAATATAATAGCTATCCAAATCTATAATGCTAAGGAATTATTGCACGATTCTGACAAAGTATTAACTAAATTAATTGCATCCACTAAAAAGTCATGTCAAATCCTCTTTATAATGGTGAATTTTATAAATTTCAAAGAGAATTATGAAGGTGAAGAGCGACTACTGAAACGAAAATTACATGAATGGAACGATTTGAGCAATGAAAAAGTAAAACTCATTACTATTGATAGGATTGATGAGTTGTATTATTTTATATATAATATTTACAAACACAATAAGAAATAGAATTAACCCTTATATAGGCTATTTTTCATTAATTAACTCATCAAGGTCTAAGTGATTTTTAGCGTTGTGGAAAGCATAAGCAGAGCAGCTACAGAGATACCGTATGTTCTTTTGCATAATTTTTTTGGAAAAAGATTTATCCAACTTATCAGTAATATAAATTACTATGGCAAGCTGAGTACTAATTGATGGAAAGAAATTTTTTTGAGAAAATAAACGGTATAAAGAGTTTAAATTTGCCACTGCTCGCCTATAATTAAACACAGGTGCAAGGCGATGGATTTTATGTAAATATACTCTGGCTTTTCTTTCCATATTTCCTGAACTCTTTTTAATAGTACACCTCCTAACAAACTTTTTGAAATATGCAAGCTTTTTCACAAACCCAATTATAATTCCCTCAAGGATTGCTTCCCGTAAAACTAATTTAGGGGGATTATTAATAATAGCACATAATATACCTAAATCTTTCCGAGACATGGAAATTAAAGAATTATTGACTTGCACAATCGGAAACTCTCTTACATACGAATTTAATACGATTTTTCTGGTCTCCTTATCATCGGAGATAGATGAATCAGTCGTAATTCTATAATTAATAACTTTTGAAATATTGGACATAGTATGCATTTTTTTTTTTTAAGAATTATTTCCCTTGGGTATTTATAAATAAAAAATATGATGTGATCCGGTTTTTTAACCATCTATTTACCATGGAGCTTCTCTTTTTCCAGTTTTTGAGGGTTTAGAAGGTTTAAACCGTCGTCTAATAAATCTCCCATATTTAATACGTGGAAAGGTGGCTCGATGAGGATTGTGTAACAAGAGGAGTTTATTTAATACCCACGTAATCACTCGAAAACTATATTTCAGAACATAGTATCCTATCCCAACTAAGATGTAATAGACAATGTCATAAGGCAACATAATGTAATAATAATTCACTATGACCCATACTCCCAATCCTGAAAGAAATAAGAGTCCAAGCTGATATAGTGAATACTTTGGATTTTTTTTAAACCATTGGCCAACAATTAAAAAGTCCGGCTTGGAAGGAGTAGCGCCAAAGAAATTAGAGATACAAAGAAATCCGGCAATAATCCGGATAAATGGATGAATAGGATCGGTAGCAAAAACAATTGCCAGCGACCAGAAAAATAACCAAGTCGGAATAATTGTTGGTGCAAAACAAATTAACAATGCCTGTAAGAATGTGCCGTTATGCAAATCTGGTCGTACCTCACCATTCGGATCTACTCTTCCAGTGAATTCGGATCGCAGACGAATGCTGATTCCTTTTGGTCGGATCCCTACAATTAGGCACATGATTAAATGACTTAGTTCGTGAATGGCGACTCCGACAAAACGTAAAATTAAAAGAACTACATTAAATGGACCGTAATCTATCCTCATCATAAAACGGGTAATTACATATGAAATCACTAAAATGATTGGAAAAAACATCAAAATGATAAACATATCATACATAAAAATAAGTTAGGCTGTGTTTATTTAAACAAAAAAGAGGGATTTGTAACTTATTTGATTTTTTTATTGATCGTTATTCTAAAATCATACTAATTAATCCTCAAATGGAGGAAAAATCAGTAAATTTAGGAACTGTTTTAATTTATCAACAAAATTTCATGCTTTTTCTCATAAAAAAAAGGATTTTAGTTGTTTTCCTAATGATCTCTATTTTTGGTCGGTTTTTAGTCTGTTTTTGACATAGTCAGGGGGCTTTTTTAAGCCCCTTTACCTTACAATTATAATGCTTCTATCTGTTAATTTAGTGAAAACCACTAATCTTATGGTATTTTTTTATAATGGTTTTTTGGTCCCTTTTTAAGGCAGAAAGTCATTTCATGCATCCATTTTTTCTTTATATACTAAGAATAGATTTTACAAGTATACTAAAATGAGATATTTTGGACTTGGTGGAAAAAATGGAAATAGAATATGATTTTACAAATATTCAAGGTATTGGAGAGTATATCAAAGATAAATTAGTGAGTGCTGGAATTACTAGTATTAAACAATTGGTAGCCCTTACTCCTGAACAATTATCGAAAGTTAATGGATTCGGGCTCGCAACCTCAAAAAAAATTATTGAAAATGCACAAGAGTTTAGTAAACATAATGATGTTAGTATTAATGAAGCGATTTTAGAGGAGAACCCTGATAAATCTCAAGGCACGCCCATTCTTGAGAATATATCAGAAATTAAAGGTGAACAAGTCACCTCTGACCATCTATCATTCTTAAGAGAAGAAGAACCTTTGGAAGGATCCTTTCAAGAGTTAGTTGAGTCTCAAGTTCAGGATTTTAAAGATGAGAAATTCTTGCCTGTTGAAAATGATGATTACCCTATTTTTGGAAGTTCAAGTGCTAAAGAAAATACATATAACTCTGCATTTATTCCTAAATCAGATCGTGCTGTAGAGGAATTGGAGGCTTTTATTGAAAATGAGCTACTGCTTCAAAAACAGAACGAGGAACTGGCTTCAGAAGCCCTTAAACCAAATGAAGTAAAGGGTTCTGAAAAAGTTCATGAGGAAATAGTGAGTAAAAAAGATCTTATGCAAGTGAAAAAAACAGTTGTAAATAGATTTAAGCATTTAGGTTATGCCATTCTTGACAAACAATCGAATTTGCTTAGGAATATCTTAAAAGATATTGATATACTAGCTTATAAAATATTGGAAGTAAATAAGTCTATAGGAACCTTGGTAGTTTTTCCAGTGAAGATAAGCCAATTGCGAGGTAATCTATTGGTTTCTGAGAATCATATTACTTATAAACCTACCCATGCGAAAGTTGAAATATCTCAAAAGTGCTTGGTATCTGCTCAAAAAGAGGTATTTGAAAATATTACCAATGAAGGGTCTTTATTTCAATTAATTCGCAAAAAATTAGCAAAACGGAGTTTAGTGATAAGAAAAACAAAAAACGGAACTCCTTTATTTATTAGTACTCATTCGAAAGAATATAAACCAGTTATCCATCCAATATTAGTGAGTATAAGTGAACCTGCGTTTTTAGAAAAAACTGCTCTGTTTCCATACCAGCGCAAGTTCAATATACACGTTGTAGAGAGTAGAGAAATAATATCATTGGTGCAATTTTTAGAAAAAAAAATCTCAATTAGAGAATCATTTTTACTAGAGAATGCTCTAGTAAAATATAATCAATCGCTTATCAACTTAAAGAACAATCTTCAAAAATACTCGATACCCGTTTTAATGTTTGGCGTTATTTTTTTAGGAATAATGTTCTTGCAAAATTTTTACATTTTAGCTACCTTTACCAATTTAGGTGTCGCTGCTCTCATTATTTATGGGATTATTATGGGATTTGTTTATAGAACGTTTGCAAAAACACGAAAAAATCTCAAAAATGATTATAAAACACCTTACTTCCTTAAACCCGTTGAATTGGATGAGACTGACTTATTGAGTATCCAAGATACCATGAGTTCCCATGAACTTGACCAAATCTTGTATGAATGGTTCGGGAAATCTTGTGAATTCTCTTTTATTAAGGAAATCGAAAGCATTAAAGCCCTTGAAACTCAAAAGGATATTGAGGGGTATGATTTTCCATTACAAAATGAAAATATTAGCTCTGTCTCATACCAAAATGAAGAAAAGATTAGCATTAGAGAGAATAATACTTCTAGTGGACTAAAAGAAAATTCAGTGAGAGGTCAAATGATTTCAAAATATAGTACTTTTTTGGAGGATTGATTGGGAAATGATAACAGCTAAAACTCGTCAGTATTTTCGGATAATGTATGTATTGGGGCTACTTTTTGCATTTGTGTCATTTTTTTTAGAGTGGTATATATATCAAGTATATGACTCTCACAACAGCTTAAAATCGTATTGGAGCTATAATCCTGTTACAGGATGGACGACATTATTTTCTGAGAATTCAACGTTCAATTATACTCTTAAACCGAAAACATTTCAGATTCCTATCGCATTAACAATACTATATATTATAATACTGGTTGTATCAGCTTATACCGTCATCTTTCGAGATGTGGAACAATACGATCCGCTTGAAAAATTAACATTCCATGCGTATGCAAATATGTTTCTGCTTATACTTATGCTGTTTTATATTTTCGCATTTCCCGTCTTCTATTTACTTCCTAATGATCTCTATTTCCCTTTTTTACTTGTGAAAGATAAAGATACAGAACTGATATATCACTATTCAATAGGTCCTGGATATTTCGCTCAATTATTAAGCTTTATTTTCGTATTTCCTTACGCGATATTTTATTATTATACTGTCACAGGATTCCGTTCTCAAGAATATTCCGCTAAAAAGAAGGTTTCGCAATATATTAACGATGTCCAAGAACCAATTGATATGGATACATTAATTGCCAGAGAGCAATTAAAATTGAAATTTAATGATGAGTCTTTGGATTACCTTGAAGAGCTGGAGGAATATCCTCAACAATTAACAAAAAGGAGGCAAAGAATATGAACTATGAACTGATTGATATCAAATTAAAAAGCCTTATTAGAGTGTGCAAGCAGACACATAACTACCGAAAATTAGCAACTGTTGGGTTGCTTTTGGTTGGAAATGTATTAGATGAAATTGGAGTGAAATTAGGGATTCGTCCAAGAAATAAAGAAGGAAACGAGACGATTTTTCAGTATATGCATTTAGTCAATTCGATTTTACATCATAATTTTAAAATCTATTTATTTCAAGAAGATGCCATTCAATCAATTAAAACAACTGAACTTTTATTTAGTAAAAACAGAGGAAATATTCCTTTAGAATTAATTTCTCAAATATATGAGTTTTTTTATGAATTTAGAACATTAGAAATTCCAAATTTATTTGAAAAGTTAGATCTGGAAGTGATTGCTCAAAATAGCGAAATGAGAGCATTTTCATTTTTTTCGGGGAATACTGTTCACTCTAAAAGAAAACTTAACCATCAGAAATTAAAAGAGGTAATAATGCATGGATTTCAAGAGCAAGAAGGGCAGCTGCAAAAAGAGCTTAATGAGGAGTACGACAGAGAGAAGTTCGAAAAAATGATTGCATTTAAAAATGCGAAGCATGCCATGCAGCAGTATGATGGCGGAAAAATTATGCTTCGAGGAAAGCTTAAAGATAATCTTATATATCAGTGTTCCATACCCAATATTTTTGGATATTTAATTTTTGGACTACTTCTACTGTTTTTAATGCTTGGAGTTATAGTGGCAATTCAAACTATCTATCATCCCCAACTCACCGCACAAATGAGCCTCTTTACTTTATTATTTTTTGGAACAGGATCTTTCTTTTTTCTGCTCTATAGACAATACTCGAAAAAAGCGGTAGTGGTGTCTCAGTGAGTAAAAGTAAATCCCTCAATTCGGATCATTTTCTTGCCAACAAGCCACAAGGGACGGCTGAACAACAGCCTCGTAAACGCAATTATTTAGATATATGGGACAGTAATCCATCATTTACAGATATAAATACAATCTATGCGAGCATAAAAGGACTTTCAGTTATCATCATTGCTGTATTTTTTATTGTCGCTTTATATCTTACTGGCTCTCATCTTTTAATAGGGCTGTTAGTGGGAATTATTACCGTAATTTTATTTGTGATTGTTTTTTCAGACACCATATTCGGCTTGAGAATGGGAGTTTCTTCACTGTTTAATAAAAATCGAAAAGTGAATTTGTTTACGGATTTTACTTTTTTTTTTGCAGATGCTGCTGCTAATGTGCTATATATTACTAATAAAGAGCAGTTAAAGACAGTGGCTCTCAGCATTTTTAAAGTTGGTGCTCTCCCTGAAACAACAAAAGCTACTTTAAATCAATACATAAAAGTGCTCAATAAACATGCTATGCCCTATACATTTCAGATCCATCAACAGCCTCTTATTTCAAGTAATTCCTCTGGAAATTTTAAAGAATATTTGTCTCAAGAGCATAATGGAACAATGAAATCTTTTCAAACGGCCATTTATTTTGCAACCTATTATGATATCTCGGGAATACTTACCTCTCGAAAATTTACAATCCTCCAAGAATTATTTGAGCGGTTTCTTGATTCAATGCGCGCTGATTTTGTAGGTGACTTTCATCATTATCACATGCAATTATTATCTAGAAATCAATTAATTCATGCGCTCAGGTCATTTGTTATACGCGACATTCCCTATTCCGTTCCAAAACAGATGGAAGTCTTAAAACCAAGCATTAGTATAAGTTCCTATATTATGAAAGTGGCTTTTTGCATTTTTGTACTTATCACAATCTCAACATTCTTATGGTTATTAAACATTACCTTTTGGATTATTGCGCTACTAGACTTGTGCTTGTTATTTCTTATCTTTTGGGTGTGGTGGAGAGAGCCGCTTTATTATTTATCAGCATATCATCTATTAAAAAGAGAAGGTGTCTCTATCCTTAATCCCTTTCAAGGTATACAAGTATTTCAACATAAGGGAATCTTAGATGCGCTCTTTTTTCTCATCCATAATAAGTTGCTGGTATGCGAAAAAATGGTTAATATTCATCATGCAGCAGTAAGATTTCGATATAATGAAGATATGGTTAGGATTGTCGATTTTTACCCCAATAAATTTTATTTAGAATTAATTGAGAGAAAAATTCCTTTTGTCTACACTGCAATGGCCAGCCCCCTTAGTTTTTATCGCTTTGATAAAATCGCATATCATAAATTAAACACCCATACACAAGACATGCTTAAATTTTATCTTACCAGTAATGAAGAAGGGGAACGTTGGCTTAAAATTCGTTCGGGGGTGTGGCAAGTAATCTTAACTGCTTCCACATATGCCTACAAATCATTTGAAGAAATAGATTTTATTACAGAACATGATTATATTAGCTTGGCAAGTATTGCTCAGAAAAATATCACATTTTTAGAAGATAGGCTTACCGCCCGGCTGGATGAGTTTTACACTACTCCTCTGAGCTCACAGAAACTTATTTCAGGATGTCTCTGCGAAATTTTAAAGAATAAATTGTACAACCTTTCAGGCACTTATTTGCAATATCTCTTACTTCAAGGTAAGGTGTTAATGCGGCTTACCGGGATTGAAGATGAGTTTAAAAAAGGAATCATAACTAAACTAGCCGCCGAATTTAATACACCGTTAAACCTTGAAAATTTTATAGCATTTGGTCACACTATTAATACCGAGTTCTGGCAGAAAGAGATTCCTGCGGGACTTACCAGAGATCAAATAGATAATGTATTGCTTGTCAATGGCACTGCTCAGGAAAGGGATTTATTGGCTATGAAAATAGTAATTCAGTTAATCAAGCAAGGAGTTCCTTCTCTTATATTTGATTATAGCGGGCAATGGTCCAGGTTAATTCCCTTTTTTAAAGATGCTAATTACAAATTTGATATTGTTCATTTTAAAATGGGTAATGCTTTTAGTATAGATCCCTTAAGCTCAGATTTATTATATGGAAAGAACAATACCGATTATTTAGAGTATATATATGACGCATATAGGCTCACTTTTAAAAAAGATAGATCTTCCGTTGACAGGCTGAAGAAATTTATCCAAGAACATAGTGATTTAACTTTGGCTTCATTAGCTTTAGAGCTCAAGAATCAAGTGTCATGGAAGAAATATCCTCATGTCGAGGAGCTCATCTCTATGTTCGAGGATTTCACAGAAGATGAAGTAATCTTTTTTCATAGTAACCTAGAGGGAGAAAAGCAAACGATCACCTTTAAATCTTTTATCTCAGATAACAAAACTGTCATTATTGACTTGTCTAATTCAAACGACTTGAAAAAAAAGAATTTCTTAACCTTAGTCATTGTATCCAAAATCATCCATTATATCTCCAAATATGATGAATTTTGCGAAAAAGTGCTGTTTTTGCCGCACCTTGATTTGGTGTTTGATGAAAGGTCATTAGATAAATATCTAGATTTAGGGAGCATCGATAAATTTTTCGAACCGCTACGACGTGAGGGATTTGGAACGGTGATAATGGCTAATCAAATGCATTATATGCATCCTCATTTCTTAAAACTATTTAAAAACATCATGACGTTTCGAGCCACTGATTATCGTGATATTAATGTGTTAAAAAACATCATGGGTCTTCAAGAACTGCATGGAACCGGGTATTATAGTAAATCTCGCAAGGATACCTATCAAGTAGAATACCTTAAGAATATGAAATCAACTGAAATTTTAGTAAAGAGGGATGATGTAAATCAAACATTTCCAGTAAAATTTGAAGTAGCTGATATATTAAGAGTGCTACCATTGTCTATGGACGAGATTGCAGCGTTCATGAGAGAACAAGGATATGATCTCCAATTGACTGAAAGGCGCATTATAGAACGCACCAGGAAGACTATATTCGAAAAAGATTTCGGAAAATTTTCGCAATTTATCCCTGAGATCATTACTTTTTTAGATGGATTAAAAGTTGTGCATAAACTTCCCATTTCTGAGAGAAAGATCAAGGATGCCCTAAAAAAAGTGATTCATGAAAAGGCAAAAATGACTACTGATGATAGACGAGAATTGAAAAAGTTGAAACAAGAACTCTATAATATCCTCATTACACAAAGATATTTAGTAGAGGCCCATCCTAAAAGTGCATCGGGGCAAGAAACCATGCGAACTTCTTATCAAGTAGGAGAACATTATGAAATTGCGCTTGATGATTATTTCCAAACAAAAAAGGAACAGACAACTGACATCTCAGTGGAAGTTATTGAGCAAAATTCTGAACAACCCTTCCAAAATAAGAACCGAACTAAGGATATTACATCTATTCGCATTTTTGAAAATGATCTTGTTCATAAAATATTAGTCAAAGAACTAAAGACTTTTTATTATGAGATATTTCAAATTTACAAACATATCACCGAAAAAGATTTACGGGCTGCACTCAAAATTGAAAAAGTCTGCATTAAATCACTTTTTATGAGAGTTTATCATCAGATAAACTCTGGTCCAAAAAAAGGAATTACTCAAAATGATTTTAATTTATTTTATAATCTACTTATTTCATATCAGAAACTTCCCTTTTCTCAAAAGCAACTGTATTATTACCTAAATTATTGTGATAATGTTCAAGAACACGATTTAGATCTAGAAGCAAAAGTAGTTAGTGCGTATGAACTATACTCTGACTTTTATCATAAACTAAAAAAACACTTAGAAATTAATGCTACAAAAACATGTGAATATTGCGGGGTTAAGATTGAATCGGACTCCTTATATTGTCCGGGGTGTGGTGTAAAAATTAAATCCTCTCTAACACTGGAGTAAATACTTTTTTAGGTTTATATTTTTATTCTTATATTATAATCGCAGGGGATCACTTCAATAGTTATAGGAAAACGTTTTAATGATTATCGTTAAAATAAAGAAACTTGATTATGAAAAAGAAACTCGAAAGCATAAACCTAGGGTTCTCGCAATACCTTGTTAATCTCTTGTTTTTTTTGGAGCGATAAAATATCATCATCGTCGCTAAATATTTCAAAATCTGCTTTTTCAAATTCCAATCTGCATATCGGGCATTCCACTATGGTATCAAAATCCATTAAATATTTTCTCTTACATCGGGGACAGTGGTGGGTTTTTGAGCCTATGATACCGCACTCTAAGCAGCGAAAAGTCTCTTTTTCGATTTTTACATTAGTACTGTTGCACTCTGGATCTGGGCAGCGATATTCTTCACTCATTACTAAAGATTAGATCGGTTTTTGTGTACATAATTTTTCAAATTAATTAAACATGTGGTTAATAATAAAGGGATTAGCTGTAAAAAATGGTAGCGAAAAAATTTTCTTTCTTTTTTTATTTATAAAGATTCGTACTAGTTTCGGAGTAAAAGGTGATAACAATACCTTTTATAGATAATACCATATTTTTTGGAAAAAAACAAGATCAGATAAAGTATGTATATTGGGTGTTTTTTGGGATTATATTTTTCTTGGCAATCTATTTTCCTATTTTTGGGAGTAATCTCCGATATGAAATTGGAACCATATTAAGATTCATTTTTAATTCGATTGGAAATATCTTAGTCTTTGTTGGGCTCATCTTTATACTCCTTGGAGTTCTCTCATTTTTTAACCTGAATCCTGGAAAAGCTTTGATTTTTATGATCTTGGGAGGTGTTTTGCTTTCATTTGGAGGAATATTCCTTATGCCAGGCAGTGTAGGAACGACAGATCCTGCTCCAAAAGGATATCATTAACACACTTTTTAAGAAATCAATATCATCTATAGAAGCTTTGAAAAAAAGAAACTAATATAAGCGAAAATATTTGGTACCCGTGTACACTCCACATATATTCATAAGGATTAATGAGGTCAATATCACTGCTAACATTTTCATTCGCAATCTTGAACCACCAAGTAAGAAAAAGATTAACCCTAATATGAATCCAAGCAATCCTACAATAGATCCAACTGCGATGAGAAATTCTATTCCCTCAGAAATATCGCTAAAACTACTTAATAATACCATATTGTTTCTCTTATATCGTTATATATAAATAAAAAAATCCTTTTAAACATCTTATAAAAATGAAAAATAAAGAAAAAGAAGAGAAATTGAGTAAAAATGAACACAAAATCTCTTCAGGTAAGAAAAAATAAATTATAAAACGTAGCTACACCCTGGTGAATTAATGAGTTTCCTGAGTTTTGCTTGATATTGCTCAGGATATAGGCCATGAAGTAATGACTTATGTAATAATCGCATATTTATCTCTACTATTTGGGAGGAATTATCATTTATACTCGTCTTATTATGAATTTCCTTAAGAGTCTTAAAAAAAGAGAATTGATCTTTAGGTAGCTGTCCGAAGTATCCTCCATATGTCAGAAAAAGGATCAACATAAGTTCAATATCTTCTTCCGTAAATTTTTGATAACACCTTCCGCATATGATCCCATAATTGTTTTTAGATTGGTATACTGATGAGTTATCTTTAATGTCGGTTCTACAAATCGTACATTTCAACGTAGTATTTAATGCTTGAATTGAAATTTTTTGACATGTCATCATAATAAACAGATCCTACAAATATATTTAAAGAAAAATAATTATACTCTTTCCTAAATTTATGCTTTATATAGTGATGAAAAAGAGCGATTAATTTAATCTGGTTTTTGTCGAAAGATTGTATTTTTCACTAATATTTCTTATTTATTTTGGATATATTGATGTCCTCTGTTTTGCAAACTCAAAGATATTACCTTAATTCAAACCCTAAGCAAGAGCCGAATGGATTTTTTCTTAAATGAAGTTGATGGCTTCTTTTATTAAAGATAATTTTGGGTATTGCATATTATTTGTTGTAAGTTGCTATTTTCTCACAAAAAACTACACATCTAGCTCTCCTATATTAATTAGATTTATTATGAATCTTGGATTTAATAGTACAAATTCTGATTTTGGGGCCAAATTTCATAAATTTAGTTATAATTCCAATTTTCCACTATGATAGTCTTAACAATAGTGAGATTTAAAAATCACACTCCCTCCTATTATTAATTAAGATAGGATGATTATTAAAAAAAAAGACTTAAAAAGTGATAAGAAAATGGCTGCAAAAAAAGAATTATCGGATATGAGCCACAGGACTTTTCAAAGAGAGGCATCTAAAAATATGTTAAAAAAAGTTAGTGCACCCTATGAGGGTTTAAAGTGTGATATTTGTAATAGTGTTGATATTAAAGAAACCACAGAAGGCTATGTATGTCGTTCGTGCGGCGTGGTCTTAGAGATCCAAAAGCTAGAATATCATAGACCTTATAATAGCGATGTGGTGCAACATGCCACACTTGGAACTACCCAAATCGGGAGTGCGTACGAGAGATTTCGAAATAGCAATTCGAAGCAGTTAGATAAGCTAAATAAACTTCATACTATGAGAGATAACGAAGACACTGTGTTATTAAATGCCAAACTCGAAGTAACAAGAATTTTCGAAATGCTAAATCTTCCCAGCTCTCTCAAGTATATTGTACTAAATAAATTTAGAAAATTACGCGCATGTCTCCATCCAGGAACTAAGTACCGAGCTCCTGATAAATTAATCCCGATAACCATTTATTTTGTATGTAAATTTGAGAATATTTCTATTCATGAGGCTGAGCTATTGGAAGTATCTAAGATTACTAAAAAAGAATTTAATTGGTTTAAGCTGCAATTTCAAAATTATATCCCTCAATATAAGGAAAGGAATAGAAAGCAATATATTGTACAAAAAATCTTAGAAATTTCAGAGCACTTTAACTTAGGAATGGATTTTTATTACCATTCAAAATTTATTCTTTATAAATTATGGGACGCTATTAAAAATACAAAAGATGACGTAATCGCTGGATTAGTCTGTTCAATTTCATTATTATGCGCCTTTAATTCTTCAAAGGTAACCGTGAATTCAATATGTACCAGACTAGGAATTAAAATGAGTACCATTCAATCACAAGTGAAAAAAAGAATATTTGAACAGTTTAAGATCCCTGGATTTACGACCCTTATTAATTCTACCGATTTATTAAAAAAGGTTATAGACAAAATGGGATTGTTACGATACAGTACATCTAAATCTTCAGAAGATGGCCTTCCCCCCGAAATTATAGATGTAAAGCTTAAAGGGGGAGCAAATATACGATGTAATATAAATGATTCTCAATGTTTTTTATATGCCATTTGTCAAGGGAATCGAGGAGCGGTCTTGATATCTTTAAAGCCTTCTATCATTAATAATGAGCTTTCCAAATGGGACTTTGCTCGGAGAATCAAATTCCACAAGGGAGATTTGATGTTTGAGTTAGAACTACTAAAATTTAAAATGGGTAAAGGACCACCTCATATCAATGAGCCTTAATCTTGCTAATGAGTAGGAGTTAACTCTTTCTTCTAGATTTATATTATTTCATTTTATCTGGCTCTTCATTTTATTATTCATTGTGACTTAGAAATATTAATTAAATCTGTGAAAAAGGATCTTCTTAACTTTTTTTGAGATTTAAGTCTAAAAGCAAGCCATAAGAACCCTCTTTTTTTTATTCATAATCGACTAAATGTGATAAAATGATATTTTTTCTTTATATAAATTGAATAGAATGGAAGATCAATTTACAATAATAAATTATTAGTATTAAAAATGAAACTACTTAAAACTGGTCTCATAGCAGGGGTCTTGGCGATAATTTTAGTAAGTCAGATAACGCCATTAAATAATACCCCAACTAAATTCCCGTTTCATGAGTCTGTGCCTCATCCATTAAATGAACTGCAGTTATCCACAGGAGAAGGTTATGATGTCATTAATGAGATGTTTGATGAAAAATATAATGAGTTTATAGCTCAAAAATATTTTTCTCAGTCCTATGAATCCTCACTTCAAGCCTTATATTATGCCCTATATGTTCTTAATGCGTTGAATAAGTTAAATATAATTAACCACACCACAATCTTGAACTACATTATCTCATGCTATAATGAGGCTTTTGAACACTTTGCGGACAGTTATGCACAACGATATTTACAGACCAATTTCTCTATTACTAATTATTTGGGGTATTTCCAGTTTCCCTCTCTGTTGGAAGTCAATTGTTTTGCAATACTTTCCCTTGACATCCTAGGAGAGTTAGATGAAATTGATAAACAGCAAACTATTGATTTCATTTGGAGTTGTCTTAATCAGCCTACTGAGAGAGGGTTCATAGGCCAGCCATACTCATCTGATTTAGAGCCCTACTTTAAAGTATCTACCGCAGATAATACATACTTTGCAATTTTAGCATTAGAAGCACTCGGAGATGATCCGAGCAGTCACCCTGATGAATGGTTACATATTGAACAATTTATAAAAGATCTGCAAAATAGTGATGCTATGAGTTATTTCTATGGAGCATTTTATAATGATGAGGATCAGAGCTTAGCAACCTTAGATGATCTGGATTATACTCTGTTAAGTTCCTATTATTGTTTGCGAAGCTTGGAGAAAATCGGGGCATATATGCAATACGGGACATTTCACCAATTTTTAGAGAAGCACTACGATAATCAAGGAACTTTTTTCACAATGAGAATTGCCATGTTTCCCATTAATGAAAGTAATGTGATAGGCACCGCTCTCGGGTTGCAGCTATCGGATCTCTCTGGATATGTAGCCATTGATAGAAATGGGGTACTTAATTTCATTCTTAAGAATCGCAATGCTTGGGGGCTATGGAATTCATCTACCGTGTTTCAGTATCATGAGCTCATAGATACTTTCCAAGTTATAAGAGCGTTGGAGGAATCAGGCGAGCTCTCGCGCCTATCTTCAAATGAAAAAGACCAAATCGCTACTTCCATAGTAAGCTACTATCAGCAATCAGACAACGGGTATTCCCTTCTTTCTAATGACTATTCCTCATTAAGATTTGTACATACAATGGTGAAAAGTGCAGTAGGGATCTATAGGAACAGTCAATATGATGTTACTTTCAAGCAATATATCTATGATATCATTCTCTCGAATTATGAGAATCTCAATGGGAAACATCTTTTTGCAGGGGCAGCATCTATGTTTCAACATTCTCCCTATAGTAGTGAGATTGTAAAAAATTTTCGTTCGCGCCCGATTGAATATTATAACCTTGGATATAGCGATAAATATAACGAACTTGGACTTTGCTTTTCGCACCAGACCACCTATAATGCGCTTGAAACGTTATATTACATAAGCATGTTGGGCGAATTTGGAAGTCAAGTGGATTTCAATGATATAATTGCCAATATTATCAACACTCAGTTTATAGCGCCCTCCTATGACAATTATGGTGGTTTCGTAGCCAATCCAGTCTTATGTGAAAATTTGAACAATGAGCAAAAAAATGACTTTGTGTTCTTAGAATATACCTATTATGCGTTTCGAACTTTAGAGATCCTGGCCAAACAATTGGGGCTATCTCTGGCAGATATCGGGCTTAATGAAGACGCTCTTATAACTTTTGTAGATAATACAGCCGGGGACTCTGCAATTCACTATGATGCGTGGTATACTAATGAGATGAATACGCTTTTGCGCAATACCTATTATATGGTTTATATTCTCAATGCGACAGCACCCGAAAGAGTGGATGCCCAAAAAATACGCAATTATGTTGTGCAAAACCTCAATTATTCAGACATCAAAAACATCTATTATTCCTATAAAATCTCGGAAATACTAGACCTCGCAATTCCCTTTGATACCCAACTTACTAATCAACTAGTACGAGACATTTATGATGATGAATTTAAATCATTTTATTTAACTTCTGACAGAGAAAACTTAAGCGATGAAGTATTTTTGTGGGTTTGTGATATGGCTCACAATGATCCGATAAACATTACCGCAATTTATCCCCAATCTGTTGAATTGGGAAGTACATTTAATATATCTGTATACTTGAATAATATTATACTGGATTATTTTGGGCCTGATATAAGTGTAAAATTTGACTCATCTTTTGAGCATATAACCCTTAGCAGAGAATCAGATATGAGCTATTATGGTGAAATATATGTTTCCGATGTAGCAGAACACTATCCTGTTGTAACAGGGGAAATTGACGTATCAGGAGGACCAATACAAGGTATACTTACCCTCCCTATTACCATCCAAACCACATCAAGCAAATATGGGAGTAATGAAAATTCTGAAAAAGCAACTGAGTCTCAAAATACGTCAGAGAATGAGCAACTTATTGAGCCTTCTGTTCATACAGCCTTACCAGTTATGATCACTTTAATTGCCCTCCCATCGATAGTGATTCTCATTTCGGGTAAATCAAAGAGAAAGGCAAAAGAGTATTCTCTTAAATAAATTAATATTTTTCATTTTATTCTAATTTTTTAATGACTATTAGAGGTAATATATTTGGAAACTAATAAGTGGAAAAAGGATAAAACTCCCTATTATATTTTTGCATGTGTGAAGTGCGGTAGAACGCTCTACGTAAAAACTACTCAAAAAACTAAAAAATGCCTCAATTGTATGCGGATTCATCACTTAGCTAAATTACCGGACACCACTGAAGTTATATATGGATTGAATAATACAATTAATGCGGTAAAGGATAAGCAACATACCTTAGCAATAAAAGAAACGGGTCATACTCCCGATTTAAGGAGCAATAATGAATTTCGAGTTAGGACACATCCTGCTAAACCAAGCAATTTTTCTAAAACGCTTTTAGGAGTTGATCACGGTGATAGTGCGTATGTTAAGGAGTTTAAAACATTACTACTAGATCTTTTTTCCAAGTTCAAGGAGTTTCCACAATATATGATTCATATAATGAGTTCGGAATATCATATTCCTGACAGCGAGATTCCTTTATTACTGAGCAGATTCATTCATAATGGCATGCTTATTGCCTTGCCAAATGATTATT
This sequence comes from Promethearchaeota archaeon, assembly GCA_019058445.1. Lineage (GTDB taxonomy): Archaea > Asgardarchaeota > Lokiarchaeia > Sigyniarchaeales > SOKP01 > LW40-45. Next base: position 545,611 of record JAHPZA010000009.1, on the reverse strand, counting down.
TTACGCTACTTTTAAAGAGGAAAAACGGTGATTATGTCAATTGAGACTTTTTTAAATAGCATTTTATGCAAAACCGCTCTAAACGATAAAACCGGAGCCGCTCCTCTTCAGATAAACATCTAGTTTGAAAAAGAAGTATATGAATTTTCTTAAGGATGCGAAGATATTCGTGGGGCTCATAGACGCTAGACATTTGTTCCATCGCTGATGTATATGCCTTATCTAAAAAGTGGTGTTCATGAATAGAAAGCGTAAATATAATCAATTTCGATATAATGACTGAAATATCCCTATCTTTTTTATGTGCAAATAGCAGACACGATAATTCATTTATGAACCGAAATTTCCTTTTTTGAAACTCATTGCTGGCAAGAGTACGTTTATTATCTGGGTGAAAGGTGATTTTTGCTGATTTATCACTGGATTGTTTATATTTACTTATGCTCATTTCTCTTGCCGAGGGAAAGCTATTAGCTTATCATTACCCTAAATTTATATAAAGAAAAAATTTGGGGAAGTTTTCCCAGAATAGATTCTGCTCATGAACTTAGGCTTCCTTTTCAATGAAAATTTAATCTATGATATCAATTTTTTTCTTTATATATAATTGTCAGTAGTTCTTTTAGACCAATCATTAATACATAGAGATTGAGCATTTATATGTCGAATAAAAAAGATCTTACTGATTGGGTGAGCCCTTGTTCTAACACTGATAAACGATTGAAAGTCATTGAATCTCAAGATGATGATCTTGAAGAGGTGCTAGGATTTGATAAAGGAGATTTTGAACAATATGATGCGATTCAAGCTTTAGAAGAAAAAAAGTATGTTTCAAAGCCTTATGGCGCAAAAAATGAGGTGCGTGAGGAGCAGTCTACTCCGGAGACAATCATTGAGAATCCACCACAAAAAAACTCCTTGGAAGCATCAGAAGTGAGAGCTCGTGAAGTTGTTATTCACGATGTTCTGGAGCGTATTATCTTTAATGAGCACGAGCTAAAAATCCTGAAAACTGAAATTAATAAATTTACTCTTGGGAATATCACTTCAAAACAGTTAAAAAAAACAGTGCTGACCTCTTATATTCGGATTTTTGAAGATATTGATAAGTTTATTTCTTTTTTAATTGCCCAAGAATCCAAGAAGTTAGCAAGTATGTATAAGTCCAGCCAAAATGAACAGGAAGAAAAAGATATACTGCTTGATGAATTAGCCCTTCGTATAAATAATATTTATACTAAATTAAAGGTATTTCCAGATATTTCTAAATAATATAACAATTCAAAGGTCTCTACAAAGATCTTGTGTTTCATGTTATATTTTAAATGAAGTTTTTTATTATAATTTCATTAAATAAAATGAAAGTAAAAAATCGAGTTTAAAATATAGAAAAATTAAATTTTACTCATTTTTTTTCTTTTGTAAATTTCTGGAATATTTACACTTATTTTTGGAACAATAATTTTAGGAATCGTTATTCGAGACCCTTTCATTAAGAGATCAGTACTTAAATTGGTATTATGAAATCTTTTAGGAGAACAAGTCGATTGTGTTTCAACATCATTAAGACTTTTATTTTTATTCATTAAATCTATGCTTTTAGGTGGTATATCTTCTTCATATTTTCGAATCAAGCTCTTAGGATCCAAAGAATCTTTTTCCAGAGATATTAAAGAATCAACCAACTCCAGGTCTTTCTTACTAATAAGATCTTTGTAATTTATCATGAGATCCTCAGTGGACTCAAAATTTCTCAAATTATCAGTTTCAAACACCCAACCCGTATGAACATCATATAACCATCCTCTAATTTTCACATTCGACGGAAAACCTTTAAAATCTCTCAGACTATCAATCTGTTCATTAATATTCTGCAAAACGTCTTTAAATGGTTTAAAAAAATTTCGAAGTTCTGAATATGGATTATTACCCTTTCGAATTATTAATTCTCGAGATTTTATATATAACTTTTCTCTCAATTTTAGTAAGTCAATTTTCGTCATTCCACAGTCTAAGTGCCCGAGGATAATTATGTATTTTATGTTATATTCATGAATGGTAATTAAAATCGATCTTAACATATCAATAGTTAAAATATTTCCTGCGTTTCTTAATACAAATACATCTCCAGGATTGAGTTGAAAAATTCTATTAATATCAATTCTCGGATCCATACACGTAAGAAATAGAACGGGATATTTTGGATAATCTTCTACTGAATCAATTTTTTCTAAATCTTGGATAACATTCCATCGAAATTTGATATTGTTATTCAAAAAATTTCTTTCTATATCTTCACCCATTTATTTTTCACCTTTTCTATCTTTTATCAAACTAAATTTGACTTCTTTCTCTTACTTTCATTATAATTTTCAACAAATAGAATATCCTTCTCAAATAATTCATATTTCTCGTAGAGTGTTTTAGAATTTTCTTTGCTACCTAAAATATTTGGATTCTCTGTTCCAGGAATCAATATTGGTTCTTTTTTTGAGGTTTTGTTATCAATGAATTCTAAATTTCTAATTCGGGGATCTATCAAGTGTTTATTATTCTTATCGGTTATAGTTAGATTTTTTAATCTAGATTTTTTTCTGTAGCTTAATAATGCTAAGCATAAAGGCCATGATGATATACATATCGCAAAAATAATCAGTATAATCATCAATAAAGGATCTTGATGAGGACCATTAGTTTTTATGCCTATCTTTTTATAATAATAAGCCGTCTTATCATCAATTTTCACTTTAAATTTATCGATTATTCCTGCATTATCATAACTGAGTTCCGCTATAATAGTTTTATTGCCACTATGGCGATGTATTAATAATTGTGAAAACGAACCCTTTAATATACTTGTATTAAAAATAACTGGAGCCCCTTCAATAAGTTCGTCTAAATAATCATTTACACGATAAGGGATATAGCGAAGTTTAAGATCATTAATCTCATAAAACCACTCAATGGGAATTTTACCTGGATCTTCATAAATTTTTAATTCCTTTAAATTTTGATGAGAATTGTCATTATGCTTATAAGATATTTTTACTTTCCATTTATCTGAAGATTTTTCGATATCTTCAATATAATTCATGAACCTAGAATCTTCTTCATTATCGGAATGATTTAAACAATAGAGACTAGAATTGAAGAAAAATTTTATTCTATTAATTAAAATATCATCTACTTTCGCATATTCCCAAGTGATTTCAATATCTTTTCTAAAATTCAAGTCATAATCTGATTCAGCATAAGATTTTGAGAAAAAAACTGGAAATAAAATAAAGACGATTATGAATACCTTCAAAATTATAACTCTTTTATATTTTAACAATTAATAATTCACTCTTTTTTTAATTAAAATTACAGATATCATTCTATATTCTAACCTTCATTTTTTAAATTGATATTTGGATTAAGAAAATTTAATTTGGGGATCGAATATTTTGGAACAATTATTTTAATTCTTAAATTTCTTGGAGCACAAGAGCTTTTTTTATTACTAAATAATTTAATTGGATTTATCCCGTTTATGACGTAATTTTTAGCAGTAAATGATTTTGGGAGTATTTTAAAAGATTTGGATTCGTTTTCTAAATGATTAGCGAAATGATTCTGTTTAACTTTTTTTTCTAAAGGAGCAGTATTTTTTAACAATTTTAATTCTTGTTTTTCAGTTTTTAGACATTTTACAAATTTCGTTAATTTCTTGTACTTTTTTCTTAATAACTTTTTAAAATTTATCAAGAATTCTTCTTTACTTTCTAAATGTTCAAAATCTTTTGAATCAAAAATCCAGCCGCTATTTACATCATATAACATTCCCATGATTTCTATTCCTTTGGGAAAATCTGGAAATTTTCTCAATAATTTTATTTGGTTATTAACCATTCTTATTTCATCATCAAATATTTTAAAAAACCTCTTAATTCCCTCTTCAGGAGTCTCATCTCGATCATATAATTGCCTCACTAATGAAGGAGCCAATTCATGTTTTAAATTACTTATATTAACTTTTGTCATTTGGCAGTCCAGATGTCCTAAAATGATGATGTGATTTATCTTAAACTCGAAAATCGCTAATAAAATTGATCTCATAATATCTTTAGAATATACATTTCCAGCATTTCTCAAAATTAATACATCACCAAGATTTAATTGGAAAATTTCATAGATATTTATTCTCGAATCCATACATGTAAGAATTAGGACCGGATATTTTGGAAGTGTGCCATTTATATTTACTGTCTTAGATTTATTACGTAATTTCCACTGAAATTCCAAATTTCCATCCAACATTTTTTTTAAAATAATATCATGTAATTCATTTTCACTAATATTTATAACCTCTCTTAATTTTTTCTACATTTATAGCAAGACCTTCCTCTTTCCATTCATTATATACTAGACTTCGTTCTTTTGGGCTAAATTTGGGTGTAATTTTCTTAGTACGTTCCCACTTCAATTTATCGAGATTTATTGATATCGGAGGAAAGAATATTTCCATAAATAACCAAAAAAAGAACATACAAATCATCGTCCTACTTAAGCATTTCATATAAAGTTTATTTGGAGAATCGCTTTTCACATTCCAAAAAGGTTCTGCATAAAGTAAATATAACATTCGAAAGTTTAAATAGGCAGATAGTACTATCCCAAAACCATTTAGCATAGTAAATAATCCTATAGTAAAAATAAATTCACTTAAAAAACTCTCGTCTACATTTTCAGGTATTCCTTTGATGTTATTCCCTTTTATAGATAAATTTAAAATATACCAACCCAGGATTAGAAATCCTATAATTAAAACAATCGATATTATACGAAATAAATATTTTATTTGTTTTTTATTAAAATAGAAGCGGATACTCCAACATTTTTTAGCAATTAAATATCCAATAATATAATAAAGTGATAAACATAGACCTGTTAACAAAGTTTTACCAAATCCTAAATAAAAATCCACAAAAATTCCAATATAAGTTGTTATTGAAAGCCAAATAATTAAGTAATACAATAATATTTGACGCCAACTAAAATTGTAATAAAATGTATTCCGTTTAAAGTAAATATATATTATACTAAAAACTGGAATTATAAACTCGAAGATCATCCAAAAAACTAATAATGAAAGTAGCCTAGCTGCTGTAAAGCCTATCAAAGATATTAATATAGTTATTATTCCCGTTAAAATTAAGAGGGAGATTTGAGATAAGACAACATGTTTTGCTATTAAATATACTCTTTTATCATAAATTTCTATATATTGTCTAATAAATTCTTCTTTTTCTAGGTTTTTCCTATTTTGAATTAGATTAGACATTTTTTTTCTTATTTCACCCTTTTATTTTTTTAATTTTATTTTAAATTTAAAAAAAAACCCTTGAATTAATAAAAAAAAAGTAGTTATTTCTTAATTTTTGCCAATACTTCTTTCATTTCACCATTTCCAAAAAATTTCTTAATTTGATCGGAATATTCGGGTAATAGCTGTAAGAATGGCATGATTGCTTTTGAAAGCGCAGTAAAGGATTCATTACCGTCTCCCATGATAAACATCTTATCAGGATTTAAATTCTTGAATATCTCCGGTAGAATATTTGTTAATTGCACTGCTAAAAACCTCTCATCAGCACTGGTCATAGCTTCCACTTGTTTTTTGAAACCTTCAGCTTGAGCAAGCATTTGTTGCTTGATATTTTCTGCTTCACCTTCAGCCTGAGCAATGAGTTTTTTCTTGATTTGTTGAGCATCAGCTTCGGCTTCGATAACTTTTTTCTGTCGATCACCATCCGCTTCAATTGTCTTTCGGTCTCGTTCTTTTTCCGCTATAGCAATTTCTCTGTCTTTTTCTTGCATTGCTACCTCTTTTTCCACTAGTTGTTCTTGAATACCAATTTCGTTCCTTACTTCTAATTCTCTTAGGCGGGATTCCCTTTCTGCGTCAGCCCTAGCTATCCGAGCTTTTCTAGCCTCAATAGATTTTTTTACTTGTTCCATATTTTCTTTTAACTCGTGTTCCAGTATATTTACCTCCCGTATTTCAATTGATTCTATCACGATCCCCCAATCTGCAGTTAATTCATGTAGTTCCTTACTTATTTCTTTGATGATCTCTCGTCGTTCCCTGATGATTTTCTCAATTTCCATATTAGCAGCTGTAGTTCTAATTATTGCTTCAGCAGCATTCTTTAAGATTTTTTCAATGTAATTTTCATCCCGAGGGTACCAAGATATTGCACTAAAGGCTTTCTCAGGATCAACAACTTTCCAGATTAACATGCCAAAGATAGAGATATTCTGATATTCTTTTGAAACAACTTGTTCATGAGCATCTAGATTTGTCTGAATACTAGTTGTAGGTATTACAATAAATTCATCAATTAAAGGTAATAACCATAAGGAACCTCCTAGTCCTGCGTGTTTTACTTTACCATTCCTTAAATGTATAACGAATTGGTTAGTTTTGAATTTTCGGTAGCGCGTAGCCATGAAAACTATGATTAAGAATAATATAATGATCCCCGAGATAACTCCACCTACTATCCAACCATTAATTTCTTGGAACAACATTTTCTTTTTTCATAACCTCCTTATTTGGTTTTTTTTATTTTTATTTTTATTTTTTTTTTTTTTTATCTGAAAAAAAATTTAATTTGAATTTATTAGAAATATAAACTCAGTAAAGCAAAGGTCATAATGGTGAGTATCATTAGAAGATAAATGAGGATAAAACCAATCAGTTTAGAGTCATCTATGACTTTTTTTTCTATTTTCGCCGTTTTAATATTTTTTTCTTTAAATTTTACGTAATCATTATTATCCTTTGACTCATTATTATTCTTTTCCTCTCTTTCTAATACAACTTCACTTACACTCATCCTTTCATTATCCCCTCCTTTTAATTAAACTTTTATTATTATCAACCAATAAAAAGCCATTTTTTACATCGCAAATATAAACCATTTCTCCTTTTTCAAATTGAGAATCAGGTTTTATTGGTTTTACATGCATTCTTTCAAACTTCAAAGGTGTAGTGGAGGGGATTTTAATAATCCCCCCCCTGTAATCTACCATTAAAATGACTTCGCCCTGCATTCCTATAAGGTTTTGGGTTGAAGAAATAGTGTAGTATCTTGATTTAGCAATTTTTTTCCAACCTTCAGAGAGATAATGTGTAATAAAGTAAGCTATGAGAGGTGTTATAAAAAAAATCAAAAATCTCAACCAACTGAAAGTAAGAGAATATAAAATTATACCCGAAATTCCAAAAACTAATAAAAATGTCGAGAATAATAACATAAAAGGAGCAGGAGTTGTATCACTTAAGTCATTTGAATCAATAGTGTGATCACTATCTTCCATTTGATCTACGTGATCTATATTATCCACATGGTCAAGATGATCTACATGGTCAAGATGATCTACATTATCTACGTGGTCGAAATGATCTATATGATCTATGTGGTCTATATGGTCGAAATGATCTACGTGGTCTATATGGTCGAAATGATCTATATGATCTATATGGCCAATCTGACTAGTATCTTGACTTTCAGCAGACATTTCTGCTAGAATTATAGAAGCCACGGCCATCAATATACCGCCAATGAATAAACCTAAACAAATATTAAAAAATACATTAAAAATGGCTTCTTCATAAAAAAATGAGAGAATTGTCATCACTATGCTGGTGCTGATTGTGAACGACCAGTAATAAAAACCATAAACTCTCATTTTTTTGGCTTTTTATTTGTTATTTTTTTTTATATTTTTTAAGGATATTTAATATATCCATATATCTTTTTATATTTAACCTTATTAAAATTATATATAATTATATATTTAAAGGTTGCGATTAGTTAGACGGAATCAATTTAATCCAGATTAACGCTTTTTAGCAGAATATATATTTATATATATGTATATATTCTTATATAATATAGAAGAAAAAATCAAAAAAATTCAATTTAATATTAAAATGAAGATATCATAATGCAATTATATAAGATTATATAAAATTTATTTATCAATAATCTTTTAAGAAGGGATATTTTAGACCATAATGCTGATTTTTATGTCAAGAAAAGAAGAAAAAGTTGCTGAAGGAGATCAGGAATCTGATACTACCGAGATTAGAGAAAGAGAAAGTAAGGAAAAAAGTATATATGTAAAAGTCTCTGATGAAACGAGAGAAATCATTGATGTTTATAAGGATGAGGGTAAAACTATCTCAAGCATAATTGAGGAAGCAATTCAAATCTATAACGATCTATATTCAATATCTCCGGATGTGCAAGCAATTCTTGAGAATTATAAAACCGAATCCAGATCGATGATAAGAAATATGGAAGAAACCATAAATATTTTATATTCCGAAAGAAATCATCTTAAATCAGAAGAATTGGACTTATGGTGTAGAGCCCGAGGTGAAATGAAAATGATGCTTATTGGGAAAACTACATTTAACCAACTTCTTACAGCAGCAGAAACTCCTAAAGAAAGTTTGGCCAAACCCCAGAAGCGTAATATTGCTCTCGATGTAATCTTATGGTGTACAGGAAAACCGATACGAAATCTATCATTAGAGGAGATAGTTAATGCGATCCAAAAATTTTGGATTGTTGCTAATTATTTCTATTTTATTGATGTGAAAAAAGAAAGTGAGGATCAATACCATATGATATTCAAACACCATCAAAATAAACGTTATAGCAATTATTGGTTTGGATATTTTACAGAATTATTTCATTCTGAGGATCTTTCTTTTAAATGTGTGGTTGAGGGTGAAGAATTCGATGAGACATTATCCTTGACTATTAAGAAATTACACAATAAAAATATAATAAGTGAAAAGAATTAATAATGGTATGAGATTTTATCTGTTTTCTAGAACTCTTAAAAAAATTACATAGAAATAATCTGCTAAGAATTTATAATTTCTCAAACAATTTTTTTTCAAATAGACTAATTAATTGCTCATGTGAAAAAGATTTAAATTTATAAAAAGGTAACCTTACATATAATTGTAAAAATTTATGGAATTAACTTAAAAAGGTGAGATGATATAGCTCTATCGTATGTAGGATGGTTAAATGGGATTACAGCGACGGGAGTTTTTGTTTTAACATGTTTAATAGGACTTTTTTTTATCTATCGTGGAAAAAAAATAGATGCGGATCTGCTTTTATATCTAGGTTTAACCTATTTCTTTGCTGGGCTTATCTATTTTGGAGATTTTCTTGACTTTGCCCATATTCTCTTAACAGGAAGAAATGTAGATAATAGCAGTGGTTTTATCGGGATTGTTAATTGGATGTGGTTTCCAGGCGTAGTTATATTTGCCATGTATATTGCTGCTGAAATTTTAACTCCACAGAAGAAATGGTATATAGTTGGGGTATATATCATTTTAGGTATCATTTTTGACCTGTTCCTCTTCTTAGATCCAACAGGTTCAGTGACTTATGCGAATCCAACTATACCAGGCACTGATTTAATAAATGATAACTTGGTTGAAGATTCCGTAGTTTACTTTTTAGCATTGATATTTTTACTTTCCATAATTATCTTTCTCGGATTTGGCTTTCTAATTAGAGCAATCCAGACTAAGGGAGCAATAAGAAAAAAATTTTTGTTCTTATCAATTGGAGCGTTTGTATACACGACAGGTGGTATTTTAGATGGTTTATTTTCTCCGGGGATAATTTTAATTGTCATAAGGTCTGCTATGATCGGAAGCGCAGCGTTATTTTATTTAGGTTTAAAACCAACCTAAATTTTTCTTTTTATTTTTTCGTGAATCTTTAGTCATTATTTTACAGTCTCATCGCTTTGAATGATCGTAAATTTATTTCCCTCTGTATCCATAAATCCAGCAACCCAACCTACTCCAGGGATAGGCATTTTAGGAGCATAAATCTTTCCACCATATGCTTCAATTTTATTAATATATTCATCAACAGACGATACATCAATAGCATTTTGGACTGAAGCTTCAGGTTCCTGTCTTTTCATTAAACCTCCATTTATCCCTTGTTCGGAATCTTCTCCTGTTTTAATTAACCAATAGTTCATAGGGCCTTCCCATTTGGTGAATTCCCATCCGAATGTTTTTTCATAGAATTTAATTGCTCTTTTTGGATCATCAACATTAATTTCAAAATGTACAACTTTAGGCAGATTTTTCACTTCTTTTTTATTTAGTTCTTATGATAATAGAGTAAAAATCTTAATCTATATTTTAAATGTCAATAAAATATAAAAATTATTAGTTTTCTTGGTAAATAATAAGTTTGAAATTTTCAGAGTTAATTATTAAATTTAATAAAATCAAAACTTCTAATGAATATTATAATAAAATAACTAAAGGAAAAGTATTAGCCATGAGTTATAATACCAAAAGTGATTTATTAAATAAAATAGGGAAGAGTACGAATATCGTTGAAATGGAGTTTGGTGAAGCTTCAATAATTATTTCAATATATGGTGGTCGAGTTCTAGGGGTGTTTCCTAAAAGAGATTGTTATAATTTATTATGGACTGCGCCAAATATAAAAGATGTGATTGAGAAAAATGAGTGGAACATTGGAGGAGATAGATTTTGGATAAGTCCTGAAAGATATTTTTTTTACAAAAAACCTGAAACTTGGGAAGAATGGTTTTGTCCAGAGGGTCTTGATCCAGCTGATTATATTTTAGAAAACAAATCAAATGCTTTTTGTTCAGTGTCTAGTAAAATTTCTTTAACAAATCAAAGAACTAAAGAGCAGTATGATGGGGAAATAATAAGAAAAATTTCTCTCATAAAAGAACGATATTCTATTGGTATTCCTTATTGTGGAATTGAATACATTGAAGAATGCAAGTTAAAGAGTACAAATCTAAATGTTAATGGTTGGACATTAACTCAAATCATCAGTGGAGGTCCCTATAATCCTGGAACGGTGTTAATACCAACAAATCCAAATCCTAAACCACTGTCATATTTTCGAACAATACCTCACGATCGATTGATAATTGGAGAAGATTATGTGGCCTTTAAAATTGATGTCTATGACATATACAAATTAGCCATCCGTCCTGAAGACATTGATTATACTATGCAAGCAAAAATAGGGTATGTGTTGGATATTCCCGAAACTGAAGATTGGGGATTATTAGTTAAATTATCTGATGATGTCCCAAAATCGCAAGAGAATTGTTTTGACGTTTCACGAGATCATCCGGACTCTGAAATTGGTGTGATTCAATCTTACAACTCAGAAACTCCAGATAAATTATTTTTAAATTTTGGAGAAATAGAGCTCCAACTAAATCAATTTGAAACTCAAGGGACGTTGTCTCATGGAAAAGCAACACATCAATTATTTGCTTATATGGGAACAAAAGAAGATATTTTAGAAGTAATTGATAAATATCTTGGAATTACCAATCCTGTATTATTTTAATAAACTAGTTAGAACAAAAAAGGTTAAAAAGTAGAATTATAAAAAAATGTATTAATTCTTATTTCTGGTATGCTACTTCAAGTAATTCTAAATGCTTAATTGCTATCTCTTTTTTTAAGGGCGCTGCTCGAATATTCTCAAGCATGTATTCCGGATAAAAGGTTTCAGCTGAAACATCAGTGAATAAAAAAACCCACTCAATATCTCTTTTATCTTTTATAATCTTTATAATTTGATCCTTTGCTAATGATTCTAAAAGTGCTCTAGTATCTAAGAAACTATCAGCAGGACTTTTTGGCAATTTATTCAAAGGATATGCTCGTTCTCGTAATAGTACGATGAAATCGTATTTATCGGGATTTAGCAAATTAAGCGCAATATTTACACTATCTATAATTGTTGGTTGATAAGTTGAGAAGAATTTACCCACTTCTTCACGATATGTTTTAGCTAAATCTGGACTTGGTACATTTTTTCTCGCATTCTTAAGTGTATTATCTGCCGGTTTTCTAAAAAGAGTAAAATCTGAAATTAGAAATAAGAAGATATCCGAAAATCCCTCAATCCAATCCTGTTTCACGAGATTAGTTTTAATGAATGGATCCAGTGTATATTCAATATTGGATACAAATGCTCCTAATTTTTCTTCTAAGATGTTTTGCAACTCTCTTCTAGAATACGCTTGTTGATGTAATATCTCTAAAATTGACCGCGATTTTTTGCTACTATAAATTTGAGCTAACCGCTGCTCTCTTGTCATATTTTTTAAACGATCCAAAAGAAATAAGGCATTTTTTAGGTATTCTTTTAAGGTCTTCTTAGTGCTATAGTCTTTATTAACATCTGTTCCCGTCATTTGATCAAGATATTTTATAATATTTTCATTAATTTCTTTAATAACCGCTTCACCGTACATATCGGGATCTTCTCCTATCTCTAGCATCAAATTAACTAAGTAAGGTACTTTAGCATCCATTCCGGTAAAATGACTTGACACATTAGATCGCGCCTTTTCAAGCCTCACTAACACATCTCCCCCTGCTCCAGCACCTACAACATGCGCATAGAATACCCGCATCATATCATCCAAATCAACTTCAATAGTTTCAGGGTATTTCGTATCAACAATCATCCCCTTATCATGTGTCCATTTGGTTATTACGATCCCTTGAGGCATTTATTTCCCTCCTCCTTGTTCTTTTATTTTATTCATTTTTCCTAAAACTTCAGGCTGCAAAAATTCTTCATCTAATGCTTGCCGTGTTTTTGCTTTAAAATTATCTCGAATAATTTCTTCTCTCGGATTTACTGCTAACGATTTCAGAGTTTTTCCCTTCTTGATTTTTTTCTTGAGTTTTCTAATTTTTCTTACCATTAACGGATGTTTAAAGTGTGCCTGATATGCTCCGAATACCGCGATAAGACCAATAATCCCTGCAACTAATCCGATAACAATCGGTGTATAATCTTCACCACGTATAATTTTAGTTCCACCTCCGCCACCATCTCCTCCTGAGTGAGGAATGTCAAAATAGATTATATAAGAAATGTCAAGGGTAACATTATCAATTGATATTGTAATAATATCATCAAGCCCAAAATCATCTTTAATTAAAATTTCAATTGAAAGATTTACACTATCCACTGGAGGAATAAGATTTAAATCCGCTTCTTGTTCAAAATCAGACACATTAACATGAATTAATTTTATTGGTATTGGGTAAGGATTTCTATTTAAATATATATTGATTTCAGAATTCTGAGAACCTGTATTTGTTGTCCAATTTTTATCAATAGTATATTTAAATTTAAGATTTGCTTCCGTTGCTACAACACTAGTATCATTTCCAGGGCTAAGATCACTAAGTTTATTGGCATCTTGATTCCAAGATATAGAATTGAATTCATCAATTAATTTCTCGTAAGTAAATGATAAATTACATGATCTAATGATTAATGGATCATATGTGTCCACATCTATATTCGGATCATTATCTTCACAATAAATAGTTATTCCTAAAGTGATATTAAAGTTAGAATGACCAGGACTGCCCTCAAAAGCTGAATTCAAGGCACTAATTAAGTCATCCTCATCACCTTGTGGTTCAATTGGCTTTTCTTCGATAGTAGTTATTTGTGGTGAAATACCATCTTGCCCTAGATTATAAGTTTTATTATATCGCACTCTATATGGATTAGTACCATATATATCTGAAAGTTCTACATAAAATTCTACAAAATCACCAATAGAATATTGCCAATTCCCACTGCCCCCTGAATCATCATCATTCTCAGTATCTACATTAGTACCAACAGATGCATTAAACATTACCTCAAGAGATGCAGAAGTAATATTATAATCTGACATATCAAATCCCATGCTAACGTTTTTTTTCCAATGGATAATAGGATAATTATGAGTCTGATCTTCATCTTCATCCCATTCGTGTGTAACCCAACAACCTCTTGAATCAATACCATAATCCTCTGGTAGTCGAAAATTGCTATAAGTAAATGCATGCCAAGTACCATCATTAAGGGGATCATCAATTATTTTAGTGTCTACATTTCCTAATATCTCGAAATCTGCAAAACCATTACTAATAGAAGCATTAACATCTGGATTTAAAGTATCAGTATTATTTTGACTATACCAGTATTCCGAAGTGTCAAAGCCAGAATTATTAAGCCAATCGTATTCCGTATCACTTATTTGAGCAGAAATCTTGGGATTCTCCTGAGTATTTATAGTTTTGGAATCATTTGGAGATGTAACTGATACAATCTGGTAGGATAGCATCAAAACAAAACATATAGCTATAAATCCACAAGTTTTATTTCTTTTATTCAGAAATTTCATTTTTTTTATCCTATAAGAGTTCTATTGATATTAACTACATTAAATATCTATATAAATTTTTATTAATTCAGAGGAAATATCGATGGTTCCACTAATTTTGATTATCTCAAAATATTTTCTGAATTTACATTACTGACAAAACAATTTTGAAATATATATTTATGGTCTTTTAGAAAATTAGATTTCTTGTTAAAATGGACTTTTTACAAATCCCCCATCTACTTGTATTACTGTCCCAGTAATATAGCTTGCTCGTTCAGAAGCCAGAAAGACAACTAAATTCGCTAAATCATCTGGTTTGCCCATTCTACCTAATGGTATTTGATGTGTCCAATTTTTTTCGACCTCTTTCTCAGATTTTCCCATATCTTGAGCCATTTTGCTTATTATTTCTTTCATTCTATCCGTAAGGTTAGGACCGGGGCAAACCACATTAACTAATATATTGTCTTTTGCAAATTCATTTGCGAGGGTTTTCGCGTAGCCCACGACTCCAAGACGAGTAGTATTTGAGAGCACTAAATTTTCCAATGGTTGTTTTACCGAAATAGAGGTAATTGCGATGATTTTTCCATATTTCTGTTTTTGCATAATTGGTACAATTAAATCTGAAATTCTAATGAAAGAGCGAAGGTTTAACTCAATTGAATCTGACCACTCCTCTTGAGTAATTTTATTAATAGGTGCTGATGGAGGTCCTCCAGCATTATGCACTAAGATATCAATGCGTCCAAATTCGTTAAAAGTTTTTTCGACTAATGTTTTAATTTGGTCTTCATACAATAAATCTACAGCAACCGTGAATAATTTATTATTTTCACTTATGGATTTAAGATTTTCAATCTTTTGCTTCGCAACCCTCAAATTTTCCTCAGAACGGCTGCTTATTACAATATTCGCACCTTCTTCATATAATCCTTTAGCGCAAGCAAACCCTAATCCTTTGCTCGAGGCCAAAACTAATGCAACCTTATTTTCTAATCCTAACTTCATAAAAATCACACAATAATTTAGCTTATATACACTTTCATTTAAAAAGTGGTTCTAAGTTATACGAGTGCTTTTAGATTTTTTTAATAATTCATTTTTTAAATCTATTTCGTAGCACTGTTAAGAATAATTATTCAAAAGCTAGGTTTATATTTTAGATTTATAGTTCCTAAGTAAATCAAATATAAATATACAAAAAGGTGAAACTTTAAGTGGCAGTTTATAAATCATATTCTCCAAATGTAGATGTCAATGGAGAATCTATTCTGGCAGTTGTGGAAGGAATGGGCGCTTTTAAAAAGACAGCTTACCAAATTCTCGAAGAAAATGGCATTAAAGAACCTCAACCTCGAAAATGGTTTAAACTTCAGAACTATTTAAACGCATTCAAGGTTATCGCAGAGAAATTAGGAAATGCGACACTAAAAGTCATTGGAATGAAAATCCCGGAAACAGCCGTTCTTCCACCTCAACTTGATACCATTGAAAAAGCCCTAGCAATGATGGACCAGGCTTACCATATGAATTATCAAAATGGAGAGATTGGGCATTATGCATATGAAAAAACTGGTAAAAACAAAGGAATTATGACTTGTAGTAGCCCCTATCCATGTTCATACGATATTGGGATTATTGAAGGATTTATGTATAAGCTCAGAGCTGATGGTCAAATTCCAAGAGTTAAACACATTCCCGGTGAATGTAGAATGGAAGGCGCTAGACAATGTAAATATGAAGTAGCATGGTAAAATAATTCAACTTATAATTAGAAAGAACAAGCTTTAAAATAACAAAATTTAGAATTTTTTAAAATTAAATCAATTTTCCTTTTTTTCTTTTATTAGGCAAATCATAATGAAAGATTTAGATCTTTGAAAAGGGTACATTTCTCAAAAAAAACATTACATCTTTTGCAGTATTTTGCCTTATCACATTTTTTTGAATACGGACACTTGAGATTATCTTTATCTAAAGTTATTGCAACCCTATGTAATCTCTTTTCGATATCATCTCTCATAAGTTCTTTTCCATAGGCAATTGTTAAAGAATTACTAAAATAAATCTATAAAATTAACGTAATATAATTGATTATGATGAAATTTACTAATTAGGCAAAAATAAGTATGAAAATTAAAGATTATGCTATTTAGAAGTTAATCAGGGGTCAACTCATCAAGATCTGATAAATCAAGACCGCTGTCCATTGCTTCTGGAATTTCTGATAAGAACTCATCTAATATTTCTTTAAGTTCATCTCCAGATCTTTTTAATATAAGTCTAATCAACCCAATATTTATATCGGGATCACTAATAAGGCATAGGACACCTTTAAATCCGCACGCAGCAGCAAAAATCTTACCTCCGCTGAATTCACTTGTCACAATGTCCAAATCACCGAGCTCGAGGTTTTTTCCTTGTTCTTCAGATGCGCAGAAAACAGCACTGGCTATAGCACCAATTCCGTCTACATCAGCTGGAAAATAGGAAAATTTTGAAACACTTGCGATGGTTAATCCCGTGCGATCAACCAAAATCACTTTTTTAATACCGCTCTCTGACTTAATAATCTTACTGAGTATGTTATCGAATGATTTTGTATCAATTGACGTTTTTACACACCTTTTTTTAATATTTTATAATCTTTTATAATAATTATATAAAATTTTACTTTTAAAACTATTGTGTAAAACTAAATAATAATAGAAAACTAAGTTATAAAAAATTATGTTTTTAGTATATATGAAACTTGTGTTCTAATTTCAAGGGAAAAAAGGGAAATATGATTATTCTTCAAGCTTAAAATAAAGTAAAAAACCTAGTATTATAATAACTTCTTTAGAGGAGATTTTTTTCCTTAATGATTGCTCTATAATGATCTCTTTCACGCCTTAACACTTTTATTTCTTTTTTCAAATCGATAAGCTCTTCTGTGAGGTTATCTTGAGCATTTCCTTCAGAAGAGGCTTTTTCTTTGAAATCTCTAAGTTTAAGCTTTAAATCAGCAATACTATCCAAGTGAATTTCATTATCTTTTTTAAGCGTTTGATTTTCTTGGATTAATTCCTTATTTTCTTTTTTTAACAGTTCCATGACCTGATAGTACTCAATAGCATCATCTTTGCTTTCTTTGCATCCCTCTAATTCTTTAGTCGTTTTTTCTAGCTTCCTTGTTAATTCATTGATAAGTGTCTCCTTTGAATCCATTTTTTTTTGCAATTCAGTTTTATTGTTAGTGAATCTCTTAATTTCTTCATCATATTTAGAGTTCAGTTCGGTTAATTTATCAACATTTTCAGTTAAAATTTGATTATATTCTTCGAGTTTTTCATATTTAGATTTCCAATCTGCTGTGTCTGGACCTTCAGACATATTTTGACTTTGGGAGAGTTCCGTGATTTTTTCAGTTTTCTCTTTTAATAGCATTTCTAAACTTTCAATTTCCGTTTTTAATACTTCATTTTCAAGTTTATAATAATTCTGTTCCTTATCATTTTCATTCGTTTGAGGATTATTCATATGCGCTAAGTTAATCGGGTTTACTTCAGTAGTAATTTCATCACTACTTCCTTCAGTTGGGAGTGGTACGAATTTAGAAATTTCATCTTCATTATATTCATCCCAATAAGGTTCTATTTGTTGATTTTCTAATTTTCCATAATAATCCTCGAGCAATCCAGTAAAATTTGTTTCTCCTCTTTTAGGTAATATATCATAAGCAATTTTCCTTAGTTTACCCTCAAAGTCATAATCTATTAGAGATGAATCTTGTGTCATCTCCTCATTAGAAAAAAATATGGTAATGGCATAATCAGGACGTCCCACATAATGCTTAAGAGAAAAACCTGTAAAAAAACTAGCAACTGTAAACTCTCTAATCTCCATTTGAAAAAAATTTGGTCCATTTTTCTCCATTCTATGAAGTGTGTATATATTCATAAGATCAGATGCTTTCAAATTGTAACTTTCAGAAAGATCATTTGGAAACTGCGCCTCAATGAAGGCTTCAAAATTCTCATTAAAACCTAATACCATTATTCCTTTCAATTGTCTATCACATGGATTAATCTATTGACTTACTGTTTTGATTATAATAATTACATCCATATTTAAGTGTTTTATCTTTTTTAATTATTTCCTTAAAATAATGGAGAATCTCAAGGGCTACTTCAATTGAATGATATAATGAGTAGTAAAAAACTAAAATTAATATAAATTAACATTAAAAAACATGAGATAATACTTCAATTGCCTTATTCACATCAGTAGCTAAATATGTTTGTTTAAATAAAGAAGCAAAGAATGCTCGATCCTCTGGATCGAAATATTTATAGCCAAATTTTTTCCATTCTGTATTCGGATGTAGGGGTGCTATAAGTGATATAGATTGATCTTCAACAATGTTCGTAAAATAGAGTGGAATTTCTTCCTTAGTGCTATTTTTTATCGTAGTTATGAACAAGTCATCACTAAATTGCCTCCAATTTTCTTTAAATTGAATGCAAAATCTCTTTATATCAATTTTCGCATCAGTAATTAGTTTAGCTATTGCTTCCACTGCGGTATTATATGCAGTGCTGTTATCTTGCTGAAAGTTAGGATTAGATATCAGTATACTTGGTAATCTCTTGGCATCCTTTTTTATTTGAGGAAGATTATATTCAGGTAATATCTTGATCTGGTTTAATCCAAGAATGTTTTTAGTATCTTGAATCGTACCACCATTATCAAAAAATTGTTTGTTTATAATATAGATCATCAATTTCTCAGCATGCACATCTCCAAAATATGGATAATCAGATGCAAAAAGAACATATTCTGACCAATCTCGACCATCGACAGTTATTTTATTATTGTTTTTAAACCATTGTCGAAAATCCTTGAAAAAATTACCTGCTCCTTCACCATGAAGCATAGAAAGATCTCCATATGTATTTGGTTGAACAATCGTATTATACACTTCATGATCTCCGATATTTCCTTGAGCAAAATGTGCAATAATAACCTTAAAGTGGGGCAGTAAATCAGGGGATTTCGTTCTCAAAATATTTCGAGTTTGATTGATTAATTTACCAATACTTAATATAGAACCTTTACCCCTCGTATCAAAAATGACAGGCATGGAATATTTAGCTGCTTCAAGTAGTACATTAATTGCGGGTTCAGAATAAATATTATCAATCCATCCTTCTGAACGAGGGTGCAATTTTAAACCTCGCAACCCTAATTCTCTCATACATTTTACTTCATTCACTGCTTTCTGACCCTCCATAGGATCACAGCGCCCATAACCCACTAATTTCATAGAAAAAGGGAAACGAGTTGTAAAACGTGAGACATTTATATTGCTTGCTCTATATAAAGCTTCTGGCTGTTTATCGCGAAATACATCTTGAAAGGGGAAGCAAACACCTTGATCAATGAAGCTGTAAAATTTAGATTTTTCTTTTAAATCAGAGTGTCTTTGCTTTAGTTTTTCTAAAGCGCTGTATAATTTATCTGTAAAAGGAAAAGGTGTGAACGACCATGAGATTTTCGTATTGATTCCATTTATTATAGTCATAAAGGATTGTTCTCCAGTTTTTTCCCAATCTGTTTTTATTTTTCCTTGCACATTTCCCCAGAAATCAAAGGTGCCAGATCCGGGGGCAAGGGGATTCATCATAGTCGCACCATCTACATCTTGACCTAAATGAGAATGGGCATCAATTACAAGTAGATTCTCAACCCATTTCTTTCCATTTTGTTCTATTGTTGCAGTAAGCATAATTATTCTCTCATTTCTTTTGGAAGTGTTAGATTTCCAGTTAAAGGATGGCTTATAGGATCCTTACTATATTCTAATGTGAAATAAATTAAATCATGTAAGACATCTGGAATTAATCCCTCTTTAATCTTATAATCATATAAGGATAATTGATAATCTGCTTCTGTCATTGGTGCTAAAGCATATGAAATCTCACCAAAAACACTCATTAAAAGTGGTTTTAAAAATGGAGTATAAAGATAATCAAGTTCAATTAACTCTGGTTTCAAATAAAAAAACATTCTTTGTACAGCATGGGTCATATACCGATTTGGTTGATTTTCGGGGCCTAAATATTGTTCAGCAAAATCTGGATCATATTGAGCTAAAGTGGCACGATCTATGTTAGAGGGTCTAAATAACGAAATCAACCCTCTTTCATATGCGCCTTTTCTATTCCCAGAAATTGTAGCCGATCCGGCATCTGGTACCCATGTGCCTCGTTGCAATAACTTTCTTGCCTTATAAGCTAATGTTTGAACTAATAATGCCAATCCAATATTTCGGCATATAGATAGTTGAGCATCCATTGGTCTAAATTCAACGGTTACATGTCTTGAAAAAGGAGTTAGATCTTGCATTCTACCATCCTCTAAACTTGCTTTTTGTATTGTTTGAAGAAAATAATTTGCTGAGTCCTGATCAGTATTGGTTAAATAAGGTAAGAACGTTTGAGGTTCGTTGCTCGATAACATACTTGAATTATAGTGTAAACGCAATGATCTAATACAATTTGGGGCGGTGATCCGATTATTTATTATTTTAATTACGTCTGTGGGATTATTATTAAATATTGGTGAATTCACGGATAAAGCTATTAAGTGCGGGATGAAATTCCGTATCATGCTATAGACTTGTGCTTTTTCAGTGTCACTGCTAAAACCTCCTATATGTACATGCGTAGCTTGAGTTAAACCTCGCATATATTCTTTAGCTGCTGGATTTATCCCACTTGCAATTATATGAACATCTTTAGGTAGTATAATTTTTGCCAATTGGAAGAGCGTTGAGGCCCAAAAGGCTAATTCTTCAACATATTCACAGGGAGGACTTACGAGCTCTAAGATATAAGTGACAGCAGTCGCATTCCCATCTCTCGCAAAACTGTCTACATCTACATAGTCCTGGGTTTGCCCATCAGGTAATTTATATCGAATTACCATTACTCCTCCTTTTTCTTTATCCTCACGAAAGTATGGTCTAGCTAAAACTTTCTGAACAATATACTGAGGAACTGGAGGAAAATCGCTCCTACCCTCGTAAAGAATTTGATCCATTATTTTTATGGCGTCTCGGATACTTTCTTTCATGATATGCACCATTTCTGCCCCGTCAGGATAAGAACCATCATTATACGCCAATATTAATTCCAATTCAAGTCCTAATGAAAAGGGCATATAATGCCATCGTGATAGATCTCCGAGAATTTCTGGCCAAGTTCTTTCATATTGCCAACTGAAAACCTCTCTATAATCTGTGCCAATGAATAAATTATCATTAGACCGATCTATTGCATTCCCCGCTGAAATTCCTGAAACTTCAGTAGTTGCATAGTCCAGTGTAGAGCTACTAGTACTATATTCAATATTCCCTTTCTTTTTCTTTTTCCCCTTCTTCTTCTTTTTCTTGTCTTTTGCCATTTAAATGATCTCTTTTTTTTAAAAATCCTATATATTTTTTCATAAATTATAATTTAATAATACTTTTTGTTTTAGTGAATCTTAAAATAATGATAATATAAAGTTTTTAAACAGCTCATAATTGTTAATGAATTCATAAGACATAAGTAAATTGACAAATTTAAAATTACTTCCTGAGAAAATTTGTTTTAAAAATTCTTCCGTTTTCCCTCCCTTAAATAGTGCTTCGTCAATCTTGAGATTAACATTATTTTCTAATGAATTGATAACTTTGCTTTGGAGTGATTTAGTTAATTCTGAATCTGCGGCTAATATTATTGTTGGTTTTCCAAGATAGGGGATGAAATCTAAATTTAATATCAAAATTTCATTTTTAGCATTATTAAGATGAGATACCATTCCAAATTGATTTAAAGATGTGTTAATAGATTTCAATTCACTTTGATTATGGTTTTCTTTTGAGGGAAAAATGTAATACGCAATGGACTTATTATTATTAAACTTTAAATCGGCATAAACTCTGTCAACCAGAGGAAAAATACTAAAATCATAACCAAATAAGGAAAGTAACACAACAGAAAAATTAAAATCTTTTAATAAAACGTTATTACTAATATTTCCCCCTATACTCGAAAAACTTTTGATATCCTCATTAATACTTGAAGCATAGGTATTGAATAAATAATATTGAGAAAATACAGGAAAAGGATCGAATCTGATTTTTGTTTCATCCACCATTTCATAAATAATATCAAATAAGTCCTCCGCAATCTTATCTTTTACTTCTCTTAAGCTAAAACTAATTAGTAGATTATCCGCTGCTTGAGTTGAATCTATTTCTGCGAGTAAGTGTACTGAATTTTTATAAAATTCATATCCAGGATTGTCAAAATTATTATCAGCTAAATTCAAATTCGAAGACTTCTCAAGATTATTAATAATTTGTTTTAAAATTTCAATTGCTTTTAAATTATCTTTCTCATAGATTATCCGTATTATATTAAATTGGATTTTAATTCTGGTTAACTCATTATTAATAAGCTGAGAAACTTTCAATGCGACATCTGGTTCAATTTCGATTATTTTTCCAATGACATCAATTATAAGCTGTTCTCTTTGGGAAAGATCTTCAATTAAAAACGCAATTCTAGGTGCTTGTTCTGGATTGATTTTAATTTGATCAAAAGCTAAATCTTTGATTAATTCAGTCTTCTTATCATTTTGAGTTAAATTTTTAACGATTTCAATAGTCTTGTCTAAATCAATGAATCCAAATGCTCGTATTAAATTAAAGTAAAGATTGATCTTATAATTTTCATCAGAAATTCCTAATGCTAGCTCTAACGCTTTCATAGGATCTTTATTTGAAAGGTATCCTCTTGCTAACAAGCTCATATCCTTATCGATATCTTCTATTGTTACTTCTGGGATTGGTTTGGATTCTTTCGCACCTTGTGATTTTTTCTCTTCCCACGCTTGCTTATGCTTTAGATACTCATTATACTTTTTCTTTTTTGACTCAAATTGTTTTTCAGCTTGTTTAATCTCTTTAGGTGAAAATTCTAAAATAAAATTCTCTGCATTGAATTCATTTGCTTCCTTAGGAAATTTCACAGCAAATTTTCCAAAAATTTTTTTCGATTTGCTTTTTGAAACTTGCTCCCTAACTTTTTTCACTTTTACTGTATATTCTACACGTTTTAGCCAATTAACATTTAGGGAAAGCTTGCCATATCCATCTAAAGTAGGAATTAAATTAATTTCAAAGTTTTTCGTTTCTCCAGGCTCAAAATGGATTTCTTCTTCTAATTCTTTAGGGATTGTAGCAGTAAGATTTTCCCCTTCAATATCAAATTTAAACCTCTCTTTATTATTGAAATAATTAATTGCTTGAAAAGAAATGATATTATCAATAGCAGGGATCAATAAATTCTGCGGGAATCTAGTAAATGTTATTGAAATTGCCTTACTTTGATCTGATATTGTCATTATAACGAATTATGTTTTGACTAATATTTGTATATTTTTGAAAAGTATTCTGGAAATAATAATTTCCCTTTTTTTAAATAATAGTTTCCCTTTTTTTAAATCCTTGTTAAATAGAAAAAGGATGATAAATGATAATTTTAGAAAAATAGACGAAAATTAGAAAGTAAAATTATTTCCCTTTCCTTCGATTCCTATTAATGAAATCGTGGATATCTTCAATTAACAAATCTTCACTATATTCAGGCCAAAATTCATTTCTAAATTTGAATTCAGCATAAGAAGCATCCCATAAAAGAAATCCTGAGATACGTGCTCCATCAGACATGCCAGTTCTTATGAGAAAATCAAGCTCTGGAAAATCTTTTGTATATAGATATTTCTTTATTAATTTTCGGTCAATTTTGTCAGGATCAACCTTATCATTAATTATTTTTTTCATGGCATCGACAATCTCAGCTTGTCCATCATACATTATTAAAACATTTACAAAAGCTCCATCAAAATCTTTAGTATAATCGAGTAGCTCGTCAATTTTGTCACGCACATCTTGAGGCAATAACTCTAATCTTCCAATTACGTTGAACTTAACTTTTTCATTTGTAACAATTGGCTCGTTTTTAACAGTATCTACAGCGAGTTTAATGATTTTATAAATGTATTTTAACTCTTCAGGAGATCGCTTTCGAGCATTTTCAAGAGATAGGGCATACAATGATAAATACTTTATACCAGCATTAAAACATGCAATAAGGATTTTTTTTACTACTTCATAACCGCGATAGTGACCCACATTTGTACTAACTCCTTCTCTACGACTCCAACGACGATTTCCATCTGGAGTCAAGCCGATGTGTCGTGGAATCTTATCTTTATAATTTTCTTTTAATTCTCTGAGCTTTTCTTCTCTTTCTGTGCTATTTTTGTCTTTATCCGTTTCAATATGTTTCTGTTTTTTTAATTTTTGTATTTTTCAACACCAAAAAAAATTACGATTTTTCAGAGTTTATTAGTATGTAATCTTAATTAGATTAAAATATATATAATATTTATGTTTAATTATTACCAAAATGCTCTCAACATTATTTTTCTAATTATCTAACTTATTTTTTCCAATGCTGTTTATTTTCTGAATAGCGAATAAACATTGATATTACATGATTTTGAATTACGAACTTTAATTAATTAATCGTTTTAAAACATTTAATCGATTTTTCGTTGGAAATCGTGAAGAAAACCTTTATAACTCAGTTTTACTTAATAATTTCAAACTAAAAATTTGAAAAACTGTCTTAAACAAAAAGTTTACTAATTAATAATTGCTATTAAAATACATATCTAATTAATTAAACAACTATTTAAAATAAAATTTTCATATAAAAAATGGGAGAGAAATTATGATTTCTGACGATTATCTTTTCACAAACATTGGAATTGACTCAATAAGTTTTCATGCGCCCAGACATTTCGTCGATATTACAGAACTTGCCAAAGAAAGAGATGTTGATCCAAACAAGTATAGGAAAGGCTTACTATTAAAAGAAATGAGATTACCTGAAGTCGATGAAGATATCATCTCGATTGGATTAAAAGCGGCGTATAATGCTCTGAATAGAGGACACATTAATCCCAAAGAAATTGACGCTGTTTTTGTAGGTACAGAAACGATCACTTATGCCGTTAAATCGGTGTCTAATATTTTTGCCGAAATGTTAGGATTGCAAAAAAATATCTTAACTCAAGATATTTATAATGCATGTGCCGGAGGAACTTTAGCAATACTTAATGCAATTGGTTTAATTGAGAGAGATATCATAAATAAGGCGCTCGTAATAAGTGCAGACATATCTTCCTATCATTTGGGAACTCCTTCTGAGCCTACACAGGGTTCTGGGGCGATAGCTTTTATTATTTCTAAGAATCCACGCATTGCGACCTTTAGTAAAAAGTTTGGGATGATTTCAGGAGATATTAATGACTTTTATCGACCTGCAAATGAAAAAAATGCGAAGGTTTTTGGACATTATTCGGTTGATGCATACATCAACTTTCAATTGGGAGCATATGACGATTTAATTAGACATATTGGAGATTTTTATGCTGACTATTACACATTTCATGCCCCTTTTTCAAAACTTCCACTTAAAGCCATGCAATACATAATCCAAAAACGCTGGATAAAAAACATAAATGATCTGCCTAAAATCAATAGAAACGATTTGAAATCGTCTTTATTAAAAAAAATAGACTACTTTCTTCATGATGTAACCCTCCTACCAGAATTTATTTATTTAAAATTAAAAGAAAAAGGATTTTCTTCTGATAGATTAGAAAACTGGGCACACTGGATAAACACAAATGTAAAAGAACGAGTTTTGCCCCAGTTGAGAGTTCCAATGCATTTTGGAAACATGTATAATGCTGCTGTATGGTCTCAAATCCAATTCATTCTCGAAAACCATGCTAATCCTCATGATACGATTTATTTTGGTTCTTATGGCTCTGGTGCGACATGTATTTCTGGACTATTAAAAGTGAGACCTCAATTCAAAAGTGTTCTAAGATATGGGCCCAAGATCAATGATTACATCAAATTTAAAGAAAGGAAAAGCGTTCAAGAATATGAACAAATAAAAAGCGGAACTGTGGAAATGAGATCCTTATTAGGGCGTATTAGCGAACATAAATTAAATGAAGAGCGAGGTTTTACACTCCATTTTTGTGATGAAGGATGTATTATCCCAAATAAAAAAGGATTAAACTATTGTCCTAAAGGACATTCTGGCTTTCATGAGAGGTTTTTTCCTCTTTTTGCAACTCTTGAATCAAACCCAATTGTATATCCTAATACAAATGATTTGAGCTATCTAAATAAAGGCTTAGTAAGAGTTGCCTGGAACGTAAGAAAGGGAAATTCCCTGGAATATGAAGTAAGAAGAGTTGAGAATAAGGAAGAAAAAGATTTCAATGCAATGGGATTGTTAAATTGGGTTCCAATCTATATCCCTATTCAAAATATATATTAGATTTCACTTATACGAGGAATGTGTTTGGATCAAATCCTTTTTTTTAAAAGTTTCAATGGTTTATTCATCATTTTAAAAGATTTCCAATAGATTTATTATTCAATTTAATTAAGATACTAATTTAAATGAAATATTATGAAAAAAGAAATCAATTCAGCCATATCTGGCTTTTATAAGCTTCCTATAGAAGAACGTCTAAAAGTTGTTGCTGGGGCCGTTGATTTAAGTGAAGAAGATCTTGCCCTATTGCAAAATTTTGGTTATTTCAAACCTTCTCAACTGGATACATTAATTGAGAATGTTATAGGAAGTTATCAATTACCTCTAGGTATAGCATGTAATTTTAAAATTAATAATAAAGATTACTTAATTCCTATGGTCATAGAGGAACCCTCAGTTGTTGCGGCTGCATCCAATGCGGCAAAGTTTGCAAGAAAACATGGTGGATTCCATGCAGAAAAAATTAAATCAGTAATGATTTCCCAAATTCAAATTACTGATTTAAAGGATATCACAGCTTCTAAAGAAAAGCTAATAGAACATAAGGATGATATTATAAGAATGGCTAATGAGCAAGATCCATTCTTGAATCAGTTAGGCGGTGGCGCGTTTGATTTTGAAGTTAGAGAATTGACTACAAGACGGGGTAAAATGTTAATTATCCATTTATTAGTAGATGTCTTAGATGCGATGGGGGCTAATGTAGTGAATACAATGGCCGAAGCAGTAAGTCCTTACATTGAGGATTTATGTGAAGGGAGAATTTACCTTAGAATTGTATCAAATTTAGCTACACATCGTGTAGCCAAGTGTAAAGCGATTTTTGATAAGGATTTATTAGGAGGCCTCCAAGTAGTTGAGGGAATAATGAACGCATATGAATTTGCTTTTGCAGATCCCTACAGAGCTACCACTCATAATAAAGGTATAATGAATGGAATTATAGCTTTAACATTAGCCACCGGAAATGATACGCGTGCCATTGAAGCTGGAGCTCATGCGTATGCTGCATTAAACGGAAAATACTCTCCATTAACAAAATTTCAAATTGATTCGGATGGAAATCTAGTAGGGGAAATAGAAATACCTCTTGCTCTTGGTATCATTGGAGGTATGACAAAAATTCACCCGATGGCACGATTAGCGCTGAAAATTGTAAATGTTGAAAGTGCTAGTGAGCTCTCTCAGGTTGCTGCTGCTCTTGGTTTGGCACAGAATGTAGGTGCATTAAGGGTTTTAGCTTCAGAGGGAATTCAAAAAGGTCATATGACTCTTCATTCAAGAAATATAGCAAAACTCGCAGGAGTACCTGAGGAATTAATAGAAAAAGTTGCAAAAAAATTAGTAGAGGATAAAAAGATTAGGGTTGATTATGCTAAAGAAATTTTACAAAAGATACAGGATGATAAAAACCTTTAGTTTTAAAAAATGTTATTCTGTAATTAACCTAAGAAACCGTTATGTACATATTTGTATTAATTAATATAGAATGTGAGATGATTAGAACGTATGGGATTAAGAGATTATATAAAAAAAATAGATGAAAGTGGACTTCTACGAAAAGTTGATATTGAAGTATCTAAGAAACTAGAGATTTCTGGTATTTTAAAGGCGATAGAGCCAACGCAAATATTGTTTAATAATGTTAAAGAATCAGATTTTCGAGTAATTGGTAATATGTTCTGTACTAAAAATGTAATCGCTGATTATTTTGGCGTTACTCCCGCAGATCTAATACCTATGCTTTCAAAAGCAATTACTCAGCGTTTAAAGCCGGAAGTTGTTACAAACGCACCTTGCCAAGAAGTTATTGAATCAAATGTTGATTTAGATAAAATACCAATTTTATTCCATTGTGAGAAAGATGGGGGAAACTATATCAGTTCGGCTGTAGTTATTACTAGAGATCCCGAGTATGGTCAAAATATGGATTTCCATCGTGCCATGCAATTTTCTAAGAATAAATTCGCCACTCGAATCGTTGGTGGCCGTCATTTCCATAAATTTTTAAAAAAGAATGGTGAATTAGAAGTCGCATATTGTATCGGAAATACTCCGAATATTTTAATTGCAGGTGCAACTTCGGTAGATATTGGAGTTGACGAATTAGAAATTGCAAATGCCTTAGAGCCAATAAAGGTTGTGAAAGCGAATTCGGTAGATCTTCTAATTCCGGCTGAAGCAGAATTTGTGTTAGAAGGGCGGGTGTATTTGGAAGAAAAACATCCTGAAGGTCCTTTTGTCGATTTAACTGAAACTTATGATGTAGTCAGGGAAGAACCTGTGTTTGAAGTTACTAAAATTACTCATAGAAAGGAAGCAATTTGGCAAGCATTATTACCAGGAGCACTTGAGCATAAAATATTAATGGGAATGCCAAGAGAACCTACCATTTTTAATAAAGTCAATGAAGCAGGGGTTAAATGTTTAGATGTCAACATCAATCCAGGAGGCTGTTCATGGTTACATGCGATTGTACAAATTGATAAAAAATCAGAAGAAGATGGCAGAAAGGCTATTTTTGGTGCATTTGCTGGTCATACGAGTTGCAAACATGTATTTATTGTAGATAAAGATATAGATATCTATAATCCACTATCAGTGGAATGGGCAATGGCAACCCGTTTTCAAGGAGATTCCCGAATGGTTATGAAAGAAAAAGAGCCAGGAAGCAGTTTAGATCCTAGCGCAGAGCCAGGAACAAAAATGACTACCAAAATTGGATTTGATTTAACAAAACCTCTTGTGGCCAAAGGGAAGAGCTTTGATATAGCAGATTTCCCAAAAGTTGATTTAAATAAATATTTTTAACAGAGAGGAGAAAATAATTGTGAAATTAACCACAGAAGAGCAAGATATGCTGGATGGAAAATATGGAAATGCTGTTAAGAAATCTATGGAAATTTTAAACACATTAGGTGAGATCTTTGATGCTGAATACATGGTTGATGTTCAAAGTGTACAGATTGCGGGAGTATCTTATGCTAACTTAGACGAAGCAGGTTTGGAATTTCTAAGCGAGATGGCAGAAGATGGGAAGGTTAGAGTTTTAACAACATTAAATCCCGCAGGAATGGATCGCGAAAATTGGCAAGCTTTAGGTATCGATAAGGAATTTGCAAAAAATCAGAACCGTGCTATAGATGCCTTTGCGAGAATGGGGATAATTACAACTTGTTCATGTACCCCGTATTTAATTGGAAACACCCCTCATTATGGACAGCATATAGCCTGGGCTGAAAGTAGTGCCGTTTGCTATTCTAACTCAGTTATTGGAGCTCGAACGAATCGTGAGGGAGGACCAAGCGCATTGGCCTCGGCTCTAACTGGGAGAACACCTAAATATGGGTATCACTTGGATGAAAATCGCCATGGACAAGTTTTAGTTAAAGTAAATGCCTCAGTAAAAGGCACAGACGAATTCGGAGTATTGGGAAAAATAATTGGAGATAAATTAGGTGAGCTAGGAAAAAAAATACCTTATATTACGGGAATTCCATCCGCTACAGTTGAAGAGCTTAAATCATTTTGTGCTTCCGTTGCAACATACGGTGGTACTGCCTTATTCCATATGGAAGGTATTACTCCTGAGTATAATGAATTCCCTAAACCAAATGACCTTGTATTCGAAATTAATCAGGATGCCTTAGAAAAAACTCGTGCCGAACTTATTGACGATGATCTTGAAATCGATTTTGTAAGTATAGGTTGTCCACACGCTTCAATTCATGAAATCGCACAATTAGCAAGTTTATTAGAAGGAAAAAAAGTAAATAAAGAATTTTGGATTACTACTGCTCGACCAACAAAAAAAATAGCAGATGAAGCTGGATACTCTAAAATTATTGAAGATGCTGGAGCAAAATTTGCAGCAGATACATGTTGTGTAGTAGCTCCTATTAAAGGACGCTTTAAGGGAATCATGGTGGATTCAGCAAAAGCGTGTTATTATGGTCGCGCAAAGAATAAGTTTAAAGTAAAAATTGGTACAATCGAAGAATGTGTTGAGGAGGCGATAAAATGAAGTTAGAAGGAAGAAGAATTTATAAAGGAACTGCTGAGGCAGAAGCGATTGTAACGAAAGATGGAATTTCATTCTATGGTGGTGTAGATCCCGATACCGGTAAAGTTGTTGAGGTTGGACATGAGCTTGAAGGTCAAAACATAACCGGAAAAGTTCTGGTCTTTCCTACAGGGAAAGGTTCTACTGTCGGATCGTATACGATGTATAGAATGAAAAAAAAAAATACAGCTCCAGCAGCAATTGTAAATGAACAAATCGATACAATTATCGCAGTAGGGTGTATAATTAGTGAAATCCCCTGTGTAGATAAAATTGATATTAAAAACATTAAAATGGGACAAAAAATTATCGTAAATGGATCAGAAGGCACTGTAGAGGTGAAATAGCAGGGAACAGGAAAAAAATATGGTAATATAACTTCTCTCTCTACCAATAATGTATATTTTTTAAATAAATAAAATGGCAAATTCTATTCGAAAGGAAGATATTATACAGTTAAAGAAGGATTATGAAGAAATTCTTCAAGCTCTTGACGTTAATAATTATTTCATTCCAGAAATCCCCACAAATCTTGAATTTCGAAGGGATAGTGGTGAAGTTTACTCAATGGCATATCCTATTCAAGGGATTCTAAAATATCATGGATTTTCAGGAGATCCAAATAATCGAATTGCCTATTTTCCAAGTATTTCTCTTAATAATAGTTGTGCAAACACAATTTCTTTTCTGAAATTTGATAAAAATTTAAAAGAGGATCATGCGATTCTAAATGGAAATGAAATCTTTGATGATAAATTGGAAAGGATTAAGCTTGCATTGAACGTTATCCGTGATTATTCTCAAGTGAAAACTAAAGCGGTTTTAGTTTCTCGAAATTTTTTAAAATCCATTAAAGGAAATGAAATTGGAAAGGGTCTTGGAACTTCTGCTTCGGGATCTGCTGCATTAGCTCTTGCTGCTACTTCAATTGTATATGATAACTGTGATGAGTATCTAAAGAATCGTAGATTAATCAGCTTTTTTTCCAGGTATCTGTCTGGCTCGGGGTGTAGAAGTGCGGTAGGCGGCTTAGCTTTATGGCTAAGTCATCCTACAATTGATCCACTCGATTGTTTTGCTGTTAGATTGGATAAAAAAGAACATCAATCTTTTATTGATAATATATCCTTGTTAACAATCCCAATTGAATCAGAGCTGAAAACTGATCAAGCTCATAAAGCTGCTCCTACATCACCTTACTTCCTCCCTTGGTTAAAACAGCGTAAACAAAATATAATAGCGTTTATTGACGCTCTGAATAATCATAAATTAGATAGTATTGGCGAGATAGCTGAATATGACACAAATTGCCTCCATCATATTACTATAACAGCTCGAGAAGATAATATAATTGCGTGGAAACCAGATACTTTAAAAATTATGATAAAAACTCGTGAATTACGAGAAAAAAATAATTATCATGTATATTATTCCATTGACACTGGACCCTCAGTAGTTTTAATAACCCTTAGGGATGAGAAAAAAGAAATTATTGAGGAATTGAATTCAATAATTCCACAATATGATATTATTGAGGGATCTATTGCTGGTCCCTCTAAGTTATTAAATCCAAAATCATCTGAAGCTAAAAAATTGGAAGAAGATTTATACATTTTCAAATACAATCATAGCAGTCGGTTGCATTATTAGCGAAGTTCCTTGCATAGATCAAATTAATATTAGTAATATAAAAACCGGTTAAAGAATTCTTGTTAATGGCTCAGAAGGCATTGTAGAGGTGAGATAGATGGGTAAAGGAATTGGATATGGTAAGACAATTTTATTCGGAGAACATTTTATATCTTATATTTTAAACTAAATATAATAATTTAAAACTTATATCATGTTGGTTAAATATTTGTTGTAATTCAAAACCCATTTAAATTGAGTCAAGGAAGAATTATGATTGAAAAGAATAATACAGCAATTAATATCCCCATCGCAAAAGTCATCAAAATAACAAAAATAAACATTTTAGCACCTTCTTTGATTTCAATAATTCTTGCACAATCAAGGCAAGTAATTTCAGGCCCATAAAATGCAAATTTTGATTCTGTAGAATGCGTCTCACATATTGGTTTATTACAATTATAACAATTAGTATGAGCTTCATTATCACATAAATAACATTTTGATATTTTGATTTTATATTTATTCTTCATTATGTTCTCAATTACCTTTTTTTCTTTCTTTAGTTTTCTAATGCTTGTTCTAATTCCAAGTGCGTATGCGGGTATAACCAAAACTATAAGCATTATTGCCACTATCAAAGAGACAACAGTGTCACCAATTTGAAAACCTATGACTATAAAAATAAAGGAAATCAATAAAGTTATAATAATACAACAAATAGGGAGATGAATGGGTTCATAAATGTATAAAGTTTTCCAACATTCAAGACAATGACCTTTGTATAACACTGCATCTTCTTCTGTGATTTCTTTTAGACATCTCTCACAGAAAAACTTATCTTTATGAAGTAATTTCAATGATTCTTTTTTTTTTTCTTTTTGTTTAGAAGCATCTTTAAAGAAATCGTGTTTATTCTTATAAATAATGAGGATTGTAAATGATAATATTGAGATTGAAATGAGGACTATTCCAAAAATTATTGAACTAATTCCAAAAGGTTCTAGAGAAATATATGCATAGATACCAACAATAAGGAAGGCGGGTCCGATGATAAGACCACCAAATCCCAATAAAAGAAGAATACCGAAAATTGTATTGGAATTTGAATTATTCATAAGTTTTTCTCATCTTTGTCATATGGAAATTCAATTTTTTCCATAATTCAGTTAATTTTTAATTTATAAAGAAATTAATAATAAACTTTGGTATCTTGTCTTAAGCATTTATGAGTATGTTTAGTGACTAAAAAACCTATCTTTGTAATCTTCACAAACTAATTTCAATTATGTAATAATAACTTGATTATTAAGATTCTACCTTCCCATTTGATAATTCCTATAATCTAACCTAACTAGGGAAAAAAAAGGTTGAAGAATTAAAACAATTTTATAATCAAACGTATAGAAGCTTGGAATTGGATATTATAAGTATGGTAGGATATTTGAATAGGCAGAATAAGTAGATAAATTAATAATTTCTGGATAAATTATTATATCCAACTTTTTAAATATAGGTAAGAATTATTTATTTCATAGATTTTGTCATAAAATACGAGAATAAATGGTGAATAATTTGGGTACTGGAAAAGGATATGGAAAGACTATACTTTTTGGCGAAATTTAATTCCCAATTCAGGATTAAACGCAATCATTTTGTAGTGTATGGTCTTCCTGCAATCGCATCAGCTTTAAGTTCCTATACAACAGCTGAAGTTAAAATTGTTAATGGTCAAGGTTGGACTGTAGATGATCAGAGGCCTGCTACACCAGGTTATAAACAAATGAAATATGATGATGCTATGCAATCTATTAAAAATGTACTTGAACATTTAAAAATAGATATCCAGAGTCAGAAACTTGAAATAACATTTGCAGGAGATTTGATTGCTGCGAGTGGAGTTGGAGCTTCTGCTGCTCAATGTACATCTTTAGCTCGCGCTTTAAACGAAAGGTTTAATCTTGGATTAGATGATGAAAAGATAAATGCAGCGGCTTATGAAGGTGAAAAAGCATATCACGGAACTCCCTCAGGAATAGATAATACAGCCTCAACATATGGAGGATTGATATGGTTTGTAAAGAACTTAAGTGGTGGAAAGAATACTATGGACCTTTTAAAAACACCAAAAAAGATGCCATTAGTAATCGCAAATTCAGGAATAACTGCTTCAACAACGGAGGTAGTTGCTGATGTTCGGAGTTTAAAGGAAGAATCTCCAGAAAAATTTGAGAAAATATTCGGTGATTATAAAATTCTAGCAGAAAAAGCAAAAAAAGCTCTCCTTGAAGGAGATTCCAACACTTTAGGTGATTTAATGAATCAAAATCATAAATTACTTCAACAAATCACGGTTTCTGGAGAATTAAATGATAGATTAGTAGAAATTGCACTAAATAATGGTGCATTAGGCGCTAAAATGACGGGAACAGGACGCGGAGGATTGGTAATAGCTTTAGCTGAAAGCGAAGAATTACAAGAGAAAATTGCTAAGGCCATCGAACAAGAAGGATTTGATGCCTGGAGAACAATGATAGGTTGAGTGTTAATTTAAATTGAAGGACAAAAATAAAATTATACTGTTAAAGTTAGGTGGAGGTTTATTAACTGATAAAAATAAACCATTTTCTATACGAGAAGAAGTTGCAAAAAGCGCAGTACAGCAGATAATCGATGCTGATGAAAAAGTAATTTTAATTCATGGTGGGGGTTCATTTGGTCATCCTCTTGCAAAGCAGTACAGTATTTCGAAAGGTCTTAATCCATCTATTGAAAATCAAATATTTGGACTTACTCAAACTCACCAATCAATGAATAAGTTCAATTCCTATTTAATTAATTTATTTTTAGAAAAAAAATATCCGGCCTTATCAATTCAAGCTTCCAGCATTTTTATTAAAGATTCTCATAAAATTTCAACTTACTCTATCGAAATTATCAAGGCGGCCTTAGACCTCAATATCTTGCCTATTTTATATGGTGATATTATTCTTGATAAACAAGGCTCGTTTTCAATTATCTCAGGAGATCAGATTATTCTTGAATTATGTGAAAATTTGAAAAAATATTCGGTATCAAAAGTAATTTTCACAATGGAAACGGATGGTATATATATCAATGACAAAGATACTAATGGGGAATGCACACTGGCTACAGAATGTAATTCTGACGAATTAGATAGTCTTAATTTAGCAAATCTAGGTCAAAAAATAGATGTTACTGGTGGAATTAAAGGCAAACTTAACTTTATTAAGCAAATTTGTACTTATAATATTCCAGTGCAATTAATAAATGGACTTAAGGAAGGATATATATACAAGTCATTGAAAAATCAAAATATTAATTGTACAAACATATTAATTAATAAATAAGTTTAAATTATGACAAGTAGTAGATTTAGAAAAGAAGATATGCCTGAACCAAATCAATCTAAGGAAATAATGGATCGAAAAATAGAACATCTTAAAATTCCCTTAGAATACAATGTACAACATTTAGAAAATTATTTTGATGATATTAAATTGATTCACCATCCTCTCCCAGAAGTGGATTTTGAAGATATTGATCTTTCGATCAAATTTTTTAATAAAAAGATTTCAGCTCCAATTTGTATTTCTGCAATTACAGGGGGTCACCCGGTTTCAAAAGAAATTAATGAAATTTTGGCAAGGTCTGCAGAAGAAGAAAATATTATAATGAGCGTAGGAAGTCAACGTGCTGGAATTGAAGACCCTGCTCTATTAAGTTCATTTGAAGTTACACGCGAAGTTGCTCCAAATATCCCAATAATTGGTAATATTGGTATTGGTCAAGTAAGTGAAGAAAAATTTAATGTGGAAAGTTTTAGTAAATGTATCGAGATGATACATGCTGATGTGATGGCAATTCATTTGAATGCCTTACATGAATTAGTTCAGGATAAAGGAGATATTTCCTATAAACTTTTTCGCGAAAATTTTCAAAAAATACGAAAAAAGCATAAGATACCAATAATTGCAAAAGAAGTTGGAACGGGTTTCAACCGAGATTTGGCGATGGAACTTGATAAGCTTGGTTTTGATGGTTTTGATGTTGGAGGAACAGGAGGTACAAGTTTTGCAGCAATTGAATCCAAGCGCAACAATTTTGACAATCAAAAATACACTCGAGATCCTGCCGAAATATTTAGAGAATGGGGTATACCTACACCAGTTAGCATCATTTATGTTAGAAGTGCGACTCAAAAATTACTAATTGGCACTGGAGGTTTAAAAACAGGGATTGATATAGCAAAGTCCATCGCCTTAGGTGCTGATATCGGGGGATTTGCCTATAAATTTTTAAAATCCGCCTGGAAAGATAGAAAAAGTAATTCTATTTCAAATACCCTTAAAGAGATAAGAACACTTAAAAATGAATTACGTTCCTGCTTATGGTTGATGAATGTGGAAAATATAGAAAAACTAAAAGGTCAAAGAAATAAATGTATTATTCTTGGTGAGTTATATAAATGGTTAAACCAATAATATATTTTATAAAATAATTAATTATCTCCCCATCTTTTTATATTGCTTTCAATACCTAATTGGTCAAGAATTCTCCCTACCGAATGTTCAATCAACTCCTCAACAGACTCAGGCTTTATATAATAAGAAGGTATTGGAGGAGCAATCACAACTCCTAATCTTGCCAATTTCAGCATATTTTCTAGATGGATAGCGCTAAATGGGCTTTCTCTGACCACAAGTATAAGTTTCCTTTTTTCTTTTATTGCTACGTCAGCCGCTCTAGTAATCAAATTATCTGCGATCCCATTTGCTATTGCAGCTAACGTTTTCATAGTACATGGAACTATAACCATCGCATCAAATTTGTAAGATCCACTAGCAGGGGCTGCTGCTAAATCATCAAAATCATAATTTTTCGTAGCTATTTTTCGAATATCCGAAACTTTATATTCAGTTTCAGTATTTATAATTACTTCTGCTATTTTTGATATTATTAACTCAACTTTAATTCCCTTTTCTTTTAAAATCTCTAATAATTTAATCGCTATTTGAGCTCCAGAAGCGCCTGTAATTGCTACTAGCATATAAAATAATCACCATTTATATTTTATTTTAAAATTGAATTAGATCATTTTTCCCATTACAATCTGAGAGGATCTATATTTCTCCCATAAAGATAAAAATTTCTTCAAACTTTCATCATTCTGAAAGATTCTATCACGTGCTACTCGTTTCGCTTTTAAGATTTTAAGAAACTTTCTATCTAAACTTTTTTCGTAAAATGTACCTAATTTATCTGGTTTATCTCTCTTTTCCCCAGTATTGATTGCTTCAATCGCAAATTGTCCAGACATCATCGCATACGGAATGCCTTTCCCACTTATAGGATCAACTATTCCTCCTGCATCACCAACTGCAAACACGTTATCTTCATAAAGTTTTGGTCTTAAACCGACAGGAATTAGATGGGGCTTAAATATTTCTAAATTTGAGTCTTTTAAGGCAGTTTTAACAAATGGTAATGATACAAATTTATCAAACTCTATTCGAGAATTCTTAACTAGGTTTATTTGGTTGCCCCATCCAACAGTGATAGTTTCAGCTTTTGGAAACAACCAGGCATACCCAATTTGAATAAGGTTTTTAATCCCAAAAAATAAATGAACTGTATCAGAGCCTAAGATTTTATTAATATAAGAATTCGTAGTTTTCATTTCTTTTGTAATTGTTAGAATTAGGTTTTCCTTTTCAAAATAAGGCCACTTCAATAATTTTAATGTGGGAGAAGTAACCCCATCAGCAGCAATGACATACTTTGCATTATAATTTTCGTTTTTTGTTCTAATACGATAAATATCATTATTTTTTTCTATATAAATAAGCATTTCTTTCTCTTTTAAGATTGCTCCACTTTCAATTGCTATATCTGTTAAAAACTTATCGAACGTACTACGCCAAATAACAGCCCCCTTTCCCTTTTTGGAAAAATCCTCTCCATCAACATGATGTAATTCTAATGATTCTATTACTCTTGCTATTTTATCTTCAGGATAATTAATTTCTTCAACTAGTTCCCAAGCAATAGCTCCGCCACATGCTTTATACCGACCACTTTCTCTGATTTGTTCCTTATCAATTAATAAAGTTTTGTATCCCATTTCAGCACTGGCTTTTGCTGCAAAAGAACCACCTGGGCCAGCACCAATAACAGCAATATCAAAATTATTAGTCGAATTAGCCATATACTTTAAAAATAATTATAGAATTTAAGCTATTTCAAATTTTTAATATTGAAAATTCTAAAAAGAATTTTTTTTAAGATAGATTAAGAAAACAATAATTTTAGTAAAGTGTTTAGATCAGATTAATATCAGTATTATGGGAATTTTCTAATCTCTGTCTTTCATATTCAAGTCTTTTTTGCTCTTCATTTAATGTTTGCCGTTCTTTGATTAAACTATTTGTTTCCTCTTCTAACTTTTTGTTTTCGTTTTCAATTTTGACCCATTCTTTTTTTATAGCTTCTAAATCATCCTTTAATTTTTTATTTTCATCTTTCAGTACATCCCGTTCTTTAGCTATTTTTTCTTTTTCAGTAATTAAAGCTTCTCGTTCCAAATCTAATTTATTCCATTCTTCGGATATTCTTTTCTTTTCATCTTCTAAGTCTTCTATTTTTTCCTCGAGTGTTTTATACTGTTTCATATCTTCGTTAATTGCTCCAAGTTTGATTTCAAGCATGTTCAACATATCATTGAAAGATTGCATCTTCATAAAATCCGTGGCTTTAGCTTCCTCGTATTTTTCAAATATATCATCGAATAATTTAGGTCTTTTATGTAAATCCGGATGATTCAAGTAATTAATAAAATTAATAATTAATTGTTGAGTAGTTTCAGGGAGGCTTGTACCATATGGTGATTGTATTAAAACCTCAATTTTTTTTCTTAATTCTTTAATTTCTTGAGGATAATTTAGAAACTTTGGCTTTTTATCTAATTCTTCTTCTTTTTCAGTATAATCAAATTTTCCTAATGTAATACTTAGTTGATCTAATTTACGAATAATACTTTCCATTTTCATAAATCCGCTTGCTTTTGCAATAAAATAAAGTTCAGTTATTTCTTCGAGCAGTTTTGGATTTTCTTGCAATTTTGGATGTTCTAAGTACCATAGAAGGGACTCAAGTTGTTTTTCTGTAGTCATCTGAAGACCTAGCCATTCTTTTCCTTTTTTCTCAGTTATTTCCAGTTTAATTTGTGGTATTCTTTCCATAGATTTTAATATAGTGGGTGTTTTTAAAAGAGTTTTCTTTTAGAAAACTATTTAAATAAGGATTATAAGTAAATTTAGATTACTATTCACAATAATATCCTAGAATCTACTATGTCTGAGTCCAGAAAAAAACCATTTCTATTTGAATATTATCCAGATTTAGAATCTGGTATTCCTTGGATTAAACTGGCTCCTATGAGGACTCCTGTAAAGCAATTATTTAACCTTCAAGATAAGTTAGGAATAAGCTCCCTCTGGATTAAGCAAGATAATCTTACGTCACCGATATATGGTGGTAATAAACCTCGAAAACTAGAGTATCTGCTGGCTGATGCGAAATATAAAGATTGCAATAAAGTATTAACAGTTGGAGGGATTGGATCCAATCATTGTATAGCGACTGCTGCATTTTGCAATGAACTTAATCTGACCCCATATGCTGCATTGCTTTATCAACCCATAACTACTCATGTGAGAAATAATCTTTTACTTGAATTATATTTTAAAAATAACTTAATATATTCTCACACAGCGAGAGGGTGGAGATTAAGAATACGCTGGAAGCTGAATGAAGATGATAGAATATATTATATAGGACAAGGAGGGAGCTCTCCTCTTGGTACTTTAGGATTTATAGATGCTGCTCTTGAATTGAAAAATCAAATAAACAATGGAGAATTACCGGAACCGGATTATATTTTTGTAGCTAATGGATCAATGGGAACGACGGCGGGTTTAATAATAGGTATTGAACTTGCTAGATTAAAAACAATCATCTATGGTATTCAGGTTACACCACCGACATTTTCCAGTGTTAAAAATACTCAGAAGCTAGCTATTAAATCAAGGGCGCTTCTAGCTAAGTATGACAAATCAATACCAAAACTTTCTTTTGAGCATTTAATACTAGATGACGCCTATTTTGGAGAAGCATATGGAAAACCAACCCCAGAAGGTCTTAAGGCTATTAATTTAATAAAAGAATACGAAGATATTACACTTGATCCAACTTATACAGGAAAGACTTTTGCGGGTCTTATTGATTATGTAAGAACCAAAAAAATTAAAATTAAAGACAAAACGGTTTTATTCTGGAACACTTTCAATAGTGTTGATTATTCTGAGATAATTTCGAAAATGGATTATCAGAGATTACCAAAAAAACTACATTGGGTTTTTGAACACTCCCTTTCTAAGCTTAAAAATAGTTGTATTTAACGACTATTACCAAAAGTATTACTCTTAACCTATATTACAAGGGTCAGTCCGCCATAGATTATATGGTAGACAGTGTATTGGGTCAAACGAACAACAATTACAGCGAGAAATCCTCCTTTTCTATAACAATAACATGCTACTATGATATATCCTCCAGAAATAATCAATATTTGAATTAAAACCAAAGAAGTAATTGGACCCACAAAGGATTCGAATAGGATTAGTTGAATTATAATGTAAATTACACTTTCAAGTATAGCTACTCCCCAGAATACCTGTTCCTGCCTTTCATTTTTTAATATTTTATAGGAAATCAGCCAGATTAGAAATGTCAATAAGAATAAACGCCAAAAAATCTCATCAGTTATACCAACAAAAATCCAATATGGAATCGATATAGGAAAAGGAAGTTGGGGGACTTTAATAGGATTAATCAAATCAAATAAAATTGCTCCTATTCCAAAAATCAATCCAAAAATGAATGGAATTAATAATAAATGATTAACTTTAATCTCGTTATCAAGCATATCAGGAAACCCTGCATCCTTTTCGAAATATTTGAGAGCTATAAACCCTAAGGCTAAATAAATAATTGTTAATAACCAATTACTAATTATTTGTACAGGATCTAGAAAAAAATATGATATAATTATTTGACATATAACAACAATTATTCCTAAAATAAGATACACTTGTTTTGAGTTGTTTACTTCAAACATATTGATTATTAACAGAGATTTGTTAAATTAA
Source organism: Promethearchaeota archaeon (assembly GCA_019058445.1). GTDB lineage: Archaea > Asgardarchaeota > Lokiarchaeia > Sigyniarchaeales > SOKP01 > LW40-45. The sequence continues at coordinate 503,933 of JAHPZA010000009.1, read as the reverse complement.
TCTGAATTAAAAATCTAATTTTTCAATATTTTCTTTTATATCTGTAATACCCTTCAAGATACAATTTTTTTCTTTTAGAATATCAAAATTTAATTTACTATCATTTGCGATAATGCAATTTTCTAAGGTAAAATTATTGCCAAGTTTAACATTATCTAATACAATCGTATTTGAGAGTTCTACATAATCTCCGAGTTCGCAATTATTTCCGATATAGACATTAGGTCCTAAAAGAACATCATCACCTATTCGAACATTATTTCCAAGATGCACAGGTTCTATGAAAGTTGGAAAATCCCCTATATATGCATCGATTTTATGATGGTTTTTTAACTCTTTTAGAGTATCATGAAATAAGACTCGTAGAGTAGACTTATCAACACTCTCAATATCTTTTATTGAACTTTTAACTTTTTCTATTAATTCTTTCATTCTGCTAACCCCATGATTTCTAATAATTTATTGATATTTTCCCCAGTTTTGGCACTGGTGGTTATGACTTCTATATCTGGATTGAATTTTTTAGCATCGCTTATCATCTTATCAATATTGGTTCCTAATCTTTCTAAAAGATCAATTTTATTAATGATTGCGATATCTGACATTTTAAAGAGCATTGGATGTTTTTCTATAACCCACTCCCCTTCAGTAATTGATACAACTGTGATTCTTTTGTCTGTACCGAGAATAAATTCAGATGGACATATTAAATTTCCGACATTTTCAACAAAAATAACATCATACTCAGATAATTCTTTATTTTTTATGATTTGATTGATATGATATGCATTTAAAGCACATTCACGGCCAGTATTAATCTGTACGGTTTCAACATTATGTTCTTCAATTCTATCAGCATCAACTCTCGTTGTAATATCCCCACATATCACTAAGGTTTTATATTTAGACGAAATTTTTTCACTAATTTTTTCTAATATGGCTGTCTTACCAGCTCCAATTGCTCCTACTATATCGAAGGATTTAATGTTATGTTTTTGAAAATTTTTATTTATCCGTTCAGCTAATAAATCATTATCTCTTTCTACTTTCTTTTTAGTTTCAATAACTAAGTCTCTAATCTCCTCTCTTGCTAAATTAGTGCTTTCAAGTTCTTGAATCCTGCCAATCTCACGTTCTTCCTTATCTGACATTTTTTTTTTCTGCCATATTTTCAATAATTTGGTATTTATATCATTATTTTTATTTTTTCCGATATTAAATTTTAAATAATGAACTTCTATGCTTTCTTTATTGTTGTGGAACAATTTAAAAGATTTCATCACATTTTGTTCAACGAATTTTTCCCTAAGTGGGAATGCATTTATTTCCTACAATTTAACGACTAAGTAAGATTTATAAATAGAAGAAGTATACTTTTCTTAACGAAATTTCTTTATAAAATTATAAACATAATTAAAGTCATTAACTGAGAAATAGATAAAGAGTGAGAGAGTAAGTATGGAACTTAAAGAAATTGCCAAGAATATTTATGCTTGCTTGCAGGAAGACAGAGGACTTGGATGGAGCAATGCAGGTTTTGTGAATTTGGGCGGAGGGCTCGCTATTGATACATTCTACGACTTGAATCTTACTAAGCAGATGAGAGAGCTATATAAAACGATATCACCTGAACCAATAAAGCGACTCGTTAACACTCATCACAATGGAGATCATACCTGGGGCAATCAGCTTTTTAAAGACGCTGAGATTATCGCACATCGTCACTGCGCTGAAGAAATGGAAAAAGAAAAGAAACGCAATCTACCAGCATTATTCCAAGCAGGTCAAAAAAGACCAAAAGCTTTTCCAGCAGAGATGAAACCATTGTTAGATGCTTTAAATAATTTTGATTATTCTGGGATTGAACTTACACTTCCAAATCGCCTATTCGAAGATAAACTTGATCTTGATCTAGATGGATATCCTTGCCAGCTTATTTATGTTGGACCGGCACACACCTCAGGAGATATAATTGTGTATCTCCCTCAACATAGTGTAATATTTGCCGGTGATATAGTCTTCAGGCATTGTACGCCTGTAGGATGGGAAGGTACGCATGCTAAATGGATTGAAGCGTTAGATCTCATAATTTCTTATAAACCCGAGATTATTGTACCAGGGCATGGACCCCTCTGTGGAGTCGATGGGGCTAAAGAACTACGAACATACTTCGAATTTGTATATTCTGAGGCCAAACTTTTTTTTGATGAAGGACTTGACCCTCTTGAGGCATCGAAGAAAATAAATCTTGGAACTTTTGCAGAATGGACAGAGCCCGAGCGTTTATATTTTAATGTTTACAGAGCATACAGAGAATTCCGTAAGGAACCTTGGAATGCTCCCATTAACCCATTGGATCTATTTAGTAATGTTGTTGAACTCCGTGCATACTGGAATGGACTCTAAAATTCTTGAACTAGTATAAAATGCCAATTTTATCGATAGGTATTGATGGGTGCCGATCAGGATGGATTTGTTCTTACACAAAAGATCAAATAGAATACAGATTTGAAATATTTCCAACAATTCAAGATTTATGGGATATATTATCTAATGCATTGAAATCAATTAATTTGATTTTAATTGATATACCAATTGGATTAAGGGATAATGGAAGCGAACCCCGATTATGTGACAAAGCTGCTCGTAGATATCTCACAAGATCTCGATCATCTAGTATATTTCCAACACCATGTCGCGCTTCTCTATCTGCAAAATCTTATGTTGATGCAAACCAAATTCACAGAAACATGACAGGAAAGGGATTATCTAAACAAACCTGGAATATTACAGCAAAGATTAAAGAAGTTGATAGCTTATTGCGAAGGGATCCTAAAGCCTCTAAAGTTTTCATAGAATCTCATCCGGAGCTATGTTTCGCTGCTCTGTCGAATAGAGTTCCAATGAAACATTATAAGAAAACTAAAGAAGGAGTCAATGAAAGATTATCAATCATTGAATCTTATTCTACAAATTCTAAAGAGATTCTAAATAATGTTTCCCATCAACTTTCAAATGAGAATGTTTCTCTTGATGATATATTAGACGCTTGGATTTTAGCAATATCTGGTTCTAAAGGAAGGGCAAATCTGCGATTTCTTCCCGAAATTTTTGAATATGATTCTGAAGACTTACCAATGCGGATGGCAATTCCTTATTTTATATGATGGTATAACTTCTACATCTTTTTTTTGATTACTTTCATTCCGAACATAAACCGAGTAATCTTGTTTGTTTTTATTACTTCACAGATTATAAGCGTTATAAATAAAGCAGCTGTAGTAATTACTAAATATTTCACTAAAATATTTATTTCCCATTGGACTACGTAGAAACCTACAATTATTATTATTGTTTGATGCAATATATAGAAAGGAAGAGCTATTTCACTAAAATGTTTAATAAAAGAATTTTGTTTATTTAAATACTTCCGCCCATACCCTAAAAAAGCAATTAACCAACACCATACACAAAAAGACCAAAGTCCTGTCCCAATTATATATATTGTGATTAAAACAGCAAAATTGTTGCCTATGTTGACAATTAATGCAGAATTCGAATTCAGATATATTAACGCATCAAATGTTAAAGTGAAAATCGCTATAATAATACCAAAAAATAACGCTAATCTTTTATTTCGGGCTACTGAATCCTCAAATCGAGAATCCGCAACCATTAAAAACCCAAATATGAAAATTAAAAGAAAATGAAGAATTGCCGCCCAATCAAAAATAAAATTATGAGAGTCCGGAAATATCCAGCGAAGGCAAATATTTACAATTATTAATGGAATAGCAAGAAAGAAAACCTTTCGACCATTCTCAACTGATGATGCTATACGTGAGATTCGTTGTTTTCCATTGTCACTTTTTAGCTTTATGAATAATGGTAATGCGATTAAAGAAATAAAGAATAAATACCACATAAACCAAAGATGATGCCAGCTAAAATTACCATTCGGATAAATTCCAATAAAAAATTGGGGATAAAACTCAAGATAAGAACCGTTAAAATTAATTGGACTATGTCTAGTTTCACTCCACCACGCCAATCGCTCATAATACACTTGAGGTGGAACAACTATTAAAATTCCAAATATAAGCGGTATGAGCAATCTTTTAACACGTTCTTTAGCATATTCATCTTTAGTTCGAAAATTTAAAGCATAATATGTACTAATTCCAGCTAAAAGAAAAAAGAGAGGCATATGCCAAATGTTAAGAAAAGATACAAATAATGCAGCTTCTAAACTTAATTCATTGTCCTTGAGGTGATATACAGACCAAATATTAAATATCATTGCAGTATGAAAATAAATTAATAAAATTGTTGCTATTACTCTCAATGCATCGATATCATATCGTCTTTCTTGAATATTTGTATTATTTTCCAATAGCATACTGTTATTTTTTTGAGTCATAATAATTTCCTTATGAATACTTTTTAAAAGTAAATGACAGTGCTACTCATTTAAGATATCAAGTATTTAACTCTATTTAAATAAAAAGGAGTCTAATTTTAATTATTTCTTCTAATAAAAATTAATTACAAAATCAATATCGAAAAATTTTTGTTTTATTCTACTTTTTAAAAACTAAATGAGTGAAGCTAAAGAGAGAAATTTTCTCATTGGAATTTTCGGGGAAAATTTTGACCATCAACAGTTAATTGGACAGGCGTTAGGGGCTCCAGGAACTAAGTCTGATATACTTTTTTTTAATCGATTAAATGTAGAGGCAGGTCATGTTTTTTGTGCTATGACTCCCATTGATTATCCCGATAAAATAAAGCCTTTCTTACAAGTATTAAAAATGTCTAATATCCATTTATTAGTTATTGATTTAGAATTAGGTCTAAATGCGACAGTAGGCGAAATACTCGTGGGTATGGATTTATATCATCAATTATTTAAAACAGAATGTCTTGTGATAATTACGGGAATAAATTCAAAAACTAAATGGAAATTAATTCAGATTGAGAGTGAAATTGAGAAGATTTTAAACTCAACAAGTCTAAAAGGAACAGAAATCTTTAAACTTATTTGTAAAGAAGATTATGAAAATTTAAAACAAAAAATTGTTGAATTAGGATTAAATTTACCAGAACCAGAGTTAGAAATAGCCCCATACTCTAAAATTTTGATCGATCATGTCTTTCCAGTAAAAGGAATTGGAACTGTAATTCTTGGAATTGTAAAAAGAGGATTAATTAATACCCGTCAAATGGTTGAGCTTATAGGATACGAGGGTCAGGGTAAAAAAATAATAATAAGAAGTATTCAAAAGCATGATAGAGATTTTAAAATGGCTTATGAAGGAGACCGAGTAGGCTTAGCCTTAAAGGGTAATATTTCCCCTGAGGATATCAGCCGTGATAATATTATCGTTTCTCAAGGAAAATTTGTAAGAGAACATGAGATTAAGGCGAAAGTTTATCTTAATAAATTTTATAAACCTAAAGGAGGAAAAATAAAACCTGGAGATGGAATCCAATATCATAGTTTTGTTGAATTGAAGGGATCTCCGTTTAAATTTAGCCAAGGAGAGGAATTAATTCCCGGAAAAATGGGAGTAGTTACACTTAATTTTGAAAAATCATTAGTTCATGACGGAACTGGTTTAAAAGGAATTATCGCGGATTTAAATCGTTTTGAAAATAAATTAAGGATTCTCGGATATTTTATTCAAGTATTGGATTAAAAATTTTACTAAATATATACATATCCAGAACCATTTCACGTATTCGGGAGAATTTATTACTCTGATATCCGCAAGAATATGAATAAGATTTCCTTTAAGTCCCTTAAAATCTTTGTCTCCCTCCTCATAGACAAAGCCAATCCTTCCTTCTGTTTTGTCATCATTTATTTCATCTACATATTACGTTTCATTAGGTTATTAGTTATTACGCTAAAAGATTTAGGTTTAATTTTAAGTGATCAAATAAAATTGTTTATAAATTATTGAATTTAATAATTTTTAGATAAGCGTTAATTTGCTTTAATATCTCCTTAATCTTTTAAAGTAATAGACTTTTTCTATTAATTATAAAACACGATGTTTTTAAATATTTAAGGTAAATATGAGATATGTCAGTTAATCTTCATGATTTGAGTTCTCCTTTAGAATTTTGGGAATATTTTGAAGATATTTCAAAAATTCCGCATTGTTCTGGTAATGAGGGTAAAGTCAGAGAATATATAAAAGAAGAAGCAGAAAAATTCAATTTTGAGACAAAAAGTGATAACGCCGGGAACATCTTAGTAATAATACCTCCAAAAAAAGAAAAAAAATCCATCATAATTATACAAAGTCACATGGATATGGTCTGCGAAAAGAATAAAGAAGTTGAGCATGATTTCTCTAAAGATCCTCTAAAACTGAAAGTTATTACTTTCGATGGTAAAAAATGGCTTACTGCTGAGGGTACTACTCTAGGGGCTGACAACGCAACTGGCATGGCATACTCTTTAGCAATAATGAAGAAAATTCACAAGGGAGATTTAATTTTTGAAAATTTAGAAATAGACTTAGTATTTACTGTTTCAGAAGAATCTAGTATGTCAGGGGCACTGCAAATTGATAAAGACCTTTTAAGAAGTAAAACCTTAATAAATCTCGATTCGGCGAGGGAAAATGTAATAACAATAGGATGTGTAGGGGCATTACTTACATATGTAGAAGTGAAAATTGACTTAATTAATGTAAATCAAATAGAAGGTAAATTACAGCCTTTAGAAATACAGATAACTGGATTACTTGGGGGGCATTCTGGTGGTGATATAGATAAAGGTCGGCCAAATCCTATTAAATTGATAGCGAAAATATTAAAAAGACTTAATCAAAACAATTCAATTTACGTTAAATCAATTGATGGTGGTAGCACACATCGTAATGCCTTGCCAAGAGAAGCTAGGGCAATTTTTTATGTAAAAAACGAAGATATAAAACAACTTAAGGAATTTTTTGATGGTCTAGTCTCAGAAATAAAAAAAGAGTATTCCAAAATTGATCCTAATATTGAGATAGCACTCGTGAAATTGGAAAGTAATCCGGAAGATTTTCTATATTCAAAGGAGTTCCAAGATAAATTTTTAGACGTTTTAAATTCATTTCCTCATGGTCCTATTTCAATGCATCCCAAATTCGAAAATTTAGTACACTCATCAACAAATCTAGCTTCTATTATTTCAAAAACAAACCGAATTAAAATTGATACAATGCAAAGAAGTTTTGAAAAGACATCCTATAAAGAAATATCTGATAAGATAATAGATCTATTTAAAAATGCTGATTTAAAAATAAAATTCAGGCAAATGGGAGGCTTTGGTGAATGGAATCCGAATTTTGATTCACCATTACTACATCTTACTAAAGAAACTTATGAAGAATTATCGATGGAAAATATTATCATCACAGCAGTTCACGGAGGCTTAGAACCAGGAGTATTTAGATTGAATTTTCCAGATCTTGATATGATCACAATAGGCCCTACTCTTGATGCTTTACACTCTCCAGATGAACGATTGGATATTCAGAGCGTTGAGAACTTTTGGAAAATATTCATCCGTTTACTAAGGAAAATTTAGTGCTTATTAGAAATGTTAAAATTAGTATTCTTTAATTATCCATTTTTTTAAGATTGAGATAATCAAATACATCATTAAAGTCTGAGAGATCAAAGGGTTTTGTTATAAATCCATCTGCTTTTGTTTCTAATGTTTTCACAGAGATTTCAGATTTAGCTATTCCGGTTAGATAATAGACGAGAATATTTTTGTACCTTTCATTTGATTTAATCATTTCAGATAATTGATATCCATTAATATCAGGCATATTTACATCTAAGAATATTAACCTTGGTTTGTTATCATTTATTTCGTCCATTGTTCCAGCAAAATCTTTCACAGACTTACAAGTATACCCTTTCAACGTAAATATTTTAGTTAATAACTAAATAATGTATCTACTATCATCTACTATTAAAATATCATAAGAGATTTTATTAAGATTATTTTTGGGTGTCAATTTTCCTATAAGACTATTTATTATTTACACATTTCTAGCACTGTAGATAATATTTAAATATGAGTTTTTCAAAAAAGCTATTTAGAAACTAAAAATAGCCTCACAAAAAAGTACAGAGACTAATAAAATTATTTAAAATTTTCTTTCTGCCACGAATTTTAATAAACTCTCAAAAAACTCCGCTTCTGATTGATTCATAGCAGCCTTTAACTCTTCCAATGCAGATTTTGCTTCTGAATAATAGCTATTCGCTAATTCTTTACATGAATTAATTGCATCTGCGTCTTGGAATAGTTCTTTTACTTGTTGAACATCATTTTCCGTCATCTCTGGTTTTTCAATTAACTTTTCAAGCTGTTTTCTTTTATTTTTTTCTAATTTACTTAATGATTCAATCAGTAAACATGTTTTTTTGCCTTCCCGAATATCTCCATCTGTTGGTTTCCCAGTGACTTTTTCATCTCCGAAGGTACCTAATATATCATCAATTATTTGGAATATAATTCCTAAATTCATGCCGTATGTAGAAAGTAATTTTCTATATTTTTCCTCTACTTCAGCATATGTCGCTCCAATCATTATTGATTTTTCAATTAAAGCACCTGTTTTTAAAGAGATCATTTCGATATAATCCTGTATCTGTAAATCCTTTTGGTTTACCATATCAATTTCAATAAGCACTCCATCGCTTATTTCAATAAAGGCTTGCTCATAATATTCAACTGCTTTAATATTCAAGAGTTTATCAAATGTATTGAAAAGAAATGCTTCTAATCCAATAAAGAACGCAGAATCCCCTCCAATTATACCAATGCTGGTTCCAAAATCGTCTGCTAACATTTTTTTTAGGCTATATTTCGAATGCAATTTTTTGAATCTATAATGAAAAGCTGGTTTTCCACGCCTAAAATCATCTTTATCTATTATATCATCATGAACTAGTGAAGCATTATGGAGGAATTCCACTCCTACGCTTGGAATAATAATTTCATCACCTTCTCCTTTCTTAAAAGCGTTATAAGTCGCGATACATAGTAAAGGACGTATTCTTTTTCCTCCTGATAAGAAATAATCTTTCAATTCCGAATAGTATGTGTTTAAAAATTTATTTTTCACTTTTCCCAGTTTCTTGTCATAAATAGCGCTTATTGCCTCATTAATCTTTTTTGTATAAATTTTAGCATATTCAGTAAAAATCATTGCTAATCACTGAAAGTTGATTTATTATTCCTTATTTAAATTCTGCCTTTTAAAAAAAGATTGGTTTTTTCATTAAGCTTATATTTAATAATATTAAAATTAAATCCGAATCTATCGAATTTATTAATAATATTCACTCTAAGAAGCATAATAAAAGCGATTGAAGATAAAATGGGAAATGAAAAATTTGGGAAAATTTTAAAGGTTAATCTTAAAAACAAATCTTTTAATGAGAGATATATAAATAAGAATGATGTAATGACATTTTTGGGGGGTCCTGGATTTGCAATTGATTATTTGATGAAACAAAAAGTGTTTGAATATGACCCTTTAAGCGAGAAGAATCCTTTAGTGGTAATGACGGGATTATTAACAAGTACTTCATTTCCTTGTTCTGGATTTTACTCCGTATCTGCGAGATCACCATTGACTACAATTTATGGAGAGGGTTTATCCGGAGGGTTTTTTGGAGCAGAATTAAGAAAGGTGTTAAATGGAATTATTATTGAAAATAAAGCAGATTCTCCCGTATATTTAAAAATTGAAGATGATCATTATGAACTAAAAGATGCTTCAGATTTATGGGGTTTAACTACGGATAAAACCATACAAAACTTACGATCTGAATTAGGAAAAAATTATAAAGTCACGTGTATCGGTACTTCTGGTGAAATAAATGTTCCTTTGGCCTCTATTATAAATGATCATTTTAGAGCCGTTGGTAGAGGAGGAATGGGTGCGGTTATGGGCTCAAAAAACCTTAAAGCGATAGCAGTAAAGAGTTCTAAAAAAATTGATTATTTCAATGAAGAAAAGTTCAATAACATTTCGAAGTCAATCTTTTTATCATTTAAAAAATCTGCAATGGGAGATGTCTTGAAGAATTTTGGTACCAATAATATTGATTATTTTGAAAGACTGGCTGATGTACCCCATAAAAATTGGACTTTGCATAAATGGAAAGGAGTCAACGAGATATCTGGTTCCGTTGTATTGGAAAGATTACACGTAAAAAGTAGACCCTGTTATTTATGTCCCTTCAGTTGTGGTAGAGAAATTGAAATAAAGGAAGGTCCTTATAAAATATCAAATGCTGCTTGTTCAGAATATGAAACTACAGCGGCTTTTGGTGCCATGTGTTTAATCTCAAACGTGGAGGCAATAGCTTATATGAATCATCTGTGTAACACTATGGGAGTCGATACTATATCCGCGGGATGCACAATAGCTTTTGCGATGGATTGTTATGAGAAGAGTATTTTAACTCAAGACGATATAGGATTTCCCTTAGAATGGGGTGATGCTGATGCAGCTATTAAGCTTTTAAATCTAATGTGTAAAAAAGAGGGAATTGGAAAAATTTTAAGTAATGGATCTCGGAAAGCTTCTGAAATTATAGGAAACGGTTCTGAGGAATTCCTAGCTGAGATTAAAGGATTAGAAGCTCCAATGCATGATCCTCGTGCGATATTTCCATTGGGATTACAATATGCTACTTCGAATCGTGGTGCGTGTCATCTAAGAGGTTTTGCGAATGATTTATATTCTGGATTTACTGGTTTTAATGAAGCCTTAAAAATTTCTAAAGAAAAACCTATCAAGGAAAGAACAATTGATAATCCAGAATTTGCAAGAGATGTTGCTATCTCTCAAAATTTATCAGAAATTAATAATGCATTAGGGATTTGCCGTCAATCGATATCATCAGGCTCTCAAATCGTAGAAAACTTATTAGATTTAATACTTGATGAAATTTATTATTTAATAGAAATAAAATTAGCTTTATCTGAGCTAATGGAGATTGGAGAAAGAATTTTTAATTTAAAACGAGTTTTTAATAATAAATGTGGAATTACGAAGAAAGACGATAGAATTCCTCCTCGATTAAAATTTCCTTTAGAGAAAGGTAGAGTAAAGGACAAGGTTCTCACAATAGATCTCATGTTAGAAGAATACTATAAATTTAGAGGATGGGATGTAAACGGCATACCTACAAAGAATAAACTATTTGAATTAAAAATAGAGAATTACTAAAAAAAAAATTAAAAAAGAAAAATAATGTTAGCTAGAATTTTTAGCCTTTTCCTCTTTCAGTTCTCTCACTTTGCTTTTTACTTCATCTAATCTTTCGCCAGTTAAAGGATAAAGATATAAGAAGAGCATACCCAATAAAATAAAAATTACTGGAATCACCCCCAATAATATTCTAAGTCCTAATTCACCAGAAGGTGTCAGAGTAGATGGACTTACATTTTCTCGATTAATTTGAAAAATCGTAAGCACAATACCTAAAACCAACCAACTGATGGCATTTGAGGATTTTACGATAACACCTGAAACTCCGTTAAAAATTCCTTCCCTTCGTTCATTGGTTTTCGTATGATCCTCATCTATTACGTCACTAAGTAGGACTGTTGGAAAAATCATTAACCCTCCAAGTCCAAAACCAGCAATTAAAAGAACAATTAACATCGATGTGGGGTTATATACGAGAAAAATTAATGGGAATGTTATGCTAAAACAGAGCATGGAAATAAATAACGCATATTTAGTCCCTTTTTTTTCCGCGATTTTTATCCATACATATAATCCTGGAATAACAACACAAAATATTAGTAGCATTTGAATAGCCCATTCACTTGCGCCCATGCCTAATACTCCTTCAAAAAACAGTGGTAACCCAGAGAGCACAACTGAATAAGAAAGCTGAAGCAAAAATTGAACTAGAATAAAGCACACAAAGCTTCTACTCTTTAATGAAATCTTCATTGATTTAATAAATCCAATTCTGTTTTCCTTAATAATCTGAGATTCTTTCCGTTCCTTAATAAAGAATAAGGTGGGAAGCATGAATACGACAGCAATAATACCTAACGTTAGCCCCATTAACGAGAAACCTAGCATAGGATCTTTAAACGAGCCAGCAATTAAAGGAGCAATAGCGAGTCCTAAAATCAAGCCTAACACTCCGAATATCTCTTTAAATCTTGAGATAGCTAGTCTTTCATTTTGATCTAGAGTTAACTCTGGGTATAGCGCAAACCATAAAGTAAATACCATAGTAACGGACGTCTCGTATAAAATCAAAATCACGATCAAATAGATTGTGGTTGTTATAGGATCATTTACAGGAGGAGTATAAATTAAATATGAACATATTAATAGCGGAACTAATCCAATTGCAATATACGGTTTTCTACGACCCCATTTACTCCTTGAAATATCAGAAATATGACCAATCAAAGGTTCATTGACTGCATCCCATATCCCATAAATCATTAAAACTAAACTAATTCCAAGCGGAGAAAGTGGTACTCCCAAATACAAGAAATAGTACGCATAGAGGAGAAGTATCGATGCTTGGCCAATTGCTAAACTCCCTACATTTGCGACTGCCCATGATATTTTTTTACCAGTTGGTACATGATCTTCGTTCATAATTATCATTTAAAAATTGTAAAACTAATATGATGTAAATTGATAAATAGCTTTAAAATTTGTATATTCAGGGAAGTGATATATATTAAAGGGATTGATTAATTGAACCATAATTTCGTTAATGATCTATTTTACTATTGATTTCTGATATATTCACGAATTTTTCTGTACCCAATTATATGTAAATCGTATTTTTCTACACATTCTTTTATACGTGGGTCTGTAAATGCCTTATAATCTTGATCTCGCCAACTTGCAGAGTCAGGTGTTATTCCTTCTAATTCAGAACTCATTTTGGCAGGATGAAATAAAAAATGTGTTAAGCCAGGCTTTATTTCTGCCATGCGCTTGCAATAATATTCTACTTTATCGGGATAATCTCCAGTTGTATCTATAACCATATAATCGAGTAAGGGAGCTCCACTCTCTTCTATTTTTGAGAACATTTTTAAAATAGCATCAGCGCTGTCCCCTAATCCTTCATTAATTAATATTTCTCTATTAACCCTTGGTAAAAACGCAGGAACCTTGAATTCTCGAGCCATTTTTAAATATATTGGAAGAAACTTTGGATTAATGACTGTTCCCATGTGCGTGTCGATGTGAGTAACATCAATACCATTATCTAAAGCCATTTGAATTTGAGCTCGCATTTCAAGTTCTGCGGCTGTTATAGTCACATTTGAAATAGCTTCCTCAGATGTACGCCAAAGGGATTTCTCCGAATCTAATAATCCTGATGTGGGATCAACACTACTTAAAGCGCGCCATCGGTATAAATCATATTCACACGTGAAGGTTAAATGAATTCCCACATCATACTTGGGATTCTTTCTGCAAATAGACGCCACTTCTAAAAACCAGGGGGCAGGCACAAGAATGGATCCACAACTTGCGATTCCAAAATCTAAACATTCAAAAGAAGCTATATTCGATGTATGAGAAAAACCCATATCATCAATATGGAAAATAACAACTTTATCAGACGCATCAAAACCAAGCTTTTCTATAATTGATTGATTTGTCATGTTAAATTATATCCTTTTATTATCTTATTAATTTCATTATTAATTAGATCCAATAGTATTATTAAAGTAAAAGAAGATAAAAATTTATATCTTCTTTTAAAAATCGTTTTTCTTAATAATAGATAGAATTCCTTACATAATATGTGATATCACCAGATTTCGAATAGGTAGGATGAGTTGCAACTTTAATTTTAGGAGATTTTAATGTAGATGGTGGATTATCGTTTAATTGAGACTCCCAAATACCATATCTTCTTACTTTTGTTGAATTTATTAAAACCTAACATAAATTTGGGAGGAATTTAAGGAAATTAATTGAAATCAGAAAAGCTTAACTTGAAAAATAAAAATGTTCCAATTTAAATTTTAAAATTTTGTTTTAGTCTAAAATATCTTAAAATTAATTATTACTTTTTAATAAATTATAACCACCATTTTTTAATGCCAATTGGTATATTTCATTTTAGATCAAGTTATTAAATTATTAAAAGTGGTGTTTAATGCTAAGTAATACACTTCCCAATGAAAAAAGTACTACTATATATCTTTATTTTATTGCAGCAATATCTGGAATAAGTGGTATGCTATTTGGATATGATACAGGAGTCATATCAGGGGCAATTCTTTTTATCAGATCAGAATTTAATTTATCTCCCTTTTTAACTGGATTAGTAGTTAGTGCTGTATTGATAGGTGCTGTTATAGGAGCACTTTTAGGGGGTTATATGGCAGAAAATTACGGTAGAAAGAAAGTAATTATTTTTGCTGCCATTATTTTCATCTTTGGTGCTATTTTTACAGCCATAACACCAGATATAATCTTTTTAATTTTTGGGAGGATTATTGTTGGTATTGCAATTGGTATTGCGTCTTTTACAGCACCTTTATATATCTCAGAAGCATCTCCCCCATATATTAGAGGTGCATTAGTCTCATTTAATCAATTAGCTATAACCATTGGAATCGTAATTTCTTATTTAGTTGATTATTCTCTAGCTCCAATTCAAGGATGGCGTTATATGTTTGGTTTAGCTGTGATTCCCGCTGCTATATTACTAATAGGTATGTTTTTTCTCCCCGAAAGTCCCAGATGGTTAGTCCATCATGGAGATTTAACAGACGGACGTAAAGTATTGCAGCGTATAAGAAATAATTCAAATATTGAAGTAGAATTAAGTCAAATTCAAACTAGTTTAAAACAAGAGAAAGGAGGTAGATCTGAATTATTGAATCCAAAAAATAAACCTGCATTACTAATTGGTATAGCTTTAGCGATATTTCAACAAGTCACAGGTATTAACACTGTAATATATTATGCTCCTATAATCTTTCAATATGCAGGATTCAAATCATCATCAGCAGCAATTATTGCGACTATAGGTGTTGGACTTGTAAATGTTGGAATGACTATTGTATCTATTAAATTACTAGACCGAGTTGGACGCCGACCTTTACTTTTGGTTGGTTTAGCTGGAATGTCTGCGACATTGATATTGCTTGGGATTATTTTCTTTTTACCGAGTCTTATATCTCTTATAGGACCATTAGCTGCCATTAGTCTCATGCTCTATGTAGCGTTCTTTGCTATTGGGTTAGGGCCTGTATTTTGGTTATTAATCTCAGAGATATATCCATTAAAAATACGAGGAACTGCAATGAGCATTGTAACTGAAGTAAATTGGGGATCAAATTTGGTAATTGCATTAACTTTTCTTTTATTGATTCAATCCATAGGGGCGTCTGGTACATTTTGGTTGTATGGAGGAGTGGGAATATTGGCATTTCTTTTTACATTTTATTATGTACCAGAAACTAAAAATCAAACTTTAGAAGAAATTGAAGAACATTGGCGGAAAGGAAAACATCCACTAGAATTAGGAAAATAAAGTGATAAAAAATGGAAAAATTAAAAATTGATAATAATCCCCCAGGTAATCCAGGAGTAAATCCTAATTGGAGTATAAGCGCTAAAGATGGAGTAGGCACTGCCAATTCAATAGGTAATAGACTCTGGTTTACAATTTCAAAAGGAATTATCAATGAAATTTATTATCCAAGAATAGATCAAGCAAATATTAAAGATATGCAGTTTCTCATCTCAAGTGAAACAGAAATTTTTGAAGAGGAGAAAAAACACTGCACACATCAAATTTTACCAGTAAAACAAGGTGTTCCAGCATTTAATATTACTAATAAATCAAAAAATGGTATATATGAAATTAGAAAAACTATCTTGACTGATCCAAGGAGGGAAGTATTAATCCAAAAAGCCCAATTTAAGCCTCTTAAAGGGATATTAAGTAATTATCATTTATATGTAATTTTAACACCTCATATTAAAAATTGTGGTTTTGGTAATAATGGCTGGATAGGTGATTATAAGGGGATCCCAATGTTGTTTGCTCAACGCGATGATATATCTCTTGCGCTTGCTTGTTCAATACCTTTTATTAATATGAGTTGTGGTTATGTTGGTTTTAGTGATGGATGGCAAGATATCAGTAAAAATAAAAAATTAACTAAATGTTATTCCAAGGCTATTGATGGAAATATTGCTCTAACTGGTGAAATTGATCTTTCAATTTCAAAGGGCGAATTTATTATAGTTTTAGCTTTTGGAAATAATGCTGCAGAAGCAGGACAATTAGCACGCACAGCATTAATCAAAAACTTTGACCAACAGTTATCTGAATTTAAAAATTCTTGGGAAAAATTCCAAAAGAAGTGTTTAAATTTAAGAAGTTTAAGTGAAAAAGAAATTGATATATATCGGATTAGCACTTCAGTTCTTAAAACGCATATGGATAAGCGTTTTAGTGATGGTATAATTGCGAGTCTTTCAATACCATGGGGTTTTTCAAAAGGAGATAATGATTTGGGAGGTTATCACTTAATATGGCCACGAGACTTGGTTGAGACTGCTGGGGGTTTATTAGCCGCTGGAGATTTTTCTTCTGCACGCCAGGTTCTCCTCTATCTTATGAGTACTCAAGAAGTAGATGGACATTGGCCTCAAAATATGTGGCTTGATGGAACAAGTTATTGGCAAGGAATACAAATGGATGAGACGGCTTTTCCTATATTGCTTGCTAATGTTCTTAAGCAAAATAATGAATTATATGATTTAGACATATGGCCCATGGTGAAACAAGCAGCAAGCTTCTTGGTATGTAATGGTCCTGTGTCTCAGGAAGACCGTTGGGAGGAGGATGCAGGATATTCCCCTTTCACTCTTGCTGTTGAAATAGCAGCCCTTTTAGCTGCTGCTGAATTTGCTGAAGAAGCTGGGGAACATAAAATTGCAAAATTCTTAACCGAAACTGCAGATATGTGGAATTCTAAAATTGATCAATGGACTTATATCAAAAATACTAAAATTTCAAAAAAATTAAATATCGAGGGTTACTATGTCAGAATCGGCCCTAAAAATGTAGCAGATGCTGCATCACCAATAAATGGTTATGTTCCAATTAAAAATAAACCACCCAGCCAAAATAAAGCTTTGTTTGAATATATCGTTAGCCCTGATGCATTAGCGTTAGTAAGATTTGGATTACGAAGTGCTGATGATCCACGCATTATTAATACCGTTAAAGTCATTGATTCTTTATTAAAAACAGAAACAAAAACTGGTCCTGTTTGGTATCGTTATAATCAAGATGGGTATGGTGAGCATGAAAATGGTGATCCTTTTGATGGTACGGGGATTGGTCGAGGTTGGCCTTTATTAGTAGGAGAACGTGCACATTATGAATTAGCAAGAGGAAATATATCAGAAGCAAAATTCCTATGTAAAGTAATGGAAAGGCAAACGGGTCCTGGAGGTTTAATTCCAGAGCAAATCTGGGATTCAGAAGATATACCTGAAAAAGATCTCTTAAATGGGCATCCAACAGGATCTGCTATGCCCTTGGTATGGGCCCATGCTGAATATATAAAATTATTACATTCAATCCATAAAGGAAGTGTTTTTGACATGCCTAATCAAACATTTAAACGTTATGTTATAGGTGATATCTCATCAAATATTTCAAAATGGAGTTATAATCATAAAAGCCACCAGATTGCGTTTGGTAAACAGTTAAGAATTGAATTATTATCACCAGCAATAATTCACTGGACAATAGATGATTGGGTTTCAAGTCATGAGCTAAAAACAATTGATTCAGAATTAGGAATTCATTATGGTGATCTACCTACTGGTAAACTTGCTGAGGGCACTAAAATAATCTTTACATTTTATTGGATAAATTCAGAAAATTGGGAAAATAAAAATTTTGAAGTAATAATTAAAAAATCAGAACAAAAGGAACTTATATTGACAACATAGTGAAAAAAATATTAGAATTTTAATATAATACCTTTGGCAGCTGAAGTCACTAATGCTCTGAACTTTAAGAGAGTCTTATTTTTTGTTATCTTTTCAAAACCTGTCCATTTATTTAATCGAGCCATTATATCATTATTAATTAGATACAATAGAATTATTAAAGTAAAAGGAGATCTTAATTTATATCTTCTTTTCTTATTTGATTGATCTTATTTTAGACAGATCTCACTACATCAAATGTTATAATACCATTTTTTGAACGTGTTGGATGAGTTGCGCTTTCAATTCCAGGTGGATGTAGAACATGTGGGGGATCTCCATTCAAAGGAAGCTCCCATATCCCATATTTACCTCCTCGCGTAGAATGCATTAATAGGCACTCACCACTCGGATCAGCAAAAGGCCCATGACTTCGCCCGACATCATCATTTGCTAATGGAACTAATTCTCCACCATTGGCAGGAATTCTGCATATTTGATGACGTTTTCCAATTATTGTAAAGAAAAATATTGATTTACCATCCACAGAATACCATGGTCTGTATCCACCTCCTTTCTTTAACAGTGGACGTGGTTTAGTGCTGCCATCAATTGGAACGACCCACAAACTAGGAAAAAAATTACCTCGATTAGAAACAAATGCTACATTTTTACCATCTGGACTAATACATGGCCGTTGGTCTTGGAACGAACCTGTAGTTATCTGTTTAACATTGTTACCATCTGGATCCATTGTAAAAAGATTAAGTATATGATCACTTGGTGGAAGACCATTATCATCCATATCCTCTACGCATTCTGCATCCTGATCATAACTGCGATCTGAGGAAAAAATTATTCTTTTACCATCCCATGAAAAAACAGGGTGGCGAGCTCCTGAATTTAGGGGTGTAAGAGGTAAAAGTTTATAGGTCTTAAAGTCTACTTTCCATACGCGAGGAGCACCCAAAGAATTTCCGCTGAATACTACATGAGTTCCTTCTGGATGAATACAAGGCTGGTAATAGATTCCATCTCCAGGTGAAACCTTTTGGATTCGACCATTGGGGAACCAGACATAAACATCTGCATAGAATTTTAATTTACTTGGCTTAGTTTTAAACGATTTCATGATACATACATTCTTTTCTTTATAAATTATCTTAAAAACAATTTAAAATTTAAATATTGCTCCTTCCGCTGCAGAGGAGACAAGATTCCTATATTTTAAAAGAGCTCTGCTTTTGATAACCTTTTCGACTGGCGTCCAATTTTTGAAGCGACCTGAGATTTCATTATCTGAAAGATCAACTTCAAGTTTTTTCTGAGCTATATCAATAATTACTCGATCACCATTTTCTATTATAGCTATAGGACCACCTACATACGCTTCGGGACTCACATGACCAATACATGGTCCTGATGTAGCACCTGAAAATCGTCCGTCTGTAACTAATGCAACTTGGTCTAAATCACGTTTTAACATAAGCGTAGCGGTTACTGCCAATAATTCTGGCATTCCAGGACCTCCCTTTGGTCCTTCATATCTAATAACTAACACTGAACCATTCTCTACCTTATTTTGAAATATCGCATCAATTACTTCTTGTTCAGAATTGAAACATAAGGCAGGTCCTTCAAATTCTAACATTTTTTTATCTTTAATAGCGGATTGTTTTACCACAGCACCCTCAGGTGCTAAATTACCTTTTAATACTACTGTTCCTCCTTCTGGATATACAGGATCCTCTAAAGGTCGAATTATTTTTTCATCTAACACACTCATTTTTCTTATTACCTTTCCAATAGGTTTTCCAGTCACAGTTAGACAATCCAAATTTAAATATTCCTTTAATCTGTTAAGTACTGCAGGAATTCCCCCTGCTTTATACAAATCTACTATCCCATAATCTCCCGATGGAGCAACATTCACTATTGTTGGAATCTTCTTGCTATACTCATTGAACATTTCTAAATCAAATTCTATGCCCATTTCATGCGCAATAGCTGGAAGATGAAGCGCGGAATTTGTAGATCCTCCAATTGCTACATCAACCATCAAAGCGTTTTCGAAAGACTTCTGTGTCATTATCTTAGATGGCCTTAGATCCTGCTTTAATAGCTCAATAATTTGCTTTCCAGAATTTTTAGCGATTAAATATTTCATTCTTGTCATTGCTGGAGTTGTAGCTGCGTTAGGTAATGTCATTCCGAATGCTTCCATTAGACATTGAATGGTATTTGCTGTTCCCATAATCTCACATGCTCCGTAGGTAGCACAGCTTATACATTTCAATTTATGATCAAAATCGCTATAATTGCTTTGTTCAATCCCGACATAATCCGATGTAAATCGTATTTCATAAAAACTAGGCCCTCCTGGCACACATATAGTGGGAATGTCTAACCTTACAGCAGCCATTAAAATCGCGGGGTTGATCTTATCGCAACCTGATAATGTGACAATAGCATCTAATCTATGCGCTTCTACCATTAATTCAATTGAATCTGCAATCACTTCTCTATGGGGTAAAATATGGCGCATTCCCTCATTGCCATTTGCCCACCCATCACATGGACCCACTGTACAGAACTCGAATGGAATACCCCCTGCTTCGGCTACACCTAATTTAACAGCTTCGGCTAAATCTTTCAAGTGCTTATGACCTGGATTAAGTTCATTCCAAGTGTTAACTATACCAACAAATGGTTTGCTATGAATTTCTTTATCTTCTAAACCCAAACTTTCAATTATACCTAAAGTAACATAATTAAAAGGTGTCTTCTTAATACCTTCAAAAATAGTATTACTTCTCCTCTTTAAATTGATTTTCTCATCATCCATTTTAATGCCTTCTATTTAGTAAAATCTCATTATCTATTTTTCAAGCTATAATCAAATTAAGGTTATCAAAATTATTAAAAATATTAGATAATTTCCTCATTTTTTAATAAAAATTGTTCATGTGAAGTTTGGAACAAGTCCCTTATTCGCACAGGCTGAAACCAGCAGCCCCTATCGGATAGATTTTGGATAAAACCATCTCCGACTACTTTTCTGAGGATATTTAAAGCCCCATTAACATCTGCGTTGAGTACATAATTTGAGCCTCGAAATAATCCTCGTTTAATCCGTTTTCCCATATATCTACTATGTTTTTTGATAGTTTCTACATCTAATGAGCTGCATTTAGAAGTGTACGACTCATTGACTTCATGAACCGTAATTCCTACAAGTTGAGCTTTATACATTATCATTTGTTTAAGTGTTTGAATGGGGAGATTTACGAAATTTTGGTTATTTCGTGTGCCCAATCTAATATTTTGCTTTATATTTTTTAATTTACCTAAACAAATATTCCCTATGTTATTTTTTAAACAGTACCCAACCATCAATTGAGCGGTCTTGTGTAAATAATCTTTCATAATAGCATTTCTCGTTGTGGTGATCTTATCAAGTTGCTCCGTCCAATTGAGGTTTTGCTTGTCTTTTATAGAATAAAGTCTTGCTTTTCGCTTATTCCATTGTCGATTAATTGATTTTAATATCTTACCCGAGATAATAATTGGTTTAACATTTCGATTTTCAACGGTAGTTATTAAATTATTCAATCCAAAATCCATAGATAAGTATAACTCTTGGTTTAACTCAGCTTTCTTCACTTCTTTTTTATATACGATTTCAATTTCATAAAATCGTTTTCGCGGTAAAATCCGAATCTGTTGATAAGTTTCAAAACTTTTCTTTTTGTATGGGGGAACTGTTATTTCTATTAGGTCTTTAAATTCGGGATATTTCTCTTTAAACATTTTAGACATAGTAAGTCTTATAATATTGCCTTTAATCTGGCTATTCTGGTTGGTAAAGATTAACAAGTTATTACAGTCCTTTTTATATTTAGGAGGTCTTGGTATTCCCTTGAATTTTTTCTTATCTTTTTTCCACACTTTTATCGCATTAAAAAAGCTTTTCCAGTTTTTATCTAAGACAATAAGAACTTGTTGTGACGTCTGAGCTTTCAATAACTTGTAATGATAGGATCCTTTAAGAATGAAATTTAAATCTTCATATCGAAGCCAATTGCCCAAATGAAAAAAATCTTGGCGTATATACCAATTTGCTTGATTATATAGCTTTTTAGAAATTGAACAGAGTGTATCCAGATGCTTATTCTTCGATATTCTGAACTTATAGACTAATTTCATACGATTGTTTTAATAGATAAAATTCTATTTAAAGAAGTATACCGTAGAGAAAAAGTAATTCATTAACATTTTTCACGAAAAGTACTATAAAGAAGATATAGTAGAATTTATACAGAAAATAAACAAATTTTATCAAAATTTTTTAATAAAATATATTAGTTTTAACAAAATTCATGATCATATCATTTCAAAAATAATTTTTTATATATTATTACAATTGTTTACTAATTTGTGTTTAACATGGATAAGAAAAAGATGGAATTAATTTTAGAAGAGTATTCAAAACTCTATTCTTGCGCTGTATCTGATGCAACTGATGAACTAGGTTTGGAACCAGGTTTTATTGACGCTGATATAAGGCCAATATGGAACGGTGCAAGAATGATAGGTTTTGCAGGCACTATGAAAATGGTTCCCTCTGACGAGCCACTTGATCGGAATGTGATAGCACGTATGGTTAAGTTTATCAAGATAGTACCAAAGTTTCCAATCATATGTATAGATATGAGTGGAGAAATGATTGCAGCTGGTTTAGGACAGAGCACTAGCAGAATTCTACAAGGATTAGGCTTTAGAGGTGGTCTTGTAGATGGTCCAGTACGAGATATTCCACAAGTAACCGATTTAAAATTTCCGATTTTTGCGAGAGGCATTATATGTTCTTCAATTCGCAGTCGAATGATTATTGATATGGATTCAGTAATGCAACCAATTAAATGTGGCGTAAGAACAATAAATCCCGGAGATCTTGTATTTGGTGATATAAATGGCGTGGTCATTGTGGATTCAACTAAAATTGAAGATGTTTTGGAAAAGGCAAAAGAAATTATTTCTACCGATAAATGGTGGTATGAACAACTTGAAAAAGGACGCGATCCTACCGATATTGAAAAAGAAAGAGAGTTACCTTAGAATTCTTGAGTGTTTTTAACATGAAAAATCCTTTAAAATTGTAAATTTTGTATTTTCCAGGCATTTATTACTGATGTATTTTTTCTTAATTCTTTTTTCACTTTATAGTTGAGATCTAATTCTTTTATATTCTTATCAATCAAGGACCCTTGTATCGTAAATTCCTTTATTTCATTACTAGGATTTAATAATCTTAGGAAAGAATGTTTATCTCTTCTCCATAGATTAATCAGGATAATTTGGGGATTTATTTTTAACCATGAATCAGTCTTTTTAATATATTCGTGATTTCCTTGAATTGCTGTACCTAATAAACTAAATTTATATGTATTTACTTGCTGGTAGGCAGAGTCAAAATATTTATCATGGAGTAATGATATTGAAAATTCATATCTTCCTTTTTTCTTTAATAAATTAAGGATTTGAAAGTTATTTCGATTAATGATAAACTGTTGGCTATTCTTTTGGATATAAATAATGCTTTTTTTCTCTCCTATTAACCATAGAAAGTCTAATGTTTGTATATTTGATCTTTTTGTTTCTTCAATTCCAAATGGATAATTTATTAGAGATTTTAATATTTTGAAAGAGGGCTTAACAATAACTTCTTCTATTAACTCAGAGTTCAATACAAACTCAAGTCTATTTACTCCATTATATTGAGTAATTTCAAGTGTGAATATTTTATTTCGAATCTCACCTTGTATAACAAGTTTATGCTCAATTTCATTTTGTATTTGAGACTTTAACGATAAACTATAATCACCTGATTTAGCAAGTTTTACTTTATAGATCTCGATATTTTTAAACCTTACTTCAATTGTTTGATTATCTTCTAAGATTCTTATGTCATAAAGGAAATTATTATCTGATTTAACCTCTATATGATCTCTTTCAATTAAAGAATAGATTTTATATCCCATTGAGGGCATATTTGGAATAAACTTTATAATAGAGTTTTGATATATAAAATCCAAGCGCTCCTCTTTTTCGTCAACTAATATCCATTCAGTTTCATTTTCTATCTTTATTGGGATGGAGACTATATCTTGCCGGATATAGATGGTAGGATTTAAAACGAATATATCCTTAGATTTATTTTTACTAGTCTTTGAGGTTGTAATAAGAATATCACTTATTTTTTTTAGACTCTCATTTATAAAGCTATCGCATTTATTTATAATTTGTCTTTGAATATTCATACTTAAATTCGAGATTGAAATCTTTTCTGCAGGTATATTTAATTTTTCATATTCTTCTTTACTCAACTGCTGAGCGGAATAATCTCCGGGTTGAACATTAGGTACAGCATAATTATCATGAGATTGAGTCAGTAATAGTTGTTTCCATAACTCATCTAATAGTGAATCATGAGAAACCTTATAATATTGACCTAAAATGCAATTCAAAATCTCAGATGTTATTATCGTAACTTCACATCTTTTATTATTTAAAAATAATTCGCTCTGAATAAATATATAGTCGCCTAATGCAAAATC
The DNA here is from genome assembly GCA_019058445.1 of Promethearchaeota archaeon. Taxonomy (GTDB): domain Archaea; phylum Asgardarchaeota; class Lokiarchaeia; order Sigyniarchaeales; family SOKP01; genus LW40-45. The sequence goes on along the minus strand of JAHPZA010000009.1, from coordinate 479,314 downwards.
ATCTCTATTGTATCTAAATTCTCCATCTGTTTCGATAATATCAAGTAGCTCCGAACAAGAAACAAATTTACCAAATATTTCAGAATATTTGGATATTCGCCACACTTCTTCTTGAAATGGTAGTGGATTGACAAAATCCTCTATTGATGAGAAGATAAGATGTTTCATAAAGGGACGGGAGACCGCTTGAAATAATAGCTCAGGGAGCTCTTTATAGAAAGTGCCATGCCAAAATTCTCCATTAAAGATGCCAGATTGATCCGTTATAGTAATGATTCTAGAATTATCTAATCCTATCCAGGAAATTTTTCCTGAATTGGTAGACGGGCATGTACCTAATAATCTTGTTCTAAGAGAGCAAAATTCGATGTTAAAACCATTTAAAATTTGAGGAATTTGAGGATGAAGGGAAACTTCTGAACAATAATAAATGTTACAATCTAATCCTAGATGATTTAATTCTTTTAATCCGATTTCAAATTGTTTAATATTTGACTCTTCACCAATAATTAAATTATAAGGTTGAGAATAGGAGGGATTAATAATTTCAAAACGCCCTCTATTAAATAAGTCTAAAAACACTGCGAATTCTTTAGCAAAATGATTTTTTAACCATTCGAAACAGCATATTGCTATTTCAATATTATAGGGCATATTTGTTTCAATAGATAATTTCATTCTATCTATTATACGATACAAGGCAAATTTGGGAGAATCAAATTCACAATACCCGATATCATTTATTATAACTCCACCATGGCCTCCAAAGATATGATAAATTTTAGGTCTGATTTCTTTCCAGACAAATAATTCTATTCTTTTTAAAATCTTCTTGAATTTATTGTACCTATCGCTAGTTACTTGATTTTTTAAATTAGCGATTTTCTCCTTAATTCGATTAATATTAAATTTGATCTGGAGTATTGGATTTTTTTCTGAAAAAGTGCTTACTAGATCAATTATTCTTTCAAGTGCTAAAATTTCCTTATTACTAATCTTTAAATTTTTATTGTCTATCTTCATTTAACAAGGGTACCCATTTCTAATTAGTTGGAGTTTATAGCAGTTTAAATTTGTTTGTCTGTTCGGATAAATTTTCTAAAAACGCTTTCATTTCACCTCTTCTTTTTACACCTATTTCTTTAGCCTGATCACTAGATAGCTTATGGATTAGCGTTTTATCGAAATTTCTAATTAGATTTATTGCTGAGTTTAAATTAGGTGCCCATGTGTCTTTCCCCACTATAGAAAGTATACGTATTATCCCAATTATTCCCATGAAATCTAAAATATCTGCATCGCGAAACAAAACTGATTCTATTTGACCAGAAGGTTCCGCATAATACATATGGGTTCTAATTATATCTTTTACCTTATCAATCTTTTCTGGAGGGAACCCTAAAGATTTAAGTACTTCTTCACAAGAATTAGCAGATGCTTCTGCATGATCAATATCTTTTTTCCGATAAGGATCAAAGGCACCCATATCGTGTAAATATGCTGCTGCGAATAAAGATTCTTGATCTATCTCCAATTTCCTCATGTCAGCCAATTTTAAAGTTAGCTCGTAAACACGGGTAAAGTGGGACATACCCCAAGCAGTGTGTTCAAATCTTTTCGCAAAATTGATCAGTTTTTCTTTCCACATTTTAATACTCTATTAATTTATTGCTAAGCAAAATATTGATTATTTGAAATTAGCAAATAAAATTTCAATTATTATTTAAGATATTTCAAATAACAAATATTTTTACTTTTTTTATGGAATTTAGTTAACGACACTGTAAATAAGTTAAATAAAAAAGATATAAATTTAATAAGTTTTATTTAATAAATTATGACTTATTCATCATTTGATAATCGAGTTTTACCTATTTTTGGATTTTATTTTGTACTCATAATTTTTGGGATATTTGTTACATTTAAACTCATAAAAAAATATAAAGAAAGAAAACAAGATGCTGCTTTACATTTAACGATAGTTTATGCCATATTTACTACAGCAATAATTGTGCTTGCTATAGGTTTAGCAGAGGCTGCGATAACAGGTTATTATAAGGAAATATATCGATTCTCTTTGCCCCTCGCCTATAGTTTGGTTGTTTTGGCGGATATTTTTCTGTTTTATTTTGCTAGTAACATAACAGAGAGATGGAAAAAAGCATTTTTACCACTTGTATTGTGTGGATTAGGTCTTATTATTATACTTTTTTTACCATGGAACTGGTGGGGGTATCCTAGAGCGGAATATAGAGATAAATTGAATATTAGACTATATACAAATATCGCCTTCATATCTTATTCATATCTTATATATATTTCTATAGCAATAATATGCCAAAAAACAAGGATAAGAGCCGAAGATAAAATAACGCGTGTTGGATTAACACTATTACTTTATTCTATGATTGCCATGATTTTATTCTTTGTTATGATTCTTCTTGATAATATTATGATTGTAGTTTATAATCATCCCGGATATTCCGAATTTCAATTTGCAGCTTGGATTTTTGCTCTAATATTTGTTATTCTAACATATTTTTCATTAGTTATGCCCGAATGGTTGATAAAGCGAATAAAGGAGGAATAGATATATTTGCATATTTGTCTCTTTTTTTTTTAAATTACTAATGAAAAAAATAAATATCATCAATAATTAAATTATAAAAAATGAAATATGACACGTTCGAAGCCCGAGTTTTGCCTATTTTTGGATTCTACTTTATATTAATTATATTTGGAATGATTGTAAGTTTTAAATTGATAAGAAAATACAAAGAAAGGAAACAACCTGCTGCTTTACATTTAGCTATTGTTTATATGTTTTTCACATCTGCGGTAATAGTATTGGCTATTGGCTTAACAGAGGCTGCAATTACGGGATATTATAAAGAGATATACAGAATCTCTTTACCATTAGCCTATAGTCTTGTAGTTTTTGCTAATATATTTCTCTTTTATTTTGCATCTAATATTATGGACAAATGGATAAAATTTTTTCCATACCTCATTATAAGTGGTACCCTTCTTGTAATTGTTATTTTTTTACCTTGGAATTGGTGGGGATACCCAAAAGTAGCTTATGCTGGGAAACTTACAATTCGACTTTACACTAATATCGCTTTCATCTCTTATTCCTATTTAATATATATTTCCATAGCTATTCTTTGCTATGAAACAAAACAGAAATCAGAAGATAGGGTTTCTCGGCTAGGCTTATCATTATTATATTATTCAATGATAAGTATGATCTGTTATTTTATTATGATTTTGGCGGACAATATTATGATTATTATATTTAAGCATCCAGGGTATTCAGAGTTTTTATATATAGCATGGGTTTTTGCTTTAGTATTTGGACTTCTGTCTTATTTTTCATTGGTTATGCCTGATTGGATGGTTAAAAGAATAATTAAACGATAAATCTAATCAAAATTGTTCAAACCAAATTATCCAACTGATTTAAAATTTGAAGAGTTTAAGTCTTCAAGATTGATGTTCCTACAACACTCTTGTGAGGAGTAATTCCTAACAAATCTAATAAAGTTGGAACTGCGTCTGTGGTTTTACAGTAGTCCAATTTTAATTTGGGTATTTCTGGTGAACCTCCAATTATAAAAGGTACTGTCATGGACTTTTTAATAGCTATATCATGTGAGTAAGGATGTGAATCTTTTGTTGCCCCATGTTCATAGTTGAATCCGAATTCTCCACAAGTAGATGTCATAATGTCGCAAGATCGTGGATTTTTAAAATATCGAGGTAATTGGTCAATAAACATTGGAAAATCGATTTTATTTGTCGCTGCTAGCCATTCATCAATGGTATGAGCTTTATTATCAAGTAATGCAGAAGATTCTTCAGTGTTTTCATAACCAAATAATTCCTCTTCATTAAAAACATATTTAGTTTTCTGATTTTTTCCATGACCTTGGTATTCTATGCTTCCTTTTATGAATTTTCCGGTTTTGTTGTCTTTTCGTTCAAGATGTATTATTCCGCTGTCTGGATTGTTGTTATCATCTCTATAATACATAAATTTAATTCCAGGAATTTTCCATAAGCTTGCAAATAAATCTAACTTATTACTACCCGTCCCACTCGGTTTAAAATTTTTCATTTGGCCAATATTCGGATGATGATGCCATGTTTTTCCATGGAAATTAAAAAATCCAATTGAACCCATATTAGCATCAAAATCACCAATTTTATTTTTAGGATAATATTGTCTCAACCCTAATTTCTCAAAATATGGCGCAATATCATGGAATTTTTCAGCCTTATAATTTCCATGATCAGAAATTATGCAAATTGCTGTTTCATCATAATATCCCATTTTTTTTAAGAGATCTATAAGAGACCCGAGATGCGTATCACATCTGAGAAGCTCATCAATATAATCGGGATGATCAAAGCCCCTATTGTGCATTAACTCATCAGTTTGAGGAATATAGATTGTTAAAACTTTTGGGATTTCGTTGGAATCGAAATATTTTGATGGATTCTTAAAAGCCTCTTCAGCTGTCTTAAATATCAGTTCAGCTCTATACTCTAAAGGAGCTTCGAAATATGAACCTCTAAATATTAAATTTAAAGCACTGAAAAAATTTCCCTCTCCGGCTTGTTCAAAAATAGTTTTACAATTTGGGCTAAGATCTTTACCAATTTTCCATAAATGATTTCGTTCATCATAATTCCGGATAAAAGGTAATTTTTTACCCTCTGAAGGAGGATCAGTTCTTGCCACCCAATGATATCCAGGAATCCCACTTCCCTCAATAGGATAATAACCAGAGTATGCTCCTGTTAAAATATTAGGATAACAGGGAAATGTGACACTCGGGAATGTTGTTATGCAATTTTGGCATGAAATCCCATTATCAATAAGGTTAGCTATATTGGGAGTCTTCCCTTGATTTACCAAGTCAAAGAGATGGGAAGCTCTCACATCATCTATAACAATTAAAATTACTTGATTAACCATAATACTACAGCTCAATTAAAAATACATGATTTTGTGATAATAAATAATTGATGTATAAAAATTTGAATCTAATAAAAGTTTAATTTTACTATGAAAGAATTTAATATTCCAAATTATGGGAAAATTACTCTAAAGAATATTATTTTTGATATTAACGGGACCCTTCAGTTTAAAGGGCAAATACCAGAAACATTAATAAAAAAATTTGACGAATTAAAAAGATATTATAATATTTATTTAGTATCAGCAGATACGAGAGGAAATTTGAAAGAACTCGCAGATTCTTTAAAGGTTTCCTTTATTAAAATTAATCCAAAAGGAGAATCCGAAGCAGAAGCGAAAAATACTGAGTTAATTAAATTGGGCAAGGAAGTTACAGTTGCGATTGGGAATGGAAATAACGATGCGCTAATGCTTAAGAATTCCATATTGGGAATTACTATATTAGGAAGTGAAGGAGCAACAGTTAAAAGCATTTTAAATAGTGATGTGATCCTTCCAGATCCTCTCAGTGCAATAGATTTCTTATTAGATGAGAAAATTATAATAGGTACACTTAGATCTTAATTAAGGAGATACTAGAAACGAACTTATGAAAAACTTGATTAAAATTAACTTGAAATTGATTCTAAAAATTTATAAGCTATATATAAAAAGGCATCGTTAACATTTTCACCTGTTTTGGCGGATGTGAGAATGTAATGGAAACCAAATTTTTCAGCTAAACTTCTTATATCTTCTTCGCTTACTTTTATTTCGTCTGTGAGATCTGTCTTATTTCCAACTATTATAATATTGATATCTTCATTAACATATTTACTAATATCATTATACCAAATCTCCACACTCTTTAAAGTTCCCGGCCGGGTTCTATCTAATACAATAAAAGCAGAATTTGCACCTTCATAAAACCTTTTTCTATATGGTGCTATTTGAGTTATTTGTCCGCCAATATCCCATATAATAAACTTTATTTTTGTATCATCACTAAGTTCTACTACTTTTTCTGAAAGATCTACTCCTATTGTGGATTGATAGCTTTCCTGGAAAAGGTTGCGAACGAATCTACTTACTAAAGAGGTTTTACCAACTTGATAATTACCAGTCATTATAATTTTAGTCGAAAATTTACCAGTAGGAAGTTCTCCTCCCTTAGATTTTGACATTGTCGTTATAACTAAGGGGATTTCAACATCAACATTTTCATTTCCCTCTAGAATTAATTCAACTTTACTCGCAACATGTTCTGAAAAAATTCTTAATTCAACATCAGATGCAGAAAGTTCTGCGATGCTAGTTAATATTGAATTTGGACCCATTGAACAATATGCAATTTTTTTATCACTAATCATAGTAATATTAAAGAAATTACCTTCGGCATCAAATTCATTTTTCATTCTATCAATATAGTCATCAATAACAGTTGCCATTGCCCCTAAAACATCATCCCTAGCTATTTTCTTTTTACTTTGAGACATTATTGTAAATCCATCTCGGTCACAAATAGTTACTTCTATAACACTCTCAATACTTTTCATATAATTGGTTACAAGGGTTTCAAGAAGTCTTGCTTTAACAGATGTTGCCTGTCCTTCAGCTGGTTCAGTTTCTGTGAGGCCTTCTGGGATAAGTTGCCCAATATCATTTATTTTCTCATCTAAAATATGATCTAATTTGATTCCTAGTTCCTTGAAATCATTACTGAGTGCGTCGTCACCTAATTCTACACACAAATCTATAATTCTGTCAATTACAGTATTGGCTAATTGGAAGTCATTATCTTCAATTAATTGTTCTAAATAATTTCTCAAGTTATCTCTTTCTTCCATAGTTCTTATTTGTTGAGATACACCACTACTAATATTTAAGAGTTCAGCAATTATTTGAATTATTTTTATTCGATTAATTGGATCTACTGCTACTATTGAATATGTTTTGAAGCCTAAAATTTTTTCAATTTCCTTTGCATTCATTGCTTGTATTAAATCTTGCTTATTGGCAATTACAGCAACATTTGCTATTGGAGCCTCTGAACGTATTATTTCTAAAAAAAATTTACTTTTTTCAATATTTTCCTTAGTAGAATCTGTAATCAATAAGACGGCATCACTTTCTTTAATAAATTCTTCCCATATAAAGCTAAAATGTTCAACTCCAGTGTAATCCCATATATAGAAATTAAATTTACCAATTTTTGTAGTAGCGATATCTCCTTTAATTGACTGAGCATGTTTTATGGGAATCTCATTGCTTTTAATCAAGTTGAAAATCGTGCTCTTTCCTACTTTGTCATATCCTACTAATGTTATTTTTGGTTTTGAGTCTTGATAATTATCATTATTTTCGATATTAATTTACACCTGATAAGTTGGATTAAAAGATCAATTTAAAAATTTAAGGAAAATGATTCCTTTTTAGTTTCCATATATTTATATTTTAAATTTAATTGGGTACGTTTTTATGTGATAATTTGGCTACAATTAATTCAACAATACGTATACATATATTTATATTTATTTGATAAAAAGCTAGTTTCGATATTAGTATTAATCTTCTTTTGAAGAGAGAAATATACTATATTTAAATATAAAGACTTTTACTTTTATGTTGATTTAAGTTCCAATTTCGATCTAATAACAGTCTCAATAAAAAAATAAATAAGGAATTTTAATAATGAAATTCAATAATAGAGAGACTAAATCTATAATTATTTTTCTTTTAATCCTCTTTTCAACTATAGCACAGGTATATTATCTTTCAAATTTTAATATTTTTAGTGCTAATGAGAAAAAAACAGAAAAAAAAAATGATAATCAAAAGACTCCTCCTTATTCTTCTTCAACTCATCCTCCTGACGCAGATGATTTTAGTAGTTATAAAGAGATAGTAATAGACCATACAAAAGTTTCTGGAACAGGGAATCTTATTGATTTTCCCCTTTTAATTTCCATTTTTGATTCTGATTTACATACCGCAGTTCAACCAGATGGTGATGACATTGCCTTTTCTAATGATTTTCAAATGCTTGATCACGAAATAGAACTTTTTAATCAAACTTTTAACAGTACTCATGCTCAATTAATCGCATGGGTTCGTATCCCTGTTCTTTCACCATCTGAAGATACGATTATTCGAATGTATTATGGAAATCCATATATAGAAGCTCAAGAAAATCCAGAAGGTGTTTGGGATTCTAAATTTGCCGCAGTCTGGCATATGAATCAATTTCCTCCTAATCAACAGCTTGATAGCACATCTAATGATGTTGATTTAGATTCTATGGGATCAATGACTTCCGATGATTCCATAGATGTTAAAATTGGAATAGGTGTAGATTTTGATGGAATTAATGATGGATATTATAGTCCAATTGGAACAACTGTTACATTCGAATCATTTACATTTGAATGCTGGTGTGAATGTGATTCGCCAGGAGATTGGCAAACATTAGTAAGTGTTGGTCCTGATGCAGACAGAGATATGACTTATGTAGGTGATGTAGTACATTTTTGGGATCATAATTCTAATGATTTTACATTAAGTGGAAATATTGATGCTTCTCAAATGCATCACATAGTCGTTAGGTATGATGATTCTCTTGGTTCGCAAAGACTCAGATGTTTTGTGGATGGCACTCTTACATCTCAGACAGCAAACCCAAGCTATAGCACTATAATAGACAGAGTTAGAGGGATAGCTTATACGAGATATAGTGGATCTGATTGTGATTTTTTTAATGGATTAATTGATGAAGTGAGAATTTCAAATATAGCTCGTTCAGCAGATTGGATTCAAACGGAATATTATAACCAAGATGATCCCAACACTTTTTATTCAGTTGGTAGCCCTAAAAATGTATCTGTTCCATCATTCAATGACTTTAAGTATTACAAAGTGATAACCATTGATCACAATAAAGTTTCTGGTACAAACAATCTTCTTAACTTTCCTGTACTGATCTCTATTTTTGATTCTGATTTACGTACCGAAGTTCGACCAGACGGTAATGATATTGCCTTTACTAATGGTACTACATGGCTAGATCACGAAATTGAGTTATTTAATCAAACTTATAATGAAACTCATGCTCAATTCATTGCTTGGATTCGAGTTCCTTCTTTATCTCCCTCCTCTGACACAAAAATTTGGATGTATTATGGCAATGACACAATGAGCTCTCAAGAAAGTCAAATGGGTGTTTGGGATAATAATTATAAAGGAGTTTGGCATTTAAATGAGGAAGTAGGACCTATTCATGACTCAACCCAGAATGGATATGATGGTAGCGTGACTGGAGCATCTCACAATTCTTCTTCAATTATTGATGGAGGTTATGAATTCATACGTGATGAAACAGATTATATTATAATTCCCGATACTGAGAATGAACTTAAATTAACGGATTTTACTGCTCAAGCTTGGATAAAAACTCCAGATCTTACGTTAGAAGATAAAGATGATTATTACATTCTTACACAGAGTCTATATACAGACACAACATCATGGGCAATCAATATCGCTGATGATGTTGACCATCTGAATGAAGCTAGATTCACAACAAGAGTATCAAGCCAACAAAAAGTATATTCTAATATTAACGTAACTGATAATAAATGGCATCATATTGTCGGAATAAGGTGTTATCCAAATCTCCTGATTTATGTCGATGGAATATTAGCAAATTCAGCAACAGATAATGAAGCGGGGCAAACACTTCAGTCTCCAGTTAATATTTCCCTAGGTTCAGCTATGGAAGAACCACCATATACTCCTGGAGATAATGATTTTAATGGATTAATTGATGAAGTTCGAATTTCTGATACAGCTCGTTCAGCTGATTGGATAAAAACAGAATATGACAATCAAAATGATCCAAACACGTTTTATTCTATTACTAATGCTACAAAAACAATTGAAGATGCTCCACCAGAAGCAATGTATTTTAGACACTATAAAATCATCAATATTGACCATACAAGAGTTTTCGGATCTGGTAGTCATTCAAACTTTCCCGTATTAATATATCTTGAAGATTCAGATTTACATGATAGTAATAAAGTTCAAGCTAATGGCGATGATATTGCCTTTGCATTAGGATCTACGTGGTTAGACCACGAAATTGAACTATTTAATCAAACATTTAACAGTACCCATGCGCAGTTAACGGCTTGGGTTCGCATTCCTCAATTATCAACCTCTATAGATACTACAATTCGCATGTATTATGGAAATTCCACGATGGATTCACAGGAAAATCCCACAGGAGTATGGAATGCCAATTATATGGGAGTATGGCACCTTTCTGAATCAAGTGGGAATGCTCTGGATTCTACATCTTATGGGGAAGATGGAGCGATTTCAGGTGCAGTGACCCGCTCTTCAACTGGGCAAATTGATGGTGCATATGAGTTTGGTACTGATGGAACGGTTAATTTAGGTGATCCTAATGATGGGCATTTTGATTTCGGAACGGGAAGTTTTACTGTTAGTATTTGGATAAATGTTGATAGCAGTACGGGTATAACCCAACTCCCTCTCTATAAGGGAGCATCAAGTACCTCTGATAAAGGTTATTGTTTTTCTATTGATCCTGGTGGAAATAATCTTGCATATCATGCAGCAGATGGAGATGAAAATAGTGTAAGTTCCAGTGCTAGTATAGATTTAGATGAATGGATGTATATTGTTGGAGTGATTGATAGAAATAACGATAAAATTCGTATTTATAAAAACGGAACTGAGATAAACTCAGGTACTAATATTAATACTCTTGGAGACCTAAATGGAACAGAAGATCTTCAATTTTCCTTAACTAGCAATGACTTTGATGGAATTTTAGATGAAATTAGAATTTCAGATAGATTATATTCTGATAATTGGATTTTGACAGAATATCTCAATCAACATACTCCCGGTAGTTTTTATTCTATAGGATCAGAAATATCATTGAATATTACTATTTGTGATGACCTCCAAGTTAATGCGATTGATTTATATGGTAATCCACTTATTAATGTAAATATTTCTATGTATCGTAATTCTGAATTAATTAGGAGTGCTTTCACTGACATTAATGGAAGTGTTTTCTATACAAAAATAGATGTGGGAGAGTATAATTTTACGGCAAGTATGACTTCAGATATAGGGAATCATGTAGAAATCATAAACACTACCTCCGAAACAATTTTAATTAATGAAACGTCTCAAACGGTGGATTTAATCTGCAATGTTAGCACTAATTTTTTTAATATAATAGATATTGATGGTATTCCTGTAGATTCTGGATGGATCATAGTAGGGAATAGTTCACACAATCTGCAAAATTGTACAATTGATAGCGATGGTACAGCAAAATTTTGGTGGGTAAATGTCACCCCATATGAATATAACTATACCGTTCATTATCTCGATACTAACTATAACCCTCAAGAAATTATATTGGCATCTGGAGATCTCCTTACTCCCAATTCTACACTCGATGTAAAAGTAAATTTAACGACCGTAGATTTCTTTGTTGAGGACGAAAATGGGAAAGCAATGAGTGGAGTAAAAGTAATCTTAAGAATCAACGACACTTCAGGAGCTAGTATCACCAACTTAACCACTGATATAACTGGAAAAGCAACCTTAAGGTGGTTAAACTCTTCCGCTCTCCATGGGAACTATTCCTTACAATTAAGTTTTTTTGGAGGGATATTGGAGTTCAATAGCACAAATGGCGGGCCTCCTCCAACAAATAATATTAGTTTTATCGTATCTGCGAAAGCTACTTTTAATCTAAAGATTTATGATATTGATATAGCCGATTACGGAACAGAAATAATTTCGTTAAATCCAAAAGATAGTATTGCGGTGGAATGGGAGGCACTATTGAAATTGCGGTTTTTATTTAATGTAAGTAAAGCAAAGGGTCATCCTGAGTTATTAGGTCCCGCTTACGCAGATTCAATGACATATCAGCTCTTATTCGGAATAACTCCCATCTATTCAGGAACCATCTCTATAGAAGAGGGCAATCCGGGAAGACACCAAGTCAGTATTGATACCACTAAGTTGGAAAGTGGGGAATTTTATCTTATACGAATTTTTGCTCAAAAATCAGGTTTTAGTATTCCTTCGGATTTATATTTTCCCTTACAAATCCAAAAGATCGATTTGATATTAAATCAAACAGAAAATGATGATTCTCTTCAAGAGGATTTTTGGTTAGAGAATATTGATCTGTCAGTAAAACCATATGGTGAAATTTCTGAAGAGATCCTTATCGAAGATACTATTTTTCAAGATGTTGACCATTCATTTAGCTTCGTAGTGCCCGAAATTTCAAGTGATTGGAATCTATCGCGAATTACATTCAATATTTATAATATATCCTGGAACATCGCTGAGGATGATATAAATATTACCATAGTAGATCCTAACAATGAGTTTTGGATGTGGCATGAAACCAATGCGACTGTATTGGGCAGTCAATACAATTATCTTCAAGGATGGTGGAAAGGGATCACTCTTGACTTAGATACATGCAGTCCTACGGGAGATAATCTTTTTAATTTTACGATTGGAGGCTCATTTGATAGCACTGTAGATATTGTCGCATATTCTTGGTTTCTGCGAGATAAAGTCAATGTGGAATATAGTCAATTTAATGTGACAGATGATATTAGCATAATATCAGATGAGAATGGGTGGGTAATTAAAAACATAACCTTTACCCTCTATAATTGTCGTAATATTACAGATTGGAGTTTAATAGATCCCATCACAGCGATATCAAAGATTTCGACAAATGATGGTTATAATTATACTTTTAGTTCCCATGGAATTGGAACGGGAAAAATCATTATTGATAATATAACAATTTATCCCGTAGATAATCAATTCCTTTTTGATATTATTAAATCTTTAGCTATTATGTTTGATGTCAATATTACAGTGGAATATTATCAGGGATTTTATTGGTATCAACGCTTAGAAAATATTAGCATAAGGGTAATTGAACGCGGCGTTAGTAATGGAGGAGAATTCAGTATTGTTTTTAACAATAATTTTGAAGATCAGGGCAGTTTTTTATTAATTAAAGAAATTACTGATGGCATTGACTATTTTTATCCATCGGAGTTAGCCATGAACATTACTATCGGAGGTCAAACCTATAGTATTTCGAATACACTTCAGGGAGAGGGTTCGTTATTCTTGGGAGGATTTACCAAGGATATGCTTTATTTAGCGAGTATAGAAACCAATCAAGCTGTTAATTTTACGATTATTTTTAGTGTAAGTTATGTAAGAACTGTATGTTATGAGACTTCTGGGACGGTATCTTTTAAAATTCGAGAAGAACCAGATGTATTTGGATCTGTACTAGATTATTATACTGATGCATCAGGCATATATTTTGTACAAACTATTGATACATCTTTAATTAATGCTGGGGAATATACTGTAGAATTTACAGTTTCAAAAGATCATTACAATTCTGACACAAAAGAATTGGATATAAAAGTAATGAAGCGTTTGACGTTGATTAATGGGGTTTCGACTGATATTCAGTTATATCGAAGCATCTATGTACAAGATGCAGTGAATTATACTTTTTCATATAATGATGCTGTTTTAACCACTGATATCCTAAACTTAGATATCCAAGAATATAGAATTACAATTAAAGGCCCAAATCAGCAATCAATTGATTATGGTGCTGGAAATCTGGATTTTGATGATAATAATAATAAGTATATTTTAGATATTAATACTGAGACCTTAAAACCTGGAATCTATACGGTATGGGTCGAATTCGATAAACAGAACTATGTTTCTAAATTTGTAATAGTTACTTTAACGGTTAATATGAGAGAAATTGATTATGAACTGGGGGATATGTTTGAAGATAAGCAAGTTAGTGTAGTAAAAGGCAAAAAAATTACTCTTTCGATTGAATTAACCGATCCAACTCAAGGAGATATTCCGTTAAAAGGAGCAACGGTAATATTAGAGATTGAAGGAGATGATTTTGAATTTGAAGAGGAGGAGGATGGGGTGTATGAATTAGAATTTAAAACAGATGAGTATGAGGCCTTTTTTACTTCAAATACGATAACAGGTACCATCAAAATATCAAAAGCAAACTACACTTCTGAGGATACTGATATAACCATTGTCATTGAAATGGAAGAACTAGTCATAATCCCTGGATTAGACTCCCAAGAAGGAGTCTCTATGCCAACATTTTATTTGTTAATCCTTCTTATAGCTATCATTGCCGTTGTAGGGAGCCTAGCAACATATAAATATATCCAATTAGCCAAAATTCCTAAATATGTCAAAAAAATTCGATCTATGAAGGCTGCAATTAAAAAATCTAAAATGATCCCAGAAACGCTTTCAATTACAAATAAGGAAGGATATTTGGTAAATATGGTTAGTGAGAAATGGGGTCTGCTCGGACTGTCGATAAAAGATATTTTCGAAATTCCTGTCAAAAAGAGAAAAATATTACCTATATTTATGAAAGAATCATTGAAATCTGAGAGGAATGCTGATCTTATGCCCTCTGGATTACTTCTTATGAAATGGGATGAACGAATAGGTACGGAAATATTAGCTAAATATCCTGAAGATATTGAAGTTACACGTAAAACATTAATGCAAATATACGGAGCTCATGAATATACAGGGGAATCAGGTATGGTTAATTTAATTATAACTAATTTAAATCTAGCTTCTTATTATGCTGGACCAGAAAAGGCGTATTATCTTGTTTTAATTTTAAATCTTGAAGATGATGCGGATGCCTATGAAGGAGGAATGGCCGATACTTTACAAATTATACTCCAAAACCTAGAAGATGATGCCTACATCTCGATGATCCCCACACTTTTTCGACGTTTAGCCGTGTATCCCACTTTTAATCATGAACAGCAACTTATGAATATCTTGCATGATAAAATAAAACAAATGACTATAAATCGTCTAAGAGATGAAGGAATAATAGAAAAATCGGAATTAATGGTTTGGCTTAAAGATCAATATAAAGAAGGGCTATTTGATTTGGAAGTGGTTCTTATAGAACTTGTAAAAAGAGAGATTATCAAACAAGTCTCGGTTAAGGGCTTCCCTTCAGAATTAAATTTTCTTACAGGTGATCTTATAACACTTCGTACACCTCCAATTGAATTATTGAAGGATCCAGAAAAAAGAGGGTTACCCTCCCAACTTACAAAAGTTTATCTTAATGAGGTCAAAACATTCTTTGAGCAATATACCCCCACAGAATTCGATAATCTTAAAATTCTTAATATTTTAACAGATCCAGAGGTTTATCAGACGTTTCAATTATTAAGAAGTGCTATTGTCACGAAAGATGATCTGGAAAAACTTAAGAAGAAAGGAGTTGAAAATGTGAGTAAAGTCTTAAAATTACTGTGGGATGCCAATATGATTAAGGTTCTTCAAGATAAGAGTGGAACGGAGTATTATGCCCTCCAATCAGATTTTTATATAAAGCTTGTTTTTCCAAAATACATACTAGAGGTTATCAAGCAAGAATACGAGCAAAAGTCTAAAAGTGACAAAGAATTGATTGAATATCTGAATGTTCTTGAAAATACTTATCTCAATTTAAAAGCAGAGGAGAAATAAAAAGTAGCATATCTATTTTTTTCTTATTATTAATAATATTTGAATAATTAGAAGAAATTTGAAGACGCTTAAATATTTTTAATTTCGAAAATAAATATTTAATTTATCTTTATAATAATACATATTCTTTTCATTTTCCATTAGGTTTGAATTTTTTGTGATGAATTAGCTCCAATTAATTCAACAACAGTTTAAATATTTATATATATTTAATAAAAAGCTCGGGTCTATATTAGTCGTTAATCATCTTTTGAAGGAAGAAATATACTATATTTAAATATAAAGACTTCTACTTTTATGTTGATTTAAGTTCCAATATCTATCTAATAACGGTTTTAATAAAAAATAAACAAGGAATTTTATAATGAAATTCAATAATAGAGAGACTAAATCTATAATTATCTTGTTTATCATACTCTTTTCAACTGTTGTTCAAATTTACTATCTTTCAAATTTTAATTTTAATAGTACTGATGATTATAAATTTGAAGATAAAAATGATAATTCAACTACTCCTCAGACTTCTTTAAATCATACTCCTAATGCGGATGATTTTGCCTACTATAAAGAAATAACAATTGACCATACAAAAGTTTCCGGGTCTAGTGATCTCATCGATTTTCCTCTTTTAATTTCTATTTTTGATACAGATCTCCGCGATAACGATAAGGTTCAACCAAATGGAAACGATATCGCCTTTACTTATGGGTTTCAATGGATAGATCATGAAATTGAATTATTTAATCAGACCTTTAATAATACTCATGCTCAATTAATCGCATGGGTACGAATCCCAGCTCTCTCACCATCCAAAGATACTATTATTCGAATGTATTATGGAAATCCAATTATGAAAGCTCGGGAGAATCCTAATGCTGTCTGGGACAGTGATTATGGCGCTGTCTGGCATTTAAATGAGGCGCCAAACGATGGAACAATAGATGGTCATAAAGACTCTACTTCAAATAATAACGATGGTACATCTCAGAACTTTGAGGATGGTGGAGGAGGTTCTACTAATGTAACTGGAAAAATTGATGGAGCAAATAATTTTATTGTAAATGATTACGTTACTATTCCGAATCCTACAAATACAGATCCATCGGATCTATTGACAGTTTCTGCTTGGATAAAAGTAAATCCTTCTATTTACAATAGAGAGATTGTGAGTAGAGGAGATAGTTATGCTATTAGAATTTATCCAGATGATAGAATTTGCTTTTATATCTATGATGGATCTTCTTGGCACAATATGGCTCCTTTGGGTGTAAATGTAAGCGATAATGAATTCCACTATGTTGTTGCGGGTCAGGATTCAACTGGTATGTTTATAAATATTGATGGAGTTGAAAAAGAACATAGTAGTACAACACATACAATTGATTATTCTTTAGGAGACACTATAGAGATAGGTAGGCATGGAAATGGGCAAGGTGGCTATAATTTTACAGGAATTATTGATGAAATCCGTATCTCTAGTGTTGGTCGTTCAGCTGACTGGATAACTACAGAATATAATAACCAAGATGATCCTAATTCTTTTTATTCTATAAGTAGCCCCAATAATGTGATAATTCCTTCCTTTACCGATTTTAATTATTATAAAGTGATAACTATTGACCATTCCAAAGTTTCTGGAACAAATAATCTTATTGACTTTCCTGTACTGATTTCTATTTTTGATTCCGATCTACGCACCGAAGTTCAACAGGATGGTGATGATATTGCCTTTACTAACGGTACTACCTGGTTATATCATGAAATTGAATTATTTAATCAAACTTTTAATAGTACTCACGCTCAATTCATGGCATGGGTTCGAATTCCTTCTTTATCTCCCATTTCTGATACTGTGATTTGGATGTATTATGGTAATACTACAATGATTTCTCAAGAAAATCCTCATGGTGTATGGGATAATTATTATAAAGGAGTATGGCATCTTAATGAATCTACTGGTGGAACTAATGCGATAAAGGATTCTACTTCTTATAAAAATCATGGAACAAATTATCTTAATCCTGAATTTGGAAAGAATGGAAAAATAGGGAATGCTATAAATTTTGATGGAGAATCTTATATATACTGTGCTGATGACACAAGTCTAGATATAACAGAACAAATTACGTTGGAAGCATGGACAAATGTTAGCCCATATGAATGGGACCTTTCAGTCATGGCAAAAGGGGGAGAAAATTCGGGATCATATTCCCTCTTTTATTATCGCTCTACAGGTTCTAATGATGTACGTTTCACCTTGGATGGAGTCACCTCGGGTTCTGTTAGTTCTGGGATTTCTGTATCTCGAAATGACTGGATGCATATTGTTTTAACATATGATGGTTCTGCTGTTCGGCTTTATAAAAATGGAGTTCATGTATATTCGTCTTCATATTCTGGAGATATAATTACTAATAATGATTACTTATATATAGGAACTGAAAATGACTATTATGACGATTTCATAGGAATCATTGATGAAGTACGTATTTCCAGTACAAATCGTTCAGCAGGGTGGATTAAAACGGAATTTACTAATCAAGATAATCCAAATGATTTTTATTCTATTAGCAATGCAACAAAAGTAGATGACGACTTTCCCTCTGATGCTAAATATTTTCATTACTATAAATTGATCACAATTGATAGTTCGAAAATCCCTGGTTCAGGTAGTCTGACTAATTTTCCTGTATTAATGTATCTTGAAGACTCAGACCTCCATGATAAAGTTCAACCAGATGGCGATGATATCGCATTTGCTTTAGGATCTAGCTGGTTAGATCACGAAATTGAACTATTTAATCAGACTTTTAACAGTACCCATGCGCAATTAATCGCATGGGTCCGTATTCCTCAATTATCAACTTCTATAGATACCATTATTCGCATGTATTATGGAAATTCCACGATGAATTCACAGGAAAATCCTACGGAGGTATGGAATGCTAATTATAGGGGTATATGGCATCTTTCAGAACCAAGTGGGAATACTCAAGATTCTACTTTTTATGATGAAGATGGAATTGTTTCAGGTATGGTGACGCGTCCTTCAAACGGTCAAATTGATGGTGCGTATGAATTTGGTTCTGATGGAACGGTAAATGTTGGTGATCCTACTGATGGACATCTGGATTTTGGCCTGGAAAGTTTCGCAGTTAGTTTATGGATAAACGTTGATGCTAGCACTGGAGATCATCAACTTCCTGTTTATAAAGGTGGATCATCCCGAATCTGGGATCCTGGATATTGTTATCATATCATTCCTAGTGGAAATACCATTGCTTTTCATGTGTATGATGGAGTGGAAAATATCGGAAGTCCTAGTGCAAACATAATTTTAGATGAATGGATGTATATTGTTGGTTTAGTTGATAGAACAAATGATATAATTCGAATTTATAAGGATGGAATTGAGATTGGCTCAGGAACTAACATTGATACTCTCGATAGTATAAGTGGTGACCAAGAGTTAAAATTTTCTTGGACGAGTTATGGTTTTGATGGGATGTTAGACGAAATTAGAATTTCCAACAGAACTTATTCTGATAATTGGATATTAACGGAATATAACAATCAACATTCTCCAGAAAATTTCTATTCAGTAGGACCCGAAATAAAAAGAAACATTACAATTTGTGAAAATCTTCAAGTTAATGCGATTGATGTATATGGCAATTCAATAGCTAATGTAAATATCTCTATGTATCAAAATTCGGCATTAATTCGGAGTGCTTTCACTGATATTAATGGACGTGTTTCCTATACTAACATAGAAGTAGAAGAGTATAACTTTACGGCAAGCATGACTTCAGATATTGGTAATTTTGTTGAGATCATAAACATCACTTCTGAAGCAATTTTAATCAATGAAACATCTCAAACGGTGGATTTAATCTGCAACGTTAGCCCCAATTTTTTTAATATAATAGATATTGATGGTATTCCTGTAGATTCTGGATGGATCATAGTAGGGAATAGTTCACACAATCTGCAAAATTGTACAATTGATAGCGATGGTACAGCAAAATTTTGGTGGGTAAATGTCACCCCATATGAATATAACTATACCGTTCATTATCTCGATACTAACTATAACCCTCAAGAAATTATATTGGCATCTGGAGATCTCCTTACTCCCAATTCTACACTCGATGTAAAAGTAAATTTAACGACCGTGGATTTCTTTGTTGAGGACGAAAATGGGAAAGCAATGAGTGGAGTAAAAGTACTCTTAAGAATCAACGACACTATAGGAGCTAGCATCACGAATTTAACCACAGATATAACCGGAAAAGCAACCTTAAGGTGGTTAAACTCTTCCGCTCTCCATGGGAACTATTCCTTACAATTAAGTTTTTTTGGAGGGATATTGGAGTTCAATAGCACAAATGGCGGGCCTCCTCCAACAAATAATATTAGTTTTATCGTATCTGCGAAAGCTACTTTTAATCTAAAGATTTATGATATTGATATAAACGATTATGGTACAGAACTGATCTCATTAAATCCTACAGATAATATTGTGGTTGAGTGGGGGGTATTATTGAAATTGCGTTTTTTATTCAATGTAAGTAAAGCAAAGGGTCATCCTGAGTTAATAGGTCCCGCTTACGCAGATTCAATGACATATCAGCTCTTATCTGGAGTTACTCCCATTTACTCAGGAACCATTTCTATTGAAGAAGGCAATCCGGGAAGATATCACGTCAGTATTGATACCACTAAGTTGGAAAGTGGGGAATTTTATATTATACGAATATATGCTCAAAAATCGGGTTTTAGTATCCCCTCCGATCTATATTTTCCCTTACAAATCCAAAAGATCGATCTGATCTTAAATCAAACAGAGAACGATGATTCCCTCCAAGAAGATTTCTGGTTAGAGAGTATTGACCTGTCAGTAAAACCGTATGGTGAGATTTCTGAACAATTAGATATCGAGGATACTATCTTTCAAGATGCTGACCATTCATTTAGCTTCCAAGTACCCCAAATTTCAAGTGATTGGAATCTATCGCGAATAACATTCAATATTTATAATATTTCCTGGAACGTCGCTGAGAGCGATATAAATATTACATTTATAGATCCTAACAATGAGTTTTGGATGTGGCATAAAACTAATGCAACTGTATTGGGTAGTCAATATAATTATCTTCAAGGATGGTGGAAAGGGATCACTCTTAACTTAGATACATGCAGTCCTTCGGGAGATAATCTTTTTAAGTTTACGATTGGAGGCTCGTTTGATGGTACGGTAGATATTGTTGCGTACTCCTGGTTTCTACGAGATAAGGTTAATGTACAATATACCCAATTTAATGTGACAGATGATATTAGCATAATATCAGATGAGAATGGGTGGGTAATTAAAAACATAACCTTTATCCTCTCTAATTGTCGTAATTCTTCAGATTGGAGTTTAATAGATGATCCAACTACTGTAATTTCAAAATTTACGACATATGAGGGGTATAATTATACGTTAGAAAACCTTGGTAATGGAATGGCAAGAGTAATTATTGATAATATGACGGTTTATCCTTTAGATGATCAATTCTTATTTGATATTATTAAATCTTCAGCTATTATGTTCGATGTCAATATTACAGTGGAATATTTTCAGGGATTTTATTGGCATCAACGCTTAGAAAATATTAGTATGACAATAATAGAGGACGATTTCAGTAATGGAGGAGAATTCTCTCTTGTTTTTCCCGATAATTTTGAAGATCAGGGCAGTTTTTTAATAATTAAAGATATTACTGATGGTATTGACTATTTTTTTCCATCGGAATTAGCCATGAATATTACCATCGGAGGGCAAACCTATAGTATTTCGAATACACTTCAGGGAGAGGGTTCATTTTTCTTGGGAGGTTTTAGCAAGGATATCCTCTATTCCGCGAGTATAGAAACCAATCAAGCTGTTAATTTTACGATTATTTTTAGTGTAAGTTATGTAAGAACTGTATGTTATGAGACTTCTGGGACGGTATCGTATAAAATACGAGAAGATCCAGATGTGCATGGCATCGTACCAGATTATTACTCTGATGAATCAGGCATATATTTTGTGCAATCTATTGATACTTCTTTAATTAATGCCGGAGAATATACTGTGGAATTTATCGTTTCAAAAGATCATTATGAATCTGCAACTAAAAAATTGGATATTAAAGTATTGAAGCGTTTAACATTGATAAACGGAGCTTCGACTGATATTCAGATATATCGAAGCATCTACGTGCAAGATGCAGTGAATTATACTTTTTCATATACCGATGCGATGTTAACCACTGATATCACAAATTTAGATATCCAAGAATATAGAATCACTATTGAGGGGTCAAATCAACAATCTATAGACTATGGAGCAGGAAATTTAGATTTTGATGATAGTAATAATGAGTATATTTTAGATATCAATACTGAGACATTAAAACCTGGCATCTATACGGTATGGGTTGAGTTTGATAAACAAAACTATGTTTCTAAATTTGTAATAGTTACTTTAACAGTTAATCTAAGAGAAATTGATTATGATCTAGGTGATATGTTTGAAGATAAGCAAGTTAGTGTAGTTAAAGGAGAAAAGATCACCCTTTCTATCGAATTAACCGATCCAACTCAAGGAGATATTCCGTTGAAAGGAGCAACGGTAATATTAGAGATTGATGATGATGATTTTGAATTTGAGGAAGTGGAAGATGGGGTGTATGAATTTGAATTTGAAACAGATGAGTATGAGGCCTTTTTTACTTCAAATACGATAACAGGTACCATCAAAATATCAAAAGCAAACTATACTTCTGAGGATACTGATATAACCATTGTCATTGAAATGGAAGAATTAGAAATAATTCCAGGTTTAGATTCACAAGAAGGAGTTTCTATTCCCATATTTTATCTACTTATCCTTCTCATAGCTATTACTGCCGTTGTAGGGAGTCTTGCAACATATAAATATATTCAATTAGCCAAAATTCCTAAATTTGTCAAAAAAATTCGATCTATGAAGGCTGCAATTAAAAAATCTAAAGTGATCCCAGAAACACTTTCAATTGCAAATAAGGAAGGATATTTGGTAAATATGGTTAGTGAGAAATGGGATCTGCTCGGACTGTCGATAAAAGATATTTTCGAAATTCCTGTTAAAAAGGGAAAAATCTTGCCTATCTTTAAGAAAGAATCATTAAAATCTGAGAGGAGTGCTGATCTTATGCCATCTGGATTACTTCTTATGAAATGGGATGAACGAATAGGTACAGAACTATTAGCTAAATATCCTGAAGATATTGAACTTTCACGTAAAACATTAATGCAAATATACGGTGCTCATGAATATACAGGGGAATCAGGTATGGTTAATTTAATTGTAACTAACTTAAATCTAGCTTCCTATTATGCTGGACCAGAAAAGGGGTATTATCTTGTTTTAATTTTAAATCTTGAAGATGATGCGGATGCTTATGAAGGGGGAATGGCCGATATTTTACAAATTATACTCCAAAACTTAGAAGATGATGCTTATATATCGATGATCCCCTCTCTATTTCGACGTTTAGCTGTTTATCCTACTCTTAATAGAGAACAGCAACTCATGAATATCTATCATGATAAAATAAAACAGATGACTATAAATCGTCTAAGAGAGGAAGGAATAATAGATAAATCGGAATTAATGGTTTGGCTCAAAGATCAATATAAAGAAGGGCTTTTTGATTTGGAAGTGGTTCTTATAGAGCTTGTAAAAAGAGAAATTATCAAACAAGTCTCGGTTAAGGGTTTACCTTCAGAATTAAATTTCCTCACAGGTGATCTTATAATGCTTCGTATACCTTCGGTTGAATTAGTGAAAACTCCAGAAAAAAAAGGATTACCTTCTCAACTTACAAAAGTTTATCTTAATGAGGTCAAAACATTCTTTGAGCAATATACCCCCACAGAATTAGACAACCTAAAAATCTTAAATATTTTAGCTGATCCAGAGGTTTATCACACGTTTCAATTATTAAGAAGTGCTATTGTCACGAAAGATGATCTTGAAAAACTTAAGAAGAAAGGAGTAGAAGATGTGAGTAAAGTGTTAAATTTACTGTGGGATGCTAATATGATTAAAGTTCTTCAAGACAAGAGTGGAACGGAGTATTATGCCCTCCAATCGGACTTTTATATAGAGCTTGTTTTTCCAAAATACATATTAGAGGTTATCAAGCAAGCATACGAGCAAAAGTCTAAAAGTGACAAAGAATTGATTGAATATCTAAATGTTCTTGAAAATACTTATCTCAATTTAAATGCAGAAGAAAAATAAAAAATAATATCTTATCTATTTTTTTCTTATTATTAATATTATTTGAATAATTAGATGAAATTTGAAGATGCTAAAATATTATTAATTTCGAAACTAAATCTTTAATTTTTCTATATTTATTAAATAAAAAGCTTATTTCTATATTGGTCGTTAATCTTCTTTTGAAGAGAGAAATATACTATATTTAAATATAAAGATTTTTTCTTTTATGTTGATTTAAGTTCCAATATCTATCTAATAACGGTTTTAAAAAAAAAATAAACAAGGAATTTTTATAATGAAATTCAATAATAGAGAGACTAAATCTATAATAATTTTTTTTTTAATCCTCTTTTCAACTATAGCACAGGTATATTATCTTTCAAATTTTAATTTTAATAGTACTGATGATTATAAATCTGAAGATAATTATAATAATAAATCAACTCCTAATCCCTATGTCTCTTCAAATCATACTCTAGGTGCGGATGATTTTGCCTATTATAAAGAGATTATAATTGACCATACAAAAGTTTCAGGAATAGGGAATCTTATCGATTTTCCCCTTTTAATTTCCCTTTTTGATACTGATCTCCGCGATAACGATAAGGTTCAACCAGATGGAGATGACATTGCTTTTTCTAATGAGTTTCAAATGCTAGATCACGAAATAGAACTATTTAATCAAACTTTTAATAATACTCATGCTCAATTAATCGCATGGGTACGTATCCCCGCTCTTTCACCATTTGAGGATACTATCATTCGAATGTATTATGGAAATCCATATATGAGAGCTCAAGAAAATCCTCAAGGTGTATGGGATAATAATTATAAACTGGTTCAACATTTACATGAAACATCAGGTATACATTATGATTCGACAAGAAATAATAATGATGGGACTCCCAATGGTAATTTAAATCAGAATACCAGCTGTAAAATTGATGGGGCTGATGATTTTAATGGAGTTAATACAAATATTACTATAGAAGATAGCTCTAGTTTAGATATTACGGATGCCATTACTATTGAAGCTTGGATTGAAGATGATATAGGAGAGAAGAGAAGAGTCGTTACTAAGGGTGGTGAAATATACGTTCTAAGAACGGACTGGAGTGGACAACTTCATGGATACCTTATGAAAGGAAGTACTCTTTATCATGCGAAAAGCCAGAATAATATTATATCTACTGGCAATAAACATTATGTAGTTTTGACATGGGATGGATTATCTGATGATAATAAATTAAGATTATACCATAACGGATTTGAAACAAATAGTTATGAAATTCAAGATAGTATAACAGGACCACTTGATGAGTCAGATAATGCTTTATTTATCGGCAATAATGGAGATCAAGATGAATGGTGGGATGGAAAGATTGATGAAGTTCGCATATCTAGTATGGCTCGTTCAGAAGATTGGATTGCTACTGAATATAATAACCAATATGATCCTAGTTCTTTTTATTCTGTTAGTAGCTCAAAACAAGTATATGTTCCTTCTTTCATCGATTTCAGCTATTATAAAGAGATAACTATAGA
Organism: Promethearchaeota archaeon; assembly: GCA_019058445.1. Lineage (GTDB taxonomy): Archaea > Asgardarchaeota > Lokiarchaeia > Sigyniarchaeales > SOKP01 > LW40-45. Next base: position 453,845 of record JAHPZA010000009.1, on the reverse strand, counting down.
TCATACCAAAATTTCTGGGACAAGTAATCTTCTTAACTTTCCGGTATTGGTTTCTCTTTTTGATTCTGATTTACATACCGCGGTTCAACCTGATGGGGATGATATTGCTTTTACTAATGGTACTACCTGGTTATACCATGAAATTGAATTATTTAATCAGACTTATAATGGCACTCATGCTCAATTAATTGCTTGGGTTCGTGTTCCCTCATTATCACCCTCTATTGATACGAAGCTTTGGATGTATTATGGTAATCCTACAATGAAATCTCAAGAAAATCTACATGGTATATGGGATTCGGATTTTCTAGGAATTTGGCATCTAAATCAAAGCGGGAATGGTAATATTGATGAATATAGTGATAGTAGTATATATAAAAATCATGGACAAGGGGGCGAGGGGGAATCTTTATTTGTTCCAACCAGAGTAGAAGGAAAAATAGGTTATGGACAAGATTTCAATAACTTGGATGGGTACTATGATTTAATTGATTGTGGGGATGATCCTATGTTCGACATTACTGGCAATCAAATAACTTTAGAAGCATGGATACAACATAATATTACTCCATCAGATCATTATTATGGAATTATGAATCATAAGGGTTGGTATAATGGCTATAGTCTTAGATTCGAACATTATACTCTAAATTTAGCGTTTACCTTACCAGGACAGACCCATCACCTCATTAGTGATACAGATGTTACAACTAATTCATGGCATCATGTTGTAGCAACCTATGATGGTTCTTGGATGAGAATTTATATTGATGGGGAACAAGATATTAATATCCTTTCTAAAACGAATAATATAGAAGCTTCAACATCAGAAAAAGATTTTTGGATAGGACATTCTGATCAGCCTAAGAATGTAACCTGGAGTGGTGAATGGGAAGGACAGTTAGATGAAATTCGCATATCTACTATTGCACGTTCCGCTGATTGGATTAAAACAGAATTTGCTAATCAAGATGATCCAAATGATTTTTACTCTATTAGTAATGCTACAAAAGTAGATGAAGATGTTCCTTCTGATGCTGAATATTTTAACTACTATAAATCTATAACAATTGACAGTTCAAAAATTCCTGAATCAGGTAGTCTGACTAATTTTCCCGTATTAATTTATCTTGAAGATACAGACTTACATGATAGTAATAAAGTTCAAGCTAATGGCAATGATCTTGCCTTTGCATTAGGATCTATATGGTTAGACCACGAAATTGAACTATTTAATCAAACATTTAACAGTACCCATGCGCAGCTAACGGCTTGGGTTCGCATTCCTCAATTATCAACCTCTATTGATACTACTATTCGCATGTATTACGGAAATTCCACAATGAATTCACAGGAGAATCCCACAGGAGTATGGAATGCTAATTATATGGGAGTGTGGCATCTTTCTGAACCAAGTGGGAATGCACAAGATTCTACATCTTATGGGGAAGCCGGAGTGATTTCAGGAGCAGTAACCCGCCCTTCAACTGGGCAAATTGATGGTGCGTATGAGTTTGGTACTGATGGCACGGTAAATGTTGGTGATCCTAGTGATGGACATTTTGATTTTGGAACGGGAAGCTTTACTGTTAGTATTTGGATAAATATTGATAGCGGTACGGGTACATCACAACTTCCTCTCTATAAGGGAGCATCAAGTATCTCTGATAAAGGTTATTGTTTTTCTATTGATCCTGGTGGAAATGACCTCGCTTATCACGCTGCAGATGGAGATGAAAATAGCGTAAGTTCCAGTGCTAGCATAACTTTAGATGATTGGATGTATATTGTTGGAGTGATTGATAGAGATAACGATAAAATTCGTATTTATAAAGATGGATATGAGATTAACTCAGGCACTAATATTAATACTCTAGGTGACCTGAACGGAACAGAAGATCTTCAATTTTCCTTAACTAGCAATGATTTTGATGGAATTTTAGATGAAATTAGAATTTCAGATGGACTCTATTCTGATAATTGGATTTTAACGGAATATAACAATCAACATACTCCAGATAGTTTTTATTCTATAGGAGCGGAAGTAATATTGAGCACAAAATTATGTAAAAATCTTCAAGTAAATGCAATTGATTTATATGGCAATTCAATAGCAAATGTAAATATTTCTATGTATCAAAATTCGGCATTAATTAGGAGTGCTTTCACTAACATTAATGGAAGTGTTTTCCATACGAATATAGATGTGGGAGAGTATAATTTTACAGCAAGCATGACCTCAGATATAGGGAATTATTTAGAAATCATTAACATTACCTCCGAAGCAATTTTAATTAATGAATTGTCTCAAACGGTGGATTTAATCTGCAACGTTAGCACTAATTTTTTTAACATAGTGGATATTGATGATATTCCTGTAGATTCTGGTTGGATTATAGTAGGTAATAGTTCACACAGTCTCCAAAATTGTACGATTGATAATGATGGTACAGCGATATTTTGGTGGGTGAATGTCACCCCGTATGAGTACAACTATACGATCCATTATTTCGACAATATGTATAATCCGCACGAAATTCTTTTGGCATCAGGAGATCTCCTTACCCCCAATTCTACCCTTGAAATAAAGGTAAATTTAACGACCGTGGATTTTTTTGTTGAGGACGAAAATGGGAAAGCAATGAGTGGAGTAAAAGTACTCTTAAGAATTAACGACACTTTAGGAGCTAGCATCACCAATTTAACCACAGATATAACCGGGAAAGCAACCTTAAGGTGGTTAAACTCTTCTGGAATACATGGGAACTATTCATTACAATTGAGTTTTTTTGGAGGGATATTGGAGTTCAATAGCACAAATGTCGGGCCTCCTCCATTTATCAATAATATGAGTTTTATAGTGGCTGCTAAAGCTACTTTTAATCTAAAGATTTATGATATTGATATAGCCGATTACGGTACAGAGATAATTTCGTTAAATCCTACAGATAATATTGCGGTTGTGTGGGGGGCACAATTGAAATTGCGTTTCTTATTCAATGTAAGTAAAGCAAAGGGTCATCCTGAGTTATTAGGTCCCACTTATGCAGATTCAATGACATATCAGCTCTTATCTGGAGTTACTCCCCTTTACTCAGGAACCATCTCTATTGAAGAGGGCAATTCGGGAAGACATCACGTCAGTATTGATACCACGAAATTGGCGGGGGGTGAATTTTATATTATACGAATATATGCTCAAAAATCGGGCTTTAGCATCCCTTCCGATTTATATTTTCCCTTAGAAATCCAAAAGATCGATCTGATCTTAAATCAAACAGAAAATGATGATTCTCTTCAAGAGGATTATTGGTTAGAGAGCATTGACTTGTCAGTTAAACCGTATGGTGAAATTTCTGAAGAGATCCTTGTCGAGGATACTATTTTTCAAGATGTTGACCATACATTTAGCTTCGTAGTGCCTGAAATCTCCAGTGATTGGAATTTATCGCGAATTACATTCAATATCTATAATATTTCCTGGAACGTTGCTGAAAGTGATATAAATATTACATTTATAGACCCTCATAATGAGTTTTGGATGTGGCATAAAACCAATGCGACTGTTTTGGGTAGTGAATACAATTATCTTCAAGGATGGTGGAAAGGGATCACTCTCGACTTAGATACATGCAGTCCTATGGGAGATAATAGTTTTAGATTTACGATTGGAGGCTCGTTTGATGATACGGTAGATATTGTTGCATACTCCTGGTTTCTACGAGATAAAGTTAATGTAGAATATATCCAATTTAATGTGACGGATGAGATTAGCATTATATCAGATGAAAATGGCTGGGTTATTAAAAACATAACCTTTAACCTCTATAATTGTCGTAATCCTTCAGATTGGAGTTTAATAGATAATCCGAATACTGTGATTTCAAAATTCATGACAAATGAGGGGTATAATTACACGTTAGAAAACCTTGGTAATGGAATGGCAAGAGTCAATATTGACAATATAACGATTTATCCTATTGACAATCAATTTTTATTCCATATTTTTAAGAGTTCAGATATTATATTTGATGTCAATATTACAGTGAAATATTATGAGGGATTTTATTGGCATCACCATTTAGAAAATATTAGTGTGACTATAATTGAGCATGATTTCAGTAATGGAGAGGAATTCAGTATTGTGTTTAACAATAATTTTGATGATCAGGGTACCTTTTTAATTATTAAAGATATTACTGATGGCATTGACTATTTTTTTCCATCAGAGCTAGCAATGAATATCACTATCGGAGGGCAAACCTATAGCATTTCAAATACACTTCAGGGAGAGGGTTCATTTTTCTTGGGAGGTTTTAGCAAGAATATGCTCTATTTAGCGAGTATAGAAACCAATCAAGCGGTTAATTTTACGATTATTTTTAGTATCAATTATTTAAGAACTGTGCATTATGAAATTTCTAGCACAGTGACATTTAAAATACGAGAAGATCCAGATATACATGGTACCGTGCAAGATTATTATTCTGATATATTAGGAATGCATTTTACACAATCTATTGATACTTCTTTAATTAATGCTGGGGGATTTACTGTGGAATTTACTGTTTCAAAAGATCACTATGAAAACGCAACTAAAGAATTGGATATAAATGTATTGAAGCGCTTGACGTTGATTAATGGGATCTCCACTGACATTCAGTTATATCAAAACATATATGTCCATGATGCAGTAAATTTTACTTTTTCATATACAGATGCGATGTTAACCACTGATATCATAAATTTAGATACTCAAGAATATAGAATTACTATTGAGGGTTCAAATCAACAATCTATTGACTATAGTGCTGGAAATCTGGATTTTGATGACAATAATAATAAGTATATTTTAGATATTAATACTGAAACATTAAATCCTGGAGTCTATACGGTATGGATCAAATTAGATAAACAAAATTACATTTATAAACGGGTAATAGTTACCTTATCGGTTAATATGAGAGAAATTGATTATGAATTGGGGGATATGTTTGAAGATAAGCAAGTTAGTGTAGTAAAAGGAGAAAAGATCACACTTTCTATAGAATTAACCGATCCAACTCAAGGAGATATTCCGTTAAAAGGAGCAACGGTAATATTAGAGATTGAAGGAGATGATTTTGAATTTGAAGAGGAGGAGGATGGGGTGTATGAATTAGAATTTAAAACAGATGAGTATGAGGCCTTTTTTACTTCAAATACGATAACAGGTACCATCAAAATATCAAAAGCAAACTACACTTCTGAGGATACTGATATAACCATTGTCATTGAAATGGAAGAACTAGTCATAATCCCTGGATTAGGCTCCCAAGAAGGAGTTTCTATGCCAACATTTTATCTGTTAATTCTTCTTATAGCTATCATTGCCATTGTGGGGAGCCTTGCAACATATAAATATATCCAATTAGCCAAAATTCCTAAATTTGTCAAAAAAATAAGAAATATTAAAGATTTAATCAAAAAGTCAGCACAAATCTCAGATTCAATCTCAATTGCGGATAAAGAAGCGTATATGGTAAATATGGTAAGTGAAAGATGGCGGAAACTTGGACTTTCAATTGAAGAAATTATGGGAATTAAATCTATGAAATCAAAAACATTGCCAATAATAAAAGCAAAAAAAGAAGATTTAGAGAGAAATCTTGATCTCATGCCATCTGGATTAATTCTTATGAAATGGGATGAAAGAATAGGTACAGAAGTATTAGTTAAATATCCTAAAGATATTGAAATTTCGCGGAAAACACTAATGCAAATATACGGGGCCCACGAATATACAGGAGAATCGGGAAGGATTAATTTAATGGTTGGTTCATTGAACATTGTATCCTATTATACTGGACAAGAAAAGGGTTATTATCTTGTTTTAATTTTGAATGTTGAGGATGATGCTGATGCTTATGAAGGTGGAATGGTTGATGTTATTCAAATTCTATTACAGAATTTAGAAGATGAGTCTTATTTAAATATTATTCCTCATCTATTTCGAAGATTAGCGGTTTATCCCACTCTAAACAACGAACAGCATCTTATTAATACTTATGAAGATGAAGTTAAAAGGTTAATTTTAAGTAGATTAAGAGATGAAGGGATCATTGCCAAATCGGAATTGATGGTTTGGCTCAAAGACAAATATAAAGAAGGGTTTATCGACTTAGATGCTGTTTTAACTGAACTCATAAAAAGAGAGCTAATAAAGCAAGTTTCAGTTAAAGGGATGTCCTCAGAATTAAATTTTCTTACCGGTGATCTTATATCTCTACGAGTTCCACCACTTAAGCTACTTAAAAACCCTGAGGAAAGTGGATTACCAAATCAACTAACAAAAGATTATCTTAATGAGGTTAAAAAATACTTTGAGCAATACATTCCAACAGAATTAGACAATCTAAAAATCCTAAATATTTTAGCATATCCAGACGTTTATCAGACGTTTCAATTATTAAGAAATGCTATTGTCACTAAAGAGGATCTTGAAAAACTTAAAAAGAAGGGAGTAGAAGATGTAAGTAAAGTTTTAAAATTACTGTGGGACGCTAATATGATTAAAGTTCTTCAAGACAAGAGTGGAACTGAGTATTATGCCCTCCAATCAGACTTTTATATAGAAATTGTCTTTCCAAAATATCTTTTAAGAACCATTAAAAATATATATGAACAAAGATCTCAAAGTGATAAAGTTCTAATTGAATATCTTGAGATACTTGAAGATACCTTTCTTACCATAAAATCAAGAGAAAAATTAGTAGAATAATTTAAACCATTACTTTTTCTTTTTTTTATCATTTTTTATTTTTTAAGGAATTCTTACAATATAATGAAGTTTTTATAATTAATTCTTTTTTAGCATCAATCCTTACGCTTACGAGGACTTCATTAAATAGCTCTCATTCAATGTGTTTTTTGTTTGAATCTATTAATAAAGACTTATCAACCTCTATATCCTTTAGATTCTTGAAGTTTTAATTGATAAAAACCTTTAAAATGAACTCTTCCACTATTTAACTTAGTAAATCTCTTTTACTCGAGGGAATATCTTTTATAGAAATTCATCTGATAAAAATGGGGATTTCAAATCATCCTTAATCTTTTTTGGCTTAAAAAAATCGATCATATTTAAATACATAGATTTTTTCTAAGATATTACTAATATTTCCAATATTTATCTAATAACAAAGATATAAAAGAAAAAAGGAAATTTAACTATGAAATTCAATAAGAGGATAGCTAAATCAATACTAATTTTATTTGCTATAATAGCTTCAACTATTGTACAGGTGACGTATCTTTCATTATACATTGGAAAAATAGATAATACAAATCGTGATGATAATCAAGATTTTTTCGAAAACGATAAGAACGACGATTTCTCACTTCAAATTTCCTCAAACACACCCTCTAACGCTAATTACTTCAAATTCTACAAAATAATAACAATTGACCATGATAAAGTCATTGGAGAAGAAAGCTTTACTAATTTTCCATTATTAATTTCTGTTTTAGATTCGGATCTATATGATAAAGTACAATCAAATGGCAATGATATTGCTTTTTCCAATGGTACAGATTGGTTAGATCACGAAATAGAATTATTTGAACAGAATTATGGTGATAGGTATGCTAAATTAGTTGCCTGGGTTCGAATTCCTATACTTTTCCATGATAAGGACACTATAATTTATATGTATTACGGGAACTCAACTATGGGTTCGCGTCAAAATCCATCTGACGTATGGGAATCAAATTATAAGGGTATCTGGCACCTACGTGAAGATCCTGGACCCGGTTATACAGGCCAAATAAAAGATTCAACTTCTAATAATAATGATGGGACAGCTCAAGCTTCAATGACTACGGATGATCAAGTGGAGGGAAAAATTGATGGGAGTATAGATTTTGATGGATCTGATGATGATATTACCGTTCCTGATTCCCCTAATCTTGATGATAATTTGAATAGTACAGGAGAATTTACGTTCGTTGCTTGGATTTATCCAAGAAATCTTGTAGACTTTGATTGTATTATGGGATCCGAAAAAATCCAATTTTCTTTTGATAATTACTTATACCTTTCTTCATATCCTAGTGAACAATGGGTTTGGACTTCAAGTGCAGTTATGATCGCATATGAGTGGCAGCAAGTTGCAGTCACTTATAATAGGACGACTGGAACTGTAATATTATATCATAATGGGCTCCTAGCTGGTACAGGGTCTATTGATGATGCAGATTTAGATAGTTCCACTTCTTTTTCTATCGGTGACGCTGGAGACTGGGACGATGATATTCACGGTATTATGGACGAAGTTCGCGTTTCTAATATTGTTCGATCATCAGATTGGATTTCGACTTGTTATGAAAACCAAAAGGATCCGAGCAAATTTTATTCTATTAGTGGTCGTTATGAAGTGAATCCTCCAAAACCAAAAGATTTTAATTTCTATAAAGTAATAACAATTGACCATAATAAGGTAACTGGCAGTCATAAGGATTTTCCTTTATTAGTCTCAATTTTAGATTCAGATTTAAGAGTTCAAGTTCAGTCCAATGCCAATGATATTGCCTTTTATAATGGTTCAATATGGTTACAACATGAAATTGAATATTTCAACCAATCTTATAATCCTACTTTTGCTAAATTGGTTGCATGGGTTCGCATTCCTTATATCTCGGATTCTGTTGATACAATTATCTATATGTATTACGGTAATTCATCCATGACTTCACGACAAGATCCTTCAGGAGTGTGGGATAATAATTATAAGGGTGTTTGGCACTTGAGTGAAGTTCCTACTGGAACTAGTGGTGAAATAAAAGATAGCACGGCTATCAATGATGGTACTTCATACGGTTCTATGTCAAGTACCAACCAAATTGCTGGACAAATAGATGGGAGTATAAATTTTGATGGAACAGATGATTATATTAGTTGCGGCGATACGGAGGATATTATAGACGAGATTACGATAGAGGCGTGGATATGGTTAGGAGTAGCATCAAAAGCAGATTGGCCCACTATTGTAGGGAAATCTAATGAATATCGGTTATATCATGATAGTGATCACGATGGGTATATAACATTTTATGTAAGTACTACTGGTGGAGATAGATACACGGGGAAATGGGAATTTCCAATACAAACTTGGTTATATGTTGTCGGCACTTATGATGGGAGCAACAGTAAAATATATATTGACGGATCTGTTGAAAAAACTGATTCCCATTCAGGGACAATAGTTCCAACTACTAATGACTTACGATTTGCGAGAAAAGCTGGTTCTACCTATTTCGATGGATCGGTTGATGAAATTCGCATCTCCAATATTGCCCGTTCTGCTGAATGGATTGCTACATCTTATGAAAACCAAAATGATCCGAATAATTTTTATTCTATTAGCGGGGCTCTAAAAACATATATTCCTTCTTTTGAAGACTTTGCGTACTATAAAGAAATAACAATTGATCATACAAAAGTATCCGGAACGGGTAGTCATATGAATTTTCCAGTATTAATTTCTATTTTAGATGAAGATTTGCATGATGATGTTCAACTAGATGGTGATGATATTGCCTTTTCCAATGGTACGGAATGGATAGATCACGAAATAGAAGTATTTGAACAAAATTATGACAGTACTCGTGCTCAACTCATTGCATGGGTTCGAGTTCCTTCTCTTTCAACCTCTACTAATACCAAAATATATATGTATTATGGTAATTCCAATCTATGTTCGCAAGAAAATCCTACGGGAGTATGGGATGCTAATCATAAAGGCATATGGCACTTAGCTGAGCAAGGTGGTGGTACACTGTCAATAGAGGATTCAACTTCGAATTCTAACTATGGAACTGATTATAATGGAGTATCATTTAATAATGATGGTCAAGTTGCCAAATCAGTAGGATTTGATCATGCCTATACCCAAAGAATTCAAATTGCAGATGACACTAGTTTACATATTTCAGATCAACTCACTGTTGAAGTATGGATAAATCCAAATGAGGTAGATGAATGGATTTCACTTGTAAGCAAGATGGATGGAGATTGGAACAGTCAACTTTCTTCTAATGAAGATCTATATTCTGCTGTGGACAATAACGGAAGGTTGTTCATAGGATTAGCTAATTCAGGTTCATATTATGAATGGACTTCAGATGTATATCTTTCAGCCGGAACTTGGCAACATATAGTATTTACATACGACAGTTCCACTTCGATCTGTACAGCATATAAAAATGGTGATTTTGAAGACAGTCAAAATTTTGGGCTAGGCACCTTAGCCACGAATACTAGACCACTTTATATTGGATTCAATAGAGGTTGGATAGTAGAAAGTTTTGAGGGAAATATAGATGAGGTTCGTATCTCAAATACAGTTCGTTCAGCAGAATGGATACAGACAGAATTTAATAATCAAAAATATCCTAATACTTTTTATTCTGTTGGATCAGAACAAACTGGTTTCTCTAATGTTCAAATTAATACTATTGATTCATATGGTAACCCAATACCTAATGTAAATGTAACGATCCTTAATTCTACCGAAATAAAATATAGTTCTATTACAAATAACGATGGATACACACTATTTACAAATATACCTCAAAGTGCCATCGACGGATACAATTTTACCGTAAATATGACTTCGAATATTGAACCACTTCATACAGTAACAATTAATCGTACATCTGAGGCGATTAAAATAGAAGATCCTTTCCATAATATTACGTTAATTTGTAATGCAAGCAGAAATATTTTTACTGTAGAAGACGTTGACGGAGTACCTCTCGATTCAGCCTGGATAATTGTAAGCAAAGGCACACAAGAACTTCAAAATTCTACGCTTGATGCGACGGGACATGCAACCTTCTGGTGGTTAAATACTACAGGATATAGCTACAAGGTATGGTATCAAGATATTGTTTACGACCCGAATCCTATTGTGTTGAAATCAGATGTTATCTTGTCGCCAAATATTCCAATACCTTTAACAGTGAATTTAACAACGGCTAGTGTCACCATTTGGACCGCTGATCAGAGTCAAGTTGTGAGCGGAGTAAAATTAATGTTCTATAATACATCCTCAGGGGCAAGTATAGTAAATTTTACCACGAATATGAATGGAAAAGTAACTCTTAGGTGGTTAACAACCAATAGTAATTATAATTATTCTTTAAATGTTACATTTTATGGAGATAATAAACAAATTAGATTCGCCGATGATACTGACCCATTTCACCTTTCGACTCTTGAACTTGATATAGCGATTGCGACTTCTTACGATATCGAAATGGAGATGTCTTCAGGTCAAATAGAAGAATATGAAACAGAGATCATATTATTAATGTCAGATAGTATTGTAGAGCCTTGGGGTACAAAAATTACAATAAGGGCTTTATTCAATGTAACTAAAGCAGCAGGTCAACAAGAATTATTAGGACCTAAATACGCAGATTCAATGACATATAAAATTTATGATGAGCAAAATAATTTAATAAAAACTGGAACAATTCCAATAGATTCTGTTTATATCGGAAGACATCTCTGCACTTTTGAAACTTCTGGATTGGAAGCAAAAGTTTCTTATTCTATAATTATAGAAGCCACAAAACTTGAATATGTAGTACCCGATGAAGAATCTCTTTCATTATACCTTTTAGAAAATGAAATGATACTTAATCAGTCAGAAAACGAAGATTCTGAACAAACAGTTTATTGGTTAGAAAATATCAATATGTCAGTTATACCTTATAGTGAAATCACCGAAGAATATATCGTAGAACAGAGTATTTTTCAAACCGTAGATCACGAGTTTAAGTTTTCAATTCCTGATATTTCAAACTCTTGGAACTTAACAGAGATTATATTCAATATTTATAATATTTCTTGGACTGGCGATGAGAATAATATAAACATTACTATAACAGATCCATATGGAGATCTTACGAAATATACCAGAAGTAATCATAGCGGGTGGGATATTGATGGGCATAGGTGGATTGGGATAGCTTATACGCTTGGAAAGGCAAGTCCTGTCGGGGATAACAGTTTTAATTTTACAATTGGAGGTTCATTTACTGGAACAGTGGATATTATCACTGACATTCACGTTATTAGAGACAAAATAAATATCGAATATAAACAATTTAATATTACAGATACAATTTGCCTTTTATCAGATCGCAATGGATGGGTAATTAATAATATAACCTTTTACCTTTATAATTGCCGCAATGCATCAGATTGGAGTGTAATAGATCCTGCCTCTGTGATAGAAAAAATAGTGACAAATGAGGGTATTAATTATACTTTTATCTCTCATGAACTTGGGACCGGAAAAATAATTATTGACAATATAACAATTTATCCGTTAGAGGGCCAATTCTTATTTGATATTATTAACACTTCAGAAATAATGTTTGATGTCAATATTACAATTGAATTTATGCAAGGATTTTATTGGAACGAATTTTTGGAAACAATTAATTCATCAGAGACATTTCATGATATTGATCACAACTCTGAAATTCAAATTAGCATTGTCGAGTATAATTGGATGGATAATGGTGCGATGCTTTTAATCAATGAAATATGGAACGGTACCAATTATGTCCTTCCATCTAATGTGGAGATGAATGTTACAATAAACGGCATAACATATACCGATATTTATGATGTTAAGAACAATGGTGAGTTTTCTTTATTAAGTTTTAATAAAGATCAAATATATACTGCCCAAATAGGAACGAATCAAGACGTTAATTTTACACTTTCATTCGGAATAATGTATTCAAGAATAGCAATATATGAGATTCAAGGTACTCTTACTTATTCAATTTTAGGTACCGATATATCGAACCAACTAGTTCAGTATTGCGATGATTTAGGATGTTATATTCAATTAATTAATACATCTTTAATAGATGCAAATATTTATAATCCTTATACTATAAGATTTGCCTGTAGTAAAGAAAATTATAAATCTGATATTACTCTAGATTTAGATCTTCGAGTATTGGAACGCTTAACATTGGTCGGATATGCAGGTGCCAATCAAACTGGATTTAATATAATTACTTCAAGTATCTATGTAGGAGATTCGACGATTTATACATTTTCTTATATCGATTATGAATATGGTACTAATCTTCAAGATTTAGATTGTCAAAGTTATGATTGGAACTATTATAATACCGAGGGGCAATTAATGGAGAGTAGTTCAGGAATTTTAACCACTAACGCGAATAACGAATACGTTTTGGATTTCAATACAGAATTGAGGTCAGTTGGAAGATATGAACTATGGATTTCATTGGAAAAACAAAATTATGAATCGAAGCAAGCAATTATCATTTTAACAATCAATAATAGAGAAATTGATTACGATCTTGGAGATATGTTTGAAGATAAACAGACTAGTGTAGTGAAAGGCGAGAAAATCACGCTTTCCATAGAATTGACAGATCCTACCAAGGGAGATATTCTATTGACGGGCGCAAAAGTTATTTTAGAGATTGGTGATGATGAGCTTGAGTTTGAAGAGGTTGAGGATGGAGTGTATGAAGTGGAATTTGAAACTGATGATTATGAAGCGTTCTTTTCCTCAAACACCATTACTGGAACTATAAAAATCTCTAAAGCGAATTACACTTCAGAGGACACTGATATTACGATTGTGGTCGAAATGGAAGAGGTAGAAGTGATTCCTGGTGTACTTGGGATTCCGATCTTCTATCTTCTCTTGCTCATTGCGGCTATAGGTGCTATTGTTGGCAGTCTTGGGACCTATAAATATATTCAATTGATGAAGATCCCAGAGTTTGTTAAAAAACTTAGATCGATGAAAAAATTAATTAAAGCTAACGACGATATCGATAAATCATTGTTGTACCCTTCGAAAGAGATGTATATGGCCCATTTAGTAAAAGATCAATGCCAGATGATCGGTGTTTCTGTGGAAGCTATGCTGGGGATGCAAATCCAAAAGGTTGAAGAAGTACTCAAAGTAAAGCAAAAAGTCATTTCTACCAAAAGAAGCAGTGAACTTGTCCCGCAGGGATTGATTCTTATGAGATGGAATGAAAGAGTCGGTACTGAAATTGTAGTTCAATATCCAGAAGGCATTGATATCACTAAAAAGACGTTAATGCAAATCTATGGCACCCATGAATATACCGGAGAATCGGGCTTAGTGACGTTAATGGCGGGGAATTCCAATATCTTATCTTACTATACTGGAGCTGAAAAAGGCTATTATCTTGTTCTAATTTTAAATTTGGATGATGATCCTGATCTTTATGAGGATGCAATGGCCGATATTTTACGCAGTATTTTCCAAAATTTAGAAGACGATGCCTATTTACACATTATTCCTTCGCTCTTTCAGAGACTGGCGATGTTCCCAAATCTTACCGCCGAAGGACGAATCGCATATGTATATCAAGATGAGATTAAGCGGATGGTTATAAATCGACTTAGAGAAGAAGGCGTTATTTCTAAATCAGAACTAATGGTCTGGCTTAAAGATAAATATAAAGAAGGGTTTATTGATTTAGAAAATATTGTGGCAGAGCTCGTAAAAATGGAGATTATCAAAGAAAGTTCAATTAAAGGACTCCCTTCAGAATTGATCTTTTTCATTAATGATATTTATATGATCAGAGTTCCTCCAATAGAATTACTAAAAAAACCTGAAGCTCATGGGTTACCACCTCAGCTGGCAAAAGTATATTCTAATGAGATCAATAAATTCTTCCAAAATTATCATCCAACTGAAGAAGATAATATTAAAGTAATTGAGACTATAAGCAAACCACAGGTTTATGAAACACTGCGATTATTAAGAACCGCGATTGTCACCAGAAACGAATTAGAGAAGCTTAAAAAGAAAGGTGTTATAGATATTAATTTAGTATTAAAACAGCTATGGCAAGCGAATTTGATCTCCGTCCTTCAAGATAAAACCGGTACCGAATATTATGCTCTTCTTTCAGATTTTAATTTAGATCTCATATTCCCGAAGTACCTTTTGCAAATTATCAAGAATGGATATGACCAAAAATCTAAAGGCGATAATGTTTTAATTGAATATCTGAATATCCTTGAAGATACTTATCTAACCTTAAAAGCAAAGGAAAAATCAGAAGAATAATTTAAATTGATAAATTTTTTTTATTATCTCTTGTTTTTTAAAGAATTCTAACAAAGTAATGAATTTTTTTATAATTAATTCTTTTTTCTTATTAATATTTATCTGTGTGAGCCTTTAGATTGTTGAAGTTTTAATTTATAAAAAGCTTTAAAATGAACTTTTCTACTATTTAACTTAGTAAATCTCCTTTGCTCGAGGGAATATCTTTTATAGAAATTCATCTGATAAAATATAATTGTTCTTCTTTTAAAGAGAGAAATATGCAATATTTAAATATGTAGATTTTTTCTAAAATGTTACAAATATTTCCAATTTTTATCTAATAACAAAGATATTAAGTAAAAAAAGGCATTTTTTCTATGAAATTCAATAAGAGAAAAACTATATCTATAATAATATTGTTTTTAACACTCTTTTCAACTATCGTATACGTATATTATCTTTCGAATTTTAATTCTTATAGTACTATCGATAGAATACATGAAGAGAAAAATGATGACTCAAATAATTCTCCTTATTCATCTTTAAACCATCCTCCATATGCAGATGATTTTGCTTACTATAAAGAGATAACAATTGACCATACCAAAGTCTCTGGTTCTAGTGATCTTATTGATTTCCCCGTGCTAATCTCTATTATTGATCCGGATTTACATGACTATACTCAACCAGATGGCGATGATATTGCCTTCTCCACAAATAATACCTGGTTAGATTACGAAATAGAATTATTTAATCAGACATATTCGACTGTTAATGCTCAATTGATCGCATGGGTTCGTGTTCCAAGGCTGTTTCATGATATAGATACGATTATACGTATGTATTATGGATGCCCCTTTATGAATTCTCAGGAGAATCCAAAGAATGTATGGAATGATGACTATGTAGGAATTTGGCATCTTTCAGAATCGAGTGGTGATGCTCAGGATTCAACGAATTATGATACTGATGGCTCCCCGTCAGGAGGAGTTATTCAAGGAACATCTGGTCAATTAGATGGTGCTTATTATTTTGATGGAGATGATGATGAAGTCAATATGGGAGACCCTACTGATGGACATCTTGATTTCGGGACGGGCAGTTTTACAGTAGAGACTTGGATCAATAAAGATGGAACAATGGATGTAGGTGATTATGGTGGTATTTTTAAAGGAAATGGTGATGTAGATGATGCAGAAGGGTGGTTATTTCGATTCAAAGGAGATAATATGGTTAGATTTTCTGGAGGAGATGGTTCCGCTAGTGTATTCAATATATATCAGTCTTCTACATTAACCGATGATACTTGGATACATCTTGTAGGTGTTCTTGATAGGAGTGAAGGAGAGGCTTATATATATAAAGATGGCCAGAAAATAGCAACAGATTATTCAATCACTAGTGGGAATATTGATAGTGATAGAACACTCAAACTAAGTGAAGATTGGTCGAGCGACATCCGCTTTAAAGGACTTTTCGATGAGGTCCGCCTTTCAGATATTGCTCGTTCTGCTGATTGGATTCGAACAGAATTTGACAACCAAAATGATACTCTCAATTTTTATTCTATAGGCAGTTCTAAAAAAGTGAGTGTTCCCTCTTTCAATGATTTTGAGTATTATAAAATATTTACAGTTGACCATACTGAGGTCTTAGGATCAAGCAGTCATAGTAATTTCCCAATGCTCATTTCTATTTTTGATTCAGATTTATATGACAAAGTTCAGCTAAATGGCAATGACATCGCATTTACCGATGGAATTACATGGTTAGATCACGAAATAGAGTTATTTAACCAAACCTATAATTCTACTCACGCTCAACTCATCGCATGGGTTCGAATTCCATCGTTATCTCCCTCTACTGATACTGTTATTTACATGTATTATGGAAATCCAGCAATGGGCCCTCAGGAGAATCCTCATAATGTTTGGGATTCTAATTATCAAGCTGTATGGCACCTAAATGAAGATCCAACTGGAACTAATCCTATTTATGACAGTACTTCCAACAGAAATGATGGAAATCCAAATAATACTTTAACTTCAGAAGATCTAATTGGAGCCAAGATTGGTGGTGGTATAGACCTTAATGGTTCTGATGACTATATATATGTACCCCATAGTCCAAGTCTAGATATTACTGATAACCAAATAACACTAGAAGCTTGGGTGAATCTAAGTGTTGTTCCAGCCCCATGTGATACTGCTATAATGGTAAAAACTGATGCCACAAATAATGAAAGATATATGTTAGGAATTGATGGAGAAGTTAGTCCTGCAAGGTTAAATCATAGAGTTACGACTTCTACTGGACATTATCGATATGATGAAGGTAGTATTACTCAAGGTGTATGGACCCATATTTGTGCCGTCTATGATGGAAGTTTAGCATCAAATCCTCGATTTTTTGCTTATGTAAATGGAGCGTTAGTATCGAGTAATGATGCTTCTGGAGATATTTTAAGTATTGGAGAAGTCATATACTTTGGTAAACGTCCTGATTATTCATATGGCGGACAATATCATGGGCAAATAGATGAACTTAGAATTTCAAATCTAGCTCGATCTTCTGGGTGGGTAGCAACCGAATACAATAACCAATATAATCCTGATAGTTTTTATTCTATTAGTAATGCCATCAAAGTTGATGAAGATACTCCCTCTGATGCGGATAATTTTAATTTCTATAAACTAATAATAATTGACAGTTCGAAGATCCCTGGATCGGGTAGTCTTACTAATTTTACAGTGCTTATTTCTCTTGAAGATGTAGACTTACATGACGATGTTCAATCAAATGGTAATGACATAGCTTTTGCTTTGGGATCTACATGGTTGGATCACGAGTTAGAGCTATTTAACCAAACTTATAACGGTACTCATGCTCAATTAGTAGCATGGGTTCGTATTCCAGTCCTGTCAACTTCAATAAATACTATTATTCGAATGTATTATGGAAATATCACTATGGGTTCGAGGGAAAATCCTACAGGGGTATGGAATGCTAATTATCAGGGAGTATGGCATCTCTCAGAATCAGGTGGTGAAGCTCAAGACTCTACTTTTTATGGAGAAGATGGAACGGTCTCTTCTTCTGTAGTTCGACCCTCAAATGGACAAATTGATAGTGCTTATGAGTTTGGCACAGATGGAACGGTTGATATAGGGGATCCTACTGATGGACATCTTGATTTTGGTCTACAAAGTTTTACAGTTAGCTTTTGGCTAAAAGTTGATGATAGTACTGAAGATACCCAAATTCCTTTCTATAAAGGAGCATCAACCATATCGGATTCAGGTTATTGTTTTTCTATAGATGCCAGTGGAACGAGTCTTGCTTTTCACGTAACTGATGGAGCAAGGAATGTCGGAAGTTATAGTGCTAGCGTTACATTTGATGAGTGGATATATATCGTTGGGGTACTTGATAGATCTAACGATAGAATTCGGATTTATAAAGATGGATTTGAAATAGGATCAGGAACAGACATTTATCCTATGGCTAGTGTGAGTAGTGTTAAAGATCTTCAATTCTCCTTTTTACCAGATTATTATTTCGATGGATTAATAGACGAGGTTAGAATATCAGACATTATGTATTCTAATAATTGGCTTATAACAGAATATAACAATCAGTATGATCCAAACAATTTTTATTCTATAGGAGCGGAGCTTGTTGTAAACAAGACAATTTGCAAAAATCTTCAAGTTAAAGCGAATGATTTATATGGCAATTCAATAGCTAATGTTAATATTTCTATGTATCAGCTTTCTGAGTTAATTAGTAGCGATATTACTGATACTGAAGGGTGCGTTTCATTCACAAATGTATATTTAAGTAAATATAATTTTACCGCTACTATGACATCAGACATTGGAAAACATTTTGAAATTATAAATATTACCTCAGAGGCAATTCTAATAAATGATACTTATCAAACTATTAATTTAATTTGCAATGTTAGCACAAATTTCTTTAATATAACAGATGTCGATGGAAGTCCTGTTGATTCTGGGTGGATAATAGTTGGTAATTATTCACACAATCTTCAGAATTGCACAATTGATGATACTGGAAAAGCAAGATTTTGGTGGGTAAATATTACACCATATGAATACAATTATACCTTATATTATTTAGATAATACCTATAAACCACAAAAACTTATTTTGGCATCAGGAGATATATCTAATCCAAATATTACAATTGATGTAAAAGTAAATTTAACAACAGCAAATTTTACCGTTTATATAGAGGACGGATCTGAGCCAGTGAGTGGAGTTAAATTACTAGTAAGTAATCATACCTCCGGGGATAGCGTAGTAAATTTAACTACGAGTTTAGATGGAAAGGTAACTTTTAGATGGTTAATCACCAATACTTTTTACAATTATTCTTTAAGAATCAAATTTTATGGAGTAGATTGGGAATTTAATATGACAGATGTCACAGCGGATATGGTATATGCTGCCAATTTTTCTCTAACGGCTGAATTCGCTTATATTCTCAGGATTAAGCTTTCTCAAGGAGAACTAGAACAATTTGAAACAACTATTGTTTCCTTAAATCCCACCGATAATATTAAAATTAAATGGGGCTCAAAATTAAAATTAAGGGCTTTATTCAATGTTACTAAAGTAAGTGAAGCAAAATTTAACCATTTATTAGGACCAACGTACGCAGATATAATGTCATATCAAATACTTATTGGATCAACACTCGTTAAATCAGGAACAATACCCATAGAAGAAGATTACATAGGAAGACATCTATGTGAAATTGAAACTGACGGATTAGAAAGCAACGTAGTATATATAATTAAAATAGAAGCTCTAAAATCTGGATATATTCTACCTTCAGACTTAGCGCTCTCATTGGATTTGGAAGAAAATGGATTAATATTAAATCAATCGGAAAACGATGATTCTATTCAAGAGGATTTCTGGCTAGAAAACATTGACCTGTCAGTAAAACCTTATGGGGAAATTTCTGAAGAGATTGTTATCGAGGATGATATTTTTCAAGATGTTGATCATTCTTTTACCTTTTCAATGCCCGATATCTCTATGGATTGGAATTTATCGCGAATAACATTCGATATTTATAATATCTCTTGGAATGTAGCTGAGGACGAGATAAATATTACTATTATAGATCCAAATAATAATTTTTGGATGTGGCATAAAACTAATGCTACTGATTTAGGCAGTGAATACAATTATCCTCAAGGCTGGTGGAAAGGGATAACTCTTGACTTAGACATAAGCAGTTCTACGGGAGATAACATTTTTAATTTTACAATTGGGGGTTCATTTGACGGTAGTGTAGATATTATTGCTGATACCTATTTATTTAGAGATAAAATTAATTTAAAATACTACCAATTCAATGTGACAGATGAAATAAACATTTTATCATGTGTTAATGGCTGGATAATTAAAAACATAACTTTTGAAATTTATAATTGCTTTAATACTTCAGATTGGAGTCCTATATCTAATCCAACTATAGCAATATCAAAAATTACTACTAATGAGGGTTATAATTTTACATTAGAATACCTTGGTAATGGAAATGCAGGCTTAACTATTGACAATATAACGATATATCCAATTGATGATAAATTCTTTTTTGATATTATTAATATTTCAGATATCATGTTTGATGTCAATATTACAGTTGAATATTATCAAGGATTTTACTGGAATCAACATTTAGAAAATATTAGTACAACTATATCCAAGCAAGATTTGCCTAATGGAGGAGAATTCAATATTGTTTTCACCAGTAATTTTGACGATCAAGGTACAGAATTATTGATTAGTAAAATAAACAATGGAAGTCACTATTTTTTTCCATCAGAGTTAGCAATGAATATCACAATTGGAGGGCAAACGTATAGCATTTCAGATACTCTTCAAGGAGAAGGGACATTTTCGCTAGCAAAGATTTACAAGAATTTAATATATTCAGCTTCTATAGAAACGAACCAACTCGTAAATTTTACACTTTCTTTTAGGATAAGTTATTCAAGAACTGTTTTCTATGAAACTACTGGATTAGTTACTTATGTTATAAGAGAAGCCCCTGATATATCCGGAACCGTTCAATATTATGAGAATTTAGGATTTTATCAGCAAACTATAAATACTTCCTTAATTAATGCCGGTGATTATACCATTCGGTTTGAGGTAATTAAAGAACATTATATCTCGGATATTTCAAAAGATTTGGAGATAGAGGTGCAAGAACGATTGACATTAATTAGCGATTCATCAATTAATGTTGATTTATATCCAGTTATATATGTCCAAGATGAATTAAATTTTACTTTTTCCTATATTGATGAACAATATCTTACCAATATAATCGATTTGGAAACACAAAGTTATTCAATGACAGAAATAAGAGCAGGTCAATCAGTTTTATATGGAACTGGAGATTTATATGTTAATTCTGACAGTGAATATGTTTTAGATATTAATACTGAATTAATGGCAGTTGGAAGATATACGGTATGGGTTACTTTAGATAAACAGAATTACGAGTCGAAACAGGCAATCATATTTCTAACTATTAATGAGAGAGAGATCGAGTATGATCTTGGAGATATGTTTGAAGATAAACAAACCAGTGTAGTGAAAGGAGAAACAATTACACTTTCAATAGAATTAACCGATCCAACCAAGGGAGATATTCCATTAAAGGACGCAACGGTTATTTTAGAGATTGGTGATGATGAGCTTGAGTTTGAAGAGGTTGAGGATGGAGTGTATGAAGTGGAATTTGAAACTGATGATTATGAAGCGTTCTTTACCTCAAACACCATTACTGGAACTATTAAAATCTCAAAAGCGAATTACACTTCAGAAGACACTGATATTACAATTGTAATCGAAATGGAAGAGATCGAAGTAATTCCTGGAGTAGTAAGCATACCCATTTTTTATCTTCTATTGCTCATTGCGGCTATTGGTGCAATCGTAGGTAGTCTTGGGACCTATAAATATATTCAATTGATGAAGATCCCGGAATTTGTTAAAAAACTTAGATCGATGAAAAAATTAATTAAAAATAATGACGATATCAATACCTCGCTATTATATCCTTCGAAAGAGATGTATATGGCCCATTTAGTAAAAGATAAATGGCAGACAATTGGAGTTTCTTTGGAAGCTATGCTGGGGACAAAAATCCAAAAAGTTGAAGAAGTACTAAAAGTAAAGCAAAAACTCATTGCTACAAAAAGAAGCAGTGATCTTATACCAAAGGGATTAATTCTTATGAGATGGAATGAAAGAGTTGGTACTGAAATTGTAGTTCAATACCCAGAAGGAATTGAAATTACTAAAAAGACATTAATGCAAATCTATGGGACTCATGAATATACAGGAGAATCAGGGGCAGTAAATTTAATGGCTGGCAATTCAAATATCTTATCATACTATACTGGAGCTGAAAAAGGTTATTACCTTGTCTTAGTGTTAAATTTAGATGATGATCCTGATCTTTATGAGGATGCAATGGCAGATATTTTACGAATTATCTTACAGAATTTAGAGGATGATTCTTATTTACATATTATTTCTTCGCTCTTTCAGAGATTGGCTATGTTCCCAAACCTAACCGCCGAAGGACGAATTGCATATATTTATCAAGATGAAATCAAACGGATGATTATAAATCGGCTTAGAGAAGAAGGCGTTATTTCCAAATCAGAACTAATGGTCTGGCTTAAAGATAAATACAAAGAAGGGTTTTTTGATTTAGCAAATATTCTGGCAGAGCTCGTAAAAATGGAGATTGTCAAAGAAAGTTCGATTAAAGGACTCCCTTCAGAATTGGTCTTTTTAATCAATGATATTTATATGATCAGAGTTCCTCCAATAGAATTACTAAAAAAGCCTGAAGCTCATGGTTTACCACCACAGCTTGCAAAGGCATATTCTAATGAGATCAGTAAATTCTTCCAAACTTATCATCCATCTAAAGAAGATAATATTAAAGTAATTGAGACTATAGGTAATCCCCAAGTTTATGAAACACTCCGATTATTAAGAACCGCGATTGTCACTAGAAACGAACTAGAGAAGCTTAAAAAGAAAGGTGTTACAGATATTAACTTAGTATTAAAACAGCTATGGCAAGCGAATTTGATCTCCGTCCTTCAAGATAAAAACAGTACAGAATATTATGCTCTCCTTTCAGATTTTAACTTGGATCTCATATTCCCGAAGTACCTTTTGAAAATTATTAAGAATGGATATGACCAAAAATCTAAAAGCGATAATGTTTTAATTGAATATCTGAATATCCTTGAAGATACCTATCTTACCTTAAAAGCAAAACAAAATTCAGAAGAATAATTTAAATATTTTTTTAATTTCTTAATTTTATTTTTTATTACTATACTCATATAATAGTTTTTATAATAAATCCTAACCAACACAAGGCTCTCCTCAAATAACTTTCCATTAACGGCTTTTTTATTTGAATCATTAAAATGGATTTATCAATCTTTACACCCTTCAGCTTCTTGGAGGTTCAATTTTATAAATGCTACTTCTTGTTTATTCCTCTGTTCTGATCTGATAGATCTATAAACTTGATTTAGATATTTCATAGCATCTCTCCGTCCCTCAATGATATTTTCGAATAATTCTTCTCTACTATACCCCCCAGATATCGTTAAGGCTGTTTGAAAGGAATGTTCTGGTTCGAGAGTTTTAAATTCAATTTGGAGTGCTGACAGAATTTCACCTTCACTTTCATTTAATGTATTTGATAAATTTAATCTCCCCTTTCCTAAATGGAAATCTTTTGTTAAGCTTGTTTCAAAGCCAGTTGGTTTAGAAATTGTAGAAAAACCCGCATGAATACCGGTTTTATCATATTGATATATTATGTTATTCTCTTCATCATATCCAGATAAATCATTGTCAAAACCTTCTAGACCGTTGATATCAAAGTCAAATATGAAAATCATAGAAAAGTCAATTAAATCAAAATCAGAATTATTTTTTAAGGTAAAATATGTATTCATGTATGGTGCTTGACCTCTACGCAAGAAAACATCAATGTATAATCGGATTAGATGTTCTTCATCTTTAAATTTTAAGGGGTTTAATTTATTTTCACGTATCAATTTTTTGAGATATTCCCTAATATCGAAATCTAATGTAATACGATCTATTTTTGTACCTTTTCTGCTATTTACTAACTGATATATCGGGGTAGGTTCAATATTTTTAAGTACAACTGGTATTGTTCCTATCCTTTTTCCCTTTAATTTAAAACTAAACCACGGACCTGCCAGCTCTGGTTCTGTTAAGTATAAAAGATATTTTTGTTTGAACGTAATCTCTTTTATCGAAAATCCCATTAAATAGCCTCTAGTGTCTCACTGAGCGTGTATATCATTGAAAGCAACCGTTAAGACTATTTACTCCCACCTCTTGTAATTTTTTAATTTTTAAATCCAATTTTTTGAACAATTTGAGTTTAATTAATAAAACAAATTTAATAAAGAAGTGTGTTCTAATTTAAAACCATAATCAAAAATCACACCATTTCTAAAAAACGGTAAGCAATATAAAGAAAGGCATCATTTACATTATCACCTGTTTTTGCAGATGTCAGTATGTAGTGAAATCCAAACTTGTCAGTTATCTCTTTAATCTCTTTCTCAGAAATAACAATTTTATCTTCTAAATCCGACTTATTTCCGACAATTACAATAGGGATATTGCCTCTCACTGCTTGTTTGATATCTTTATACCAATATTCAATACTCTTTAAATTACCTTCTCTTGTTCTATCTAATACTATAAATGCGGAGTTTGCTCCGCTATAAAAACGTCTTTTATATGCTTCCATCTGAGTTCTTTGTCCTGCGATATCCCAGATTATAAAATTAATATCTGTGGTTTCTGCTAATTCTAACGATTTTTTAGAGATTTCTACTCCTAAAGTAGCGAGATAACTCTCTTGAAACTTATCCTCAACAAATCTTTTAATGAGAGAAGTTTTTCCAACCATATAATCTCCACAGAGAATTAGTTTAGTAGAATAATCTCCTGTTGGCAATTTTCCCCCTTTTACTTTCGAAAGCGTTCTAATAATTTCTGGTATTTCAAGGGATACTTTATCGTTTCCAGATATAATTAACTCTATTTTACTTGCAATATGTTCTGAATAAACTCTTAATTCAATATCGGTAGTAGTTTGTGTTGCAATACTAGTTAAAATTGAGTTTGGTCCCATAGAGCAATAAGCAAATTTTTTATCTCCAGTAGTTGTGATATTCATAAAATTACTGGTTGTTCCAAATTCGTCCTTAATTCTATCTATGTAAGTATCTAATACTGCCGATAATACTCCAATTACAGGTTCATTGTTAAATTCCGCTCTATCCTCAGAAGCGATAATGAATCCATCTCTATCACATATGGCAATAGCAATTACCCCATCCACATCATTCATGTAATTTTTTAATAGAGTACGAAAGAGATTTTCCAAGCCTAGGCAGCAACCCTTCTTATTTGCTTATTTTATTAAAATAAATTATATCTTTAATTAATTTAAATTTAGTTTTTTAAAAAAGATATATGTTCTGTAGAAAATATATTCAGATATTTTCTAGATATTTTGTAAATATCTTTTTCGAATACACGCTCCAGACATCACTATATTACATTGGTTTAATACTTTCAATAAATCATTTAGATTTATTATGGTTGACAATGATATTAAAAAATATGAAAATAATATTGCAAAGATATTAGAACGAGCGGTAAATCTCTTCTATGACACTGATTTACCAGAATTAGGTGAAAAATGGGAAAAAATACTCAAGAATTATTATAGGAAAAGAGCATTTCAATAGCCTTATCCACACTTTTTCATTTCTTTTCTTTTTTCATAGATTTTTTATAAAATTCTAAACTAATAGTCTGATAAATATTTTTTAGCACAATTTCAAAAGCTTTTGGATCATCGATACTTTGAGGTATTCCTAAATTCTCAAAGGTTTCTATTAACTTTCCAGGTTTTTTGAATTTAAAACTTATTTCTTCAAAACCCTTCTTCTTTGAAGTAGTTTTATCTGATAATAGTTCTGGAACTGAAATTTTTGGTACATTAAAGGAAAATTTAATGTTATCCTCTTTTTCAACAGATTCATTAGATCTAATAGTCATTGAATCGCTTTCAGACTTTTGAGCTAAACTTAAGGCAATTAAAACATCCTTTTTGGATTTCCCTCTGATTTTTAATAAAATAAAAGGGTCATAATCAAGAACTTTTGAAATATATAATATTACAGCAGCTATATGTTTGCATGGTACCGCTTTATCGGGACAAGAACATTCTGCTTTTATATCTTTAGATGCATCAGGGAATAAAGGAAAATTATTTTTCTTGAAGATATTTACAATTTCCTCTGGCAATATACCATCCAAAAGCATTGTTAGATTAATTATTTTTTCTGCCAGAGAATCCAATATAGTTTTCCAAATCTTGTCCGGAATGATTTCGAAATTTATCTTAACCCGATATGGAGTGGGAGCAGTTCCTTGTACTGTGGCAAAAATCTGACCTTTATTTATCCTAAGATTTTCTATTCTCCTATCGTCTTTGGCATATTCAATTCCACGCTGCATTCTAAATGGGCGTCCAAATTTTAAAATTGATTTAATCCATTGCTGGCCCCATGATGTTTTAGCAAAATTAATTAATTCATGTTTAATTTGTTGAACTTCTTGATGAGTACGTCTTTTATCATATTCACTTTTGCGACCACGTTGAGCTCCTTTTTTTTTTCTATTCCGATTAAAATTCTTATTATCCATAATTAATTAGCTCCTTAATAATCTAATGTGAATAAATCTTTAATTTTTTCAAGATCTAAGTCTGATATCCAGGATTCTCCTGAGGATGAGACAATTTTATCAGCAAGGTCTCTTTTTTCTTCCAATAATGCATCGATTTTTTCTTCTATCGTCCCATTTGTGATAAATTTATAAACATTGACAGGAGATTTCTGTCCAATACGATAAGCTCGATCTGTCGCCTGATCTTCAACTGCTGGATTCCACCAACGATCAAAATGAAAAACTGTGGTAGCTTGTGTTAAATTTAATCCTGTCCCTCCTGCTTTTAAGGAGAGAATCATAATTGGAGCACTTTCACTCTTATTAGATTGAAACTCATCTACAAGTTCTCTTCTTTTTTTTTCAGGAACCCCCCCATGAAAGAATAGAATATTGGATTCATACTTTCTCTTTAGAATTCCATAAATAAGATCTCCCATTTGCTTGAATTGAGTAAAAATTAGGGCTTTCTCACCATTAGAGATTACTATCTCAACCATTTCCATTAATCTTTCCAATTTATAAGACTCTTCTATAAAATCTTTCATTTTTATACCATTATCAAAGGATGGAAGTGATTTTTTTAGATATTGGTATGGATGGTTACATAACTGTTTTAATTTAACTAATAAAGTTAGGACGTTCATTTTGTCAGAAATGATACTTTCTAAATCTTTTAAGGTTTTATCGATAATTTCTTTATACAACTTTGCTTGGATTTCACTAAGTTCAACATAAATCTTAATTTCATTTTTTTCAGGTAAATCCTTTATTATAGACTTGTCTGTTTTTAATCGGCGTAATAAAAAAGGTGAAATTAGTTTTTTAAGCTTTTCAATAGTATCTTGATCCTGATATCGTTCAATAGGAATGATAAAATTTTCTTGAAATTTATTTCTATTTCCTAACAAACCTGGATTCAAAAATTCAAATAATGTCCATAGTTCCATCAATCGATTTTCTATTGGAGTCCCGCTTAAGCCTAGTTTATACTTCCCTTGCAATTTATATACTGCTTTTGTCTGTTTTGAACTAAAATTCTTAATATTTTGAATCTCATCTACAATAATTCCACTGAAATTAATTGTTTCTAAAAAGTCAATGTCATTTCTAAGAGTGCCAAATGTAGTCAAAAAAATCCTATGAGGTACTAAAAATTCAGGGATATCTGATGCATCATTATGCCGTTCAGGTCCATGATGAAACAATACTTCTAAATCTGGCGCGAATCTTTTTAATTCCCGAGACCAATTAAATAATACAGAAGTAGGACATATAATTAAAACACTCCCAGGTTCCTTCGGATAGGTTTCTTTGAGATGTAAAAGAAATGCAATTACTTGGATCGTTTTTCCCAACCCCATATCATCAGCTAAACAAAGACCAAAATTAAACATACTCATATTCCCCATCCACGTAAGCGCGGTTTGCTGATATGGTCTTAATGTCCCGTTAAATGATTGGGGACTAGCTATTGTTGTAAAATTCTCAATTGAACTAATTCTTTCTATGAGTTCTTTAAATTCCCCTTCTACAACAACTTCGTAATCTATTCCATTTTCTTCAAGTTGTATATTACCTGTTAATCCTAATTTTAATGCCTCCATATAATTTTTGATTCCACTATCCAAATTTTTATCAAATACATTACTCAATTCATTTATATCATGCTGGTCAATAACTATCCATTCTCCCTGCCAATTTATGAGTGGTTCTTTATTTTCTATTAAATTTTTAAACTCTTCATTGGTAAGTGTCTTTCCTTTAATTTGGGCTTCCCATTTATATTCCAACATTGAGTTAATATCAAATAAAGAAGGTAATTTAGTGGTACTAACTTTTGATTTTTTTTGTTCTTTTGAACGAATAATTAACCTCGCAGATAATCGTTGTTTTCCACCTATGGTAAAAACTTCAGGTAATTTGATATTAAATCCGCTCTGAATTAATAGATCTTTTGGATATTTTAAAAAATCTATAACTTCTGAAGAAGAGAGCATAATTTGGTTTGGAAATCGTGTTTCTAATACAGTTTTTATTGGTGGAAATAATTTGGAAGCTGTTCCTAAGGCTCTTAAGATTATTTCAATGAGTTTTTCTTTACTATTAAATATCTTATCTATTTCAGATGTGTTTTCGAAATTTCCCTCCCAGAACTCTTTTAAGGAGATAGGAACATTATCTCGAATATTTATGAAAAATCTTAATGGCCATTCCTTATTTGACTCCTTAGGGTAGTCTAGTTTAAGCGTAAATGAAATTCCCTCCTTATAAGCGAATCCTTGGGTAATCTGGACCCAATTTTTTATAATTTTAGGTAAAATTGTTTCATGAAACCGTGTTATTTGAAAACTAGGATCTTTTTCTATTAAAGATCTAAGAAATTTAAAATCCCAAAGCAAATCATAATCGGTATCTTTTTCTTTTTTGAACTCAGAGCTATAGAATTGTTTAAAAGTTAGAAAGTTAGTTTTATTTAATGTAATCCTAATAAGAGAATCCCCTACTATATCTAAAAATTTGAAAAATATATAAGATGGATGCCACAGTCCATTAGTTTTATAAATTTTCTTCTGATTTTTACCTGTTCTCTCTATTTTGAAATCAATCGGTAAATTATGCGCTTTCCAGTGGCAATTAGCTAATATTGTTTTAAATCGCTCATTATCTTCTTGAGTTTTTAATAATACTCGCCACTTCCCAATAAATTTCTGTTCATTATATGGTTCCAAAACCGGTACAAAAGCTCCTCTTGATAAAAGTTCAAATATAAGCTTCGTCAAAAAGGCATAAGTCTTAATGGAATTGTTATAATGATTTTTAATCTTTTCAATACCCTCTCTGATATTTAATTGATATAGTAAATTAATTGCAGGAGGAATGGGTAAAATTTTCCCAAGTATACATTTGATTTCGAAAAAATTTCCATCTGAAGGCAATGCAAGATTAATCTTACAACTTCTTAATTTATTAACAGGGATTTCAGGAAAAATATGGTTAATATTTTTAACTAAATCCTTTTCAGAACTCTTTGAAGACGACCATAAAAAGAAAAAATTTACGTTTTGCGGAAGTGGTTTTTCATTATTAATTAATCTAAATTCACTCGAAGGCTCATTCCAATATTCTGAGGGAATAAAACACAAATCTAGCAACTTATTCATTCTCGTTTAAAAGTTAAATCTTCAGAATAACGCGATATTAGATTGCTATTCTTATTATTTGTTGATGATCGTTATTTTGCCTTAATTTATTTGATATTCTATCAATTAATCGTTAATATTTCGGGAATTGTATTTTCATGAAATTATTTTTTATTTTTTTTCTTTCTTTCTTTGCTTTTCAAGTGCTCTCTTTTCTTTTTCTCTCTCCTTAATTCTTTTCTTTCTTTCTTTATCTCTCGATTTTCGCGCTTTTTTAGCAAATTTTTCGTCTTTTCTTTCCTTTTTTATCTTATCGTATTGGAATATACCAACAAGTCCCATGATTATCATAAGAGGTAAAAATAAAAAGAACACGGCTACATTCTTTAACAAAACCGCATTCACTCCAATAACTTCATTGTCAGCAAGGAAATATGTACCGAATTCATAAGCAACTTTACATAGGATTAAAAATATCAAAATACCATCTGGTTTGATAGGTTTAAATATTTTTAAATCCAAAATTATCTCTGCTTTGCTTCCAATTAGGCAGCTAATTGTATATAAAATCAGAAACACATCAAAAATAAAAAGTATGACATAAGTAAATGGATTGTCTAAAATGGGACTTACATTAGCTACTTCACCACCTAAAAAAGCATTAACCATTAAAACAGCGCCATATAGAGAGGAAAATAAGACGAAAAGTCCTAACCATGCGTTAAATGGATGATTTTTTTGCAAAAGCAAAGCTAATAAAGAAATCGCTACCAAACCGATTATTATTCCAACTATGATATATGGAATGATTTCAACGAATCGATGAATATAAAATTCTTGACCTCCAATAACTACGATCACAATAATTTTTGTTGTACCCACAGATACAGCCCCGATAAATAATATTAATGCAATTGCTGCTGCAGTCCCAACTAAAAAGATAAGCCATCTCCACGTAAAAGCTACAGGTGTTGGCAATTTATAGAACGTATCATCTAAAGAAATTCCATACTTATAACAGTAATACATACTGAAGATTGAAGTAATAAATATATAAAAGATAAAGGAGACGATAAAAGTCGTAACCCCAATAAGATATAGAATATCTTCTCCTAAAAAGAAAAAAATAATGGCGACGATAATCAAAACTCCAATACCCTTTAGTATTGTATTGCGCTTTAATTTTTTAATATCTGCCTGTAAAAAGAAAGCAATCAAGAATAAAACTATACAAATAATTAACAATGGAAGATATATAACAATTCCATTAATGATAAAACCAAGAATTTGAAATTCAATATTAAAATGAAGAAAGGTATAACCAACTAAGAGCCAAATAATTAATATCAAGAAGAAGTAATTTTCTTTTTGTAAAAGTCTTTTTAAATCTTTAAATCCCATAAAATGTCACTAGAAAAATATTATCTGAATAAAAAAATATTAGATGACTTTAAATAAAAATGTTGCATTAAAAGTAAAATTGGTGTATTAATTAAAATTTGCTAAAGGATTAAAGGACTCCTTTAGTTGATGGAATTTCATTTGAAGTTATTTTCACTGCCTTTTTTATAGCCTTTGCTAATGCTTTAAAAGCCGCTTCAACCTTGTGGTGTTGATCTTCTCCATATAAAAGATGGAGATGGAGATTTATCTTAGCATTTTCAGCAAAAGAATTAAAAAAATGTCTGATATCCTCAATCGCGACATCTTCTATATCACACTCCTCATTTAACTTTAATTCTAAAATTAATGCTTTACGACCAGAAAAATCTATTACACATCTGGCGAGCGAGTCATCCATTGGGATAAATGCTGATCCATATCTATTAATCCCTTTTTTATCTCCTAAAGCATTAATAAAGCATTCACCAATTAAGATTCCGATATCCTCAATTATATGATGCGTTAAATCGCCTGAAGCTTTAACTTTTAGGTCAATACCCGAGTGTCTTGACAATAATATTAACATATGATCCATAAATTTAAGACCAGTGTTAATTTCAAATTTCCCTGTACCATCTAAATTTAATTCAACTAATATCTCTGTTTCCGTTGTTTTTCGGGTCATTTTTGCTATTCTTTCCAAACTTATATTCACTTCACAATACTAATTTATTTTTAATCTGTACTAGATTAAATGATCAATTTAATTTACATTTTAATAAAAATGATATCATGCTTTAAAATTGTATATTATTTAGGCTTTATCAAAAATAGGATTTTTGAGTACATTTCGTATATATTTTCTTTGCTCCATGCTAATACCATATAAATCAAAAACCAGGGAATCGACTTCATTTTGAATCTTTTCCTCATAATGAATAAGTAATTTTTTTATTTTAGTTATAAGTATCTTAGCATCATTCCTCTCTCTTTCGGTTTTAGGAATTTTGATTGGTAGTTGATTAATTTTTTCAATTAAAATTCTCGGAAAAAGTTTTTTGTAAGATCCAAATGATTTGATAAAATAATAAGATAATAGTTGAGAATTAATAGTGCCAAGGAGATAAAAATGATTAAATTCTTGTATCGGAGATTCTAAAATTTTCAGATTATAAACCGATTGAGAGGTGAGTGAGAATTCTTGGTCATAAGTAGCGCATATCAAGTTATTTTGGCTAAGTTGTCTAATGATAAT
The DNA here is from genome assembly GCA_019058445.1 of Promethearchaeota archaeon. Lineage (GTDB taxonomy): Archaea > Asgardarchaeota > Lokiarchaeia > Sigyniarchaeales > SOKP01 > LW40-45. The sequence continues at coordinate 421,051 of JAHPZA010000009.1, read as the reverse complement.
TCGATTCTTATAGATTTTGGGATCCTTATAACTAATTCCTTTTTTGCTCACATCGATGTATTTATTATCTTTTATCTCATATCGGTTTATAGAGTATAAAAACTTTTTAAAAACTCCTTCTTCATCCTCGGGTATTTTAGAATATATAATACTTTTGATATGCTCATGGCTTAACTGAGATTTACAATTTGGACAAATTAAGTGTTTTTTTGGAAGAGGATAAAACTTATTACATTTCTTACAATATATAATATTTCCCCCTTTCCCTAGCTCTACGCCTCTACTTAAAAGAATCTTATAATTCTGATCATTACTTAAATCTTTCAGTTTGGGGAAATATTTATTTATATACTCAAGAATGGATATATCTAAATCATTTAGATGTATTAGGAACTTGTAGTCCCATTTCTTTATTAAATTTTGGCGAAATTGTTTAGTCCAGTTATTTGACAATTTTATATTTATTAAATTTTCCTCCCTCCTCTTTTCATCTTTCTCCTTTTGTAAAATAATTATAATATTGGACACAACAAGTTCATCGAATTTCGGGCCAGTATAATATATTTCTTTGATTTTTGCAGCATTATAAATATATTTTCTGGCGATTGAACGATGAGACAAAGCTAAAAGAGAATCCGGGATAATATAGCCAAGATTTCCTCCGTTTTTTAGAAACCTTAGCCCTAATTCAAGGAAAATCTGGTAATAATCATATTGACCTATATTAGTGTTTAGATCTCTAAACTCAATTAGTTTCCTATGCTCCTTTGGAATGTTTCTAATAAACAAATAGGGAGGATTTCCGACAACAAAATCGTATTTTTCGTATTCTTCTAATTCTAAAGAATTAATATTTCTTATATTGAATATCGGGAGCCTATACTTTTCATTGAATTTTCTAATATTCTTTAAAATTTCAAATAGTACATATTGAATGTTTAGCTGGCATAAAAAACACGCAATTGGATTAATATCAACGCCGAAAATATTTTTTCTAACGCTTAAAATAATGTTTTCTAATTCTTCGGGATTTAAATCAGAAGGATCGTCATATTTTAATATCTTCAAAAAGCGATGAATTAATCTTTTTATTGCTTGAATAATAAAACTTCCTGAGCCACAACTAATATCAATAAACTTCTTATTTTCAATATCATTAGAATTAATATACCCAGTACGATCCAAAATATAATTTACAACTTCAAATGGAGTATAAAATTCACCTAATACTTTTTTCTGGTCATAATTTAAAATTTTTTGATGAACATTACTTAAAACATCAAGATCATCATCTTTTTTGAGTTTCGCAGTTTTAAGTAAGTAAATTTTAATCCTGTTAAGAAGGTCTTTTTCACTATCCTCTTGTATGCTGAAATTGTATAATTTAATTATCTTTTCAATGATATTTTCCTTTTTCAAGTATTCTAAAAAGCTAGTCATCTAAGAATTATGTATTTCTGATACCTAAATTCTTTTTTATTATTTGTAGTTTAATAATAAATATGGAAATCATAAAAAAAGATCTAAAATCCATTAAAAATCGGAAACCTCTGGACAAAATATGCTTCACACCTATTGGGATTATCCATACCGAGTTTAAATCAATAATAGGTGTCCCGATCCAATTTTCCATGTCTGATTCTATAGGTGTGATTGAAATTTATTCACAATATCAAGATGGTTTAAAAGATTTAGAGGGATTCTCCCATATATACTGCATTTATTATTTTGATTTAATTAAACTCCCAGTGCCATTGCAATCTAAACCTTTTTTATATAATAAAAAAGTTGGAGTTTTCTCAATGCGTACACCTTTCAGACCGAACCCTTTAGGGATATCTGTTTTAGAAATTTTAGAAATTAATGAGTTCAAAATCAAGGTTAAAAATGTTGATATGGTGGATCAAACACCAATTTTAGATATTAAACCGTATATAAGTAAATTTGATTCACTTATCTCGTTTAAGCATGGTTGGATAGAGGGAAGAATTAGAAAAATGAAGAGTTAATCTTCAAATTTTAAAAAAAAAATAGTTTTATATGATGACAATATATATGATAAGTTAAGAAAAGAGAAATCACTTTGTTTTAAATTTTAAAGTATTGATACATATGATTCTTGATTGTATTCTTATATTTATATCGATAACAATATCAATCTCAGCAATTATTTATGTTTTTAAACACTCTGAGAATTACGGCCCTCAAAAAAATTCAATTCTTATTATCTTACTTTATTTCTTTGTTGGAATTTTATATTTTACCTTTATCTCCATGGCAACAATGGTTTTCTTTGACAAGGCGATAGCCATAAAATTATGGAATGCTTCAATAATTATTAGCCTTTTTGCCTTAGGATTTTTGAGTTCTCTCCATAATTTTATGATAGGATATCGAAAGACAGAAATATCCACTGCATTTATATTTTCATTTTTAGGGGGAATTGTCATATATTTAGTGCTTTTTTTTAACAATTTTAAAGTAGAAACCCTCGGGCTGAACTATTATTTTTTCTTTCAAGATTATTTATTATTTTATTTTATGTTGTTGCTAGGAAGTTCATTGATAATTTTGATGTGGTCAATATTAGTGATAAACTATGCAAATATACGTCGAAAAACATTAGCAAAATTATTATTTATTAACACCTTAAACTTTACGATTGTTATTTTCACATATGGGTTATTTCTGGTAATTCCGCTTATCTTATTTAAGTATCTTCATTTAATCTCTTTTTTATTCACCTCTATAGTTTTTCTTTATGAAATTATTAAAAAGCCAGATTTATTTATAGAGCTAACCAATAGAATTTATGATTTCATTATATTCCATAAAAGTGGTATTTTGTTGTGGGCTTACAATTTTGAAACGGGAAAAGAAACCGAAGATTCTCTACTAAAGGGGAGTATTTTGATAGGGATAAATCATATCCTTGCTAATTTAACAAATCAAAAAGATAAATTAGGTATAATTAAAATGGAAAATCGGGATATCGTTTTAGAATACAATGATAAATACGGTTATGCAATTTTATTGATAACTAATAAAAAAAATGAATTCATTGATAGGTCCATCCAGCGGTTTATGAAAAAATTTGTGGAATTAAATAAAGAAGAATTGAGCAGTCTAAACGGTCTAATTGATACTTCCCATTTTAAGAATGCTGGAAAACTGATATATGAATATTTTAGACCTTATACTAAATGAGTATATTATTTTTTCAATAACAATTAAATTTAAAGGTTATATTTAAAAAAATCAAATTTCTCATCTTTTAGTGAGCAAAAATCTTATATAATAATATCTTTCTTTTATTCTATAGGTATTTTAATTTAATATTTTAAGAGAATAGAAATCTTTTAATCAATGAAATTTTATTATATTAGTTACTTATGGTAGATCGAATGAAAAATGGATGATTTATTCTTTATTCTTTTAGTCATCGGCTACATTTTCACCTTGATGATGAGCTCGTTTAGTATATATTCTATATCAATTCATTTTGCTTCATATGGAACAAAGTTAATGACTTTTTTAAATCTACTTACCATACTATTTACCGGATTTATATATTCAACATTGTTTTTCTTTTCCATTGTTCTTTATCCTTCAGAACTATTGTGGAAAGTAACTATTGTAATCGGATTTTTAGCTCTAGGAAATACAGGGCTCATCTATGCCTTTCTACTGGAGTACAAAAAAATTCCTGTTATTTCTTTTCTTTGTTATACCACGTTTTTAGGACTTATTATAGGATCTCTATTTTTTTTTGATTCGATTCAATTGATTAATAATTCTTCAAGGTCATTTATGTATCTAATTATTGACATTTCCAATGTTAATTATGTTTTTGATGAGAGAGTTGGATTAATTATAATCTTCTTTCTATTTTTTATGGTGATCTATTTTTTATATTTTTCTTTAAAAATATACCTTAATTCGAGAAATAAGCAAATAACGAAATTGTTTATAATAAACACGCTCGTATTTTGTTTACCAATCTTTATGTTTATTTCATATGTCCGTTTTAGCTTTCCTATATTTAGGGAATTATATATTTTTTTTCTTTGGGTAAATTATTTTAGCGTGACTTTCATGTTGATAAAAAAACCTGAAATGTTTTTAGTACTAACTAATAAAATTTATAACATCAATATCTATCATAAATCTGGAATATTATTATACTCATATAAATTCGAGCATGTGAAATCTATTTCTGATTCGGTGATATGGGGTAATATTTTAATTGGATTAAACCACATCCTTTCTGAATTTATTGATAAGAAAGATAAAATCGACGTTATGAAAACTGAAAATTTAGATATTGTAGTTAATTATAATATCGATTTTGGATTTGCTGTTTTAGTTATAACTAATCAAAAAAATGACATTCTTCAAAAGTTCTTGAATAATTTCACTGAAGATTTTAAAGAGCAATATGAAAGTGAATTAAATGATATTCAAGATTTAAATAAAATAATAGATATTACAGATTTTAAAGATACAAAGGAAATTATTGAGAAAAATTTTAAAGTTTATTTTTAACAAAGTATTTTACTTATTCTCTATAAAAGATTTCTCCGTTGTAATCTTCTGTGAAGATTTATTAAAATTAAATATTTTAAAAAAAGGTCAATAGTTTGAAGTTCAAACTGGCATAAGCGATCAACGATTTGTCCAAAATCATGTATCAAATTTAGTTCAAACATCTCTTGAAGTTCCTTTTCAGCTTTATATTCTGAAGTAATTTTTTCATATAACTTTCTCAAATTAAGAGAAAAATAATCTTTTACAAAGGGAAGAGATTCACTTTCTCTTTCTACTAAAAAAATTACTCTGGCGATGTGTTCTTCAATGATGTCTTTAATCTTTGTTCCGATTTCATTGGTTTTGAACTTTCCTAATGATGAATAAGAAATTCGATTAAATTCCGCCTGGAGATTTACAGATAAAAATTCAAGGTATTTATTTAAAAATAACTCAATTTTTTCATTTTTGTCTTTTAATATCGCTTGATCAGCATTCTCATTCCCCTTTTTTGAGGAAATCTCCAAAAAGATTCGTGAAATATCTTTCATTCTTTTGTTTTAAAATTTTTTAAATTATTTTATTGTTTTTATTAGACCTAATCGTTCGTGTTGAAGATGCGTAATATCAATGGTTTTTAAATGATTGAGATATATTACCTATAGAAAAAATAAAAACCTTGTTTATCACCTAAATTCCTTAAATAATCAATATAAAGCGTATTCTTATAAATTAATGAATTATTTAGATATATAAATTTACCTTAATATAAAGATAAATCTCTTATCTTAGAGATTTTAAAATTTAAAAAATTATTAGAAATTGCTATAAAGTCTATTAGAAAATAAAATTACCAATTTGATTTATCTTTAAGCAATTTAAATATATATGAATCCACTAAAGCATCCCAAGACGCTACTATAATATTTTCATGAGCTCCAATTGTTCCCCAACTCCCCTCATCATCGTGAGTCTCAGCTAATACCCTAACTTTCGATGCTGTTCCTTCCTGGTTTATTATTCTTACTTTAAAATCGGATAAATCAATTTCCTTAATACTTGGATAAAAATAGACCAAGGCTTTTTTCAGTGCGTTATCAAGGGCATTTACTGGGCCATTTCCATCAGCAGCTGTATGAAACATTTCATTTCCTACTCTCACTTTAATAGTAGCTTCAGATATTAAATCCTCCTTATACATTTCTGTAAGAACTCGAAAACCTTCTAATTGAAAGAATTTGTTTCTGTAATAATTGGGATCTTGAATGTTCATATCCATACTTCTCATTATAATTTCTAATGAACCTTCAGCACCCTCAAAAGAATAACCTTGATTTTCTTTATTCTTTATTTCTTGAAGTATTGCCGAAACTTTTGGATTTGTCTCAGAAAGAGGAATGTCAAATTTATTGGCCATATGAAGTATCGAACTTTTTCCGGCCAACTCTGAAACTTTTATATTTCGAGAATTTCCAACTAACTCTGGATTTACATGCTCATATGTTCTGACATCCTTTCTCATTGCTGAAACATGAATACCTCCTTTATGAGAAAAAGCATATCTTCCAACAAAAGGTTGATCATCTTTGCCAGGCAAATTGGCCATTTCATAAATATAGTGGGAAACTTCGGTAAGATTTTTTAAAGCTTCATCAGAAATACAATTTACCCCCATTTTTAATTTTAAAACGGGAAGAATTGTTGTTAAGTCTGTATTTCCGCATCTCTCACCAAATCCATTCATTGTTCCTTGGATCATGCTGGCGCCATGTTGATAGGCTTCCAAAGCAATGGCATTCGCTACTCCAGAGTCATTGTGAGCATGAATTCCTAAAGGAATATCATTACCTAAATAATCTTTTACGTCTTCAAAAATAGGACCGAGTTCATGCGGTAAAAGGCCACCATTTGTATCACATAATACTATCCATGACGCACCAGCATTGGAAGCACATGATATTGTTTCGAGGGCATATTGCCTATTGCTTTTATATCCATCAAAAAAGTGCTCCGCATCATATACCACCTCAATTCCATTTTTATTTAAGTACATGATAGTATCTTCAATCATATTAAGATTTTCTTCCAAATTCGTTTCTAAAGCTGTTTCAACATGCAAATCCCAACTCTTTCCAACTATTGTAGCCCTTTTTATTCCAACAGCAAGCAAGGCTCTAAGATTTGGATCGTCTTGTGCCTGGATATTTTTACGTCTAGTAGCTCCAAAAGCATATATCTTGGTACCATTAGAGTTAGTATCGAGAGTTGGAATCTTTTTGTAGAGCGCTATATCCTTGGGATTTGATCCTGGCCAGCCAACCTCAATCATAGGAATATGTAAATCATTAATTAATCTCTCTATTATACGAATCTTATCTTCGATTGAGTAACTTATTCCTGTTTTCTGAGCTCCTTCTCTAAGGGTTGCATCATATATGTATAATTTATTATTTTTTGCCATTGCTTTTCCTCCTTTCAGATTTTTATCATTTTATATTATCAAAGATGAAATCTTAAACCCCTAGAAAAGATAAAAGAAAAGGTAAGAAGAGTTTAAAATTCCATTTCTTTTATGAAATTATATAATAATTCCAATAATAATACTAGTAATGATAATACCAATAGGAATTATTTTCATAATTTTCATAATTATAATAGAATAGGAATTGGACTATAAAAAATTTAACTATAAAAAAGATATTATATAATTATCGTCATAATATAAATTTAAAAAAAATAATTGAAAGGTTTAAGTAATGGTTGTTAAATATTGTCCTGCTTGTGGTTCTGAATTAGATACTGACACTCAATTTTGTAGCTCATGTGGTGCGGATTTGAGAGAGAGGGTACCCGAAGCTGAAGCTGAACCTCCAAAAACTGAACTGGCACTCCCTAAACAGCAAGTAGCAGAAAAAGAAAAGAAATCAAAACCTGCCCCCGCAGGTGTAAAATATGCTGATTTTGGTGAAAGATTTATTGCATTCATAATTGATGCTGTTATAGTTGGGATAGCTTATGGAATTTTATTTGCTACAGTACACGTGGCTGTAGCATTTATAATTGGTTATGCGATAGCTCTTCTCTATTTCTGGATTTTAGAAACTAGCAATAACGGCCAAACTGTTGGTAAAATGGCTATGAAAATAAGGACTGTAAATCAAGACTCTTTAGAGGTAGCTGCTACTGGAGATTATTTACTAAATAATCTCTTTAAAGCCAATCCTGGTTTACTCCTTATTGATTTTATAATTGGCATAATCGTGAATTCTGGGGATCAAAAGAAGAAACTACGAATCATGGAGAATGCATCAAATACCACTGTTATACATATACAAAATTAAATTAGTATTTTTTTTATTCTTTTTTTTGTTTTAATAACTTAGTTGCTTTATATTATCACTTATTCTTCACTATCTAAACATTTTTTAAGGTAAGTTACTATGGGATAAATCAGAGAATATATATCATTTTAAAATATCAATTTTAAAAAAGAGGTTTTAAAAATAGAGGAAATAGGACGTAAAGAGCATCATGATGTAGAATGGGCAAAAGATTGGAAGATAATAGTAGAGGTTTTTAATTCAATCGACAATTTAAAAAATTTATTTGAATCCTTAGATGTATCGTATCTTAGGGAAGTTCAACAAAAAATTTTAATTCTAAACCTTGAAAAATATGCGTTTTCACTTCAGAATTATATAATTGAAAAATATTCAAAAGAAAGTATTTAATACTTCATTTTTAATTTATTCATAATTATCTAATTTTTAACCTATTCTGTTAATTCTTACTCCTTGAATATTATTTTTAGGAAATCAACTCTTATAAAGAGATAAATTAAAAAAATAAGAATATACAAGCTTATTATACTTATTATCCAATTTTCTCCTCCAATTAAATTACAAATATTGAGTAAGTTATAAGCGAATATAAGCATTAAGCTGAATTTTCCTAACCAACAAAACAGGAGCGTTTTCTTAAAATCATATTTCATTAAGCCAAGAGGAACGATAATGAGATCATCATTGAGAGGCGTAAGACCAAATAAAAAAATAAGGAATGGAGTGAGTTTCGGGTGATTTACTAGAAGTTCATGCATCTTTTTAAAATCCCTCGTTCGTTCTTCTGAAACCACTTCTGCGGCACTTCTTCCAATAACATAACCTCCCATTTCTCCAACAAGACAACCGACACTTGCAATAAATCCAACCAACAACGGAAATAACGGATGTAATGCTAAAAACGGTGATGAGCTGTAGCACACAACCCAAGTGTAAGGAGTTGGTATTGGCAATAGGTTTCCAATTACACACACCCAAAATGTTATTAAAAGCCCCGTCATTAAATTCTGGAATGGTTCATATTTTGATATATTTTCAATTGCCTCTTGATGACTCCTATTTAAGAATAGATCTATTGAAATAAAAGTAAGAATCATTAACAAAACAATTAAAATTATATCTGCTTTTTTTAACTTCAAGGTTTAAATATATGGATAAAATTTATTAAATACTTAAAAGATTGAGATGTTTTTAAGTTATTTACTTGGATTTTTCATGTAAAAGTAACAACAAATACTATACCTATAATACCACTAAATAGCATTAATACTAAAATTAATATTGATGTCCAGTTTCTTTTACGCTTCTTTTTAATCGTTCTTATAGGTCTTTTTGCTGGTTTTCGCCTTACATGACTCATAATTTTTCTCCAATAAAAGGTATGCCTTTATTTAATTATTGCTATCTTCAGTTTCAGTTCTTTGTAGAAGTTCTGTAATGACTACATTATTAAATGAGAATAAGATCCTTGGTACATAATTCTCTGCTAAATAAGGGCCATCAGGAACTTGTTCTTTTAAAGGAAATAATTTTTTTTCTTTAATCACTGAACCCATATAATTTTGGTCATATTCCTTATAGCCATATATTTTATTTTTTACAATGACCATTTTTCTCTGGTAACCCTCTGGAATTCCAGCTTTTTCTAACAATAATACGATTTTTTCACGTGATAGTTCCTTAATCAATTCATCATCTGCTGCTGTACCCTCATAAGCAGGCCCTGTCTGTTCTTTCTCGTAATCTATTTCCTTTTCTATACCTGAAGTTATCTTAAAGGCCTTAGTTTCTTGCCCTTCATCAACGGCAGTTATTTTATATGCTATTCCATATCGATCTCTTATTTTTGGTGCAATTTTAGCTGCGATAAATTTCATTCTTGTTGTAGTGTTTGCCCCGTGCCAGATCCATACTCTATAGTGTTCCGGATCTACAAACAACAATATAAAATCAGGATCTAATAATTCATATAATGGAACCCCCTCATCAACGTCTAATTCTTCATATTCTGCTAATTGATCATTAAACTGAAAGATTCTTAACTTTTCTTCTTCAAATTCAGGCAGTTGAACTTTTTTCAACCGTTTGCTTAAATCAGTAGGTAGTTTTTCCTCGTTGGACATACTATCCTTAACTCTTAGTTTTCAATAATATAATAATTTTAATATTTTAATTATTTATTATTGTTTCTATAGAAAATAGATTAGTAATTTTAACATAATCTAATGGATTTAATAATTAAATGTAAATTTACCCTAGAACTTAACTAAATCTATTATGCTTCAACATCTATTTCTCATTATGTTTCTAAATCCAATCCTATAATCATTTTAAATTCTATAGGTTCATCTCCGTCATCTATAGTAGTAATATTATAATCAAAAGCATACTGATCTCTAATTTTATGGGCTGCTTCTGCTGACATGAATTTCATTCTTGGTAAAGTTTTCCCACCTTCCCATATCCATACACGAAAATTCATTTTATCTACAAATAGTAAAATCTCATCATGATCGAGTAAATTTACGACTTTATCTTCATTATTTAGCATTAGTTCTTCAAATTCTTCCGATTCTACATTTAGTTTGAATACTCGAAAGTTAAAAGATTTAGACTTTGTAGATGCTTCTTCCTCAAATTCAGATGGTTTTTGTTCATATGACATAATAAATACCTTTTTTTTGAAGAGCTAATAATTAGATTTTCATCTTCATTTATTATAGTTTGTATTTCCATTGAACTAGAAAATATCGAAGTAAACTTTCCAGAATTGAAATAAAACAAGTGCGGGAAGGGAGATTTGAACTCCCGAACACCTTCGTGACTGGATTCTGAGTCCAGCGCCTTTGACCAAACTTGGCAATTCCCGCGTAAATAAAAATGCGACTGAATTAAGATTATTCAGTATGCAAGATAAATTACCCTAGATTTAAAATGTTCTCTATAGATTCCTAATAATGTAAAATTACGTAAGGTTGTCTATTCTTTATTTAATTTTTATTTTTCTCGGTTGTAAAAAATAAGACGTAAATAAAAATAAATGAGGTCAAATTATCAATTTTTTTTCAATTATTTAACTTCTAATAAATTTTCACATTTAGGGCAGAAAAGTGGCAGTTCTTCTTCACAAGGCTCAAGACCTTCGCTATCTAACATCTTTCTCCAGCAAATTAACTTGTCGTTATCTTTAGAAAGAAGCATATCTCTTCCATGATGCTGCGGAATAATTTTTTCAGTTTTACAATGTTCAAATACTAATATTTTTACTTGATATTATAGTATTATCCATGAAAATACTACATATTGCAAGGAATTCGTATAACTACAACGTGTTGGTCGAATTCCATAAGAAAGAGAAACTTTTTAAAATGAAATAATGATAGAACGTATTTTTATGATACAATCAAGATAATTTAGCATGGATTCATATAATTTTATAAGAGAATTAGATTTCCATTTATAGAAATTAAAATTCACCGTAGTTTTATGAGATTAATTATATTTGATAATCAATAACCACTTCTATTTTAGATAAGCTTTAAATATTAATGATTGTAAATTATTCTAGAGTCACATTTTTTAAAATCTTTTAAAAAACAAGGGTGTTTACTATGGCAGCAAAAAATCTAGCATTATTTATTATAGGGATTATTTTACTTGTTGCAGGTATAATATTACTACCCGCGGGGATTTATTACATATGGGCAGGCTCAGTGATTAGTTCTGCTGAATCAGAAGCCGCAGCATATGGTTATTCTGGCAATGTCGGTGCGATGTATTCTGGAATGGGTGTTGCAATGCTCATTATAGGAATTATCCTAATAATTATTGGAGCAATAATGATTAAAAAAGGGAAGTAGTATTTAAAAAAAGGTTAATTATTAATAAAAACCTTCAAAATTCTTTTTTTTTTAATACATTTCTACCAATATTCAAGTCGAGATTTGAAAATATAGATGAGTTAAAAATCGAATATTATTTAAGGATTATTTGGAAAATTTAGATTTTTTATTTAACTTCTAATAAATTTTCACATTTAGGGCAGAAAAGTGGCAGTTCTTCTTCACAAGGCTCAAGACCTTCGCTATCTAACATCTTTCTCCAGCAAATTAACTTGTCGTTATCTTTAGAAAGAAGCATATCTCTTCCATGATGCTGCGGAATAATTTTTTCAGTTTTACAATGTTCGCATACTAGTATTTTTGCCTCAGTTTCCAGTTCTTCAGACGAAATTTCTTTATATTTAAATTTGTATCTAAAAATTGTCATCCCATTAAGCAAAACGAGCAAAGATACGCCCATATCTCCAATACCTACAGCAAGCCATAATGTCATTAAACCGATAACTGTTAAAACTGCAAAAGACACTTTAACAATTATTGAGGTCCAAATATTCTGTTTTATTTTTTGGTTTGTTTTTTTGGAAATGTCAATATAAGTTAAGATTTTTTTCAAATCATCATTAATAATAATAACATCTGCAGTTTCTAATGTAATATCTGTTGCTGAGGCTCCAATCGCAATACCTAAATCTGCTAAAGCAAGAGCTGGAGCATCGTTTATTCCATCTCCAACCATGGCTACTCCCTTATATTTTTTCTTTAAATCTTTTATTTCTTCGAGTTTTTGGTCAGGTAATTGCTCTCCGTAAGCGTGATCTATGTCTAAGCATGCTCCAATCGAATCACATACTGCCTGATTATCACCAGATATTAAAACCGTCTCGTAACCTCTTTCTCTGAGTCCATTTATTAGAATTGGAGCTGTGACTCTTAAAACATCTCTAATTGAGATGATTCCTAATAATTTCTGGTTATTACCTAACAAAATAGGGATAGTTCCAGAACTCTCTATATCCTCTAAATCTTTTAAAGGTAGCTGGTAATTTAATTCTTCGATATAGCTTTTGCTTCCAACATAAAAAGATTCCCCGTTAATTTGTCCTCTTATCCCCTTTCCCTTTATCACTTCAAAACTATCTACAGATTGAAATGCTAATTCCTTGTTTTTAGCTTCATTAACAATTGCTTTACCAATTGGATGTTCTGAAAGTGCTTCTAAACTGGCAGCGATACTAATTACTTCCTCTCTGTCAATCCCATTATAAGCAAAAATTTCAAAAATTTTTAATTTTCCTTCTGTTAGTGTACCCGTTTTATCGAATGCAAATACCTCTATATCATTCACTTCTTCAATAAATCTATTTCCTTTAACTAAAATTCCTTCTCTAGCTTGTTTTGTTAAGGATGCGATATTTGCAAGTGGAGTAGATAATGTTAAAGCACAGGGGCATGAAACTACCAACAATATCAATCCCCTATAAAACCAATCATTAAAGTCCAAACCCCAGACTAGAGGTGGGATAATCATTACCATCAATGCTGCCAATATGATGATTGGGGTATAGTATCGTGCGAATTTTTCTATAAATCTTTCATGTTTGCTTTTGTTTAATTGCGCTTGTTTGACACTTTCTGCAATTTGAGCTACAATGGTATTTGAACTCTCTCTTGTGACTTCTATATCCACAAAACTGTCAGAATTTAAGCTGGCCGCAAAAATCTCATCGCCCTCGTTCTTAAAGACCGGAACACTCTCACCAGTTATAGCGCTTTCATCAAAATAAGAGCTCCCTTTCATAATTACCCCATCTAATGGTACTTTCATTCCCGGCTTTATTCCTATTATTTTTCCTATTTGAACCTCCTTTGCTGGAACATTTTTATAACCATTATCAATTTTTAATAAGGCATCATCGGGGGCTAATTCAAGTAGTTCCTTAATCGCGTTCCTTGACTTATCATTTGTTATTTCTTCCAATCTTTCAGCTATGGCATAAAGTAATATCGCAGTTGCTCCCTCTTGTCCGTGAAATATGAAAAACGAAGCTACAGCGGCTATTATCATTAAAATATTTGCTGTTATCCTTTTATGTTTAATGTCTTCAATAGCTTCTGTCACAACACCATAACTAGAAAGAAAAATCGATGAAATCGCAAAAATTTGCCCTAATAAAACCATTTCATAAAAAAATTCTAAAAAAATAGCGATTCCTAAGATTATTGCAGATGGAATTATAAAATACCAGAAATGTTCTTCAAAAAAGGATTCCTCTTCTTCTTCCTCATCAATTTCACAGTAAGGACTTGAACATTCCACAATACTTATTTTTTATCACCTAAATAAATCTTATGATCCTCTAATTGATAAATATGAAATGATTCATATGAAATTACTACTAATAAAATATAAAACTTAAGAGCATTGTAAAAATATCGGAAAGGATTTTCCTATGGATAATTATTTCTTATAAAATAATAAAAGAATAATGAAGCTGATATGATAAATATTTTCATCTTAATTAACCCATATTCATGATCATTTATGGAAGGAATTTCAACTTTCTCTAAGTATGCTAGAATTTCTCAACTTCAGGAATCACCTTTTTACCCATTATTTCTAGTGGTTCTATTTCATGAATATTAGGCATATTAAAAATAATATGCTGAATTCCAATATTAGCCAAGATTTGACATATCTTTATAACTTCTTCAGCATCCATAGCATCTGGTGATATTTTAATATATGTTGTTATTGTTTTTTCTATTTCATTATAAGGTCTTTCAAGATCTTCGCAATGTTTCTTTAAAACTGCTAATTTCTTTTCTGTATATTTAATCCTCTGCTGCCAATTAATATCTTCTTGATATAAAACTCCTGCTTCTTTAAGTGATGTTCCGATCACTATGTTACATGCGTCTCCATATTTCGCTACTAATCTTAATGTTTTTTTCACCTGATCCTCCTATAAGAATTGGAGGGTGAGGTTTACTTATGGGTTGAGGACTATTAATAGGTTTTTTAAGTTTATAGTATTTTCCATTGTAAGGTTTTCTTTCTCCTTTCCATATGTGTTTTGCAATTGCTAATGTTTCTTCTAAACGATCAAAACGCTCATTTAATGAGGGAAATTGAATGCCTAAACCTCTCGCTTCTTGTCTAAACCACCCTGCTCCTATTCCAAAATATGTTCTACCGCCAGAAAGAACATCTATAGTTGAGATCATCTTTATTAACAAACCAGGATTTCTAAAAAAATTACATGTAACTTGTACACCAAGTTTTATTTTATTGCTTAAAGCAGCTAAGTATGCAATAGTACTATAACCTTCTAACATTGGAGCATTAATTGGACCATGAATAGTCCCATATTAAGTACCTAACTGGAATAAATGATCCATTACCCATAAACTAAAAAAATTATTTTTCTCGGCAGTCTGAATAATTTCAATTAACTTATTATTAATTTCCGCAGCATCTTTACCCCAATCGAATTTACCAATATGTAAACCCACTTTCATATAATCAACTTAACTAAAATAAAATTATTGAAAGAAATTAATTTAAGTAAATATATACTCTCAATATTTTAAGAAGTATATCCTTTTTCCCTACTTTTTCGTGAAATCATTGTTTCACGATCATAATTTGTTATTTGATTAGTATATCGTTATCTAACATATTATCTCAACTCCTGGTTCAACCATTAATTAAAAAAAAATAATAGAAAAACAAAAAATTCTGTGAGGAATTGAATTCTTATTCAAGAAAACTTCTTAATTCCGATGATCAAATATTAAATCATTGGGATAACATCCCTTCAAATTCTCTGTCAGAGAGAAACCCTTTAGTTTTCATTATTTCCTTAATTTGCTCAATAATATTTGGAGCACCCTCAGCATCAGAAGTCTGTGCTTCAAATGAGCTAATTTTATCGTTCAGTTCATTTATTTGATTTACTTTTACCTCAAGATCATTTTTAAGACTAGCAATCTCCGTATCTTTATCTGAGACTTTTTGCTCTAAATCGCCTTTAACCTTTCCAATTTCACTGTCTTTACTGGAAAGGTCAGACTTGATAGTCTCCATTTCTTTTTCTAAATCACTTTTAATCTTTCCAATTTCACTATCTTTAGTGGAAAGTTCAGATTTAATACTTTCAATTTCTTTGTCTTTTTCAGCAATTTTTTGTTCTAATTCACCAACTTTACTCTCCAATTCTGAAACCTTTTTCTCTGTGTCACTTAATTTACCATCCACATCCGATTTCTCTGATTTGAGTTTATTTAGTTCTTCATTTAAATCACTTCTTTCTTTTTCTGTTGAAGATAGTTTTTCATTTGTCTCTTTTAGGCTTTTTTCTGTATTCGTTAAATTTTCTTTAGTCGTATCTAATTCGCTTTTTGTCTTGTCTAATTTTGATTTACTCTCATTTACTTCTTTTTCTAAATTTGAAATCTTTGATCTCAAATCTAGTAAGACTTTTCCTTCAACCTTTTGAGCTTTTTGTGGGGCCTCCTCTGCTTTTGTCCAATCAATACTAATGGTTTTTCACCTTATATAAATTTGTTTTATAATTTAGTTTCTAATAATAATAATCTTTAATATACTTTTTTTTAAATTAACCTATTTTTTAAAATTTAGTATTGCTCAAATTTCTCGTGGGAAGATGTAAAAATGAGCTTTATCGATACTTATTTCTGATTTGATTGATATATTTCTGATTAATTTGAATTTGATCGATCAAAAGGTAAAGCGAATCAATAATAATGGTTTTTCCATATTCTACATTGAATTTTTTGATGATATTTTTTACTAATTTCTTAGTTTTAGATCTCTTCTCATAATTTTGGGGATAATTTTTTGTGAACTCTTGAATAAAATTAAAGATTTGATTTTTCAGGGAGGTTTTAATATTTTTATCATAAAACCTAGCTATTTTAAATCCATTATATTCAACACAGAGTAATTTCCAGTTATTAATCATTGTGAAATTTGCATTTCTATAATAATAATATTTAAAATTCTTTCGTAACAATTTTCTTGGCTTTTTATCCGAAAGGGAGTAATGTATAGCGAAAGGAAAAGTTATCGTTATTTTATGGAAATATTCATTCACATTCACATAATACACTCTCCCTCCATATATCTTATGAAGGGTATTCTCAGCGGGACTTATTTTAACATATTTTATATTTTCAGGAAATTTGGGACATGAGATGCAATTTCCTTTCCCATGTAAGATCCACAAGACAAACATTCCTTTTTGATTATATTCTTGAGTCCTTTCAATTATTTCTTTGGTTGTAATTTTTGAATGCTGTACCTCTATAACAACTTTTTTACCATCGCGGAGTTCAAAAAAAAGATCTGCTCTTCGGGTTTTAAAATATTTCTCAGTTGAGCTTTCAATAATACTTTTATTTGAATTTAGAATGTATTTGTAAATGAGTTGTTTGATTGCCTTATGATATAAGGATTCTGATTTTGTGTTTAATTGAGGGTATAATTCACTAATAATATATCACATACATCGTCTATTAAACGCTAAAAGGCTTTTATCATTTATAATAAATGACTCTAAGCTAATTTATGAAGAATTTAAATCTTAGTTTGTTTGATAATATAAAGTTAACTCTATGTAATTTAGATCAATTGTTTCCATACTTTTTCTTTAAATAATTTGAAATTATAAAAAACTAATTACCTGTTTTATCTTAAAAACTGCAAAATATTAGGTTATATGATAAAAATGACAGATACCCATAGCCAAAGTTTTTTTGGACAATCAACTGGTTTAATACTCCAGAGTTCTTCCAAACATGAGCCTTATGTGTTTTTAAGATGCATTAAGAAAAAACCAAATAATGCTTGGGAAAAACCAACTCAGGGTGAAGGAAAAACTATTCGATGTTCTTTGGACGAAATGGTAATGATTTTGCAAGTTTTAAAACGTAAAATCGATTCTTGGTCTAGCTATCATAAATATAAAGACAATAATACGTCAATTTCTTTCAGTTGGGAAAATAATCAAGAAGAAAAACTATGGATAAATATCGGAAATTACCAAAAATGCTCGGAATAGCTCAAATAGAGATATTTAAATTATTATTAAAGCATTTACTTAAAGAAAAGATTGAATTTGCTACTACTTCAAACATATCTTAAAAGAAAGATGCTGATCTTGAGCAAATCCAATCTTCAAATGAGATTAGATCAAAAAAAATTAATATAGATGAAAATACAATCTTAGAGACCACTATTATAAAATCAAATGAGTTAGATGATGCAAAGATCGAAATTAATGGATCTATTAAAGCTGAAACTGAAAAAGCACTACTTATTGTTTTTCCATCTGGTCAGGAAGTTTGGTTTCCAAAATCGACAATTCATTCTCAATATACGCCAGATATAGGGATTAATCAAACTTTCTTAACAAACAAATGGATTATAGAAAAGAATAAAATTCCAATTTGAAAACATAAACTTTATTTCTTTTTATGTGAATTTTAAAATAACTGAAACTTTACTTTTATTTTAGTGTTCTTTAAATCGATTATTTAAAAAAATAAAATGTTTTAATTTAAGGAAGATTCGCTTGTATTATCATTATAGTTATTATAGATATAATTTTCTCAATTGAATAAGAGTAAGAATAATTTGCAAAAAAAAAATAAAATTAAATCATTTCTGTTCACAATTATCATAGGTGGTTTTGTAGGCATATTCTATTTATACATATCTCATTTTACAGCAATCAAAAACTCACTTAATCGATATGAGGGTATGTGGAGTATTACTATCTTTATTTTATTCAGGATATCTATTACAATCGGAATGATGATTTACGCCTTTTGGCAATGGTGTAAACAAAAAGAAATGCATTTTACAGATGCTAATTTTTTATTTGGCCTTTTTTTTTTAGGATTAGTGTATGGAAAGCTTATTAACTTACTCTATATACTCACTTTTTATACTGCTGGGGAATCTGCTATTTTAAATTTATTAAAAATTCGATATATACTTATTGTTTTAACCGCAGCACCGTTAATTTTTATAGGTATAGATATTGTATTATCATCAATTAACAAAAATCATAAAAATCTAATTGATACTCATTATAGAAACAAATTGAATTCTATAGTGATAATAGTATTATCCATTTCAGAATCAACTATAATTATTTTAACACCGAATTCAATAATTTTAGGCTTGATATTAATAAGCTTTCATATATCCTCATTAATATGGATTTCTTTCACTTTTTATTATTCTTATGGAAAAAAGCACTCTTTTCAGGGTAGACCATTATTAATATCATTAGCGTTTTTTATAGATTTAATCTTATATATTATCTCTATTATGACTTTGCCACTAAGGAGACAAACAATTGGTTATTCAGCCATTTTTTTAATTTTTGCTGAACTCTTTGATTTAGTAATAATAATAATAATTTTTATAGGATATTGCTATGAATCCAATTAAATTAAATATAAAAATAATAGATAACAAAAAGTTATTTATTCTTATAATTTTTTAAAAAAATGAGTGGAATGATTGAAATAATAGTCAAAACACCTGCTATCACAATAAGTAGCTCAGTTGCTATAAATGACGATAAATAAGTACCTAATGGAACTAGTATTACTGCAGCAATTATCATAAAGGTTGCAATTATTTGGTAGTATAAAACTTTTTTTTTTGAGATATCAATCATCAGTGCGATTAAATTTATTAATATAAATCCATCAAATAATTGCATAAATCCTAATATTATAAAAAAAGTAATTAGATCAGTAAAAGGGGCAATAATCATTAGGGTTCCATATAAAATAGATGAAATCATTAAAATTTTTATTCTATCAAACCTATTTGAAACTAGTCCTGCGATAATTAATCCAATTGTATTAATTATTATTAAAACTATAAAAAGCAACACGAATAGGGAGAAATATTGTTCTCCATATTTATTTAAAATCCAAGGCTCAAGCGGATATTCATATAATCTCTCTGAATATTTGAGAAATGAAAAAATGCTTAATAAAAGAATATTTTTTTTCTTGGCTTGACTTATACTTATCTCTTCGTTTAAGTTTTCACTATTTTTTATACTATTTAGCTTTTCATTTAATAATAAGCTCATAAAGATTAAAGGGATTGTTGCTAAAACACCAATTAAAAAAAATTGGTTCCAAATTGAAATTGAATAAATATTTGTAAAAATTATAATTGAAATAATGTTAGGAAAAAGCGCTCCCATGAAGGCACCTAATCTAGTAAATAATGCATTACGATCCTTTGCTTTTTCATCTGGAGAGATATCAACGATTATTTTATCAATTGCTACATCCATAATCGAAACACAAGCAAAATTAATTGAAAGAAAGACACCAAAAACTATAATATAATTCAAATAAAAGATAAAGCATATGAAGCTTATTGAAATACCTATAGAACTTAAAAAGATTAGGATTTTTATTGGAGAATTTGCTTTATCAAAGAAAATTGCTATTACGGGTTTTATTAATAATGCTGAATAAGCGAAAATTTGGATAAAAGCAAGTAAGCTTCTGTCAACATCCAAGACATTGAAGAAATAAATTGGCAAATATACATTTACATAAACAAAAATTAACTGTGCAACAAAATAAGTATAGAAATAAACTAAAACATTTCTTTTATTATAATTCATACTTCTAAAATAAAAATTTTTAAAATTTCGTTTAAATAATTTGTTATTTCTTAAAATTAAATATATTCTTATTTTTTAAAGAAAAAAATTAATAGAGTTTTAATTATTTTTTTAAAATTAAATATTAAGACAAAATTAAATGAACTAAACAATGAACAATATCAAAATCTTGTATATTTATCCATTTGAGTCATATGGTACGCCTTTTTTATTGAATAGTTTTATACGAATTTCTAATTTCTTAAACTCTAAAGAAAAAGAGCTAAATGGATTAGTCGATGAGAAATACCTAGATTTAAGATATGAAAACTTACCTGAATTTATTCCAAAAAATCTTCAAATTTATAGGAATAAACTTAGAAAATTATTAAAAGAAAACTATAAAAAATTTAAATTTAATTTAGTCGCAATCTCTTGTTATGGGGGATATAGTTATATAAATACAATTGAAACTGCTAATTTGATAAAGAAATTCATTAATCCAAAATGTATTATAGTAGTAGGCGGTCCACATGCTACTATAAATCCGGAAGATTTCCAACCGGCTAGCTTCCCAAACTTTATAAGTGAAGAGTATCCTCAAAATACTTCTCCTTTTGATTATCTAATTAAGGATGAAGGAGAGCTTCCTTTTTTTAAATTAGTGAAGGATTTATTAAACAACAAAATCAATAGAAGAAATTCTTTATCTAAAAATTGTATTATTTTGGAACCAGAATTAGTATCAAACCTTGATGATATACCAATTATTGATTTGAGTTTATATGAAAAATATAAAAACATTATAAAAAAAAATAATAGAATTTTTTTAGAATTTACTAGAGGTTGTATCTTCAGATGTAATTTTTGTCCTAATTCAGAAAGCTTCTTAGATGGTTATAAAACGCTAAGAGTAAAACCAGTGAAAAAATGTATCGAGGAATTAAATGTGATTAAAAATACAAAGTGGTTATCAGTTAAACAAGTTGAAATCTCGGATATGATTTTTTTACCTAAAAAATCGTTAAGAGAACAGTTTTTTAAGGAATTAGAGAGAATATACCAAGAAGAAGGTGGATTGCCATTTCAATTACGTATAGAAACGAGAGTAGATACATGCAATATAGAAGATTTAGAAATTTATAAAAAATTTAACATATTTCTCAGGATAGGGTTAGAATCTTGCTCAAAAACCTTACTATATAGAATGGGAAAAATATGTGGCAAAAATGAAGAGCAAATCAAAAGAGGTATTAATAGATATCTAATGAAATTTGAGGAAATCATTAGAGAAGCAAATAAATTAGATTTACCGATAAGTTATTACATTTTAATGGGGTTACCTGGTGAGGATAGAAGTACAATCCAAGAAAATTGGGATTTTTTCTTTCAAAAAAGAGGTGATGGAAAATCTTTAGCTGAAAAATATAAGATTAACATAAGATTTAATAAATACCTCGCTTTCTCGGGATCAGAAGTGTATAGTCAGGCCCAAAATAAATACGGCGCAAAAATTTATTACAAAAATTGGTGGAAGATTTTTAACGAAAAACAACCATATTATTCTATGATTGTTGATCCAAGTAAGGATTTCAATTTTATGGATTCACTAACTTTAAATTTTAAATTTATAAAGGAGATAATAAAAGTTCAAAATGCATTACGTAATCCATTCTATTCAGTTTTTAGATTATTATCCTTAAAAAAGCAAAACTTTGTTAATTTTAATTTGTATAAGAAGTTAATGTTAAGGAATACAAATAACTAAATTAAAAAGAATACTCTCCTTGTTATTTATTAGATTATATAATAACTAATTTAAATAAGGTAAAACAAAATAATCATAAAGAGGAGATACTTGTTAATGTTTATCTATTTCAAGATTTATTCGAGAAAACGTGGTAACATTAAATAGAAAAACTAAAATACCTATAATTTTTGATAATAGATTTATGAGTAACTTAAATTTTAAAGATCTGCAAAAATTAGAAGAACTAAATAATTTAAAAGATCTAAATCAAATTTTTCTTAATTTACTTAATGAAATTAGTGTTTATCTCAATTTAGATATTATTAATTCAAATTTTAAAATTACATACGAAGTAGATAAAGAAGATATTGACTTTGAAAAACAAAACATACTTGATATTGGTGTGAAAAAAAATCTTTATAATAACCTCCTCACTATTAAAATCTTCAAGGAATATCAAAATTATTTACCCATCATTCTATTAAGAGAAGCTTATTACTGTTTTGTCCCAGACACACTCAAAGATAACGAAGGTATAAAGATTATTATCAATCAGATTGTAGAAATAAACTTAGATAAATTTGAAATTATTAAAGAATGGAAACACTTAATGCGGAGTCATATTTTAGACTATGATTTTTTAGCAGCTGAATTTGACAAACTTGAAAAATTCCTTAAAATGAAAGGTGATGAAACAACCGAAAGTCCTATAAAATTATTTTTTACATACATTAGGAAAAATATTTATTTAATTGATGATGAATCTGAAGAATTTCATGACAAATTTTTAAAAGAATTTATTTTAAAATCTTCTAAATCAATATATAGTGACGAAATAATTGAGACTATTAGAGTTTTAATCAGAATTTTCTATAAAGTACAAAGTTATAAGGCATTATTAGATTATCAAAATCACTTTAAAAGATTTATAGAGAATGGAGAATTACAAACAGATCTTAGTTTGAGAAAATTTAGTAATAACACACGTTGGATTAATAGATTCAGTTATATTGGTCCATCATATAGAATTAATTATAAACTAATTAATGCTGGCGTGAATTTTTGCAAATTAACTTTTAATCCAACTTTAGAGAAATCTAAAATTAATCAAATTATAGAAAATCTTCCCTTTTTTGTATACTCAAAGTCGAGTGAAAATAATTTTGCAATCGAGGTCTCAGGATGGTTCGTAATACCTTTAAGTTATCAAAAGGATTTAGGTGATTTTTTAAATAGACTAGTGAATTTTGGATATCTTATCGAAAAATCTTGTTTTTTAACTAATGATACAGGTAATTTTTTAAATCTCAATTATTTTAGAGAATTTTATAGAAGAGGAAGACTGGTAAATCCAGACCATATTCAATACAACAAAAATAATGAAATAGATTTTAAATTAAAATTTGACCGAAAAGAAAATTTTTTCAAACTCTCAATTTTAGATTACGTGGTTATTAATAGAGCATATCAATGGTCAATGGATGGATTTAGCTTCGAAAGACAAACTGAGACAACTAGAACGATAAAATCTGATTTATTTAATGAAATATTAAGTCAACGTAGATTAATAAGTAGATTAAGAAATAATATCGAATCATTTCAAGAAAATCTTGAAGTTAAAAAGAAATTTCTAAACTTTCTAGATTTAAATAAAAGTTTTGGCTTCTTCTATATTCTAGAAATATTAAAGAATCTTTTAACCGGCGTGAGATTAATAAAAACTTTTTTAAATAAAAACTCCGAAGTTAAAAATACATTCCAATTTCAAGAAATTATTAAAAATAAAAGCATCTCTCCAAATATTGACGATAATATTATCCTTAAAAACCATAAGATCCAAAAATTACTAAATCGCGATTTAATTCCTATATATTTTACAAATAAGATAGAATTTAATAAAGAAATTAAAAAATACCAAACTTATTTCAACTTCTTTAAATTATGTTCAAAGTTAAAAATTTTTGATTTAAAAGCAATATCGAAAATTATAGAAGATAAAGATATTGTAACAAAAATTTATAGAACAAAAGAAGAAAAAATAATGAATATATTTCAAAATTACAAACTTAGCAACATTACAAGTAAAGATATAGAAGACGTATTAGATTCTTTTTTAACATATGAATTACCTGTTTTAAAACCATTATTAATAAATACTATTAATACAACCAGTTTTGCTAAATATTTTATAGAGCTAATTTTAGAAGATAATCTTCGAACAAGAAATATTCTTAATAAAATAAAAAAATATTTTCCTCGAGTTATTAATGACGCTGGTATTGAAATAAATAACAAAGCAGAATTAAGACTTGTTCAAATTTATCTTCCAAATATAAAAGAAAAAGAATTCATCTTATCGATTTTTTTTAATTTATTCAATGAAAATCTCATTAGTTTAAAAAGATATTTTTATGATGGTTTTTTTAAATCTGCTACACTGAAAGATTTTTATGATCTTGATCGAAAAGAATTTTTTTATACAAAAGATCTCTTTGATCAGTATTTTAGATATATTCAGAAAAAATTTGGTAGTAAATTAAAGGTTTTTGAAGTATCTAAAATAAAAAATCCAGAAATATTTTGGTCATCTGAGAAGGATTTTAAAAAATTAGTTGAACAAGTTGAAGACAGGGTTTCCAGAGAAAAATTAGATTTTAATGTTAACAAATTACAAAATTTATCAAAGTTCCATCAAAATCTTCAGAATGTTCTTATAGATGTTGAAAAGTTCAAAGAGATTAAAAATAATGATTTTTTTAAAAAATGCATAAAATCAATTAAGTTCAAACCAGTATTTCAAAATTTTGGATTCGGACAATATTATCTACACATTCGCCCTATTAATATGAATGAAATAGATTTTAAGCTCCTATTTATTAATAGTTTTCAGAATATTAAATATCCTGCTTATATAGACAACACTCCATCCTTTTTTATTAAATATCTATTTCCATATCGTAAGCCCAACATGACCTATATTAATTGGCTTGCAAAATCTAAAAAAATAATCAGTGAATATTGCATTTTTTTCATTAAAAAATTCTATCCAATTATTCATTTTAACCAAAATATAGGCCCATATGGGTGGGAATTAGAATCACGTAAATTTAAGGTCTATTTACAGAAAATTTTATTTGATACAGAGTTTAATAAGCAAATACCCAAACCAAAAGGATATGATTTCGACACACTTAATGATTCTAAATATTATAGCTATGGTTCAAAATTATTTAATGATTTAACTGAAATTTATTCCTGGAAATTATTAGATTTGAAATCGGTTATGGGTACAAGAAACTATTCTCTTATAGATAAAATATCAACCTTGATTAAAACCAATTTAATTGTACCTTATATAAAGTTAAAGAATTTAGATTTTCAAGATAAAATTTATATTATATTACCTTCATTGAAAAAAAAATCAATGGAAACACTTATAAAAATCTTTTCCTACTTTAATTATTGCTTTATATACGAAATTGAGGGGGAATTCTTTATTTACGGCAATCCTGATATTGTGAAATTTGAAAATGGACTATTAATTAAGGTTTATTTGCCTTCGACAGAACTAAGTGATTTTCAAAGAATTTTTGATCTACTATTCCAATTTTTTAAAATTCATAAGTATTTAATTCTTAATGATATGATAGATGGACAAAATTTAATGAAGTACGTTTATGGTAATTTAAAGTACTTAGATGCATATAATCCTTTGAAAAACCTGAAGTGGAATGATAGAGATAAAATTTGGATGAATCATAAGTTATTTAATGAGAAATTTGAGCCAATTTATCCAGATCTACTGCCAAATGAAAATTAGGTTTTTTTTAAAGGGATAATACTAGTCAACATCCAATCGAACTAAAACTACACTAATTAAGAATTATAAACCATTTACAATTTGAAATATTCAATAACAACTTGAAGTATCAGATTTTGAAAGCAGTTAACCACATTTATTCCTTCTAATGCGATTACAGGATATACTACATAGCTACCATCAGGATATTTATCCTCTCTTGGTAAACCCAATTGCTTCTTAAAATCTAACATAGAAATGGCATTTTCTAAATCTCTTTTATTTAATTGGACGACATATAGAATGTCTTTATTTTTGGTAAAATTTATCAGCTCTCGAAAGCTACGCTTATTCTGCTCAATCATGTCGGGGTTGGAATCTCCAACATATATGATCCCATCTGCACCCTCAAGAACGTATTCCCGTGTGGAAAGAAATCTCTCTTGTCCGGTACATGTTACTATTTGCGTGATAATAATATATTTTTTCTCATTGATATTGAATTTGAACGAGAAAAACACTGAATCTTGCCATAATGTTCTTCCTTCAGTGGTTTCGATTGAAAAACTACTAGATAATTTCATAAAGTGAAATTTTTCTTTTAATCTCATAAAGTTAGTTGTTTTACCAGATTCTCCGGGGCCCCAATACACAATTTTAAACTGGATTATTCCATCACAGTCATTAAAGCTCAAAGTGTTACTGACGTTAATTCTACTTTTATTGGTCTGTTTAGAGTTAATCATTCAACAATCCCCGCTGTCTACGATGTGGTGCTAATTTTATCGCTAAAGATTTCCTTTTTAAGCTTTTTGATATGTTCTTTCAGCTCTTTTTCACTCATTTTCAATGTGTTCTTAATAGTACCACTTTTTTCTATTTCGTTCTTGATTTTTAGACCAAATCGACTCATCTGTAATATAATGACTCCCACATTTACATCTCTGTCTGCCAAAAGTACGATCAGAATTTCCCTTTGACCTTTTTTTTGAATATTTACATGTCCTATTGATCGTACAAATAATTGTAAATTATTATAGATAATCGCCGCTCGATCTAGATAATCTGCTTCAAAAAAGTCCTGTCCTTGTCGAGAAACCCCGTATAATGCAGCACCAATAGAACTTAAATCCCAATAATTTAATTTCCGGTCGAATCTTGAATCAATGGCGATGATTTTTGCATCTTGATCAATAGCAATAAGGCCATAAATATACCCATTCCTGGTGAGTTTGCCATAGTTATCCCTTACTTCATCTAAAATCTCAGCTATCCGATTTTGATATAAAACCTTCGGTACGGTATTTATTGTCATTTTACTCTTATTTTATTTGAATTGATTAAGAGTAAAATAAATCAAGAGTATTTAAAGAAAAAATTAAACAGAAACACTTACCAAGATATTTAATTAGTATGTTCTTATTTTTTTTCTGAATTTGTTTTAAGCACTTTTACAATGTCCAATTTTTCCTCTATAGAGAGAATAGCAGACTCATCATCATATAGTTCCAGGTCCTTTTTTTCAAATTCAAGTTTGCATATTAGACAATCAAACGTTTCGCCATAATCTATTATCTTATTATTTTTACATCGAGGACAATGGAGTTCTTCATTCATGATTGACGGTTATTGTGATACTCAAATTGATTTCTTTTCGTCTGGATAATATAACATATACTATACGATTATTTAAACTTCTACCCTTTATTATTTATAGTTTATAATTAATTAAAATAAATAATTTTTAAAAATTAATGACTATAGTATAAATTGTCTCTTATTTAAGATTTTATTAAGATTTTTGCCGATTTTTGCCACTCAAGCACCATATTTGAAGAGATGCCACTTATTTTTGCTGAAAGTTCATTTGGATCTACAGATATTAAATCTTCTATTGAAGATATCCCATTTGCAATCAAGTTTTCGGCTGTTCCCTTCCCTATTCCTTTGACATTTGTTAATGGAATATCGGTAAAAGGTGTGTTCTCATCATTTTCCTCATAAAGTTTTTCTATTTCAAATTCAAATTCTGAAACTTCTTGGGGGCTAATATCAACTTTATCTGTATCAGCAATTCCTGCATTTGTAATATAGAATTCACATTCCTCTGGTGGCAAATCAGGAGCATCAACGATAACTGCCCTTCTTTTTAAAGAATTATTTGAAGAAAATCCTTTGGTTTTAAACATTACTCTAAAATGACAGCCATGGGCTACTATATTTCCTCCTATGGCGTCATCGGCTGCAAACATTCCCACCATTTTTGTAGCGACTTGATTTGTAAGCAATACCGCACAATTATAAGTTTCTGCGACCCTTGATAAACCGTGAATCATATTATTTAGCACCCCCTGCCTTTTTGCAAGTGATCCTATCCCGACATATTCATTCCGTAAAAGGGCCATCAAACTATCTAACACAATTAATCGTACATTTCTTGTTTTACAGAGAGTCTCAGCTTTCATAATCATTTGAGATTGATGGTCAGAACTATAAATCCTCGCGTGATATATCTTAGAAAGTACATCGTCTTGGTTAAGTCCAAATCTCTTCGCAATCCTTTTAATCTTTTCCTTAGAAAATGTATTTTCGGTATCTATATATGCAGCAGAGCCTTCAATACCACCTCTCTCTTTGGGTAATTGAACAGTAACCGAGATTGTATGTGCCAAATTCGTTTTTCCCGATTTAAATGGGCCATAGACTTCCGTTAATTTCCCCGTTTGAAATCCACCACCTAATATTTTATTGAGTTCCGATGAGCCTGTAGTAAAATATTCAGTATTTTCATCGATCTCTGAAGCTTTCGTAAAATCAGTCATCCCCAAAGCATTTCTAGCATTCCATATGAGTTTTTTCGCTGATTTTTCCCCTAATCCGTCAATATCTGAAACCACATTAATAGGAGACATTGCTAACGCTTCAGCAGTACTTACTCCATTTTCTTGTAATAATTTTATCTGTCGAGCATTAATGCCTTTAATTTGACTAATATCTGACATTTTCAATTCACGCATAGTATATATTTTAAAAATAAATTCAATCCGATTTATTTAAAGGAAAAAGAAGAAATAGAGAAATAAACCTAATTATGCTCAAAAAAATATATATTAGAATGAAGAAGTAAAGATTCTGTGGTAAAATCTAATAACAGATAAATTTAGTTTATTTCTCATTTTGTTGAAATATCTATAATTTCGTTCTATTTAAAGGAAAAATTTATAAAATACTCTAAGAATTATTGTTTAATCTCATCGCATATTAAACAATAAAATGTACATAAAGGAAAATGAAGGTTAAAGGAATCTTTTTTGATTTATACGGAACACTTATGATTTATAATGACAATCCAAAAGCTTGGGCTGATTGGATTTTAGCTTTTTATAATAATCTGCAGAATCACGGATTAAATATGTCATTTGAATCATTTTCAACCAAATGTGATGGATTTTTTAAAAAAAAGGTCCCTCCTCTGAAAAATGATGGTCTGACCACTTATGAAAGGAGAATCCAGAGACTTTGTCATGAATTAGGCTTAAATTTAAATAATGATGAGCTTGCATTTACGGCGAATTCTTGTTTAAATGCTTGGCATAAATATGTTTCTCTCGATCCAGATACAATTCCCGTATTAAAAGAATTTAAGAAAAATAAAAAAATCGCACTCATTTCGAATTTTGATTATCCGCCTCATATTTATTATGTCCTGCAAAGTATGAATCTTTATAGTTATTTCGATTCCATAGTTATTTCTGGTGAGGTTGGAATAAAGAAACCAGATCCAGGTATTTTTTTCTTAGCACTTGAAGAATTACAACTTCGAAATGATGAAATCGTCTACATCGGAGATGCACCAGAGGATATTCAGGGAGCTAAAGCGGCACGTATCATGCCTATTTTAATTCAAAGAGCGCAATTAGATCAAGATCGTTTATTTACAGATTACAAGGCTAACCAACCGTCAACCAAGGCTGATCCATATAACTCATTATTTAGAGATGTACAAAAAATCTCAAACTTAAAAGATTTATTTAAGATTATATCATGAAATCTATTGATTTTCGAATCTAAAAAACATATAATTAAAATAAGGCTCAATTTATTGCCAGATCTTATAGAAGTTCTCAAAATTCTTTCCCTTAGCAATATATACTTTAAGATTTTAAGGAGAAGGGTTTAAATCTTTTTTCCAAGCTTTTAATTTTTGGGAGTGATCAATATACCCTTGGATTTGCAATTTGATTCTAGAGATCAAATTTTTAACCTTCTACATATTCTCTCAGATTTATTAATTCGCTTATCATATTATTCAAAATAGGAAATTAAGTGAATAATTTCATATAAACAATGTGATCTCAAATTTAAGTTATATTTTAAATTAATTTTTTTCAAAAAAAGAAGGATTTAAAAGCCACAATCCTACCTTTATTATTTCAACTAATGAGAAAAAATAGTGATATAAAATTGGCTTCGAAAGAACTAAAAAAAAATCTTAATCATAACCCTGATAAACATCAATATATCAATTCAAAAGATAAAAAATCATCTCAAATTTTCACTGAATTATCTTGTGATGTGTGTAAGTCTGTTGATATATTAGAAACAAAAGAAGGATATGTTTGTAAGAACTGTGGAATCGTTTTAGAGCTTCAAAAACTGGAATATCATAATCCTTATAATTATGATAGTGTTCAATATGCAAAATTAGGAACCACACAAATAGGTTTTATCAGGGAACGACTCCAAAATGAAAGATCAGTTCAACTAGAAAAATTGAATAAACTTCAATCCATTAAAAGTAATAAAGAAGCGGTTTTAGAAGAAGCAAAAATCGAAATAAATAGGATTTTTACGGGCTTAAATTTACCTGTATCTTTAAAGGGAATGGTATTTAAAAACTTTAAAAAAATCCGTGCCGCTCTTAAGCCTGGAACGAAATATCGAACTCCTGATAAACTAGTTCCACTAACAATCTACTTAGTTTTTAAATTTCAAAATGTATCGATAAATGAGGCTGAATTATTAGAAATTTCTAAAATTTTAAAAAAAGACTTTAATGCGTTTAAGCTTCAAATCCTCCATATTTTTCCACAATATCAAGTAAGAAACAGAAAGAAATATATTTTGCAGAAGCTTACAGAGATTTCTGAACATTTTCAGCTAGGAATGACCTTTTATTTTCAATGTAAGAAAATATTGTACAAATTATGGGATAATATAAAGAATACAAAGGATGATGTGATAGCAGGATTAATTGCCTCTATTTCAATATTGTGTTCTTACGAAGATAAAAATGTTTCAGTGAGTTCAATTTGTAATAAATTAGGAATTAAAATGAGTACAATTCAATCTCAAGTAAAAAGGAGGATTTTTAATGAATTCAAAATTTCGGGATTTACAACTCTTATAAAATCAGCCGATTTATTGAAACAAGTTATGGAAAAAAAGGGACTTCTAGAAGCGAATAGTACCCTATGGGAAAAGAAAATTAACGATAAAACAGAGATTCAATCAAGTAAGGTTAAACCTAAATTAAGTAACTTAAAAGAAAAGCCTGATTTTTTTAATTATGTTGATTATCATTCCAATTCTTTAAAAAATAATAATGGCTTTCCTAAGTATCTCTTTTTGAATTGTTTTAATCGTTCTATTGGGTTTAATATTCAACAAATCGCTCATTCTTCTGATGCGTATACACTTGAAAATAAAGAACGCGAATTATATGACCTAGAATTATTAAAATCTTTAGCAAATAAAGAGCCTTCTCATTATAAATAATTTAATCTTTAGGATATCAAAAAATATTAATGCTTAAAATTATACGAGAAGGAAAATAAAAAAGGGTGTGGCATGGGTGTTTGAGTTTCCCTCAAACACCTTTTTTTATCCAATGATATATCTTATTTTTTGAAACGGCTGAAATCAAGTTAAAAATACGATTCTAGCTATGAGTTAATCATGAATTATTCTCATTTTGAAAGTTTTAATTTATAGTATGAATTATCCCATGTAATTAAAGAATAAAGAGATTTATTATGGTGGATGTTAAAAAGGAACTCTTGGCTCCGTGTGGGTTGTATTGTGGTGTATGCTCAATTTATATTGCCCATAGGGAAAATAATTTAAAATTTAAGAAACTTTTATTGCCCATCTATAAAGCTTTCGCAAAATCTGAGGAAGATATCGCTTGTACGGGGTGTCTTAGCGATGGTATTGTATTTCCTGTATGCAGAAGATGCCCTATTAAGACTTGCTCTCAAGATAAAGGTATTGAAGGTTGCCATCAATGTGATGATTTTCCTTGTAAATTCATCGAAAATTTCCCAATTCAAGTAGGTAAAAAAGTAGTTCTTAGGGCTATTCCAACATGGCGGGAGATTGGAACTGAAAAATGGGTTGAGTCTGAAGAAAAAAGATATCATTGCCCTGATTGTGGCAATCCATTATTTCGAGGAGCAAAAAGATGTAATAAGTGTGGAATTGCGGTGGATGTTGATTAGATCAAAACTGAAATTACCTATTCAACCATTTTTATATATTTTTTAGATCTCAACGAGTATCTGTAAATTCTTGTCTTAAAATTTGCTTTAATTCTGGATCTAATTCTGTAAATGGGATATTTTTCGCGATTAAATAACCATCAATAGTTTGTTCTTTATTAGAAAGGCTTGAGAATGAGATAATTGCGCCTGATAATCCATAATATGATTTTTTTTTTTTGCTTTCAAGAGCAAGACTACTTTCAATAAATCCTTTATTATTACTTTTTACTGATCCTGAACTCATAATTTTATCTTAAACTTTTTTTTTGATATTAATATTAACTGAAAGTTTTTAAAGAAAAATAGCCTGTAAGATTTCAGATTTTTTTTGTCGTAGTTTTTATACTTAAATTTTGAAAGAGGACTTTAGGTTAAATAAAAAGAAGTTTATTACGTAAATGAATTAATGTCATAATATTTTGACAATAGTCCAAGAATTTTATCTGCAACTTCAAATTTTGTTTTATAAAAATTATCTTTTTCAGTATTTTCATATGATTGTGTGGGATTTATAATATCCAATAATTTTGATGTCATACTTCTTTTTAATCCTAGTGGAATGTTCTGAAAAAAAAGTAAAAAATAGTTTTCATTAATTTCTTCACTTGCTTTTAATAGTAATGAAATTACTGAAAATAAAAAATCATCATACGTAATGAATCCAAATTTAGGATTTTTTATCAATTCAGCAATTTTAAGAATAAATTTCAAATCAGAATCTTCTAAAATCTCTTTTAAAGAAACTATATTAAAATTGTGAAACCAATGGAAAATTAAAGCTAATACGAGACTATATTGATTGTTTTTCTTAATAATATCCTTAATGAGACTCATTTGAGATTGCGACAAATTTGCTCCCATATCTTTAAAAAAATCAATAATTTGGTAAAAGCGTGTTGATGGTTTTTTTTCTTCTAAAAAGGATATGATATAAAAGAATCGACCTGAAAACCTTGAATTATTAAGAAAGGAGACCCATTGCTCGAAATTATATTTAACCAGTAGAGAATTATAGAACCAATCATAAATTTCATAATTTGAGATGAAATAATCCATTAACTCTAATAGCCCAATTGGCTCTGTTATTTCCAGTAGAAATTCCCAAAATCCCTCATGAATTTTATGAAACCAGTCACCCCATAAGATCTCAAAACTTTTCACATCTCCATTTTCAAAGATTTTAAGAATCAAAGATTTCAAGGAATTAGAAACTTCGCTCGTAATATTATTATCTGATGATACCATTGCTTCAGCAATAATTTTGGCAACTCTGATGATAAATTCCTTGGGTTCACTACTATTAAATAAATAGTTTACTAAATTAAAACCGCTATTAGGAAATTTTTTCAGAACTAAACTGGTTGCGTTTAATCTTATCTCAATCTCAGGATCAGCAATGATTATTTCTTCCAAAAACTTAAAGAGTTTTTCAGATTTTATATCTGCAAGGTTAATGATTTTCAAGCATTCTAATCGAATTTTTTCTGAATCTGAAATTTCATAGATAGTAATGGTTCGATTTAGAAATTCTCTTTTATTAATTTTCTTTTCTTTATATAATTCATAGAGGTTAGTAGGTGAAATCTGACTCAATAAAGGGACACCAAAAGGGTATTAGCTATAATATTCCAATTCTATTTCGAATAAATAAACTGTTTTGATAAAGTAATGTATACTTAGTATAATAAACCTTTTTGGGTAATATATAATAAGTCGTTGTCATTATTGGCAATAGCAGTTGCTATTACCCTTCAATTTAGTATGGATTTGCCCACTTCATCATGAGTTGCTGGAATGTATCAATATTTCTCGAGATTTCTACGCTATTTATTACTCCTACACTTCTTACGGTTAGATTTTTATCTATATAACACAGCATCGCATGAAGGGGATTACCATGTAAGTGAATATGAGGATAGGGAAATTTACCATATTCAGATAATTCTTTTAAAGTATTAGATTCAATCCCAATTTCAAATTTTTCTTTACATAATGGGCAAACTTGCATATGTTTTACATTTTGTTTCAAATCTCCATAATTTTCTTTCCTTTTTGATGATATAGCCATAACAAATCAACTTTCTCTTCTTTATATTTCATTAGAGTGGTATATATTTAAAAAAAAAATGACAAAAATGAAAGAATATCGGATTTAAGTTTCTAAGAATCTAAATTTTACTAATAAATATAAAGGAGACCCCTGCCAACGGCGACCTCAATACAAGGTCTATAAAATTATAGGATCAGTAGGGCAAAATCAGAGTGTAAAAACTTACACTAACCAAAAGACAAAAATCCAGGGTGTGGCAGGAGTCAAGTTTATGTTTTTTTTCTGATCCAATTCTCTATTTGATTAATAAATGTTTATTTGATACTCTTTTAAATTTTATCCTTATATGTCACTATGAGCTTTGCGTTTTACGAAAGATAATATATATTTCGTTTTCTATGTATAATTTGTGTTATTAATCGTCTTTGATATTTATAAAGAGAAAAGTATAAAGACTCAACTAATTTCATTCAAGAAAATCGAATCAATTTTATTACAATTTACATTTATGAACATAATATAGTTTTTTTACATCTGCTTTTTTGGTTAAAAAAAATTCTTTAATAAGGGATTAATATGAAAAAAAAACAAGGAAAATGCGTAGTTTGCGGCGGTAAAATAGGTTTCGATCAAGACTCTCAAAACTTTAAGTGTTTCGACTGTGAAGCTACTCACTCATCTGATTTGTTTACAACTTATGAGAAAACTGGTAAGCGTCTATATTTATCAAAACTAAGAATATTATTTGCCGTTCTTGGAGCGCTATATTTACTATATTGGTTATTTAGAGTTTTTATTTACTAATTTGAACTTAAAGGACTTAATACTGGTCTAAATAATTCGGGAAATTCTTGATAGAGGATGACCCTTGGCTTTCATCTCAAGTTCATTAAACCAACCAAAAGGTGGTCTAATAACCGTGAAATCTCTTTCTCTTAGTAAATCTTCTAATTTTTTTAATGCCTTCAAACCAAATTCAGGAGAACTTAATTTTCCAAAAAGATGAGCAAACGAGAGTAATACGATATTAGAAACTTTCAGTTGATTAATGATTTTCTCTATTTCATGTATGCCCTTTTCAATAACGTCCTGTCTGCTTTCATCTTGTTTTTCTATACTTATAAAGAGTACAATCACATTTTGAAGCTCATTTTCTGTGTTTTCACTGGTTAATTCCTCAAAAATTTTTGAGCGGCTTCTTTTAGTCGCTTTATATTTGAAATATTCACAGTGAAATGAAAGAAATCTCATTTTCTTTTTTAGGTGGGAGTTTTATTTTTAATAATAAAAGATAAAATAAAAGAGCTAAGATTTCAACTCATCGAAAAATGATATCTTCTGTCGAAGTTTTATCCAAATTACTTCCACAGCTAGGACATTTTAATATAGGCAAGGATTCAGTTTTGTAGTAATACTCAATCATAGGAGCAATATATTCATTAGAACAATCAAGGCAAACCCATTTTTTACATTCTCCATTCAAACATTGAAAAATTCTCGCTTTCTCTCCACAAATCGAACAAATTCCAATTTTTGTCATAATATAATCAATCCTATTAAATATCTTCTGTCAAATAAAAAATGGTAAAAAGATTTATTACTTTTTCGAATAAATTTGAATGAAAACTACTAGTCTCCTTTTTATAATTCATCTCTTAGGAAATAAACAGGAAAAGAAGGAAATCCAAATCCAGTCCAAAATGCAAAAATAAAGAGAGGGTTAAACTTCCAAAAAGTCTAACAAGGGCGAAATCCAATATAGGAATGAATTTTTTGATTCCTTCTCAATAAGTAAATTATGATAACTTATATAAAGGTGCGGTATATAATTTATAAGAGATACGCTAATTCTATTTTCATTCTGGCGGGTATTATATAGACTAAATTTAAGATATATAGATATCAAAAAGTGAAGTAAGAATAAAAAAAAAGAGGAGATTTTAAGCTAATTATTAAGATAATTAACTAATCTTTTCAAACATATCTTTACCAACCCCACAAACTGGGCAAGTCCAGTCGTCGGGGAGATCTTCAAACTTCGTTCCTTCAGCATCTTCATCGTATACATAACCGCATGCTTGACATTCCCACTTAGCCATTTTCACCACGAAATTTACTTTTAATTTTATGTGTTATAATTTATGGATTTAAATTGAATCTGTATTAAAAATATTGATTTAATATTTTATAAAAATATCTAATTTGATGAGGAGATTTGAGTCAAGAACTGGCTTGCTAACCATTAGACAATTCTGTAGATTGTAAAAGTTATTAATTGATACACAACGATAGAACTCTATGAGTGAACCACCTTCAATTGAAAATGAAGTTAAATTACAACGAGAATTAGGTTTATGGTCTGTAATATTTTTCGTTTTTGGATACGTCGTTGGTGCGGGGATATTAATTCAAACGGGAGTTACTGCTGGTGTTACAGGTCCGGCTTTATGGCTTGCCTTTATAATAGCAGGTATACCTAGTGTTATTGGCGCGATTCTTATTTGTTATGTTGTTTCTGCTTTTCCAGTTAGCGGAGGTGCTTGGGTTTATAGCTCAAGGTTAGGATCTCCATTTATAGGTATGCTAGTGGTCGCTACAGTAATATTAAATATTGTGGGAGGATTGGCATTATTAGCTTTAGGATTTGGTCTTTATTTTGAGGTATTTATCCCTGGTTCTTTCTTAATAGTTGCGATTATTATATTGCTCGTATTTTACATTACAAACCTTTTTGGAATTAAATTTACTGGTTGGCTTCAGATTCTGCTTGCGATTTGTGGTGATTTTCTGGTCATTTTAATTTTCATTATATTTGGATTACCCCATATTGATGTAAATAAATTGAGGGGCACTGGAAGTGGGGGATTGTTTCCTATGGGAATTATTGGTGTCTTCATGGGTGCTGTAATATTAAGTTTTTCTTATCAAGGATTTACAGCAGTAGCCGAAATTGGGGGTGAGGTGAAAAATCCGAGAAAAAATATACCTTTAGGCCTATTAATTAGTTTCTTTTTAATTGCAACTGTTTACATATTAGTATCTATCGTTATGACTGGAAATATGGATTGGAGAACTTTAGGAGAAATAGAAGGGAATCTAGTAGATGTAGCGGCATTATTCTTTCCTCCATGGGTTTTAATTTTTTTAAGTATTCTTATTCTTATCGCTATTGCCTCAACGATTCATGGGATTCTCCTCGCATATTCAAGAAATCTATTTAGTGCTGCACGAGATCAATTACTTCCTTCTTTTCTTGCAAAACTCAACAAGAGGTATAAGACCCCTCATTGGTCTATAACCATATTTGTGGCTGGCGCGTTGATCCTTCTATTCTTTCAAGCGAGTATAATTGATCTATCAATTGTGTTAGCATTTACAGGATCTATTGGGGCGTTAGTCCTCGCATCAGTTCCCCTTAAACTCGAAAAAAAATTCCCCGAATTGATGAAGAAATCACAATTTAAGCTAAAAAGGAAAGTTTTAATAGCGTGCGTAGTGATTAATGTAGCATACGCCATTTTCTCGATTATTTTAATGGTACTAATTTCTCCAATTGCAGTTCTAATTTCTATCTGCTTTTACCTTGGAGCTGTGATCTATTATATAATAAGAAAAAAGTGGCTTGCTAAAAAAGGCATTGATTTGACAGAAATTTGTAAAACAATTCCGGAAGAAACCCTTGAAGTATAATTTTAAAATCTTAAACCTTAATTTTTATTTTTTATTTCTTTATTTAGATTAAAATTTTTAATTAGATTAATGGATTTTTTATCATGAATAATGACACATCTGAAGGGAAAATTTTTGTTGGCGGACCAATTATCACCATAAACGATAATCA
The DNA here is from genome assembly GCA_019058445.1 of Promethearchaeota archaeon. GTDB lineage: Archaea > Asgardarchaeota > Lokiarchaeia > Sigyniarchaeales > SOKP01 > LW40-45. The sequence goes on along the minus strand of JAHPZA010000009.1, from coordinate 382,690 downwards.
ACCACTGGTTGAAGCAGTGGGCATAAGCGGTGAAAAAATTATTGCTGTAGGCAATTTAGAGGAAGTTAAAGATAAGATGGACAAGGATTACGAGATCATAGATTTAAAAGATAAAGCTCTTCTTCCAGGATTTATTGATTGCCATATGCATCCTATTTTCTCTCTTATTTTCTTAATGAATTTAAATCTTTCAAGTATAAAAAGCTTGGAAGAACTTCAGGAACTTCTGAAAGAAACAGCAAAATCAGCGGAACCTAATGAATTTATTATGGGATTGAATTTAATGGAGGAAAATTTTGAGGTTCCAGTTTTACCGACACGTTGGGATTTAGATAAGGCCTGTTCTGAAAATCCTGTATTTCTTTTAAGACATGATGGCCATTTATGCGTCATCAATAGTAAAGCATTAGAAATTGCTGAAATTGATAAAAATACAGTCTCACCTGATGGAGGAGAAATACAAAAAAATGAAAATGGCGAACCTAATGGCATTCTAACTGAAAACGCGAGAAATATGATAATTTCAAAAATTACTCTACCAAGCAGAGAGAAAATTGTTAAAGTTGCATCAACTTTTTACAAGGATTTAGCATCAAAAGGATTAACCACTGTCCATGGTGTTTATGAAATGGATAGAGAAGGTGGCGTTGAAAATCTAGGTGGTATCGCAATTCCGATTCTTAAAACAATTAAAGAAGAAATCCTTCAGAACTTTTATAGTATAGTTTATACTGCAACTCCCAAAAAATTGAAGAGAATAAAGAAATTACCCTTAGATGAGGGTAAAGATGATGGGAAATTTAAAGTGGGTTGTATAAAGTTTTGGTATGATGGCACCTTTGGTTCATCAACAGCCTATATGTTTGACCCATATTTAGACCAACCAGATAATTATGGCTTTTGTGTGATTGATGATGATACAATCTATAATCTTATGAAATCTGCGCATAATCTTGGTTATCAGATTGCTATTCATGCAATTGGAGATAAAGGTAATCGAGGGATCGTAGATTTATACAAAAAACTTTTAACTGAATTTCCAAGAGAAAATCATCGACATCGAATTGAACATGCTTCAATGCTAACCCCAGATGTTATTAATGATATGAAAGAATTAGGATTAATTGCTTCATGTCAACCACCATTTATAATCTCAGATTGCCCTTTTTTGGAAGAACGATTAGGTAAAAAGCGTTTTTCTTATGTATATCCTTTTAAATCTATAATTGATGCTGGTGTTATTCTTGCTGCAGGTTCAGATTGTCCAGTCGAAGATCCAGATCCTATTTTAGGACTTCATGCTATGGTTACTCGAGTAGGTTACACTCCTCAAGAATGCGTGTCAATAAAGGAGAGTTTAAAGGCTTATACTATTAATGGTGCGTATGCTGCTTTCCAAGAGAATGTAAAAGGCAGTATAGAAGTTGGAAAGTTAGCAGATTTGGTTATCTTAGATAAAAATCCTTTGGAGATCCCAAATAATGATATAAAAAATCTAAAAGTTGTAGAAACGATTATACGTGGTAAAACTGCTTACAAAAAAGAATAGAAAAGTCGTAATATTCTCATAATTCAAAATTTCTCCTCCATTTTTTAAAGCTAAACTCTTGTTAAATATTTTATATTTGATATTACATTTCAAAAACTAAAACTAAAGATTATTTTTAATAGGGGATCTTAAAATTGAATGAAAAAAGGATTTATTATGGGGGAGCCATATTAACTTTAAATGAGGACCAACCTTCTGTAGAAGCAGTAGCAACTGAAGGAGAAAAAATTGTTGCTGTGGGAAAATTTACTGAGATTAAACAAAAAATGGGAGATGGATTTGAATTAATTAATTTGGATGGATTTACATTACTTCCGGGGTTTATTGATTCACACATGCATCCAATAATGTTCATATTTTTCCTAGTGAATCTTGATCTTACTAATGTTAAAAGTATGAAAGATCTTCACATTCTCATAAGAGAGACTGCTCCTCAAAAAAACTCATCTGAATGGATAATTGGGTTACGTCTAAATGAAGAATATTTCACTAATCCTGAAGAAAGAACATTACCAACAAGATGGCAACTAGATGAGATTTGTTCTGAAAATCCGGTTTTTCTTGTAAGATATGATGGGCATATTGGGGTTGCAAATACTAAAGCATTAGAGATTGCTGGAATAACAGCTGAAACAGAAGTTCCTGAGGGTGGAGAAATAAGAAAAAATGAAAAGGGAGAAATAACTGGAATTATTTCCGAAGAAGCTCTAAATCTCTTATATTCTAAAATGTCGTTTCCAAACCCATCCGAAATTATGGATGGCGCAGAAAAAGCATTTAAAATATTAGCTGAAAAGGGGATTACCTCAATTTGCGGTCTAGTCGAATATGATAGAGGTCGGGGTGTTGAGTTCTCAATTATGAAATCAATTATTCCAAAAGTACTTCAGAATTGGTATTGTTTAGTAACCACAGAGGATATCAATAATATCGTAAAAGTAAAAAAGCCTCCCTTAGATGAGGGACATAAATACAGTAAATTTAAAATTGGGGGTTTTAAAACGTTTGCAGATGGCACTTTTGGAGCAAAAACAGCATGCATGTTTGAACCTTTTTCGGACGCTCCCGATATGTGTGGTTTTTGTGTGGTTGATACTGAAAAATTATACAATTTAATGAAAGATGCTCATAATCGTGGATTTCAAATAGGTGTTCATACAATAGGAGATAAGGGTAATAGAATAGTGGTTGATTTATATAAAAGACTCTTAAAAGAAAATCCCCGAGAAGACCATCGTCATAGAGTTGAGCATGCATCTATGTTAACCGCTGATGTTATTCGTGATATGAAAGAACTGGGTTTGATCGCGTCTTGTCAACCATCATTTATTAATTCAGAATATACTTGGTTGGAAAAACGTATTGGGAAGGACCGATGTAAATATACCTACCCCTATAAATCACTTATAGATGCCGGGGTGGTCATAGCATCAGGTTCAGATTGCCCGGTTGAAGTACCGGATGTTATTTTAGGGATACATGCTTTAGTTACTCGAAATGGATTAGTGCCAGAACAATGTATTTCTATTGAAGAGGCTTTAAAAACATACACAATAAATGGAGCATATGCCGCCTTTGAAGAAGATGTAAAAGGGAGCATCGAGGTTGGAAAATTAGCAGATTTTGTTATATTAGATAAAAATCCACTCGAAGTCCCGAAAGCCCAGATAAAAAATATTCAAGTTCTTGAGACAATTGTAAGAGGCAAATCTGTCTATAAAAGAAATTAATCATTTCAATTCTCTCTTAATTTTTAGAAGTTGGATTTTTTATGAATATTATTGAAAAATTGCAGGTGTCTTATTATTTATATGAAAATGTGTACTACTGTACTAAGTTAATTTTGTAATTAAGTGATTTTAACGACGTACAACACACTTAAATCTTACAAGTACAAAAAATATACAGGTATGGAGATTGGTCATTCTCACTTTTGGAATTATAAAGATGGGAAATGGCATGAAACTAAAAAAGCACCTGATAGATGGAGTTTTAATTTTAATAGCGTCAAAACCCGAGTCAATCCCGCACCACTCAATTCAGGAGCTAATATCCAAACTAAGTATCATTGGTATATTATTGCCGATCAAATAGCTACCAAGATTAATCCTAATTCTTACTGGACTACTATGAAAGGTGTGAAATTTAAAATAGGTCATAAGCGACCTCATTGGAAATCATTTAGTTATGATTATCCAGAGCAAATTTCATATAAAGAACGAGTGATTACTATTTTGGAATATATTCTTAAAAAGTTAAAAGAAGAATAGAGTATATTGAGCATAAATAATTTAAACTTGAGTTTTAAGTTTTACTAAAATATAGGAGGATAAATATTATTTTAAATTTGTTATATTCGCTTGCAGTAATTTTATTTCCTCCTCTTTTTCCCTTATTTCGCTTAAGTATTGATTCAAATTTTCTTGTTCTTGCTTAAACAACCCTTTAATTAACATTGCTTTTGATTGCGAGCCGCTTCTCTCAATCGTTTTTAAATATTTAAGTTGTAATTTTGATAACTTTAATCGGATATTTGAGGCATGAATTTTAATATTTGCTAATTCAATTTTGTTTTTGGCCAATTTTTCTTCGATTTCTGCAATTGATTTATGTTTTTTTGCCATTTCGAGTTGATCTTCAGCGACTTTTTCATGATGCTCTATAAAATCCCTATCTTTTTTTAATTCTTCCTCAGAAATCTCTAATATATCTTTAGATTTAATTTTATTTTCTAATAATTTCTCATTTTCTTTGATAAATTCCTTTCTTATTTTTGCTAAATTAATTTCTCTATTTACAAATTTTTCACGTGTTTTTGCTTTTTTCAAGAGATTTTTAGCTAATTGTTTTAATTCAGATGCAATTATTTTTTCTCTTTTTGCGACAATCAAATTTTCTTGAGCAATTATTTCAAGCTTTAGCGTATTTTCCATAAAACATTCAAAACCTTATTTTTTCCTCTCATTGAAGAGTTAAATAAATGTGTACCAAGAACTATAAATGCTTTTCTTTAATAATTTGAAGGTAGCAAAAATATATTTTTAAAATTTGAATTTTAAATTCAAACATTTAAGAATATATTCTGAAAAAGTTAAAAATCGGATAATAATCATTAACGATAAAATTTTTCAGTGTGAAGGTATTTACTTTTATTTACACCCAATGATTTCAATGCAGGTCGTACATTTTTTACCATAGCTGGGGGTCCGCAAATATAATAATCATTTTTTTGGATTTCTTTTCCAGGATCAACACAAGGAGCTAAACGCTCTAGTTTTTCGCGATCAATAAATCCAGATTCACCTTCCCAACTCTCATCATCAGAAATTACCGGAATTATAGCTAAATTTGGATTTATCCTTTTCATTTCTTCAAACTCATCATTCAGAAATAATTCATAAGGAAATTTTACACCCCAAATTAGAGTTACTTTTCTAGTGTTCTTAGTGTCTTTCATATAACGGAGCAGGCTAAGAAAGGGTGTAATACCCGATCCTCCAGCAATTAAAACTAGGTGATTCGCTTTAGATTTAAGGGCATTAAAAATTCCATAAGGTCCCTCAATATAAGCAGTTTCTCCAATTTTAACTGTTCCAATTTGATTAGTATAATCCCCTAATTCTTTTATCGTAAAGCTAATAGAGTCATTTTTTACGGGACTTGATGCAAATGAAAATGGATGAAATTCTTTTGATACTTCTTGAGATTTTATGGAGAGATAGCCATATTGTCCTGGTGAATAATCTAGAATTTCTGCATTCTTCGGTTTTAATGTTAATGTCCAGTAAGAACCTGCCTCATTTTTTACCTGAATAATTTCATAAGGATTGTTTTTCACTTTTCTTATTCGAATTACTTTAAGATTTAGCCAAGATCCTAATGCCAATAAATAAAAAAGAGTATATATAATAAGTATAATTGGAGATGGATAATTAAGATTAGTACCTAATGCATGTAGAAATAAAAAAGATGTTGTAATAATTGTTAAATTGTGTATTGTCTTTGCTACGTTATAATCTAGTTTTTTTATTTTCTTTCCAGACCCATGTAAAAAAATTGCGCCTACTGCCATCAAAATAATAAATTGTGCTAAGAGATTAATTCCCGATCCAATCAGAATGATAGTTGTTTCACTTATATAAAACATGATAAGCCCATGCACAACTGCTAACTGTATTGCAATAGCGGACATAATTATGTGAAATAAAATAATCCGATCCATTCCAAAAATCCTATCAATTACCTTTAATCTGGAGGTTAACACAAACTCATAAATAAGAATGATATAAGCTGTAAGACCTAGGATATTTGCTAGCTGTCTTAATGGACGTTGAGATAATACTGAGGGATTTAAAATATAGAATAAGAGAATAACAGCTAATGGACTGGAAAAATAAATTAATAATAAAATCATTTTCTTAATGGAGTTCTTCATTATCTCACCACATTTGAATTTTTAAAGATTTACTACCTTTCTAAACATTCAAACATTTTTTTTGAACACCGACACCTAGGGCATTTAAACTTTTCATCGAGTTCTTCAAAAGGAATTTCCCTTCTCTCATCAATATAGAGAAATTGACATCGTTTACATCTATATGTTGGCATACTTTTTCAAATATTTTTTCTATGGTGTTTTTTAAAATTTATATTTTTTTCTTAAATCCTGACTTGGGGCCTTTACAATTAGGGCATTTCCAATCTTCAGGTAAATCTTTGAATAATATCTCCATTTTAGCATCATCATATTCTGCTCCACAACCTCCACATATCCATTTATATAAATTAATAGCTTCTCTTAGCTCTGATTCGTTTATCTGTTTTTCAATGTGTTTATTAACATATGGAATTGCCTCTTTTTCTCCAAATAAGATTGCTCCCTTGAGAGTGTTATCTTTCAACACGATTTTTTTATAACATCCTCCTTTTTTATCTATGTTTTTCATAATATCCCACCCTGCACCAACAAGATCTTTATCTGAAGGATCATATATTCCAACAGAAGTGAGATCTATTCCAACGATCTTTAATGTATTTTTTGGAACCGTACCTTCATATTCGATATTTCGATTACCTATAACAGATGCTGCCAGTATTTTAGATTGCTCTAGGCAAGCGGGAATAATCCCCCAAGTTTGATTCTTGTATTCTATGCAGTCTCCAACAGCATATATATCCTCTTCACTAGTTTCTAAGTATTTATTGACAACAATCCCTCGATTAGTCTCTAAATTTGCATTCTTTGCTAGACCAATTGTGTTTCTTACACCTGCCTGAATTAAAACGATGTCTGCTTCAATTTTCCTTCCATCCTTTATTTTAATTCCTTTTATAGTCCCGTTTACTTCAATCTCTTCAGTTGCTGCGTCTAGCACTACTTTTATCCCCATTTTTTCTATATCTTCTTTCAGCATATCTCCACAACCCACATCCAATTGGCGAGGTAATAGCCTGGGAAAAAATTCTACAACCGTTGTATTTAAGTCGCAATTTTTTATTTGTCTTGCTAATTCTAATCCCAATAAACCTCCACCAATAATGACAGCTTTCTTAATCTCATTAGTTTTAATATATTTTCGAATCTCCAAAGCATTATCTATATTACGTAAGGTAAAAACTCCCTTGCCAACCATTTCAACTGCGTTCTTAATAGGTGGGATATTTGGCATGCTTCCTGTAGCAAGAATGAGCTTATCATAAGCTACAGGCTCATTCTCATCTTCTATAAATATTTGCTTTTGCTTGGGATCAATTGAAATAATATTTTTATTTAGATGAGTTTTAATATTCTTCTTTTCATACCATTCTTTTTTAAAAACAATGAGATCATCAATCTTGACCCGCTCACTAATTAATTCTGGAAGTTTTATTCGAGTATAATAGGGATAACTTTCTTGTGAATAAATTTCAATCTCAACATTTTCATCATGATTTCGAATATGTTGAGCCGTAAAAGTACCTGCTACTCCATTTCCTATAATTACAACTTTCATCATTTTTTATTGATTTTTCTTCTTATTTTAAGGTTTTTATTATGATTTGTTAATTTGAACATGTTCGCAAGTAAAGATATATGCAAATCGATTTACTTTTTAATTAAGAAATAAAAAGTAGTATCATGAAAATGACAGTAGCTGAACAAAAAAAATTGGTTAATAGAAAAATAATTGAAATTGATGAGGATTTATGCACGGGTTGTGGCAATTGTGTAATTACTTGCGCAGAGGGAGCATTAGAGATAATTGACGGTAAAGCTAAGGTGATAAGTGATGTATTTTGTGATGGGCTGGGTGCATGCCTCGGTGAATGCCCTGCTGGTGCTCTAAGAATAATCGAGCGTGAAGCTGTAGAATTTGATGAAAAAGCTGTGGAAGAACATCTTGAGAATCAAAAATCTACTCAACAAAAGGAGCTACATCTAGCAGCTGATGAGTCTGGTAATATTGCATGTGGATGTCCAGGATCGCGTACTATGACTTTTACCGAATGTGATGATGGAGATGAACAAGTAATAGAGGGATCAATCAAATCTCAATTACGACAGTGGCCGATTCAAATGCATTTAATCTCTCCAACAGCTCCTTACTACCAAGGTGCGGATGTATTACTTGCTGCTGATTGTGTAGGATATTCCTTAGGAGGATTTCATCCCGAATATTTAAAAGGGAAATCACTTGCTATTGCCTGCCCAAAATTAGATCAAGGGCAAGAAGTGTATATAGAAAAGATACGATCGTGGATGGATGATGCGAAGATCAATACACTGACAGTTCTTACTATGCAAGTTCCATGCTGTTCTGGATTAGTATATCTCGCGAAAGAGGGTGCTGCGAGAGCAAAAAGGAAAGTCCCAATTAAAAATATTATTGTTAGCTTACAAGGCGATATACTACGTGAAGAATGGTTATAGTAAGCATGAATTTGAAAATTATATTCGATTTTTCATTATTTATTTTATTCTTTTAAATTCAAATTTAATACAAGTCATCTTAGTTTTTAATTTGAAATGCTATTAAATATTAAAGGATAATTTTTATGTAGCTTTAATATTATTATACCTAGAGAAGATTTTACGAGGATTTAAGATTGGCTTCTAATGCAAAAAATAAAAGGACGATCAAATTAAAAGAGAATTTGCTCTCAAGCTCCTATGATTTATGCGTGCAGCGGCTTAAATTTTTTACTGAAATTTATAAAAGTAATGAAGAGGACCCAGAAATCATAAAAAAAGCCAAGGCTATCGCCCATACATTAAAAAATATGACAATTTTCATTAGAGATGATGAATTACTTGTTGGAAATGAAACAAGTAAAAATCTTGGTGAAAAATTGACTTTTGAACTGCATTCTTTTAGAGGTTTTACAGATAAAGAAAGTTTGAGAAAATTAGGAGAACGTAAACCACAACCTTTTCATATTTCAGATGAAGATATTGAAAGTCTGATGCAAATTATTCCGTATTGGGAAGGGAAATCCCTGTATGGTGATATAATATACAATAGAATGCAAGAGGAGAAAATTTTATTAAGAGATGATAATACTGCTGCGTCTGCACCAAATATAGCTGTAATGACTGGAACGAATGAGGGGCATATATGTGCGGGGTACGAAAAATTATTGAAACTAGGATATCCTGGTATAATTAAAGAGACTGAGTATTTTCAAAAGAGATTAGAGAAAGCTGATCCTGAATATAAAGAGAAGAATGCATTTTATGAGGCAGTCAAAATATATTATCATGCCGCAATAGAGTTTGCGCTTCGCTATTCTGAACTTGCTCATCAAATGGCTAAAAGGGAAAATGACATAAAAAGAAGAAGCGAATTGATTTCAATCGCAGAGTGTATGGAAAATCTCTCAAAAAGCTCACCAAAATCATTCTATGAAGCAGTTCAATATATATGGTTCACTCAGAATATTGCAAATATCATTTATTATAGGAGTGTTTTAGCTTTAGGTAGACTAGATCAAATCTTATGGTCTTATTATTATAATGATGTTAAAGAAAATAAAGTAACAAGAGAGTTTGCGTTAGAGCTTATAGAGGAATTAAACTTAAAACTTACATGGAATTGTACGTTATTGCCTACGAATTATACTGCAGCAGCGAATGCAATAGGGTTAAATACGCAAACTATTACTATTTCTGGGATTGATACGAACGGGGAGGATACTACAAATGAACTCTCTTATATGTTCTTAGAAGCCTATAAAAATCTTAAATCCCTTACCTCGGATCTTTCCATTAGAATTCATAAAAGTACTCCTAAGAACTTTTTTCTTGAAGCTTTAAAAGTTTTTCAATCCACCTCGGGAATCGCTTTTTATAATGACGAAATTATCGTTCCGGCTTTACATAAAGCAGGATATTCGTTAGATGACGCGCGTAATTATGTCATTATTGGATGTGTCGAACCCACCTCTCAAGGAAATACATTCGCAGCTACGGGACATATGTTTTTGAATTTACCTGGTGTATTGGAATTGACCCTCAATAATGGCTATAGTCATTTTTCTAGTCAGATTGATGGATTACAAACAGGGGATCCTGCTAGCTTTAAAACGTATAAAGATTTTTATAAAGCTTTTAAAAAACAGCTTCAGTTTAATATTAAAAAAGCTGCACAAATTGCTAATTTAATGGACGATGAAGCTATGAAATGGTGTCAGCAGTCATTTATCTCTGCAACACTAGAGGAATGTTTAGAAAAAGGAAAAGATTATACCCAGGGTGGCGCAAAATATAATTTCTCTTCGATAACGGCCTTCAGTTTTGCAAGTTTGGTAAACTCAATGTATAATATAAAAAAACTAGTCTATGAGCAAAAATTAATTACTCTTCCCGAATTTGTAAATATTTTAAATTCAAACTTCAAAAGACAAAATATACTTCATAAGGAATTATTAAATAAATATCAAAAATGGGGTAATGATCAAGACGAAGTTGATGCTATGGCAGTTGAATTATGGGACCTCTATTGTCAAGAAGTAGTGAAACATAAACCCATTAGAGGAGGTCGATTTAATCCTGGATGCTATACTATGGGCATACATGTACTAGAAGGTCTAATTACTTTAGCTTCGGCAGATGGTAGAAAATCATTTCAGCCATTATCTAATAGCTTATCTCCAACTAACCAAACTGAACGCAATGGTATAACAGCAGCTTTAAATTCAATTGCAAAATTAAACTATTCGTTAGCAACGAATGGAGTAGCTATTAATGCGAGATTTCATCCTCAAAATTTTGAGGGAGATAAAAACGTAGAGAAGTTTTATCACCTCCTAAGAACCTATTTTAATAAGGGTGGTATGCAAATCCAACCTACGGTTGTATCTACTGATACTTTAAGAGATGCTCAAAAACATCCTGAGAATTATCCTGATTTAATAGTAAAAGTGGGAGGATACAATGCTAATTTTACCGATCTGGGAACAGCTATCCAAAACGATATAATCAATCGTTTAGAAATTAATTTATAATGGAATGTATTTTTTCAAATAATTAGGTGGATTTATTGAAATTAGGATTATTCTACTTTTCTGGGACTGGAAACACAGAACATATTGCTGCAGCAATTGCAGATGAATTAGCAGGAATGAATGTTGAGATTGATACTTTTAATATTACAAGCTATAAGCAAAGGCAACAGAAATATGATTTATCTCCTTATAATGCCTTTATCTTCGGAGCTCCTATATATGCTTGGCGGATACCAGCAGTTGTAAGAGATTGGCTTAAATCTCTAAATGGAGAGGGAAAAAAATGCGCTACCTTCTTTACCTATGGTGGTGTTGCTGTTGGTGGGGCACATTTTAATACTAGAGAAATTTTAGAACAAAGTAATTTTATTCTAGTTGCTTCTTCAGAATTTCCTGGAAAACATACATTTAATTTAGCAGGATGGAATTTTTTAGAGAAGCGACCAGATAAGAGAGATTACGACTTAGCAAAAAGATTTGCAAGAAATATTATGAAAAAGTTTCAAGAAAAAGAAACTAATAGTCTGCAGGTTGAAAATCCCCTTATTTCAAATCATGTTTTTCAGAGGTTCGAGCATAGGGAAAAAACTCTTCCCACCCCGTCGAGGAGAGGAAAGGACTGTAGTATGTGTCGAACCTGTGAAGAAGTATGCCCTTCTCAGGCAATGAATGCCGATATTGGTGAGGCAGATAATAAAAAATGTTTAAGGTGCTTAAAATGCTTGGTTAATTGCCCGGATAATGTATTAGAAATTGATGACATGACTCCGTTAAGCGAATTCATTTTAAATGCTAATCATATAACTAAGGATGAGTTAGAGAAAAGAATTAGTAAATTTTATTGCTAGATTCATTCTTCGAACATTACTTTCTTTTTAATTATTTTTCTCAACATTACTGATAGTGCAGATTTAGATTTCCCTAATTGATTTGCCAATTCCTCTAGAGAAATTTTCCTTGGAACTTCAAAAAAACCTGAGTTTATTGCCTGGTCAAGAACTTCAGATTCTTCCAGACTTAGTTTATTTTTATCATCGGTTATTTCATATGGAGCATTTCCTATTCTAAGTAATTCATAATTAATCTGTCTCTCATCAAATAACGTGAGTAATTCATCTATCCGTTCGCGAGTGGCAATTAATCTCCAATATGCAAAACCCTCTCTAACATTAACCGGAAAATTGACAAGTACCCCGCATTTAATTACTCCGTATAATAGATAGGGATCTTTTGTTTTTACATTGAATTTGATTCGATGTTCTTCCTTTTCTAATAAACTAAACTCAAACACAGATGGATGATGTTTGATTTCCTCTATAATTTCCTCAATTTTGTAATGTTTTATTTCAATTAATGCATTTCCAATTGATTTTTCGATGTCATATGGTAAAAAATAAGAAATTTCCATCTGTAAATCTTTATAATTATTAAAAATTTGAGATATCCATATTTTATCTGGAAATTTAATTTTCACTCGTGCTAACGATGGTTTCTCAAAGGACATATTAAAGTAAAAAACTTTCTTTAATTTTTATTTTTTATCTAATCTCTATATAAAATAATGGAAATCAGTAGAGAATCCACATCCATTTCCTAGGGATGGAGGTTATTTATTGAAAATTATCGCATCTAGAGTTTTTTAATACCTTATCGTTTTGGATCTAATCGAAATTTCATGTTATCTTCACCCAAAACAATTTCTCCATCAAAAACATCAGAAACGCCTTTTAAATATGTTTGTTCAGCCAATTTATTTGTTAGTGGAGGTACAATATGGACAAATACAATTTTCTTTACATCTGCCTCTTTAGCTAATTTGGCAGCTACAACAGGTTCCATGTGATATTCTTGAATATCTGTCAAAATTTTAACGACTCTAGAAAGGTTACGTGCTTGTGCTCCGGCAATCACGGTTTTTAACATATCATAAGAAATGGCTTCACTAAAAAGAATATCTGCATTCTTACAATGTTTAACGAGGTTTTCCGTCTTTATAGTGTCACCGGTTATAGCAACATTCATTCCTTTAAATTCAATCCTATAGCCTAGAGCAGGTTTTACAGGAGAATGATCCACTTCAAATGCATAAACTTTTAGCTCATTTCTATCAAAAACTAATTCTTTCTCGTTAGGATCTGGTAGCTTTATAGTTTTACTTATAGGAGTAGCAATCTCAAGATTAAAAACCTCATCTCCATGATGGTCATTTCTATATTTTGAATCTTGTTCATACGCCATAATAAATCCATTCACTACTTTTTCTACTCCTTCTGGACCATATACTTCTAATGGTTTTATTCTTCCATTAGCGCAAGATAATACATTTGCCTCACCTAAATCTCCGATATGATCTGAGTGAAAGTGTGTGAGAAAAATCGCACTTAAATGCGCAGCTGGAAGTCTTAATATGTCAAGATTTCGGTATGAACCAGGTCCAACGTCAACAAGAATAAATTCCCCGTTTGCTATCACAGCTATACTTGGAGCAACTCTTAAATTATTGTTAATTGGTCCACCACTCCCTAATAAAAAAATATGTAGCTTTCCATCCCTCAAAATTTTGTCCAAACTCATCATTTTTGTTTATTCACCGCTTTGTTGTTAAGTTCTTTTTTTTTTTTAATAAAATAAATTTTATAACAGAAAAATAGTTTTCAAAATATTCTATTTTCGATAGCTTTAATTCTATAAAAAACCTAAGAATCATTATGAGTGAAGATGAAAACTACTTTTTAGGCATATGTGCAAGCCCAAGAAATCAGGGTACTGAATTTGCTGTACATTATGCTTTAAATTATGCCTCAGAAAAGTTTGGCTTTAAAACAGAATTTTGGACTGTAAGAGCCAAGGATATAAAATTCTGCATTAATTGTGATTACTGTATTCGAGAGAAAAAAGGATGCGTTTATAAGGATGATTTACAAGATCTATATCCTAAAGTAGAAAAATCTAAATTTCTACTGTTAGGCACTCCAGTTTTTCAAGGTACGTTATCCGGACAATTAAAAACGGTTATGGATAGAATGCGGGCCTTAGTAGCAAGGAATCCTAATGTATTTAAGAATAAGATCGGTATAGCTTTAGCAGTTGGGGGTGATCGGAGTGGAGGTCAGGAGATTGCTATTAGAACAATATTAGATTTTTATCAACAAAATCATGTTATATCCGTATCGGGAGGTGCATTCGGAGCCAATTTAGGAGCTAGTTTATGGAGTAATGATCGAGGTAAAGAAGGCGTAGAAGATGATGAAGAGGGTCTAAAAACTATTAGAAAAGTAATAAAGAGATTAGCAGAATTTAAATTATAGATATTTCTTTTAAATATTTAGAGGTTATTGTGCTCATTCGGATATTTTGATTTTAAATTTATTAATTATAATGATAAATATTAATATAATCTAATTATTTCATATATTCACACAAATTTAAGGTTGAGAAATATGGAATCTGAGAATGTGAATAGAGATTTACTTTTATACTTTATAATAACATATGCTTTTACATGGGCTTTATGGTTTCCAGCTGTTTTATACACAAATGGTTTAATAGGTGGTTCATATACAGTATATTTCGTACTAGGAATGATTGCACCCTTTGGTCCAATGGTGTCAGCATTTAGTCTAACTTTAAAATTTGAAGGAAAGAGCGGTTTTAAAAACAATATGAAGAGATGGCTTAATTTTAAATTAGGATGGTGGTGGATACCGTTGATAATTCTTTTACCTATATTAGTTATTCTTGCACATTTAATCAATGTTCTTCTATTTAGAGGAAGCTTTCCAGTTGCAACTATTCCATTATGGCTAATTCCCTTGATGTTTATTATTACTTTATTGATTGATGGTCCATTAGCAGAGGAATTTGGTTGGAGAGGATATGCTAAACCTCGAATGGAAGAAAAGACTAATTCTCTTTTGGCAAATTTAATTTTAGGATTTATTTGGGGATTTTGGCATTTACCGCTATTCTTTGTGGTAGGTTTTCCTCATCATGATTTTATTCCTCTCTGGTTGTTTATACTTAATGAAGTAGTGTTTAGTCTTATAATAGCATGGATACAAAATAACACTGAGCAGAGCATCGTCCCAGCTTTAATCATTCATACCTGGATGAATTTGATATTTGTTCTTTTACCTTTAATGGAACCTACTCCAGGTGGGAATTATATGCCATGGCTATTGAGTCTAATTATCATGGGAATATTAGTCGTCATAGTCATTGGTTTTTATGGGATTGATTTTACAAGGAAAAATACTCAAAATTCATAATTATTTCTTTTTATTTTTATATTTTTTAATGGCATACTCATCTGTTTTTAATATAATTGAAAATATCATGTAATTGTTTTATCCACCTTACTCAATTTTATATAATTTGATGTCGTAACTTTATTAAAATTTAAATCCACATAAATATAGACCAATAATAAAAAATGTGAGTAAACAATGTCCGAAAAGATATGGTCAAAACTTATACGCCTAATTCAAAAGGCAGGAGGAGAAGCAATCCCTTATCACCCCACTCTTGTCGAAATTTTACAAACTTTAATTACCGAGGAACAAGCCAAATTTCTTCATGTATTTAGGAAGCCTATACTTACCATTGATCAAATAAAACAAAAAACAGACTTGGATGACAATGAATTAGAAAAAATGCTAAATGATCTAATGTATGAGGGTTTTATTACTGCTTTACCTAATGAAAATACCGGTATCATGGAGTATCACCTTAATCCCTTTATAGGGACTTATGCGGGAATATTCGAACGTACATTTTACCGCGGTGGTACGAGTGAAAAAGATAAAAAGATAGCACATTTATACGAGAAATTATTTAACGACTTGAAGCAGGTGGTTCAAAAAAATTATGATACATTCGTATCTGAATTCAAAAATCAAAAACCCGGCACCCGTATCGTCCCTATTGAGGAATACGTTGATGTAAAACAACAAACAGTCTTACCGTTCGAAGAAGTAACTAAAATAGTAGAAAAATATGATGTTTACGGTGTTGGAACTTGCTATTGTAGACATAAGCAGAAACTTGTTGGAGACCCTTGTAAAATGGATGCTCCAGGGGGAGATTGCTTATTATTAGGTAAACATGGCAAATTCTTAATAGAACATGACTTTGCTAAGCCTATTTCCAAAGATAAAGCATTAAAAATGCTCAAAGAAGCTGAAGAAAATGGATATGTTCACACTACATTTCACGATATGGACGATCCAGAATATAACGAATTTTCTATTTGCAGTTGTTGTAAATGCTGCTGTGGCACTTTAGAATTGTATCATCGCGGATTAGCACCAATAAACACATTAACTTCTTATTTAGCAAAAGTTAATGAAGAGAATTGCATAGGATGCGGTACTTGCGTCGAAAAATGCCCTATGGAAGCAATTGGATTAGAAGATACTCTTGCCGTTGTAAACGAGGAAAGATGTATTGGATGTGGTGTCTGTGCCCACCACTGCCCCGAAGAAGCAATGAACTTGAATAGAACAGGTCTTAGAACTGTTTTTATTCCCCCACCTAGAGTGGATGTATAGTTCAATAATCTATTTAATGGTATTTTATTCCTCTTTTTATAAAATATTTAAATTTATATTGTCATTTTTATCTTAGAAGATACAATTATGAAGGATTTATTATGGGAAAATCAAACACAAAAATAAACAGACCTATCTTTGGGTATTTTATCTTAGCATATGGAATTTCTTGGTTAATATGGTTACCCTCATTATTAATTTCCATAGGTATAATAAATACATCGCAAGACATTGTCGATCTTTGGATTTATATTGGATATTTAAGGATTTTTGGCCCCACTATAGCAAGTTTTATTATGATATATAAGTATGAGGGGAAAGATGGAGCAAAAAAATTATTACATAGCGGATTTAACGTCACTCAACCAAAATTAATATGGTATTTAGCTGCAATATTACCTCTTTCAATGTTAGCAATAATAATTTGGTTAATTTTTGCATTATTAGGTTCTCCGCTCCCAATCCCAGGATCTCAACAAGTTGATAATGTTACCTTATTCTCTATTCTTGGAATAGCAATTTTTCTTTTTGTATTTATGTTTGCTTTTGCTTTAGGAGAAGAATTTGGATGGAGGGGATACGTTTTAAATCCCCTTTTAGATCGATGGAATGCATTAAAAACAAGTCTTATTTTAGGTATATTATGGGCTTTATGGCACTTACCCATGTTCTTTATTACAGGTGTAGGTCAAAATGCAGATTTGAATAGATTAGGACCATTATTTCTTGTGAATTTTATTATAATTACAATTGGTTTAACTTTTATTTATACATGGTTGTATTCCAATTCCAACTCTAATGTATTTATTGTTCTTGTGTTTCATGCTATCACAAATACCTTTGCTACATTATTTAATCTTTGGTTTTCTCTTGAAAGCATGACTGTAAGCGTTATTTTAGTATGGGTCCTTGTAATTATTTTAATCATTTTTTATGGACCTTCGAAATTCTTTAAAGAAGAAGAACCTCAATAGCTCTTTTTTTAATAATTAAGCTCAAAATTCATAATTCCTTATATTCTTAAAATTTAAGAAATAGAGCGCCACCCTCTATGAAAAAAGAAAATAAAAAATATTATTATTTCTTTAGTTTAAATAAATCTTTAAACAGCTTCTGGGCTTCTTTCTTTCTTAAACCATCAATTCCCCATAACTTATTAAAGATATATTTACCTTTATACATTACAACCGGCGTATTAACCACACATCCCTCTTTGTCGCAGAACATCCCAACAAAGTTGGAGTCATGAAGTAATTGCTGTACAAATTCCTCATCATCTATATCCTTTTCAACATAAGGAAGCTCGTTCTCTTTCATCCATTCCTTCAGTTCTTTGCACCTGTGGCAATCGGATTTTGTAATTATGATAGGTAGTTGAATATCACTCATATATAACAAGTAGCTGAGAACAATAAAAAACTTTTATTCTCTAAATTATAAATGAATTCGATTCGTTTTTTATTAAATGAAAATAAAATCGTCTTATTTTTCTATGTTATATTAATAATTAATTCATGTGTCGAACGAGCCTTTACTCCAGTCTAACATTTGCAATGTATATTTACCCTGTCTTATTCATTAAATGGAATATTTTCTACTCTTAAAACACTCTTTAGCAATTCTAGGATTACCTTTGGTTTTACTGCCCAAATGAAATAACACTTGTTTTCAATTGGTAATAATACTGAATTAAATGCTTCTCTAAATTTGGTATCTTTTTCGGATTTAATTTTGACTATTAATGATGAAAAAATCATACCTAAAAGAGTGATTTCACTTTCTTTAATCATTACATTTCTTATTTTGAATTCTTTTAAAAATCTCTCTTTTACGATCCTCTTTATTTGCAAAACAGCGAATTGTAACTCAGTATTAGAATAAGGTAATAGTAATGGGTTCTTCAAAGGAGATTCTTTGATCTTTCCACCAAATAAATTATTCTTATCTGAATCAACTTCTTTTTTATTTTCACTACTAAAATCTATAAAATGATCAAATACATAAATATGAAATCCCCCATATCCCGTATAAGGTCCTGTAGAAGGAGGATCAACATGATAATCATAAAAGTCATATCCAAATATTTTTGATTTTTTTTCTACAATTTGATTTGATATTTTCCATCCATTTTTTAATAGCAGACTTAAATAAGGTTGAATAAAGGGATTTATATTTTGAATTGCGTATTCTTCCTCAAGTTCATATATTTGTTGTAAACGTTCTAAAAAGAGGGGTGCGTTTTTTTCAAAATCCTGGTATTCTTTCTTTTTTTGGGTTAACATTTTGTTAAAAAAATTAGATGGTTCTAAACCAATAAATATTTTCGCTTTTTTTAGAGTTTCTGCTGATTCCTTTGCAATGACAAATTCCTTTTTAATTAATCTTTCTAGAATATGATAAATCGTAGTCCTCTCAATTTGCTTTAATTCAAGATTTACTTTTCTGACTGTTGCTCCCTTTTTACCATATTTTATTAATGTATAATAAATAATGGATTCCTCATTGTTAAGACCAGCATCTTTGAGTGCTGATAAAATTTCATTTTCTATTTTTTTTCTAACCATATATATACCATGTTATATCAATTATTTAAATATGTTCTGATGTGATCACACAATAACATTTATAAGTGTGCGATTGTTCTGTCACCATAACAATAATATATCTAATGAGGTCGAAAAAATTGTCAGATGACAATAAATTATGGTATAAAGTAGCAAGAAAGCTTATTAAATCAGGAGGAGTACCCTTTCCAGTTAGCGAATCATTAATTAAAATTATTAAGTTGTTATTTACTGAGGAGCAAGCAAAAATTATTCTATTATTTAAAAAGCGTTCAATGAATTTAGATCAATTAATATCAAATTCAAAGTTAGATAAGCAAACGGTTCTTAAATTAGTAGAACAAATGGTAAAAAATGGCGTAATGATAGCCACACCAAGTAGAAGTACAGGTGTTATGGTATATTATTTATTAGGACCTGTACCGGGTATTTTTGAGATGCAATTTATGAAGGGAGAATCGGGGGAAAAGCAAACGATATTAGCACAACTTTTTGAAGCTTATTTCCAAGATATTGGAGAGGGATATCAAAAGAACTATGATACTACTATGAAATTATTTGAGCAAACTACACCAATATATCGGATTGTTCCAGTAGAAGAAAAAATGGAAACTCCTGAGGAATTAATTTTACCTTTAGAAATTGCATCTCAGATAGTCAAAAAATTTGATGTTATTTCTGTATCTAATTGCTATTGCAGGCACCATAGAGAGCTCTTAAATGATCCATGCAAGATTGCAGCACCAAAAAAAAATTGTTTATTCTTTGGAAGAGTTGCTCAATTTTATATAGATTATCATTTTGCTGAGGAAATTTCTAAAGATGAAGCAATTAAATTATTAAAGGAAGCAGAGGATTTAGGTCTTGTTCATAGAACTTTTCATTCCTATCAAGATACTAATAATGATGAATTTGCTATATGCAATTGCTGTAAATGTTGCTGTGAAGTTTTTCACAGTCTTTATGAGGGTAATTTACCAATGAAGGCATTAACATCTTATGAAGTGTCATTGAATGAAGAACTCTGTGTAGGCTGTCAAACATGCGTAAAAAAATGTCCTATGGAAGCATTAGACTTAATAAATGAATTATTAGAAATCAATAAGACAAGATGCATTGGCTGTGGAATATGCGCTTATCATTGTCCTCAAGAAGCTCTTGAATTAAAAAGAACAGGGCCAAGAGAAGTTGTAGTATTGATTCCTAGAATTGAGAAACCCGCAGAAATAATGAAATAATAAATTAAAGAAACTGAGATGAGTAGAAAATGAATGAGGCTCAATCTGATATTTATAGAAAATTACAAAAACATCTGGATAAATTCCCAATCGGATTCCCTCCTACAGAATCAGGGATTGAAATAGAATTATTAAAACATTTATTTTCCCCAGATGAAGCAAAAATTGCATGCAAGTTAAGCGATTCGTATGAACCTTCAGAGATAATTTATGAGCGAGTTAATGACATAGAGATATCTGTTCATGATCTAACACACGTTCTAGACAAAATGGTTAAAAAGGGAGCTATCCATTATAAAACTATTAACGGTAAAAGATATTATGCTAATGCTTACCTCTTAATTGGAATGTATGAATATCAAATAAATAAACTCACTGAAGAATTTTACAATGATTTTTGGTCTTATGCTTATGGGCCATTTATGAATGAAGTATTTGGTACACAAATTTCACAATTTCGGACAGTTCCAGTTGAAAAAAGTATAACTCCTGAACATTATATACCAACATATGATGAACTAAGAAAAATAATTGAAAACACTAAAGGTCCAATAGGCGTAGCTGAATGTATATGCCGTCAAGGAAAGAAAATGATTGGAGAGTCGTGTAAAATGACTTCTAGACTTGAAACATGTATTGGATTTGGAGATATGGCTCAGTTATATAATGATCAGGGGTGGGGGCGTGAAGTGAGTAAAGAGGAAGCTCTTCAAATAATTCAAAAAAACGAGGAAGAAGGCTTGGTTTTACAAGCCTTTAATACAATAAATCCAGAATTTATTTGCAGCTGTTGCGGGTGCTGTTGTGGAATGCTTTCAAATTGTAAAATCCTTCCTCAACCTGCAAAGTTGTTATCTAGTACATTTCAAGCAGAAATAGATCTTGAATTATGTCAGGGGTGCGGAACTTGTGTAGATCGTTGTCAGATGAATGCCATAAAATTGCGTAAAGGAATTGCAAAATTAAATAAAAAAAAATGTATTGGTTGTGGAAACTGTGTTCCTACTTGCCCAGTAAATGCAATTCAGCTTAATAAAAAGGAAAAAATAGATATTCCTTTCGAAACAAAAGAACAATTATATTCAGCAATTTTAGAAAGAAAAAAAGAAATGACTAAAATATAATATTTAATAAAATTATTTCGAGTCTCTTAATATATTGATTAAACTAATCTACTATTTTTATCTTTTTTTTATGTCAAGAGCCTCAAGGAAAGGAGAAATATTTTTATATATAAGTAATTAAATCATGTGCCGAACAAGCCATCTTAGCGCTTTCATTATCGTGTCATTGTCATTTAAAACATTTATTGCATAATATTTGATTTTCATACCACATTCCTTTAGCTCTTTCAAATTAAACATATTATATATGCAGTCTGAATCAATTTCTTCTTTATCATTAAATAAATTTCCAATTATTACAATCGGTATTTTTTTGTTCTCAATTTCCTCGCATTTTTTTACTATTTTTTGAAACTTCTCTATACTACCAGCAATAGAATTTTTATCACTCGCATTAAGCATTACTATAAAGCCTTGGGCATTTTTAATGCATCCACCGTAGTTTTTACACCGATCACAATCAAAATTTTGTTCAATACAATCGTAGGTTAAGATAGTGAGATTATCTATTAACAGCTCATAAATCATTGTGGGTAAGTCATTGTTTATCTGATTGTGGAATTGAATATCCTCCACACTACTCAAGAAAGCCGTTTTTCCGGTATTTCTCTCACCAAGAATAAATATCTTTTTTGGAATTTTTTGAAGTTGAACTGGAGATTCAAGTTCGAACTTAGGTGAAAGTTCTTGAAAATATTTTTGGTACAATTTTAGAAATTTATTTTTGAATTTTTCTGAGCTTATTTCAAGAATATTTCCTTTTAAACCAGATTTATTCTTACTATGTAATATTTCAGGAAGTTCCTTTAATTTTTTTAGTTCTTCGGCATAATTCTCAAGGATGGGCTTTTTACTTTCTAAATATTTAAACACATCAACAATTTCATTTCGAAAGTAGGCTGCTCTTATCATATAAGAGATCATCAAAAGCTCCTCACCTCCTCTTGCATATTCAGAATCAATGGTAAATATATGATTAACAGTTTGATATTTCCGAAATGCAAAAATAAAACTTCCTGGCTCTTCATTGAATTCGAGAATTCGATTTAAATTCGGATATTCATTGTCAATTAAAGGCTCCTTACAATAAAATTGATTTGGGCCTATTATCTGATCAAAATAAGATATACAAAGTATTTTTTCTTTTGGATGAGAGTTAGCATTAATAGCGTTATTATTTTTCTCAGACATCTCCAATTTCCTAAAAGTATTTAAAATCGAACTTAAAATTAATAAGATTATAAAAGAACGAGGTTAAAAATGTGTGCTAAATTAAAATATTAAAAACTTTCCTTATTATCTTTTAGAATTACTTCATAAAACAATGAAATTCTATAAATTATAAACATCAAGTTCTAATGTTTAAAGGCTCTTTTTTCTATTAAGATGGATTGGGAAACTAAAAACGTGGAATTTAATCAAACGATAAAGAAATTATTTCATGGAGAAACTACTATGGAAAGGGTAGCAGCGGCCAGTCACTTAGGATACTTGAAAGATAAGAGAGCAACTAATTCTTTGGCTAAAGTTCTAAAATCGGAAAAAGATCCCATTGTTATAAATCGCATTATTGAAGCGATGGGTGAAATTAAAGATGTTAAAGCCACCATGCTGATTGTGGATGTTTTAAAAAAAGAGTTAGAACTACCAGAAGATCAGCAAGATATGCAGCGGATCTTCTTAATCGTCGAAAGCTTGATGAAAATAGGGGATAAGAGAGCACTTGAACATTTAGGAATATTATTAGATTCCTGCGACAGTGAGATTCGAAGCTTAACAGAAGAAGCGTTCAACTGTATAGACCCAGAATGGAAAAGTAATATTAAAAAATCCTAAATATTAGATTAAACAATTTAATTTAATAGAGATCTAAATTATAAAAAATATGATTTTTATGACGACAGAAGAATTAATAGATAATTTAGCAGTTCAAGTTGAGGGAGAAAATGCAAAAAGAGAGATCACTATATTCACCCTCAGTACTTGCATGTGGTGTAAAAAGTGTAAAGCTTGGTTAAACGGGCGTAATATAAAATATCGTTATGTAGATGTGGATAAAATACAGACATCTCAAAAATCCGAAATACTTGATTATTTAAGAACTAACTATCAAAACCGAATTTCATATCCATATATGGTGTGCGACGCAAAAGATGTAGTAGTGGGATATGATCCGAATAAATATGAAGAATTAATGAAACAAGGGGAGGAAACATAATGGACATGGAAACAAAAGACGGAATGCTTCAGTATTGTAAACAAGTAGCCGAAAAGAACGGATGGATATTAAACAAAGATCAAAAAACATTAAATGATTTGATTGACGGACTCGTAGAAAATAAGAAAAATTTGGGCTACCAATCATGTCCCTGCCGTTTGGCTTGTGGGAACCGAGAGTTGGATAGAGACTTAATCTGCCCATGTGATTATGCTCAAAAGGATGTTCCCGAGTTTGGCGCTTGTTATTGTAATTTATATATGCGAAAAGATTATTATGAGAGTATAGGAAAAGAATATATAAATGTACCTGAGAGACGCCCTGTTGAAAAGGAAAATGCTGCGTTAGAATACATAAATCAACAATAGTAAAAATATACCATTTTTAACTACTTTTTATTTTCAATTTTTCTTTCTTAAGATGGATTTGCATTTTTTAACGATTATTCAATATTTTATAAACCTAATTTTTATTTATTTGAGTGTGATATTTTATATTATGACTGATAAAGAATGGACAGAAGATGAATTAGAGAAAGAAATGGATAAAGCCTTTAAAGAGGGTGAGGCTAAAAAAGACCACTGTGGCACAGCTATACCATCTAGTAAAGAAGTCGGCATACAAAGAACAGATGTAAAACTGAAAGAAGATAAATAATGAAATATTCTTTTTTTTTATTTTATTAATTATAAACGCATTTTTATGATAAATAGGGTAAGTATTTTTATGGGCGATTATTTAAAATATCCTAAAGGCAGAAAAAAATATCCAACTGAGGAGATTGATCCTCAACATTTTTATAGTGATGATGAAGTTAAGGAAATGGTCAATAAGCTTGATAAAATTGAATTTACCCAGGATGACTATTTAAAGATCTATAATTGTGTCCATTGCGGGTTGTGTGAAACTGAAATGGAACGCATAAAATTAAAGCAAAAATTTCTCTCTCAAGATCTCACTGTTGAGGGTCTTGAAGAGATGCGTGAATGTTTCAGAAACTTTCGAACCCCCTATCCAACTAATAAAATGAGAATAAAACGTCTTGAGGGTATTCCAAAAGAGTCTGATACCCTTTTTTTTATGGGCTGTCTCTCAACAATCAGGATTCCCCGGTATACAGAGCACTCTCTACAGTATCTCTTAAATCAAAATATTGATTTTACCATCTTGGACACAGAAATTTGTTGTGGCTGGCCATGGTTTGCTTCGGGATCTATGGAAGAATTTGAAACATGCAAAAAAGAAAACATCGAAATTTTTAAAAAATATAAAAAAGTTATTTGTCTTTGTCCGGCTTGTTATTTTCTCTTCAATACCTATTATAAACCAGAGATGGATGGAGAAGTCGATTTTAAGTATATTATAGATTATTTAAAACCGTCAAAAACTAAAAAATCTGGGTCAATTGAGGTTCAGCATCTTTGTCAACTAATAAATCGTGGTCGAGATGATGTTTCTGAGAATGTGGATAATATATTGAAACAAAGTGGTTACAATGTAATAGATGTTCCCCATTGGTGTTGTGGAGGAGGACTTGGCTATATGCATCGAACAGATATTATTGAAGCTGTTGCTAAAAAACGTATGGAAGATTTTGACAGAGATAATGTGGATTTTGCTACGACCTATTGTGTAAGTTGCTGGTGGATATTACGCAGATTTAGTAAACAATGTAAAATTCATCCAAAAGCTAAAGATATATTTGAATTACTCCTATGAATGATTTTAAGCAAGAAGATTATTATTGTCCTTGTCGAGAAGCGGATCCCGACCATTTTATTACTAATGAAGAAGTTAAAAAACTTCTTGAAAGTGATTATAGATTCAAGCAGGATGATTATTTTCGAGTCTATAATTGCATACATTGCAATGATTGCGGTACTTCAGTAGAAAGATTTCAGTTAAAAGAGAGATTTCTAAAGGATGGAGGAAAGATAAAGGGATTAAATGATACTATTAACGCATTAGAGACATTTGGAACACCATTTACTATGAATAAGAGTAGAGTTAACTTCCCTGAAGGTATTCCTAAAGAATCTGAAACCCTTTTATATTTAGGATGCTTTACTGCTGTGAAAACTCCCGTATATGCCGAGAATCTCATTAAATATTTATTGCATAAAAAAATAGACTTTACTCTTTTGGATAAAGAAATATGCTGCGGATATCCTATTTTATGCAATGGAGTAATGGATACATATCATAAATTAGTTAACAAAAATAAAACTATATTTAAAGAAAATGGATATAAAAGAATAATTACTGCTTGTCCTAGTTGCTACATGGTTTTTAAAAAAGAGTTTAGCATGTCAGATCTCGAAATTAACTATTTTACAGAATTTCTTTCTCCTGCTGAAAAAAAGAAGTCAGGAAATTTAGTTATCCAACATGCATGTCCTCTAAGAAATGGAGAATTTCCCGGAATTGTTGAGATATTAGAAGATTTATACAAAAAGAGTGGATATAATGTATTAACAAAAGTTCCAAAAACATGTTGCGGTGGTGGTGTAGGCCATCAATTAAGAACTGATATTATTGAAACTATTGCACTTAAGAGGATGAATGATTTTAAAGAGGAAAGTGGATTTTTTGAAAAATTTTCAGATGAGGGCAATTTTATTACCTCATATTGTCCTGATGCGTACTGGATTTTGAAAGTATATGGACGTAAAAAAAAGATTCCTTTTGAACTAAGAGATATGTGTGATTTATTACTTTAAATGGCATTTTTATCCTCAAAATCACTTTACAGAAATAATTAGTTTCCTTTTTTTAATAACCTATATAGAATTCTTCTCTTATAATCTCCATAGGAACACATATATCTTCTGTAAGAATTTTTTCAACCATGTCAACCATCGCTGGTGGTCCCGAGATAAACCATCTTCTTTCCTCCCAATCTGGAACACTATATAATATAAAATGTTCATTAATTCGTCCCTTCCATCCTTTCCAATCCTCAGTAGGGTGGGAAAGAATATGAAACAATTTAAAATTATTTTGCTTAATTGCTTCTAATTCATTTTTAAAAGCTATATTATTTAAGTCTCTATTACCGTACAACAATATTATGTCAATGTTAGTTTGAGTATCAATTACCCATTTTATATTTGACCTAGCCGCTGTGATTCCTATTCCAGCACAGATGAAAACAACCTTATTTATTTTTTTAGTTAATGAAAATTTTCCTAATATAGTGCTTATCCTTATTGTGGTTCCAAGAGAAAGTTGATCTAATCTCTGTTTGTATTCACTTTCTCGGATACGGGTTGTAAATTCAATAAATGGTTCAGTTGGAGAACTAGAAAATGAAAAATGGTGAAATAATTCACCATTTCCTTCTTTCGGTATATAAAAAGTAGTAAATTGCCCGGGAAGGTATGTGAAATTTTCTGGACGCTCAAAGCGAAAGCTTTTGGTATCCTTAGTTCTTTCAATCTTTTCAATTAGTTTTACATTCCATTCTGACATTAGACTTAGTATTTTTCTGATTATTTTAAAAGATTAGGGATTTCCCATGGTAAATCTGCTATTAAAGCTCCAGCATTTTTTAATGCTTTAATCTTTCCTTGGGCTGTACCAAAATCTCCAGAAATTATAGCTCCCGCATGACCCATTCTTTTTCCCTCAGGGGCACTTTTTCCCGCAATATATGCAATGATGGGCTTAGAAACATGCTCTTTTATAAATTCAGCAGTCTTTTCTTCCTCATCACTTCCTATTTCTCCAATAAGTACAATTTTTTTAGTGTTAGGATCGTTAGAATAATATTCAACAGCTTCAATCATTGTCTTCCCTCTAATGGGATCTCCTCCAATGCCAATATAAGCCGAAACTCCAATTCCTGCGTTACCAATTGTTTTAGTAATTTCATAAGAAAGAGTACCACTTTTTGAAATCACCGCTACATTGCCGTAATGACACATATCTCCTGGCATTATTCCTAGCTTTATTTTGTCTGGTATCATCATTCCTGGACAATTTGGACCAAGAAGATGCTGTTTTCTTTCTTGAGCCATCTCAACTAGTCTTAACATATCAAAGACTGGGACATTTTCTGTAATAATACAAGTCATCGCGATACCTGCTAATATACTTTCCTTTACAGCTTCAAACATAAATTTTGCTGGAACAAAGATAATACTTGTATCACAGTCTTTTTCTGAGACTGCTTCTTTAACGGAATTAAAAACAGGTACACCATGTACCTCTTGCCCTCCCTTTTTTGGTGTAACTCCCGCAACAATATTAGTTCCATACTCTAACATTAATTTGGTATGAAAGGCCCCTTGATTTCCAGTTATTCCTTGAACAACCACTTTTGAATTTTGACTAACATACATTTTAGCCACCTAGTACCTCCTTCACTTTTTTGACTGCTTCCATTACGTCATTGAATGCATTAATATTCTCACGTTTAAGTAAATCAATTCCCTCTTTTTCATTTGTCCCCGTTAATCTGATAACTATAGGGGGAGCATTTGAGAAGTCTTTTAGAGCTTGAATAACAGCCTCTGCAACAATATCACAGCGGGTTATTCCACCAAAAATATTAATTAAAACACATTTAGGAGTCAGTTTAAATATTAACTCAAGGGCTTTATACACACGTTCTTTACTGGCACCCCCACCAACATCTAAAAAATTTGCGGGTTTTAATCCGAGCTGAGATAATACATCTAAAAGCGCCATAGTTAACCCAGCCCCATTTGCTAAGATTCCAATATCCCCCTCTAATTCTACAAATGAAAAACCTGCCTCTTTAGCTACTTTCTCCAAATTAGAGAGTTTTTTTGGTTCTAATTCTTGAATTAATGGTTGGCGAAAAGCTGCATCATCATCTAAAATCATCTTTCCATCTACGGCTAATAACCCTGAAGGGGTCAAAACTAAAGGATTAATTTCAACTAATTGCGCTTCTGTCTTAAATGTAATTTCCCATAACTTTAAAAAAATATCTATAGCAGAATTTAAAAGTTTATTTGTGATATCTAATTGTTCTGCGACCTTTTTAGCAATTTCTTTGGTTAAACCTTGTTTCAATGAAAAATTTTCTTTAATTATAGCCTCGGGATGGGTTGTCGCCACTTCTTCAATATCAATTCCTCCTTCTTTACTCGCAATTAAAAAGAACTGCCTACTGGAAGCATCTAAGGCGATTGAGCAGTAGTATTCATGTTGAATTGTAACCAATTCCTCAATAAGAATAGCTTCTACTCGAAAGCCTCCAACCTCTTTCCTAAAGAATTCTTCACATAGAGCTTTTGCTTCGGTGTTATTCTGCGCAATTTTAATTAACCCAGCTTTTTTTCTACTTCCGATCGCAATTTGTGATTTAATTATTGCTGGAAATTGAAATATATCTACTTTTTCTTCAATATCTTCCTTATTATTGATCACATTATTTTTCGCAAGCGGAAGACCAAATTGAGAAAATACTTCCTTACTTTCATATTCGAGTAAGCGAATTTTTTACGCCACCTTGCTTCGAAATTAAATATAAAATTTCTGTATTTCTTAATAAAACTTATTCTAATATTCTATAATTTATTAGTTTCTATAATTGCAGATTTATAATTCATTAACAAAGTCTTTTTAATACTATCTATCCCAACTTAAATAAAAAGTAGTTTTGTCAAAAATACAATGTTTTGAATCATTTAAATAACTGTTGTCATATCAAACTCAAAAAAGGAGGAAATTATTTTGGAGAATGATTTTTCTATAGTATTATGTGGAGCTGCGGGTCAAGGAATTCAAACAGTTGAAAGCTTACTTACAAGAACATTAAAAAAATCTGGATTTAATGTATTTGCAACGAGAGAATATATGTCAAGAGTTCGAGGTGGGGTTAATTCCACATCGATACGTGTCTCTTCCAATCCAGTTCGGGCTTATATAGAACGAATTGACATATTAATTCCTCTTAACGAAGAGGCAATACCTCATATAAAGGAAAGAATTTCTCAACAAACTTTAGTCCTCGGGGAAAAGCAATTTATTCAAACGAGCTCTGAAAATGATTGCGAGAGGATTGAAATTCCTTTTGAGCAACTTGCAAAGGAAATTGGAGGTAAAATTTTTGCTAATATAATTGCTCTTGGTGTTATATGTGGTCTTTTAAATGTAAATGAAAATACACTTCACACAGCTCTTTCTGAAACTTTTAAAAGTAAAGGAAAAGCTCTTATAGATGAGAATATTAAAGCTGCTGATAAAGGATTCGAAATTGCTGCGAATTTAATAAGAAATAGCAAAATAAAGAGAGAATTCATGTTGAAAAGAAATTTTGATGTAATTAATGATTATTTGTTAGATGGAAGAGAAGCAGTGGCCCTGGGAGCTATAGCTGGAGGTGCCAATTATGTTACATTTTATCCAATGGCTCCCTCTACTGGTGTTGGAACTTTTCTTGCTCAACATGGTCTTGATTTCTCTATTATAGTTGATCAGTCTGAAGATGAGATTAGTGTAATAAATAAAGCTATAGGTGCTTCATATACAGGGGCGCGTTCTTTTGTTTCTACCTCTGGAGGTGGTTTTTCTCTAATGTGTGAAGGAGTAAGTTTAGCAGGTATGATGGAACTACCTATTGTAATACTTGTTGGTCAGAGACCTGGACCTGCGACCGGTATGCCCACTCGTACTGCGCAGGAAGATCTTGAACTAGTTCTTTATGCTGGAGCGGGATATTTCCCAAGAATTATATTCGCTCCAGGAACAATCGAAGATGCGTTTAAACTAACTCAAAATGCGTTTAATTTAACACAAAAATATCAAGTACCCGTTTTTATCTTATCTGACCAATATCTCATTGATTCATATTACAACATATCTTCTTTAGAGCATGAAAAATTAGAAATTAAAAAATATTTCGTACAAAATGATGAGAATTATGAAAGATATCGATTCACTGAAAGTGGCATTTCTCCTCTTAGTGTTCCAGGATACGGAACTGGACTAGTAGATGCGGATAGTCATACTCATACAGAAGAAGGAAATATTACAGAAGATCCAACCATTAGGAAAAAAACAGTTGAAAAACGGTATAAGAAACTTGAACTCATCAAAAAGATAGCTACACCACCTGAACTCATTGGAAATGATGATTATGAATTTTTAATCATAGGATGGGGAAGCAACTACTATTTAATTAAAGAAGCACTCGAAACTCTGAACCGAGAAGATATCGCATTTTTGCATTTTAAGCAAGTCTATCCTTTACATTCAAGTATTATTGACCATGTGAATAAAGCGAAAAAGATTATCGCAATCGAAAACAATCCTACAGGGCAATTTGCCAAGTTAGTAGAGTTAGAGACTCATGTAAAGATCGATATAAACATATTAAAGTACAGTGGTTATGTGTTTTCAGTAGAAGAATTACACCAAAAATTAAAAAAAATTGTTGAGGGTGATTAAAAGAAGTAAAACCGAATTTGAGTTATCTTTTCTTTATATAATTTGTTTCTTAATCCTTTTATTCCAATAATGATTGCGATTATTCCTAAGAACAAGATAATTAAGATTGGGATAAATATATTCCAATTGATATAATAATTTGAAAAACTAATCCAAAACAGTGTTAAACCAATTAGAATCCAGAAATATATAACAAAACATGCACCAATAATGATTGAGACTATTGATAATCCTTTTTCCAAGTAGAATTTAAATCTTTTATTTATAATAATAATTTCCTTAAGAAGAACTAAGATTTATAAATTTTAACACCATGCTTTTTCAAATATTTTAATATTATTTTGGTCCTATCATCTTGATTTTTTGACTTAGATAACGGATTAAATCGTATATCTAAAATTTCAAGTGATTCAAGTGCTTTAAAAGCATCAGGTAAAGTTGTTAATTTATTTTTACTTAAATTAAATTCTTTAAGAGATTTTAATTTTCCAATGGACTCTGGAAGTTTAGTTAATTGATTATTTCTTAGACTTAATAATCCCTCTAGAGATGATAATTGACCAATGGATTCAGGGAGTTTTTTTAACTGATTATTATCTAAATCTAATATTTTCAGAGAGTTTAATCTGCCTATAGATTCAGGGAGTTCTTTTAATTGATTAGAACTCAAACCTAATACTTGGAGTGATTTAAGTTCACCTATGTAATCTGGTAAATAATTTAGCTCGCATTTATACAAGGCCAATCCTACGATTTTATTTTCAACAATTTGAACTCCAATTGTATCATAATTAATGTTATTTAATCGCGCAATTTTCCTTCCAAGAATTCTTTCTAAATTTTCTAAAACCTGAACTTCTTCTTTATCCATCTTATTTTTGTGAATTATTTTTTCTATAACTAGTTGATTACATTTTTTATCTTTTTGTTTGAATTTTATTCCATCTTTAATAAATAATATTCCAACTACGATCATTACCATATAAATAATAGCAAACAATAATGTTCCTAAGATGTTAAATGGATTAAAAACTAATGTTGATATTGCAAAGGCAAGTCCAATCAAAAATAATGATACACCTATTAAACTGGTGTTAAATTGGAATATGATACGTGAATTGATATATATAAAAATTAATAACATGTTAAAAAATATACAAAACAAAATTATTCCTAGTAAGCCCTGAATTATATATAAACTTATAAAACTAATAATAAGACTCACAATACAAATCAATAGGCAAATAATTTTAAAATTAAAAGAATTTATTTCTGATTTTCTTTTTGATATTTTATTTTCACCAATTTAATAGAAATTTTTGTCTTACATCTATCAAATTAAATAATAAAGAAATAAATATTAAGTATATTATAAGCTTGAATAGAAAATATAGGATTACTATATCATGGATGAGGTCAAAAATTTACTTTTATAATGCGGTTTAAATTTAACGTCCTTTAGATCTTCATTTTGATTCAGTACAATTCTAATTTCCTCAA
The DNA here is from genome assembly GCA_019058445.1 of Promethearchaeota archaeon. Classification (GTDB taxonomy): domain Archaea; phylum Asgardarchaeota; class Lokiarchaeia; order Sigyniarchaeales; family SOKP01; genus LW40-45. Next base: position 350,043 of record JAHPZA010000009.1, on the reverse strand, counting down.
CGATTTCTTTTCTATTCATGCCCATTGTAGTTTAATAAAATCTATTTTATATATAATTTTTTATCCATTTCTAAATTCTGTCAAAAATCAAAGATTTAAATATGATGAAAAAGAATTATATATTCGTTTCGGTATTTGAATAGTTTTAAAAAAATGTTAAAATATTACGTTCTAATCTATTTAAGATCAAGATAACAAAGTGATGTGATAAAAACATGTCTAAAGAGTACGAAAAAGAAAAATCCATTAAAGAAGAGTTAGAATGTGAGAACTTTGGATTTTGTTCTATAAAGAAACAGAAATATGAGAAAACCGAGGAGCTTAATAATTCTGATATTGAAGATCTTATAAAAAATGGGCATTTGAAAGATTTTATGAGCAAAGAACATATTGTTGTTAAGCGCCAAAATTGGAGTTTTTTAGATTGGAATGAAAATGGATATCCAAGATATTATAAAGATGCAATACTTAACGCTTCCAGATACTTAAAAGATAAAATATTAACTAAATTAGTTCAGAAACAATACTCTTTATTACCTGATGAGGCTCCTATGAGAGAGGTCATGCGAATAATAAATAATAAATTCATAAGAGCTCTTGATTATCGTAAGTTAAATTATGGAGATATTGTAAAAAAAGCAAATCTATTTATCAAAAGATTTAATTTTTCAAAAGCAGAAATTTCATTTTTTAAAAAACATAATATTAAATATAGAACTTTAATTCATCGCTACGATTGGTTAATCAATAATAGTTTAGCCATTGACTTTTTTCGAGAAGTTATTTATCCAATATTTAACAAAAGTCCTTCTGAAGATGATATAGAAAAAGCAGGTTTTTCCGGCTATTGGAAAAGGGCATATAATACATTGGGTTTAAATCTGAATGATATAATCATTGGTGCTGGTTTTACACCTAATATTGAATATAAGTATAGTTATGTTGGCTGGGATTTAGAAAAGCATATTAAGTTTTTTTATGAAAAAATCTTACCTAATTTGAGATTAAAGCACGATTTTGGACTTAAAGAAATACCTAAAAGCGGTCAAATAGATAAATCAGAATTTCGGGGATTTAGAAAATCTTTAAAAAGACTAGATTATACTTACAATGATTTTGTAAAATATCTAGGATTTGATCCTCATTGGGAAGTAATTTACACGCAAACGACGTATAAAGGATTATTAAATTATTTTATAGAAATTATTTATCCTGATTTATCTGAAATTTTTGAGTTAGATGAAAATGAAGCTCCCTCTTATGAAGAAGTAGAAAAATATTATCGGGGGTTTTTAAATTCAATATTAAGATTCAATAAATCATATTCTGATATAGTAAGTTATCTAAATCTAAATTCACGGCAAATAATCAATCAGCGAATCGGAATCCTTAATCACGATATATTAAAATTCTTTATACCTGATATTATTAATGGGCAAAATTTAACTCCGATATATTTTACTGAGACTGAAATTTTTTATCCACAACAAGGTTTTCGGATAGATGCAATAATAATCATCAATAATACCTTTTTAAAACATTTGAAAACTAGATTCAAGAAATTAGTTGAAGAGATACCAGAGCTTAGAAATTTTCTAAGTAATTTTTATTACCTATTGGCATCAAAAGATTATCTTTTAATAGAGTTTTCTTTAGGATTTTTCAAAAGAAATAAATTACATAAGAATCTTATCGCAAGGAAAACTTCAAAGTATAGAAATCTTCCTAATTCATTGCTCCTTCTTGTTGGAACTAGGTGGGATTCATATAAATTATATTTTGAGCTTCCATCAAGTATTCGATATAAAACTAAACAGGTTAAGATGGATGATACTAGATTAGTATCTCCTTTATTATTCGAAAAAATAATAGGAATTCCTGAAAACCATACAAGTACTTTCTATGATATAATTCAATTAAGTGCTGAGAAGGATATTTACAGTTTAGAACAATTATTAAAGAAATATGAAGAAAAAAACATAAAAAACTTTAGTACTGAAGATTTTATAAGACTTAGAAAGCAAAAAACATTAGATTACTTTTAAATATAATTCATAGTCCTAAGTCTTATTATAAACTATTAAGAAAGAATTTATTTATTCGTTAGTAAAAGATATCTTAATTATTCGAGAAAATAATTAAGAAAATGTCAAGTAATATTTTTGATCGAGATGCAGAAATTTCGTGGTGTCCAGGTTGTGGAAATTATCTTGCTCTTAGAATAATGAAAGAAACCCTTAGCGAATTAGGAATAAAACCATATGAATTTGCTTTAATATCGGGAATTGGTCAAGCTGGAAAATTTCCACATTTCATGAAATCCCAGAGTTTTAATGGACTACATGGGCGATATTTATCCAATGCACTTGGAGCCAAAGCTGCCAATCCAGAACTTACAGTCATAGCAGTTAGTGGAGACGGGTGCACTTTTAGTGAGGGAGGTAATCATTTTCTACATACGATTCGGTATAATCCGGATATTGTGAATATCGTACACAATAATCAGGTATATGGACTTACTAAGGGACAGGCTTCTGCTACAAGCCAAATTGGCTTTGTAACAAAGGTACAAGTAAAAGGAGTATATAATCAGCCTTTTAATGCACCGGCAATAGCTATATCATTAGATGCTTCCTTTGTAGCCCGTGCTTTTGTGGGCGATATTGAACAAACTAAAGAGATCCTTAAAAAAGCTATCAAACATAAAGGATATGCCTTGATAGATTTATTTTGTCCATGCGTCTCTTTCAATCGGGTCAACACCTATGAGTGGTATAAACAAAACACTTATTATTTAGATGATTCTCATGATCCTTATGACCAAAATAAAGCAATTGAAAAAGCTTTAGAAACTAGAAAATTCCCTTTAGGAATTTTATACCTTAATCCCAATAAAAAAACTTACGAAGAAAATGTAGGGATTTACGATAATGACAGCACTCCCCTCTACAAAAGGGAATTAGACAAAATTAAATTTAATGAATTATTAGAAACATTTCGCTAATCCATATTGTTTTTTATATTATAATTCAAATTAAAATATATAGAATAGTTGGTATTTTATGGATATTGAAGAATTTGATGTAATTATTGTAGGGGCAGGACTTAGTGGCCTAAGAGCTGGTTTGGAATTATCATCTCAATGGAATGTAGCGATTATTAGTAAAGTATATCCTGTACGTAGCCATTCAGGAGCTGCTCAAGGAGGAATTAACGCTGCTCTAGGCAATCTAGAAGTTGGCAAGGATGATACCCCGAAAGGACATGCGTTTGATACAGTTAAAGGCTCCGACTATTTAGCTGATCAAAACGTAGTAATGTTTATGTGTGAAGAAGCTCCAAAAATTGTGATTGAATTTGAGAGTATGGGAGCTCCATTTTCGCGGTTAGATTCTGGCTTAATTGCCCAAAGACCTTTCGGAGGAGCTGGCTTTCCTCGTACTTGTTACGCAGGAGATCGTACTGGACATGCACTTTTGCATACCTTATATGAACAGTGTGTTAGAAATAGTGTTAAATTTTTCGATGAATATTTCTTGATTGACCTTATTGTTGTTGAGAATAAAATCGCTGGCGTCATCTGTCTTGATATTGCCAGCGGGGAACTTGTGATATTTCGATCATTGTATGTTATTCTCGCCACGGGAGGATTTGGGAGAATGTTTAAAAGCTCTACAAATGCAATTATCAATACAGGAGATGGAAATGGCGCAGCTTTCAGAGCGGGAGTTCCAATGCAAGACTGTGAATTTGTACAATTCCATCCTACAACTTTATATGGTACAAATATTTTAATTACCGAGGGGGCACGCGGAGAAGGAGGGCTTTTGTATAACAATGAAGGTGAACGATTTATGAGCAAAACTGCCCCAAAGGCAATGGAACTTGCACCTCGTGATATGGTAGCGAGGGCAATCGACATTGAAGTCATGGAAGGGCGTGGCTTCGAAAATGCTTACGTTAATCTAGATCTTACTCATTTAGGTGCGAATAAAATAAATGAAAGGCTTCCCGGGATTCGAGAGATAAGTATTTACTTTGCGGGAATAGATCCAATTGAGGAGCCAATCCCCGTACAACCTGGTCAACATTATAGTATGGGAGGGATAGCTACAAAATTTGAAGGAGATTTTGGAGAAACTGATTTGTCTGGACTATGGGTTGTTGGGGAATGTTCATGCCTTTCTGTTCATGGAGCAAATCGTTTAGGGGGTAATTCATTATTAGAAACTTCAGTATTCGGAAGAGCCATTGGCAGAAAGTTATTGGAAAAAGGCTTACCCTCAAGACCATCCTCACCTATCAGAGAAAATGTTGAAAATAAAGTATTAAAGGAAACTGAAGATTTATTTAAAAAATGGGAAAATAACAGCGGTAAAAAACCAGTTGTAATAAGGCAGGCCATGGGAGGAATTATGAATCAATATGTTGGAGTTTTTCGAAAACAAGATGAACTTAAATACGCGTATGAGGATCTTAAAAGATTACAAGAAGATTTTCAAGACGTACACATAGCAACATCAGATCGTAAATTTAATTATGGTCTTATTCGCACTTTGGAGCTTAGAAGTATGTTAGATATTGCAGAAGTAACTGCATATGCTGCTTTGATGAGGAAAGAGAGTAGGGGTGCACATTACCGCTGGGACTATCCTGAACGAGATGATAAGAATTTTCTTTGGCACTCTTTAGTTTATAGAACTAAAGATGGTTTAGAGCTGAAACAAAAACCCGTTATATTGGGAATATTTGAAGTAAAGGAGCGTGCTTATTGAAATGACAAAAAATGTCAAATTATTAGTTTATAGAAATCCTGGAAATGGAGATATACGTTATGAAAGGTATGAACTTCCAATATCTAAAGGAATGAGTGTCCTTGAAGCTTTGTTTTATATACAAGATCATTTTGATTCTACACTCGCTTTTAGATATGCGTGTAGAGGAGCAATATGTGGCTCTTGTGGGATGACAATAGATAAAGTTCCTATGCTAGCATGTAGAGTGCAAGTATCTACACTTAAAACGGCGAAAAAGTCAATCAATATACCTGAGTTTGAATTTGGAGATCACTCATATTGGGATAAAGAGAATGAAATTTTAATTGAACCATTGCCCAATATGAAAGTTCTTAAAGATTTAGTCGTAGATATGGAACCCTTTTGGAAATTTTATCGAGAAATTGAACCTTATTTGGTAAGAGAATGGAACGATGTAGCACCAGAATCAAAACAATCTCCAACCCAAATGAAAGTAATTGAGAGATTAGTATATTGTATACTATGTGGCTTATGCTGGGCATGCCCTGTTAGTAATAAAAATCCAAGTTATCTGGGACCGGCCCAACTCGCAAAGGCAGATAGATTTATAAATGATTCACGAATAACTAAAGAAAAGCAACAGAAAGTAGTTTCGCGGATTATAAAAGAAGATGGCGTACCCGCTTGTGAGAAGTTCTTTATTTGTAATCGCGTTTGTCCTAAAAATATTATGCCCGGAACTGCTATAAAAGATATAAGAGATAAGTGGATCAAAAATGAATGAAGAATTTCGTAAAGAAAAGGATGTTTTAGGCGAAATGAATGTTCCTAGTAATGTTTACTGGGGTATAAATACACAAAGAGCCATTCAAAATTTCCAAATTAGCAAAAAAAGATTTCCAGATATCTTTATTCGCTCACTTGCAGAAGTTAAAAAAACATGTTTGTTAGCTAACTTAGAGTTAAAATTAGTAGAAAAGGGAATTGGAGATGCACTTCTTTTATCAATGAAAGAAATATTAGAAGAAAATAAGCATTTTGATCAATTTCCTATTGACATTTATCAAACAGGATCTGGTACCCAGACCAATATGAATATGAATGAAGTTCTGGCTAATAGAGCAAATGAAATAATGGGACATCCTATGGGTAAAAAGTATCCAGTTCACCCTAATGATCACGTGAATAAAGGGCAATCTTCTAACGATGTAATCCCTACAACTATGCATGTATCAGTTCTACATTTATTGAGTAATAAGCTTTTTCCAGTAATTAAAAACTTAATTGAAACTTTGAACCAGAAAATCAGAGATTTTAATGGGATTATTAAAGTCGGAAGAACTCACCTACAGGATGCTGTACCTATCCCAATTTCATTGGAATTTGAGGTTTATAGAAAACAGATTGAAATCAGTGAAAAAAGACTTAAATATGTGTTCGATGAGTTGTGTTATATTCCATTAGGAGGAACTGCTTTAGGGACAGGAATTAATGCTCATAAAGATTTTGCGAAAATTGTGGTTAGAAAATTATCTGAAATTACTAAGTACCCTATTAAGCTAAACCCTGTAAAAGCTGAAGGTATCGCTTCTCATAATACCCTTGTTAATGCCAGTGCGGCATTAAGACAATTATCACTTTCATTAATGAAAATGGCAAATGATATTAGATGGATGGGGAGCGGACCTCGGGCGGGGCTCTCTGAATTGATTTTGCCACAAAATGAGCCGGGATCCTCCATAATGCCTGGAAAAACTAATCCAACTCAATCGGAGGCTCTTATTCAAGTATGCATACAGGTGTTTGGAAATGATGCTATTGTATCTTTTGGCGAGGGGTATGGAAGCATTTTGGATCTTAACATATGTAAACCTATTATAATATACAATATTCTCGATTCAATTCAGATTTTAAGTAATGCAATTCAATCTTTTATAGAAAATTGTTTATTGGATTTGAAAGCTAATAAAATTCAAATAAATTCGCAATTAGAAAAACTCATTATGTTAGTTACAAATCTAAGTCCTTACATCGGCTACGATAAATGTTCGGTAATCGCACAAAAAGCATTCAATGAGGGAAAAACTATCAAAGAAGTGATAATGGAAATGGGCTTAGAATTTGATGAGGATTTAGATACTTTATTAGATCCCAAAAAGATGGTTTAATAATACGGGTGGAATGAGATTTGTCAGGAAATATCACACTTCCGGACGTTAGAGAAAAAGCACGAGACAAATTAAAAGGCATCTGTGGAGTATATAGGAATTGTGACGGTCTGGATACAAGATTATGTCAGGGTCATAGTTATGGAAAGCCTCTTGGAATTGGAGGGGTTGGAAGCGGCTCAAGCTTTCATAATAATTTTCTTGCCCTAAAAAAAATTAAGCTTAAAATGAGGGTAATAGGACCTCATTTTGAACCTGATACGAAATTCTTTTTTTTCGGGAGAGCATTATCAATGCCGATAATGGGAGCAAGTGTAGCTGGAGTAAATAGCTTTGGAGGTGAAGAAGTAATTACTGAAAAAGGGTTTTGTAGATCAGTTGTGTTTGGGTGCAAAGAAGCTAAAACAGTAGGATGGCGTGGAGACTCTTATTCCTATTCATTAGAAAATACTTGGGGGATTGATGCCATAGCCGAAGCAAATGGGTGGGGTGTTAAAATTGTTAAACCCCGTGATCAAGATCTTATTATTAAATTTTTTAAAAAGGCAGAAGTCGCAGGAGCTATTGCTGTAGGAACAGATATCGATGGGTGTGGTTCTTATGCCATGGTGAAATACGATAGACCCATTTATCGTAAAAGTGTGGAAGACCTTGAAGAATTAGTGAAATCAACGTCATTACCTGTTATTATTAAGGGGATTATGTGTAGTGAAGACGCATTAGCTGCTGTTGAGGTAGGAGCATCTGCCATTGTGGTCTCTAATCATGGAGGACGAGTACTTGACCACACACCCGGAACTGCTGATGTACTTCCTGATATTGTAGCTGAGGTGGAAGACAAAATTATGATTTTAGCCGATGGAGGAATTAGAAATGGTTATGATGTATTAAAAATGTTAGCATTAGGTGCTGATGCGGTACTCATAGGACGAGACTTAGTAAGAGCTGCTGTGGGAGCTGGAATATTGGGAGTTAGATTACAAATGGAATATCTACAAAAAACCTTAGCCAAAGCAATGAAAATGACGGGTGTAAAATCTTTAGCAGAGATCACACCAGATATTTTAGTTTAACTTCTTATTGTTTTTTCCTACATCTTTTCTATTAATTTTTTATAAAAATTAGAATTAAATATCAATTTAAGTTCATTAAAGGTAAATTACCAAAGAAATATGACAAAAAAGGTTTTTCAATTATGAGTCAACATCCAAGTAAATGTGAAACACCAGATACTTTTGTATGTGAGGATTATGAGGAGGAAGAATCACAGTTATGTGAACTTGATCGCTCTAAAACATATAAAGGATTAGTAGGAATATACGTGGATGATAGCCTGATTACTTTCATTGATGGAGATCACGGAAAATTATATTACAGAGGTTATTCACTTGAGGATTTAGTGAATAATTCAACATTTGAAGAGGTAGCTTATCTTTTAATTTATGGTCGGCTACCATCTAAAAATCAATTAAGTTCTTTCAAAGATCAATTAATCAAAGAGCGAAATATCCCCGACAATATTTTGACTATTCTTAAAAGTTATCCGAGGAACACTACTCGGATTGAACTATTACGTACATCCATTTCGGCATTATCTCTTTACGATCCTGACGACTATATCTTCACAGAAGAGGCAAATATCCGAAAGGGTATTAGAATCATCGCAAAAATTCCAACTGTATTGGCATTTTCACACAGGATCCAAACTAATTTACCATTAATTGAACCATCTGAAGAACTTTCTCACGCTGCCAATTATTATTATATGATGACTGGGAGAGAGCCTAGTGGAGATATCGAAAAGGCCTTCGACGATGTGTTAATCTGTCATGCCGATCATTCAATTAATTCATCTACCTTCTCATGTAGAGTAACTGTTTCTACTTTATCAGATATATACAGCGGGATTACTAGTGCAATTGGTACTCTCAGAGGCCCATTACATGGAGGTGCAAATGAGAGAGTTGTAAGAATGATGTTGGAAGAAATAAAAAAAAAGGAGGATGTCTTGCCGTGGCTAAAAACTAAATTGGAAAACAAAGAAAAAATTATGGGATTTGGACACAGAGTTTATAAGACTTGGGATCCTCGAGCAAAAATTCTGCGTGAAATATCAAAATTTTTCTGGGAACGCTGGGAAAGAGGTGAAATTATTGAAAGTATTCCAGATCTGGTACATGATACGGAACATGGAGAAATAGATAATATCTTTGAAATGACCGAGTTATTAACTGAATATATGATAAACACTAAAAAAATTTACCCTAATGTGGACTTGTATTCAGCAGGGCTCTTGCATATTTTAGGAATTCCTACGCCCTTATTTACCCCTTTATTTGCTGCGTCAAGAAGTGCAGGATGGGTCGCTCATGCAATTGAACAGCTTTCGGATAATAAACTTATCAGACCTCGACTTCGTTATATAGGTGAGCTTGATAAGAATTATATAACAATGCACGAAAGATAACAGATTTAAATATTATTTTTAATCTTATTCAATTTAATAGAGAAATTGTTAAGTGATATAATTGGATGGTTTTGAATTAAAACGTAAACTAAAGCAGAATTTAGAGACCAAGCTAGGAGTTACTGCAATATATAATATTCAAAAATTAAAAGATTTAGATTTAGGAGACATTAGTAGATTACCTTATTCTCTCCGAATTTTGCTAGAAAATATGGTAAGAAATTTAGATGATGAGCTTATTACTAAAGATCATGTTCTCGCCCTATTAAACTGGGTACCAAATAGTGATAATGTAGTGGAAATTCCGTATATACCATCTCGAGTTCTCCTTCAAGATTTTACGGGTGTTCCAGCGATGGTTGATTTAGCAGCACTACGTTCCGCTATGGAAAGAGCTGGAGGAGATCCTTCCCGAATAAATCCTGTAGTACCTGCTGATTTAGTAATTGACCACTCTATACAAGTTGACTTTTATGGGACTGAAAATGCGATTCAAAAAAATGAAGAAATGGAGATGGAGCGCAATCGTGAAAGATATTTATTTTTAAAATGGGCACAGAGCGTATTTAATAATTTTAGGGTAGTTCCCACTAGTCGAGGTATTTGCCATCAAGTTAATTTAGAGTATTTAGCTTCAGTAGTGCATTTAAGAAAAGTGAATGGAGAAAATATTTCCTTTCCAGATACTTTAGTAGGAACAGATTCTCATACTACTATGATTAATAGTTTAGGTGTTTTAGGGTGGGGTGTGGGTGGTATTGAAGCAGAGGCAGTTCTTTTAGGTCAGCCTTATTATATGCCCATACCTGAAGTTGTTGGAGTTAAATTAATAGGGGAAATAAAATCTGGAGTGACAGCAACAGATGTGGTGTTAACTATTACTCAAATCCTAAGAAAACATGGAGTTGTTGGAAAGTTTGTTGAGTTTTATGGACCTAGCTTAAAAGAGTTAAGTTTAGCAGACAGAGCAACAATTGCCAATATGTCTCCCGAATATGGGGCAACTATGGGTTTTTTTCCTGTTGATGAGGAGACTCTATATTATTTAAAATTAAGTGGGAGAAAGGATGAGCAAATTGATTTAGTGGAAAAGTACTTGAAGAAAGTCGGAATATTTTATTCGAAAGAATCACCTACGCCAGAATTTAGCGAATATATAGAAGTTGATTTAAGTAAGGTGGAACCAAGTCTAGCAGGTCCGAAGCGACCCCAAGACAGAATACTGCTTCCAGAAATGAAAAAAACATTTTTAGAGAGCATGAAAACAATGTTTAATAAACCAAATGAAACAAATAATATTTCCAGAGGGGATAAATTAAATCATGGGGCAGTAATAATTGCTGCTATTACATCATGCACCAATACATCTAATCCTTCGGTAATGATCGGAGCAGGTTTGTTAGCTAGAAATGCATTAGAAAGAGGTTTAAAAGTCCCTAATCATGTAAAGACTAGTTTCGCACCAGGGTCCCGAGTGGTAACTGATTATATGAAAAATTCAGGTCTAATGTCCTACCTCGAACAATTAGGATTTAATTTAGTGGGTTATGGATGCACAACTTGTATTGGAAATAGTGGTCCTTTAAAGGATGAGTTTGTTAAGGAAATAAATAAACATGATCTCGTTGCCGCTGCGGTGTTAAGTGGTAATAGAAATTTTGAAGGTCGGATTAGTCCTCATGTAAGAGCAAACTATCTCGCTTCTCCTCCTCTGGTTGTAGCATTTGCTTTGGCAGGTACGGTTGCGATAAATTTGTACCAGGATCCATTAGGTGTAGATAAAAGCGATAACCCCGTATATTTAAAAGATATTTGGCCAAGTGCCGATGAAATCAGAAAATTAACTAATGAATTTGTCGGTCCTGATTTATTTACTAAGGAATATAGTGAAATTTTTAAAGGATGGGATCTTTGGAATCAACTCAATCCTCCTGAAGATGAGGTGTATAAGTGGGATGAAAAATCAACATATATTCGTGAACCTCCATTTTTTCTAGATTTTCCAATTCATGAACCCCCCTTGGAGAACATTCAAAACTCTAAAGTACTAGCATTATTGGGGGTAAGTGTTACAACTGATCACATCTCTCCGGCTGGAGCCATTCCAGAAGATATGCCCGCAGGGCAATATCTAATTTCAAAAGGAATAGATGTGAAAGATTTCAATTCATTTGGATCAAGAAGGGGAAATCATGAAGTAATGATGCGAGGTACATTTGGAAATATAAGAATTAGAAATAAACTCGTGGATAAAGAAGGAGGATGGACCATTAATCATATATCGGGGACTGTAGTTCCTATCTATGATGCGGCTATGGACTATGAAAAGAAAGGTATTCCGTTATTAATCCTTGCGGGCGGTGATTATGGCATGGGCAGTTCAAGGGATTGGGCAGCAAAGGGAACACAATTATTAGGCATTAAAGCTGTGTTAGCTGAATCATTTGAAAGAATTCATAGAAGTAATCTTGTCGGAATGGGAGTTTTACCTCTTCAATTTAAAGATGGTGAGAATGCAAATTCATTAGGACTTATAGGTAATGAAACCTATGAAATATTAGGGATTAAAGAAATAGTCCCGCAAGGGGAGTTGACTGTTATTGCTAAATCTGATAATGGACAAGAAAAAACTTTTAAAGTAGTTGCGAGATTAGATACTCCTGTTGATATCGAATATTATAAGAATGGAGGAATTTTACATACAGTTTTAAGGAATATCTTAAAAGAGAGTTTGTAATATTGCAAAAAAAATTCAAATAATTTAATTCAAATCTAAACTATACTTAACCTAATCGAAATCAAATTTTTATGAACTAAAAAATCATAGGTGAATGAAAATTAGCATCACAATTGAAGATATTGTTAAGATTCCTATTATTTGGAGTTTTGATACAGATGAGAATTGTAAATACATTATTTATTCCTCTAATAATACTGGTTTGCTACAACTATATCTCCTTCCCACAGATTTAAGTAAAGGGCCTAAGCAATTAACTAAGGAGAATCAATCCATCCTAGGAGGTAATTTATCACCAGACGGTAAATATATTGTTTATCCCATGGATAAAGATGGAGATGAAATCTCTCATCTTTTCAACCTTTCAACTGAAGATGGAGAGAAAAAACAAATAAGCATAAATCCTTATAGAACAATGGGAATTTCATGGAATCCTGATGGAATGGAGATTTCCCGCACAATTATATCCCCTAAAGGCGGAGGTATAGAAACAATTAATCTTAAAACTGAAGAATCGTACATTCTGGATTATAAGGGACCAATACTATACGACTTACATTATTCTCATGATGCTAAATGGTTTGCTTGTACATCCATCAAAAGTTTTATAGATACTGAAGTATCTGTTATAAATAGAAAAGATCCATCTGATATTATTATTTATAGTATTAAAAAAGATACAAGAGATGGGATTCCTTCGTGGTCTTCTGATGATAAAAAGTTAGCTTTATTTAGCGAAGCAACTGGGCGGGGAAGACTCTATATCCAAGAATTTCAAGGGGAAGACTCTATCATGCTAGAGTTAGATCAAGAGGAGGATGCCAATCCTTATTTTGGTGGAGCTGTTTGGAGCCCTAAAGGTGATAAGATTTATTATATTGTAGCTAAACATGGGCGATCAACTTTACGTGGTCATCCTATTGGAGTCAGTGTTGAGGAACCTCTTCCATTTCCAATAGGTACTGTTGAGTGGCCAAAAATTAGTAAGGATGGTAAAAAAATCATTACATTACATTCTTCACTAAAAGATCCTTATGGATTATATATTCACGAATTAGGAACAGAGTCCATAAAGCCTCTTACCACAAGAGATTTTAATATAGATATTACAAAATTTACCCCTCCTCAGTCTATATGGTATGATTCGTTTGATGGACATAAAATCCATGGGTGGTATATTCCTGCTATTTCTGAAAAAGCAAAAATTCCTGCAGTAATGCATATCCACGGTGGACCTTGGAGTCAGACTAGTGATTCTTGGATTTACGGAATGAACCACCAAGCTTTTTCCCAGAATGGTATGGCAGTTTTAGCTCCGAACTATAGAGGATCAACGGGTTATGGTACGGAATTCCAAAATTTGGATATAGGTGATCCTGGGGGTGGAGATTTAGAAGATGTTGTCTACGGAGCAAAATGGCTGAAAGAACGATCAGAAATTGATGGATCTAAATTGAGTATAACTGGTGCTTCCTATGGTGGCTACATGACATTAATAGCACTAACAAAAAAACCCAATGTTTTTGTTACAGGAGTTTCTTTGGTACCTGTCGTGGACTGGCTTCATATGTATAAATTATCAGATCTATTCTTCCAACAATTTGAAGCGGCTCTGTTTGGAGGAAAACCACGAAAAGAATTAAAGCAGTTATATTTAGATCGAAGTCCAATTACATTTGTTTCTGATATAAAGGCTCCTGTAATGATAATGGGGGGTAAAAATGACACAAGATGCCCAATAGAACCAATCGAAAGATTTATTGACAAACTTAAAGAAAAAAATCACCCTCATGAATTTAATTTGTTTGAAAAGGCAGGCCATATTTCGGCAATGTTTAATTGGGAAGAAAAAATCCCTCTCTTAACAAAGACAATAGATTATATTAAAAAACATCTTAACTAGATTATCTTCAAATCTTTTTTTTATTTCATTCGTTGATTAGATGATAAATATAATATCATTTCTTCAAGAGTCCTATTTTTTTATTTTATAAATTGAAATGATAATTTTATTTTTATTAGAATAACCTTTTTATGCTATTTTCTTATAGATTAGAGTATAAAAGATTTTTATATTAAATTGCCTAAATTATCTTAGGTTAAATCACAAAGAGTAGATTTAAAGATGTCCTACATAGTTCAAAATGAAAAACTTATAATAAATGAAATGGCTAAATTGAAAGACAGAGTCTCTTTAAAATTATTTACCGATTTCAAAACTCAAGACGATGGAACAAAAATTAGACAGTGTATGGCATGTGATAGCACTTTTAATTTGTTGAATGTATTGGAACAGCACTCTAATGGTAAATTAGATGTTGAAGAATACTCCACTGAGGAGAATCCTGACATCGTAGAAAAATATAAGGTTGTAAGAATTCCAACTATTCTTTTTATAGATGAAAAAGATCGGGAAGTCATACGGTATACCGCAGAACCTTCAGGAGCAGAATTAGCACCTTTTATTAAAAGTTTACAAGATTTCTCTGGATCGGTTTCTTTTTACAAAGACACCATCATGACAAACCTTAAGAAAATCGGGAAATCAGAAATCAAATTGTTTATTACTCATACATGCCCATATTGTCCCACAGTTGTACCTATTGCAAATTTATTTGCTACTTTATCAGATGGAAAAATTAAAGTCAATATCATTGATATTAACGCCAATCAAGACATTGCGATGAAATACCAAATTCAGGGAGTTCCCCATACAATGATAAATGAAAAAGAACATATTTATGGCATGTTTTCACCTCAAGACTTATTAGATAAACTCACAAAAGGAAAAAGAGATTTTGACGGGATGTATGCTTAACATATAAATTAAAAATAAGGAGGTATGATTCGAAATGTCTTCAGATGAACATTATAAGGAAATTATTCGGAGGGAAATGGCTAAATTAAAAACACCAGTAAAATTAAAAGTTTTTACTTCTCAAAGGATTGAGGCAGATGGATCTAAGATAAGAGCTTGTATGGATTGTAGTCAATTCATGACATTATTACGAATTTATGAGGAAAACTCAAATGGAATGCTCACCATTGAAGAAATGTCAATAGATGATAATCCTGAGTTTGTGAAGCAATATGATATTTCTCGTGTGCCCACAATTCTTTTTATCGATAATAATGGAAGAGAGGTAATCAGGTACTTAGCAGCTCCTCAGGGTGCTGAGATCCAGCCCTTTATTCAATCAATATTTACTTTTGCAGGTGCCCCTAATTATTATGAAGCTACAATAAAACAGAATTTAAACAGGATAGAGCCTAGTACAATAAAAATAATGATGACGGAAACTTGTCCCTATTGTCCTCAAGTTATTACCATCGCGAATATGTTTGCGCTAGCTTCTGAGGGGAAGATTAGAACGGTAATTATCGATATAAACCACAATCAAGATATCGGCCAATATTATGATGCCGCAGGTGTCCCCTACACAATCATCAATGATCAAAAGACAATTACTGGGATGGTTGGGCCAAATGAAATATTACGATCATTAATAGGAGGGAATATACGTGTTTCCTACTGATTCACTCGGGTTCGATCCCGAAAAGATTTATGATATTATCGTTTTAGGAGGAGGTCCAACGGCTATTGGCTGTGCGATTTATGCTGCTCGCTTCGCGATGGACGTACTTATTGTTGGAAAAACATTTGGCGGATTAATCGCAACAACTCATATTATAGAGAATTATCCGGGAATTACTTCTGTAAGCGGTCCAGGATTCATGGAAATGTTTAGAGAACATATGCAATCGTTAAATATTTCTTATATTTCCGATGAGATAGGGAGCATTGAACAAAAAGAGGATTATTTTGTTCTTCAATCCTTTTTTCAGCAGTTTAAAGCCCGTACAATTTGCATCGCCACTGGTTCAGAAAGAAGAAAACTGGGAATCCCCGGAGAAGAGGAATTTACGGGAAGAGGAGTGTCTTATTGTGCTACATGTGATGGTCCGTTCTTTAAGGATAAAGTAGTTTGTGTCATAGGTGGGAGTGATTCTGCCACAAAAGAAGCACTGTTCCTTACCCAAAATGCGAAAAAGGTATACATTATATATCGGGGAGAAGAAATACGAGCGGAACCCATAAATAAAAAGCGTGTATATGATAATGAAAAAATCGAGATTATCTATAAAACTAATATTACGGGAATAAAAGGAGATAATTCCGTAAGAGCAGTAATATTTGATAATGGTAAGGAATTTGAGGTTGATGGGGTATTTATCGAAATCGGATCAAATCCAAATTCAGATCTTGCTAAAAGAATTGGAGTTAACACAAATGAAAAAGGTGAAATCATTATCAACCGAAAGTCTGAAACAAATATCCCCGGTATTTTCGCCGCGGGAGATGTTGCAGACGCTCCTTTCAAGCAAGCCATCACAGGGGTAGCTGAAGGGGTAATTGCGGCCTATTCTGCTTTTGACTATCTTAAAGAGATGGAAATAGAATATTAATTTCACTGATAAATTCAAAATTAGTATGCTCCATATTTCAAGGTTGTTTCTACCCAAATCTTAAGATTCTTAAAAGGAGTATCTGGAGCGACCTCACAACCCTCTGCCATCATGTATCCCCCTCCTTCTTTACAACCCTCAATTAATTCTTTGGTTTTATCTATTATTTGTTGTTCTGTTCCAAATCGTAAGAATTTTGTTTGAATATTACCCATAATACAAAATCGACTACCCAGCATTTCTTTTGCTTTAAAAATATCAGAATCTTCTAAGTGAAGAATATACTTTCCATTTTTAGGGAATTCGAGGAAATAATGAAAGAAAGGAGTCCAATCAGTATCCATATGAAATACAGTAGTAAGACCATTTCTAACATTTTCTTTAACGATTTCTCTTAGATCATGTAAAACTAATTCCTCAAAATCATTAGGAGAAATAAACATTGGACTTACACGTTCCAAACAAATGTAAGTCCTTTTTACTTGAGACAATGAATACATTACATAATCATTAGCTAGGGTAGAGTCCAGAAGTAGTTCACAAAATTCTCTGAGCTCTTCCTTGTGTTTCCTAATTGCTTTAGCCCAATTCTTTATACCCATTAAATAGCATAAACCTTCTAAAGGTGTAACGATTCCACTCGTAGCATAAATGGGTACGTGCTTTTTATGTTCCCAATAATTAATATATTTTCCAATTTTTAGAAAATCAGCTTGAGTTTCAAGAATCTTTAAATTACTCACAGGTCTCCAGATCGATCTTAACCCTAATTTTTTTATTTTTTTAAGATCCTTTGTTTTTATATACCCTTTTTCTATAAATTGAAGAGTGCTTGGAATTTCATCAGAATAATCTAACTCATTATAAAATCCCGATGGCCCTAAAGGTAATATATTATAAAAGGCGTATAGGCGACCCATAGGGAGGTGTACCATATCGAGCTTCCCTTCAAATTTTGCATAAGTATTTCTTACAGCGGTAAAAAGATTTTCAATAGGACCCAAAACAAATTCTTTGGATGACATATTATTATTTGCAGCATAAAAGTAGTCCATCAAAGGGGTTATTGGAATTCGATCGGGTTCCTTTAGCTGAACAGCTTTATTGAATCGCTCATATGATGTTAATCCCTCTTCTTCTTTAGGCTCTCTTAAGAGTTTGAGCTTTTCTTTTTTTCGATACTGAAGAATTGCATTAAATTCATCGTTATGACTAATATTTGAGTTGATTTTTCTCATCTCATTACTTACTTTCATTTGATGCAATGCTAATTTAATAATATTAATTATTCCTATTTGAGAGATGCTTTTTATAAGATTTTTTATGACAAATGAGCTATAACTACCCTTAAAAAAGATTCTTATGTTATTTAATGCATGGCTCTGCCCTCTTAATTCGTTAAACCAATGTTTCTCAACCTCTCCATATAATAGTTGCTCGAGCCGATCAATCCTATAACGAAGTCCTCTTTTTCCATATAACAAGATTTCATATTCTTCAATTTCCTCCCGGAGTAACGCTTTTAAATCTAAAGAAGCCTTTTGAATCTTATACCTATAGTATTCGATTTTATTGTGAACTTTTTTTTTCAAAAGAAAACACCAACTTTCTTTTCTCTTTGCAATTTGGATTATTTTTCATAAGGATGTGATATTAAAAAAAATTGCTTCTTATTTTGTTTTTATTTATTTTATATATTATTTTGGTTTATTATCTATATGGAAAAATCAAATGAAATTCAGTCCATAAAATTAAGCTATACGAATTGCTACTTTTTAAAATGCAATGAAGGGTACTTATTAATAGATACCAGTTATCCAAAAGATTATGAAAAATTTGAAAAGAAAATTAAGAAAATTAAGATAAATCTAACTGATATCAAGTATCTTTTTTTAACCCATCATCATGATGATCACGCCGGTTTTGCAACTAAATTAGTGGAAAAAACTGGAGCGAAAATTATTGTTCATAAGAATGCTTTATCTTATTTAGAACAAGGAAAACCTGAAGAAGATGCACTACCAATTAATAAGCGCGTCAAGTTCACATTTAAATTGTTTGAGCGGTTTCATGAATTTGGATATCCCCCGGTAAGATTATCAGAAGAAGATATCATTCTTGATAGTGATAATCATGAACTTTTAAAGACGCTAGGAATAGATGGTGCTATCCTCTATACTCCCGGACATACTTCGGATCATCTAGCTATTGTATTAGCTAATGGGAATGCTTTTGTTGGTGATGTAGCTATGAATTTTCTAAAATTCACCGGTATAAAAAAGAGACCAATTTTTGCTCAGGATATAAATACCGTCTTTGAAAGTTGGCAGAAAATCATCGATCACGGGGCAAAAACCATTTATCCCGCTCATGGTAAACCTTTTGATGTTAAAGCTTTGATAGCATCTAAAGAGAAATTTGCTAAATCATAAACAATTAAAGAAATAATAAAAAAAAGAAGTATTTTTTTATTGTTAGTCTATGGCTACATCAATGCTATGGAACTCAGGTTCTTTAAAGGGAACATCTATCTTAAGTAATCCATTTTTGTAAAAAGCTTTAGCCTTTTCAGGGTCAATTTCACAACATACGGCATAAGAACCTATGTATACTGTATCATCTGTTTCCCCTTTAATGAAAAATGAATCCTCATGCATTTTCAATTTTAAAGTGTCCTTTTCCACTCCCGGTAAGGTAATTTCAATATGGTATGTATCGTGTTCATCATTTGGCCACATACATACATCAGGAGATACATAAAGTTTTTCTTGTTCTGACATAAGATTTCACTTTTTTTAATTTTTTTAAGTATATGATTTCTGTTATCAAAATAGAGCGATTGGGTTATTAAACGTTTTTTCTATGATTTATTAAAAATTGGCAGGTTTTGCTAATTATAAGATATTGTTTATGAGATGATTATCTTTAATTTATAAATTCCCTTAAAAAGTCACTTTATAAGTTTTATACGTCAATTTTTTAAATGATATTATCAGAACATAAAGTGTAAGGATTTACAATCCAAATAAAAATAAATCTAAAAGGAGGTAATAAAATGACTTTAGCAAATATCCCTATTATTCTTGAAAAGGTAAGTAAGGAAGCTCTCAATAAACAAATACTCCGAACAGCAATGTTGGCTGAATTAGATGCCATAAACCTATACGAACAGATGGCAGCATTAACTGATGATAAAAATATAAAGGCAGTTTTAATGGACGTAGCGAAAGAGGAAAAAGAACATGTTGGAGAATTCCAATACTTATTGTTAAAACATGACAAACAACAGGAAAAAGAAATGCAAGAAGGAATGGAGGAAGTTAAAGAATTACTCGGAGAATAATTGATCTTAAAATTATTCTGTTCTCTTCTTAGCAATTTTTTTTCAAAAAGTTATAATATATTTAATAATCATAGGATATAGCAAGAATAGTGTAGTCTTATATTCTATTTTCTTTTTAAATTATAAACCAAATTTATATGAAATTATGATAATAAAGTCTTTATAGATAGAAATATAAAATTTCTAAAGTATTATATGTGATCAAATGTCAATGAAAAAGTTCCTACACTGCTTAAATTGTGGTAAAAACCTGGGTACAAAAGAGCAAAATGGTCCAGCATATTGCGCAGAATGCATATTAGACTTGAATTATAGAACTTCAGATGTTGATCGTCAAGATATTGATAAAGAATTACAAAAAATTTTAGATTTTTTTGTCTCAGATGTAAGTGCTGCGTTTCATAAAGATCCTGCTGCCAGTAGTCTTTTAGAAGTACTTACTAGTTATCCTGGTATAAAAGCAGTTCTTCTTTATCGTATTAGTCATTTCTTCTGGAAATTAGGGATGCCTTTTATCCCGAGATATATATCAGATATCGCTCGTGAATTGACAGCCATTGAAATTCATCCTGGAGCTACTATTGGCAGTGATTTTTTTATTGACCATGGAACTGGGGTTGTCATCGGAGAAACTGCTGAAATCGGAAATAATGTTACGATCTATGCTGGAGTGGTTTTAGGAGGTACATCCCTTGAAAAGAAAAAACGGCATCCGACGATTGGAAATAATGTTGTTTTAGGTACAGGGGCAAAAGTACTAGGACCTGTAAAGATAGGAGATAATGTGAGAGTGGGGGCTAATTCCGTGGTAGTAAATGATATCCCTTCAAATTCAGTGGTTGTGGGAGTTCCTGGGAAAATCATTTCGAGAAAAGGTGAAAAAATAGAAAAAATTGACCTCCGGCATGGAGATATGCCAGATCCTTTATCCATCACGATTTCGGCATTAGAAAAAAGAATACAAGAATTAGAAAAAAAATTTTCTATTATTAAACAACCAAAAGAAGGTGATATAGAAATTTTTTATGGTGATTATGGTGGAGGAATCTAATATTTTTGGAAATTTGTTATATTATGAATCAAAATTAAATAACGTGAGATGAAATTAAATGGGAGCATATAATAATATAATCGAAACAATAGGAAGGACTCCTCTTGTAAAACTAAATAGAATAACCGAAGGGATTAAACCCAATCTTTATGCTAAATGTGAATATTTCAATCCGGGAGGCTCTGTTAAAGACAGAATCGGAATGGCAATGATTGAAAAAGCCGAAGAGGAGGGCATAATATCTAAAGATACGACTATAATTGAACCGACTTCAGGAAACACCGGAATTGGATTAGCTCTAGTGTGTGCTTCAAAAGGATATAACTTAGTCCTTACGATGCCCGAAAGTGTTACAATTGAAAGAAGGCAAGTTCTAAAGGCTTTTGGTGCGAAAGTAATTCTGACTCCAAAAGGAGGTGGTATGAAAGCAGCTATTGCCAAAGCTGAAGAGTTGGCTAAAGAAGAAGGAAATATATTCATTCCACAGCAATTCAAGAATTTAGCTAATCCAGATATTCACCGCAGAACTACTGCAAAAGAAATATTCAATGATTTAGCTGGGCAAGTAGATGCATTTGTGGCAGGAGTTGGAACAGGGGGTACTATTACAGGAGTAGGCGAGATTCTCAAAGATAGAGTAGGAGCCAGGCTTAAAGTATATGCTGTTGAGCCTAAAAACTCACCAGTCTTATCTGGGGGTAAACCGGGACCTCATAAAATCCAAGGAATTGGTGCAGGGTTCGTGCCTGATGTACTTAATACTGAAATTTATGATAAGGTTATTCAAGTTGAATATAAAGACGCAATTGCTACTGCCCGAAAATTGGCAAGGTTAGAAGGAATCTTTGCTGGAATAAGTTCTGGGGCAATTGCTTGGGCAGCAATTCATGAAGTTTCTAAGGAATTTGAACAAGGAGAAAACATAGTATTTATTGTGTGCGATTGGGGTGAAAGATATTTAAGTACTCCTCTATGGAGTGATTTAGAATAATTCATTCCCGTAATTTTTATTTAAATATAGTTACTAACCTCCTTTTGATAAAACCAAAGTCTCAATCTTGTATATATTAAAAGGAAAAAAGATAAAAAACAATTAGAACTAAATATTTAAATAAATATAACAAAAATAACATAATAAGGAATTAATTATTAAATAGAGTATTACATGCCAGCGTCTTTGCCAGCGTATCTATATAATAGCATATACGCTAATAGCGCAATTCCGAGTAGTTAAGGAGACCGCCTGCAGAGCGGTTATTCGTGGGTGCAAAACTTAAAATGGCTTTCCATTTTGGATGCAAATCCCACCGCTGGCTCTAATTATTGATTTTCAATGTCTTTTACTAACTAACCTTCTCGGTGATATTATCAATGAAGCTTTACAATAGTCTAACATTTAAAAAAGAAGAGTTTAAACCTCTGAATCCAAATGAAGTATTAATGTACGTGTGTGGACCAACTGTATATGACAGCCCCCATTTAGGGCATGCGAAGTCAGCTGTAGCTTTCGATTTGATAAGACGTTATTTTAAATTTAAAGGGTTTGAAATAAAACTTGTGAAAAATTATACTGATATTGATGATAAAATCATTAAGAGGGCGAATGAGCGCGGCGTTGACTATAAAACACTAAGCGAGCAGTATATAAAAGAATACGAGGAAATTATGGATATTTTAAATATTCAAAAGGATTATAAAAATCCGCGTGCTACTGAAGTTATCGATTTTATGATAGAAATAGTGCAGGGACTAATATCAAAAGGACATGCCTATGAAAGTAATGCTTCTGTATATTTTGATGTAAACTCATTTTCAAAATATAGGACAATCTTGCAAAATATTTCAGAGGAGGATTTAGAGGCTGAAGAAGAGGAGGAAATCGATTATAATCATATAGAAGAGAAGAAAAATCCAAAAGATTTCGCACTATGGAAAAAATCAAAGGAAGATGAGCCTTTTTGGGAAAGCCCTTGGGGAAAAGGGAGGCCAGGATGGCATATTGAATGCACCGCAATGGCAATTAATTATCTTGGTGAAACAATTGATATTCATGGAGGCGGGCAGGATTTGAAATTCCCACATCATCGTAATGAAATTTCTCAATCTGAAGCATACACCGGCAAGCCCTTTGCGAACTATTTTATGCATAACGGTTTTGTAAATGTTGATAATGAGAAAATGTCTAAAAGCCTTGGGAATTTTTTTCTTGTTTCAGAAGTGGCCAAAGAATATGACCCGATGGTTATCAGATTATTTCTAATTTCCAGCCATTATAGAAAATCGGTAAATTACTCATTAGATAATATGAATCAGGCTAAAAAAAATTATGAGAGACTGAAAAATACAATTCGAAATATTAACGACATAAAAACCATCGATCATGAAACTCATAAAATAGCGGAGTTAATTAATAAAATAGACAGTACAGAGCAAAATGTCGTTAGTGCTATGGATGATGACTTTAACACTCCTATAGCAATTGCAGAAATTATGACATTATTTAGAGAGATTAATCGTATTGTTTTTGAAGAGAATAACAAGGTTACCAATACGTTCAAGGATAAATTCTTTAATTTCATCGAAACAATAGATGAGATTTTTGGATTATTCCCTAATCTAAAGCAACAACTTAAAGACAAATTTAATGGCACAGTTGATGAGAAAGATAAAATCATTAATTCACTCTTGGAAATTATTAAAGATATCAGGAACAAATTGAGAGAGAAAAAACTTTATGATATTAGCGATGAAATAAGGGAAAAGCTTAGAAACTTAGGAATTAATATTGAAGATAAATAATTTCAAATAAAAATATAAAAATTAAGCGCTTAAAAAAGAATTACTCCTTAAGTATTTCATCCAAATAGTTTTCTCGTTCATTATAATCTAGAAGAATTAACTCTTTAATAAAGCGCTTTTTATCCTCTGGTGATAGTTCTATTAAATCAATTTTAACTAATTCTTCAAGAGTTATTAATGAAAAAAGATAGTCTTTTATTTGAGGAATTTCTTCAATATCTTTATTAGATTCAACAAAATCTCTAACAAATTGTTTCTCATTAATTATATCTTCAATTAAATCAACAGCTTTTTTCTCTAACAGGGTATTACGATCTCTTTCTGTGATTTCAATATCAATTTCATTCTCACAATTCCAGCATTTCTCTCCTTTCATTTTAAGGACCTTAGCACATCTTTCACAATAAAAGGTCTCACAATGCTTACAAAGATAAATATTTGAACCATGAATTGGTCCCCTATGCACAACACATATAAATTTCTGCTTATCAACTTCCATTTCTGCTTCCGTTTTTGCTAGTTCAGCTTTTTCTGCCTCAGTTAATTCTTGAGATTTTGATTTTGGTTCTAATTGATCCATTTTCTTCTGAAATTCATCTGTAATTGACTTGGTTTTCTTTTGAATTTCTTTAGCTGATTTAATAGTTTCTAATTCGCCTGTTTCATTTTCAAAATTTAACATCCCTTTCTTTTTAGCTTTAGCTTTCTGTTCTTTTGAAAGACCTTTTTTACCTGAATAACTTACTTTACCTTTCTTCATAGATGACCTTACTGCTAAGGAAGCTACAGAACCTACACTCCCAATTACAATAATGATGATGATAATTATTGGAAATTCATCTTTAACACTTCCATCTCCCCCTCCTCCATCGCTTGATGATCCATCATCTATTACGATAACACCATATAATATGTTAATTCCATTACCAATAAAGGTGTTAGGAGATATTGTGTTATTAAATGAATTTACTAATTGGATACCAATAGGATTATTATTGATATTATTTCTAGTAATAGTATTATTATGACTACCCTCTAAATATATGCCACTAACACCATTCAAGCTAATTGTTTCAGTATTATTTTCCATTTTATTAAAATGACTCTCTAGTAATGCAATCCCATAAATCGCATTGGAATTAGCTGAACTATTAATGATCGTAATATTATGACTTCCAAATAATCTAATACCATCTTTAAAATTGCTATTAGCTTTACATTCAACAATATCAGAATTATTCGTGTTAATTAGATAAATCCCATGGTCAAGATTGAGAGTTACACTATTATTATACAGATAAAGATCATAAGAATTTTCTAAGATAAATCCATCTTCATCGTTCTGATAAACATTATTTCCTGTAAGGTTACAATTATTACATCCTGACAAAGCAATTCCATGTTGATTATTAGAATAAACTATATTTTTCGATACATTTGTATCATCACAATCAACTATATTTATTCCATTCAAATTATTTTCTACTGTATTTCCTGTGATATAATTATCATAACACCCATTATCTAAATTGATACCATGTTGATTGTTAAGACTTACCGTGTTTCCTGTAATATAATTATTATAACAGTAATTATCAATAAAGATGCCC
The DNA here is from genome assembly GCA_019058445.1 of Promethearchaeota archaeon. Taxonomy (GTDB): domain Archaea; phylum Asgardarchaeota; class Lokiarchaeia; order Sigyniarchaeales; family SOKP01; genus LW40-45. The sequence continues at coordinate 324,644 of JAHPZA010000009.1, read as the reverse complement.
TGTTGATTGTTAAAACTTACCGTATTACCCGTTATATTGTTGTTATTACATATTGTAGATAAATAAATTCCATTCTCTCCATTATCCCTTACTAAATTTCCAGTGATATTGTTATTATTACAGAAATTCAGCAAATGTATTCCATCTTGACTATTATCATTAATAGTATTGTTTGAAATCACATTATAACCAGTATTACCACATGATTGATGCAAATAAATTCCGTGATTTTTATTATCATTTATTGTATTATTTTCTATCCCATTGTATTCACACATTTGATATAGATAAATTCCATTTTGACTATTATTGGAAATTGTATTATCAGTTATATTATTGTAATTACATCGATCGTCTAATTCTATTCCATTGATTCCGTTATCACTTATAATATTATCATAAATAATATTATAATTACATTGATCTTCCAAATAAATTCCCGAATCATAATTATTTACAATAGTGTTATTGATTATTTTATTCTTATTACAAGTATCATATAAATGAATTCCATAATCATAATTACTATCTCCATTTTCGCAGATGTAGTTATCTGTGATAGTATTATTATTACACTGGGAACCTAGCATAATCCCCTTTCCTGTGTTATAGCTCACAGTATTATTTGAAATAGTATTATTTATTGAACCACTAGTCAAAGATATTCCATAAACTGTATTAAAATTAAAAGTGTTGTTTTTAATAATATTATTAAATGATTGTCCCTGTAATCCTCCACCTAGTAGAATTCCACACCATCCGTTTCCGTTTGCTGTATTGTTGTAAATAGTATTGTTGTTGCTATAATCAGCTAAATGTATTCCATACTGGTTGTCATTTAATAAATTATTCGATATTGTATTATTTTTACTATTTTCAAGTAATATCCCATTGTAATTAGAATTTGAAAAATTATTGTTAATTATTAAACTATTATTTGTATTATGTAATCTTAAAGCTGCGAAGTAATTTCCATAATCTGAATCAATTAATGTGCAATTTCTAATAATAAAGGGATCATTTGAATCAACGATGTCTATTAAACGCCCATCCACATCTCGACCATCGATAGTGACGTTTTCAATAATATATGCTCCATTAATCTTAGTGCACCAGTCATGACTTTCAGCCCAAGTCCAATTTTGAGCACCCATGCCTGTAGCACTTCCATTAATAAAAATAGGACTTCCAGTCAAATTCCAATAGCCCTGATTCTTAATTTTTGTGAATTGATTATCGTATTGTAGCTTATCCTCAGAATTTTGATCAGAAATATCATTTATATAGTTCTCATTATTGATTGAACTAAAAATTATTGCTAATATAATAAACAATTCCATTAAAATCAGAATTTTAAGTTTTTTGCGAGAACTCATGACATTTTATCAAAGATTTTTAATTCAATTAGATAGACTAAATTATATTTTTTAAATCCCATTGGAAGAATATTGAACTCAGTTTTAATCATTTTCAAAAATTAAAGGTAAATAAATCCTTACTATTTCAAATTATCAATAACATTTTGTATTATTGCGAACATTTTAGGATTTAGCAAATATTCCTGTTTGTGTTCTTCATCAACCTCCATTAATAAATTAAACTTCTGTAAGATATTCATATACTTTTTTACTGTGGTATAGTGGATATTTAGGTTATCTGATATATTTGTAAGGTTCATTGATGATGATTCCTTACGTAGCAGTTTTATTATTTTTTTTACTTTAGCATTTCTTAAATAAAAAAAAATTTCATCATATCTCTTGTCAAATTTTGAGTTGAAATACGCCTTTTGATTTTTAAATCTTGCAGACCTAATAAATTCGAATTTTTCTAACCATTTTAAATGCCATATAACATGATTGCTCCCTATTTCATGATATTCCTTGATTTCAGATAAATGTGCACCTGGCATTGCAGTAATATAATCATATATTTCTACCCGTTTGGCAACTTCTAAAATGTCATCTCTAGCCAATTTAGTTCCAGGTAAGATTAATTTCTTCTTTATAAGAGCTTTAATAACTAATGTGATCTTGTTTCTATTAAAATTCATGTTTGATTTTAATCTATAATTTAAAAAACTGACGATTTCTTCAAGATTAAATAGCGGTTTCTTTTGCAAATATTCTTTTACCAGATCATAGACTATTATTTCATCTTCAATTAAAATTATAGAACTCAAACTTCGTGACGCCTAATTTATACCATTTTGTTCATTTGAATGATATTAATATGGTAAGAGTTCTAAAATTTAAATGTTTACCGTTTAAATTAGCTTGATTTAATGTTTAAATGACTTATAATTTTAGATTTAATTCAGAAATCTGCTAGTTTAATTCTTCCGTGATAATATAACATTTTTCCATCAAAAGAAATTTGAACTACATATATTTTAATTCCATTATTCCTTGCTTCGCTTAATTTTTCAGAAAATTTTGGATCAGTCTCCCAATTAGGAGCAAATTTTTCTGCCTTTCGAAATATTAAAAATAAAATAATTCCATGATGTTGAATAATCTCATTTACATGCCTAGTACCTCGCTCTGTTGGAGCATCCGGAAATAATGCTAATCCATCTTTTACAAGAGTAACTCCCTTAACTTCTAAAGGAATCCCATCAAGCATAAAGTCAATTCTACTATTTCCAAGCTTAACTTCCTTTTTAAATTCTTTAACATGCGTGAATTCTGGCAAATAAGAAAATACTTTCATAGCAATTTTCGAATGTTGAGCAGTGTCAATTAGTACCCACTCATCCTCGCATTTTACAGCCTTTATGTAATATTTTAACTTGCCTTTGGAGTGAGTAAAGAGAATTTTTGCCCCTTTTATAAGTAATTCTTTTAATCTCCCTGGGTCATGGACATGTGCAGTTTCTATTTTTCCTTTGTATTCGATCTCAGCGATGAATCGATTAGGTCTTTCCTGAAAAGTTCCTTGTTTCAAATTAGGTATTTCAAAGAGTGGATATTTAATTGGGATCATTATTATAAATTCAATTGAAATTATCTATTTAGAGTATTTTGTGAAAGGATAATAAAAAATTGTTTTATATTCTATAAAGTGAAGAGATAAATGGATTTTTTAACTTACATAAATAGGATGAGTGAAGCTAACGATCAGAAAACGATTGAAAGTTATAAATTTCATCACATTGATACGAGTAAATGCCCAGAATGCGAAAATTTCGCATGTGAAGAAGAATGTTTTAGGGGGATTTATCAAGTCATTAATAAGGATTCTACCCCAAAATGTGTTGTTGTGGAAGATCGGGAAGATCGTTGCGTAAAATGCCATATTTGTACTACTGCCTGCAAATTAGGCGCTATAACTATTGATTAGTAATTAAAAATAAGTCTTATTCTAATCGGTAACAGTTTTGTCAAATAAACAATAAATACTTGTTTTAAATATTTGATAAAAGAAATCCGTTTTATCTATTATTTTTTTAATGTTTTCTTTTAAATCATCTATAATCTCGTCAGTGATTTCTGGTCGAATAGTGCTTAAATCAGGATCAAATTTATGCAGGAAAATTAAAACTTCAATTTCACTTACATCATTTCTTTCTTTTAACAAATTGATGATTTTCTCGAAATAATCTAATGCTGAATCATATCGTCTCAAATCTTGGACATCAAAAACGTAGATAAGTTTGTCTAATCCCTTGAAATAATTATCAAAATTTTCTATATATTCGTCTCTATACGCTTCTTGACCCCCAAGATCCCAGATTACATACTCTGAATCATAAGCTTTAATTGATACTATATTTCTTCTAACAGTCGGTTTTGTCTTACAAAAAGTTGGTAAGTTCCTTGTTCCTCTTAAACTGTATGCGATCGAAGTCTTACCGCTATTATCGAGTCCTGCTAATAATAAAACCTTGGCAATTTTTGATGATTCTGTCATATTTTTTGATTTTATTCAACTGTTTTTTTAAGGTTCTTAAAAAGGAACACTTATGATAGAGTATCTTCAATATTTAATTCACTTAGCTTTCTAATTTTCTCTTTTTGGAGGGTTATTACGAATGATTGGATAAATTTAAGGATTTTAAAAATATATTGATACTTAATCCGATAGTAGTTTATATTGTCCTTTTCTTCATTGATGATGAGATCCTCATCGTTCAATCTTTTCAGATGCTGAGATATTGTTGATTGGCTTTTACCTAATCGCTCTTGTATTTCTTTTGAGGTTTTTTCACCATTTCTTAATAGTTCCAAGATCTCAAGTCGCGTTTGGTCTGAAAGTATTTTTAGAAAGTCTGCAATCTTTTCTGTTAACTCACTCATGGTATTTCAAAATTTTTGGACTGAATGTTTGAATTTAAGATGAATTTGAAAGCTTTTAAAGATTTTACTAATGATTTATTAATTTCAATAAGATAAAGATCTAGGACCTACCGTAATATTTAAATATGATGGTATCGTTATATCGATTAACCGTCAATAAACGATAGACCGATAATAAAAATTTAACAAGGGGAAAATAAAAAATGATGAGTGAAGTATTAAAAATGGATGAAATTGATAAAAAAATTATTGCTTTAGTCCAAGATCAACCTAATCTAACACATACCCAAATCGCCGAAAAAGTTAATAGGAGCCAACCTACTGTAGGAATGAGAATTCGAAGACTTGAAGAGCAAGGCGTCCTACAGTTTCAAGCAGGAATAAATCTGAAAGCAGCCGATATGTATTTTGCAAGAGTTGATCTCCAGACAAACAACCCTGATAATATATATGACATTGTTAAAAAATGTCCATTTCTCTTGAATTGTTTTAGACTGAGCGGTAATATAAATATGAGTATTATGATGGCAGGTTTTACGATTGAAGACATCGAAAGGATTGTCAATATTCACTTAAGAAGCGATCCTGATGTACTTAAAGTTACGATAAATCTAATTACAGATATTATGACCGATTTTGTTATACCATTTGACTTTAATTTTAGTAAATGCGAATGCAAATTAGATAAACATTGCTGGAAAGAAGAGTAGTCTGAAAAACAAAGTATAAATTTTCTGGTAAATCCTTTTTATTAAATATTTCAAGTTATAATTGATTCAACTATTCGTTCTTTAAATATGGAGTATCCTAAATGTAGAGATAATTTAATTAATCTGTGTGGGCTAATATGGATAGCCAATATAGATATCCGGAAGTAGCGAATGTAACTTAACAAAATCAACTGGATTGCCTCCTAAGTGTAAATAATATAAATTATCGAGGCATAAAATAGATTCTGGTATTTCACTAATTCTATTCTTAATTAAATCTAATACTTCAAGAGACGATAGCTCCACAACTACCTCTGGGAAGGATTCAAAATCGTTATGAGACAAATCTAAAACTTCAAGATTTTGCAAGACCTTAATATCACTAGGAATCTCCCTTAATTTATTTCCACTTAAATATAATTCTCTAAGATTAGTAAAAAAGAATACTTCTTCAGGGATAGATTTCAAATTGCAATTGCTTAAATCGAGCCGGGTGACTTCTTGCGCTCTTACTATGTTATCAAACAATCCTTCTAAACCTTCAATTATCGTAGCTTCTTTACCTTTATTAAGAATTTTCAACTCAGGACTATCCACAAATAAAACCTTCTTACCAGAATTGTAGTTTAATATAGCATTCCGCAGATATTTTAGATAATTTTTTCTCGGTTCTATATACGCTGAAGAGAAGCCCCATCGTTTATCAAAATCCCATATTGTTGCTCTTAAAACCTCGTTTTTTACCTTATCAGGTAAAATGGAGCCAGTCTCAAGAATTAATATTGCAAGAATTTGGTACGCAAGAGCATATAATAAATCTATTCCTTCCCTAATTTTTAACTTATCGTTAGAGGTTTGGTATCTTTTTAATTGTTGGTGTTTATGATACTCAATATAATTGATTATTTCATCTAAGTGGCTTTCTAATATGAATTTCGAAAGCAGACTAGGTTCTTGTCGATATTTCCAAAAATCGAGACCACATATATTGACAAAAATTTCTTCAAATTTTCCCTCTCCCTCGTCTTCTAGACTTCTTGTGGTGAAAAACCATGTTCTTTTTTTCATTATCATGTAACAAGACTTTTTTGTTTTACAAGAAAACAAAATCCTTTTCCTATATTTTAATAAAAAACTATACTTTTTAAATTATGCCTGAGGGGGCATTATAAAGAATCTCATGAAATTCAAGCCAGAATGTATCATAAAATCCAAGTAAAACATCCTCAGAGTGTAAATAGGACCCCAACGCTAATTTTTGAAAAAATTCATCTCTTTTTTGAGCTTGATAGGGAGTAACAGATTCTCCAAAAACATAAGTCCAAATATAATCCATTGAGACGCCCCTTTGTAATAAAGCGATCGCTATTTGAGATCTAAGGTATGATTTTATTGCTTCTTTGCTATTCGTGGCTAGAATCAAATTTGGTATCTGTGTATCTTGTAATATATCTTCTAACAAAGTGTCCCATATCTTGCTAACAGTCTTTCTATTAATATTGAGTTCATTAGCAATCGAAACATCATCTTTATTTTCAATTGCCCACTTATACCACGTTATTCTTGGTTGACCGTATAATCTAAGGGAGTATGCGTTGACAATTCTGTTTACAGTATGAGGATCTATCTTAGCGGGAGGGAGACGATCAATAAGAGACTTTACTTTGTCTTGATCAAATTTCAGACCTACTGAACCCCACAAGTACTGATAAAACCAAGTTATGTCTTTCTTAGCTTTATAATACACAGTTCTATGGATTCTAATATCATGTTGTATCTGCAAATAGCGCCGTACAGCACCAGATTCGCGCCCTAATAGTTCTTCACTAAAATCTAAAAGGTATTCAATTGACCCTCCCAACAATTCCTCTTGAGCTTGATAAAAATCACCAAATAATTCTTCTATTCCACGGGTAATAGTATTCCTATGGATTCCATGGTATTCTGGATATTCGTTTGATAAATGTTCTGCTATTTGTTTTATAGGGTACCCCATTGCAATCATTATTGCAATATCAAACCAAGGAAGATCTATTGATGCTGCAAATACGCCAGCAGGAACTATTGAGTTTAATAGAGTATCTATTGATCCTTTTCTTTTCTGATAAGCTAAAACTAATTGTCTTTCTCTCTTAAATGCATAGTCGAGAGACTCAGTTACTTCTATAGGTGTGAACTTAACAATATTACTCGTTTCTAACCTATCAGCTATTTTCATTGCTATATCCCACTTTTTTGATGGATGAGCATCTATCTGCTTCTTATAATCAAGGATTTCCTTGACTGTTATCCCTGAAAAACGCATTGCAAAAATTATTGCTTTAAAATATTTATTTTTAGTCGTCAAAATCGGCAAATTTTGTGGAGTGGGATGCAATAACCATTGAGTAATTTTCTTTTGCCTTGTATCTTGAGTAGCTTCTAATGCTTGCCAAATTTCTTCATAAAAACGGATTTTAGGATTCATTCTACCAGTTGCACCAATATATTGATTACCAATATAATGGCTATTTTTATAATCATAAACCGTTCCTGGAAGGTTGAAGTAAACTTTATACACAACCCCTCGAAAACTGCCTGATTTTAATTTTTTGTAAAATCCTTTTTGCCAAATTTTTAATGATTCGGTATTTCCTATAATAGCATCAGCTGGTAACTTCTTTGTAATTTTAAGGTCTAAGATCTTGTTAAGGATATGCTTAGCTAATTGAATTTTTACTTTATTACCACTATCCAAAATATCTTGAATAATCTTTCTTGAGACGTCTGATTTTACATCTAATATGTCAAGAGCTTCAATCAAATTGTTACTTCTTAAACAATGTTGGAAGTCATTAATGTATAAACTAATTAATGTTATATATTTCTCAATAGAATCTGCTGAAGCGATAAATCTTGGTGCCATATTTCCAGCAAAAAGAGTATTACTTATATCATATCCTTGCTCTTGTAGGATATCTCTGGCAATCATATATGGATCCAAAGTCCAAATACCCTTACTATCTTGAAGAATATTAAGACTTTGTGCTTGAACCATTCTAACAGTTTTTTCCCATAATCCTTTTGGCAATTGTCTCTGCTTTTTCTCATCGGAGATAGAATTTAACCGATTACCGCTCAACATATTGAGTCGAATAAGCGCATTTAGCCTTTCATTATACACGATTGTTCCCTCATCATCATCGTCACCCATATAGAACGGATTGGGAGCAGGTAGCTTAGAATCTAAATCGAAATCTACCGCTTCTTTTCCAGTTAAAATGGCGAGAATCTGTTTTGCGGGAAGTTTTGCAATCTGTTTGCGCTGTTTCACATCCATATTCCTTAGCTTGGCATAGATGGCAGCTTGTTGGATTGCTCTGCCAAATATAATTAAAGACGTCTGCGCTGTATCAGAAGTATCTTGTTCGGATGATTGTTTCACTTCCTCTATAATATTATTTTGATGGGCAGCTGCCTGTTGCTGCTGGTAGGCAGTGATCTTTTTAAATATTTTGTGAATGTATCGGTTTTGGCGCCATTGGGATTGCTCATTAAACGTGGTCCCTAACCCCATAGCAGTTTCACGCCCGGTTTCTGCCATGGTGGAAAACACGATTTCGGCGTATGTGGTATCCTCTATACCCATAGCTTTACCAATCTCTCTGGTAATACCAGATACAGAGGCTTCAATAAGCGGGTCTAAGAATAATTCTTCTAACGTCTCAGATAGAATCTGTTGGGGGCATAAAATCGCGGTAGTGGCTGCTGTGAGAGCAACAGTATAGGCGATCTCATTGATCTTGGATTGGCTTTGTACAGCTAATTGGAATTGATAATAATACTCCAATACTGCTACCTGAATGGCTTGCATGGACGCAATCTGTTTCATCTCCTCAGTAGTAAGGTCTTTGGTGTCATTGATAGAGCGGAACTTTTCTACAAAAATCTCTAAAACAATACAATATTGATAGTTTGAATTGACATCTTCTTTCTCGTCAATTTTACCTTTAAACTTCTCTATGATAGATGAATCAAAGATAATCTGCCCTGAATTCTCATCAAATGCATAATCATCGCTTTCCAAGGTGTCAAATTTATCGTAACCAAAGCTCGCTTTATCGCCCCCTGTTTTGTAAGTACAGACATATACGTTAATGTGATCAATATCGGCTTTTAATGTATGCGTGGAACCTCCGGGGATGATGCGTAGATCTTGACCTTCTCCTTTTTCCCATACTTTATAGAAGCTATCTAACTCCCTATCAAACAACTCATCGCAAATATCGTCATAGACCTCTTCTGAGACAATGATAGGATAATCCTCGTAGAATTCGGGAAGAGTTTTAATGTTGTTCACATCACTTAATAAAAGGGTTGGATAGTAATCATCCATATAGGGGATAATTTTATTCAGATCATCATCTTGGTTTTGCTTGGTAGATAGGGCAGCGTTATTTTCAAGGTATGTAATGGAATGCGGGGCGTTCCAGAGGCGGGAGAATACGTCCAGATTTTCTTGGTAATGGGTAAGCCCCTCGTAGGCTATTTCATATGGGCTGCCTGACATGCCGAAGTCTATGCTTAGCGCAGATTCAACCCAATAATCAACCATTAAATCATCATCAATTAATCCTTGACATCGTACATCAGTAAGATCAGAATATCCTAGATAATTCCGGGTTTGAAGGGAAAAATCTAATGGAGTGTATACGTATTTTGCCTGAAGTCCGCTGGATAAAAATGACTCCTCAATACTTTTTGTCTTAGACCCGCCCATAGGTGCTAATACCACTTGACCCTCATATTTATACTTCTCGGTCTCAAATACTACGGGCGCATATACGCCGAATGGATTACCAATAAACGCGGTGGTAATGGAATCTCCAAAGAAATCATCATACCAAGGCGTCTCCGATAATGATTTCTTACCGCGGTAATTCTCGTCGTGATATGTCTTCGAAGCGATCAGATTGTCCTGCTCCATTTGGTCTACTACCCCTTTCCAAATATTCATACCCGCATACGTCAGCGCAAATCCTAACTTCCCCGCTAATGCTCCTACGCCAAGCGCAACACCCGTGGAAATTAATTGCCACGCAAAATCTGCTCGTACTTTTTCTGGAGTGAGAGATTCCGCAAATTTATCAAAAGTAAGCTGGGATACTTCATCTAATAGTACACTCGAACCCCCAGAGAATTGAATTTTCCATAAGTCAAACAAGCTGTCCGAGAATGTCTTTTCAAGAGAGATATAATCATCGTCCTCGTCATAACAGTCCAGTAATTTATGCTTGAGTTAAAGTATCCCTCATCTTCAGAAAATTGTGATTCACGCACGTGAATGTGAACTAGATCTCGTTTATGGGGTACGAAATATGAATTATAATCGTAATCAAACCCGACAGCGATTATGTTGCCTTCCACATCTGCTACCAATATTGTTTCCATCTTCCCGTCAAAATCACCGTCCATATAGTAATAAGAACCATCAATCGTCTCAGGTTGGAACCCTAACGTGTTATCATAGTATACTCCCTCCCGGGGAGTCACTTTTATGATTTCAGAGGCAATTCCTTCATTCACTATTCCTGTAAATTTGTTATATCCGCCATTAATTTCAATTTCTTCGGTAGAACTTAAAATATTGTGGGCGGTGATAATACCTTCAGTAATGAATTTCCATTAATGAATTATTCCGTTCCGTGCGTAAAATATATAGTAGCACTATGAACATTATATTTTTCATCCAGGAGTTCTTTTCTGAAGAATTCGATCCTGCCACTTTTACATTAGGATGAAAAAAATTAGAATTTATCTACAAGGATTTTGAATTTATTTCTCCTAATTCCCCGATTCTGGATGCCTATGACATCTTAAAAGATATGTTAGAAGATGATATGGATTTTGAAAAGTTTAATGACCGATACGGAGAGCGATTTCGCTAAATGTATTCGCTACACACCCCGCCCCCCGAAATGAAATACCACCGAAAAGAATTTGAACAATTATATAGCAAAAACCTCACTATGAACGCCTTTTTGCCACTCGTAAGGAAAGCACTTCCAGAACACATCCCCTTAGAACAATGGTACACCTATGTAATTAACTTCTTAGAAGCGAACTATGTGTACGAGCTATGTAAGACAGGCTGTAATATCAAATGTCTCACATTTAACGAGCTCATGCAATTCTATATTATTCTCAAAAACAGATCTACAGGTGAGCACTAAACTATGAGTGAAGAGAAGGAGGAACTATTGATGAATTTGTTAGAGCAAGCGAGTTTTGATTCCGTCATAACCTGCTCGAACTGTTATAGGAATGGGAACCCGACTGTGAAGCCTGTACGTGCGGATGGGTGAATATCCTTCGAAAGAATGGCTACATTTAAGCCCTACTTCTATTTTAACTTCTTTTTTTTTAATTTAATTTTTACTTTGATTTCTTAGGGATTTCTTTCTTAGTGAACGAGTTATTCACTTAATATTAATATTCCAAATTATTCAAAAATGTGCTAATTCCTCTAAAATAAGTATTAGAAATCTATAAGTCTCATTACAAATTTATTCCATTTTTTTTACTTTCAACGATTTGATAAATTTAGGAATTTCAAAAATATTTTGGTATTTAATCCGATAGTAGCATTTAGATTGAGCGGAAATACCGATATGAGTATTATGATGGCAGGATTTAATGTCGAAGATATTGATAAGATTGTCAATATTCATTTAAGAAGCAATCCTGATGTACTGAAAGTTACAATAGATCTAATAACGGACATTATGACCGATTTTGTTATACCATTTGATTTTAATTTTAGTAGATGTGAATGTAAATTGGATCATCATTGCTGGAAAGATTAATTTATTCCACTTTTACTTTTTTATGAATTTTATCTAAAATTTTAACAGAATTTAATCTTTCAAATTACATAGGTTTTTAAATATCTTCTATATTACACTATTTAGAAGGGATATTATTGATTATAGACTTTTTTATCAGTCCCCTTATTTGATTCTTATATTTACACTTTATCGATTTTATAACTAATTTACATCTTTAAGGATTAAATTTAGAAGCATTAAAAAACTAACAAATTATATATGTTAAAAACTAAATTTAAATTAAGTCTAAACTAAAATTTAACTTGAGAGACACATGATAAGTGAAAAGCTAAAGCTGGATGATGTGGATAGAAAAATAATTTCATTAGTCCAAGAAGACCCAAATCTTACGCATACTGAAATTGCTGAAAAAATCGATAGAAGTCAGCCTACTGTAGGGATGCGAATTAAAAAACTGGAAAAGTCTGGAATATTACAATTTCAGCCAGGAATCAATTTTAAAAAGGTTGAGCTTTTCTTAGCTACCGTGGAAGTTAATTCGAAGAATCCAGAGGAGATCATGGATATGGCAAAATGTTGCCCATTCATGCTTAATGCCTTTCGGTTAAGCGGAGCACATAATATATGTATTCTCTTGGCAAGCAGTAAATTAGAAAAATTAGATACAGTTGTGAATTATCATTTTCGGAATAATTCAGACGTGAGTATGGCTTCTATGGAGGTTGTTACCGAAATTGCTAAAGATCTTATTTTGCCAATTGATTTCGATTCGGAAGATCACGACCCTAATGATGAAGTAGGATGTGGTGAAAAATGTAAGTATAAGCTCGCTAAGAAGCAGGGTTTAATTTAAATTAATAAAAATGAAATTTTTTAATTACTCTTCTTTTTCCAGATCCTCTACTTTGAATTTATATTTCACTTCATCTGCTAAAGAGCATTGCGGAGAACAATATCTTCCATCAAAATTCTCTATTTGAAAATCAATAGGTACCACAAAATCGTGTATTGACTCAATAAGGATACTCGTTTTTACATTTATAACATCCTTATCTCTACGGAAGCATAAATCAATCAACCTTTCAATAGTTTGGAGATCCGAAGCAGTTATAAAACAAAGTAAATTATATTCTCCGCTTATCTTGAACGCGTGGTTAATGAAAGGACAATCTTCAATTTTTTCTACTATTTTATCGACATCTTTTGTAGAGATATAGGCAATTGAGACTTTAATATCAACTTTCTTTATATTGAATCCTACTTGTTTCGTTAGGAGGTGTTTACGTTCAAGCTTAATAATTCGAGCTCCTACAGCTGGTTGTGACTTCTCAATTTCTTTTGCTATGTCGCTATGGGTAATGTCAGGATCTTTTTCAATCATCTCGATGATTTTTTTATCATCATCGTCAATACTTAAAAGTTCATTAAAAGATTTCTTTTTCATCATCATCAATAAAATAACTCCAAATAATAAAAATAAATTTATTTTGTATAAATTTAAATCTTTTTAAAGCGATATATTTTACCAAATAATTTGATTACTAAAAAAGATTCTATTTTATAAATTTCAGGTATATAATATAAAAAAGAGAATTTTTAAATTCATAGATTATTCCAACTACAAAAAATTCACTCAAGGATCAGAGTATCATTTATAATACTCGGATTTAATAACAATCTATTAAAAAAAGTGCTAAATTATATTTAGAGCTTAAAATTTGGAAAAAAATTAGAAGTTTTTTTCCACCCAATCTTCAAATTTTATTTTTCTGAGCTGTTCTGCCCACAAGATTTTTATATTTGGCTCGTCTGGGACGATTTTTTCTCTTTTTAATAAAATATATAATTTTTCAACTGTTTTTTCAATTATAATTGCTTGTAAGGTTGATTTATTACTCAAAATCCCTTTCTTAGAGTTTAAGTCCTCTTTTATTTCTTTTATTACTTTTAGCCAGTTTTCAGCATATTTCGTAATATAGGATTCAAGTTCATTTTCTTGATCTATTTTTAAAATGGGAAATGCTAATTCGTATTTCCCATTGATCTTCTTTATTAGGTTATACCATACAAGATTCATTAAATGATTTTCTATAGTGTCTTTAGTCCACTGAAATGCAAGTTTACATTCATATTCTTCTTTTGAGATCAGCAATGGTTTGGGAGCAAAATTAATACTATTATAGATTTCTTCAAAAGTCATGGGACCTTCTGCGAGTTTTATTAATATTTCTCTCCTTACTTTATTCTCGACAACCCATGGTATCTCACCCTCGTCCCAGGGCTTATTTGAAGCAAAATCAAACCAGGGTTGATTTTCATCAACATTTATTTTTCCTACAAAACGATAATCGCTATATTTAGTATTTTCCTTCATATTTTAAGTCCTTTCTAAAAATTTAAAAATAATATTCTCGATTTATAAGAGGTTATAATACCTCAAGGATAGCATCGACTTCCAACCAACCCGGTTTTGCATGAACTATCTTACCATCCGTATCGATTACAAATTGACCAGGACACTGTGGCTCCCAACCTTCATACTCTCCATGCTCAAATCCTAAAGCAAACGCTTCTTTTACTTTAGCTTTGACCTGTTTCGCAGCTTCTTTTATCATAGGCCCCAATCCATAGTCTTTATACAACTCATCTTTACTACTGGGAATAACCGGAAACGGGATGCCTTTACTCTCAATAAATTCTTTTGCAACTTTTTCTCCACTTTGAGTAATGTATAAGATTTTTGCTCCTTTATTCTCTATCTCTTTAGAACGTTCTAATAAGGTTTTTAAATCTAATTGACAAATAGGACAACCAAAATATCTGGAAAAAATTAATACTATTTTTTCTTTTCCAATAAGTTCAGCCAAATCAATAGTGCCCGCATTATAAGAATCAATCTTGAAGAGAGGCGCTTGATCTCCTACATTAATTTCATTTTCTGCCATATTTTATCACTTCTTTTAAAAATTTAAATTATTAAAAACTTGATTTTATTTATATTCTATTATAATATTAAATTATTCTTCCCTTAACATCGCCTCTATTAGTATTTCAGTAGCTTCTTCTTCGTTTAGTCCTTTTGCCATTATTTCGTCAAGCCATTTTTGCGGAAATCGACCTAAAGAAGCTTCGTGAGATACGCTCGACATGGGGTCTGTAGCTCGGATAAATGGGCGAGCTCGACATATAGAACCTTTACCAAGTACGATTTCACTGCATTCCACGTGTCCATTACAATTCGGGGCGTTACCTTCAGTGATTCCATACATCAAGACTTCCCCGCCATCTCTGGCAGCAGCCTTCATTTTTAAAACACTTCTTGCGTTTTTCCCTTCCAGATAAATTGCATCTCTAATTCTAACGGAATCTTTTATATTTTTCCCAAATGCTCGAATATTTGATCTTATCACACTATTTTCCATTGCATAAATATCTAACATAATTTTAACTTTTCCTGGGGTACCTTTAGTGAGATTAAAATTATTTTCAAAGACGCTATTTTCCCCAACATACATGTAACCAACAGGCGCGACCAAAGCTCCACTATTTTCCCCATGATAATGGGTTTCACTGTAATTAAAATTACAATTCTTACCAATGTAAAAATGTCCGAACATTTTATGAATCAATCCATTAGCTTTAGGAAAACTGCAATGTGCTTGAACTTTTACTTCAGTATTGTCTTCTGCGATTATTCTGGGGAATATTTCTTGGATACCGGTCTCTTTACTCACCCCAAAACATAAATGGACGGGTTCCTCTAATTTAGTACCTTCTTTAATCACGACATCTGCCACTATACCATTTGGGATTTCTCTCCCCTTTAAGATAATTCCCTCTATTTGTTCAACTCCCTTAATCTTATTGAAATCTAAAAGTAATTTAGCACCTCCTCCGTGTCCGGGTAAGAAATCTCTTATATCAATATTATAATCTTCAAGACTTTGTAAAATTTCTTCTGGATAGTCGCTATCAGTCATGAGGATCCCTCCTCTCTAAATATCCTATCAATGTAATCCTCGTCAAAACACGTACCGTCATTTTTAAATAAAGTTCTTTTACAAAACTCTTTTAAACCTGCCTTAGCGCAGTATCTTAGCATTACTTTTGGAAATTCATCTGTAATTATGTGATTTCCCCGCCATATTAGGGTACCATAATCAGCTACCATTCCAATATCCTCTCTGTGGGTAATGAGTAATATTGTCATTTCAAGATTCTTTATTTTATTAAAAATATTTAAGAAATCTTCTATAACTATCATATCTAAACCTGAATCGGGCTCATCCAAAATGATTAATCTTGGCCGCATTGCAATAGCTGCTGCCAATTCTACTCTTTTTCTCTCTCCTCCACTTAAGGATTCATCAATAGTCCGAGTGAGATATCTTTCAGGCTCTAAATTGACAATTTCTAATGCTTCTATAACTTTTTCTTTCAAATTAGTTTTGTCTTTCATTCCTAGTGCAATATAATTAGGAACTGTCAATCCGTCTATTCTAGCAGGTTCTTGCCAGGCCAAGGTCATACCTAGTTTAGCTCGCTCAGTAAGAGTCATATTTGTTATATCGATCCCATCAAAATATATTTTTCCTTGACTAGGATTATACATTTTTAGTCCCATGATTGTATATGCTAAGGTTGATTTTCCTGATCCATTCGGACCTATTACCGCATGAATAGAGCCTTCCTTAACTCCAAAAGAGACATTATTTACGATGACGCATTTGCCATCTTCAGTAGGGATTGTAATATCTTTTAATTCTAAGAGCAACTTAAAACCCTCAAAGTGTTTATAATTTATTATTAAGCTAAGTGAATGAATATGATATTTTATAAATATTTTGAGAAAATGTGGTAAAAAGCTATTTCAATGGAAGGTTTTTCTCTATGAATTATTACAAATTAATTTTTATATTCAGATTTCCAATGAGTAATATAGTATCCAATTAGAGTTTCAAAATATGGACATTTAATATGACTTTAACTAATAGAATGTTTTGTATGAACATAATTTTTTTAACTCTTAGTGTGATTAGTTTTAATAAGAGTGTTTTTAATAATATATTTAAAATAAAAATAAAAAATTCAAATTGAAGTGAATTGTTATGGTAAAGAAAGAGTACATATGCGAAAAAGGAAAGAAAAGTTCTATTATCATTGAGGATTTGAGAACCGAGATTAACCCTAATGCCACAATGATTTTAGGTTTCGCTGGTATTGGTCTAATTGGTCCGATTATTTCAAATTCGTTAATTGATCAAATTCCCGACATTAAGGAAATCGGATTCATAACATCAGAATATCTTCCCCCTATATCGGTCTTTTATCAGGGTGTTCTTAAACATCCATTCAGATTATATTATTCTCCTCAGAATAATTTAATAGTGGGCATTTGTGAGGTTCCATTTCAAGTAAGCACCGCATATAATGATTTATCTAAGACTATATGCAATTGGGCTTTAAATGAAGATGTAAAAGCAAAGGAAATTGTAATTTTTCAAGGAATACCTCAACGTGGTATAATCGATGACTATCCTGTCTATTATGCTGCTGAAAAAGGTATGATGGAAAGATTAGGGGAATTTGAAATGGAGAAGATAGATAAGGGAATAATCGTTGGGCCGGAAGCGACAGTATTAAACGAAGCGCTTACAAACAAGCTAAACGCCTACGCCCTTTTTACACCTGTATTAGAAATACCCACACCAGAAGGAGCAGCTGCAATTATCGAAGTACTAAATCAGATCTATAATTTAAGTATAGATACTTCGAAACTTATCGAAGAAGGAAAAGAGATAAAAGCCAAAATGTTAGAATTAGCGCAAAAAGCTCAACAATATCAGCAACAGCAGCAACTGCCTCAACAAACCGGAAAAGAATATACACGATATTTCCAATAAGTTTTAAATCTTATTTTTTAATATTTTTCTCATTTGTTAGTTTAGAAATCTCATTTTGCTTATAACATTTTCCAGAGAACAAACTAAAAAAAAAAGTTAAAATTAAATTTAAATAATTTTTATAGATTTAACCACCAAAAAAGGTGCCGCCACCACTTGTAGTACCGCCACTGCTACCACCAGCACCGCTTCCAGAAATAACTGCTATGAGCCAAGCTAACCAAATAATACCAAGGATCAATGCAATTATTCCAAGAATTAATCCAACAATACCTACTGTTCTATTGTCACCTTTTTTCATTTATAGTATTCCGAATATTATTGCAAGAGGTCCGAGGATAATTCCAATAATACTAAAAAGAATCCCTAATACTCCTAAAATAATGGAAGCAATTCCAAATCCATTTCCCATAACTTAATTCACACTCATAATTGAAATAAATTTGTAAGTATTTAAATCGCGAGTTTTATATTAAAATAAATTCCAACTTGAA
Organism: Promethearchaeota archaeon; assembly: GCA_019058445.1. Taxonomy (GTDB): domain Archaea; phylum Asgardarchaeota; class Lokiarchaeia; order Sigyniarchaeales; family SOKP01; genus LW40-45. The sequence continues at coordinate 306,412 of JAHPZA010000009.1, read as the reverse complement.
ATATTATCAAATACCTGAAAATAGCTCTCTAATCTGTGATATAGACATTTTAGTCAGAAATCAAAAATATAATTGTGCTTTTTCTTTCATAACTTCTTAAATATATTATAAAAATGAAGTTAAAAAGCAAATATTAGTTTAATAAAATTAAGGAAACATTAGATTAATAATTAGCAAAACCCCTAAAGAAAGAGTTGTCTAAAATAAAGGAAAAATTTGTTCCCATTCAAATTGATCAAAATCTATGCATGCGCTGTGAGAGATGCTTAAAAGCATGTAAAGCTAAAGCAATTTATTTTGAGAATGGTATTCGGCTTGTAGACTATTCAAAATGTGTTGCGTGTCTAAATTGTGTGCAAGTATGTCCAAGGAACGCAGTTCAAGTAACTTCTATACAAATCCCTAATCAAGTATTAGCTATAAAAGTTGATCATGAAAAATGTAATATGTGTTTGGATTGTGTAGATAATAATGGCAATTTCTGCCCTAAACATTTATTTTACGTAGGTAAAGTCAAAAAAAATGGTGAAGAGAGTGATGGGATTCGGTTTAAATTTAAAGAAATTTCGAAATGTCAAGGATGCTTAAAATGTGAACTGAGTTGTCCTCAAAAAGCACTTAAACCGGTAAAATTTGAGAATTAAGAAGTACTCTTTCCTAATTTATTCTATTAATATAATTTGAAAAGGATTATGGATAAATTCAATTAAGTTTGTAATCCAATTACTATAATAGCGATTATTATAGTTGTAATAAGATAAAGGATAAACCATATTATGAATAACATTATTACGATAAAAAATACAAAGATTAGCGATTCTTTAACTTTTTTCCCGTAGAATTTTGAGGTAAAAAAAGCACCAATACTTATATTTACTAAAAATGAAGTTAATGCACCAATAAATAATCCATAAATCATAGGGATGAATAATATAAATAGCAATAAATTGCTAATTAGCCACAATGAATTTAAACGAATTGACGGTTTATAAGTATCATTCCAATTTTCCTTTATTGCCCACCATCTTGTTATGATGATTCCGAGCACAAAAATTATAAATGCAACCACTAAAATTGTAATAAAAGATATATAAAATCGCTGTGGAAGAATATCTTCTTGAAAAATCATGCGAATCTACTCTATTTTATCTTCCATTGGATTTTAATTTTGATATTTAATAAACTTGAAAAAACTCAGTTCACTTATTTTTATAGGCAATCTTTTAAAAATTATAATTTAAGTATGAAGAGAGGAACTCCTCATCAAAAAATTAACCTGTAGATCATGAATATGAGAGAACAATTCTTGAAAGAAATTGTAGGATGGATAATTATTGCATTTTTAATTTCTCTTAGTTGTTGGATATTTTTTGTCTACAAAACATCTGAAGAAATAAGGTTTTCAATGAGAGTGGCTCTTTATTTTTTTAAACCCTATACAGTTCTGACACATGTGATCTTTCTGACGATCCTTGTAGAAGGAATAATTTTCAAGAAGGTAAATGACGAATTATACGCAGGACTTATGGCATTTTTCGCTATAACGACAGCAATTATTGCATTACTTTTTATGCTTATTCCAGACATAATTTTTTTTTCACTTATCTTTGTATTAACTATTAATGCGTATTTTAATAAGGAATTAACTTGGGATTTAAAAAACACCGATAGAATTTCCCGCGTTTTTGCTATAATTAGTTTTTCTTTTGGTTTCTGGTATTTATATTGGGTCGGGAGCCCAATTTGGTTAAACGCATTATATTTATCACCATTGGGGCTTTTAAATAGCCCTACATTACTAACAATTTGTGGTTTTCTCTGTATTAATAAAGTACCTAGGTCAAAGAAATTAGAGATAGTTGTTGCAATTATATCTTTATGGATAGGAATATTGAACATCTTAATATTCGGAATATATATTGATATTGTTTTAATTATTGTTGCCTCATTTCTAATGATAAGAATCTGTTATCTCAACAACAAACATATCATAGAGGATTAAATATAAAGAAAAAAGCTTAAACTATAATGATTTTTACTAAGGATTTTGCGATTTGTCTTTAATTTTATCAAGGATTAATTTATTTATATCTGAAAAATCCTTAATTACATATATGCCTTCCAATTTTTTTAGTTTATTTATATTTTCTATCTCAATGTCTCTAATTTTTAACACTAAAGGCTCTCCATTTGGTTTAGTAGTTGTAATTGGTTCAAAATCTTGGTCAGATGGAAAAATATATGCTGTGACTCCACCTTTTATTGCTTGCGCTACACAATTGGTAATTAAAGTATCAGCTATCCCATAAACGATTTTAGCTACAGAATTAGCAGAAACAGGGCAACAAATAAAAATATCATAGTTACCTATTTGAAGTGCTCCGGCAAAGAACGGAATATTAGGTGTTTGTTCTATATGTACCTTTTTTACGGTTTCAGTTAAATAATTCCACTGTTTATACCACTTCACTACAGCAGCACCTTCTTTTGAGAGCATTACAGTAATTCTTATATCTTCACCAAACTCATCCTGTAGATCTTTCATCAAATCAATTGATTCCTTAATAACATAACCTGTTCCTGTAATGCCCCACATTAATTTAAAAACCATTTTTGCGCCTCTTCTGTTTTTGATATAAAAAATAAAATCAAATAATATTTTTTCATATTTCTTTTATTTTATAATTACTAGTAATTCTTAAACTATGTAATTGAACAGATATTTTAAAAAATATGAGTTGCTTTATTATTTATCGAGAATTATTTCTTAGGTTTATTTTATGACTGACACTAAATATGTATATTTAGACAACGCTGCTACAACTCCTATGGATCCCCGTGTTATAGACGAAGTTAATAAACATTTTAAAGAAACATACGGAAATTCTTCAAGTCTACATTCAATTGGTCAAAAAGCGGGACAATTATTAGAGAAATCGAGAAAATCTATAGCAGGTCTGATTAATGCTAACAAACAGGATATTATTTTTACATCATCAGGGACGGAGGCGGATAATATAGCGATAACCGGGGTAGTATTAAAAAATATGAATCGAGGGAGGCATATCATTACATCTTCAATCGAACATCACGCGGTAGAAAATCCGTGTAAGCAGTGGGAAAAAGACGGATTTAAAGTGACATGGTTACCGGTAGATAAATATGGTTTAATAAGTCCCGAAGATTTGGAGAAAGCCATTACGAATGAGACCATTTTAATAAGCATTATGTTTGCCAATAATGAGATTGGAACGATTGAGCCTATAAGAGAAATTGGTGCTATTGCTAAAACGCATGATATTATTTTTCATACTGATGCAGTTCAAGCATTTGGAAAAGTTCCAATAGATGTCGAAGAAATGAATATTGACTTATTATCAGCCAGTTCACATAAGCTATATGGTCCGAAAGGAATTGGACTATTGTACATGAAGAATAAGGGTATTAAAAAAGGCATTGGAAAGTATGTGAGTCCAATTATGTGGGGTGGAGGGCATGAAAAAGATATGCGTCCTAGTACTGTTGCTGTACCTCTTATCGCAGGTTTTGCAAAAGCTGTTGAATTAGCAAAAGGAGAAATGAATGAAGAAGCAAATCGCCAAATTAAATTACGAGATACAATTATTAATTGGATTTTAGAAAATATTGAGGATTCATCTTTAAACGGGCATCCTACACAACGCCTCCCTAATAATGTAAATATAAGTTTTAAATATATAGAAGGAGAATCTATCGTTTTGGATTTGGATATGGATGGGATTGGAGTTTCCACAGGCTCAGCTTGTTCTTCCAAATCTTTAGATCCTTCCCATGTCTTATTGGCAATCGGATTAAGACCTGAGGAGGCACATGGCTCAATGAGAGCAACTATAGGGAGATTTACAACTGAAGAGGATATTGAGTATTTTTTTGAGAAATTACCGAATGTAATCGAACGATTAAGAAAAATGTCTCCTCTAAAAAAAGGAGTAAAGTAAAAGTTTAATAATGTTTGTAAATCTGATCTTCATCATAAGTAAATCATTTTATGACTGAATTGTATAACAAATTTAATAACCTAAGACTGTGAAGATATTTAAATAAGTTTTACCATTATTCAATTAAGTTTTTAATTATCAGATCTAACCAAAGTCTTCTATGCTATCCGAGGATGAGATTTTCAGAGAAAATTACGTAAAAATCAGATTAGTATGTCCGAGATGCGGAAAAGAGAAATTCTTAAAAATTCCTATGGAATTGACTAAACGAAGTGAACATCTAACAACCATTTCAATTCCTTCTGAATTTGTATGCAAACACAGCTTTCAAGCATTTATCGATAAAGATTTCAACGTAAGAGCATACCAAAATGCCGATTTCGAAATTACCAAAATAGAATTCTATGAAAGTGAAGCTAAGGATAAGGAAGGTATAATAACATATACTTTATCCCAATTAATAAAAAATATTGTAGAAATTTTAAGAGAATCACTCATAGATAAAGAGATTTTAGGAGGAGCAATATTTAATTTAGAAGGAAAAGTTATGTATTCTTCTTTGCCGGATGATATCTTTCTAGTTATGGCAAATCATATGGAAAATCAGGAGAAAAACCAAAAAATTAACGTAAAACTAACAATATTTTTATTGGAAAATGAACAAAAAGTAATTTCAAGGGTTTTTCAACTTAAAGAGATATCCTTAAATCTTATTTTACTATTGTCTTCTAAGGTTAATTTAAATGAAGCTAATAGTTATTTAGAAAATTTAATTGAAAAAATTAATAAATTGGAAAGACCTAAAGAAAAATTAGTTAAAAAAGATATAAAAATAGAACAACCATTAAGCGATTATTGGATCCACTCTAAGGTGAACTATATTTCCTCATTTCAGGATGGTGATACGGTCTATATTGACTCTTTAGGCATTAGTGTTTCGAAATCTGTTATTCTTAACCTTGATGAAATTAAGAATAATCCTAAATTCGAGGGGAAAATTTATTTTGCTAAAAAATATGTTAATTTAATGCAAGGATTAGCATTAACTCTTAAAGATGCGTCAATTTTTATGAGTAAATTAAATAAATTACCTTAAATAATTAGTTTCCTATAGAATTTTTCTGCTTATACGCTGCATACTCACATATTTTGGCCATGACTCTTACGGGGCGATCCCAAAATTGAAATAACGTACCCCCACATTCTTTAATACTAATTGACCAGGGGCTAGAATAGTTTTCGGGATTTATGTAAATAATTGGAATTGATAATCTTTTTGATAATTTTAAGGTAGGTCTAATCAATATATCCTCTAGATTGCCTTTAATTTTTAAAAATTCCTGCGTCATGTCAATTGAGTGTGCAATCCTTTCATTATTTAGATATTTACCTAAAACATCATGATACCCAAATACCCCATACATGAAAATAAGGTCGACTTCTCCAGATTTCATTACTGCTTTGGGTAAATTTATGTAGTAATTGATCAGATTCATATCAAATGTACTGTCTAAAGGGTTACGAGTACTTGCGGTGTGTGAAGTCATAGATTTTAATTTTACCTGCAATGATTCACTAAACTCTGGAATTTTTAAACCAACCTTTTCTGCGTGATTAGCTATCATTGCGCCTGGCCCTCCCGAATTAGTTATAACTCCAACTCGCCTACCTTTTGGCAAGACTCCTTTAGATAACACCATAGCGATATCTAAAAATTCCTCAACCAATTCGGTCTTAATTATTCCTGCCTTTTTAAAAACAGCGCTGTAAATTTTAGAATTCCCCGCAATTGAACCTGTATGGCTTCTCACAGCCCTTTCTGCTGCTTCTGTGCCACCAAGATAAATTGCGATTATTGGCTTATTAGGACTAATCTCTGTCGCCAATTCAAAAAATCTTTTTCCACGCTTAATTTCTTCTATGTACAAGCCTATAACTTCTGTCTTATCATCTTCTTTTAAATATTCTAAGCAATCTACAATATCAATATTCGCTTCATTTCCAATTGAAAGTGATCTGCTTAAGCCCATATCGATGTATTCAGGGTCGAACCAGATATGACTTGAAAGAGTGCCACTTTGAGATGCTATTGAAAACTTGCCTCGTTTTAATTTTTCCCAAATTGATGTATTTAAGGCAACTGTATCATCCTCAGGATAAATCCAATTATTGTAAAAACCTAAACAATTTGGCCCAATAAAGCGTATACCATATTTTTCAGCAATTTGACTTATTTGCTCTGTATATATATTCTTTCGATCTCCAATCATCTCTCTAAATCCTCCGGAAACTATGATAATTCTTTTAACTCCTTTTTCTCCACATTCTCGAAAAATTTCTGGCACGATTTTTGGAGGTAAATATATTATGACTAAGTCTGGGACTTCTGGAAGCTCAGATATAGATCTATAAGCTTTATAGCCCATAACAGAATCTAAATTTAAATGAATTGGAAAGACCTTACCCCTGTATTTGGATAATATTAAATTTATTACCTGAAACGAAGCAATTCCGGTTCCTTTATTATTTGCACCATAGAACGCAATGCTATTTGGATATAAAAAGTCGTGTAGGAAATGATAATTCATAACTTGTTAAATTATGGAATAAACTTAATTTTTTCTTTTATATCAAAAGGCTTAACAAGTATTAACAGAAAATAATAAACGATGTTTAGTCGTTTTAAAGAATTTATAAGAATTCTATAAAATTATTCTTTTTTATCTTATATTTTGTATTATATATGGAATTGATATTTTAGTTGAAGACTGATGCATGAGTCAGAGATTTTTTTAATTCTTCAGCAATTAAACCTAATTTATTAGCTGTATTATTTATCTCTTCCATTGAGGATGTTTGTTCCTCAGCAGAAGAACTTATGGTTTGCATTACAAATGTAGTATCACGAATTTTCTCAAGAATTTCATTTATTTTTACTCCAGAGTTTGAAACCACTTTTCTTGATTCTTCAGCTAAATTTCTTACTTCTTTTGCTACAACCGCAAAACCTCGTCCTTCGATACCTGCTCTTCCTGCTTCAATACTCGCATTTAATGCAAGTAAATTAGTTTGTTCTGAGATATTGACAAGTAATTCCATAATTCTCTGAATCTCATAAGAGGAATCAAATATTTTTTGTGTAGTTACAGCCATCTCCTGAGTTTGTGAAGCAATTTCTTCCGATGCAGAATTAACTTCACTTGCACTTGCAGATAATTCTATTGCCATAGAAGCAACATTTACACTAGATTCTTGGGAAGTATTAATCACATCTTTTAAAAATAAATTTGTTCTTGTAATTTTATGCTCAAGAACTGCAACTATACCTGTAGCCGTCAAAATTACAAGAAAAACTGTCGTTGTTTCTGAACTAATTTCTCTTGTACTAGGTACATTAAATAAATAATCTAACAACAAAAGTATTGTTGTTAACCAAGCCCCTAATAATACCATACTCATAAATGCATGGGTTAATGTTTTATTTCGTAAATAAATACGAAATAACATAAATACCGTTAACATAGTAATGATTAGCATAAAACCAATAACTCCAATCATTAATATTTCAAAAGTACTTATTGTAGTTGCTGCTAAATATTTTAATTTTGAGATCTTCGTTTTTACATTGCTCTTCATGAAAATTTCATAATATTCTTTGGCAACACTTACAAAGATTACTACAGAGGCGACTAAACAAAATATATAAGATACTAACTCAAAAAGATCAATACTGTATATCATTTCAAGACCCATTAATAACACACCTACACACAGAAAAATAACTCCATAAAACCAAAATAATAAATCTTTTCTTTTTCTGCACGCTAATCCAAATGAAACAGCAGCTAATATAGATAAAAAGATTTGAAAAATACTCATAAAAAGGGGATTATACATTTCCATTTCTACCATCAGCTATACTTGCTATTTTTAAACTTAAATTTTATTCGAAAATCAAACAATAATGCATTACGTATTTTTAAAGTTATGCAAATCAATAGAAAATAAATTATAAATTAAGAACAACAAAAAAATAATGATAATACATGCATTTTTTAAATAACTTAAATTTACGTTTAAATTTGAAAAATTGATTTTTAGAAAAATCGTAAGAATTTTTTGTATCGAAAATTTGCATTAATTGATGATAAAAGAGGAATTTAAAATTAATGATCGCTCAATTTCAATAGAAGAATTAACGAAATTAGGATCCTCTTTTAAAATTAAGTCTTATAATCAAAAATTGAAATTAATGGAAGAGCAAAAAATTCCTCAAAAAGATATTAAAGAAGTATTAATTCACTTTTTTTCCAATGAAAATAAAATAATAAACTCAAAAGTAAAGAACTCCATACAAAAAATATTATATTCTCTAAAGGATCGTGTAATTGTTGCCATCACGAAAACCGGGAGAGATATAATTTGGAATCGGGATAAACTAGTTAAAGCATATGGATGGTTTTTTTTTGTGTCTGAATCTGATAAACGTTTCAAAGAAAAAAAACCAATAAAATCCAGAAAATCCAAAAAATCTGAAAAAAAGTTGAGGAAAGAAGAGAACACTATCAAAGTAGAGAATTATCAATTCGATAATACGAATATTATTCTTAAACAAAAAGAAAATATGCGACCGTTGTATAAGACAAAAGAATATTTTAAGTATTTTAAAAAGATAAAATCAAAAAAAATTCCACAAAAACCAATTAAAGAAGTTTTAGATGATTTCTTTCTTAAAAATGAGGATATTCCCCATAAAGAAAAAAATTCCATAGCTAAAATTATTTATTACATGCAGGAGAAGGTAATTGTTGTAAAATCTCTAATCGGAGATAAAATGTATGATAATTTAGATAAATTGGTCAATTTATATGGATGGTACTTCTATATTACAGGTGTACCAGTCGGGAAAAGTGAAGTTTCAGTTGCTGTCGACAAGATTGAAAGAAAATTTGACGAAAACTATTTTAAAGAGATATCCCTTAAGAATGGAATTGGCACCGATGAAAAAATTAGAGTGAGTCTTTATCCGATTGCTCTGAAACCAAATCATAATTCTCTAATTTTAGGACTAGGTAAGTTAAACATATTATTGGACTGTGGGATAACAGAAGAATATTTTGAATATATTGAAACCTATAAAACCAATTTCGATCAAATAATAGCAGATAGTAAGGATACTAGGAAAATAATAACTGAGTTTTTAAATGAAGAGGAAAAGCCACCCGAATCTCAGAGCATTCAAGATCTTGAACTTACTTTGGAAGAAAAAGCTGATGAACATGATGAAACTGAAATGAGCAAGGATGAAAAAATTATAAAAATTGAAGAAAAAAATGGTTCGAATACTGGTAATAATAAAGAGCTATCCTATAAACCAAAAATAGATGCAATCTTTATTTCGCATAGTCATTTTGATCATATCTCTGGAGTAAAAGAGTTTATTAAATTAAATCCAGAAGTACCTATTTTATGCTCAAGAATTACCTTGGATTTATATATCTTAAGAGATTCTGAATATTTAAAGCAAGAGAGTCAAGAAGAGATCGAAGATCAAGACTATGTAAATATTGTTCGAAATGTAATTTATGTGGAAAACGGGGATAAGATTGAATTCAAGGATAAAGGATGTTATTTATCATTTTACCATGCTGGACACATGCCGGGAGCGCTAATGATGTTAGCTAAAGTGCAGAATTTTCGCTTTTTATTTACTGGAGATTATACTTATTATGACATTACACCATTTGCAGGTACCAGAAGATTTTTAGAACAGATTTCCCGTCCAATCGATTTTTTGTTAATAGATGCCTCAAGCGCTCAAGAAGATTTCGGCAATATCTCGGATCAGTTTCATAGTCTCATATTGTTTTTGGAGCAGAAGGCAGAATATGAAGATAATAGCTTAATAGGTGCGGATCCATCGAGCTTAGCAATAACATTCATGCTTATTTTTTGGAGATATTTTAGAAAGCTCCAATTGAAAAAAGATTACAAGAAAAGACCTAATATTTATGTTGATCAAATGGTTCGAAAGAATATCCAAGTCATTAATCATAGATATGAATATATTTATGGTCCGATATCTCGCTTAATCCGCGATAAAGCAAATCCATTCAATTCTATTAAGTTTAGATGGTTCGACATTAATGATCTGGATTTTTTACGCAAAAAAAATAATATCATCATTTCTCATCCTCCCGATCTCTCATATGGAATCATAAGAAATATCATAAATATAATCGGGAGGAATCCCCATAATATGGTATTTCTATCAGGGGCTATCCATGAAGAACCGGGATTGGAGTTAATAACCCCTCCTGATCCAGAAGATAAATCAGATGTAAAAGAAATTACTTTTTCTGAGACCTGGAAAATGCCATTTCGGGCATTACTAATAAATTCCTTTGCTCCCCAAATAAAGATTAAACTTCATGGCGATCGCACACAATTACGAGAAATGATTAAAAGTCTTGAACCGAAAGAAGTTTGCTTTTTTCACCAATCTCCAAAAGCCTTAATTGATGTTGCGAGAGAAGTGGATATTTCTTTTGATTTTGTTGAAAAAGTATCTGTACCTCATAAGAGAAAGTTAATGATACTTAACTAAGCTGAATAGTTGTTAAAAAATTAATGAAATAAATAATCATAATAAAGATACTCTTTTTATTTAATTATGGAATTCATCAAAAAAGTTAAAATCCTTTATTTTCATTGATTTAGGAGCATAAATATGCCAGATTTAGCACAAATTTTAATTCAATGTTAAATAAGCTCCATTTCGAATATAACTTAAATTATTTTATAATCTTTACTATTTTGCACAAAATGAAACCATTGATCAAAATCGGAAATAATACCTAATCAATCTCTTCTTTCTCTGCTATCAATTTTAACTAAATTTGACCATATTTAGGGATTTACTTCAGATTTTCTACGAAAATTTATAATAAATAGTAATTACAATAAAATTTTGAAAGGTTAGTCATCATCACTAATTCCTAAAAGAAGACTACCACAATATGAACATTTTTCACTACCCTTTTTTATTTTTTCGCCACATAAATCGCAAAGGATATATTCTTCTTCAATAACTTTCTCCTTTTCTAACTCAGAAGAATCAAGTTTAGGTTCATCATCTAAATTTTCAGATTTCCTTCCTATTATAATACTAAATCCTCCACAAATTAAAGAAATAATAATAAAAATAATTAATATGACAAAGAGAGTTTCATTTTCTATAGTATCATTACCATCATCGTCGTCATCACCATTATCCTCACGATCGTGAATGATATTATTTCTAATTATGTTTCCTATGCATAAATCGATTTCCTCTATTCCCAATTCATTGTTGATTAAAACATTTCCGATAATATTATTATAATTACTATTTCCCAATACTATCCCTGCGTGTTGGTTGTAATTTGCTGTGTTTCCCGAAACATTATTATAATTACTAAATTGTAAAAATATACCGTTATGTACATTAGAATTTGCGTTATTTCCTGAGATAGTGTTATTATTGCAACCCCATAAAAAAATCCCACTATGTTCTTTATTGTAATTAGCATAGTTGTTTGATATATTGTTATTATAACAAGAACCTAAAAATATTCCATTGAAAAAGTTATCATTTGCTATGTTTCCCAAAATTGTGTTGTTATAACAGTTGGATAAAGCTATTCCACGATAATTATTATCATTTACTATATTATCAATTATTTTTGAATTGTATGTATTTCTCAATTGAATTCCTGCGTATTCTTCACCATAGTCAGAATTATAAATAGTACAATTTTCAATTCTAAAATACACAATGGAATTTTCTATAAGAATTCCACTACCCGTAGGTGAATCACTCGCGTCTATTGTGACATTTTCTATATAAAATGGATTATCCCATGATCCATCTCCCCCTTGAACCCAAGGAAGGTTATTTCTTGCATCTGTCCAATTATTATTAATATGAATATAGGAAACTTCATTTGGACCCCAAAAACCCGAGGTTTTTCGACTCTTTAAATCATTGGCTCTGTCAGCTTCAATAAATTCGTCAGTTTTTATTAAATTTATGCTTAAATTACTCTTTATAAATGCCAATAACACAAATAGAATGATAATTCCAAATAAATAAATTTGATTTTTCTTATTGGCCTTATTAGAAACGATGGACATAACAATATCAGTAAATTTGCTATATTGTATTAATCAGATATTGTAAATGAATATGAATTTCAATTAATTTATTGAGAACTATTAGTTTCATTATATATAAAAATGTTTTTAATTTTTAATGTAAAAATAAAAATAATTAAATTAATTGCTATAATTTATATTAGGGATTATATATTCTTATAGAAATAATTTTCAAACAATCTGATAAAATAAATAAACAAAAAAATAATTTAAAATATAAAATCAAATTTATCTGAAAAATTTCAAAATTGATTGTTGTTGATGGTTTGAGTTCTAAATAACTCGTGATAATTCATTGTCCACTATATATTCTGGATTTGTAAAAATAATTATTTTAAAAATATTTTCTTCATCCATTCTGGTAAGACGAAACCCCCGTAAAATAAAACCGCACTTATTATTAAAATTGTCCTAAAGATTATTAAGGTTAGTGCTGTTGTAGGAATTGAAGCATCTAAAAATCCAGCGATACAAAATGAGGGAAATGCCATTAAGAGTAATTTTCCTTTCAATTTCGTTTCAGGATCGTCAATCTTCAGAGTCTCTAACGCAAACTTAATACCTGTAGAAAGGAAAATCGCTATAAAGATGATTAGAAACACTGCAAACCCTATGTTTCTTGCAGCGGTATCTACAGGTGAGATCTTCTCCGCAATTACGAGAGGGTCTGTAAATATAAAATAAAGAAAAACTGAATAAAATATGATGATATAAATACCAACAAACAGTAGAATTAATCCTTGTTTTTCTTTATATAAGAAATTTGTAAAGGCAATTGTCCATAAGACAAGACCTATAGGTAGCGGAATAAAATTCAAAAGCAAAATCATTTCTAATGAAAGGCCATCACCACCTGTTATTAAAGCTACTAAGAAAGAGACGCTCGTCCCGAACCACCCACTAATAAGTAGGATCCAAGTAAATCCTACTAAAAGAAAATTAGTATCCCTAGTTTTGAAATACTTTAACACAATAATTATTCCTAAAATTATTGAAATTCCAACAAACAACAGACCAAAAATGCCATTTACAATATCCAAAGTTGTTAAAGCCATAATTATTCCCGAATTTATTATTAATTAATATTTAATTTTTCAATTTATAAAATATTCTCGAAATTATAGATATTGCTATTAACAAAAGAAATTATATAATTATGAAAGGAAGATATTATTAATTAAATTAAATTTGATGTGAAATTATGAGTGAAAAAGAAGATAGAACGGCAAAATTGATGGAATCCTCCATTATTATTGATTCTCTTAGTCATGGGCCAATACCTTGGACAGAAGACCTCGTGAAAGCAAGCGATGAGATGTTAGCTTTAGAAATGAATCCTTGGGAGATTGTACCTGAACTTATGATAAAGTTCGCAAGGAACATTGTTTCAGATGATGATTATTTTTCAAAATATAAGGATGCGTGGAATGAATCAGGTTCGAATTGTGTGAGCTTTACTCTAGGACCCTTATACAAAAAACCATATTCATTTGAAGGCGTATTTCATAATTTTTCCTTTATGACATACATACTTGATAATAGAAAGGATTTTTTTGTAAAGATATTAAAAGCAGACGATATTGAAAATGCCTTTAAAGAAAAGAAAAAAGGAATTATCCTAAACTTTCAGTCGATGGAACATATTGGAACAGATATTGATTTAGTAGAATTATATTATATGAAAGGATTTAGAATAATGCAGTTGACTTATAATTCTAAAAATCCAGTGGGGACAGGGTGCACCGCTAGAAGAGACAGAGGGCTTACAGAATTTGGATTAAATGTAGTTGAAAAGATAAATGATTTAGGAGCGATTGTCGATGTATCTCATTGTGGTATTCAAACATCGACAGATGCCTTAGAGCATTCAAGAGATCCGATTATTTGCTCTCATACATTTTCAAAAAAGTTATATGAACACGATAGAGGAAAACCTGATGAATTTTTACAAGCAGTAGCTGAAAAAGGAGGATATATAGGAGTTTTAGCTGTTGCGGGCTTTTTGACAACGAGAGCAGACACTACAATAGATGATTGGCTGGATCATGTTGATTATATTGTAAGTCTAATAGGGATTGATCATGTGGGTATTGGAACTGATTTCTACGGATTTTCCGCTCCAGACAACTTAGCTGCAAAAATAAGCGAATTCTTAGATATTCTCGGATTTAGACCTGAACACAAAGCAAGCTTTTCAAATAAAGTCAAAGGATTCGAGAGCTATGCTAAATTCCCCAATTTTATTAAAGGATTGATTGATAGGGGCTATAGCGATCAAGAAATAAAGAAGATCGCAGGTGAAAATTTCTTAAGGATTTTCAGGAGAATTGTAGGCTAAATTTAATTAATTTCAAAAAAAAGTTTATTTAAGAAACTTATTAGAATTCTTTATAAACTTTCTTTATTTTAGTTGTAATCCCTAGTTTTTCTATACTTTTTCTTGGAAATAAATTATTTCAATAAATAATATTATTAAGATCTTTTATGAGCTATAAACATTAAATTTTAAATCATTTTATCTCATTTTAGATATTGTAGAAAGAATTTTTTTAAGGTGGTCAAGAATTTATTCAGAAAAGGTTATGGAGCATTTCAAGAATCCCAGAAACATGGGAGAATTGGAAGATGCTGATGCTGTGGGAGAACATGGAAATCCTGTATGTGGAGATTTAATGTATATTTACATTAAGGTAAAAGACGATAAAATTGATGATATTTCATTTCAAACTTTTGGATGTGCTGCTGCCATTGCGACATCGAGCATGATTACCGAGTTAGCAAAAGGAAAAACATTAGATGAGGCAATGAAAATTACGAGAAATGATGTAGCCGATGCGTTAGATGGACTTCCACCTATTAAATTACATTGTAGCAATTTAGCTGCAGATGCTTTACAAGATGCTATAAAAAAGTATCGTGAAAAGTAATTTACATAATTAACTTACAACCAATGATTAATTTATCGTCTGGCTTTATTTTTCCTCTCTATTTTAAGATAAAAATAAAGAGATATAGAATATTTAATTCTTAATGTTCAATGTTAGAATTTTTATATGCTTTTGCGCAGTGTATACAGCAAAAATTCATTTCTTTCCCATCAACTACTTCGGTGTAATAGTTATCATATAATTTTACGCCACAACTGGCACATATTTTTAACTTTGACTCAACTGCCGCTTCGATTAAATTGTTAAATCTTGAAAAAATCTTATCAATAAATTCATCACCTGCAGAAGTTAATTTAATTCCTTTTACACGACCGGCTTTTTTTTTCTGAATATCTTCAATATATCCTTTTTCTTTAAGGGTCTTTAAAAAATCATAAATGCTTGTAGGACTTGCTGTCGTGCCTAAGTCCTCTTTTAGCCGATTAATAATCTTGTATCCAGTAAGTCTATTTTTCGATTTTAGTAATAATAGGATATAGAATCTTGTTATACTTTGAATTTTTATATCTTGGGTTTCAGTCATTTTCAGCTCTCACTATTTAAAATATGAGATTTTCGCATATTAAAAATTTCGTATATATTTTATAATAATCATGTTTAAATATATACTACTCAGTATATATCATAAGATAATAAATTTAAAAAAAATCAAATAAAAACTAAAAAAAATACGTTAAAAATTAGGAGTTGAGATGATTTTATGTTTTTGGATGAAATGCATGGAGATGGGCATCATATGATGGATTGGATGTCTGGGGGTGCACTAAATTGGTTATATATATTAGCAGGATGGATTATATTTCTTCTGTTGGTAGTAATACTTCTGTACGTGCTAAATAGGGGATCACATAACTATTCGAATAATAATGATTTAAGAAACCAATCTAGTCAAAATCTCTCATTCGCGACTAAAATTGATAAGAGACTACAAGATCGTTCCTTCTTTTGTCCTAATTGCGGAGAGAAATTAGATGGTGAAACATCTAATTATTGTCCAAAATGCGGGAGCGAAATTTGAGCCTAACAATGTTAATTTATAAAATAAATACTATCATTAGTCTTTTTTTTTAGTTTTTAATTATGAATTAGGACAAGTATTTACAATTTATAAACAAAAAATACAAAAATCAATATAAAATCTAGAAAAATAAGAGTAAATGGGTGATTTTAGGTGGAAGATACTTCTAAAGAAAAAGTAAAAATTAAGCTTGGTGGAATGACATGTGCGTCTTGTGCCTTTAAGATCGAGACAAAATTAAAAAATTTAGATGGGGTTAATTCTTCAGTAGTAAATTTTGCTAACGAAGAGGCGACTGTAGAATATAACCCAAATACGACTAACTATAATGATTTTAATAAGGCGATTCGAGATTTAGGATATAAAGCAACCCTAGCAAAAATTGATATTAAAGTTACTGATACCATTTCTGAAAATGAATTTAATTCTTTAGTTGCCCAAGTTAAGGATCTAACAGGTGTTTATGATGTAAGAGGTAATTATCAGGCGGAGAAATTATTCATTGAATTTAATGAACTTCAGATCGGAGAAACAAAGCTCTACTCTGAAATTAAAAATTTAGGATATGCTATTGAAAAATCAGCGGGAGCTTTAGATAAAGATATCGAACGTCATAAAAAAGAGATGAGATATCGGTTCAGAATTTTAATCACTTCATTAATTTTTATGCTTATAATTACTCCTATAAGTTGGTTTGTAACACCTTCCTTTGAGAGAAATTTGTTCTTATTTTTTCTTGCAATTGGGCAGTATTCCATTGCGGGAACTTTTTTTCTAAAAGGTGCGATTAAATCACTTAAGAATAAATCAGCAAATATGGACGTATTAGTAGCATTAGGTACAACTACAGCTTTGATATATTCAATTTTAACTACGTTTTTCATACAAGGTAATACGTTCTATGAAGCTATGAGCATGATATTGACCTTTCTACTCATCGGAAAGTACTTTGAACATAAAACAAAAGGTCAGACTTCAGAAGCCATTAAGAAATTAATTGGATTGCAGGCGAAAACTGCCACTCTTTTAAAGGATGGGAAAGAAATAGAGATACCTATTGAAGAAATTGAAGTAGGTGACGTATTAGTTGTAAGGCCTGGTGAAAAAATTCCAGTAGATGGTCGGATAATCAAAGGCAAAACAAAGGTAGATGAATCAATGATCACGGGAGAAAGCCGATATGTCAAAAAAGATATAGATTCTGAAGTTATTGGAGCAACTGTTAATCAAACAGGATTAATCCATATGACTACTGAAAAAATCGGTAAAGATACCCTCCTTTTTCAAATTATTGAATTCGTAAAGGATGCTCAGAGCAGAAAGGCTGCGAAACAGCAGCTTGCCGATAAAGTGAGTAATTATTTCGTACCGACCGTTGTTTTAATCGCTACAGGAGCATTTTTATTTTGGTATTTCATAGCCGGGATTGGCCTTGAATTGTCTCTATTAGTCTTTACTTCGATTGTTGTTATATCGTGTCCTTGTGCGTTAGGATTAGCAATTCCAACCGCTGTTATGGTAGGAACTGGAAAAGGCGCCGAAAATGGAATATTGATTAAAGGAGGAGACTCTTTGGAATCAATTAATAATATCAATACGATTGTTTTTGATAAAACTGGTACTCTAACAATTGGAAAACCTAAAGTTTCTGCAATTTTTACGGAGAGGGATTTGAAAGGAAGTGGGGTTGATGCAAAGGAGTTGCTTTTATATGCTGGTAGTGCTGAAATGGGTTCTGAACATCCTTTAGGGCAAGCAATTATTGAAGAAGCAAACCAAAATGGACTTTCTCTTGAAACTCCGATTGAATTTGATGCTATACCGGGAAAAGGAATAAAAACTGAAATTAAAGGCAAATCTGTGTTAATTGGAAACGAGAAGTTGATAGCTGACAATAATCTTAATTTAAAAGGTTATCTGGAGAAGTTTCATGAATTTCAAAAAGAAGGAAGAACCACAATCTTAGTGAGTATTGATAATGAAGTGAAAGGAATCATTGGCATTTCAGATAAAATCAAAGAGCAGGCTCCTTATGCTTTAATACAATTAAGAAAATTAGGTTTGGATATTTTTATGCTTACTGGTGATAACAAGCAAACGGCCCTCATTATAGGAAAAGATTTAGGTATTGATGAAAACCATATTCTCGCAGAAGTTTTACCCAATGAAAAGGCACTTACTATTAAAAATCTTCAGGAATCTCAAGCTAATAAAATCGTTGCGATGGTAGGAGATGGAATAAATGACGCCCCGGCGCTAGCTCAAGCAGATGTAGGTATCGCTGTAGGATCTGGTACTGATGTTGCTATAGAAACAGCTGATATTGTGCTTATGCGAGGAGATTTGAGAAATGTGGTATCTGCAATTAAGTTATCTAAAAAAACTTATAAAAAAATGATTACGAACCTTTTCTGGGCTTTCATTTACAACTTAATTGGAATTCCCATTGCTGCGGGAATTTTGTATTACTCTACTGGATTCTTCTTACCACCATTCTTGGCAGCTGTATTCATGGCTACGAGTTCGGTGTCAGTGGTTACTAATGCTTTATTTTTAAAGCGTTTTGAGCCTAAAACCGAACAACAAATTGAAGAAGAAAAATTACTTCTTGAAGAAGAGGTAATAGATCCTATTTGTGGCATGAAAATAATACCCAGTCAATCAATAGAGTACACTTACAAGGGAAAAAGCTATTACTTTTGTAATCCCTCATGCGAAGCAGAATTTAAACGTGATCCTGAGAAATATAAGACATTTGAGAATATTGATCCAAAGTTAATGCATAAAGGAATAAAGGAACAGGAGCTTGTTATCGATCCCGTCTGTGGTATGAAAGGAAAACCTGAAGATTGGATTGAGCATGAACATAAAAGTAAGAAATATTATTTTTGTAATCAATCATGTTTAGTAAAATTTAAGAAAAATCCTGAAAAATATATTGAAATTGAGGAAGATAAAGAAATAAGTAAACCAAAAAAGGAGGTTGAAGAAAAAGTGGGAAAATTAAAATGTGTGGAATGTGGAATAGAGCAAGACTTGCCGATGCATTGCGGACAGGCGATGCATAAGGAAGGAGATCAATTAGTCTGCTGGATGGGTGCGTCATGTGGAGCTCAACCAATCCCCGAACACCATGGAAAACCTATGGAAGTAATTGAATAAATAATTTTTTCTTTTTTTTATTATTTTACTTGTGTAAAGAATTAGAACTATTAATCACATAACCTTGCTCGTAAAGTATAATTAAATTATCCCTCATAATTTACTTTAGGCAATTCAGAAAGATATAAATATGACTTTTAAGTTTAAGATTGTATAAAATACATTTAAGATCAAAAAATTCAATTTAAAAAAAGTGGAATTAATGGGTCTTGAAGATTTAACACAAACAGACATTCTATTTGGTACTTTAAGTTTAATCCTCGTTTTAGTATCAACTATTGTAGGATTGCGGATTATATCAAAATATTTTACGTTTAAAGAAAAAACGCTTCTTACAGTTGGACTTGCATGGGTATTCATAACTTCTGCGTGGTGGGTTTCTGCTTTCCAATTTGTCATCATCGCTTTATTTGATTACAAATTCACCCCTTATCTTTATCTCTTAATCGAAAATGCGTTCACTCCCTTTGCGATAATCTTTTGGATATACTCCTTTTGCGCTCTTATGAGATTAAAATCACAGAAACTCATTGTTTCGATATATTTTATTATTTGTGTGATATTTGAAATAATACTTTTTACTTTTCTAAGTATAGATACAGAGCTTGTTGGTACAGGCATTGAGGAAGGGATCTTTACTTCTAGACTTACAGATTTCTTCATTGGTTTCCAAATCTTTGCCATATTATCAATCGTCATAACAGGTATTATCGTCTCTCGGAAATCTATAAGATCAGATAAACCAGATATTAAATGGAAAGGAATTTTCCTATTAATTGCTTTTTTTTCAATTGCGTTTGGAGCAGCTTTAGAAGCAATTTTTCTTTTAGGACCATTGGAATTAATATTAGTAAGAGCATTACTTATTTCTGGCAGTATTGAATTTTACTTTGGATTCTTTCTTCCTAAGCCTATTGCTAAAGTGTTGATAAAAGAATAAATTTATACTACTTCCCTTTTTTTTAATAATCTCTATGTTGAATTTATTAAATTTTATTTATTTTCCAGTCCAACATGGTTATTTATTTCACCAATTAGACGGTCAATTTCAGAAACTTCTGAATGGATTAAATTCCAATAGTCAGAATCATACCATTGACGATTTAGTTCATCTAAGGATTTTCCCTGCTGTTCAATCCAAGTAAAATATTTGAGATTGTGGATTCTTCGCTTTTGAAGATAATTCAATTCAATCATATTATTTGTTTGTTGCCCTCTAAGACACATATTGTAGTCCCGAATCGCATCTTTTTCCGTATATTGTCCAAATTCTATTTTTAGTTCTTCCAAACGGGACTGATAAAGTTCCATGGAATCTGTGAAAACGGTTAAAATAACATCATTCTCGTCCATTTCATAATATTTTGCCATTTTTATAGCCATTATTACATTTGCCACACTTGAAATCCCCAATAAATGCAAGTTCTCAATAATTGCTTCGGAAACTCCTGCTTTTCTTAATTGTTTTTGACCTTCTTTTTCATTAAACAATCTAATTAACGCCATAGCATCATTATCATCAATTGCGATTACCATATCAGTATTTTTAACATTATGAATCCAAGGAACATGCTTATCTCCTATTCCTTCAATTCGATGGGCACCATAACCATTTTTCAATAGAGTTGGACATTGTAATGCTTCTCCCACAGCAATTTTAATAGTCGGATAACACTCTTTTAAAAAATCACCACATCCAAGGGTACCTGCTGATCCTGTTGTAAGAGCAATTCCTCTAAAGCGATCAGTACGCAACTCTTTTTGAAGTACTTTATTCATGGCATTTCCAGTCACCTCATAGTGCCATAGGTGATTCCCAAACTCATCAAATTGATTAAATATCACAATTTCACCTTTTTGACCACGAGGACTTGCCATTAACTCGTGACATTTATCATAAATCTCTTTTACATTACTCTCAGAACCCGGGGTAGCAATGATTTCTCCGGCAACGGTATTTAACCATTCGAATCGTTCTTTACTCATTCCTTCAGGAAGAATGGCTATGGATTCACAAGCTAAAAGAGTTGCATTAAAAGCACCTCCTCGACAATAATTCCCTGTAGAGGGCCAAACCGCTTTTTGTATTATTGGATTAAATTGTCCCGTGACCAAACGAGGAATAAGACATCCATATGTAGCACCAACTTTGTGAGAGCCCGTCGGCATCCATTTTCCTATTAAAGCAATGATTCGTGCTTTCACACCGGTCAATTCTGAGGGTAATTCCATATAATTCGGCAATTCCTGATAAAGACCCCCGTTAGGTTTCGGTTCATTATTCCACGTTATTCGGAATAAATTTCTGCTATGAATTTCCCATAGACCTAGCGAACTTAATTCACTTTTAATATTCGAGGAAACAGTTTCATTTGGATTTTTCATTTGTTCATAACTAGGCAGAATGATATTTCTTTCTCGTAATCGCTCTATCGTTGATTCTAATTGTTTTTCTTTAATACTTAAGTCAATCATTAAAGCTCAATTCAAAATATTAACTTAATTATAATACTTAAATATAAAATTTCAAAAAGAATTTATTATATATGTATTAATTACAAAAATCTAAAATTGTACCTATTAATATCTGCGTTGTAGAAACAACAGATCTAAAATTTACAAATTCAAGCGAGCCATGAGCTCCTACACCTTTTGGTCCAAAAAGAACTGTAGGTATACCGGCATCATTGAGGATCGCAGCATCAGTCCAACCGCTAAATCCGCTAAATTTTGTTTTACGATTTAATGTTTGGCTACATATTTTAGATAATGATTGCACTATGGGTTGATTTGATGATACTTCTAAAGGCGATCGGTAAAAAAACACATCGAAATCCGCATTGAATTTAGTATCTTCTCCATGTAAGTTTTTTATTAAATTATTTATTTCTTCAGTTATATAATCACGATCTTCTCCAGGCAATGTTCTTCGTTCTAATTGGATTTCACAGTAATCGGGATAAGTACTTAACTCAATACCGCCTTTGATAAGAGAAGCATGAATTGAAGGAGAGCTAAGCAATGGATGTTTCTTTTGAGAAAGAATCCTTTTCTCCAAATCTTCCAATTTAACCAGAAATTTTCCTCCTTTTACAATAGCATCAACACCGAACTCAGGTAAGCTTCCATGTCCCGATTTCCCATGTACGCCAACCTTAATCCATGCAAAACCTTTATGGGCAATGACAATTTGTAAATTTGAAGGCTCACAAATGATAGCCGCATCAGCATGATACTCTTCAACAACTTTTTCAGTTCCTAAACTGGCATATTCTTCATCAGCAACAAAGGTTAAAATCATGTCTCCATTAAGTTCTCCTTTAGTTTCAATTATTGTTTTTACAGCTAGAATGATTGCAGCAAGACCGCTTTTCATATCCATAGCCCCTCTTCCATACACTTTTCCATTCTTAAAAACAGGATTAAATGATTCTATTTCCATACCATCTATGCTTACTGTATCGGTGTGGCCATTTAACATAATACTTTTTCCGTTACCCTTTCCCTTGAGTATTCCTACAACATTTAATCTTCCGTCACCAATATCTTGATACCTAACTTCAAGTCCCATTTTTTTTAAATAATTACCGATATATTGCGCAATCTCTGCTTCCCCACTTCCATGTTTTGATAGTGTGGGATTGATTGATTCAATTTTAATTAGTTCTTGAAGTAATTCTAATAACTCATTTTCATTAATATTAAAATTCATGTTCTTAACTCCACTTTGGAAATTATGATAATCTATAATTTATTCATATATTCAAATAAAAAAATATTATATTTGAGAGAGCTCATTATCCAAGGTTGTGATAAATTTTTCCAATAATAGCCCACAAGGTTCAATAGATTCTGATTTAAAGGCTTCCCAATCATCATTAGCAGAATGACGTTTCTTATTGCTTGTATAGATATATGCTGACGGAATGGATGATATAAAAAAGGGAGCATGATCCGATTGGGATGTGAAACTACTGCCATTTAGGATGAGCTTTTTTTCATTTTGCATATCTAATAGTTGTTTATTAGACCGAATCACCTTTTGAAAAATCGGCATTAATTCTTTCCCATATTTAACCGAAGGGAATCCTCCTTTTAAAATAACTTTGAGTGGAAAGCCACCTCCAATTTCATCAAAATTAATCATCCACGCATTATTTTGTAATAATTTTTGAGCATTAAAATTGACATAAGCACTAGCCCCTTGAAGTCCTATTTCTTCTGCGTCAAGAAGAGAAAATGCTAATGTGAGATATTTCGGAGGTTTTTTTGAAAAAATTTCGGCTAATTCAAGGATGATAGCAACACCAGAACCATTATCGTTTACTCCTGGAGATTCATTTAAGACTTTATAAAGCAATGTATAAATTACCACTGAAATAAACTCTAGTGCCGAGCCAATCCAAAGTATATAGATAAACCACCATATAAGAGCATAATTAATAAAGAACAGTAAGATCCCAAAGATTATTACCGCTAAATTCATTAGTAAGACGCCCCCTATCATTATTAATTCATTTTTTTTGTGGATGGAGGGTGAAGATTTCGAATCGTAATGGGCTCCAAGAACCAAGATTTTTTTCTCATCCTCTAAGGCACTTATATTCCCATTGATATTATACCCTTTAATAGGTCCTCGATTTTTAAATAAATGATATACTTGTTTGCGTCCTAAGGTACCTTGAGCCAAGATATTCAGAATTATTATAGCTATAGCACATATCATGGAAATCCAAAAGAAATCCATCCAAAATATAGCAATTGCTACTATTAATCCAAGAAATATAAATCCCCAAAATCTCAATACCGTTTTTAACTCATTACGGCATAGAAATTCTTCTGTGCTTGCATTAGGTACAACCGCTTTTAGTTCTTCATATATGATATCTTTTGCATTTATCAGTGAAGTAGTACCCGCAAGACGTGGAAAAGCAAATTTTTTTAATCTATTTATGGTACGATTATTATTCCATTCCATTTTTCATCAAACTTAGCAAGTTTATTATAATTACTCACTTCTTAATTTTCTTCCTATTTTTAGCTTTAATTAGAGGAAATTAGGATAAATATATAAAATAAAATTAGTAAAGAATTTTATAGTCTTTTGTTTCTATTTTTTCCCAAGTTTGGTAATAATTTTTGGAAGCTTCTTGATATCTGGTAACGTAATTAGCTCTTTAGAAAATAATGGATAGTAATTATTTAAGTAATCCAAGAGAGTTCGCCATGCTTTTTGACTCTCAGTTTGATTTGGAATTTTTCTTTTAATGCTCCCTAACACTGTACTAGTAGTTTTCTGTTTTAAAAGTGGAATTAATTTCTTAATAACCTTAATCCTTATTTTAGAATATTCCTCTGGTCTAAAATTCGCTAATGCATAACTCATATCATCATCAGCAATAGGAAAGAATTTAATTTTTTTATCTTCGGGTTCTTCAGGATTTTTAATTAATGTTAGTTCTATGTCAGATTTTCGTAGATTTTCTAGAATGGGATATATTTCGCCAATCGAAATTCTTGTAGCCATGGCAATTTGATTTACAATGTGAGAAATTGGATAATGAAAATCTGGATAACTTTCTGTATTCTCAATTCGATAAATATACTCTTTCTTTAAGATTTCTAGAATTTGATTCTTTAAATAATCCGGGAGTTTTTTATCTATAAAAAAAACCCCCTTTTTTGCTTTTTCATCGAAGCTCTCTTTTTGTTTTTGCTTTTTAGTGTAAGTGGTGGCAAGGGAAGCAATAAATTGATCTGAAGCTTTATCCTTTTCTAATGGTTGAGTTATTTTTAATGCTTTTCGTTCTTTAGTTGAGATTGTTTCAATTAATTTTCTTGAAAGAAAACTCTTTGCCTTTTTTTCCGCAACTCCTTTCTTATCAAAGCGCTCAGTAACAGAAAGGAAATCAACCATCTGGACAACCCTTCCTGATTTATCTCTTTTCCTAGCTACAGAAAGGTCAACTTTTTGAGTCGCCAATCTTTTAATGATAGAAGATATTTCGCCTTTTGATAGTTTTGTTGCTTTAATAAGTTCTCGATCTAAAATCTCCAATGGATACTCTTCACCTCTTCGGATATATTCACTTTTAATTAGTTTATAAATTATATCCATATTTTCCTCTTCTTCTTTAACGGTTTCTTTTTGTAACCGCATAAACATTGAAGTCTCATGAGGTTTTAAGTAATATAGTAATAAAGTAATCCCTAGAAAGGATATCATCAATATAGAGATGATATACCTATTTGCCAATAAAATAGATCCAAGAAGAGTTAATTTTTGATTTTCTATTTGACTTGCTAATGTGAATGCAGTTAAAGAATCAGCAAATACACAAGCTAAGAAAAATAAAATTAAGCCATCTCTTTTAAAGAATAAGATTCTCCAACCAAAAGTTCCTCCTAATTTTACAATTAATCGATAAAGAAATATCATGGAAATTGCGAACTGAATTAAATAAAGGTAAGTAAGTGCTGTTCCTGTAGCTCCAACTGTATTTTTAAATCCTGTAACTGTTTCTGGTCTTAACAGTAAATAAATGCTAACCTGCAATATTTGAAAGAAAAAGATAAATAAAATTATAAAAGAAAAGGTAAAATTATCATAACACCCAGATTTCCTTGTTTCAGCTCTTCTTCTAGTAGCAAAAAATTCTATAACAATAAACACCAGTGTTAAAACTAAACTAAAATATATTAACGGCATTATGATTCGCATTCCAAAATTATATACTCTTACCGCATTTACAGGATCTTTTTCGCCAAAAAAATCTAAAGCAAGGAAAACAAGCATACTTCGGTAAAATAAAGATATTATAATAAGGATTGTCATAATGATAAATGGTGTAATTAAAGCAAAAAGATATCTGGAATAGGAGTATTTTGAAATAAATCTTGCCTCGATTTTTGTGGAAGTTTTTCTAGCTAAAGTATAATACCTAGAGCTTAATAAGATTAACCAAATCATTGAAAATATTAAGAAGTAATCGATTAAATTAACGCTAGTTCCATATTCTAAGAATATGAAATAATAAATGGTGATAATTCCTCCAAATATTAATGGCTGTTTGAATTGTGTCTTCTTTTCAAAAACAAACAGCCTAAACTTATCAATATTCAAAATTAATGCAAGTGTTAGAAAAAACAATAAAATTGCATTACCAAAAGCAAAAGGATCGCCAAACATAAACACAACAAAGATAAGATTGTTGGGATCATTTATTCCTAAAATCAAAACAAAAGAATAAAAGCCAAATAGAAGGTATATTCCAATAAATTTTTTTTCAAAAGCAAAAGATTTTGGAGGTTCTTTTCCTTTTGTATAAAGTTCTCTACGAATGATACTATTTTTCAATTTTTCAAAATCTTTTCTAAGTTTATCTCGAATTGAAGTGGGTATTGGTTTTTTGGGACCTTTCGAAGATTTATGTCCTTTTTGTTTTGAATTCTTTGGATTTTTCGAGTTATCCCTTATCTTAGAGTTCTTTTCGGACATTTCTGTAGTAAATTCGTTAATTTTTACTCTTTAGATATATATTATTATTACCTAATTTAAGATTATTATAGAGCTATAATAAGGATAATAGACGTATTCCATTTTAAGTTTTTTCTTACTATTTTCAGAAAGCTTAACAGATGTGCTCGAATGTTTAACATGGATTCGATAATAATTTTTAAAAAGCATAAAATCTGATATAACATATAGATCACTATGATGGAAAAGGAACAAAATTTAGAAAAAGAGAAATTATTGTTATTAATTAAAAAAGCTATTGAACTACTCTGCGAGAAAAACATTTCTGATGTTGTAATACTTAGTTCTTACAAAATCAATTCTGTGTTACGAGAAACATATGGGGTTGATATTAAAGTAGACAAAATAGGACGAGTGCTTAGCTCTATTGCCAAGAGAAATGAGCTAAAGCGGCTGAGTACCAATATACCAAAATATAAGCTACATATCTCTAATTTTACAAAATTAAAGTTCTTTTAGACTATTGACTGTTTTGGATAATTTTTTAATAATATTGCTTAACTTCGAATAATCATCCTTAACAACATTTAAATCTTTACTTAAATCTTTAATTTTATTACTCATCTGTTGCTCTAATGGTGTTAAATGTGCTTTTACTCCGTTTTTTATGTTAGTAGATAGGTTTGTCGCATTATCAATGATTTTAGTAATTTGCCCTGAAGAATTACTGATATTATCATCCATTTTTGAGGTTATACGTAATGTTTGGGCTAGATTATCTGTTAGAGTTTTAGTTTTATTGTCTATTTCATTAGTTAAATTATTGAAGTTTGCCTCTAAGTTAGTATTATAATTATTCATAATATCATCTTTAGTTTTAGAGGAGTGAATAACTAATTCTTTTTGAGATTGAATCCGTTTATCTACATCCAGGTAAAATTGTTCTTTAAATCCATCCACAATTTCATTCAAATTTCTATTTAACCAACTATCTAGTTTGGTAAACCCAGAGGAGACTTTTTCTTTCATTTCGGTTAAACTATCACGGATTAGTACACTACCATCTAAAGTTCCCTGATTTACATCTTTAACCCAATTGTCAACTTGAGTTTCAAAAATGTTGGCGAATATATCTGAAAATTGCGATGAACCCTCTTGAAACCCGGAAATTATAGGCTTCATTACACTATGCCTTTCCCTTTCTTCTTTTAACACGGCCAATTCTATTTCTGATTTTGGTATTTCTTGAAGATCACTAGGAGGAGTATCAATTAACTCATTAAATTCTTTAATTAAAATGGGTTCTCTTTTTTGAGCATCTTCTACAAATTTCTGTATCCATTTGAAATACTCCAAAGTGTCAGGAGGTTCAAGTTCATACTTTACCTTGTGGTGTTCTTTTGCCATTTGATCTGAATAGTTGTCTAATCGAAAAATTTCAAAACCAAAGTTACCTTCCGCATCCATTATAGTATGGTCAAATACTATACAAAAACCATGTGGGTTTTGCTCATTTTGAAAATGTCGATGGTTTTTTATTCCAATATCCGAAAAGAATAAACCCCAGCCTGGATGTGATAAATAGAAACCAATAATATGAAGATCTTGGTTTGTATAATGTTCCTCAATTTTTTTAAAAGTTATGTGATCTTCTGGTGAAAAGCCGTTAGATACTTGGGGTCCATGTTTTATTGGAATAGCATTTATTAAAGCTACATCAATTCCGTTTGGAAGGACTTTTCCCAAACAGATTCCCATAACTTCAACGCTATTATCTAAGGCATTACTACCAAATCGCAATACATGTGTAAGCATATTTCGAAAAGCTTCTTTTGAAATGTGAACTTTTCCCTCTTTAAAATTAGTCTTATTATTTGACGGCAGAGACATTTCTATTCAATTCCTTTATGTTTTTAATTTTTTTAACTCATTTGATAATTCTTTTTTTTCTTTTTCTATTGATTTAATTTTCTCATAAAGAGTTTCTTTTGAAGATTTAAGATCTGATAATAGATTCTCTAATTCAGTAAAAAAGCTAATTCCTTCTTTCTTAATATCAACTAGGGATGTTTTAATATCATCAATTTTTTCTCCTAAATTTCCCATAAATTTTTCATGTTCATTCCCTATTTCATTAATTGTTAAATTTTCTATAGATTTTGTTTTCTCTGATAAACCAGCTAAAGAGTTTTGGAGCGTATCTAATTTTTCAGAGTTTTTAGTATTATTATGATCGATTTCAGCTAAAATTTTTATTCCTTCTTCAAAATCTCCCAAGATTTTATCAATAGTATCTTTTATTTTCTCTTGAAATAGAGTATCTATTAAATGATTAAATTGTTCCTTTAGCTGAGTAATAATTTCTTTAACTGTTTGGTGATCATTGTCAAAATCCTCTAATCTATCATCCACATAGACTTCAAGTTCATTAAGCTTATCTCTAAATGTAAATTGAAATGTATTTTTTAGATTATTTATTCCTTCAGTCATAATATCTTTTAACGCAATTAGATCTTTTCGCATCTGTATATTATTATCTATTACGCATTTTATAGTGTTTTGGCTCCAAGAATTTAAAAATTCGATCAATGGTCCAATAGATAATTCTATAAATTTCGAAACTCCCTCTTGCAGTGCTGATAATAGACTTGGCAAATGCAATTCAGGTTTTTTTGATAAGATCTCGTTTTGAGTCGGAAAATTAATATCACCAAACGGGTCTGCTGTTTCATTAATTTCCATAATCGGAGGCTCTTTAGAATGAATACTATCAATTACTTTCATCATTTTAAAATAATATTCGATATTATCGGGAGGCTCCACTACAGTCTCTACTTCGTGATAGCCTGACCTTGAGCCTTTCGAAGGATCATCAAGTCTAAATGTCCTGAATCCTAAATCTCCTGGAGTTTCTAACACCGTGTGATCAAATACCATTCCTATCGCACTGGGATTAGGTGTTTGCCATCCTAATTGGTTATTAATATCAGTTCCGGAGAAAAAGATTCCTAAGCCGGGATGACTATGATACCACCCTAATGTCCACCAATTTTTTTCAGCAAAATTCTCATCGATCGTCGCAAAAGTTACGTAATCTTGAGGTGCAAAATTAACCTCTATTGATCCTCCATGAGAAACGGGTACAGCATCTTCTACAATAACATTTTGAATCCCACGGTGGTCGGGATCTCCCTCAAGATGGCCTATCAACATGCCCATAACTTCTCGATAATCTCTTGGGTCTCTTGCCTTATTACCAAATCGCAATACATGAATAAGCATTTTATAATATGCAATTGACTTAATAATGACTCGTTTCTCAACTTCTTTATTCTTAGACCTCTTACTCAAGATTGTTCACGAAATTCTAAAATTTAGATTAGTATAATTTTAATATAAATAATAATATAAAATTTAATGGATTTAAATTTTGAAGTTAATTATCAATTTATTTTTGAAATTATTCTCATGAAAATAAGATTCAGTAATTCTCTGAAATAAGTTATACTTTCAAAAAAACTCGTAGTTATCTCAAGAACAAAAAATAGGGTTTAAAAAATTAATGCTCATGAGGGAGTGGTTTACCGCAAAAGGGACAGAATTTAAAAGTTAAATCTTTTCCACAATATGGACAGAAAACCGCGTCTTCTTTTTCCACAACCGGTTCAGCTTTCTGAGTTCCTCCTGGTATTGAGGGTAATTCTCTTTTTGTTTTTATTGTAGGGCTAGAGGATGCAGCTTTGCTCTCTTCTTCCTCTTTAGCTGCTGCCATTCTTGCTTTAAATGCCTTACGCATTTCATCTTCCCTATCCTGAGTTGAAACCATCCCTTCTTGTTTTACCCATCCTTTTGCTTTTGGTCTCTTTAATTGGCTTTCAGGAACCTTTTCTAATTCAACTTTACGTGTTTCTTCAACAGGAGCAACCACTTTTTTCTCAGTCTTACGCTGAACAGCTTGCTTTACCAAAGCTTGGGTAGTTTTCATTATTTGGTGAGGATTAATGTTGGGAATTGCAACGGTTCGAAGAACCCATCCTACAATATAATTTTGGTTAGGAAAATCCCCAGATACTTCTGATTCTTTATATACATATGAATCGATAAGGTCTTTTCCTTTCATAATTCTTGAAGCCCATTTACCATTTATTAATCCTAATTGGAGTCTATAAGATGTACCTGAAATACCAAGTTGAGAAGTTAAAGGTATGAAACCTTGTTCAGTTATTATTTCTCACCTTTTTTTAATATCGATTAATTAATCCAATTTTGTAATATATTGAACTTAATATAAAGTTAAATTTAAGCTTTAAATATTTAATGTTCGAATAGAAAAAGGCATTATAAGAATTTCTTTGGTTAAAAAAAAGCATAAATACAAGTTCCTTTATTATCAATAAAATTGAATTTAAGACTTACTTTAATCATTTTTAAAGAAAAATGACAGTAAAAATCTCGAAAAAGGTTTATTTTACAATTATTGCTTCTGCGGTGAGATTTGCCAATCAAAAAATACCCTTTGATGATTGGTTAGAAGTATATGGAATTTTTATAGGGAAAAATGAAGGGGATGATGTAATAATCTCAAATACTTATCCTATAACACATCAAAAAAAAAGACCAGAAGACATTATTGATAAGGTATACTGGTCAAATGAAGATTATGAATCATTTGCTATAATAGATGATGAGGCTTTTGCGCAAGGAGAATTTACGATAGGATGGTGGCATTCCCATCCTGGTATGAAAGTTATGATGACACATTTAGATCTTCAAACTACTTTAAGCTATCAACAATTTAATCCCTTAGCTATTTCATTGGTATTCAATCATCAAAGATTAATAAAACAGCTAGAACTGCCGAGTAAAAAGGGAGATCCTGTGATCCAATTAAAGGGTGATCCCGGTTTCAAGATTTTCAGATTAGATGATACTAGCAAGGGTGCCCATTCAGGATATCATGAAGTTGATTTTGAGATTGAGGGATTTGAAAATGATGAACAATTCCTTCAACAAGCACAAAAACTCGTTGTTGATATTACCAATTTTTTACCGAAAGATAAGATAATTGAAAGTTATGAACTTTTTGTCAATGAGCGAATAACTCAATTAAATTCTTTACTAGTTGGTACAGATGAATATTTAACGACATTAACGCGAAAAGGTGAGACAAGCAGAATATCTGAGGTTTTGGAAACACAAACAAAAGAAATCAGAGAATTCGTGGCGGAAACATTCATCAAAATTGGACATATAAAAGAATTCATGGAATATTTAGAATA
Source organism: Promethearchaeota archaeon (assembly GCA_019058445.1). Taxonomy (GTDB): domain Archaea; phylum Asgardarchaeota; class Lokiarchaeia; order Sigyniarchaeales; family SOKP01; genus LW40-45. Next base: position 274,355 of record JAHPZA010000009.1, on the reverse strand, counting down.
TAAAGAGAGAGCCGGGATTATACCTCAAATTAATAATACTCTCTCAAAATGGGATGAAGTCATTTCTAAATTAGATGAAAGATTAGCTGAAATCTCAAGAAAATTTTAAAAACGAGATATTTAAAGTTATATCCTTCGATTTTAAAACCTAATTTTACTAATCACATAGAATTACTCATTTCATTTTTATAATTTAATCATTTTATTAAGTATACAATGTAACTTTCTTTTTCCTATTATCCTCTTTCTCAATGGGAATTAAATCTCTAATTACTTGCTCCAAATTTTTAAAATCTTGTTTTGAATGAATTTCAACACTGAGATTTGGCGATTTCGCTAGATAATAATCATCCGATATATAAAAGGATATCTCACGGAAGTTTCTCTTGATTTCAATTATTCTAATGGATTTCAAATCTATCTGTAGAATATCGCCTTTTTGCTGCATGATACCAGCGGGATCCATTTTTACTTTATCATCTGAAGTAAAATCTTTCTGGATCCATTTTTTATTTGTTAAAACCCATAAAAAATGATAATTTCTAAGTTCTTCTAAACTTAGCTGATATTTTTCTATTACTTGTTTCTTAGAATTTTTGTATTTTTTTAAAATCTTAATCATTATCATAATATTGGGAAGAATTAAAAGAGAGACACTAATAAATAATAAAATAAATATAACGCTAAAGGTTAGATAAAAAACATACAAAAAGTAGGTAAAAATTGTTGAAAAAGCTACAAGAAATGATATAATAAAAATTGTAAAATATTTTCTTTCCACAGACAAATTCCTTATTATTTCTCTCTTCCATAAAATCTCTTCATCTTCATCTAAGAATTGCTGAATTTGCTCCATATCTTACTAGAAACTTTTGTCTTTATTTTTTACTTCAATAATTAACAATTTGCCTCTATATATTTAATGATTTTCATTAAGAGTTTCCTGAATTTTATACTTGGTTTGTTTTTTTATTTAAATAAATTCAAAAAAAAACATTTCCATGACAAAGAATGCTAATAGCCAAGAAGTGTTTATTGATTCATATAACACGACTTCATATTTAGAGCATGATGTAGATTCCGATTTTTTAGAATGGTATATAGTGGAAGGTTCAAATAGAATAAATGAGCTTTCAAGGCAATTACGCAGCTTTCTTAATTATAAAAGTAATATAACTCTTTTAAGGTTTTCAATATTTAAGATGGATTATCGCACGCTTAAAAAAGACTCCATTTCTAAGCGAGTAGAAGATCTTATCTCTTTATTTACTCGTTATTCAAAAACTTTAGTGATGATTGGAATAGAATATGAATCAATAGCCGAAAAAACCCGAAATCTATTACAAAAAATAAAGATTCAACCAAATAATCACGAAATTTCCCTTATGAAGGAGATTAAACATCTCGAAAGTGAAATATGGAAAAATCTTCATATTCTTTCAGAATCTGAACTTAACTATCATCCTCAAGAATTACATACCGCGATTAAATTGGCATGTATATTAAGTAGCGTTGAGGGAGTATTTTATCCACTCTTTTCCGATTTTTACACTGAATTAAAATTAGACTATTTAAAATTAGAAAAAGAAATCACAGAATTACTTCAATTAAATAGTACAGAACAATCAAAAGATATAGAAATAAAGAAGAGGATGGGAATACTAGAATGATTAAAGGAGAAAGTCAAGTCAGCAGAAAAGTTGTGAAAGAGGATCGGATTGCAATTTGTCCTCAAATCGGATGCATACATCTTGAGAAAGTTAAACCTTTAAAATTTGGTATTCTCGGATTTCGCAAATATCCGAAATGTTCTGAGCATAAAATTCCCTTAATATTTGTTGAAGAATTTATTGGAAATCTCTTTGAGGCTGTAAATACCTGTATATTTGATATTTCAAGTCTATCTCCCGAAACTCTTATAGATCTAATCAAAACAAGTGCTTCGGATGAGCTAATTAAGTTTATTAATGGTTGGATGTACTGTAATCCTATAGGAAGAGGCGCCCAAGTTATTTCTCAATATGTCGATGGTTTAACAAGGGCTTATATTAAATCACTAAGTAGGAAGCAGAAAAAAGTACTTAATAACGAGAAAAAATCAAAAAACCAATATAAGATGTTGCGCTCGGGTTTAAAGAAGATCGCTGATGATTATACTACTTTTTTAAAAGAGTTCCGAGAAAAATCAGAACAACTTTATGATCAAGAATATCTAAACCCATTTTCAGATAAGTTACAAATTATTCTCAAAACCTGGTTGAAAAAATATTTAAATACAATTGATCCTATAAAAAAGGAGAATAGTTTTGAAGACCTGTCGGAAAATGAAACACTTTCCCTGCTTAAAGAAAAGTATGACAAAATTCTCCACTCTGAAACTTGCGTTATATTATTAGGGAAATCTCCTACTGTTGTAGTGAAATCAATATCTGCCTTTGAGCTTTTTTCTGCTTATCATGAATTTTTAGAAGCCGGATTATGTCATGAATTAAAAATTAAAGATTTAAAATTATTAATAGAAGAATCTGAGGAATTTTTAAATGGAAATGAAGAAGAAATATTAGACACTCAAAAAGAAAATGAAAATCTTAATAAATCCATAAATAAATTAGATAAAAGTAAAGAATCTATAAGATACGATGAAAAAATAGATAAAGTAATTAAAGCTGATATGTTAAATTTTAGAAAAAAAGTAGAAACCAATTTAAATATCTTAAGTACAATCAAGTGTACAAAAGAACAAAAAGAACTGATAAAATTAGAATCTCAAATGATTTTAGATGAGTTTTTTTTAAGACTGGAAAATAATGAAATAAAAATTTCAAATAAAACAAATCCAAAAATTATTGCTGCTGCCATCATTTATACTGTAATTATAGCTAATGAAACACTACCGAAAATTAGCGTTCCCGAATTGACAGGAGTACCAAAATATAGCATTTCTAAATATTATACTAAATATTTTAAAGAATATTATACAAATAAGAACTTTAATTTCCCGCCCTATTACGGGTTTTCAAGGATAAGGAATGCACTATCCTTTTATATATTTGATTTAATTTGTTCTAGAAAAGAAAAGGTAGCTAAAATTGCTTTCACTCTAGTAAATGACATTTTAGAGAATATAAATCTCCCAACCCAATTATCTAATAAGGATATTGACTTATTACATAGTTTAATAAATAATCATTATGATAAATTTCTCAAATATCTTAATGATCTTACTGAAGTAATAAAGCAGATATATGGATCTAGTTTACTACACAAAAAAATTGGAATTCGTTTAGTTGTTAAACCTATAGCAGAATGCTTATACAAGAAAGATATAAATCTATTCCAAAGCTTCAAGCAATTTTATTATTCAGTTATTGAAATTTATGATAGCTTAAAAGTTAAATTCCCAAATGCAATCCCACATCGATCTAAAACTCAGTATTCATATAATAAAGGAGCAATTGTAATAGGCAGTAGAATAAAACTTTATATAATAGCCCATATATACAATGGAATCTATAATGAAAATTTAATAAAATGCCCATTATGCTTAAAAGAAGGATTTAAAACAAACACGGATATTTCGAGGTTAAAAGCTTTGGATTTTCACCATGATCAAAATGGAAAGGAATATAAATATAGTTCTTCGGCATTATACGAGATGTACATGAAAAATCAAACCAACCCGGAATTTTTAGAGAATTTAATTAAATTTATGGAATCAAAAAAAGTAGTTCTCGTTTGCGCAAGCCATCATGACATTATTTCAGGCAAATATTTTAATTATTTTAGGGATCTTATCTCATGGCAAGGATTGTCCAATAGATTTCCTCAAAATATCTTTTCACTTTCTCCTGAATTGATTCATACTCTTGTAAAGATTTCAATAAATATTCATAATAAGACAAAGAACTTATCTATTAAACAAAAGGGTTATATTAAGCTTAGTTTAATAAGTTTGCTTAAAAGGAGATATATCATTGAATCTATTTATGGGGATAAATGTCATTTGTGTGGGGAATTTAATACAAAAGATCATTTAGTTTCATTCCAATTTAATCATAATAATAAAGATACAAAGACACTTTTAGCTTCTGATTTATTTAAGACGGAGGCTCTTTCTTGTTCTGAAATCGTACAAACTCTAGACCAAGAAGAGGGGGGATATATTTGTGCGAATTGTCATTCTGTTATTGATAATAATACTTATCTTAATTCACTAAATGAGATATATAATGATAAAAGCATAGCAAAGAAAGCATTAACAGACTATAATATCTGTACTCGTAATTTTACACTTCTTCATAATAAAAATTCCATTAAAAATCCATTAAAACTCTCTAAACGGCTTAGTGATAATTTTGAACAATTTTTATACGCTATTTATGAGCTCTCAAAATTAGGTAATAGTATAACTAATATATCCATAGCAAGTTATTTAGGACTATCCTCAAGAAAGATAGTCTCCTCTTTTTTTACAAGAAACGACTATATGAAACTATATGTAAAGATCAACAAAACTGAAAAGGTCTATAAATACTCCTTAACTAAGAAAGGCGTAGAAGCTGTTTCTTTAATGAAATATTTTAAGGATTACTATAAAGATCAATAATTTTTTTTTTTCCGAAATAATAATTTTACCCGTTGGTTTAGGGGGGAAATTTTAATTAAAAGAGAATTTTACTCTAATTAAAAAATTAAAAATTACTCTAAAATTATTATGAAAAAAATTAATTTCCCCTTCACAGCGATCTTAGGTCAGGATAAAATGAAGATGGGGTTAATTTTAAATGTAATTGACCCTCTCATAGGTGGTGTATTGCTAACTGGACACCAAGGTACTGGTAAATCTACTGCTGTAAGATCCCTAGTCGAAATTATGCCTAAAATAGAAGTTATCGGAGATTGTAATTTCGCTTGTGATCCTAAATCAAACCTCGACGATTTATGTGCATCCTGTAGGGAAAAGAAGGAAAAAGGTAAACTTGAAACAGAAATCAGAGAAATGCGTCTTGTAAACTTACCACTTGGAGTCACAGAAGATATGGTGTGCGGATCTCTTTCCATTGATAAAGTGCTTACCGAAGGCACCTCCGAGCTTCATCCTGGGTTATTAGCTAAAGCTAATCGAGGGATTCTTTATGTAGATGAGATAAATCTCTTGCAAGACCACATTGTTGATGTACTTTTGGATGCTGCGGCTTCAGGTGTTAATATTATTGAAAGAGAAGGAATTTCAGTATCACATCCCTCAAGATTCGTTTTGGTCGGGAGTATGAATCCCGAAGATTCTCAATTCGCTTCGAATTAGGATTCGATAGGAGAACTCCGACCACAGATAGCGGATAGACTCGGATTAGAAGTGAAAATTAGAGCTCCTCGTGATCCCACCTTACGAGCTGAAATAACTAAAAGAGTGATTGATTTTGACGATAATCCGAAGGAGTTTATTAAAAAATACGAAAAAGACCAAGAAAGCCTTAAACAGAATATAATTAATGCCAGAGAGATATTAAAGCATGTAGAAATTCCGGCTTCAATATATGAATTGGTCTCAAAAATCGTAAATGATTTAGAGATTTTTTCTCAACGAGCAGATATCACTTTTATTAGATGTGCTCGTGCTCATGCCGCTTTAAGTAATAGAAAAAAGATTACAGAAGAAGATCTCAATGTAGCTATGGATCTAGTCTTTGAGCATCGAATCGCTTCCTTACATTATGAGATGACTCCTCAGGAAATTAAAGCAAAAATTGCGGAAGTTTATGGAAAAATACAAAAGGCCTACGAGGACCCTAAAATATATCAACCAAATAAGGATACAGAAGGACCGTTAAAACATGATGATACTCCTCAGAAGGAATTTCAGCGACAATCTATCGATCCAAAGAAAGTAGATATTCCCGAGACTAAAGAACAGAAGTTACCACCTCCTAAATATCCCGATAAACGAAAAAGAGAATCGGTTCCTGCCGGAGGCTGGAAAGTAAAAGATATCCCTGAAGAGGAGAAAAAAGAGTTTAATCTTTCAGATTATGAACTTGACGTTATGCCATTTATATATAAAATGGAAAAAAAAATGACATCAATTTTGGATAACATAAGAAAGGATAGGAAGATATCTGATTATGGAGGTCGAGGTATAGGAAGGAGAATTAAAGTAGCATCATCTCAAAAGGGCAGGTATGTGTCTTATAGAACTCCTGTAAATTTACCCAAAAGTATTGCCTTGGATGCTACTATTCGGAATTATTTAAAAAATGTAGTGTACAATAAAACAAATGTGGAATTTCCCATACATTTTGATAAATATGATCTGATGGATAAAATCTATGAATATCGTGCTCCATTAGCTCTTTTTTTTGTGTTAGATAGCTCAGCTTCGATGTATTATGTTATCAAGCAAATGACCGACGTCATCTCATCTTTGCAAAAGGAAGGGTATCGTAAAAAAGATAAACTGGCTTTAATAATTTTTAGGGGAAAAGAAGCTATCGTCCTCCAGAAACCTACGGTTAATTTTAAAACCGCTTTGGGAAAGCTAAAACATATTAAAGGAAAATCTTATACGCCAATGGCGGCCGCATTACAAAAATGCATGAAATTAATTAAGGTTGAGAAATTAAAGAATAGAAATATTATTCCTGTTATATTTGTTCTTTCTGATTGTGGAGCCAATATTTCAGTGAAACATCCTGATCTTATTGCACAAATTGAAAATGATTACATGTTAGTAGTTGAGGAAATGAAAGATTTACAGAAAAAATTAGCCAAGCAGAAGATTCATACAGTAGTTCTAGAACCTAAGAAAAGTTATGCTACCCAGGCTTTAGGAATCCATCCTTACTCGGCAGAAAAAATCAAAAAGAATTTTCGCAAATATGCAAAAGCCGAAGTATTTGCGTTCGATCGCTACAATCCTTCTGCTTTAATTTTGGAATTGAAAAGAATTCTATAGTTTTGTGAAAGAAATCTCTAAAACTATTTAATTCCCCTTTTTAGTATTAGCTTTTATTCCCAAGACGTATAAATTGATTTTTCTTAAACGTCATTTTTGAATTATCAAATACCTCTTGAATGGTATGAAACTTATTAAGTCGACGAAGAGTAGAATATTGGGGGAAAATAATTTTAATCTGATTTTTTTTATTTAATTTTAGAAAATGCTTCGGTGTCCCCCATAACCCTTCTGTTAATTCATCTTTAAATAGATTAATAATCTGATTTTGAGGAATTTCACATAAGAGGAATTGCGTATCAAATCTAATAGGAGACATTGCAGGGGTGACCAATCTTCCAAAATAACGTATTTTTGCGGCATAATAATAAAGGTTTTCACTGATTAAGATATTAGTCATCGTTTTTTGGTTTTTTTGGAGATCTTCCTGATAATCTTGAAATTTTTTCTGGTTTTCCTCGTTTATTGCTACTATATCTCCACTCTCATTAGTCGCAAGTAAAATCCCTGTTTCTTCAAATAATTCACGAATTGCTATTATCCAAATAACAGATGGATTTTCATGAATTTCTCTTAAATTTTTTACAAAATCTTTATCAAGCCCGATTAATCTTCCAGTTGACTCCTTACTTGCATCTTGTTTATCAATACTTCCCCCGGGAAATACGTGATGACCACCTAGGAATTTGTTATTTTCATGTCTTTTCGCCATGAAAACTTCAAATTCACAGTTATCAGTATTTACGTCGGCTTTTCGCTTTCGTAGTAAGATAACAGTAGCAGCTAATTTAGGTTCGACGGGCATAATGAGTCAATTTACAAAATGAATCATATTTTTTTTATCCTTTAATCCTAGAATTAAGGCGAATTTAATAAAATTAGGATAATAAATATTTCTTTAAATTCTCCATCTAATATTTAAATAATGGATAAAAAATCAAAATCGGTATTAGTTGTAGGATTTAATACTCGTCCTATAGCTTATTCCCTAAAAAAGGCGGGATATGAGGTTTACGCAGTAGACTTCTTTGGAGATATAGATTTATTTCCGAATGTGAATGACAGCCTAATTATAATGAGAGAATTACATTCGAACTATAATTTGATAAGAGATAAATATAACGTTTTTTTAGCTAAGTTTACCATTGATATGCTAAAAAAGCATTCAGAGATAGAAAATTTAATAATAGGAAGTGGTATGGATGATGCTTATGAGGAAAGGGAGAAAATTTTGGAAGCAATAAACAATTATCAATACAAAATAAATAATTTGAATAACTCTATAGAAGTTATTAAAAAGGCACGAGATATCAAATACTCATACGATTTTTTAATATCTAAAGGTTATAAGGTTCCTTTAACCATTTCTTATGAAGATTTCAAAGCAATAGATGTTAAAGCTCGATTCCCTTTTGTGATGAAGAAAAAGTCTGGAGCTGGAGGGATAAATGTCTATAAAATTGAGAATCAAAGTGCGTTATCGCTATTTCTAAAATTACAGGAAACTAAAAGTTTTATTGAATCGGAATGGTTAGTGCAAGAGTATTTAGAAGGTATCCCAGTAAGTTGTACAACTATTTCTAATGGAAAAGAATGCGTGATTATTTCAATTAATCGACAAATTATAGGTGAAAAATTCGTCAACTCGCCAAAAGAATTCATGTATTGCGGTAATATCGTGCCTGCTAATTTGTTTAACAAAGATAATATATTAATTTCAGAAATATCTAAGACTTTAGCTAATGAACTAAATTTAAGAGGAATAAATGGTTTTGATTTTGTGCTAAAAGATCACTATCCGTATTTAATGGAAATCAATCCTAGAATTCCAGGGTCAATCAGGGTTTCAGAATCATCCTTAAATCTTAACCTATTAGATTTACATGTGAAAAGTTTTAATAAATCGAAATGGAAGTACGTGAAAAAAACAATAAATGTTGCCAAATCCAAAACATTTGCTACAAAATTAATCATGTTTGCTCCTAATGATCTTGAGAAAAACCAGCTAATGAAAATTAATAGCCTTGAAAATGTTCATGATAAAAGTGAGCAAGATGTAAAAATTTTAAAAGGCGATCCAATCTGTACTGTGCTATATAAGGGTAAAAATTTTTCGGAATCCTACTTTGGAGCTTTAAAAATCATCGATGAAATAAATAGAATTTGTAAACCAAATAACTAGTTCTTTATTTAATGATAGTTTTTATTTTTGCTATATATGAACCTAACTTACTCTCATCTGCTTCAGGCACAGCGACAAATAAAATCCTATGCTCATCTAATTCATGAAGAATAATCGAGCCATTTTCGCCAGCAATTATAGAGTATTCCACAATCTGATCTTCCAAAAGCACGTCAGATAAGTTATAAAGAGCAGATATCATTGCCGAAATCACCGGTTCCGGCATAGTAGATTGAATTTTAATAGGTATTCCCTCCCTCGAAATTATTCCTAACATAATCGCGGATGGTATGGTTCTTTTTACCGCTACAAAGATTTCTTCTCTAATAAACTCTGATGTTTCTACAAAAGCCGATACCTGTAAAGCTAATTGCTTCATTTTATATATATAGTGACTTACTCCTTCCAATTCTGCCAGTTCACGATTTAGGTATGAAATCATAGTAATATTTTCTGTTAAAATGGCGAGAATCATTTTTTCCTTCCCGGTTATGATGTTATATGAAATTTCTTGCATTAATGAGCCCATTAATGTCTTTGAGGATAAAAATAATAAACTTGAGGTTGCAGCAGCAATTTCAAGTTTTGATAATTTCGTCTCTTCATTAAAATAGTTTCCTAGAAATGTCCCTCCATGAGTTCCAATATTTATCCCTAATATGGCGGAATCTTCACTTATTCCTTTTTCAATTAAGTCATATATATCTGCTTGCAATTGCTTCAGACTTTCCTCGGGTGTATCTACCATATTAATTATATTAAAAGTTTAAAATTTAAAGATATGCTAAAGTGAAAAAAAAATTATAGGTTAAATTATAAGATTAATTGAAATGGCTATTACTAGAATAAACTTATTTGTATCCAATTAGTTTATAAGTACTAATTTGTTTTAAATATTTAAGAAAAAAAATTTGAATCCCAATTATGGAAGAACAATATAAGAAACAACTTGAGACTAAAGAAAATTTAATAAAGACACTTCAAGATTCAATTAAACTCAAGGATAATCAATTAGACACAATCAAAGATTCTTTACAATTAAAAGATGAACAGATCAACATTTTAGAGACTTCTTTAAGTACTAAAGACGCTAAAATTGCAACTTTAGAAAAAACAATTAATTTAAAAGAAGATCAAATTAGATCCATGGCATCTACATCCGTAGATGAAAATATTATTACAGAAAAGGATAAAGAAATCGAAGAACTCAGAAAAGAAATTGAACTTTTAAATGACGAGTTAGCAAAAGCAGATGAGGACTTAGAAAAATTAGAAAATGAAAATGAAAAACTACGAAAAAGTGGAATTGCATCCTTAGAATCCAAAATTATAGATTTTTCAAACCAAGAGATTACAAAATCAGAAATTCTAGAAGAAATGCGTAAAATCATACAAGAATCCATAAGTAGTGTTACTATTGCGGTTCCTAAGATTGATGACCTACAAGAGTTATATCTTTATGAAGTGAGATCATCGGTAAGCATCAAAATTTCATGTGAGATCAATCCCGGAATCGAGGAGCATGTGGAATTATTGGATGAGTATGAATCTCTTGATAATATATCTTTACGACATTTTGATGGAGCTGATCGATATCTTTTAAATAGAGATGGTGAAGAACTCTTAATGGCTATTATAGGAAAAAATGAAAATAATCATCTTGTCTTTAGAACAAAAGATCCTGCGCATATCCGCCTTCTTAATCCTTTAGTGATGGATTCATGGCTTAGAGGAAGAAAGATATAATTTATTGTTCCCATATAATTCAGAAAATGGGGCAATTCTGTTTTTCACATTTATTATTTAAGGTGGAAAATTCACATTTGCTCGGATGGTAATCTAATTTAATGTGAAAATGTTCAGCTAAAAAATCTAATGCTTCGCAAATACTTAATCGAACAGATCTTTTACAACAATGCTCCAAATTGTCTGCAATTTTAGCTAACGCCCGGGATGTCATCTTATTTGCGAGCGTTCTCTCTTTATCGGTTGCGGGTGTTGCTCCCGTAAAAATACTGATTGCGATCCCAGACCCCATTCCTGATCCACAGGATCCATAAAAACCGCACCAACCCCCTGGAATTTTAGAAGCTCTTCTGATAGCTTCCTTTATATCAAATTGTGCAATCTCTGTACCATCGGATTTTTTTATGTTATTATTCTTTAAACTCGTTAAAATTACTGCTGGAGTTAACACATGATGTTCTGGACCATACATTTTAAATTTTGGATGTTGCATAATCATGTCTGCCAATAAAAATGGATCTTTAATATCAGTTGATTCGCAAATGTCTTCTATCACCTCTATCGGACCTTTTGAATGGCAGGAATCACAAATATAGTGTCCATCTTCACAAAATGTGTTCGCATTGAATAATTTGCCGCAAAACTCACACTTAATATTTCTATATTCTTTTGGTACTTTTGCATATACTAAATCTTTTCCACATATTTCACATTTATCTTTTTTTTTCTCAGACATAAAAAATTATCCTCTGAATTTTATTATAATTCAATCGAAGTTCTTTTTCTTTGATGAAAATGTGCTAATTGATTATATCCAATCTGTTTAAGCATTCTACCTGTTTTTTTAAATTCCCAAGCAACTTCATCAGGATTATGAGCATCTGACCCTAACACGATCGGAATATCATATTCATACATTCTTAAAATAATTTCTTTACTGGGATATTGCTCCTTTACTTCTTTTCTTAAACCTGCTGTATTAATTTCAATTGCCAAATCCTTTTTTCTCACGAGATCAAGAATTTTAAGAATTTCATTTTCAATCGGCTCTTTGTTTTGTGGAAAATCATTAAATTTTTTGGGCAAATCAAAATGGCTGAGTATATCCAATTGAAAATGGTTAGATGTAAGCATTTTCTCCTGTGTTTTATAATATTCCATATAAACCCTATCGGGACCATAAGATTGGTAATCCTCTCTAAATCTACTATCATCAAATCCCCAAGCACCCTTTCCATCGTTAAAATTTAATATATGTATTGATCCATAGATATAATCCAACCTATCGATAATCTTTTCTAGTTGTGAATTGAGCGCAGGTTCTTGATTTTCAAAGAAGTCGATTTCAAACCCTATCCTCACATTTATTTTAGACTCATACTTATCCCTCAAATTTTCTGCAAGAGATAAGTAATGCTCGATTTCTCCTAAAGTTATAGCATATTCCTTATAAGGTATTCTTTCAATATTAGAAAGAAAATCATAGGGAAAATGATCGGATACTCCAATAGTGGTTAAATTAAAATCCACAGCTTTTTTGATATAATCCTCAATTGTTCCTACTGCGTGTCGACATAGTTCACTATGAGTATGCCAATCTTCTAATTTCATTATACCTTATGAAATATGTTAAATAAGTTAAAATTATTGGTTATGATATATTAGTGGTTGTTCTATTGGAATTCAAAGAGAAACAGTTTGATGGTCCTTACGAAGTTATCGAGATTGAGATTGAGATTGATAATAAGGGAGAATTTCTTAAAGGATTGTTATATTTTCCCCCAAATTCTTTTCAAAAACCATATCCATTAGTCATTTATTTTCACGGTTTTCCTCAGCTCTTTCCTTTGCAAGAAATTGTAAGAAACTATGAGTATATCTTGGATGGAGGATTTGCATTTATGATTTTTAATTTTAGAGGTTATAGGTATAGCGATGGGGTAGTATCAATTAAGGGACAATATACTGACGCAATAAAGATCATTGAATTCGCAGAAAAACTGGCTCATAGAGGAATTTTTGATTTGAAAAATGTTAATATCTTAGCTCATGACTTTGGAGCATATATTGCTTTAATTTTATGTTCAAAAACTAAATTAATAAATAAATTGTTATTAATTAGCCCTATCCTAAACGTAGAACAGCATGTTTATAATGAAGAGTTTAAAAAAGTCTTGAATTATATAAACCAGTTTCTTCAGGGTAACATCCGGGGTATAGATAATGTGGAAAGTTTTATAAGAAAAACTAAAAAAGAGTTATCTAAAAAAGATTTTAAGATCAATACAATAATTAGACGCTTGAAAAATAAAAAACTCAAAATAATTATTGGAGAAAAAGACAAAATAACTCCCATTTCTGAAGTTACTACTATAATGCAACCATCTAACTTAATCCCTGAAATAGATATAATTAAAGGCGTGGATCACCAATTCATAGAAGATGAGGAATTAGAAGAAATCAGAAAAAAGATTGAAAACTATTTTTAAAGTAAATAAAAAAAGAAGAGATACAAATTAGTTAAAGGTGGCCTTTATAAGCAACACATATACTCTAAAAGAATTGCAAAAGCTTATTAGAAATAATAATATGAGTAAATCCGAGGCGGCTAATGTTTTAATTTCTTTAATTGAAGGATCTAATTCCGAACAAACTCGCGCTAAATATGTGAATGTGTTTGAAAACTTATCACTAAAAAATAAAAAAGTATTTGATTTTTTAGAGAATCTTCTAATATCTGATGAAAGCCAAATTGTTAGAGCTGTTGCTGCTAAAGTAATTGTCTCACTTTTTCCAGAAGAAATAGTGGATCCTCTAAAATGGATTATTCAAAATGATAACTCTTCCCATGTATTAATTACAATTAATAATTTAATTAAAAATTTAGAGAACCATTATCGCAATATTTTAAAAATAGAATACTCAAAAAGGTTAGAAGCAATCTCTGTAAATTTTGGTGTTATCCCAAAAGAAGTCGGATTTTTATTGGATATTGGATTAAATCCCGATTCATTTATGGATGCTGATTCCCATTCTGAACGTAAGGTAATTTACGGAAATAACATTTTAGTGATAATCAAAAATAGACGCGTGAAAGCGATAAGCTTATCAAATTGGAAACCAGAAAGTCTTCCAGAATCTATAAAGAACTTAGAAAAACTAAAATATCTCAACTTGAGTTGCAACGAATTAAAGATTTTACCTACATCCATAGATGAACTCTCTCGCCTTAAATTTTTAGATTTGGGTTGGAATAGATTTCAATCTATCCCCGGTTTTTTAGCTAAAGTTAAATCAGTGAAAAATTTTCGGTTGGATTTAGACCATAATGAGATTAAATCGATACCTCATTGGATTGATAACCTAGAAGCATTACATTATCTAAACTTGCGAGATAACCAAATAAAGATAATCCCTGATTCTATAGGCAATTTAAAAAGCTTAGAGTACTTAGATTTAAGAGATAATCAAATCGAACTCATTCCAGAGTCGATCGGTTCAAATTCCTCACTTAAAGTCTTATGGCTAAGTAATAATAAGATAAAGCGTATTCCAGACTCAATAGGATCACTGAATTTACTCGAAGTATTAGACTTAGAAAACAATTATATTCAAAAAATTCCTGAAAAATTAAGCAAGTTAAAGTCATTATATTATTTGAATGTAAAGAATAATCCAATTGAACAGCTTCCGGAATCAATCAAAACCTTAGAGCTCAAATCACTTCTAATTTAACCATCTTTATTGACTTAAAACCTTGTTAATTCTTTCTAAGATTTCAGGACTCCTAATATATCTTGAATTATTCACTAATAAAACGAAGTTCTCAGCTAAAATCTCTTCGGGGTGGATTATATAGTCAGTATTTAAACCTATTTTTTGGACGTATGATTGAATATCATCTGAACGAAATAACTGTAGCCTGCCATTTTTATATAGCGGACTAAAACATTCTTTATTGAGCTCTACTCCCAGTAATCTAAATTCAAGATAATCGAAAAATTCCCCCCTTTTTTTCATATTATATGGCTCGTTAGAAAACAACATGGGCATTAATTTTTGGTCCTTATCCTCGAAATAACAGCTAATTATGGGGGCATCGGGGTTGGTAATTTTTAACGCACTTAATTCCTCCGGAAATTCTAATTCTGAACATTCGAAAAATCCGATTTGTTTGTATAATTCACTTCTCTTAGTAGGATTGTTTTTTGAATAAATATGAAATAGTTCATGGGTTAATAGATTCTTCAAGGTATATGGAGTATTTACAAATGATTGAGGTAGTATTATCGCATTCCCACGGCAATAGGCTGCGTTCCCTTCTTCTTTACCCGTAGTCTTTATAATAGAAATTTTCCTTGGAAATTTTAAAGAATACTTATCAAGTTTAGATATAATTGAGTCCAATATCGATTCAATCGAGGTGCACTCAAATGAACCCCAATCTAAGGTTTGTTTAGAAATAAAATTTAAAAACGTATTTTGCGAGACTTGCGATTCAGTTTTTAGTCTCGAAGCACGATCAAAAGGACTTAAGGATAAAATGAATTGATCTTTCTCAGTAAGTATTTTTCTCGCTTCAAATTTATTCAAGAAAGTAATGTCCATGGGAATTCAAATTAATTTTTATCTTTAAAATAAATTTACAAAACAAGTATTTAAAATGAGAAAAAAATTCTAAAATGAAAAGATACTGTTATTATTATAAATGAATGTATTAGGGTTCTTGTTGTTCTTTCAGCCTTTTTTCTTTTTCTTTTATCTCTTTCCTATGCTCTATTCTTTCTTTAATACTTTGATGCTGATCATGGCGCTTAATATACATTTCTTCGTATTTTTGCCTTAATCCCTCTACATCCTCTGCATGACCAAATACTTCTTCTAAGCCATCCTCAAAAAATCTATTTTTCTTATATTTTTTACATGGAATGCCTATATAGATATATTCATCCTCGAGCTCTTGCCCAACAATCGTAACAGAATTGGCAGCCAATACACTTCGTTTACCAATATGAGTACCAGGCATAACTACTGCATGGGCACCAATTCTTACATCATCATCGATTATAGTTTTTCGGATTATGATGAGATTTCCAACGATCATAGCACTTTGAATAATGCTTCCTTGCCCTACAACCACATTTTTCCCAAATTCAATAAATTCACAATCCACCCAACCTTCAAAAAGCGAATTAGTAAACGTAGTCTTTACACCAAATGCTTTAAAGCATACATTATCTAAAAAAGGAAAAGGAAATTTATGAGCAAGCCAGACTGGCCATCTCTTAATGGTATTTCTAAGGCTCCAATATCTATAATCTTTATCCGAAGCATCTCTAAGGAATATACCTTCTTTAGGTTTATGAATCGTGTTTGCAATACCTAAAAAAATCTTCGCAAATAGCAGCGACGTGAATACCATTGTCAGATACATTACAAAAAATAAAAGCGGAAGAAAAATGTAAAAGTGAACGGGTCGAATTGGGTCGTATAACCATTGCCAATAAAACCAAAACTCAAGTAAAACTGGGATAATGCTAATCCAAATCAAAAAGATGTAAAAGATTAAATATCTTTTCTTTACTAAAACAGTTGGAGTAAACGGCCCAACCCTCATTGATGTAGGAACTGACATTTCATAACCTCTCTTTTAGTTTTTCCTTTTTATCCTCTTCGATATTAATCTCTTGCGCAACGATAACCTTTTGTTCATCATCTACAGAGCTTTTCGTTATTTCAGATACAAAGGCAAGTTTATTAGGCTTAAGTTTAATTGCGGGGATTCCGAAGTAGATCCATCCAGTTTCTAAAAGCTGATTTAAAACTGTTGCGGAAATTGCACCCAAAAGTACATCTCTTCCAGTTATTGTTCCCGGTGAAACGCATGACATTCCACCAATAACAGTATAATCGTCAAGAATAACTTCTTTAATAATTAAATAATTCCCAATTACCATCGAACTCATTACTACAGCACCTTGTCCGACCAAAACTCTACGTCCTAATCTGACAAACTCTATATCACACCACGCATCTGGCATATGGCTTGAACTATCCATTTTTACGCCAAACCATTTAAAAGCCAAAGAATCTAACCATGGTATTGGAAAATTACGCATAAGCCATAAAACAAGCTTTTTAAGTTCGGTTCGCAAGCACCAGAACTCAAAATCAGCATCCCCTATTTCCGCTCTAAAAACCCCTTCTCTCGGTTTATGAATAAGATTAATTAAAATCAAAAACAATTTACTGAGGATCATACATGATATAATGAAAATAAAAAACATAGCTATTATTGCGTAAGGTAGAAAAATTAATGTGCCAACCCAAGGTTCCCATTCTTCTGTAATAGGGGGCTTGTTCTTATTCCACTCGTACCAGAAGATTCCTGTAAGAATTCCACTCAACCAGATAATCGGGATGTAGATAGCTAAAAATTTAATATTCACTCTACTTATCGCACTACTCGTCGTGAAATCGAGTGTAAAATCATCCTCATCATCTAAACCAGTATTCTTAGCATCACTCATGAAATTATTTCTCTCTACTTTTTTTTAATTTCTTTCTTTCTTGTTGGTTTTTGGTTAATTGCTTATCTCTTTCAATATCTTCATCAGTGATCTTTAAGTAATTCACAATTTTTTTGTGAAATATTTTCCGAGCAGGTAAACCAAAATAATAATTACTATTACCTTTCGTGGTCTGATGTTTTGCAACGCTGGCCAGAGGTAAAAAATATGAATTATCTTTTATATCTCCCCCTGGACCTACAATATTAAATACTGAACAAGTCACATTATCACCTATTTTAATTTCAAAATAGGGAATTCGACCAAATATCCCTTCTACTACATGAGAGCAAATTGCTGAATTAACTCCGATATAACAATTGTCTCCTACATCAATATATTTATCGGCAACAATTTCTTCTTCAATAGTACTTCCTTTACCAATTTTATTTGAGCCCACAAAATTATAAAACCAGTTTGCTAACCATGGAAACATACCTTTGGTAAATGCATATTTTCCATATTTAATCATAAATGAACGTAAATGATAATAATTTAATGTGTCACTTGGTACGGTTCGTAGGATTATTCCATCTTTAGTCGGACACATTTTTTCGGTGAATCTCCAAAACAATCTTGTAAAAACTCCGATAAATACCAAATGGAGAACATAACTAATAATCATGGCAATTGGAAAAAACATAAAAGCTAATAATGAAATGGGATTGGTGAAAAGAGAAAAAAAGTCGGGATTTTCCAAAACAAGTGGCTGGAATATTAAAAGAAAATACAACATATATACTAATCCCGGAAGTAGAAATGAGCCGAAATATATGGCGCCAAAAAAAACGAAATACAAATGGTATTGAAACTTAGGTTCTTTTTTTTCTAATTCCTTATGCATATCAGACGATGGTGCCTCTGCTGAGTCTGTAGTCATCTTATATCACTTTTGAATTATAAAGTTTTTAAAGTTTATCCTAATAATAATATAGATTTTGCTAGGATTTCATTTGATATTTATGTGAATTTTTATAACAATTACAATTCTAAATAACTTAAAATATATCGATCTATTGACTTGCTTATGACAGAAAAATGTAAAGATTGTGGAAAATGTTGTTTAAATACTGAGATGATGTTATCCAAAAAGGAAATTATTTTACTTCTAAAAAATTATCCACAAGACTTACAAGAAGAGGATTTTGTGCTTAAGAATAACGAATACTTTCAATTAAAAAATGTAAACGGACATTGCGTATTTTTTGATATCTCAACTAAGAAGTGTAAAATATATTCTAATCGTCCTCAAGGATGCAGATTTTATCCTCTTACATATGACAAAGATAAAAAAACCTGTGTGTTTGATGAAGATTGTCCCAGAACCCACTTATTTTACCAGTCGCATGATGAATTCGAGAAAACTTGTGAGCAAATTCAAAAATTTCTGAGAGAGTATTTGGATATCAAATTATAATTTTACAATCAAATTTGCCCTTAACTTTAAAAGTGGAAATCTCCATTATTAATTTGTTTAATAGAGGTGATAATTATCACATCAACAAAAAAGGATATATTAGAATGGTTTCTCCAACTTAAAAAATATAGAAAATCTGAACCAGATAAAGAAGAACCAATACAGATTGAAAAGCAAGAAGTAGATTTAAGCGAGATGATTAGCGTTGGAGCATATTATCTTTCGCAAAATCAGCTTTCATATGATGAATTATGTTGGATGTTAGCAGAAAAGCAACTAATTATTCAAAAAGGAGATAAAAATGTTTCAGAAGAAGATATACGGAAAAAAGCAGCAGAGATTTTCAGGTCAGCGACCCCATATGATGAATTATGTTGGCTCATAGCAGAGCTTAATATACTAGTTGATGAAAAGTATTTAGAACTCGCGAAATAAATCATCCGAATAATTTTATACTTCTTTTTTAGTAGTATAAAACTTTCTATAATCCTCTTAATTTCTCGAAAATAGAAATATATTTTGGAATCCAAGCAGGTTAAGAATTACACTAGCACATAAGATACTAATAAAAAAAGATGCTGGGATAGAAATAAAATATAATAAAAAGATTTTGAACTCGGAGATCTTGTCTCTTTCATAATATCTTAAATATAAAATTATAAATGGAAACATAAAAAATATAAGTAGAAATATCAATACTCCATATAATGCAAGATATACATAAAAATAAACCACAAAAGAGTTAATAAGATTGCATAATTCAATAATTACACTCGTTAAGAGTATATCTTTTTTATCTATCTTGGAAATATCTTTTATAAGCATCCAAAATCCAAGATATAATAGTAGATTTAAAAGTAGTAGATAAATTATGGTCTGAATGATTGAAAAAATGAAATAACCAATTAAGGTTAATCCTAAAAAAAAATATGCTGGAATCAAGATCTATCTCTTTATTTAAAATTTTATAATAATTTAAATCAACGATAAGGTATTTATATTTTTCCCCCTTTAAATTGATGTATTTCATTCATATTGAAAATGCATGCAAACATTTATAAAATTAAGGAACAAATCTAAATAAATGAGTGATTCTCGAGATATACATCTAACCAAAGATTTAATTAAGAATAATAGTACTAATTCAACTTCTAATTTAATTTCAAGAGATAAAGAGATCGTAGCAACAAAATCTAAAAAAAAAAAAATCTATTACTTAACGATCTTTATATTAGGCATTGCTTTTTCGACCCCAGTATTTATGCCTATAGGTATTATTTGCGCAAGTTATTTATTATTTCAAAAAAATAAAAAGGTAGTTTTGTTAGGTTTTATTATAATTCTCATCCAAATTTTTATATTAGCACATTTTGCATACTCTATGGAATTTTTCTAAAACAACATGATTAAGCAAACAAAAATGATGAAAATTAATAAAGATTTTAAAAACAAATTATCCCCTCTTGGAAAAATTCTCATAATTTCGATTGTCATTGGTTCTTGGGTTTTTATGTTCATTGATTTTAATGTAATGTTTGATAATAATAAAACAACAATGTGGATTCATGGTCCCTCTATGGTAGTAGAAAATGAAGATTTTGAAATTACCGTAGAAGCATGGGATCAATATGAAAGATTAGCAGGTAGCTATAATGGAATGGTATCATTTGAAATCGA
The DNA here is from genome assembly GCA_019058445.1 of Promethearchaeota archaeon. Lineage (GTDB taxonomy): Archaea > Asgardarchaeota > Lokiarchaeia > Sigyniarchaeales > SOKP01 > LW40-45. The sequence goes on along the minus strand of JAHPZA010000009.1, from coordinate 253,812 downwards.
ATCCTATAACTATACAACATTAGAAAAAATCAATGCTATTTCTTCTTTACCTAAAGATTACGAATTTACATCTAATTTTATATGGAATGGATTAGTACCAGCTTATAATATTAAAGGTGCTGATAATGGAAAAAGAACTTTTATTATCAAAATATCAACACCAGGAATTCACTACATTAAATTAAAGGATATGGATACAAAAGAAAAGTACCGAAGTAATCCTATTATAGTCAAACCTGAAGATACTTATTTTAAAAATTTGTTTTGGGGTGATATACACGGTCATACAGCTTATTCCGATGGTTCGGGAACACCCGAGGATGCTTACAAATTTGCTCGAGATGTCGCTTTATTAGACTTCGCTGCATTAACGGAACATGTTGAATTGTTTCCTAGAATTAGTGAAGTAGACCTCACTGGTAGATTTAAAAAATATATTGAGATATCGAATGAATTCAATGATGATGGTGAATTCGCTACACTTGTCGCTATGGAATGGACTACTTGGTTTGGTGGCCCAAATTCTAATTTTCCTACTGAGCATCTTAATATATATTTTGAAGATGATGATATGCCTTTCTTTTCTACTCTTACTCATAATAATCCAGATGACCTATACAAAGCAATTGAAAAAGAATCTGATGATGATTTTATCTCTTGGACACATCATTGCATAAGAAGCACAAATCCTTCGGATTTTGCCTATTATGATGAAGATATAAATACTATGGTTGAAATTTATTCTTGTCATGGTTCTAGTGAATGTACTGGTAGGGATAATTTATATACCTCAGCTAAAGAGATAGATGGAGATGGATATTCTATAAGAGATGCTCTCAAAATGGGGAGAAAATTTGGATTTATGGCGTCAGGAGATAGTCATGATGGAAGATTAGGACATAGTATATCCCATACTGATGCACGTGCCGTCAACCAACAACCATATACTCTATCAGGTTATCGTTATGGAACACCCTATCCAAATGGATTAACCGGAATATATTCAGATACACTTGATAGGAGCCACATTTTTGACGCATTGAAAAAACGTTCTGCCTATGCAACGACCTGGATTAATCGACCCTACATTGAATTCTCAATCAATGGTTTGACTGTAGGTGTTAACGATTCAACAGTGCACGTACCTAATATAGATTCGGCAAGACAAATTAATATTTTTATTGCTGCTGATGGAATTTCGTTGAAACCAAATAAAAGAACAAAAATTGAAGAAATTGAAATATTTAAAAACTCGGAATTATGGAAATCCTATGAAAATATTGATGAAGTTCTTAGTAAAATTACAGTAAGTGATACCAGTCCTATAACTGGCACGGAATATGAAGATTGCATTAAAAGAGATGATGGTAAATATTATATTCATGAGACATCATCAAAATCGGTAGATCCTGATGAATTAAACACAAATGGAGCAGATTACTACTATGTTCGAATGCAGGACTCTGGAGGGGGAGCGGCTTGGATTGGTCCAATATGGGTTGAAGTTTCTTGATTTGCTCGGATTAATTTTCCATGTCTTTTCGGCAATTTATACAACTTAATATATCATGCCTATTTTTCTTGAATTAATCCACATAAATATGGTATTGCTAAAAATGGCATATAGATTAAAGCGATTTCTACTGCTGCATTGTAAATAATAACACTAAGTTCAATTATAGGATCAGCACGCCGTAAATTTGAATAGCTTCCATCCCGATTTTTAGTTCCTATTTCAACCCAACGTTGACCAGATAACCAATAAAACAAATACCAGATACAACCGAGGATAAACATAGTAATAAACATATATGAACCTCTCTTCCTAGATTCATGATCAGTTTTTGCAAACCAATAAATTGCTGGGGAAACTAAAACTGGGATAAGTAAGGACCATAGAGGAAATACTTCTCTTCGAGATGGAACCTCTCCACCAACATTTGGAGTATAAATTCCATGGCTAAACATAACTAAAGCCAATCCATTTACAACAATTATAAAAATAATTAGACTGTACTTCCTCATCTCCTTATCTAAATATAAATCTGTAATAAATAAGCCCATGATTCCTACCGAAACTCCTTCTGATAAGCCCTGCATAGGTATTGAAAGCCAAATTGGTATTTCCATCCCGAAAAGATATCTGTTCGGCATGTCCCTAACACCAGTAAAATGAAGCATTAATTCAACTAAAGTCCAGAAAATGGCCCCCGTTAAAAAAACCCAGAAATAATCCTTTCTATTTTTCCACTTCCAATCAAAAATAGTAATGCTTATTGCAACTATGGCAAATAGTAGTTTAAACTCATACTCCTCGCCCCAAAATCCCCCCCTTACAATAAAGACGCTTTCCAATAACATTATTGTTCGAAAATATGTTTTTATTCGATATATCCTTTAATATACCGTTCGACTCTTTCAGCGGGCTGGTAAATCCCGAAATGGCCTTCACATAAAATGTCCGCTTTTAAATCCAAAATTTTTCGTAGAGAATCTTGGTAATCGTTAAAATTGCTTACTCCTGGGATAATTGGACCATGTAAATCTTGCCCAAAGAGAACTTTAGTTTTATTAACTTCTATAACTACTACAATAGATCCCGGAGTATGCCCCGGAGTATGGATACATTTAAATTCACACTGTCCAAATTTTAGAATTTCAAGATCTCCTTTTAGTCTTTTTTCTAATTTAACTGGAGTGTAACTTACACCATACCATCGAGCAGCGGTTTCATGATCATGACCTTTCTCTTCAATAGCAGTTGCATCTAACTCGTGTGCAAAAAATTTAACGTTTTTATTAAATTTCTTAAGATCACTACAAGCTCCAATATGGTCGATATGAAAATGCGTAATAATACAGTTCTTTATATTCTTCGGATCTAGGCCCGCTCTGCTAATATTTTTTATTAAACTCAAAGACATTCCACAATCAATTAACACTAAACCATCATCACTCTGTGTATTAACTAAAAAGACCGAACAACCAGAATCTCCGACATGATAGACATTTTTAATAATTTCTTTCACTTTTATCAGATCCCTATTTTCTCTATGCTTTTTCAATATAAAATTTTTGATATAACCAAATTGTAGCGATCGCAGCGACTCCGGTTGAAAATAATACATCTGAAGCGTAATGATCTCCTGTAACGATCCTTGAAACTCCTAGAAATAAACCAAATCCGATCACTAAGATAATCACTAAAATTTTAATTGGATTTTTCCATTTTCTATTCCGGACTCCTATTAATAAAGGCAAGAACATCCAGCCCATAGCGGTATGACCTGAAGGAAATGAGGCGTTGCCCTGTATTCCACTAAGAGGACCTGGAGGTAAGTACCAAGGAGTATAATTTGAATATCCCGGTGATAAATCATTAAATCGAACCCTTCCGCACATAACCTTAGTTATTTGAACAAATAACAAGGGATTTATAATAGCAAGGCAGATTATAAATGTAGCGATGGTATTATATTCTTTCAGATCTTTGCCACGAGTAAGGAATAAAAAGATCAGAACAAAAATACTAATGCCTCCACCAAAAGTTATGAACCATAAGTTATCGAATGTGATAGCCATAATAAGAAAAACAATCCCTATGATTAGTATGATATATAAAGCGGTTCTCTGCTTTTTCAGATCCTCTTCCCTACTTCCAATTAGAATACCAATAGATATCGCAATTAGACCATAACCTGGGCCTTCCCCAAAATATTTTCCAATATTTGCCCATATTGATTTTCTATTCAATAAAGCTTTAGATATTTCCAAATCGGTCAGTCCAAATATTATAGCTAAAATAACCCAACATATTATGATTAATAATAATAAATATTTCAGAGGTCCTTCTAATTTCATATTCTTCACGATCTCTTTTTGAGTATTTTATAATTAGTATGTTTTTAGTTTTAAATTTTATAATTTTCTCTTCTGAAATTTTTAATGTTTGTTATGTAAATATCGAGTCTCTTAGCTTTTTAAGCACATCAGGATAATTAGTATAAATTGCTCTTACAAATTCTTCATTACTTCTGAGTTTTAATACTTTTTTCATATGATCTATTGAATTTACGTCCCACACATAACATTTAAATCCATTCTTTACAATATTACCGAAATTTTTTTTAGTAGCGTAATCGACTTTAATATTTAGAGCTTTTATGTTACTCTGGGTCAATTTTTCAAAATTAATGGTGTGCTCGCTAATATTCGCAATATAAGAAGGTATGGTATGGACGAGTTTTACATTCTCACTATTTTTTCGCAATCTTTTGAGAATGTAGAAACGGGTGTCTGTGATTTCAACCTGTTTATAAAAGGGTCTTTTTTTTAGCAGTTTAATTAAAGCCAAACCAGTTTTTCTATCAATTATATCCATACTATATCGAAAATTTTTAGGACAATAACTAAAAGTATTAAGTACTTCATTTAATGTGGGTATTTCTCTTCCATCTTCAAAATTAAGAGCTTTAAGCTCCTCTAAATTTAAATTTCGTATATTATGCCATCCATCACCAATCCTGAACGCAGGATCATGGAAACAAACGAGTATATTGTCCTTAGTAATTTGTATATCCGTTTCAATACCCACTTTCAGCTCTACAGCTTTTTGAAATGACTCCATTGTATTTTCTATGCAATAGCCCATGGCACCACGATGAGCAAAAATGTAAGGTTTTTTCATTCTTAAGAAATTCCTAAAATGAGTGAATTATATAAATAAAAATGTTTTTTTTATTGTAAAAATTTCCTATATTACTTAATTTTTATACTAGAATTTGATAAGAATGGAAGAAATGAGCAATAAATCTAAAGAAAATGAAAAAAAGTCGTTTTCAGTAAAGTTAAAAGATTATATTAAGAATCTTTTTGATTTTTCTAACTATGATATGAAAACAAAACTGTATATTATCATCTTTATATTCTTATTTGGTGTCTCCGTATACTTATTGTATTATATCTATTTTGTTGATCCCACTTTTCTATACATCCTCGTTGTTGAGTGGTTTGTAAATCCAATTATTAGATTGGGCATATGGGGGATATTTCTCTTTATAGGTGTAATGGCAATACAAGGGCTCTTAGTTCCAATACCGTCTGAGCTAGTTCTTTTAGCATCTGGTATGATTTGGGGATTTTGGATTGGGGGCATAATGGGCATTATTGGGAGTATGGCAGCAGGTTTATTATGTTATTATATCGCATATAAAGGAGGAAGACCGCTTGCGGAAAAATTTGTAGGTGAAAGTGCGCTAAATATGGCGGATGTATTCATAGAAAAATATGGGACAGGAGCTATACTAATTGCTCGACTTTTACCATTTGTAGCATTTGATCCTATCAGCTACATTAGTGGAGTATTGAGATACCCAATAAAAAAATACACAATAGCAACCTTTATTGGATCAATTCCACGGGCGTTCTTTTTCGCGTTTTTAGGCGCATCATTAATTTCACATAAGCCTGGAGAACCTATAAATCTATCAGAGATTCCTTTTGAAAAAGTAGAAGCACAAGCAGCCTTGTTTAATAATATCTTGCTCATTATCTTAGGTGTCTTGGTTGTTATATTTGTTGCCTATTATTTATTTGGCATATATTGGGAGAAAAAGGTAAACAAATAAACACACTTCTCTCTGATTATTTTTTTTTAAATCTATAATATCGTCGTATTACATTTTTTTTTTAGTATTTGAGTGTTTTTTTAGCTCATGAAAATTTTAGTGTATGAAAAAGATTCTGCTATAAAAGATTTTGATTTTACTGAAAATAATAATATGAGTTTAAAACAGTATTACAAAGATATTAAAAAAGCCATAAATTCAAGTAATACGCAATCAATTTGGCAACTCTCTAAGATTATTACAAGACAACAATTGCATAAAAACTAGAAAATAGTTGTAATATTTAAGATTTTAGTAAAGTGGAGTCAACATTTCAAAATTTAATAGATTTATTTAACTCTTAAAAAATCAAATTATATATTTTACTACTTCTATATTATAGGATAGAGAGTATATATCGTTTAATTGAATAAAGAGTTATCAATAATTTTTTAAGCGAATTAATGTATGGACCGTATAATAATTGTTCATTGGAATAAAAGCACTGGTCCAGAACCTATACTTCAATATCCACCAGAGCAAAAATTCCCATCAAATGATTTGTTCCTTAAAATTTGGGCTTTGCATGAGTTAGATAAAGAATCTTCGATGATAGAATTCATTCCTGAGGTCAAGGAAGAACAGTATATCTCTATTATTCAGAAATATGAGGGAGAGATATACTTCATAATTATTGTGTATAACCGAAAGGATAAAATCAAAAATATCGTTATGGATTATCCTGATATTTTGGCAATTGTTAGTAGAAATTTGATTGAACTAATAAATACTAATAAGATAACAAGGGCGATATCAGAAGCCTTTCATACCATTAGAAATTACACAAAATTGGAAACTGGAGCGAATCTGTTGAATTTTTTCAGAGACAAGATTAAATCTACAATTTTAAATATCCTACAAGATGGTGCTATTTCTAAAGATAAGTTAAATATTATTTTAAGACAGGATTTTGGATTTTCAACAATAAATATCGATTTACTGCTAATCTCATTCATTCGTGAGAATTTAATTATAAAAAAAAGTATACCAGGAAGCAGGGAGTGTTATTTTCTAATAAAAGATCTCTCATGTGTTAGAATTCCCCCACGAGATATTCCGAAAGTTTATCAAAATGATGATGAAATATTGAGTGATTATAGTGATAAGATTATAAAGTTCTTTGCGAATTATGATTATATCTCGGAAATTGAAGATAAATCACTCATTAGCTTTTTAATGAATAAAGAGGTGTATTATTTAATTCAGAAATTGAGAGAGAATAGTGTGGTATCTGTGAGTAATTGCTTAGATATCTTAAGTAATAAAGAGGATCTATTTAATGAGTTATTAACCAAAAATATTATTTATGAGTCGAGAGGTACTGTCAGTCTCTTTTCAGATATTAGATTTATTAAGTTTACGCCTTATTATATTATTCAAAGGGTATATAAGCGATATCGAAGTCAGGAAATTTCATTAAATGAATATCTTACTCATATAAAATTACTGACGACTCAATATGGAACTAAATCTTCTTTATTAGATTATGAGATAATATAATTGCTTTAAAGATTATTTTCTTTAAAAGATTTAATTAATTGTGTTATATTTAAAAACTAATAATTTTTTTACAATGAATTATGGTTATCATATAGGAAGAGAAATTAAATGAAAAAATTGGCTCAGTATGGTAGATGATATAGAGTCTGATGATAATTGGAATGATGATTTCTTAGCTGAACTTATTGCTGATGTTGAAGAAAATAGAAATATAATCGAATGTATTTCCTGCGGTAAATGTGTGGGAGAGTGTCCAGCTTCTAAAATTTCTAATTTTAACATAAGAAAAATCATACAAAAAATCCTTCGGGGCGACAAAAGCGTTTTGAAAGAGGACGATATTTGGTATTGTTTCCTATGTGAAAAATGTAAAAGGGTGTGTCCGAGAGAAGGAATAAACATCCCATTATTAATCATAAATCTAAGAAACGAATCATTTAAAAAAGGATATGGTCCTCGCTATAATGACCTTACCAAATATGTAGAAATGGCAGAAAGATTTCTAACATCTGGTGTTGTTGTTGAGGAACAACTAGGAAATAAACTTCCTCAAGAAATGATTGATGAATTAAACGAAATTTGTAATTTTGCTCGAATAAAATATGTATTTAAAGCTAGTAAGACCAATAAAAATAAAAGAAAAAAGCGTAAATAAAATTATAATTATAGGTTAAAATGGAATTTAACAGTTTAGCATTAGATTTAGATGAAATAGAAAGCAAATATCCTGAGAATCCTCTAGATTTTTTTAGGAATAAAAAGTTATGCTTATTTAAAGCATGTCTCGAAAAATATTTTCCGGGAGTGCGCTGGGGGATTCATGACTTATTAGAAGAACTTAATTTGGATATTTCTGTCTGTGAAAATCAATCATGCTGTTCCGGTACTTTTTTTCAGAGAAATTTAATCACTAGAGCTCAGTTTGCTGCCATTAATGAAAGAAATCTTAGTGAGCTTAACCAGCAAGCTGATGTGGTTTTATTCAGTTGTAATGGGTGTTATAATTCTCTCCTGAGAGGAAGAGATTTTTTGAAAAATCCTGATGTAAAAAGGAAGACTCAAGAAATTTTAAGCCGCTTAAAAGCAAAATCTTCTGGAAAGAATTATCCGGGAAAATACGAGATCTTGGATAATCCAAAATTAAAATTAGTCCACGATTTAGATTTGTTATATCTAATTAGAAATGATGTATTAAATACACTAAAATTTGATTTAAAAAAGTTAAAAGTTGCAGTTCATTACGGATGTCATTATCTAAATCTTTCAAGAGATAAGAAAACAGCTGATGCGTATCTAAGAGATAAAACCAAATTAGATGAGCTTGTCTTACTTTTTGGTGGGAAGCCCGTAGAATATCAAGAAAAAGAAGCGTGTTGTGGATGGGGGGCATCTCAAATTGTTATTCATCCGAAAGAAGCTCTCAAGATTACTTACAACAAATTAAAAAGCGCAGAAAATGTCGACGCTGATTTTATGTTAATGCCATGTCCAACCTGTTTATATACCTTGAGTAAACCAGAATATAGAGAAAAGATTAACAAATATTATAAGGAAAAGTTGGACATTCCTACAATCCATATTAACGAATTAATCGCTATACTAAGAGGATGTGAAGAAGAACGTTGTATTACACTACGAAGGAAAACCCCACGATTAGATGAGATATACTCGATAATAACTCAAGATTGATTCAAAAATAAAAGAGAAAAAAAAGATTAAGAACTTTTAGGTTTCTTCAATCGCGCCTCGTGGACAAGCATCAATACAGAGCCCACATCCAAGACAACGTTCTAAGGAATATTCTAATAATCCTTTTTCGTCCAGATGAAGGGCATCAGTTGGACAAAGGGACACGCATGCTCCACAATCGATACATTTTTCGATATCAACAATTACTCTTCCTTTTTTATTGACAATAACTTTATTCTTTTTCAATGCTTCAGTGATACTGTTTATTTTATCTTCAGGAATGTCTAAAAGTAGATTAATACCACTCCTACCAGTTGAAAATTTTAATATATTAACAGAAATTTGTTGTTCTAAGATAACGTTAATTATTTTTGAGTAATCATCAACTTTTTTTATTAGCCCAAATGGCAAGGTAACGTTAATGACAGTCAAATTTTTACATCAGCTCCTCGCTTGTTATTATACCTATAACCCTTCTCTCATCATCGAGGACAGGTAAGGCAGAAATATTATTTATTTTCATTTTTCTCGCGGCGTTACTTATAGGCTCATTATCCTTGGTTGTAAAGACCCGCTTTGTAATTATATCACTCAAGTGATCCTTATCTTCAGCAATAGCCCTTGTAATATCAAAACTCGTGACGATTCCTTTTAGAGTACGGTCTCGATCGGTAATAACAATGTGATTAACATTTTTTCTAATAATAATTTCAGCGACTACTTTAATATCACAGTCATCATAACAAATTTCAGCATCTTTCTTTAAATCTTTTACGAATTTCAACTCAGCTGTCAACTTCATTGGTTTAAATACGGTATCTGTTGGCAGCGTTTCAGCTGGAGGATTTAATAGAAAGTCTCCATTGAGGATCCAGTTTTTAAGAGTTTCAGCAATTTTTCGTGCATGATACAACGATGTTAAAGATGAACACTTTATTTTTTTCCCATTTAACTCAATTGAACCACTTTTTAATTCTTTATATGTAATTTCTTTAAGTGTAGGTCTATCCCTTCGGGGTATACCATAATCTACAATACCAGTTATTACTTCCTCGTCTTTAATAGCCGTTTTTTTAGCTAATCCTTCATTCAAAATGGGTATGGGAATACCAAGCCCAACAAACATTGAAGTGCCATATTTTTCATAAGTTGCTCCACGTAAAAATTCCGGCTTCATTTGCTTTAGATTTCCTTTAACAAATAAAGTACCAAATCTATTGGAGGGGCTATGTTGCGTTCCTTCCCCAATTACATATCCCACCCCTCCTCCAAGAAATATTTTTGTACCCAATCCAATGGTTTCATAATCAGGATCATTAGTTAAAGGATTCAAACACCCAGATCCAGCAAAATGAGCATTTCCAAAATTTGGCAATAATTTCCCCATATATGTATAGATCGTTTTATCGGAACTATTTACCGCACATACATATCGCTGATACCCATTTCTAGGATTACATAAAATTGCCTGATTAAGATCATCAAGTGTAAATTCGGTATCAACTTCAGCAAGGGGGTAACAATCCGTCGTATAAGAAGTTCCTTTCAGCCTTATTGGTTTACCAGACACGAGATCCTCAATTACATGCCCTCCTCCATATTCAAATGGCTTTATATCTGCCATTCTGGTACAACCAATATAGCAATCGACAGCAGCATTCCCATGATATGCCTTTACATCGTTTAATGTTAAATGTTCGAACTTTATAGGGGGGTCGCTATGCCCGAAATTTAAAAACGCTCCACTCGAACACATAGGACCAAAAGTTCCCGTGGTAACCACATCAACTTCCTCGGCAGCAACTTTAATTCCATGCTCATCTACAAAATTTATCATTTCTTCGGCGGTTAATACCACCACACTGCCATTTTTTATTTTTTCATTAATCTCAGAATACGTCTTAGTCACGCTATCACCATGTAATAAAATATTGTTTCTATTTTAAAAATATCAATAAAAGTTAATAATAAAAACAATATTTTATTTATAAATAATTAAGAAAAGAAATATCCATATATAACATAAAATATTCATAAATATTATAAAAATGCCACTAATTCCAGATTTGAAAGAGATTAAGATAATTAGAAGGAAACTTAATATTAATCAAAAAAAGATTGAAAAAGATTTAGGCATTTCTCAAGCTACTATTTCTCGAATTGAAAATGGTATTGGAAATCCATCTTATTTAACAGTAAAAAAGATTTTTGATTACTTAGAGAATGAAAAATTGAGAATTAAAAAATCAGAACGGAGAGCAGAAACAATTATGAGTAAAAATATTATCTCTATAACACCTAAATCCACTATTAAAAACGCCGTTGAATTAATGAATAAATATAAAATATCTCAGCTTCCTATTATTGAGAATGGACAAAATCTTGGAAGTATTACTTCTAAGAAAATTCAAAAGCTCATTACTGATAATCCTAATCTAATTAACGCTGAAGTTGAACTCATTAAAGAATTACCATTTCCCGAAATAGAAAAGGATTGGGATATAAGGGATATCTCTAATTTACTAACCAATTATCCTGCTGTTCTTGTAAAAGAACATGGAAAATATATTGGAATTAGTACTGATGCAGACTTATTAAAACTAGTATAGCAATAATTACATAACAAAATTAAAAAAAAAAATTAATTTCAAAAAAAGAATTAGGCATTTTTTATTTCATCAAAAGATTTTTCATAGTCTTCAGGTTTCCCACCAGCTACGATATGGTTAACATATACTTTTAAACTTTTAAGTAGCAATTCGCCTGCCATCTTCATAATACTCCGCTGCTCTTCTAATTCAAATACACCCCATATAGCAACTTCTGTAACTTCCCCTTTGGGTTCTATAAGATATGCCATTTCTTGTATAGGGCTCCCTTCTTGGAGCATTGCAACTTTTTTATTTTCAATAGTTTCAGTTCTCGTGGTTGTCATATCTCCTACATTTGTTTTAAAGAAATATTTTTTATTCGGTTCTAATTCCTCTGTATGGCTAATTACTATGTTCCAAACTTGAGCATTTTTAAAATCATCTAAGATTTTAAAGATAAGATCTGGAGGGGCATTTATTTCTATTTTTGTTTCTATTTCAGGCATAACAATCGACTTTAATGAATCTCTTTAATTTGTTGTTAATATTTATTTATTCTTAGATATATAAAAAAATTTATGTAAATCTTGTTAAATTATTTGTCTAGGATTTATGCTCTTTCTTATAAGCTCAAATCTCTTACATTTAATACTAAAATCACTCATTTCGATTCTTATTATTCCTTATAGTTAAATTTAAAATCAATAAACATCATCTTTTTTATAAGCTCATTGAATATAACTATTTTTTGGGGTTATTGAATGGAAATAAATAAAGAATTTGAAAATTGTAATTTAAAAAGAAAACAAATCATATATCCTGCTTATCAAACAACTCATCGATTTCATAATCTATACAGTGATGTGCGTACGTTTGTACGAGAATTAATCCAGAATGCTGATGATGCAGATGCCGATTCTATTAAATTTAGAATAAGTTTGCCAAAAGAAATAGAGGTTATTAACGATGGGAAACCATTCGATTCTAACGATATTGAAAGACTTCTAACACCATGTTTAGGAGGAAAAGATTTTGATAAAACAGGAGCTATGAACTTAGGAGCACTCTCAGTTCTATCGGTTTCAGACACGCCTATGTATCATTCGGGAAAGGTTTTGCTAAAATTTAAAATGGATCATGATTCAGAAGATTTCGTTCCATATATCAATGAAAACTACAATTCATTTTTTAAGGGTACAAGATTAATTCTGCCATTCCATTCACGGCTCTCTTCAGATGACTTAAAAAAATTGGATAAAATTGAAGATTATCTCACACAATATTCCCATCTATTGTTTACGCGAAAATTAAAAACTATAAATTTAACTTACTCTGATAAAATGCTTGAATTAAAAAAATCAATAGAGGATCAGGTATTGTTCAAAAGTAATAAAATTCAAGCAAATATAATGAACGTTCTAATCACTAAGACATTTTCAAAAGGAAAAAAATTACGTTCAGAAGAGAATAGATGGATTGTGGTTAAACGCGACATAGATATTCCTAAAAAGTATTTAAATCAAAAAGTATTAATCTTAGAATCCGAAGATATTAAAATTCCCATTTATCTCGCATTTGCAATTGAGAATAACCTGCCAAAAAGAGTCGACTATCCAATTTATATCATTTTTCCATCTGATACACAATTTGGATTGGGTTTTGTGCTCTCTAGTAATTTTAGTCCAGAAACTTCAAGAAAAGGATTTTCCACAGAGGGTATAGATGGAGATTTTAATAAGTTTTTGCTAAGTAAAGCTTCCGAATTACTTGAAGTTACCCTCACTTATTTTAAAAAATATTTATCTTCTTTTCCTGATGCAAGAAAGATTGAATTCTTTAATGCAATTCTGGAAACAATTTACTATAGAGAAACGTATTCTTCATTGGAATCTTATACTAAGGAATATATTTTCAGACAAATTGTAAAATATCTTGAAACGAATGTATTAGATCAAAATGGTAACTGGAATAAGGCATCAAAAATGGCAATTGCCGATCCTGGATTATGGACCTTCTTCAAAAATCAGTTTAAATTTATAGATCCCGGCTCAAATGAAGATATAATTAAACTTCTTAAAACCGCAGGTGTAAGAGAACTTACAATTAGCGACTTAGTTGAAAACATTGCACTTGGAAATATTAGAAAGACGCAAGATCTTTTTAACGCGTGGTCATATCTTTCCATTCACCGTAACAAAATAACCAAGCAAATGAAAACCCTTCTCTTAAATAGGAAAACCCTCCCAAATAGAGGGGGGAAACTCCTCGTACCAAGGCATTTAATCATCCCACATGAGGAAGCTATAGGTCTCTATTCGTCACAGAAGGAACTTAATTCTGACTTCATAGAGAACAAACCATTAAAGGATTTTATTATAAATCTGGGGGTCCCAAAACTCAGACCTAAACAAGTTTTAGATTATTTCATTTCAAAGAAATCCTCATTTTCCACAAAAAATTTAGAGTTATTGAAAAAATACTACATATATTTTCATAAGTTCGGGCTTTTAGATAAAAAACGTAAAATAATTATTACTAATGATGGTTTTAAGAATCCTGATGAGGCCTTTTTCAATCGTGCGGCCACAAAAAATGTCTTTGGGAATAATATAGCTTTAATTCCTAAGAAACTTGAGGCATCTAGAAAATGCAAAATGTACTTCGAAAATTTAGGAGTTTCTAAAGAATTAACTGCAAAATATGTTATAGCTCAGATAAGAAAACATGGATCTGCGATAATATCTTTAGAGGTCTTGAAATTTTTATCAAAAAATGTGCGTAGTCTTAAAAACAGCGATCTTAAATATTTAGAAAAAATTGAATTAATTCCCACTACTGATGGTAAATTTGTCAGACCAAATGATTGTTATTTCTTAAATGACCAAAATAAAAAAATATTGGGCGATCTTGTAAATTATTTTGATCCAAAAGAGGATACTAATAAAGAGTGGTTAAAGTTTTTTAAGAAAATTGGAATTTCAAAGTATCCAAAAATAAAACACTTGAGATTAGCAATAGAGCAAGCAATTAATATTTATAAATCACAGGAAAAACAAAACGGAAAGATTGCGCATGAACTTAAAGAAAGAATAGAATTACTCTTAAATGCTATTGCTAAAAACGATCAAAAAGATGAAAAACGTGGATTTTTTCTCGAGTTAAAAGAATTAGCTTTCATTCCTAGCACTAAAGGCCTTAAAAAATCTACTGAAATCTACATCAAACAAGAAAAAATAATGAATTTATTAGGAGAATCTGTTCCTTATCCATTAATTAACATTCCTGAAAAATTATTTAAAAAATTAGGAATAAATGAAAACGCTATCCCTGAGGATGTTGCTTATCATTTATTTAATAACCTAATAAAAGATAAACAGATCTTTGATAATAACTCAGATATTCCGAGCCTTAAAAAGAGATTTGATAAAATTTATGCATTTCTTGGACAAACCGATAATTTTAACAGATTAAATGTTAATACTATAAAGAAATTGATGAATAATCCAATTATATATCTCCCTAAATATCAAACTTTCGAAAAGGCATCAAAACTCATTATCTATTCAAGAGAGGCGGAAGTTATTTATGGAGATAAAAAGAATTTGATTAGATATTCGGATTACCCTAATAGTCTAAATTTCTTTAAAAGAATAGGCGTTAAAACATCTATTAACAGCGATGATGTGGCAGAATTTTTAATCGAATATACAAATCATGGGAAAGTAGAATCTCAGAGGCTTTTTATGTTGTATAACATACTAGGACAGCGTTATAGATTTCTAAGCGAAAGTATGAGACTAAGCTTAAGGAAATCCAAGATAGTACTAAGTGATGATTTAAAATCATTCGAATATCCCGATAAAATTTTTATTCCTGATGAAAAATCCTATATAGAAAGATTCCCTTCAATTAAAGTAGCCATTATTAATGATAAAATTATAGATTTTTTAGAGAGTGTCGGTGTGAAAAAGGTTTCGGATGTCATTCTCAAAAATATTATGTTTACTGGAGAAATAAAAGGAGCTCAATTCTCCAAAGATTTATCAATGAAGATTGTTGAACTTATACCCTATATAGAAATCATTGTAAAAGAAAGTAATATTTCTTCACTAGATAAAAATTGGAAAAGCCGAATTAGAAAAATAAAATGTTTAATATGTGAACATATATTCTATGAACTTCAGTATGAAAATAAAAAGAGTAAGATTCAAGGCAATACAGTAGAATATGATTCAAAGAAAAATATAATTGGGATAATCCAACATATCAATAAAAGAAATCCCACCAAATTTTTAATGGATTTTTCAAAAGCAATCGCATATAGTGTATTCATTGGAAGTGTCCCTAAAGCTAAAATGTTCAGTCCTATAATAGAAAAATTGTTATTTTCAGAAAATAAGATTCAAACCTTGAAAGAACTTGGATATTCTACATTTAAGTTAGAAGCTAAGAAATTTAATAACCCCAATGTCAAATTAAATTTGGTAGAGGAAAAAAATCAGGATTTAATTAAAAATTCACGATTTTATCAAAACTTACCCAGAATTTCTAAAAAGAAAGATATAAAACCGAAATCATGGACGCCCAAACGGTTTAATATAATCAAAGAAGCTACTGGAACTAATATTCAAAAAAGAATACTAAATATGAATAAAAATATATCGGTTAATCAGGAGGATCAGATTAATATTATCCTTAAATCACCACCTCCTCATAATAAAATGACTGATTTTATTAAACAACAAATTGATAATAATTTTAATTTTAATCAGGGAAGAATTTCCAATTATTACAAAATCAACAATAATACCAAAAGGATTTTAAAAAAGCAAAGAAAAACTATGTACAAATCAATGGAATTCCCGGGTCGTGCTGAATTCGGTGGAGTTGATATTACCCCACCAATTCCGAAATTAAAAATTGAAAAAGTAAATGGATTTCATTACTATATCCAAGATGATCTTGAAGTTAATTTTGATGTTAATTTACTTCAAAAATTTGAAAAAATGCTACAATTCATAATCTCTATGATGGGGGGAAATCAAGAGACAGTTTCAGTTGCACTATTCAATGCCCCTATTGAAGCTTTTAATTATAAGGGACAAATACTGTTTAACTATTTGTTAATGATTGATGAAGAGCTTGAAAACAAGTATCCCTTATTTTTAATTTGGTTAATGATTGCTGCCCATGAACTAGCACATAATATCTGTCCGAATCACGATAAACTTCATTCTAAATATATGATGATCTTTACCCTTGAAGCGCTTAAAAATTTAGAAACTATTAAGGAGCAATATTTTTTGCTTTTTAATAAAAATTAGTCCCATTTTTTGTTGAAATCAGAAGATTAGTAAATCATGAAAAATTTTCCTAAATATCATAATATATCTTTAGACTAACTATGGTCACTATTTCCCTCTCAGAAAAAAAAACCATCGCAATTATAGTGCTAATAATAACATCAGTCCTATGGGGTTCTACATTTATTATTACTAAAACAGTTACTAAAGAAGTCCCAATTTTTTTATATCTCGGCTTAAGATATTTGATAGCACTTATCGGATTTGCTCCATTTTTTATCCATATAAGGAATATCAATAAAAAAATTATATGGATGGGAATCATCAGCGGAATAATTTATTATTTTGCTATTACATTCCAAACCATTGG
The DNA here is from genome assembly GCA_019058445.1 of Promethearchaeota archaeon. Lineage (GTDB taxonomy): Archaea > Asgardarchaeota > Lokiarchaeia > Sigyniarchaeales > SOKP01 > LW40-45. Next base: position 236,693 of record JAHPZA010000009.1, on the reverse strand, counting down.
TCTTCAAACAACTTCTGCTGGAAAAGCGGGATTTATTACAGGTCTCAACTGTGTAATGGTTCCATTTCTGGCTTGGATTATATTTAAAAAAAAGGAGGTTAATGTGCGAATTTGGATTGCGGTTGCGTTATCTGTTGTCGGAATGGGCTTTCTATTATTGGAAGGAAACGCGCAAGTTATCATTGGGGATATATTGGTTTTGATATGTGCAGTCTTTTGTGCTATTTTTATAGTTTTTAATGACAAATATGTGCGGATGGTTGATGTATACCTTTATTCTATGATTCAATTAGCAACGCTTGCCTTGCTCTGTTTTGGCAGCTCTCTATTAATTAATGAGTCATATGAATTAATGAGTGCAAATATAAGTTTTTGGTTAATTATGGTTTACATGGGACTCATCGTTACTACTCTCACATTCTTATTTCAGAACTGGGGTCAGCAATATCAAGGTCCTTCCCAAACCGCCATTATTTTCACACTCGAACCTGTTTTTGCTGTAATTTTTGCTAGCTATTTACTCGGGAATGAAGTTTTATCATTACAAGCTTGGATTGGATGTGGTCTAATCTTTATTGCTATTATAATAACAGTTTTGAAAAATAAAGACCTGAACTCGAGTTATGAAGATTCAAGTGATTAAGGATAATGCAAAAAATTGCTCTTTTTTTATCTATATTTTATCATGAAATAATTCTTTTAATATATCTTCATGTTTATAAATAAATTGCTTTAAAATTAAAATATCATCATTCTCCCTTACAACAGCGAAAAAACTAATATTAGCCATTATGGGTTTGAAAAATAATATTGTATCATCATAATTAATCACTATGTCTCTGAGAATATCTTCCTCTGAAAGATTCTGTATTATTTTTAATAGTTCACTCAGTCTTGCTGAAAGAATTTTTAAAGAATTTTCATCTTCAGCGGCATAAACAAGGGGTAATCCCTTAAGCCTTCCCCCAGTCCCGATTAAAGCAATTATTTCATACTTATTTTTACTTTGAATTTTCGCTAACTCTTCTTCTAACTGGCGAAGGGTTTCAATAGGTTTCTTCTCAAACAATTCCTTTACTTTAGTAAGAATCCCCATTCTGATCATCAATCTAAATAATTTTAAAGTATTACTTATAATTTAATATTAATACCATCTAATATAGTTAGCTAATGAAGATTCATTCTCTTTTTATTTTGCATTCTGGTGGAGTATGTGTGTATAAACGGGATTTTTCAGATGAATTTAAAGATTTACAAACTGATTTAATAACACCTTTTATCTCTGCAATATTATCTTTTTCTGAAAAGGTAATTTCGAAAAATCTAGAGGTTCTAGAATTAAGCGAATTAAGATTTGTTTTAAAAAAAGAAAAGGAGTTTGTATTCGTAATTCTCTCTGATTCAGGGGAAAATCTATTATTCATTAATAGTAGATTGGAAAAAATCACTCTTCTCTTTGTTCAATATTATCAAAAAATGATAAATGATGGAGAATATGAGAAAGGCTGTGAAATAATTGAGGATCCTAATTTTAATACTCAAATTGACACCATAATTCATGGGGAAGAAGAAATCAATCAAATGAAACAACATAAATCATATAATGAGATCATTAATTACTTTGCAACCTTACGCTCTGAAGAAGAAATAATTGGCTGTGCATTATTAACAAGTAAAGGGTCTATTATCTATTCTTCACTAACAGATGATGTATTTCTTAGAGCAATGAGAGAATTAGAAATTAGGTATATGACCGGCGTGTTTGATTTACCTGAACTATTTTATACATTAGGAAATGGACAAAAGGTATGTGAAAGAGTTATATCTTATCAGAATTTCATTAATTTATTATTGATTATTCAATTTACTAAAAAAACTACACTTGGAATGATGGATTATTCTGCTGAACGCATTGCAGAAAAAATTAAAACCCTGATATAAGATTAAGAATAAAAATTCTAATACCTGTTTATTTAGTTAATTATTATTTTAAATTGACAACAATCTTTTCCCTCAGATTGCAAAAGTTCAGTTTTAAATTCTGTATCTTTCAATGCTAATTTAGATACTGTATCAATTAATCCCTCTGTATATGTACAATAGAATTTATCATCAATTTTTATACCTGCTTTATGAAATGGGCAGGCTTTTATTTTAACAGTCAGTTCATTACCTGTAACATTTATCTCCGCGCTATCTTCTCCTATAGCAGGTTCAAATACATCTTTAATTAATAATTCGCTTAATTTTTCTGGAGTCCAATTATCAACCTTATATTTTTCTTTTAATCTTTTTTCTATTGCTGTACCTTGATTTTCTCCGATTAATCTAAAAATAGTCTGAATTGATTCAGGCCCCATTACATTATTGAATTCATTCATAGACATTTTAAACATTGATACTATGAACTTTAATTGATTAATTCTTTTATCCGACATGACTTAATCCTCAAATTTAAATATTTCTTTTAACTTTTTTGAGGTATCTTCCATTTCTAATGTAATCAATCCTACATTTGGCTCTTTTTTCGTAATCGCGACAAGAATTACGCGACCAGCCTCAATAAGAAACATGTTTCCTTTATCTAATTCAAGATTCAAACTTCTAAAATTTGCATCGAATAAATTTTCAGCACTTCTTTTAGAGGTACCTAACAGAGCAGCTGACATTGCTGCTATCATTCTTTCATTAGATTCACTTGGTAATGCCGATGCTACAACCAAACCATTTGTTCTGATAACAGCAGTACCAATAATATCCATTACTTTTTCTTCTAATTCTTCTAAAATCTTTCTCACAGTATCTATTTTACTCATTTGAATCATAATTTTCTTCACTCAACCTTAACTACTCTTATGTATGATATTTTACTTTGTATTATAAATTTTTAATAGTACAATTTTTGTTATTCGATCATTTTTAAGAGTTATATGCAAAATACCGTGTCTAATCCTTATAAGTTTATGCCATATAGATTTAACAAAAGTAATTAATGTATAATTATTTCATTTAAAATAAAGAATAATGTCTGAAAATCAGTTTACCTTAGAACTCTTTAAAATTGAGCCTACCAAAGTGAGAGTAAGAACTTTTTCAAACCTCTCAATTAATTTTTCGTTAAATTTTACCCTTCCAAAAGATTCATCTCTCATTGTTCGACTTCGAGGTGGCAGAAACAATAAGAATGATTGGTATTGTTTACAACCCTATAATGCCAATTCAAATGGATATACAGTATTAAGTATAGACGAACCTACTAAATTAAAACCGATACTTATTACTGGTAAAGACTTGTACATTAAATATCTAATTTGTGAGGAAAAAGGTATAAAGAAAAATACTCCATTTCGACTCAAAATTTACAATACGTTAGTTCAATCTTTAGTAGAGGAAAAAAAAAAAATTGATATCTTAGTTGAATTTCCTACCAAAAAGCAACAACCCATACAACTAAATAAATCTCCTACAATCGAAGTCATTAACGGTGAATTTAATCATATTACTTTAATTTGTCCGTCTAATATTGTTGTTAATGAAGAATTTAAATTACTAATTCGAATTGAAGATAGATTCAAAAATCTTGTGAAAAATTTTGAAAATAATATTCAAATCTATGAGGTAGTAAGTCCTAATAAAAGGAATTTATTACGAGAAGTTGAATTTAAGAAAGAAAATAAAGGAATTTTGAGAATAGAGGGACTTAAGCTTTCAAAATCTGGAATCTTTCATCTTGAGGCGTTATACAATAATAAATTTTTTAGATCGAATCCCATTATTTGTAAAGAAAAACTTTTGGAAAGAAAATTATATTGGGGGTATATCCATGGTCATTCCCTCAAAAGTGATGGCATTAGGGAGTTGCATGAATATTATGACAATATATTGAACGCAGGATTAGATTTTGGGACAGTTACTGAACATGATCATGTATGGGAAACCTCTGATGAGGATTTTGAGGAGATAAAACAAAATGTCAAAAAATATCATAAGGATCATGAATTTGTTTCATTTTTCGGATATGAATATGGAAGTTGGTATAGTGGAGGGCATGGAGACATTTGTATATATAATCTCGACGATAACATACCTGTTTTTAGGTCAGATTTGAATAAATTTAATTCGACCCGAAAATTGATAAAAAATTTAAAAAAATATAATGGAAAAATCTTGATGATTGCTCACCATACGGCATTAAGACCGGGCTATCGTAACTGGCAATCTTTCGATAATTCTCTTGAGAAATTAGTAGAAATCTACTCAACTTGGGGGAATCAAGAATATCCCTCCAAAAAAGGTAATCCTTTACCCCCTAGGTATAAGTTTTTCGGGAACGGAAAATATGCCAGAAAGAGAGGCGCTATTTTAGAAAAAAGGGATTCCTTTGTTTCAGATGCTCTTGAACGAGGATATAAATTAGGTTTTGTGGCAGGAGGCGATGATCATTTCGGGATTTATCCCTCGGGTTCGATTGATCCCGATAATGGGATATACCCCCCTGGAATTATGGCAGTATGGGCTGAAAATCTCACGAAAGAATCTTTATGGAAAGCACTTCATGATCGAAAGTGCTATGGGACAACAGGCCCCCGAGTAATCATTCAATTCTATGTAAATGACTATTTTATGGGAGATATCATAGATTTAACAAATATTCCCCATATGAATTCCGAGAGAAAATTGACACTTTTCTTGTTAAGTCCTATTCCTATCAAAAAAATCGAAATAATTAGAAATAATTCTGTAATCGATCTTATAACAACCCACAATGAAGCAATTACGCATGAGTTTATTGATAATGATTCTTTTAATGCTATAGCTCTTAAACACTCTCAAAAAAACGAAATTTTTATTTTTTACTATATTCGAGTTTTTCTTATTAATAATAATATGGCCTGGTCAAGTCCTATTTGGTTAATAAAGAATTTATAGAAATTTCAATCAATCCTCATGAAAACTCAAAAGAAGATAAAGGGAATTTTATTCACGTGACAAATTTGGAAATAAATTTAAAAAAGAGATAATTAAAATTAACTTATACATAATTTTTTATACAAATTCAATCTTTAAATAAGAAAGGAAATTCATTTAAAAACATGCGAACTGCAACTTTCAAAATCTGCATTTTTGGAGACGGTGGGGTAGGAAAGACTACTCTTGTTCAAAGATATGTCTCAGGCCAATTCACTCAGAGCACTAAAATGACGATTGGTGTTGATATAGTGACAAAACAAGTACAAATAGAAGATTGGCAAGTAACACTCCAGATATGGGATTTTGGAGGTGAAGAACGTTTCAGATTTTTCTTACCAGCATATGCTCGAGGATCTTTTGGGGGGATTTATATGTATGATATATCGCGTTATAGCTCTATTATGGATTTCGATGAATGGTTAACCGTGTTTAAGAGAGGATGTGGATATGATCAAAAACCTATTCCTATCTTAATGGTCGGTGGAAAATTAGATCTTGTGGAAAGACGTGCGATTTCTTTGGAACAAGCATTTAATTTTGCGCAATCACGCCATATATATAAAGTTATTGAATGTTCAGCTAAAACTGGCTTAAATGTAGAATCAATCTTTACAGAAATCACTCATCTCATAATGAAAGATGTGGGTCACTTATTTTAAATTCATTTTGAAGCTTTATTTACCTAACCGTTTTGCCTTGAATATTAGGTTCTTAGATTTTTTTTAGAATTTTTTAAAAAAGTATAAGTAAATTTTAAATGAATTATAAATCATAATTTATACGAAAGTATGGAAAATAATTAATCTAATAATTGGGAAAGATTGAGAAAAGAGTAAAATGAAGACTGCTACATTTAAAGTATGCCTTTTTGGAGATGGAGGTGTAGGAAAAACCACACTGACACAAAGATATGTTAGCGGTCGTTTTAATACAAGCACTAAAATGACAATTGGAGTGGATATTGCAACTAAATTCATAAAAATCAGGGATTGGGCTGTGACTCTCCAGATTTGGGATTTTGGAGGTGAAGAACGTTTTAGGTTTTTCTTACCCGCTTATGCCAGAGGATCTTTTGCTGGGATTTTTATGTATGATATTACTAGATATAGTACTTTAATGGATTTCGATACATGGATGAATGTATTTCGAAAAGGAATAGACTATAAATCAAATCCGATTCCGATCATTATGATAGGGGGTAAAATAGATTTAGACCATAAGCGAGGTATTTTCTATGAGGAAGCATTTAATTTTGCTCTTTCTAAGGATGTTTTCACTGTTATTGAGTGCTCTTCAAAAACTGGAGAGAACGTAGAACTAATTTTTAAATTATTAACCCTATTAATCTTAAAAGAAATTGGATATATTTAGATTGAAAATTCAAACCTACTTGTCCTATAGAAATACTTAATATACTATGAAATAACTTATTTATATTATAACTCCATAAAGGTTATTTTAATATGTCAGATATGATGCCAAAATGTAAAATTACAATCATTAAAAGAATGCTAAATAAAGATTTAATTGATGAGTATGTCGTTGAGAAATATAAGGAAATGAATAAATGTGAGCGCTTTACAGAAGGTCAAGAATTCATTATTGATCCTAATTTAGCTAAAGTTCCTGATGAATTTTGTGATTGGGCTTGGGCGGATATACGCAATGATATTAATCTCATTGCCTCTGGAGGAAATATGATAGGTATGAAACAAAAGGGAACCATTATCTCCTCTTGTAGTGATTGGTTTAGGCCTGTGTATTTCAAAATTCAGAGATTAGAATAAATTGCAGTTCAAGAGTATTTTGATTAATTCATTTTTATTAAATTAGTTTTATTAAAGTAGAAACTATATTCTAATACTCGAGTGAAAACATATTTAAACAAAAATAAAGTATATCTTTAATAGTAATAAAAAAATAAGTATTTCTAAAAAGGGTAAATTCAAAATGTTATCTAATGTAGGTTGGATTAACGGGAGCACAGCATTATGTGTACTTCTTAGTGGTTGCATATTTGGAATAGTCTGCATTTACAAATCGAGAACGAAAGATGCTAAACTTCTCTTGTATTTAGGTTTAGCTGCCATCTGTTCAGGTCTCGGGATGTTAGGTCCCTGTTTTGATTTCATACATATTCTTATTACGGGGAAAAATTTGGATAATAGCTACGGACAAATCCCTAAGTTGAGTTTTGTGTGGTTGCCGTTTACTATCATATTTGCATTGTACTTAGGTGCTGAACTATTAATGCCGGAAAAAAAGAGATATATTCTGATTGTATATAGTATTTTAGGCGTAATTTTTGAATTATTTATATTTTTAGATGAGAATTCTTTTTCATATATTTATCCCGAAAAATCAGGTGAAGATTTAATTGATGACAGCGTTGCGCTTACCTCTCCTGCTGGTATTTTAGTACTTGTTTTTGCAATTTCTGGTTTAATTTTTCTCGGTTTTGGATTTTTATATCAAGCACTTAAAACCGCAGGAGATACAAGAAAGAAGTTCTTAGCAATATCAATTGGAATGTTTCTATATATTATATTTGCGGGTTTAGATGGACTAACTACACCAGGTATTGGACTAATCTTTGTTAGAATTCCCGAAATTGTTGGCTTTTGGATAATGTATTTCGGTTTTAGAGAAAAATCCTAAAAACTTATAATTACATTAATTGAAAAAGGGAAACTATTGACGAATTAAAACAAAAATGTCTTATATCCATAAATTTTTTTTTAACTCTTTTTATAAATATAGGCATTTATATTGCCATGCTCAATTATATTCAAAGAATATGACGTGTTTTTTGTGTAATCTCTGGGATCTACTGCGTTCGCATGAGAAGGAAATGACATCCGAACTTCCTCAACACCTTCGGGAGTAAGTTCGAATATAACTATAATTCCATGTTGTTTAGCCACCCGAAAAAACTCTTTTAAAGCAGAAATTTTATCATTTATATGGTGAAAGGAGACATACACAAAAATCGCATCAAATTCCGAATTAGAAAATGGTAATTGCTCCGCGTTTAGATGTTTAAAAGTGATTAAATTTTCAACACCTACTTTTTTCGCTGAACTACGCCAGTCTGCCCAGTCATGACCCTCTGGTTCCCCTGTAATGACATGATATCCTTTTAGGGCAAGCATGATTGCCATTGTTCCTCGACCTGTTCCAATATCTAAAATTTTCATATTCTTATTCAAATTCAGAGTTTCTATAACTTCGCTTATAAAAACTGAATTACGACTTATTTCTTCACCTAGGGTATCTAAAGCTTCTTTAAAATCCGTTTTTTCTCACCTTACTAAAGGATAATAATTCTTAATTTCATAAAAAACTACTTTGATTTTCTTATAGAACATCAACGGTAGATTCTATCCGAGGGATATAAATTAACATTAGATTCTGTTGTGTGATTATGAAAAAAATTTAAATTATTAGACCACCTAAAATAATTTAGAAAAAAAGGACAAAATTCTACTAGGTTATGGTAAACTTTATATCAAGTGGAGATAATACGCTCGATGAATTATTAGGCGGAGGATTTCAGAAAGATTTAACATATTTACTATTCGGAGATAAAAGGGTAACATCAAATATTCTGTTAAAAACTGCTGTGAAAGCTCAGATATCGTTGGATTCTAGCAATCCTAGCGGGAAAACAAAAGTTGTGTTTATTGATGGGAATAATCGGTTTAATCCCAACAAAGTAAGCAAATATGCTGTCACCCAAAAGCTTTCCCCAACAAAAGTCTTAGAAAACATCATTATTGCCTGCGTGGGCACATATGATCAAATGATCGAGCTGTTTGAGAATCGACTTGCCAAGCTTGAACATTTCAAGATGGTCATGGTCTCAGGCATAAATATCTTGTTTCAGAGCAGCGAGAAAAAAACTCTTGAGGAACAAATCCAAGTGATAGAAGGGCTCAATGAAATACTGATCAAATCAGCTCCGATTTTTATATTAACTCATCCTTTAAGTAAAGATACTACTTTTAACATAGAAAGCGACAAAGTTCCTTTTTCGTCCAAATTTGTCTTGGTATTGATAAACGATGGGGAGCGATATATTGAGTATATCCTTATTAAACATCCTGATCTTCCAGAAGATAGGCGATTACGTTGGAAACCCCGGAATCCTAAAAGATTAACGTTAAAGCGTACCAAAAACGCTACAATAGATTGCTGGTTTAATTTAGATGATGAAGCCCATTAAGAATAGTCAAATTATTAAACACGCTTTTAATATTTGGGAGAAATATGGATTTAAAATTATACTGTAGGATGATGTTTTTTGAGTTTATCATAGCCAGTGCTATTTCTCTTTTATTTAGTTTTATCGCATTTCTTGGATTGCTTGTAGTAGTTTTAGTGTATTTATATCTTTTGGTCCGAAAAGATCAATTGCGTACTTTACTTGAGACCTTCCAACTGGGACGACAGTATCCCGAGGAGGAGTATATTACCTCTATTCTCTATTTTATTGGATTTTTATATCATACGTATGAATAATAGCTTATTGAATAATTTTAACGAGGATTCCGAGAGAGCAGAGACTGTGATTAAGCATGGTGATGATGAGGATATAGAATTAATTCGTTTAGATTTTACACAAGTAATCTTAATTGATTTGATCTTATGTGTTATGGTGCCAGTCCTGAATAAAATGTTTATGATAGTTTACCGTAAGAGAGCATTAAAAAATTATGAATATAAAAATCCAATAAAATAGAGAATAGAGGTAATATTAATCCAATACGATTAAGTAATCTGTGCTAAAAGAATATGTCGGTTAAATAAGGCAAATTTCTTTACGATTTAACCGCTAAAATTTACAAATTCTTTGATCAAACAAACATTTAAATAAATGGAGACCTATTATTTTTATATACTCTAGGTATAAAAACATACAAAATCGAATTTTTTAAAAAATATTTAGTTAGTTCACGGAAGTTGAATGCTATGGCCGCACAAAAAACAAAGTCTCAGACCAAGATATTATTGGATAGATGTGATAAGTGCGGTAGTGTAATGGTTGAGAGGTTGCTTGCGATAAAAAATTCGAAAGCATTCATTAAAATACTCCAATGTAAAGTATGTAGGCATTGGATAAAAATTGACTAGTTCTATTTTCCATTCCAATAGTAATAGCTATAATAACAAATTTTCTACATTTAGGTCAATAATCTTTTTAAATCTTAGAACTAAAAGAAGATTATATTAAATTAAATTATATTATTTTAAGATTTAATAAGAGATTTCCAATTCAATAATATTTTGTTAAAAATCTTTATGGAGGCTGAATTTCTAGATGCTTTCTCCTATTGGATGGCTAAATAGCCTTACAGGATCGGGTGTAGTTATTTCTGGTTGCATATTTGGACTGTATTTTATATATAAATCTAAACAATCGAATGCCAAGCTTTTATTATATACAGGAATATTAACAATTTTTGTCAGTCTTTTGTATTTGGGCCAATTTATTGATTTTATAGCTATTATAATTACCGGAGAGAATTTAAAACCTTACCAGCTATATGCCATTTTATGTTATATGTGGGTTGCTCCAGCGGTAATTTTCGGTTTTTATTTAGGAGCCGAAATTCTTCTTCCTGAGAAAAAAAAGCTTATCGTATTGATATATACTATTATAGGAATTGTTTTTGAATTGTTTTTATTTCTAGATATAAATAATTCTTTTATTTTTAGACTCCCTACTAATCCTGGAGAAGATATAATTGATGTGAATTTCAATAGATCTTCTCCAACATTTATCTTAATTGCCTTTTTCTTACTCTCTGCGTTGATCTTCAATGGTTTTGGATTTTTATATAAAAGTTTTCAATCGACCGGCATAATTAAGAGGAAATTTATTTATCTCTCGTTAGGGTGGATTATGTTTGCTTCAGCAGGAGCATTAGATTCATTAACATCCCCCGGAATTGGGCTATTTTTAGTTAGAATTGGCATGCTAAGTAGCTCATGGTTTTGGTATTTTGGCTTAAGGGAGGAAAAGATTAAAACGGTTGAAATATCTGATAAGCAGGCCATAGGCGAAGATGCAGATATCACTTTAATAGAAAGGCTTACAGAATTAACCGATGAGCATCTTTCAGATGAAGAAGTGACTTTTTATAGAGAACAAACAATATGTTTAGTTTGCAAAGGAAAAGCGTTAGGTTTTACTTATATTTGTCCAGATTGTAAAGCTTTATATTGTGAAAAGTGTGCTCGTTCACTGATTAATTTGGAGAACGCATGTTGGATATGTAATAATGCTATCGATAAAAATAAACCTATAAAAACACCTAAAAGAAAGGAAATAGAAGATTTTAAATCCGCGAAAAAGAAATAATCTATTGAACTGAAGAACAATATGAATTATTGATTTAGAAATAATATTTTTATGTTGAATAAGATTATTAACTTAAGTACAATCAATAGGAGTGAAAAATAAGGTAAACTCCGCGAAACGAGAGAAAATCAATGATATCGTCCTTTGTATTACTTGAGGGGGTCATCACAATTGGAAATTATGCTTTAGGAGTGATTACGGGATTATATGCCCTGTATAAAGCAACAAAAACGGAAGCGAAAATCTTAGATTATTTTGGCCTTATTATTTTATTTTTGAGTCAAATCTATCTTGCCACTATATTGGACTTCTTAACACTTATCATAACAGGAAGTAATATGGATAATTCTTTCGGATTATTCTCGCTTCTTACGTATATCTGGATTGGCCCTACCATTATATTAGGAATGTATATTATTTTTGAGGTTACGATTCCCGAGAAAAAATGGTATATTTTACCAATTTTTCTTGTTTTGAGTATTGTATTTGAAATATTACTTTTTTTAGATCCAGTAGATTCATTTAAAATATCATACACAACACTGGATGGTGGAATTATTCATTCTAGTTTGGTTTATGGTACAATAATTTTTGTAGTTCTTAGTTTTATATTTATATCAGCCTTTATATTGTTTGGAATCGGATTTTTTGTGATAGGGATTCAAACGACTGGAATCCTTAGAAAAAAGTTTATTATTTTATCATATGCATTTATAGCGTTTCTTACTTTAGGTGCAATAGATATTTTAACTGCTCCTGGTATTTATGTTATTTTCCTAAGGATAGGAGAGTTAAGCTGTGCCATAGTTTTTTACTTCGGAATAAGAGAAGAGAAAGTTGAAATCTCAACAAGTAAAATTGAAAAATCAGAATTTGAGGGGCCAAAAATTTCATTACTGACAACTCTTGAGTCATATTCAAGACCAGATGACCTTTCAGATCAGGACATACAATACTTTCGAGAACAAACGCTTTGCATAATTTGTAAAGCTAAAATGTTGGGGTTTAACGATGTGTTCATTTGTCCTCAATGTAAATCTATATACTGTGAAAAATGTGCACAAGAATTAATAAAATTAGAAAATATGTGTTGGGTTTGCTCCGGACCTATAGATGACTCAAAACCCATTAGCCCTATTAAACAAGAAGATGAGAATATTGTTATAGACTCCTCTCAGTCTAAACATAAACCTAAAAAAAAAAAGAATAAACAATAAAATATGGTTTTATTATGATTTCCTTACTAGGTTTGATCAATGGAATAACTGTAATCGTCTGGGTAATTTTAGGGATATTGTGGGGGGTTATCAGTATTTATCGGTCAAGAAAAACGAATTCTAAATATCTCTTTTTGGTTGGGCTGATTGTAATTTTTATCAGTTTGCTATTTCTGGGTTTATTTTTAGATTTTATGCTAATACTCATAACCGGTAAAAATCTGGATAATAGTTATGGATTGCATGGTATTTTGACTTACATGTGGTTTGGTCCTTTAGTTTTTATGTTCTATCTTTTAGCCGACATTATATTTCCAGATCTTAATCCTCATCTAAAACGAATATTATTAATCTATATTTTTGTTTTATGTGTAATTTTTGAATTTTTTCTCTTTACAGATCCCTTTAATTCAATTAATTTCCAATATCCCAATAAGTCAGGTGAAAATTTAATAGATAATACTCTTATTGAATGGTCTCCTCTCTTTTTTTTGCTATCAATGACTTTATTTCCTGCATTACTCGTTGGAGAGATAATATTGTTGAGCCAGAGTATTAAATCTTCAGGTGTTGTAAGAAAAAAACTGTTATTCCTTTTCTTCGCTATTATTTTATTTTTCGGAGTTGGGTCATTAGACGTTTTGATTATTTTACCCGATATTACTTTAATAACTATTAGATATATTATGATTAGTGGAGGGATTTTATTTTATTTAAGTATTAAAGAGGAACGTGTTGAACTTAAAAATGAGCCATTAAAAGAGCGCCAATCATTTGAAAGCCCTAAAATTACCTTAATTCAAACGCTTTCATACTCACGACCGGATGATCTCTCAAAAGAAGATATACAATATTATCGAGACCAAACGCTCTGTATCGTTTGTAAGACACTTCAGATTGGCTTTACTAGCATATATATTTGTCCGGAATGTAAATCTCTCTATTGTAAAAATTGTGCGAATGAGTTAATTCAACTTGATAATATGTGTTGGGGTTGTTTAGGAGCGATAGATAAATCCAGGCCGATAAACCAGTCTAAGGAGGAAGATACTGAGATTCCTGTTGATATATCTCAAATACCTCCAAAAAAAACACCAAAGTACAAAAAAAAGACTCCAAAATAAATTGAATAAATACAATCTGTCAACAATTTGTAATAAGATCTGGATTTTAAAATCTTAAAAATTAGTTTTGAGTATATCATCAAAATTAATATATATCTTAACACTATTTGTTAATTAATAAATAGAATCGGAATCAAGAACTATTAATCCAAAATAAGTTTGGTAAAAAAATATTATCAAGGGTAAAAATCATGAAAATTTCCGTAGAAGATAGCCGAACTGGCAAATTAATTAAATTGGATGTCAAAGAGCATCATATAATCGAGAAAATCGTGGATATCATAATAAAACATATGGGCATCATTTCAGTTGAGCAGCGCTCTTACACATTAGTCCTTAATGGTCAAGAATTACCTACCAATATTACAGTTAAGGATGCCATTCATAAATTTGGCTTAAAAGAAAATGACAAACTAGCATTATGGGCTAGAGTAGTAGGAGGATAAAAATACCCTCTTTTTTTCCTTATTTTTACGATATTTTAAGTAAATTAGATATAAAACACTATTTTAATCATCAATAATAATAATATCATCAGATTCTTCTGTAGTTTCTTTTTTTTCTTCTTCCTCCTTAATATTATATTGTACTTTTAGCTCATCCATAGTATTTTGTTTGAAAAATTCAGCCGCCTCTCCGCAGATTGGATAATTCAATGGATCATCTGGATTTGGATTTTCTACAAGCAATTTCAGTGCTTTCACCGTTGTTTCTAAATCAGATAATCGGGACCATTTCTTTAACACATTTAAACATATGTACCCCGTACCAGGTTGATCGGAAGTAGATAACTCAACTGGATGAATATTAGGATGAAATATATCAGAATACCAAGCAAAATCAATACCACCTGGATAGGGAAAACTTCTATTTATTTTTAAAAATACTCGATGGTTCCATTTCGGAACTAAATCAATCCCCTCACTATCTTTTACATATTCAAACCCTAGAGCCTTAATATCAATCATTATCTCTATGCTGTTTTCTTCTCTGATAATTGAATTTTCTTCAATAACAGCTAAGTTCCTTAATCCTTTAATCTCATTTTCGAGCCTGTCTTTCCATATCTCTTGAGGTAGTTCTGGACTCATATGATTACCCTCTTTAATTCCTAACCCATTTGTTTTATTAATAATGACAATTTATATTAAAAAATATATTTTTTTCGTTTATAATAATAACTTTATATTATTTTGATTTTGGTCTATTATATAAAAAAATATTTACTTTTTATAAGAGCACACCCAACATTCTTCATTTTTTATCTTGTTTATAATTTCAAATGAATTGGTTAAGCCATTATAGTTAAGTTGCTTACCAATTAAAGGTTCTCCAATATTTGGATTCCATTTTCCAGTTTTTTTAAAATAATCTAATCCCAGTAAGAATTTTATTACTTGTTGAGATTGTATACCCCCAATAATAGCAGTGGTGGTGATAAGAGTTGCCATTTTCCCGATAGTTTCCCCATTTTCAGATTCAATCTCCTGACCAGTGCAGGAATATTTTTGCCACATAAGATCCAAATCCATACCTGAAACACCACATTGCATACAGGCAGCATCCTTAACTTCAGAATAGACTGCCTGAACCGTTCCGTAAAATTCATCTATCCCAGAATCTATGAAAGGAATTCCGTAGTAATAGGCATAATTATTTGATTGGAGTCGAGCTTCAATATTGTCTACGCAAGAACATATCACATCAGACTTTTTATAGAAATCTTTATCAATATCATTTAAATCTTCCTTTAGTGCAACTATTTCTGTTTCTCCTAAATTTTTTACCGCCTTTTTCACTACGTCTACTTTATACTCTTGTTTTTTAGCACTTTTTTTGTCAAATAATACGCATCGATTAAGATTAGAGATGTTTATTGTATCATAGTCGATTAAAATTAGTTTTCCGATTCCAGTTAATACTAAATTCTTGATCAGTTCATTACCCGTTGCCCCAGCTCCAACAACCATTACTGTAGCGTTCGATATTTTGCTTTGATCCCATCCTACAATTCGTTTTTGCCTATCATATTTATCATCATCAATCGATACTTCAGATATAACTTCAAAGTCTTCCTCATCTTTATTTTCAGATAACTTCATAGGGAAACATATTATGATTTAATTTTATATTTAATACTATGGTTTTATAACTGCATAGCTAATTTCTTTATATCTATTATCTGATTTTCCATCTAAGGTAAAGAATGCAAGCTCTTTTTTAATCGGATCAACTACTAATGCGACTTGGTAGGATTCATAAAAAAAAGCTTCTTGCGTATGAAGGTCCGTTCTTGAAAGGAAACAGGAAAATCCTGGATGTGAATGCCACCATCCAACAATTCTCAGTTCTTGATTATTTTTTTTACGTTTTAATTTTTGAAATTTTTTCTCGTATTTTCCCGCGGTTCCCTCTATTTGGGAAGTTGAATATTTATCACTATGGACTGCTCCTATGAGAAAGAGTTGGTCCTCAATAATTATGTAGGTTTTTTTATTCCATGTATGAATAGTCCCTATTAAATATCCAAAAACTTCTAATTTCGCTTTTTTGCACACATTTTTAATTTCGTCTAAGATGTCCTTATAGATATAAACGGGGAATACGTATTTATCTGGAAGACTCATGATTATATCAAATTTCGTTAAAAACTTTAATTAAAATCTAAAACATATGAAGTTTCCATCAAGATGAATTTTTTTGTTTCATTTCAATCTTTTCGACTACAGATTTTTCTAAGATTTCTGTCAATATCTGAAGAAAATTACTTTTCGCATCATCTTGAGTTGCTGAATATCCATAGGTCTTTATCCCGTCAAACATATCTTCGATTTTCTTTGGTTCAAAAGCGTATTCTTTTAAATCTTGGAAATTTGCGATTAAATAGAAATCAGTATTTTTCACTAATGGTTTTAATCGAGAAAATAAATTCTTTGTTCTAGACAAATTACTGGCTGCTGAGTTAGAAACTATACAAATGGCATCTATCGAGTTTAATAGAGGTCTATATAGTTTTGATTTATCCACTAATTCACTTAAGTCCATTTCCCTTAATGTAATTTGTTTTATGCTTCTTAAATTAATATTATCTATTGGTTTTTGAATGATCTCGTTTAAATCCTCATCTAATTCTAAGATTGTCTCTCCGGGAAATAAATTCATAATCGTTGTTTTCCCAACCCCCGGCTCACCTACTAATAATACTTTTGGTGGTATAAATATATTCTCTTCTACAAATTCATCAAACTCATCAAAAACAGAAATGCATCCACTAAATGTTCGTATCTCTTCTCTATATCTTTCCATGAACTTGTTTTTCATAAGTTCAAGTTTTTCTCTCACTACCTCTTCTGGATCACCGATGTCTATAACTAGTACAAACATACACCCAAATTCTTCATCATATGAATAAATGAAATCGAAATTTCTAAAATTTAAAGACTCTATGGCTCCGCCTTGTATTTCTTGTGCAAAACTACTAATAGCATTAAGAAATCCCCCAACTAAATCTTCTTCGATTAAATTATCATCCTTTTGCATGTCTCCGATAAAGTTCTTGCTGTAGCAGAGGTAGCGTTTAGAAAGGAATTCTTTCTAAATTACACCTCCCGGAGCCATAATCAGAATTCTAGATATCATAATTTACGAATATATTGGTAACCTCTATTATGAAATATTTAATATTAAGAATATATCAAGATGATTATAAAAGTTTTTTTAGTGATTTATCAATAACGCACTAATTTAATCTTCTAAATTATGGATGGACATACTTAAATCTTGATATGATGTTGATTATCTATTATTTCTTCTTAAATTATCGCTATGTTTTAATTTAAATTTGAGTTTGACTTTAATATAATCATCATTAAAAAAAAAATAAAATTATCTTCATATTAAATATATAATACAAATTGGGGATTCAATTGGGCGAGAAAAATTCAGAAAAACCTCATCCTAAAATAATTGGAGTGGAAGATTCTCTGATCAAAGAACAAAGACCACCCAATGATAAAATCATTGATTTTAATATTGTTGGAAAGAAATCTGAGAATGAAGACTAAGATCTTTTCATACTGAATTAAATTATAAATTATTTATTCTATTTGAATCCTCACTATTATAGAATATTTTAACATTTAAGAGTTTTTAAGCAAGAAGGAAATTTAAGTAAATTAAATGATTAGATATGACAACAATTAAAATAGGGATTGTGGGAGCAGGTTCAGCTGGTTTATTTGCTGCAAATGAACTTGGAAAGGCTGGTGTAGAAACTGTGGATATATCTATTTTTGAACAAGGACCTAAAATAGAAAATAGACATTGCCCTATTAAAGAAGAAGAACTCGCATGTGCTTTATGTGATCCGTGTAGGATTATGAGCGGTGTGGGTGGAGCAGGATGTTTTTCTTCAGGGATCTTAAATTTAAATAAAAATATTGGTGGAAACCTTGGAGAATTGTGTGAAAATGCTAATCTTAACGCAGATAAAATCATTCAGCAAATTGATGAATTTTTTGTTCAAAATGGCGCTCCCAATAAGATCTTTGATCCCCTTGAAAAAGAAAAAAAAGAAAAATTGAAAGAATTAAGGCGTAGGTGTGCATCCGTTGATATTAGATTTGTTCCAGTTAAACAAAGACTTTTGGGGTCCCAAAAAACAGCTGATATAATTAGATCAATTCAAAAGTTTCTTGAATCGAATTATAGTATTGAAATCATTCCCAATACAAAAGTAACTACGTTCGACGAGCAAGGAAATCTATATTTTGATGGTGAAAAGAAAGAAAATTTTGATTATTTACTTATTGCTCCCGGTCGTTGGGGCATGATTTGGCTCGCAGAACAATGCGATAAATTAGATATTAAAACATTTTATGAGCCATTAGATATAGGGGTACGAGTTGAGGTACCAGCAATTATTATGGAACAAGTATGTCATATTCAAAGAGATCCAAAATTTCATATTATAACTCATACATATGATGATTTTGTACGTACGTTTTGCGTTAATCATAAAGGCTATGTAGTAAAAGAAACATATAGCGAAAAAATAGCAGGTGTAAATGGTCATCAACTTACCACTGAAGGTAAATCTGAAAATAGTAATTTTGCATTTCTCATCCGACAACAACTCACATCTCCGCTCGAAGATACTACTGAATATGGACGATCAATTGCGAAACAAACATCGATTCTTGGAGGATATAAACCATTAATTCAAACTCTTGGAGATTTGCGAAGAGGCCATCGTTCCAGAAAATCCTTAATTGAACGTAATCCAGTACAACCCACTTTAAAAGATGCCACTCCCGGGGATATAGCTATGGCATATCCTTATCGCTTCGTAAAAGATATTATAGAAGGTTTAGAGATTCTTGATAAAGTAATTCCAGGAGTAAATAATAACAGCACTTTAATATATGCCCCTGAATTTAAACGCAGTGCTAAAAGAATAGATACAAACTCGTTTTTGGAATCTAAAAAAATTAAAAATCTTTTTTTTGCGGGTGATGGAGCCGGAATGTCGAGAGGTATTATTGGAGCTGCTGTTACCGGAATTATTGCTGCCCATGGAATTATTAACAAAATAAAAAATGAACAATCATAAAATGTGATTAACTCTCTTAAGACACTAATTTATTTTTAAGAAAAAAAGTGAAGGGTAGCGAAAAGCAGGCCTATTTATGTAAAAAATTAGGGAGAGAATTAAACTCCATTGAGTTTAATAGAGGGCGAAATCCAATGTTTTGACCTGTTAATCATTACGTAATTTCCCTTCCTTGATTACATATAAGTATCTTAATATAAAAAGATACAATTATTATTTCATTTTATGTTCTTATAGTACTCACATTTAGAAGGTAATTTTCAAGACGATTTCAGAAAGAAATTTCATGTAAAATTAGATTTTATTTATTTAGTAAATCAGAAATTTTAATTTTTAATCCATCTTCGGCAGGGATTACTTTTTTTATTTTAGTTTTCTCTTTAAATTTTTTCACTTGACTAGGAACATGATTTCTTTCAGATCGTGGTCCATCCATATAAGATCCAAAATGAGTGATGATGAGAGCATCAAGACAGGGTTCTAATTTATTCAAATATGGAATAACCTCATCTGTGCATAAATGTCGCTTGCAAGTAACTGAGTCTGGTCTTAATAAATTTAATATTAAGATATTTGCACCTGAAAATTGCTCTGAAAAACCATCAAAAACCATTGTATCGCTCGAAAAAGCAATTGAATAATCCTGTAAATTGAATTTTACGCCAAATCCTTCATTTTTTGGTGAATGTAAAACTTTTGTTCCAATTATTTTTACACCTTTATAATGAAAGATATCTCCAGCTTTAAAAGGAACGACCTTTTCAAGCATATTTAAATGATAGTCAGAAACATATCTTAAAGTTTCATTCGTAGTAAGTAAAATCCCCTTTCTGAAGTAATCATACTTTTTATCGTGAAGAGATTCCCGGGAAGATTCAATAATTGCGCTTAAATCGTTGAAATGATCTATGTGAACGTGCGTTACGATAAACATTTCTGTTTTCGTCGGATCTTCATGGTATTGATTTAATCTCACTATTGCACCTGGTCCTGGATCTATATGAGCTTGAATACCGTTAAATTTGAATAATATCCCTCCGGTAGCTCTATGTTGCGTTCTGATATGATGTCTACCCCCACCAGAACCAAGAATAACTATTTCATCTTCCATAATGCGAATTTTTAAGTTTTTTTTGTATATTTAAATTGAATGGGTTTAAAGAAAATAATTTTTATGATTTTAAATCATAGAATAAAACTTGAATAAAGAAATTTCTACTACTCTTTAATATGAATCAACCTTTCAGCCATTATTTTAAATGCTTTCTCAACATTGTGCCCAGTTTTAGAAGAAGTTTTTACATAATCAATCATATTAAATGTGTCCTTGATGTTTAAGGCTATTTCATCATCTATCGCTATCATTTCCTCGAGATCTAATTTGGTTCCTACGAGTATTATCGGAAGATCGATATCGTGCATTCTAATTATATTTACCCATTCTAACACTCTATTCAATTCTGGCATTCGAGTTAAATCTATTAAAAGTAATGCGCCCCTCGCCCCCATTACATAACTAGACATAAGATGCCTAAATTGTTCTTGACCGCCTAAATCCCAGAGTTGAAGTGCACAATTCACACCGTCGAAACTCATTTGTTTTATAAAAAAATCAACACCCACAGTCATAATGGTGCTCTCATCAAACATGCCATCTACGAATCTGCGCAACAGTGTCGTTTTACCTACACTTGCATCGCCACCGATAAGTATTTTGAACAGAAAAAATTTATTCATGAATAGATCCCCGTTTTGATGAGTACTCATGTAATTAATAATGATTTAATTTTATTAATTTTGGTATTTTTAATCATTCGTTCTACAGAATCCCCTTAGAAATATTAATCAGTTAAACTCTAATTTTAATATCTCATCTATTTGCGTTAGAAGAGGATTTAATCTGTTTTTAAGTGCCTTTTGAAGTTTAATCTTTGAAATATTATGAGAACTCTTTAACATCAACTTTTTTGTTGTTTTTTCTGCAATTTTTTGACACTGCTTTCCAATCTCTGCTAAATGCTTATGATTTTTGTTGTGTGTATTATATTTTTCAATTGGAATTTCAAAGGGAATTTTAAAAATATGTCTGGAACTCTTTCTTATTTTAACTTGCTTTTGCATTAAATTTGAATTTAATATTGATGACAAATAATAAGCTTCATCAAGGCTATCTGTATCATAAAAAGATAAATCCCCGGTTACTAAAAAATCTCCTAAAACCACTGCAGAATTCAAAATTGATCCCGAATTATTATATACACATTTTATTTTCGATTGCTGACGCTGATTTATCAACTTCGACCATCGATTAAGATTTTCTAAAAGTGATGAATGTTTTGTGGTAGATTTCTTTTTTTTTAAATAAACCTGATTGATTTTATTATAAAAACGCTTAGCATTATCAGTTAATTCATTATAATCGTAATTAAAATTTCCATTAGAAAGAGGTAAGAAAACATTATAATAGTCAAATACTTGAAATTTAACTAACTC
Organism: Promethearchaeota archaeon; assembly: GCA_019058445.1. Lineage (GTDB taxonomy): Archaea > Asgardarchaeota > Lokiarchaeia > Sigyniarchaeales > SOKP01 > LW40-45. Next base: position 214,913 of record JAHPZA010000009.1, on the reverse strand, counting down.
CGTGCTTTTGATAACTTTAAAAATATATTTTTTCTCTACAATTTCATCATTGAACTCTTTCAGATTCCATGGAGCTTTAGCTCTCTTAAATATTCTTTTATCTGGGTTTATTTTAATTAAATTATCTTCAATTTCTTCATAGTTCACAAATATGAGATTTCTGGGATTTATATCTGCCCCCTTATGAAACAATTTTTTATATACACTTTCAGCATATGGTAAAAGATCCTTAGACAATTTTTGTGGAATGAGTTTCTTTGTAAAGATTTTCTTTCCTCTTTTCTCAATAAAATAAGGTAATAATACATCTTTCTCTACAATTTTCAATTCCAACTTACTAAAATATTCAATCTGGTAAGCTTCGTTTTTTAATTCAACGTGAAAATGTGTAATTTTTTTATTGTAAAGTTTTGAGGTATTTTCTGATTTCTGGGCAAATAAGCAGATGAAACCAATATTGAACAATTTCTCTAACCGGGGTTCAAAGCTCCATATTTTAACGTTTTTATATCCTCTAAAATTGCGAAAACGAGAAGTATGGGAACCTGTTATCACTCCTTTGGTTATTACAAAGAAAATTTTACCATTATTCTTTAAATAAACTTCTTTTGCTTGGTAAAAAAAAAGTGCAGATATTTCAATATTCAAGATATTTTTAGGTAAGGGCTTTATTCTTAATTTTTCTGCTAATAATTTTATTTGATTTTGATATTTTATTGATGAAATATCCCTAAAGGTTCTAATAAAAATAAGAGTGACTATTTAAAAAAAAATCCATAACCTTTTGAATTATTTTTTTAGTTACTGTATTGAAATTGATACCCGTAAAATTAATACAAAAAAAGTGTATTATATTGATAATAGAAGGGATAAAAGCAATAATTAGACAAGTCCTAAAATTTACCGATAAATTATTGTCTATCTTTATTCTATGATCATCTAATTTAATATTTTATAGATATATCAAGTATTTTCCAATAAATTGATACTCAACATTACATACCTCTATGAACTATTCTTATTTCTAATTCTTACTTTAAATAGGTTTTTTTAGATATTCTTGTAAACATAGGAAATTTAGAATATTAAGAAATGATTGAAAGAATAACTAAAAGTCATATTATTACCAAAAAACAACTAATTGAAGAAATTGAAAATGTCGATATGATAATGGAAAATTTAAACGAATTGCGAAAAGACATTCCCAACATGACCTTATTTAATTTGAAAGCCGATAAGGATTTAACGGTACAAGCTAAATCGAAAGTTCAAGAAGCAATAGATCTTCTTCAAAAAATTAGAAAGAGTATCAAATCCGATTTAAAAATTATTTGAAAAAAGAGAATTAAGGGAAAAATTCTAAGATAACTGTTGGGATACTGTGAATACCTTTTTAGAAAACCTTATAATAAAAGTTATTTAGACTCTTCAGTTCTCTTTAGGCTTATTTCATTTAACCAGCCAATTATATATATTAGTAATGCTAAATTCTCAAATTCTTTATCAAGTGAAAATAATCTAATAAAATATATGATTAAATCTTTTATTTGAACTGTCTCATTAAAGCTTATTTCACCATTAGGATATCTATCAATAATTTGTACTTCATTTTCGTTTAAGACTGTTATCCCCAAATGAGCACAAGCATTTCTTATATGGACAAGTTCAATTATCATATCTTTGATAAAATCTGGAGGTGTATATTGATTATTATTTCTTAATTGGAAAATGTTATAAGGATCCTTTCCATATCTACCAACTTTCCTATTTCCTTCATATCTAGACAGTTCATCACCAATTAACTTACATCGATCTAAAAAGAGATCATAAAAGTTCATATATTGTTCTTTAAAAGCCCGAACTTTTTTATATGCATTTATTCTTGGATTCACGAGGACATTAAGAATATCAAATTCTTCAATCATATCTTTTGTCATTTCTAACTTCGAAACTCCTTCTGTAATATCTCCAGCGGGGTAATAAGAGAATAATATCCGTAAAAATTTTTCAGATAATTTTGCTACATGAGGTTTGATTCGTCTAGATATATATTCAAACCATTCTTTATGGATTTGATATTGTTCTTCAACATTACTTTTTTCTTTTTTAAGAATTTCATAGAATAGCATTCTTCCAATAAATAACGCAAAAATATCATAACAATTATTCGGATCTAATTCTTTCTGCAATGTTGCTAATTTCCAAAAAATATCTTTTGCGTTTTCTTTTTCAATAAATTTATATCTTGCATTAAAGTCTTCAGTAATTTGAATAATACTATTATCAACCAATTCGGAGTATTTCTTAAAATCAAAAAATTTTCTCCAAATTGGAAATGAATTAATAGGGATCATATTTTCAAACCAAGTTAATAATTTTCACAAATTATTTTTATTGGAAATTATTTCAGGATATTTCTCTATAAATGCTTTATTAAATTATTGATAGTTTTTATTACTATATAATAACTCTTTAGTAATATTTCTTGAGATATTTCTAGTCGCTAACCTAGCTTGAAATTAGAATTCGGAATTTTATCAAGATAATTTTGAGTAATTGTACCATCACCATGAGCATAAACATTCCGTAATTGTTGAAATTCTATTAGCTTATTTACATCTTCTGAAGCTAAATTATGTTCTTTCCCGTTAATGATTTGAGATATTTTAATATTTAATCAGGTCTCTTTCTTTCAGCTCTTTTAATAGGGTAATATCTACATGATATGTTGAAAATTAAAAATTTATGCAGCTTCGATTTCTATATACTTTTTCTTTCTGTAATTTATAGGATTATAGTTAATAGTAAGGAAAGTATTATAGAAGATGCAGAATTAGAGGAGTTGGATGAAAGGATTATTCGGAAAATCGAAACCTACATAGATGAGAAATTGAAACCGATCTTAGAAAAAGTGAAAATAAAGAAAGATTATTATGAGATGAGCTTTCTATAAGTTCTTTATTAAATGGGTTTCTAGAAGAAATCCGAGAATAATTTTTCAAGCTCATCTGCAAATTCTTTTGCTTTTCGTGCTAAATCTGCTCCCTGATAGATTTTTTGATATTTAGGATTATTCTCTAGTTCATTCCTAATCTCTTTTCCTATTGATTCAACAAAATCAAAAGCAGATTCATTTTCATCTGTTTTCAAATCTGATTTTATAGCATCATAGAACGAGCGTATTCCCAAACCAAAAAGATATTTATAATCGTCTTTCAGCTTTATCATCTTAAATTTAATTTATTAACTGTTACTAAAAAGAAGGAAAAACGACTATTTAAATAAATTTTATGGGATAATCTCTGTTATAATTCTCTCTTTTTTATTTATCATTAACACCATGTAAATTTATTAAAATAATTAATATTAAGAAAAGAACTTGTAAAACTAATATAAAATTGGAGTTTATTTAAAGATAAAATTGAGGGAAACCCCTTTTTATAGAACTGATAAGTTCATAGTCGATATAGGGTAAGGGAAGTATGTGGATTCACCATCAAAGAACTTAATTTCAATTATGCTAATATATATTATTTACTTTATTATTAATTAGAAAAGATTATGATTGAAAAAGAAACTCGACTAAAGTTTGGAGGTCTCAAAAGAGAAATTATTGAATTTTTAAGATTACCAATAGAATTTAATCTTAGTGATTATGGTATTAACGAAGATGATATTAATTTTGAAAATCTATCTTTAACATTACAAATTTTAGAGGAAATTATTAAAACCAATAATTCTTTTACACCAAATTGGAATACATATGGATATTTTCATAGATCTAGGAATAAAGTTCTAAAAGAATATCTAGAATTTTTTAAACCTATTTTAAAAGAAAAAAAGATAATCTCAAAAGAAATTGAAAATGATATTGAAAAAATCAGACAAATACTAAAATACAGAGGTCGAGAAGATTTATCTAGATTACTTTTTCAATCTCATTCTAATGTCAGAGAATCATCATCCTTTGGAAGTAGACTACATTCCATTATTAGTACATTTGAAATTTATTCACCTATTGAATATACTGAAAAGTTAAGAGAATTAAAAGAAGAAGATAATGCCCTTATTTTAAATGCAGTTAAAGAATTATACCCATTAAGAGATAATGCTCCAGAAATTATAGATATAGAATATTGCATTAGTTTTAATAAGGAAAAGAGAGATTATTCTTTTATGGAATCATCTATATCCACACAGGATAAAAATTTTATTGAATCTCAAGATATATCAACGGACTTTAATATGAAGGATATTGAAGTTTTACGCGGAGGAGACTGGAAAATTGAAGGTAATCAAAGCATTTTCTATTATAAAGTGAAGATAAAGAATAACTCCAAATTAGTAATAAATAATATTCAAATTTTATTAACTCAAACTCCTGCAGGTTTATTAGTAAAAAAAGATAGGTCTAAAATCAATTTACTAAAACCAAATTCTTTTGAGAGTCCAACTTTCAAATTAATAGCAACACAAAGTTGTGTGGGTGATTCTATAGAAGGAATGGTAACATATATGGATCCCAGTGGAAGAACACGGTCTAGTTTTATTGAACCATTTAAAATTTGTTATGTATGCAATTTATTAATTCCTAAACAGATAAGCAAGCAAGAATTTGACCAAAAAACCCAATTTATGGAGGATCAAAAGCTAATTATTGAAAGTGATATTGATATCATTAATTTAGAGTCAGAAATAGAAAATATCATTAAGAGATGTAACTTTAAGTTGCTTCAAGAAATACATGCTATTCAGAATGATAATTTCAAGTTAATCGAAGCCTATGCTCAAGGTTTGTACGACAAGCAGGATGTTGCATTATCTGTTGCTCTAAATAAAGTAGGTGATAGTTCAGAAATTATTATTAAGGCAATGAGTGACAAAACAGAAAAAATTACAGAGATATTAAGAGATTTCAGTGAAAAATTAGATGATATCAAGAGCGATACAGAGTTAATTAAAGAATATACGCTACAAATAGAACAAATTTTTGATAAAGTTGATGATTTAGAAGCATACTTAGTAGATCATCTTGCTTCTGACTGGGAAAAGATTAAAGATGCATATAAAGACTACAAAGAAGGTAGAATAAATCGGAAACAGTTCATAGGTATCTGTATAAAACTTATTGGTAAAAGATTTATTAAAAGGATAATTGAAAAAGTGAGTCCAATATAAATAGAAAAATAAAGCTATTTTATGAATCTATAATGAAAAGCAATTAATCATAAGTAGAGTGTAAATTCTTTAAAAAATAAATAAAGTCAATTAAAAGTTATGTCTTTTTTTTAGATTCATTATTTTTTTTCTATCATCTTGAGTAATTAATCTCGTATAAGAACCATCTCTCGTAAAAGATATTCCTAAATCATAAATTACTGGTTTTTGTTTATCTTTTTCCGTCTTAATTTAATATACAGTTCCGATTAAAATCTGGTATATATTTCAAAATATCTTTAATATAAGTTTTGCATCGTTCAAAATCATCTTCTATAAATCTATTATGAGCAAGATCATTCCTAATATATGTTAACTTTTCGAATGGTGCTTGAAAGATGTATTTTTGATTAAAAAAATCACTGAAGATGTTATTCCAATTCTTTTTATTTAAAATAATATTAGAGTAATCCATAAATGTGAGAAAATCTATAACTTGATATGTTCTTTTAGGTTCAATTATTTCTTTTTTTGATTTAAGGACTTCAGCATCTTTTCGTATTTTTGAGGGGATACCTTGATTCCACCAATCTTCACTAAAATGTTTTTTTAATTGATTTTTAATAAATTGTCGAATTGTTAATTCAAAATCACTAATTAGATTATTAATTGTGTTCTTTTTTTCTCTTATATCCGTTTTATTAACTCTTACTTCTTTATACTCATTTAAATAGTCTTTAGTTTCATTTATGATACTTTCTGACTCTAATATAATTTCTTTTTTTAATTTAGCTAAAATAGTTGAATAATTATAGAAAACGTCATAATATTCAAAATCTTCATTTTTAGAATTGATAATTTCAATACACTTTAAATAACTGTTTATTATTTTAATGAGATCAAATCTACCCCCCACTTTAAATTGTTTATATAAATATTTTAGCTTAAATCGATGTTCTGATTTTTTTAATACTTTAAGAATATTTAAAGAATAAAGATTCTGGATGTTAATTATTTCTGTTTTTATATCTTTTTGAAGATCTTCATAATTAATGGAATCTGGATTATTTAAAATAGAGAAAATATTATCATTCTTATCTTCAATATCATTATAAGCTTCTCTGATAATATCATCAATTGTTAATTTTAATCGATTAATATATAGTTCTGTAATGTTAAACAATAAGAACCATGTTAAACAAAATATATAATATTTTAAAAAAGGATTGAAGAGGAATTTGAAAATAAAATTTGTATTTTTTTCAACATAAATCATTGAAAAATTCAATATAACTATTTCTATTAATAACAAAATGTAATATACTAATAGAAATATGCTAAGAATATAGCCACTAAATTTTATTCCATCAAAAATTCTAGCTTTAGAAAACCATGACCTACAACTCTCTAAAGAATTCTTATCATCTAGTATATTTCCAGAAAAAAGTATTTTTACTTCTCTATAGAATTTTTCATTATAATTTTTAACATTCTTTTTCCAAGGAAACTTAAATCTTATACCTATTATTACTAAAGGCCCTATAAATGATAATGTAAATATGAGAAGAATTGTTACAAAAATTAAAAAATCTAAAGAATAATATAAAGAAGATAAAAATATGGCAGTAATAATATAATATATCCCTAATACTTTTTCAAAAAATTTACCTTCTTTGATTTTTTTTCTACAGAATTCTATAAATTTCTCATAATTTAATTCTTTCATTTTAGGATTATATAATTTAAATGATTATAAAAACATTAGATTTAGGAAAAGACCTATTATTTTTTCATAGATTAATAATTTTTTGTCAATTTATTTTAAAAAGGATATTTTAAATATAATTATAGAAAACTAATAATTTAATCTTAATCAGGGTAGTACAATGAAAAAATTAAGAGGAATAAATTTGTTTTTTGAAGTTATCATTATTGGTTGTTTAATTTCAAGTTTTTGCTTACCGTGGGTTGAAATTGTTATCTATGGAGAATTATATGGTCAAAAAGTTATGAGAGTTTTAAAATTTAATCCAATTTGGACAACTTCCTCTAAGTTTTATCATTCAGAATTTTTCTTTCCTATTGATCCAATTTATTTTGTTAGCTTTAACATTTATGGATTGGTTGCGGGATTGATTATTTATCTAATTGGATGTTTTGTTTATTTTTCACACTTTATACTAGAAGAAATAAAGTTAAAAAAATATTCATTGATATTTTCCTCTATTTTATTGCTAGCTGGAAGTTTAATATGGTTATTAGGTGGTGTATTTTTTCCATTTTTAATTGATTTTCCTAATAATCCTACAACAAAATTTTTATTATATAATTTTGAACTCCAAAGCGGATTTTATCTTTCTATATTGTCAGCAATTTTAATTTCTCTTTATTGTTGTAATCTAAATATCCAAGATAAGTTTTTAATTGAATTTAATCCTAAATTAAAAGAAATATCCCTCAAATTTTATGAGTCTTCTAATGAATTATTTCAAAAGCAATTTATCACTAATCGAAAATTAGTTTTACAAGAGCATAAATCAATCGTTGACCTAATCAAACTTGGCTATTGGAAAGATGCATGTATTAAAATGGGCTCAATATTAGAATATCTCTTAACAAAATGGTTGGAAAATAAGAATATTAATAGAATTAATCATTCAAAAATCTCTAATAGTAAATCTTTAACTAAGGCTACATTTTTTGATAAGATGTGTTATTATCTCGAAACTGCAGGTAGTAATTTCTCTTTTGAAATAGGAAAAGATACAGAATGGGGTATTGCACAGAATATTTTTAGAGATTATAGAAATTATATTCATCTTCAGGAATATGAAAAACGAATTTCTAATATAGGTCTACTAGATGAAGATTCTTTTTCAATACTTGAACCCGCGTTTAAAGCAATTGTTAAATATTTTTAATGTTCTACACTTTCAAAATATCTCTTTCTACAAGATATTGTATCATATCAATATCTCAATAAAGGAAAAGGTAAATTTAATGTTTATTTAAAAATATTATTCATAAAAGTTAATTTATGTTGCCTAAAAAGACATAATTGAACCGTAGTCAAGTAATAAGATTACAAAATACGCACTCAATATTAAATGAAAAGAACTTAATAAAAAAGTAATCTTAATAATAGAGAGGTTGTGTTTTATTATTAAATAATCCTCCGAACCTATAGGAACACCAAGATCCTTAAATTCACGATTAAGTTTAAAATATTTCGAATCATTAATTATATTTTTTAGTTCTTTTAATATTATAACTAAAATTAAAAAAAAGCTATAAATAAATAATTTAAAAAAAGACAATATTAAAGCAATACTTATTAAAAAGAAATATTCTCCTAACAAATGACAAATTTCTCTTATTTTCATTTCTCTGAAACTGAATTGTAATGCTTCATCGATTTCTTTAAAACTCTTTATATTTAGGGGAGCTTTTCTAAATATATAATATTGAAAAAAAATCGAGAGAATTATAGCACCTATACCAAGATCTAAAATAAAATCTCTATTAGAAATAAAAGTAAGTAACAAAATCATCATTGAAAATGAGGAAGCAATTATTAAACCACTATATTTTTTCTCTTCATTTAATCTTACTTCAAAATTGTTAAGGTATGAATCTATTTTCTCTTGATTTGACATTATTATTAAACTCGATTTTGAACTTTTTGGCTAATATTAATTAGGATATTCTCATATAAAAATTAGCCTTTTTAGAAATATTGCTATTAATTATTTTATATAATTTTGATATTTGGATTTAGTCGACGAAGATCTATAATATCTGCACTCATTAAATCTCCCATTATTTTCTTATGTAATTAAGAAGCTGATAAATGGTGCTTTATAGCATTTCCCTCTTTAATTAAGAAGATGGTAAAGGGGATGGGATCGCACTTTCCAATTTAGAACATAATCCCATAGTTCCAAATCATTTATTAAGCTAAGATTCCTTATAGTTATAAAATAATCAAAGGGAATGTGGTGTCCAAATGAAATTAACAAATTTTAAAAAATGTATGGGGTGTTTTGTTATTTTTTTTTCCATTGGAACAATAGCAGCATATCCAATGATAATAAGGTTGAACCCCGACATTCAATTATTCTTATTGGTATTTGGAATTATATTCTTCGGGGCAATAGTATATATTACTAGTTCGTATCTTTTGAATTTAAGGATTCCAGGTAAATACAGAAAAATTCCTAGACTTAAAAAGAAGGAATTAATCAAAAAATTGTTGGAGGAGCGAGAATGCGAGTTTTTAGATTTCAAATCACAAATGTATGATATAATTTCTCTAGATAAAAAGCGAAAACAAGAACAAAAAGCCGAATTCATTAAAGATGTGCTCAGTTTAGTAAATAATAAAACAAAAGAAAAGAATTTAGGAGTGGCTTTCCTTCAAATTGGAGTTGGGGAAGAAAACGATAAATTCAATGGTAAAATTACCAACATAGAGAAGATAGATGAGCAACCCTTTCTCCAAGCTCTTAATAATTATATCACCCCTCAAATAAATCTAGATTTTATAGAATATTATATAAGAATAGAGGGCTCAGTTGAGATCTCACTAAGCGAAAAAGATGGATTTTATCGAAATTACCTAATTCAATTAAATTACGAAGTAGGAACACATTATATGATTAAAAAAAAACTATATAGTAAGAATACCTCATATATCCCAACTACCTCTTGGACTAGAGATTGTTCTCATACAAGATTAACCACTAAGGAAGATATAATAAAGATATTGAAGTTATAAATCCAACATTGGAAATAAAATAATAGCTCATTTTATGGATTTAATCCATAAAAAGATATATCCTTCATAACTCTTTCAATTCATGAGCTCCTCTATTTCACATTAGGCATTAAAAATTCACTTTTTTCCAATCTTCAAAAATTAGATAAAAATTAAGAAAATAACTCATTTTAACAAAACTTATAAAAGACGATTTCTTACATTTATGTAGGTCTATTATAAGACCAACTGCATTGGCCCCTCATTGGTAGAAAGCTGCATGGTATAGTGATTGTTGAGCAGATATAGGGAAGATATAGGATATTATACTCTTTTTTAAGAATATTAACCGTGAGTGAGTGAGATAGGAAGAAAAAGATATATTGCATAAATAGTTAGAAATTTTATTGTTATACAGTACAGATGTTTGCATATAGGGGGTTTCAATGCGTAAATCACTTACTCAAGGTGAGAAAAGCAAAGCCAAAATTACTTTCAGATATTTCTAATGTCGCAGGGCATTATGATGAAAATCCCCCTAAAATTAAAAATATCAATCTAATGTATAATAATTTAAAATATGATTATTATATTACAGGAATCGCTGATTGGGAATTATATTATTGTATTGACTATCGCCCTTCTTATGAATATTATTTAAGGCGTAGGATCATACTGGAAGCCCCTCAAGGGATAGAGGCCGATATTTTACTCATATTAAAGGCCATCCAGGATGATTGCCCAATCCTGACTAATGATACTTTCCGAGATCATATGGATTTGATTCCCTCAGAATTGTGGTTATACACTCATAGGATTCCATTTGATATAATTAAAGGGGAATTTAGGATTTATCCCCCAAAATAACTAATTTAATGTGAGATTTCATCTCACTTTTTTTTTATAATTTTATTTTTTATGATATGTTGTCTTGATACAATCTTCATTTTTACTTCTTTTTTATGCTAGTGTTTACGTGTTTATTCAATTCATATTAGAAGCAGATTAGGATTTAATGGTAGAACCAAAGTCGAAAGTTCAAGAGACAATAGACATTCCCCAAAAAATTAGGGAGAGAATTCAATCGGATCTAAAAAGAATTTGAAAGAAAGAAATACAGTAAATTTATTAATTTTACCTCTATTTGTTTAAGTAAGAAAGAATCAAAAAATTCAGTCTTACATTGGATTTCGCCCTGTTAGACTTTTAAGAAGTTTAACTCTCTCTTTTTTTGCTTTTCTGATTGAATTTGGATTCCTTTCTTTTTCTATTTTTAGATTTATATTTATTTAATTAAGAATAGAATAGAAAAAAGATGACTCCCGCCCTTAGACAACAATATTAGTATTGTAAGAAAATTTGTTGAATTGTACAAAACTCTAAATCTTTTATGAAATTAGTCAATGTAAGGTTATAAAATAAGGTTGTTATTTTTAGCAAAATTAGAGATTTTTTTAAAAAATAAATTAAATAAGCATTTTAAATTACTTATTAATTACACATGATTTCCTTGAAATTACTCCAAAAGTATATACTCCTTATTATATAAGGGATTGCGAGTAAAAAAATCAAACTCAAAATAAATAAAACCATTATAACCCTATAGAACCTATTTCTACTAATTCTTTGATACCAACGTCCATTATTCTGAAATGCGTTTCTATTTTCTAGGATGAATGCCCAAATTGAAAATATAAAACTCAGAAAAATACAAGGAAGACCTAAAATATACCAAAAATATATTGAGTCGTTTTTAATACTGTCCTCTATTTGTACAAAGGCAGAGATAAGAATAGCCATGACGATTCCTGTAATTTCAGAAAGAAATCTTAAAAATCTCTCATCTTGATTTTCTTCACCATTGCTCATATAAAACACTTTATTAAAGGAATTTTAATCAAAAGCTAACCTCTAAATGAAGTACATGTTTTTAAATATTTTTACATTAAACTTCATCTAATACGATTTTCAATGTAAGTAGATTATATGAGCTCATTATTTGATCCACTAAAAAGATTTTAGACAGCTTTTTTCATAAAAAATTATGAATTTAGTCTTAAATCAAAAAAATAAATTCTGTCTTTTAGTTAATTATGAAAGAATTTTCCTTATATTATTTATTGCTGATATTTAATATTAATTCACACTGTTAAATTAGTCTAAAACTAAGAAGGAGTTGAATAATTATTTACAGATAAGATATTGTTATTTTTGATTCTTATAGTTCAAAAAGTTTAAATAACAATTTTGTAATATTTTAAGTACTAAAATTTTACAAAAATCTTCAAAATTCAATTTAATTTCCAAAGTTCATATTTGAATAATAAATAGAGGGTATTTTAGATGTCTAGTAAAAGTTCAGATATTGATTTAAAAAGAAGAGAGAAGTCAAAAAATACTTTTACATATACTTGGATTATTTCGAATGTTATAGTTGCTGGGTTAATATTTTATATGTTTCTTTTTCAGAGTTATATGCCACATCTTATAGCTCTAATTGTATATATAATAATTTCCATAATACTTTTACTTTTAATCCGTCTTTTTTTTAACAGAAATTTTGAGACTATTAAGCAAAAACTTGAAAGTGAAAAGAACAAGACAAATAAGATAAAAGAGCAGCTAGGTCCAATCAAAACAGAAATAGATAAAAGTAGAGCAGAAATAAAAGATAGAAAAGATCTTAAAGAAGATATGGTAAAAGAAATCTCTAAAAAAATAAACTTAGATAAATTAGAAGAATTACTTTCTGAAAAAGAAAACTGTTGGGAGTTACTTGTTAAAAAAGAAGATGATAAGAATAATAATAATAAAAAGAAGGATCGTGAAAAAGAAACATTAATTTTACCTGGGGGGATAGTAAGAGGTATTCTCATGATAAGTGTGACCTTTGTTTCACTTTATTACATTTTTACGTTATTGACTATTCCATTACATTTTATAATTATTTTAAATATTATTTTAGTTTATTATGGAATTAAACCTAAAGATGTTCTCCCTAAACAATTCGTTGTGGATATACCTGAAATGTATGGAACCATATCTCGTATGCCAATTATCCCTGATTTAATTGAAAACGTTGAAGATCGATTAAAAGATATAGAAGATTGGACATTAAGGCTATTACGTGAATTTAAAAAAGATGTAACAAAACTTACGAGAAAAGTCGAAAATTTAAGGGAAAAAGTTAATGCAAAAATAGATTCATTTACAGATTTGGTAAGTACATTAACTGTGAAAAGCAAGAGTCTTCTTGAGCAAATAGGATTAATAATAATTTTAATCATTACAATCGTATTAAGTGCTTTATTCATCAGCTCTAGCAATCAACCTTTAGATTTTTTGAATATTATTCTTGCATCAACTATAGCATTAATTACTATAGCATTTGGAATAAATATCCAAGAGATCATGATGAACCATATAAAACCGTGGATAAACTGTCAATTTAATGAGATTATTGGTGGACTAACTATTATAACAGATAGTGTTGAAGAATTATCAGATGATATATTGAATACTATTGAAAAAATTGAAGACCAATTAGATAAAATTAAGACTACAAATTTCTTAATGTATTTACCCAAAGATCTTGTAGCCAGTATTTCAGTAAATGGTATGGTTGCTATATGCGGTCTTATGTTTATTCTTCCAATAATTGCATTTAACCAAGTATTCTTAATTATAATAGAGTTTATTATAGGATATTATTTTATGACCAAAAAGTAAGCAAATAAAACAGAATTCTTAAATAATTTACATTTTTTTTATTTTTCCTATTGATATAAAATAAGAAATGAGATCATAGTATTCTCTCTTTAATCTAATTTATATTATTTAATCACATATCTATTCAAATTCTTAAGATATGGAACTTGAAAATTATATTCTTAATTCTTGAGTATTATTCTATTGTCTTCATAATTATTATAAATATCATTTCTAATACTGATTTATAATTTCCAAATTCTTCCTAAAAAATAGATTGATGTGTGTTCTTCTAACCTATAAACAATTATACTAATTATATCTCCTTTATATAAATTAAGATCTTTGATATATTCTTCCAATTCTGGAGGAATAATAATTGATAGGTCAATTTTCTTGCCTTGGAACTCTGTCTTAACATTCAATTCTTTTTTTATATCTAAATCATCAAAATTAATAAATTCTCCATGTATGATTAGATATCGTTCAGATTTTTCTCCTAATAACGTACCTATATCTTGCTCATGCTTATAATCTACATCTTTTAAAAAATTTTTGTCATTAATAACCTTCATCAATTTTTCTGGAAAATGGTATATTTCATGAAATGATTTGCCTTTTTCTTTTAGTAAATGATAAATAAAGAGTGAGATTTCTGCAAAATTTTGAATTATAGTTATTCCATCTTTATTATAAAAATAAGATTTATCTGCTAATTCTCCTACTAAAGGAACTAAATTGAAAAAAAGGGGGATTATGGTATAATCTAAATCCCATGTATTGAGAAGTTTTTTTATACGAGGGATATCACGATCTCGAAATTTTTCAAATTCACTCAGAATATTTTGATTCAAATTCACGGGATTATAATCACTAATTTTTACGAATGATTTATTTTTACATTCTATTATAAAAAAATATTTTAAGGGATGATAAAATGCTCCTATATCTAAAAATTCTTTTCCTTGATATTGGAGTCGAACTAATTTTTTTTTTGGTTTTTCAGGTGTATATAAGTCTAGATTAAATATTTTTAATAAAATAGATACTTTATCTTCAAAAAGGCTGCCAATATCGTTCTGATATCTTCGAAAAAAAGATTTCTTTTTAGAAGAGTACAGATCATAAAAGCTTCTACAAAAATCATACAAAACGTTTGGAATATACCAATTTCTTTTAAGTCTTATTATTATTGGAAAATTAGTTGAATTATTAGGAGAAGAAACCCAATTATTGTTGATATATTTTTTTTTATTTATTCCAATCTCAGAGATTTCTCTTCGCGAAAAAAAACTCTTATTCTTAAAAAAATCACAAAATTCTATATAATTATCGATGCTTTTTTGTGTCTTTTTAACCTTAAAATAATCTCTCCAAGGATAATGAAAAATAAAATTTTGAAATTTCTTTAATGCATCAGTAATATAATAATAATCAGGATTTTTATCATGCAATTTTTTTAATATTATATTTTTAAATAAAACTGCTGAAAACAAATTAAAATCTTTTTTATTTAAAAATAAAGAATCTAAATTATCATTAGGGTAAGATCCATTAAGAATTGCTCTTTTTAAATAAGGTTTCCAATTCTCAGTATATTTAAATCCGACAGAATTGTCAGAATAACGGTTTATTAATCTTACACCGTCAAACTTAGTAAAAAATAAATAATGTTTAACTAAGTAGATATCCTTGCATCGCATTATAATATTTGACATGAGATATGAATCAAGATCAATATTTTTGGAAATTCTATTTAATTTGTCCCATTTCTTTAAAATTAAACCAATTCCTAATGAGGAATGAAAATAACGACTAAAAAAAGATCCTTCAGGAAAAGAAATATTTCTAAAATTATGAAGATTTATAATAATCTTGCTTAAATTATATGGAACAACTAAATTATAAAACAAACGATATCCTTCTCTAATTTTTTTCTTCATATACTCCCTTGTTTCTTCACGAGAATAGATTTTGCAATAGTTATCGCATTTTGGACAAATTAAATATTTTTCTGGATCTGAGAGTCTAATTTCTCCACATATTGGGCATACCATTTTAAATAAATCCTATAATTGAATTTTTTTTGAAATCTGTGTTTTGTCTTTAGTATAAATATTTTTGAATTTGAATAAATATTTTTTGAAAAGGTGACTCCTTGCCACTCAACCTCAATACAAGGTTAAAAATTAAATAGGGGGAGGAGGGCAAAATCAGAGTGTATTTTCATACACTAACCAAAAGACAAAAATCCAGGGTGTGGCAGGAGTCATGGTTTTTGGTCTAATAATAATAATCTACAGTAGTATTTATATACTCTTAGGTAAAAATATTACATGGATTAGCAAGAATCATTAGGTATATCATTGGATTTCACCCTCTATAGACAAAAATAGAGTCTATCTCCTGTTTCTATATCCCTTTAATCTTGACAACTTAACCATCCTTCTATTCATTTTATATTTTATACTGCTATGTAATTTTCTCTTAATAGAAGATATTGATTGTTCATACTACTATGAATCATTATAATTCTTTTATAATTTAATTCAAATTGAAAGACAAAATATTAATAATAAAATTATAAGGTAAATAACAGATTCTAAGAGAGATTCATACAATATAAAATGAGGAACGATTATTATTGGCTTTTCATATTATTACCTCATACTATGTAAATATGTATGAAAAAGTTTATTAAAGTGTATTATTATATAATAATATAAATCAAAGGAGTAAAAATAAAATGGACGACAAAAAACTTGAAATACTAAAAGACCTCATAGTTGATGAAGAACACACTCTTGAAGACTTAAGAAGGTTGGTTGAAAAATCAAAACCTTTCTTAAAAATAGAGAGTAAAACAGGTAAAATCATCATTTCACCAGAATTTCCATTAACTGTAAAAGAAAAAATAATTATTTTTCTTATCGGAATCTATTTCTCAAAGGAATTAAATCTTAACAAAGATGTACAAATAACTTCAAGGTTTATTAGTGAAAGTATTGATATTGCTCAGACAACAGTATCTGGACCATTAGGAAATTATGTCAAAAATAAAATCGTAGGTATAGAAAATGATTCATACACCATTAAATACTATGAAATAGAGAAACAATTAGACACCCTAACTCACAAATATCTGATTAAAGAAAAGAATAGTGCCATAATGACATCTAAAAAACAAAGAGTCCCAGTAAAAAAAAAATCTACAAAAAGAAGACAAATTTCTGAACCAGTATCACAAAAAATAGATAAAAAATTGGATGAGGAATTATTGGAAAACAAACTTGAAAAGTACAATTTAACTGTGGATAATCTACATTCAATAATTAATGTTGTAGATAACGAGATTATTTTGTTAAGAGGATGGAAAGGCGTATCGAATAAAGAGAGCCATATTAAAGCAACCTTATTATTCCTTACAGTTCACAAATTAATGTATGGTTTGGATGAAATTCAATCTTCTGAATTTAGGAAATGTTTATTAGATGCAGGAGTACCAGTAAAATACATGAGCACCACTTTGAAAAACTATTCTACATATATAGTGCATAAGCGGGGACCTATAGGAAGTACAAACACCTCTTATAGAATTACACCTCTTGGATTCCAGAAGGGTATTATATTATTGAAAGATATTATAGAAAATACTTCAAATTTTGATTTAAAATTTAAAAGCAAAATTAAAAATGAACAATCTGATAAAATCTCGATTAATGAAGAAGAATTAAATCAAAATATAACTTTTTTTGCCGAAAGAAATGGATTAGATGAAGAAAAGTTAAGAACATTATTTGATTTCCAGAATGATGGAATCCGAATGTGTGTTCCATTAAGAGAAAATATAAGAAAAAGAATACAAATCAAAACCTTAATGTTGTTAGGTGTTATATTAAAAAAAGTATATGATGTTAAGAATTTTTCTGGAAAAATTCTATTAAAGAATAGCGGGGTTTCTTATGATCGATTGGATTTATTGAACAGCAATAAATATTATAAGATGTATTTTTCAGCAAATAAACCTAAATCTGCTATGCAACTGACACATGGAGGTGAGAACCAAGCTATTGAAATGCTAAAGACATATTTAGAAACAGAGGATTGTCAATTATGAGTCAGAAATCTTTAATGAAAAAATTTCAAAATATTTTTGGTCAATCATTCGCAAAAGAGCTTCTTTTTGAGTTTGAAAGATCTAAGTCCGCCTACTGGTTAGGTGATGTAACCAAAGGGCTATTACATGCTGCTAGGTTTAGTGAAATTTGTATTGCATGTCTCAAGCAGTTATCTGAACCATTAATAAATATTAACTTAAACAAGATAGAATTTGGAAATTTTTATAATGACTTGTTGAGATTACCTAAAACTTCTGCTAAAGAAGAAATGTTATATTTGGTCATTCCACAAACTCTAAAAGCTATTTTTTCCATCAGGAGTAAAAAAAGAGTAGCACATATAAAAATGACTAATGCTGATTTAATCGATTTTGAATTTGTTATTACAGCGTGTAATTGGGTAATATCTCAATTAATACTAATATATTTCGATATTTCTTTTGAAGATGCCATAATTTTAACTAACTCAGTTATGGAAAGAAAAATACCTACTATTGAGCAATTCGAAGATGGTGAAATAATGATTCTTAAAAAAGGATTGAAATTTAAGGAAGAATTATTACTAATTTTATATCAATTTCCAAAGAGAATGACACGACAAGAGTTAAACTTAATTTTGAAACCAAAACAAGCTTCTTATATATCAACATACTTAAATGGTTTATACAAGGAAAAATTAATCCATTTAAATAAAGAAGGCGCAATAATTAATAAAATGGGAATTAAAGAAATAGAAGACAATCAAGAAAAATATTTTAACTAAATCTAAAAAATTAAAATTAAAAGAATAGACAATTTTAGAAAATATTTTTTGACTATTTTATAAATATTTAAATCATAAATCATAATTTTTTATAAAGAATAAAAATTCGGTGATAAAATTAAGTAATAAAGACACAAATCCCAAAAATCCCATTTTTATCAATGAGATTACGCTTAAAAATTATCGAACCTATGATGCTTTAACAATTGAATTTAAAAAAAACATCCATACATTAGTTGGCCCCAATGAATGTGGAAAAACAAATCTTCTATTGGCTTTTGAATCATTAAGTAATCCTAACATTCTGCAAGATAGCGATACCTGCTGTTATGTTGAAGATATTTTTGAGACAAAACCAGAGATTGAATTTAAATTTAATATTGATAAAATTAAGAATTTAATATCGAATTTAGATATAAATAAATTAAAAGTTAAAATAGAAGGAAAAAATAGAACGATTGAAACTCCTGAAAAAATAAATTTAGGAGAAGCTGGTTATAAAATATCATTTCATGGAACTCTACCTACAGGTCAAATTCATATTACCTTACCAGAGATCATCGAAAATATCTCTTTACCCTCTAATCATCATATTGAACAAAATAAAACCTATCAATTTGCAACTAACTCAAAAGAAATAGTTGATAAGGTAATAAATTATTTCGCAAGTCATCAACATAAACAAAATATCGTTTTCAAAGTTGATGATATTTTAATGGAATCTTCTGAAAATACAATTTTGGATACTCTTTTAGAAAATGTTAAATTAATAAATTGGAGTTTTAAAGATGAATACTATATCCCTAGTAAAATTCTTTTAACCGAATTACAATCAAATGTTAACAAGTACCGTTCAATAGATAATTTTTTCAAGATTGCGAATATTAATCTAAGTGACTTTATTAAGACGAATGATCAGGGTAGAAGGATTAATATACTAAGAAGAGTTAATCAAAAAGTAAGTAAAATTTTAAACGAGAGCTGGACACAATATCAAGATATTAAACTTAATTTATATCTTGGGACAGATAATGCCCTTTATATAGGATTTTTGGAGAATGAACAAACTATTGATCCTAAAAGAAGAAGTTTAGGATTTCAGTGGTTCTTTGCATTTTTACTGCATTTTAACGCAAATTTTGGCAATGAACTTAAAAATTGTGTTATTCTATTGGATGAACCAGGTATTTATCTACATCCAGGAGGGCAAAAAGATTTACTAAAAGAGATTGAAAAACTATCTCTTTATAATCAAATAATTTATACAACTCATTTACCATTTATGATAAATAGAAACCATCCTGAAAGGATAATATTTTTAAACAAGGAAGAAGGTATAACTAAATTAAGGCAACCAAGAAAAGAGGGAATTTTCGATGATGTTCTCTTATCCAATACACTTGGATTTAGTTTTTCAAGTATCTCTAATTTTGGAGAAGTCAACTTATTTGTTGAGGGAATAACCGATAAAATACTAATTGAAGAATTAGCAATTAACTATGCTAAAAAAAATAATGAAGATCTCTTGGATCTAAATTATATCTCTATAATCCCAATAAATGGAATAAATAATTTGGACTCATTTATTAGAGTAGCACAAGAATCGAATATAAATTTCATTGCCTTAATAGATAATGATGATGAGGGTTCAAAAAAATATAAAAAGTATAAGAAAAATCCTGAGAAATATCAGAATGCAATTGATTTCTTATTTATTCTTGAAAAGAATAAAGAAATTGAAGATTTAATTCCTTTTGAAATCATTAAAAGAACCTTTAAGGAACTTCAGAAATCAATTGAACCTTGGAACATTTTAATAGCTAATAATGTATATTTAGAAGATAAAAAAATTACCCCTCAAATTAAACAAATAATCAACAATATCAAGGAAAGAGATAAAAATGGTGAATTTGACTCAAAATTGATTGAAGACATTAATATTAGCAATTTAAGTGCTCATCAGTTAAAATTAGATTTATTTATATTACTAAAAAAATATATAAATGAAGAAAATTGCCAAGATTTTGCAGATCTTATCAAAATCTTAAAAAAAATTAATAGTAAATCTAGCGAAATTATAAGAAAAATGAGATTATAATTCTCTAGTTCAAATTTTTCAATCATGAAAAATTTTTTGATAATCATAATTTAATATCCTAAATATCTTTAATTAGGAGTTTTACTTTAAAATAATGTGAAATTTGTAAAAAGCGAAGCCTATATTCAGGAACAAAATGGTGATTTTTTTAATTAATCAAGAGATTTATTATAAAAATAATGTGAAATTTGTAAAAAGCGAAGAGTATAACTATATATTTAATATGGAAAATGGATTTTTCGCAAGGTGGGGAAAAAATAAACGAGATGATCCAGAATATAGCCCTTTCGGACCTGAAATCTTAGATATTGAAGTATCAACAATATGTAGTGGTAGTTGCCCTTGGTGCTATAAATCTAATACAACTAATGGAAAAAATATGAGTTTTGAAACATTTAAATTAATTTTTGACAAATTTCCTAAGAATTTAATTCAAATCGCATTTGGTATTGGTGATTTAGATGCAAATCAAGATTTATGGAAAATGTTTGAATATTGTCAAAAAAATCAGGTAGTACCCAATATAACAATTAATGGATATAAAATTAATGAAAAATGGGCAAAACGATTAGCAAAATATTGTGGTGCGGTTGCGGTTAGCCACTATAATGATGAATATTGTTTTAATGCAGTAGAACTATTGATCAATGTTGGGATAAAACAAGTAAATATTCATAAATTAGTAACAAAAGAAACGCTAAAAGGTTGTTATGATTTAATAGATAAGACAAAAAATGATGTTAGATTAAGTAGCTTAAATGCTATAATTCTCTTAAGTCTAAAGCAGAAGGGAAGAGGTAAAGATTTTCATGCAATATCTCAAGTTGAATTTTCTGATCTAGTCCAGTATGCTCTTAACCAAAAAATTTCAATAGGATTTGATAGCTGTTCGGCAAAAAAATTCTTAAAAATAATTCAAAATAATGAAAAAAAGAAATTCTTAGAAATGATGATAGAATCATGTGAAAGTAATTGTTTTAGCCAATATATAAATGTTGAGGGAATAGCATACCCTTGCTCATTTTTAGAAGGAGAATTGATGTATGAAGGTATAGATGTTATAAAGGTAAATAATTTTATCGATGACATATGGTTTAATGAAAAAATTAAAAGATTTAGAAAAAAATTAATACGAAATAAAAGAATCTGTCCAGTTTTTAAAATTTAAATAAAAAATCTAAAGTTAATGGTTTACAATATGGACATGATCGAAATTAATGAATAGAAGACTTCTGGATATAGCTTGATATATATAATCACTTGTATCGAAAATAAATGTATATATATACTTATCATCCTTTTTAAGCTCATCGAAAATATTTGTAGCCTCTTGCATTGTAAGAGTTTGTTTTTCAAGTATTGTTATATTGTATTTACTCCAATTTACTCCCGCATCTTTTGGTACTAGTATATATCCGTTCAATCTATCAATTGCTTTATCTCCATCATTAGGAGTTTGATTCTCAATTTGCTTAAATAATTCAATTAATATTTCTTCTTTATCTATAACCTCCCCTCCCTGATCAGTTATCTGATATGATTCATTCAAATTGTCTAAAATTAGTTTTCTAAGATCCTCAGTTGTTCTTATTTCATTTGGAAAAGCAACAATGAAACTCATAGATGAAGAATTACTAACAAAACCATATCTGAACTTCATTTTTAGAATTGCACCTCTAATTAATGTCTTTATTATTAATAATAATATATTTTATCACATAAATGTATTTAAGTTTTAACTTAAGACTTTATTCATTTATCAATGATAAGTCTTTCTTTTGAATTATGATTTAGACTCTAATATCCCTTTTTTATTTCAAGAATTACAAGGGAAACATTAAAACAATATTATATGTTAAAAAGAGAAAAAGAATAAAAATAGCGAAAAACAGCGAAAGACGATTAGTGCGAATTTGAAGAGGATTTGTTTGCTTTTTCCTTTTCTTCTAAAAGTAAGAGAATTATGTTTACAGCTTCCGAGTACGTTTTACATCCGTACTTTTCTTTAACCTTTTCTAACCTTTCCTTCACGTTTTCAGATACATCAATCGAAGGCATAATTATATCACAATAATAAAGTACCTAATTTAATTTTACTTATTACGATTCTTATAATGATCAGAGAATTATTTAATTCTTTTTATAATAACTACCACACATTTTTCTGATTTATCTAAGAATAAGTATGGTTTTTATTATTATACTAAGAATCAGTTTTTGATTATCTAAATAGTATTTTAATTGGATTTTTAATGATTATAAAATATTCTATAATCTATATAAGAAGGGTTATGAAAACTGTCACAAGATTTAAATACTTATTTAATAATTATTAGACTATTGATAAAAATTTATTCACGACTAAGTGAAGTTTTTGTCGGAAAAAGGCATAATTTAAAAGGTTTGAGGGAGTGTGAGAAAAATTTCAGCATGGGGTCATATAAGAAATGAAACAAGAGGGGGATGTAGCAATGTTTCCCAATAAAAATCCAATAGTCAGTAGTGAGAGCAGGGGAATTGAAAAGCTACAATTTAATACTAAAGATTTTTTAGAAATAGATGAAAGGTATGAATCAGAAGTACAGCTTTATTCAAAGAAAGTAGAGGTTTTAACCTCTCTACTATATCGAGCAATATCACTTTTGGAGTCACATCAATTACGGATAAACCCAACTCAAAAAATCTACATAGAAACAGGAGTTCCTGCAATTAATCCCAAACTAAATACCCAATTAGCACAATTAAAGTTTTTTGAAGTCAATTCAACACTTACAAAACATATGTCAGCATGGTTTAATCTAATTCAATTTTATTCGAGATGTTTATATACCTCTTATAATGACAAAAAATTTTTGCGAATGAAAGCTCAAACGTGGAACTCAGAGGTAAAAGACATGCACCCGCTTATGAACTTTTATTTAGGCGGACAATTCGGAGAACGAGTAAAAAACGAGGTTAGAATTTCAGATGGTATGGTAGATCACGTAGTTGATGGGATTCCGATTGAAGATAAATTGCTCAAGAAGTCCAAACACGAAGATATTGAATTAGTTATCTCTGAATTATTCCATGAACATTTAGATCAAGTCAATAGACAATCGGGGATTAGCGGATTTTCCATTTTATGCGTGGTAGATATACGCACAGATGTCAAACAGAATAGAATTAAGAGCTCTCCGTTAGCAAAGTGCTTTCGGATTTTTTTTGAAAATAGTTGCTGGTATGCGGTATTTATCTTTCAAGCGTTTACCAAATCCCCCTCACAAATTTAAAAATAATGGTAAGGATAGACAAATGCATTTAAGTGTATTAGGAGAATTACCACCACCCAAGAAAGAAAAAAAAGAGGAAAAAAACAAAATCGCCGAAATTTTTAAACAGTTTGCGATATGTATTCTTGGCACAATTGCTAACAAATATACATTTGCAGAATTAGAAGCAATGGCGTTAGAACAAGCAATAAGGGTAAACAGAATAAAAGAAGAAATGTTAGATGCGGGGAAGAACAGATTACACCGTTCTATTTCTCGTCTTACCAGAAGAGTAAATAGGTATAGAAGAAAGAGAAGTATATTAAGAAATGAAAGAAAAAGAATGAGGAGATTAAAGAGTAGTGTATTATAAAGATAAAAGATCTAAATTCAGAGCAAGACTATCAATTAAACGAGCTAAAAAGCGTGAGTGGGAACAGAAATTAGATTTTATTATTCAAGTCGTAGTTATAGGTGGGCAATCGTGTAATCCGATTTTGGTCGAAGAATTGATAAATGAAATAAAAACTGTAAATTTGGAGGGAAAAGAAAGGATTATCGAGGATTTGAAAATAATACTTCTCGATTTATGATACTACCATATTATTAACAGGCGGGGAAGGTAAAGAGTTGCTCAAACTAAGTTTCTTATATTCGCAAGATATTAAAGAGCGGGGTAGCCTCTTTATCCCTAAAGCCGAATGTAATAAAAAATAAAAAGAGGGTATATGTAGAATATCTAAAATGACCGATTTTACCGATTCAATGGAGTTTTTTGTAGTATATCTTATAGTGAGCTTAATTTTATTCGGATTAGCTATTTTCTTCTACATTACCTATAAGAAAGGACACGAATGGAGGGGATTAAAAGTTATCATTTGTATCCTAATTGCTATATCTCTAATATTTTACATGGTAAGCTCATTTACCAATTTAGAGGGAACACAGATCCCACCGAGAGCAGATTTTAAATTTGTATTTACCATGACTTTTTTCTTTCTATTGTTAATTTCCGTCTATTTGTTTCTTTCTTTATTTTTCAAAGAAGATGATAATTACTATTCGGAGCAGGAAGATGATACAGAAGAAAGTGAAATGGAAGATATAGAATATACGCATAAAATTAACTCTCATACAATATCGTTTGAGCCGAATTATGAGGGTGAGAACAGTATTGAAAACAAATTTTACCCAGAAAGCGAACAATACAGATTTACCGCAAATAAAGAAGATCTCTCTAAAGACAAGGATTTACAGGAGTTAGAACAATTTGTGAATACTCTATTTGAGAAGCAAAAAAGAGGGAAAACAGATGACAATTGATATAAGAGTAAGAAATTTGGAAGACACATTATACGCAATTAATTTATTCATTGATAAACACATTTCTTATATAAATACCAGAAAAGTAAGGAAGTATTTAAATGTAGATTCGTCTAACAGGTCAAAGATTAACTTTATAGGGCGTTCTCTCCAATTTTTACAAAAGAAAGGGATATTAGAAGAAGTACATCGGAGTAAAACCATTCATTATAAGCTATTAAGGAAGGAGAAAATAGATATACAAGAATTTATCGAACAAATGGAAATACATACACCCTCTACAAAAAAGAAATTAATTTTAAGAAAAAGAAGGAGGTAATTAAAAAATTATGATTGAACAAAAAGTATCGGAAAGGGTTTTAAACTGCACTCTGTCCGATTTGAGAGGAATTGAAAAATTTTGTATCGAATTCAAAGAGAAGTACGGACAAGATTTATTTGAAAAACTCATAGGAGAATTACTCTATTTCATTATTAAAACATATATCGAACAACAGGGTATTGAGTATAGTTATGAGGAGTTTTACGATTTACAGAAAAACTTTACTAATCCTACCTTTCGATTCAAGATTTCTGACTTTAAGGATTTAGAGTTGGAATTGATGAGAACAGGAGCTGATCCTAATCTTCTCAATATGATAATTAATGATTTAAATTATTTTTTAGAAAGATAAAATTTCAATTGAAAAATATGTTTGAAAATTTAGGCGAAGAAGTAAACCAAAAATTAAGCGAATCAATAAACTCAAAAAAATGAAGTGCTTTTAGAATATCTCAAAGATATGCTTAGAACTCACTAGCGAAAAGATAATTCATTTACTGCAGTTATAATCCACGAATTTTCTCAGTGTTAATATTTTTGACAACGAAAATATCTAATATATATCTTTTTATTTATAAATTTAACTTCACGCCTTTTCAAAAAATGAACGTCTTTCATTAAATCTTTAGAATATTACTATCTTGTTCAACAATTTGCACCATAATGATCTGATCTATAGGAGTATAAAAATAAAAATACAATTTTTTTTTCCTATTTATATATGAATGATTTAAAAAATGCAAAAATTTTCTTTTTGTGTGTATTGTATGGTTTGATTATTTTGATCGAAAATAATTTTAATATCTCATGGGTAATTCTCCACGTGTTTTATGCGAAATCTTATGAATATGAACATTAGCCAAAATTGTATATACAGATATGTAAGTTAAATTTATATAAGAAGGGTTTTAATAGTAGATATAGGGCTGTTCGTGGAAAATAGCCCCTTTTTCGTATTGATAATCAATGTTTTGGGAAGTCCTATTTAGGTAGCTATATAGTTAGGTTGTGAGAGTTTTACTCCAAGATCGAGTTAAACAACTATTTTCATAATACGAGAAAATACATTAATCAAGAAAAAAATCTCAAATCAACTATCTCTCAATATTATTTGTATAGTTCAATCTCGTTGAATAAGTAGCTTTTTTTGAGATTACTTTTTTCTTTTTATGCTTTAATTTTTAAATTATGAGAAAATTAATGATTCAAAAGTCCTAATTATGTCTTTAATCCAATCAAAATAATTATAACATCATAACCAAGAATTGCAATGATAATAATAAAATTGGGTACTATGAGTTTAAATTTATTTTTAAGCTGTTATTTATAAAGACTTCAAAAAATTTTTTTGGATTGATTTTTTGATAACTGTTAAAAATACTACAGGTAATCTTGAATTTTTTTAGTAATTATATTTTTACTTCGAAAATTTGAATTTAAAATTTTTTTTCTTGATTTCATCTAATCAAAATTTAACTTATTAAAAATTAAGATCAAAAACAGAAGGTAATTTTTTTGGATTTTATTTTTTAAAACTTAAAGTAGGCTCTCAGGATGTTTTTTCCTAAATTTTGGTAAAATGGTAACAATGATATTTCTCAAAATTCCATATCATCAAAAAAAAAGGTTTATATAAAAAATTAAATAACTAAAAATCTAATCTTAAAAAATTTCTCAAAAAACTATTTTCAGCCCTTTTAGAGAAGGTATGACTAAAAATACTAATAATGAAGTGAAAAATAATCTTTTTCAAAATATAATTTTTGAATAAATTTGATATTTATTTAAATAAGATGGGATTTATAAAATGAGTGTATTAAAATTTTGATGAAAGGTGGTTGATAAACAAAATAAGATGCAAAAAATCTTAATGTTTCTATTGTGGAAAATTAAGTAAAATCGTTCATTGGAGAGGTCGGCTATTATGGGTTTAACTAAATTAAATTAGTGTCATAATTTTGTATCAAAATAGATATGTGAAAAATAGTTTTTCGAGATTAAATTTATTGAAAAACAGGTTTAAGGAAATGAATAAACTAATAAAAAATAAAAGGAAGTGATAAAAAAATGGCTTGTTTTATGCGTGCGTTAGATGGGTATTGGTATAAAATAGGGAATAGTCCGTTCAAAAATCGTGTGTGTATGCCTTGCGTGAATGGTAATCATTACACCGTATATTTAGATAAATATATACAGGGTAGCGATAATTATTTATACAAATTAATAAATGAAAATATAAATGGAGGTATATTGATGACAGGGATAAACGGTATGAGTTATTATGTTAAAAATAAGAAATATGGCGGGGAAATTGTAGAAAGACCACAGCAATTAGATAAATTTTTATGCCGAATTCAAGAGACTCCGCAACCTCAAGCAACTCAGCAAAAAGCACCAACTCCAATAATTGACGTTGTCGATGGAGAAGGGAGTTCAACATGTAACGATGATGGAGTTTGCAAAGTAGATGCGAAAAAAGGTTCTAGACTTTCTATAAAAAAACCTACAGGGTATGATGTGAAGACAGATGGGACATATTATTGGTTAAAGGAGCAAAAAAAATAAATGATGATTAAATTAATTGAATTTTAATTACGATTTGGGAAAAGAATTAAAATGTCAGAAAAAGATAGAAAAGACGAGGAAGAACAGTGGGAAACCGAAGAATTTATCTTTGGTGTTAGTAATATTGATAATGGAGAAAGTGATTGGGAAGAACCTCTACAACAAAATATAATTCCACAAGAAGAATGGGAGGCAGAAGAACATATTGTAGGTGTGTCCAACGTAGAGGATGATGGCGGAATTGATTGGGAACAGATCTCAGGACAAGACTACGTTCCAGAAAGAGAAGAGGAATGGGAAACCGAAGATTATATAGCGGGTGTACCCAATATAGAATTCCATGAAAGACCGATATATATTTTACGTATTGAAAGGAATAATATTCCAGAAGAGCAAGAGGAAATAAAGGAAGAGCAAGAGGAAATAAAAATAGAGTTTGAGACCGAAGAACATGTTGTAGGGGTGAGTAATTTGACAGAAGACGATATTATACCAGAACGGGTAATTGAATATGACACTATCGAAGAGGAAGAATTTTCTGAGGAGTTAATTAATACAGATGATGATATAATTCCAAAGGAGAGAGAAACTTTAGTGAATAACAAAATGGAAAAACCAAACATAAATGTTCCTAATTTTCGAGAAAGAATAATGGAACAAATTAAAATGATTACTACTTCAATTGATTGTGCTGATAAGCAAAAGAAAATAATTTTATCTAAATCCGAAGAAATTTTAGATAAGCACATTTCAAGAGCGGAAAATGGTGAAATTATTATTAAGCGTGATACAAATATAAAATCACATGCGGGAGCAATCATTTATGCTGTTATTTTATCAAATGAGGATTTACCTCGAATAACAGGAAAAAAGTTATCAATTCTAGTGGATACATATTATACTTCAATTCCAAAAATATATAAAAGATGGTATAAAGATTTAGCACCAAGATTAGATTATAGTTTTAAAGATGCTCAGTTAGGAAGATCCAGAAAAATTTTTTCCCTTTATTTTTTTGAGTTATTAAATAACGCAGAGATTGACTTGCAAAGTCTTATTTCACATTTAGAGAACTTTGATGTATCAAAAATTGTTTTACGCTTAAGAGAGATTTTTATTGGCGCAGAGAAACAATTGACTCAAAAAGAGAATATTTTTCTCGAACATTTGACGGAGAGAGAAATTAAAAAATATAAAGATATGGGGGCTAACTATTCAGATACTTTTGATAAATATTTTTCTGATTTAATAGAAATAGTAAAAATGTTGATATTATCAAATAAATCCCATATTACAATAAAGGCGGAATTTATAATTTCTGATTTTGCCAAATATCTTATGTCTAAAAATATTAATATGTTTTTAAAAGAATCAAGTCTTGCCAAAGAAATTGGTAGAATTGTTGATTTTTTAAAAAATTCAAAATATTCAAATTTTTTTCCCATTCCGACAAGGACTGGTCAGACTTTATATAGTGAAGATGAGACAAATAATTTAAAGAAAAGAATTATTGGTAACAGAATTAAACTTTATGTGATGAAATATATTTACAATGGTAAGTATTTTGATATAATAAGCAAGATTCCTTATTGTGAGGATTGTTTATATGAAAAATTGGAGATTAATTCCTCTTTTCCAAGAATAATATCTAAAGAATTTCATCATAAAGGTGATAAATATGAGACATATACTGTCGAAGATTTATATGGTTTATTTTTAAGTAATCGAGGTAATCCTTTTTTTTTGAGAGATTTAATCCGTAAAATGGAGAGAGAGTTTGTAGTAGTAAAATGTGGAGTACATCACATTTTATTACATTCCACCCATTTCAATAATTTTAAAAAACTTATCAATTGGGAAAATTTACCATCTTATTTTTTTTATAAAGATATATTTGAGCTTCCCGCAGAAATTATCCATGCACTTATTATGATTTGTGTGGATAATATTCCATTGGATAAAATAGTAAGCGAATCTTTTAGAAAAGACAAATCAGAAATACGGGAAAGAAAGGATAAAGTGAAGGTCTATATTTTAGAATTTCTAAAAAAGAGATTCTTTATTGATTTTCTTTATGGGGGTATTTGCCCTATTTGTGGAGAATTTAATTCTAAAGACCATTTGCCTGGTTTTGAATACAGTCATTTATATAAATTAAAGGAACTTAGTATGGAAGATCGAATAAGAAGAGAAAATAATTCCATTTCCAAATTGTTTGAGAGCAAATCATGTATTGAAATATTAAGAGAATTAAAGAAAAGACATCATATAGGATGTTTTATGTGTCATAATTGCCATTTTGTAATTCATGAAGATTTATCGAACATTGAAGAAATTTATGATGATAAAGACATACTTAAAAAAGTTTTGGAGGATAATAAGAGTACATTTATTCAATATAAACTAAATCTAATTTATAATAAAGAATTAACTAGAGATCCTTTGGATATTGATATTAGAATAACTAGAACTTTTATAAAATACTTTTTTACAATTTTTAAAATCTCAGAAGAAAAAGGCTTAGTAACAAGTTCAGAGCTTGCTAATAAAATGGGAGTAAAAAGTGGAGCTGTAAATTTATTTTTTAATACGAGGAAAGAAATTTTGGAGAAATACGGTAAAATTAATTATGGAAAGGGTAAAACTCAGACTGTATATTATATGAATAGTAAAGGGAAAGAGATTGTAAAATTGATGTTTTATTTTAAGAATTATTATCAGAATTTTTAAAAAATTAATTTGAGTATAAGAGCTAAAAGAGAGATTATTAACTTTTTTATTAACCATCATTATATATTTAATAATTTTTTTATATCAAGATCAATCAAATCAATAATTTCTAATGATTTTTTAATTGATGCGCATATTTTTAAAAGATAATTAATCTCCTTTTTGGTTAAAGCTCTCTTGATTGAATTTTTCTTATATTTACATGAATATCGCCTAGAATATAACCACTCATAAAGTTGTCTTTTCCCTCCGATTTTAAAATTCCATATTTTAAAGGTGATTTTTCCAATCCAAAATCTATCAAATTCTTTTCCAAAAAATATTTTTTGTTTTTTTTCATCATAATAGAAGTCATCCGATATTAGAAAATTTTTAGTAGAGCTTATTGGAAAGTATTTTACATCAATTTCATCCTCCATAAACAAATGAATTCTTCCAAGTTTCAGACCAAGATTACTTAAGTTTAAAAATAGTTCTTTATTATTAGTTAGAGGAATTTTAGGGAAGTATCTTAAAAGTTGAGATGAATATCGAGTTCTATATATAGTTGAAAATAATAACGCATAGATATAGAAAAACAATTGGTTGGAATCTACTTGAAATTTAATGTTATCTGGAATTTTTATATTATTTTTTCCATTAAATTTTTGTAGAAAAGCATAGGATGTATCGTTTATAGACAAAAAACATTTCTCTATAGGGTATTTTGTTATTAGACAATGAGAAAAGCTAGAGTTTTTGCGTATGGACTTAGTTGTTGATATTGCAAGATTATCAATAGAAATCTGATCTATATATCCCATTCTATGACCTTCAATTAATCGAGGATCATACAACAAATATCTTACATCAAAACCGCGATAATTTATCTTTATAATTTTGGGATTTTCTTTTATTTTTTTATCTAAAGCTTCTTCAATATTCCAATTTTTAGTATTATTAAATTCGATATTTTTAGCTTTTAGTTTTCCTAGTTCTTTATTATAGAAAAGTTGATAGTTCTCATTTAACTCTCTTTTAGTAATATTAATAACTAAAGTATCCCTTCCAGTCATTATTCCACTTTTAGGTCTATGAATAAAAAAATCATTAATATCTTGGTAAGAATCGAACTCTTTTTCTATATCTGAGTTAGTATCCAAATCTATAAAATATTTAAGATTTTGCAATTGATGAAATTTTTCAAATTTAAATCCTTCTTTTAGATTTTCAAATTTTTTAATTTTTGATTCATCTGGTATATCTAATGTAAAGATCTTACATTTTTCATCCGAATGATTAAATAATCTAACTAAGAAAATAATTCCAACCCCTACTCTAATATCAAAAGGATTTCCACTTTCACCTTTTCTCATATCACCATGAAGATTTACACTATAAATAATATCAAAATCTTTTTTAAGAGATTCTCTAATTTTTCTAAAAATGTCTCCATAAAAATACTTGTTATTTGTAATTAAGGCAATTATTCCATTTTTGTTTTTTTCAGCAACCAACCAATGTGAAAGTCTAATAAATTTAATATAATCATCAGAGAGAATTTTTAAATTCCTCTCTGTTAGTCCCTTTTTATAATCTCTTATTTTATTTTTAATCCATTCTGAATTATTTTTGCTAGAAATGTTATAGGGAGGGTTTCCTAATACAATCAAAATATTTTTAAAAGATTTTATGCATGATGAATTTGTTATTTCTTGACTTATTTTTTTTATTCTTAAGGAAGACTCTAACAATTCTAAAGATCTTTCCATTAGAATATTATTAAGAAATGATTTCAATTTATACTTTGACCAATTAATATTTATGCCAAAATCCTCTATTACCATTATTGTTTTTAAATAACCTAAAGTATAAGGAACATCTAAAATCTCAAAACTATAAGTGTTTTCAAGAAATTGATTTATTATCCACCGTTCAAATTTTTGCATTAAATTTGTAAAATCGGTTTCATATTCTAATTTTAGATTTTTATATGCTTTGCGTATTATGCTACATGTATATGTCATGGTTCCAGATGCAGGATCCAGACATTTTATATTTGGAGAGGCAATCCCTTTTGATTCATTAAAATAATTTTTTAGAATTTTGTCGATACCATCAACCATATAATCAACAATTTCAGTAGGCGTATCAATAATACCTAGAGCTTTTGCTTTTTCTTTATCGTAAAATAATAAGAAATCACTATAATATGTAGCAATAAAAATATCCATTGTTTTTTCTTCGATATTCAATTGAGTTTTACGTAATAATTTTTCAACTGATATGATTATTTTGTCATATATTTGTGTTGGAAGAATTGATTTAAGACTAAAAAAAATTTCTTTAATAAACGGAACCGTTGGTAAAATATCTTGTAAAAATGATATTCTAAATTCTTTTGGTGAGTTTCCCTTTATATAAGACCTTATCCAACCTAAAAAAATAGAATTAATAATTATTTGGGAAAAGAAATCTGAGAACTGTTCAATATTAATTTTATTGTTCTTAAATGTTGTTTTCTTTAGAAAATTGGGAATATTTTCAATATATATTCTTGTAACTTTATTTTCGATATAATCTTTTTCATTAGAAAGATCAGATAGACTTTTATAAATTTCTTCTTGTAAAATTCTTGCTTGTTCTGCTAAATGTTTAATTAAATTTTTTAGTCTTGTTACCATTATTAAGACACCTGCGTTTGAATTATTAAGGCAAATGGAGGATTACCGATAATTAAATCATATGAATTTAAAGAATTTTTAATAAAAACTTTATTTCTAGAAGAGAATTGTTGAGGGAAGAGCGAATCAGCAACCAAGAGATTAATTTTAACCTTGGAAGAATATCCCTTGAGTAATATTAAAAAATTTATTTTAGTTATGAAAATCGAAATAGGGTTAATATCAAAACCATAAATATTATTTATCGCTAAAATTTTTTGTTTTTCAAGTTTGTTTGATGATAGAATTCTCTTCATTATTTCTATTAAAAAATTGCCAGAACCGCAACATGGATCAAGCACTCTTTCTCCGAAATTATAACAATTATCTACCATTTTTTCTACTAGAAAAGGCATAGTATAAAATTCTCCACTTCCATGTCTTATAAGAGAAGAAATAATGGTTTGAATCAAATAATCAAACATATATACAGGTTCGATATCTAATTTAAAAAGATAAGCAGTCAACATGCGAGTTAAAGGTGGAAAAGGACTCAAACAGTTCTTATTAATGAGGGATATTATCGGATTGAAATATTCAAAATTGAATAAATCGAAATCTTTAAATCTAATTTTAATATTAGATTGTAGTTCTTTAATACATAAAGCAAAATTTTTCTTAGTATCATGAAATTCAGATGATTTTAAGATGTATTTTGATATAAAAAAATGTCCAGTGAAATATATCAAGGCAAAACTTATGTAAAGTCTAATATCAATGTATTCTGAGCCATAAATTATTTCAAAATCCCTTTTCCATTTCCTATATTCTGTTATTTCAGTGATATTATTATCATGAAGATTTTTTTCTAATTCTTTGATTTTTTCTTCAATGAGGAGAAAATCAATTTTATTATTTTGGGTTGAACTTAGATTATAGCTCAAGAATAATACTCCTTTCTTATTGAAAGATTAATTAATCATACCTTAATATTGAAATATAAATTATTTTTCTTACTAATAATATCTAATATTATCGAGAAATTAGTTTTAGTGAAAGTTTAATAAGGATTTGTTTTTTATATTATTCAAATTTTCTTTACTTAGTGGACTCATTGACTACACCAAATATAAAAATTTCAAAAAAGTTTGAGAACGGAATTTATTTTTCATGTAAGATGTGTGGTGCTTGTTGTCGAGGCTTTGACGAGGGGGAAGTATATGTATATGAAACTGATATTATTAGACTTGTAAAATTTTTAAATTTAAATAATTCAAGCTTAAAAAAGTTCGTTAGAAAATATATTAAATTAGTTGATACATCTTTTTTTTGGAAGGAGCAGGGAGAAAATAGGGGCAAAAGATACAAATTTAAAACACTAGGGTTTAAATTTACTGGTGATGACGAACACTGTGAATTTTTGGATGAAGAAAATAAGTGTACAGTTCATGAGGCAAGACCCTTTCAATGTATTGCATTTCCAGTTGGATGGAATATGTTAATAAATAGTATTTCAAATTTTAAAGATTATTCAAAAAAATGTCCTGCTCTTCGGAATTCTCTTGAAAATGAGGGAGATTTTTACTCAAGAGATGAAATTATAAAGTTAGCAACTCAAGAATATGAAATGGAAAAGGAATTTTTTCTGAAAATGAAAAAGAATAATTTTAATATTTTCAAAGTATATAAATTTCTTCCAAAAGATATTACTTGTTAATATTTTTTAAAAATTAAAAAAAAACCCGCAAGATCGTATTTCATAGCTTGCAGGACGTATGTTAGAATGTTATAAACCTCTTAATATTTAATATACTGCGTCTATCCTAAAATAGATTGTATAACGGCAGTCACCTAAATCTACCCGCGAGCCTGACCAATACCACCCATTATCAATATAATTATGCCAAGTAGATCCATCCCAGAACCACTGAAATGTTGGATAGTCATCATCACCTGAAGTTGAATCATATTCAGATGCTTGAATCCTTATTTTAAGATAAGAATTAAAGCTAACAAGAGCATAGTGATAATTATTCCAATCTATCGCTTCGCCAGAACCTGCCCTTGTATAATGATCACCAGCATCATCAATTTTATCTAAGTGGTTATCGTTTTTATAGCCATTGGCAGCGCAACTTGGGAAATAACCTTCACCGATCCAGAGCTTGAGGTACATTTCACCATCCCCCATAAGCCATCCCTCATGTTCATCATCGTAGTATACTTCATCAACGAATACAGTTAATTTATATAAATCATTCGAAGCATCAATTTTATAAGCTCCTCCAGGGACGCTATTTCCATTAGGATCTGAATTCATTTCCAGAGCGATCACTTGAGCATATTGAGACCAATAGATATCTTCCGGTGAAACTCCAATATTGAAAGGTGAAAAATCTCCGTCTAAATCAATGCCTAAGGTGGATTTATAAGCTGCCCATGCTAGTTCTGAGCAGTAATACCCATCTGGTGCGATTTCGGGGTCAGCAGTATCAATACCTGTCTGTTTACCAAGCCAGTTCCAGTCATAACCCTCATCTAAACCTATTTTAGAGGTAGCAAAATTAACAATAGCCGTTCTTTCTGAGGATGATAACAATGCTCCACCCGGTTTTAAAATTCTTATCGCAACAACATTACCAGCATGATCATTGACAACAGTATTAAATCGGGAAGTTCGTAATCCATCACCATCATCATCCTTAGTGGAGTGAACCACCCAAGTCTCACCTTCTGGAACCCAAGTACCTTCTTCGGTGGCCCAAATTTCATGATATCCAGCTATCCCTCCAACTATCACTGTATGTGACCACTTCCCAGGGATGAGAAAGTCGAAAAGTGTATCATCAGTACCTAAAAGAATAATATCTCCTGGTAAAAGGTTATTTGGACTCATAGTATTTGAACCGCTACTTGCGAACGCAACTGATGGTTCTGATCCCGATTCAGAACTTGCCTTTCCTGAGCCAGATGAATTCATAGGAGTTGTAATCATTGGAAAAGAACTAATTAATAGGATAGCAGTAAATATTAAGACAGTAGAGGTTAAAAGTATTTTTTTATTTGTGGTTAGATTTCTCATGTTTAACAACTTATCATCGATAATTAATACGATTAAAATATCGTACTTAAAATGTATTGGGATGATCTCTTATTTAAGAATTGCTTACAGAAATGTTAAATTTACAGTATTTATTAATAGGTAATTATTTATGAGATAAGATTTTAGATATACTTGTTTTTTAAATAATATTGGCTATTGTAAAAGCAATCTAACTGAAATTATTATTTTCTATTACGAATAATTATTAAAAATTTAACTTTATATAAATCATAGAGTATTTCTCTTTTGGAGGAAGATATACCTTGAAAATTGGATTGTTCATATGCGACTGTGGAAAAAATATCTCAGGTGTTATCAATAATAATAAATTACTTGAGCATTTTAAGGATTATCCGGACGTTTATGTTATGGGAAATCAATATTTATGTTCTGAGTCCGGTTTACATGAATTGACAGAAGAATTAAAAACGAATAAAATCGATCGGGTTGTTATCGCTGCATGTTCTTTTAAATTACACGGTCCTCTTTTTCGGAGAACTATTGAACAAGCTGGTATTAATAGATATTTAGTTTCATTTGCGAATATTCGAGAACAAAATTCTTGGGTGCATCCACAAGAACCTGAAAAAGCCACCCTAAAAGCAATAGATCAAATTACGATGGCCATTGAACAGGTAAAACTTTTAGAGCCCTTAGAAGTACAATTTTCAAATATAACGCCCTCAACTTTAGTAATTGGGGGTGGTATCGCGGGGATTAAAGCTGCCATGGCAATTGCAGATGCGGGATATAAGGTATATTTAGTAGAGCGCGATCTCACAATCGGAGGTCATATGGCACTTTTTGATAAAACATTTCCCACATTAGATTGTAGCATTTGCATTCTGGGACCTTTGATGAGTGAGATTAATGAGCATCCCAATATCGAATTATTAACATATTCTGAAGTCAAAAGGGTTGAGGGGTATGTTGGGAATTTTGATGTTACAATTCAAAAAAATCCTCGATTTATTATTGAAGAAAATTGTGTAGGATGTTTCGACATTTGTAGAGATGTTTGTCCGATAGACGTAAAAAATACCTTTTATCCAAGAAAGGCGATCGATGTACCTTATCCTCAAGCGATACCTCTATTTCCTAATATTTTAGAAGAACATTGTATAGGCTGTAAAGCTTGCCAGCAAGCTTGTGGAGATCGAAACGCTATTGATTTTGATCAAAAAGCCCAAGATATAGAGATTAAAGTAGGTACCATAATCGTTGCTACAGGTTTCAAAACATTTGATCCCTCCATATTAGGAGAATTAAACTATCAAAAATATCCAGATATTATTACCACCATGGAAATGGAACGATTACTTAATAATGATGGCCCTTCCAGAGGAAGGGTAATAAAACCTTCGAACGGAGCACCTCCCAAGAAAGTTTCCTTTATTTTATGTGTCGGATCTCGGAATGAAATAATTCACCATGACTATTGCAGTCAAGTATGCTGTAATGCTGCAATTAAACAAGCTGTTCTATTAAAACAGGAACATCCGGATATAAAAATAAATATTTATTATAACGATATACGTGCAGTTGGAAAAAATTGTGAGGAATTTTATAATAGAGCAAGAGAAGTTTTTGGAATAAGGTTTATCAAAAGCAACGTTTCTGCGGTTTTAAAAAGCGATTTAGATGATCAATTATTAGTGCGAGGGGAAGATGTTATTGAAAATAAAATTTTCCAAAATAAATGTGACTTAGTAGTTTTGGCAGTTGGTTCAGAACCCGCTGAGGGTACAGATGAGTTAAGTCAAATTTTAAATATATCACAAGATCCATATGGATTTTTACTTGAAAAACACCTTAAAGTTAGACCTTCTGAAACCTCCGTCAATGGGATTTATTTAGCAGGAATGATTCAAGGCCCAAAAGATATCCCTTCTAGCATTGCTCAAGCCGAAAGTGCGGCAGCAAAGGCAATTGCTCTTACTGCGAAAGGGAAAGTAGAGTTAGATCCTCATATCGTGTGTCTCGATAAAGATAAATGTGATCTGTGCCGGTTGTGCGAAAATATTTGTATCTATAATGCATTAAAAATTGAAGATAAAACATTAGAAATTATTCAAGCAAATTGTACTGGATGTGGTGCATGTGCTGCAATGTGTCCTCAAAATGCATTATATATACCTGGATTCACAAAACAACAAATTACAGCACAATTTGAAGCAATCTTAGAAAAAAAAAGTGAATTTCCCTTAATAATAGCTTTTATGTGCAATTGGTGTTCTTATTTAGGAGCTGATCTAGCGGGGACAAGTAAATTAACATATCCCACAAATATTAGAGCAATTCATGTTATGTGTACCGCAATGCTTGATCCCTCTTTAGTTTTTGATGCGTTCTTTAATGGTGCAGATGGAGTTTTAATTGCTGGTTGTCATGAGCAAGATTGTCATTATAAGGAGGGATTCATTAAAGCCAAAACTCGATACGAAAGCATTAAAGAAGTACTTGCTGAATCAGGAATAAATGAAAAGAGAGTGAGAATTGAAAGTATATCTGCCGGAGAAGGTGAAAAATTTGCTCAAGTTGTTGCTCAATTTACGGAAGAATTAAAGAAGTTAGGTCCTATTAAACCTAATGAATATAAAAGACCTATTCTCAAAGAAAAAGATTTACAAGTAAAAGAAAAAGCAAGGTTGAATGAAATATGAAATCTTTCTTGAAGTACTGGAATGCGTTAAACTTTGCTGTGATAAAATATGGAGATTTAAAGCGCAAATCAGGAGATATTTACTATTTTATCCATCCACTTCGGATTACCCTAATTTTAAGAGCTGCGGGATTTAATGAATTTGTCCATGAGAATATGATGATAGCCGCACTGTTTCATGACTTAGTTGAAGATACAGATACATCTCTAAGTGAAATCGAAAAAAAATTTGGAAGAAATGTCGCTTCCATCGTAAATGAACTGAGCATTCCTATTACTACAGAAAAACAATATTATCTTAAAAATCTTCAAAACGCCTCTAATGAGGCAAAAATTATAAAATTAGCAGATCGTTTAGATAATCTAATTGACCTGCCCTTAGATGCGTGGTCGAGGGATCAGCAAAAGTCATATGCTAAACAAGCAAAAATAATTTTAAATTCTTGTGGAGATGCTCATTCTGAACTAGCATTAAGATTAAGCCAAGAAATAGACAGAATACTGACTCAAGATTAATTAATACTCTCAATAAAATTATAAGAGTATTATCCTTTATTTTGTGTAATTCATTGAAAATATTAAGATTTTTAATAGTTTTTATAATCTTATTATAATAAGTGGAATTAATCTTTAATATCAACACCATAAAAATAATGAGAATTAGAGCAATCACTTTAGGGGACAAAATTCCAATTTTGTATGAATACCTCGAAATTGAAGCGTTCTTAGAAGAAAAACTCGAAAGATTTAAGCTGTTTTTTAATGACTTAATTGAAGAATTTAAAAACATCAATATTCCAGTAGATACAAAACGAATCTGCTCCCAACCACTATTAATGTATGAAAACCAATTAACCTATAGAAAAGATGTACAAGAGACTCTGTCAATTTTACATGAAGAATTCTCAATTTTGCAAACATTATTCAATAAATTTGAGATCGATTATTTTGCATGCAGCACTATGCGAGCAGATGAATTAGGGCATTTTGGGATTTTTGAAAAATTAATCTTAAACGAATTTGATAAGTATTTAAAAGAGTTTCCTACTCTATTTACTTCACTCCCGGTTATTTCGGAAAATAAAATAAGTTTCCCCGCCTTAAAGTCAGCGGTAAAAATCATTAAAAGACTTTCTGAACCTGACCCCTTTAAGAACTTGCAATTCTGTGTAAGCTGTAACGTACCTCCAAATACTCCTTTTTTTCCCGCAGCCTATCATAGAAACTCTGATAAGCCAGCCTTTTCAATAGCATTAGAAATGGCAGACGAGGTAATAACAACATTCCACAAATCATCGAACTTAAACGAGGCAAAAACGAATTTAAAAAATAGGTTGGATGAAATATATGAGGAAGTTTTAAAAATCTCTGAAAGAGTGAGTTATAAACATGATATAGAATTTGTAGGAATGGATCTCACACCTGCTCCTTTTCCAAGGTATGATAGAAGTATTGGAACAGCAGTAGAAAGTTTGGGCATAGAGTATTTTGGGGGCTACGGAAGTTTATTTGCAATTGGCCTAATAACTAACTGTATTCCGAAAAAAGAAAAAGTTATAGGGTTTTCAGGAGTCATGCAACCCGTGTTTGAAGATTTTACTATAGCTTTAAGACTGAAGGAAAAAAAATTAACCATTGACTCGCTTTTATTATATTCAACTGTTTGTGGCA
The DNA here is from genome assembly GCA_019058445.1 of Promethearchaeota archaeon. GTDB lineage: Archaea > Asgardarchaeota > Lokiarchaeia > Sigyniarchaeales > SOKP01 > LW40-45. The sequence goes on along the minus strand of JAHPZA010000009.1, from coordinate 174,044 downwards.
CGGGTCTTGATTGTATTCCTTTACCGGGGGATATTTCTGAAAGAGAATTATTTTATATCTTATTAGATCTAAGTACCATAGCCATTACTCATAATAAACCATTGACAGCAAGATTAATGCCAATTCCAGGTAAAAAAGCGGGAGATGATGTGAAATTTGATTTTGAATATTTTGCTCCCTCTAAAGTAATGGACATTAAGAGACTAACTGAAGCTAAAAAAAATGACCTATTTTATCATAGTAAGGATTTTTTTAATTTTTTCTAATTTAAAGAAAACATGTTTTAATGTAATTATCTTAATATAATTGATTATTAGTAAATAAATGTAAAACATTTAAACTATAATATCTAAATATTAAATGGAGAAGTAAATTAGTTCCAAAGTAAAAGAAAAAGATTCTATGATCGAAAATAGTTTTAAAGAAAGAAAAAATAAAGAATTACTTTTTTTTAATGAAGCTGTCGAATATTTCAACAAATTTGACAAGAGAGATTTTGTTTTTGATCAAGATCCTATTCAATTGAGCCCAAATCAGTTAAGAGATCAAATGCTCGATGAATTAAATAATTTAAGAGAAATAATAGCCAATCATCCTGACTTAAAATTAAAAAATCTTAATGAAGAGGAAAAAAAGGATTATATGGATTTTATGAAATACTATTCTGTTTGTCCAATATGCCAAGAAAATTTGCACTGGTCTAATTTAAAAAAGATTTATTTTGATGAGAGTAATGAGAAAATTAAGGAAAAATTGTTTAAGCTCATGAAACTTAACAAAAATAAGAAAATTAAAAGATTGAATTTGGATTTTGGAATACCTTGCTGTAAGTGTTTCAAGCTTTATTTTGAAAATATTGATTAACAATTGCTTATTTTATCTGTCCAAATTGGAGATTGGATTATCAGCCATTATTAAACTGTTAAAATATCAGTCTTTTTTTGCTATTATTTCGGATTCCTTTTACCTGAAAGAGTGGCAAAAATATTTATAAAAGATAATGCAGTATAAATATTCCTAATTCTTTCTCTTTCTTGTTTATAAAGCTGAAATTATAAAATATTGAAGAAAAAAATAATTAACTGCTAAAATCTATTTTATTTAATTAAGATCATTTATTATCATACACAGATATTTGAGTATGTAGTGAGGGACTTATATTGGATTTGAGAGATAATGCAAGTGAAAGAATAAAAAGATTTCGAAAAAGGTTTCTTGATGAAATTCCTTTCGTTTCGATTGAGAGAGCGAAGTTTTATACTGAAAAGTGGAAAGAATTAGAAAATAAAAGTGAGCCAGTTCCCGTTGGGATTCGCGTTGCAATGGCTATGAAACATGTCTATGAAAACATGCATTTTGATGTTGATCCGGATGATAGCATTGTAGGGACATGGACGGAGAATTTTCTCGGTATTCCGATAGACATTGAAAGAGGATTATTTAATGGAGTTTTTGAGATTGAGTTTGATAAAAAACGAATGCGTAAATTTGCCAGTGATGGGAATAAATGTTTGATGGAATTTTTGGAAAACAAAGGAATAAATCCATTAGAGCTCTTAACTCATACAAAAAAGATTGGAGTAGCTATGCCTGGTCTTGGAACCGATACCATGGACAAAAGAAAAATAAATCCTTATCAAATTAAAGAGGAGGATAAAAATCTCCTACTCAATGAATTACTTCCTTATTGGAATGGAAAAACTATTGCTGATTTACTTGGTATTGCATTTAAAGAATCCGGAATTTATCCAGGCGAATTTGGAAATTTCATAGATAGTTTACCACGTACGACTGGCAAAAGTGATTATGTTACATCACTTGGATCCGCGCTTGGGGTATGGCAGGGGCATTTAATCCTTGATCATGAAACTCCGATTAAAAAGGGAATCCTGGCAATGCATCAGGATGTCCAAGAATTGATAAATAAAAAGGCCTATTCCACCGAAAAGGAATTGGATTTTTTACGATCCATAGATATTGCTCTTGAAGGAGTCATTATATTTGCACGCAGGCTCATTAAAAAGATAGAAGAGGAGTTAGATAGGACATCAGATCCTGAAAGAAAGAAAATATTATCTAAGATACTAGAAATCACACGCAAAGTTCCTATCTATCCTGCTGAAACGTTTCGTGAAGCAGTTCAATCATATTGGACCGTTAAAACAGCTGTAGAGTTGGCAGTTCCATTCAATGTCCATGCTCCAGGAAGATTAGATCAATTATTTTATCCTTATTTCATTAAAGATATGAAAGATGGAAGAATCACAAAGGATGAAGTGCGTGAACTATGTGAAGAATTGTTTTTAAAAGTAATGAGTCATAATATGCGTCCAAATTCAAACGCATCAAGTGATTTTAGTCAACGATATGAGGGTTCTGAACCAGTGACTTTGGGAGGTCTTACAGGATCGGGGGAAGATGCTACAAATGCGCTAACATACATTATGCTAGATGCGGCCGATAGATCAAAGGCATCCCTTAATTTTGCTGTGAGAATCCATAATAACACTCCTGATGAATTGTTAATGAAGGTAGCTGATCTTCATTATAATGGAGTTTCTAGTGTTTCATTAATGAATGACGAGATCAGTCTTCAAGCATTAAAAAATCGAGGGTTCACAGATGAAGATGCCAATGGGTATGCTATAACTGGATGTGTTGATATGTGTTCTCCCGGAAAAACAGGAGGAGAGGGTTTTTCATCAATATTACTATGTCGAACTCTTGATATGGCTCTTCGCAATGGAGATGCAATGACTCTGATTGGACTCGTTAAAAATGTTGGTCTAAAGACAGGTGAACCAGAATCATTTAAAAATTTTGATGAATTTTTGGGAGCATTTTATGCTCAAGCCGATAATATGATTAAAAAAATTGTTGATGCTGCCATTATTAGAGATAGCCTTTATGCAAAATACTTACCTGCTCCATTAATATCAGCATTCATGCAGGGCTGCCTTGAAAATAAAAAAGATATTGCAGATGGAGGTGCGATTTATGATTGTGAGGGAATACTTTTCATGACGAGTATTGCCAATACTATAGATTCTCTGTATGTTATTAAGAAATTAGTATTTGAAGAGAAAAAATTCTCATTACGAGAGCTAATTGATGCCATTGATAACAATTATAGTAATGGGTATGAATGGATTCATAAATTAATCCTGGATTTAGACGGAAAATGGGGCAACGGCAATCCAGAGTCAGATGAACTCGCAAAAAAAGTCAGTTCCCACATGTTTGAAGAAACTTATAAATATCGGACATTCAGGGATGGATTCTTTGCTCCCTTTATTAATAGCATGACAACCCACACTTATGATGGGAGGATTTCAATTGCTACCCCCGATGGCAGACTCGCCGCAAAACCATTCGCAGCAAGTTGTAATCCTTATAATGTTGAAGAGCATGGACCAACTGGTGTATTGCGTTCTGTTTCAGCTCTCCCCTACGAACATGTTATGGGATGTGCTGTAAATATTCGAATGCATCCTTCCGGAATTGGCAAATCTGAAGATGGTAAGAAGAAATGGATCTCTTTGATAAAAACATATTTTAAATTAGGAGGAGAACAACTACAACCCACTGTGGTTTCTACGGAAGTTCTTAAAGCAGCTCAAAAGGATCCAGTTAATTATAGAAATATCATTGTCAAAGTTGGAGGCTATTCTGCTTATTTTACAGACTTAGGTAAAGAGATCCAAGATGAGATTATATCTAGAACCGAACACGACAGAGTATAAAAAATCCAGATATTATTATTAATCAACCTAATTTTTTAATTAAAAAGAATAATTTTTCATTGAAGATTCATTTTTTTTTATCAAATTTCATTTAATTAATATTACATTAGAAATTTTAGAAATACTTAATTAATAACAATTAACAAGAAAGTCCGATGGAAGGAATAGTATTCGATATTCAACATTATGCTGTTTATGATGGTCCTGGAATCCGCACTATCATATTCCTAAAAGGTTGTCCTTTACGCTGTTTATGGTGTCATAATCCCGAATCTCAGGAGTTAAAACCAGAAATTTCATATTTTAAAGAAAAATGTAAAAAATGTGGGTTATGCGTGGAAGCATGTCCTAATAAAGCACTTAAATTAACAGTTAATGGAGTTATAAAAGATAAGGATTTATGTTCTTTATGTGCAAATTGCGTAGAAGCTTGTCCGAATGAAGTTATGCAGCTAATAGGGAAATCAATGTTGGTTGATAAAGTTGTGAATATAGCAGAACTAGATAAACCATTTTATGAAACATCTGGGGGAGGTATCACCATTTCGGGAGGAGAACCGACCTTCCAATCAAAATTTCTATTAGAACTTCTCAAATCGTTTAAACAGAAAGGAATTCATACCGCAATAGAAACTTGTGGATTTTTTAAAGAAGATCTTATTGAAAATCTTGTTAATTTAGTTGATCTATTTCTATTCGATATAAAACATCCTGACTCATATGAACATAAGAAATTCACATTTGTTTCTAATGAAAAAATCCTAAATAATTTTGCTAAAATTCACTCCAAGGTGGGAAGTAATAGAATTATCGCACGTATTCCCATTATTCCTGGCGTTAATACCGATCTTAAAACTATTGAAGGTATCGCAAATTTTTTAAAAAAAATCCATTATTCTGGTTCAGTTCATTTAATGCCATATAATAAAATGGCGAAAACGAAATATGAGAAAGTGGGCAAAGGGCACTTATATAAAGATATGGGAGATTTAACTGAAGAAGAATTAGAAGAAATTACTAAAACATTTGAGCAATATAATTTTCAAGTCGTTTGTAATCGTTAAAACACAAATTCTTCCATTTAAATACTTAATTTTAATCCTAAAATAGTAAAATAAATCCTACAATAATCCGATTATAATTTAAATCGAACTGATTTAATGTTGGAAATTTAAAATCATTATAATATAATTAACTTCCTAAAAAATCCATTATTCTCTTTCTTTCAAGATCAAACTCAGATAATTTTTTGAGAGGAAGAACAAGATTAAGAATACAATATGGTCTTACAACTAATTTTCCTTTTTTAGTATCGTCCTCAACAATTTTATTAATTCGTTCTTTAAATTGGATAACAGCTTTATCATAAGATTTTTTTCCATCTTCAGTGAGAAACCAAATATCATAATCGACAGGACTCTTAAAATAAAAATCTTTAGTTTGTTTAATAAAATCTGAATTATCTGTTAAGAACCTCTCATCAATCTCTTGATAAAATCGATTAGCAAAATTTAGAATATTTCTAAAAACTTCAAACATCCATTTATCTCTCAAAAGCACATAATGTAATAATTCTCTACTTTCATTTTGTTCGAGTGACTGAAACTTATCAAAACTCAATTCTACTAATTCAAAGAAATCAGGATCTAGTTCATAAAGTTTTGCATCAATGGAACCACGAGCTTCCTTTCTCGAGGTTTTTATAATTCCGGAGGTTTCAAATTTCTTAATATGATGAGTTACTGTCGCCTTAGTCCTTCCTAATAACTTACTTAGCTGAGCAAGGCTTAATTTTCGAAATATAAGAAGCAATAACAAAATACGTAGTTTAGGAACGCTAGATAATAGTTTCATGAATTCAATTCGTTTCTTTAATTTTTCCATTAATTTTTCGATATCAGTCATTTTTTTATAATATTTTTTTATTTAATTTCAAATTAGCTACTAATTTTCTTAGAACCTTTTAATTTCAAGCTTATATTGGTTGATTAAAGTTTTAAAAAATAATTAATAATTTATAAATTACTTCTATGGTTTGAACATTTGAAATCTTTATTGTTAAATTAACTATAAAATAATTATAGAACCTGATTAAATTATTCTTCCTCTTTTATTATCCATTTTGCTATTTTATTTGGTAAAAAAAAACCAAGATAAAATTCAATGGCACTCGATATTAAGAAAAATCTAAATATGATTATCACTATAAGAGTAATAATTGTTATTGATTCAATGAAAAAACCGACATATACAATCTCAAATAAACTAATACCATAAGATATCATCGCTAGTAGTAAAAAACTTGCCTTCCATCGAATTTCTGGCTTTTCAGATTTCATTGATTCTCTATAAAAAATAACGATAGAAATAAAAATCACAATAAGAACAAAAAATTTGAATATAATAGAATATATTTCAGGTTTTATCATACAATAGCCTGTAGTCGTAGCAACATAGTAAGGAGCTACAATAATTAAGACTATCAGAATAGTCTCTAAAATAATAGTTATTGTAAAAAATGGTATGAGTATTGCTTTTTTTCTCTCTGGGTAGATTAGGAGACAAAACGTATATATCCAAAACATTAGTATAAACCCAGTTTGAACATTATTTACGACAATATAAAATTGAGAATTAATGGGTCTTTCAAACAAAAGATGGTAAAAACAAGCCAGTGAAGTTGACCAATATGTAGTACTAAGAGAGAGCCAAGTAAATCCAGCTGTTAAGAAAACTTTTTTCCTTAAACCAAAATATTTAAGAATTGTTTTAATTGATATAATTGTTGAAATTATTACAAAAATTATGTCAAAAAATACAATAGTTAATTCAATTTGAGATATTTCTTCTATGCCCATTTTTTACTATACTCATTTATTTTAAAAAAATATATAATTCAATCAACATATAACAAATATTTTCATATTAATAACCAATAAATTTATAGATTATTATTTAAAAAGATCTTCATTGCTTTCTCTTATATATCTAATAAAATTTTCTCTCATTAACACAATTAACTTCAATTTTAATTAGAAGATTAATCATCATTATATATAAATATATCAGTAGATTTCTAATGTTTGATAAATCGCAATTATTCCAAACGTTTAAATATTGTAATATGCATTATTTATCATAATATACATATATTAGTAAAAACAAATTTTGATGGGTGATTGATATATGGAAATTATAGATAATGCGAGTGAAAGAATTAAAAATATTCGTAGAAGGTTTCTTGATGATAAGACATTAATTTCTGTTGAAAGAGCCAAATATTACACTGAAAAGTGGTCTGAAACTGAGGGAAGTAATTTATCTGTTGGTGTTAGAATAGCTTTATCTATGAAAAATGTTTATGAAAAGATGCAAATCTATATAAATCCTGATGATCGTATTGCGGGAAAATGGACAGAAAGCTTCCTTGGTATACCTATTGATATAGAGCGTGGTATATGGAACAAAATACTCGAGACTGAAATTGATAAAAAAGCCATGAGAAAATTTGAAAAGGAATTTAACAAATCCTTTATAGAATATATGAATAAAAAAGGAATAGATCTTATTAAATATATAGAAGAGATAAAAGAGATGGGCGCTGCTATACCAACCATGGGAAGCCATCCTTTAGATCAAAGAAGGATAAATCCATTTCAAATAAAAGAAGAGGATAAAGAAATGCTTCTAAATGAGTTATTTCCCTATTGGAAAGGAAAAACGATTTCCGAACTAATTGAGAAAACTTTTTTAGAAAAAAAAATCTATAAAGGTGAATTTTATGATTTCATTAGTCATGTACCAATAACAAAATCTCAAAACCAACCAATAATCTCAAATAATGCAGTCATAGGGGGCTGGCAAGGACATATAATTCTTGACCATGAGACTGCCATCCAAAAAGGATTTTTAGGCATGCGAGAAGAAGTACAGGAAGAAATCAAGAAGAATGATAATTTAAAACCAGAACAACTAGATTTTTTAACCTCCCTTGATACAGCTCTGGAAGGGATAATGATATACGGGAAGAGATTGACTGAAAAACTTAAGGAAGAAATTAAAAATACCAATGATCCGATAAGAAAAGCTATATTATCTAAAATGTATGATGCATGTAATAATGTAAAATCAAAACCTGCCAAAACATTCCAAGAAGCTGTACAACTATATTGGATTCTCAAAGTTGCGGTTGATTTAGCCCTTCCTTTTAATGTTCATGGACCTGGTCGTCTCGATCAAATCTTTTACCCTTATTATAAACGTGATATGGAAGAAGGAAGAATTACTCCTGAAGAAGCACGTGAATTATTGGAAGAATTAATATTAAAAATAATGAGTCATAATGTACGTCCGTATCCAGATGCTCTTTCAGAATTTAGTCAACGTTATGAGGGCTCTGAACCAGTTACGTTAGGAGGGCTTACGGAATCAGGAGAAGATGCCACAAATAAATTGACATATCTTCTTTTAGACGCAGTTGAACGTTCAAGGGCTTGCCTAAACTTTGCAGTAAGATTACATGATGAAACACCAGATGAATTATATTTAAAAATTGCTGACCTTCAATATAAGGGAGTATCAAGTCTCTCAATGTTAAATGATAATATTGGAAAAAAAGCGTTAATTAAGCGAGGAGTTAGTGAAGAAGATGCTCAGGGATATTGCATCACGGGCTGCGTCGACATGGCAACTCCTGGTAAGACAGGGGGAATTGGTTTCTCTGCAATATTATTATGTAATACACTTGATACTGCGCTACGAAATGGGAATTCAAAGACTTTAGTAGGACCTATAAAAGATATCGGTCCGAAAACGGGTGAACCAGAATCATTTAAAACATTTGAAGAGTTCCTTCAAGCCTTTTATAAACAATCGGATTATGTTATCCAACATATAGTAGACGCAACAAAAATTAGAGATGAAATATACGCTAAATTCTTGCCTTCACCATTTTTATCTGCATTTGTTCAAGGGTGTTTGGAAAATAGAAAGGATGTGACTCAAGGAGGAGCAATCTACGATTGCGAAGGTATCCTCTTTTTGGCTAGCATTGCTAATGTTATTGATTCTTTGTACGTGATAAAAAAATTAGTTTTTGAACAAAGAAAATTTTCATTGAAAGAGCTTGTTGATGCGATTGATAATAATTTTACACACGGGTATGAATGGATTCACCAGTTAATCCTAGATCTTGATGGTAAATGGGGAAATGGAAATCCAGAATGCGATGAACTCTCCAGAGAAGTTACATCTCGCATGTTTGAAGAAACATATAAGTACAAGACATATAAGGACGGCATTTATGCTCCATTTATCATTAGCATGACAAGTCATACATATGTGGGCAGGGTATCATTAGCAACTCCAGATGGTAGATTAGCAGGAAAACCATTAGCATCTAGTTGTAATCCATATAATGTAGAAGAGAATGGCGTAACTGGCGTTTTAAGATCCGTTGCAGCACTTGACTTTGAGCATGTCTGTGGTTGTGCCGTGAATATTCGAATGCATCCCTCTGGAATTGGAAAAACGGAGGAGGCGAAGAATAAATGGATCTCATTGATAAAAACATACTTCGAACTAGGAGGGGAACAACTTCAGCCCACTGTGGTTTCTAAAGAAGTTTTATTGGCAGCTCAAAAAGATCGCGAAAAATATAGAAATGTTATCGTTAAGGTTGGGGGCTATAGTGCATACTTTGTTGATTTAGGAAAAGAAATTCAAGATGAAGTAATATCCCGAACTGAACATTCAATGATTTAAACCACAATATTACAAAGTTATATAATATAATAAAGAAAACAAAAAGAATTGATATTAAATTTTCATTATTAAGCTGTTTTCTCTCTTTTTTCTTGATGTAATTTTTCCAATTTTTGTTTTATTTCAGTATATCTGTCTTTGGAAATAGGAAACTTAATCGTAGCTAATATCCCTATAAATAATGCTGTTGCTGGAAATGCAAACATTAAAAGCCTAAGACCAAATATGGTTTCTTGGGATGCCCCTTTTGGATCAAAAACCGCCCACCCTACTGAATTGAATACAAGACTAATAGAAAGGATCATAAATATTGAAGCATATCTCAAAATGAATGTGCTAATCCCATAAATTCCTCCAGTCCTTCTTACACCTGTATTTAATTCATCTTCATCCATAACTGAAGCAATGAGAATATCTAAATAAAGTAATGAGCCGGAAAGACCGAGTCCGACAAGAAAAGATACTAATAAAGCCTCAGTGAAACTTGATATCCACATATAGGGCAATAAAGCTAAAATGAAAACCGTTTGAGAAATCATTATCCCTTTTTTCACTCCCAATTTTAGCCCAATAGTACGCCATATGAGCATAAAAAAAACAGCAGATATAAATGTCAAAGCTAACAACAATCCAATCAATATAGATTCTCCTTCTTTAATCCCTAACACAAAACTACCGTAAAGTGGGAAAATAGTAGGAAGCATTGAATAAACATACCAGTTCGTAAAATGTATAATTACGTACCATCTGAACGATTTATTTTTCAAAGATGTTTTTAATGATTTAAAAAAGGGAGGAGCTGTCTTGTAATCTTCTGTAAATTCCGCAGGTATTTTTGTTCCAAATTTAATAAAAGTTAGGCCAAAAATAAATATTAAAAATGCCGCAAACATTCCCGCATATCTGTAATTCAAAAAATATTTAGGGCTATCAAGCTTAGGAATAAAGAAAGTTGGCATTACAAATGCCGCAATTAAACCAATAATAGTAAAAATTTGCCGAATGTTATTTGCTTTAGTTCGTTCTTCTTCATTTTTAAAAAGCTCTGGAAACATGCTTGCCTGTCCCATAGAATATGAGGTATAAATAGTATCAAATAAAAGTATGGTTATTATAAAATAGATAAAAGTTAGAACTTCCGCGTCTATTGGGGGTGTCCAGAGAAGAACTGTAATAATGCAGTAGGGAATAAATCCAATAAGGACATATGGTTTTCTTCTACCCCATCTTGTATTTGTGCGATCTGAAAGAGTTCCAATCATGGGATCATTAATCGCGTTCCAAATGCTCCAGATAATAAATCCAATTGATATTAAATTGATATTTAATCCAACAACAGCGTAATAAAATGTGAAAATTAGAAACACAAACATTTGGTATCCGATTACATCACTCAATTGCCCGAAGGAATAAAAAACAGCGAATTTCGTTGAATATCCTTCTAATGATCCTTCTTTCCTCTCATTCATAATACATCAAATATATTTGGTTTTTAAATGAAGTGTTTTAATTATATCTTGAAACTTATTTTAATATAAAACTATCTATAAAGATTAAGTAATCCTGAGTAAAAATTAGAAAAAATTAGTAATTAATTATTTAGCTACTATTAAAAATTATTTGATTTGAAGTCTATCATTAAAACTTTTCAATAAGATTTAAAAATTATGTATCAGCTCTACAATTTTTTGCCACATTAACCATAGCTTTAATATTTTCAGCTTTTGCTTCTCTTGGAGCCTCTCCTTTTAAAACAAATCCTCCTCCCTCTCCGACAATATCAATTAATTTTTTAGAATAATCCTCAACTTTTTGAGGAGTACCAAATGTAAGAAGCCTCTCCATAACATTACCAGAGATGCAGAATATGTCTCCAAGAACTTCTTTCGCTTTAAAAATATCTGTTGAATCATCTAGATCAATTACACACTTCCTTCAAAGCCAATCTACAACTTGTCCGCTTTGGGTAATTTCATAAATGAGTTGACCACTAGCTTCGTATTTTATCACATTGATACAGAGTGCTTTAATAAGATAATCTAGATTATAATTCAGAACATTTTCATCATCTAATATATTTTCTTTTTTTAATTCTAAAAATAATTCAGTATGAGTTATTCTTTTTTGCCTATTTACTATTTTTAAAATTTCTTTTCGAATGGGATGATTCACTGCTCTTAATAATAAGCCATGGTAATAAGTTGAGCCCTCTAAGGTTTTCATATAGTCCTCTAATGATTTATATTCTCGAAATTCAAACTCATCTGGCATGGTAAGATAAATATGGTAAAATATTTTTTCTTCACGTCTATAAAATTATAAAAAAAGAAAAGAAATTAAAAATTTTCAATTACCTTTCCGCCCGGTAAAATTTTGTAAGAGGTGCCATTTTCACCATCAATTTTTTCAACACATTGAGCTTGTATTAGAAAACCCATGTTATATCGAAACATATTCTCATCATCTAGAATATTATTATTACTAAGTTTCTCCAGTAAGTCTTTTTCTGAGATTTTTTCTACTTCATTTATGAAAGTCAACATTTTTCGTCTAATTGGGTGATTTACTGCCTTTAAATGTTGAGCATGGCCCACTTTTTTCTGTTCTCCCATACTTTTTTGCCACCTTTGACTTAAAATGACATTTTAATGATATGTATTAAGTTAATTATGGAAGAAATTAGAAATAAAAAAAATTTTAGATTTTAAATTATAAAAATCATGCTTTTTCTTCTTTTAGAAAAAAATCTCTAATTCTTCTTGGTAATATAAAACCTAAATAAAATTCGATTGAGCTTGATATTAAGATGATTCTCGTTAGAACTACAGTTAAGGGATCTAAATGGCCGAATGCTTCAGTAACTGCCGCTGCTGTGAATGAGATAAATGCTGCCAATATAAGTTTACCTTTTAAACTAACTTCTGGATTATGAGATTTAATTGAAACTTGAGCAAACAAAATCCCCGAAATAATTGCTGTAAGAATGAAAAGACTGAAATAAATTTCCATTAAAAGACTCCAACGTATTCGAAAAATGCCAACAAAAACTCCTATTGACGAAATATCTGTATATAGTAAATAAAAAAAGTGGATTTCGAAGATAGCAGTAAAGATCAAATATAAAATTAAAAGTAGTTTCTGCTTATTAGGATATAATAAATCTGTAAATGCGATTAACCAACATAAAATGAAAAATGGGATAATTGCATATGCAACTATAAAATAAATTAAAGGATTCAAGGTGGATCCTATAAAAATTATCATAAGAAAAGATATGGCATCTCCGATCCATGGATTGGAAATCCCCATCCAGGCAAGTCCAACGAAGATATAATCTCTCGTTTTAAATTTAAAATATTTTAAAAGGATTAAAACCCCTAAAATATAAGAGATAACGACATAAATTAAACTAAAACTTCCCTGTAATAGATCATGCATAGATAAATCATACAGGCTAATATTTATTTTAATTCACCACATAATTGGGTATATATTTACTGACGTTATTAAGATTAGATTTCTCTCTATATAATATTAATCATGTAAATTATGATTTTAAATTATCAGTTATAAAATTTTTTCCTCCGAAATTGATGTAGGTAAGACTACATATAATGCCCACTTTTTTAATATTCCCTTGGGAATAATCCCTTTTTGAACTTTTTTCAAAATCCCTAATCGTGTAGCTTTAAAATCAACTGGCTGCTCATCTATCATCGTTATATTAAGATAATTATTTTGAATCGCGTTTTCAATTTGTTCCTCGTATGGGCAAGTTTTTATTGTTTTAAGAATCTCCTCATTATTTATGCATTTAATTTCTTCATTAGCAGGAAGGAATAACTCCCAAGGAACCTGATTATCTTGTACCCCTACTAATAATAAAGAATCTGTTTGAATCTTACATCCATTAATTAGGCAATCCAACAAATATCGAGGGGCAAATATATCAAATTCCCTTAAAGTAAATAAATCTCCAGCAAATACATTTATATTTTCAGATGATTTGACTTTTTTTGAAATATTGATAGGATATTTAAGACGAAAGGCTGATCGAAATATTTCACCTCTAATTATCGGAATTTTTTCCTGATTTTTAATTTCTATAACATCTCCAGTATCAATGTTAATTAATGGATGTGAATTATTTTGACGTGATACTAATAATTTTCCGATCTTATTCTTAGCTTGGGTGATTAAACTTAACTTTCCCTTGTATTCTACAACTGGGATTGTCAAGGGAAATACATACATTTTATTCAAACAAGCTAGTGAATAATTTCCAAGTGAGGATGCAAATGGACCGATTTCACTACCCACATATAAGTTTGTAAATTTTTCATTTCCTTTTTCCCATTTCATAAATTTTCTTATTAAATCCCATTGATAAGTATTAAGGGAGCTAATACTGAATATGATAGTAGCTTTAGATACTTTCTCAGATAATTGATTTTGAATTTTATATGAAGCTGTATTAAAACCTTCATTCTTAATCATTACTATAAACTCCTCAGTTAAGGGATCATCGATGATGTTTATATTTTCTATAGATTTTTTTAATCCCTCACGGAATTTATCGATATTTGCCCATCCCAGAATAGTAGCTGCGGGAGCTGAAATAACTGACAAGTTTTCAAGAGATAATATTTTTGCTATAATTGCTAAATTTTTCGAATTCTTGTATTCATACAGTAAATATGAAATAGGTTTAATTGCAGTGAGCATAACTCTTTGAGAAAATTCAGAAGAATATAAAGAAATATATTGACTATTGTTAGATTCATTAATTCCATCAAGCTTTAATCTTGAAGGAACAAATATTACAGCAGAATCTTTTGAGGTTAAGCCGCTAGATTCGAATATTGCGCGCATTCCCGGTGCCCATAATCTTTCTATCGTGGATTTTGTCATATGAAACCATTTAATCCCCGCCAAACTACTATCAGTTGTTCCTGAAGTGTGAACCAAAATTAAAGGATCAAGACCATCGTAATCTTCAATATAGGGATCTAGGTTTACTGAGAAGCTTCTGCTGTTTGTTTTTACTTTTTTAATTCTATTTAATAAATCATTTACTTTATCTAAACCTGAAAGGTTCAGTGCTAAAGTTTCGAATTCATCCTTAGAAGAAATATTTAACCATTCTTTCCAATCTATAAATGGAATATCTGAAAATGATGTATCAAATACCTTTTGAACATCCTTATCAAAATCATAGGCTACCATATTTCTCTCCGAAAGACTATTTTTCAATTAGTGTCCAAAGCTTATAATTATAATGGCTAAAAATTAAATTCATTAGTGTTATAATTAAAATATAATCCAAATTAAAACAAGTTCTAAAAAAAATGTCGCTAAAGAATCCCTATACTGGTTTTAAAGTTAGGATGGAAAAAATACTAATTCAAGGAGAGCTTGGTGATAAGGCTTTATTTCTTGCTTGCGATCAAGGATTTGAACATCGGGCTGATTTCACTATACCTGAAGCTGCTAATCCAGATTATATAATGGCGATAGCAGAAAAAGCAGGCATTCCATTAATATTACATAAAGGGACTTATATACGGTATGCTGATAGGCATCCCGATGTCCCAATGGTACTTAAACTCAATGGAAAAACCGAATTATTTTATGATAATAGGGCCCCGCATGGCGGAATAGATTGTACAGTCCAAGAAGCCCTTGGAATTTGTCCAAGTTTAGTTGCTGTAGGTTACAGCTTATATGTGGGAGGTCAAAAAGAAACTGAACAACTAACAGAATTAGCTGAGATCGTTAGAGAAGCAAGAAACTTTCAACTTCCGGTAATAGTGTGGGCATATGTAAGGCAGCATAATCCTCGATTAAAAGAAGAGGAGGGAAAATGGGAAAATGTAAGATATGCTGCAAGGGTGGCCTTCGAAAATGGAGCAGATATGGTAAAGTTATATTATCCGGAAAATACCGAAGGGCTTAAAAAAGTAAAGGAATATGCACCAGATATTTTCTGTTTAATAGCTGGAGGAGCAAAAGCAAATACAGTACAAATTGCATATAATACAGCTTACGAGATCATCCATATTTTAGATGGCATGGCAATTGGAAGGAACATTTTTCAAGATCCTAAACCGATTAATAAAGCTCTTGGTTATAAAGCTATATTTGAGGGAAAAAGTGTAGATCAAGCCTTAGATATTTATAATGCTGAAAAAATTGAAGTTTAATATTTCTATTTTTTTTCTTAATTAAAATTTGCTCTTACCCAAATGGGTGAACTCCAACCCCTCTCTCCATCAAATTGAGTTACTCGGATATAGTAATATGCTTCTTCTCCAGATTTTAATTCATCATCTTTATAAGCAAATTTAATTCGATCATCTGCCGGAGCTCTCACGGCAATTACTTTTCCGTTTTTTATTAATTCCACGCTTTCTACTTGAGTTGTCCCACAGACAGTAATGATAATTATAGGAGGCTCTGATACGATAGTTTGCTGCCCCATTAAAGTTGAATTTATTTTTATTTTTATCCACATCCTATTTCCCGTCGTAGCATAACATTTACGTTCATTGAGACTTTTTATCAAGCTAATTGAATTCAATTGATCAGAGAAAATTCCAGCAATTCCTGGTTTGTAACGTAGTGATGCGGCAACTTTCCGTAATTTATACTGTTTTACAGATCGTCCAGGATGTGTATAATGATCATCACCACCTCCTATGAATGCTAATTTAAAACCTTTATTTAATGCTGCTTGAACACTAGATCCTTTTCTATTTGTTATTAAAGGACGATACCCTCCTCCATATTCTTCACTTGAACCGTGTTGCGAATAAATTTCTACTACCTTTTCATAATCATTATTGACTTCGGACCATGACGTTCCCATTGACCAACTAATCGGAGTATGAGATATAATCGCGCATTCCATACCTTTTAATGATTCATATAATTGATCTTGGTAGCAGCCTTCTTTTGAGGCATAATCTATTAAAGGAGCATTTTTCGCCGAATTAAGAGGAAAAAGAATGACTTTATCACTAATCATATCGTAGGGACAATCTAAATTTAAAAGTAGTTTTGCATATATCACACGTCCAGACCATTCATAAGCCGGGATGGCTGAAAACTTATCATCAGTAAATTCCTTACATAAATTTACTAATGATCTCCACACTTGTTGAGTATAAGGAAAAAGACCAGTCTTTTTACCTTCCATCCACCGATTAAATCTTTGATTCAAATGATCTCCTAATGCTGCAAAATCATGAAGAATTTCTTTTTTAGCATAATGAAATCCATCTCTGCCAGTCCCTATTCCATCTGAAAATTCTCTGGTATGAATATGAGTATCTCCCCAATAGACTTGAAGTGATTGCTTTGCATAATCGTTATCCCATACTATAGGATTAGATGTTCCATTCAAATCTCCACAAGACACATAAAGTTTTCCTATATTAGATCTTAATTCTTTTACAACCGGAAAATCCTCATATCCTTTATTATCTCTTAAAAGATTTTTAACTTTAGTATGTTTGTCACAAATGTTTTTAAAAGTTAATGATTCTTCGAGTTTAGCATAACCATGCTCCATTTCAGCAGTATATGGGAAGGAAAGACAATCATTTCCTTCAATATTAATTTCACTATTGAAATTATAATCTCTATTTCCAAAATTATCTAATGCAACAATCTGAATGTCAACAGGAACTCCATGGTAAATAGTGGGCAATTTTACCAAAAAAAATGAAGCTTTTTCTGAAATCATTTTAATTTCTTTCTTACTAATTCTAGTAAATAACTTATCTTTTGGATATTTGACATCGAAAGCACAAAAAACCGTATCAAAATATGCAAGTTCACCCGCACTGTGTTGTGTTTTAGACTTATTATAATTAAACTCGATGACATCCCCTTTATTTATATGTTCTTTTAACACATATAATAGTTCAATCTGAGAATTTGAAGCTTTCACGGTTCCCTCAACCGAAGAGTCCACAGTGCAGAAATCATTTTGAAGATTGATTGCTCTCCATCCATATGGTATAATAAAACGGAATTGGGTTCTTACAGGATATTCTTTTTTTGCCGTAAATATTATTTTTATATGAGTTCTGCTATTTACCACTACTTCAGAATCAACATTAATTTCAATATTATCCTCATCTTCAATTACCTCTCTATAATCGTAATATGAAGGGATGTCGCTATTATTCATTTTTTCTAAATAAAATTGATTAGTCTTAAAAATTATGATAAATGAAATTTTTTCTCTAAAAATAAATTTGTGTTTATTATATAGATAGAGGTTATTCGAAAGCTTTTGGAAAAATCTTTGGAATTTTCTCCCCAGCTTCGACCATTCTTCTCTTTAATATTTCTGCTAACTCATCTCTTATGTCAATATAATCAAGATCGCCAACTAGATTCTTTCTTTCATGCTTATCGTTCTCAAGGTCATATAAAAAATCCTCCATATAAGTATCGCTTTTAGCATATAACCACCCGTCTATTTTAGGTGCCTTTACCGAATATTTCCACTTCTTCGTGCGGATAGCCCTGCCCACTTGAGTTTCACTTATTTGAATAAATACTTCTTGTGGCCAATTTTTCGCTGTGCCATTGACTAAATCCTGTAATGGTCGGCCTCTCATGTGTTTTGGAGGAGTTATTCCTGCACAGCGTAATAAGGTTGGCGGGATATCAATCAAACTCACAAGCTCTGAAATCTTTTTTCCGCCTAAAAATCCTCGACCTTTAACTATAAGCGGAATATGAACTGATGAATCATGGCAAGACCTTTTATATTCTGCATTTCGGGTTTTAAAATGGCACCCATGATCACTCGTATATAAAAAAATTGTATCCTCCATCATTTCCAAATTTTCTAACTCATCTTGAATCCTTTTTAGATTTTTATCAATACTATGACAACATCCAAGAAATTCCGGAAAGAATTCACGCCAGTCTCCTTCTGTACCTTTCAAATCTCCCGGAATTTTAAAATCTTTAAAAACTTCACTGGAGTCATTTGGCCCTACAAATCTCTGTTCATTATTCTGCTGGTGAGGTTCAAGGTATGATATGAATAGAAAAAATGGTTTTGCTCTACTTCGAGAGTGTAAATACTCGAGAACAAAATCAGTCATACAGTCCACACGATATCCATCGAAATCCACTTTTTTCATATCTCCATCAAAGAAATGACCTTCATATGGATGAGATGTATATTCAAGCAAATCGGCAGCCAACCAATAATCTTTATACCCTCCTCTCCGTTCTTGTGGAATAGGACTCATAGTATAATTACATTTTTTTCCAATATTCTCCTTGGAACGCATAACTGTACTTGCTAAATGCCATTTACCAATATAAGCGGTTTCATAACCATTTTTTGAAAAATAATTGGCGATGTTTTCATTGCTTATTGGAAGAGCAATCCCATTTCGATAACACATTGTTTCAGTGGCATATTTACCAGTTTGTAAACAAGATCTGGCTGGACCACATACAGGTTGGCAAGTAAAAGCGTTAGTGAAAAGTACACCTTCTTCAGCCATCTTATCAAGATTAGGGGTGACATTTAATTCTTGACCGAAACATCCACAAGTATCATGTCTCTGCTGGTCAGATAATATAAAAACAATATTGGGCTTTTTCATTCTTTTCTATTATATCTAATTTATTATTCATAATTAAGGATTAATAAAAAAAAAATCGAAGATTGGACTAATAATATTTTAAAAGAACTTATTTATTTATATATTATAAAAAATTGAACTTAAGGAAATAAAAAATATTAAGATGGTGTAAATGGGATTTATTGATTTTAATACACAGAGAGTTTGTCCAGCATGTGGAAAAACCATCAAAATTGACCATAATTTTTGCAAGTACTGTGGAGTAGATCTTTCGGATATCAAGCCTATTGGAAACGATAGTATCTTAAGACCATTAGCGATGACTGCAGTAAGTGATACTGATGCGGATGTAAGGAAAGAAGCTCTTGATACGATTGGCGGTTTCAAGGATAAGAAAGCTTTAGGATTATTAACTTATGTTCTCTTTAATGATCCAGATCCTCGTTGCCGGAAAGAAGCAGCAGACGAGCTGGGTGATCTTCATCACTCATACTCTCTTGAAGCTCTTGCTAAGGCATTACAAGATAAGGATCCCGAAGTTAGAAAGGAAGCGATCGAAGGATTGAAAAAAATCAAAGAACATACCAAAGAAAAAGAACAAAAAAAAGGTAAGCCTGAAGAAAGAGGCATTGAAGATGATTCTCAAGAAGAGGGCTTTTAAATAAAAATAAATCTATTTATTTTTCACTTTTCTCTTTTTATTACAAAAAATAAAAGTTCGAATTTGAAAACAAAAAGTACTAGTGATACATTAAGCTTTGGGAATTTCAGGTAGTTTTCTTCTTTTTGAAGTTCCAGCTCCGTTATTTAATGAATCCTTTATAGTTTTAATAATGTCTGCTTTTCGAGCGCCTGAAGCTAATTCTATATTATGCTCATCAGCATAAGTTTTAAGTTCTTTCACAGTCATCGAATCAATATCTTCTTCTGGGGCATCCACTTTCTCAAGTTTCTCCTCAGTAGTAGATTTTTTTTCATCCGATTTTGATTTCTTAGATACCTTAATACTTCCATCAGTTTTTTCTAATACCTCTAAGGCTTCCACTATTTCCCCTTTAGCATCAAAATAAACTCTTAAAATGCGATCCTCTAGTTCAATTGTTTCTTTTGGTAAGGTTTTTACTTGTTCCCATTCAGTTTCTTCAATAGTTTTTCCTAAAACGTTCACTTTTTTTAAAACAGTACCATAGAGCATATGGCCTAAAATTAGATTTTGCCTTTTATAACCCTCTGGAACTTCAGTCTTAATAATTTTGTCCATGATTTTATTTTTCTGATCTTCTGATATTCCTGATGAAGGTCGGTTTGCTGAAGATGCTCGCGTATGTGAAGGTCGAGTGGACGTTGAAGTTCTTGCGGGTGCAGTTTGAATAGGTTGTTTAGGAACTGGTGCTATCTTTCTAGCTTTTTCTTTACTACCCTTAGGTAATGGTACTAGTTTTTCTTTTTCAAGTTCCTCTATTGCTGGTGAGACATGTGGCTCTGATTTTGGTTCAATCTTTACATACTGAGGGCCTGTATCGGGTATTTCCCCACGATCATACATTTTATCTCTATCAATATTTCGTACATAATGCATATCTGCCAGTTTTTCCTCTACAGGCATGGATTCAAATCTAAAGGCATTTAAAAACTCTATAACCTCGTCTCCTTGATCAACAGACACGATTTTACATCTATGGAACGCAGCATTTTTAACTAATTCCTCTTGAAGTGCCCCTGCAATTCTCGAGCTTATAAACCGCTTTCTCACATGCGATTTAGCCCCTTTCCAAATGTATATCCTTCTTATAGATTCCTTAACAATTACTAAAACTTGGTCAGGATTTAAGAAATTCAAACCATTATTGGCTTTAAATTCTTCTTCAGTAGCAGGGATTCGAATTCTCTCGCCGGAATCATCCAACTCATAAATCATGAAATAATCGTAAGCTTCAGTCATAAAAATTACAAATGATTGATTATAAAAGATACAATTTTGTAATAATTAAAACACATTTTATTTAAAAACTTTTATTCTTCGATAAATGTGAATGATTTTAAGAGAAAAATTTTTAAAATAAAAAAAAATATATCACAAGCTATCCTCAAGATTATTGATCATGGAGGACATTATCGATACTTAGCACGAACCCTAAAAGAATCCTTCTATCTGTTTTATTATCAAGAATTTTTAAAGCATAAGTGTCTTTAAAATCAAATACTCCACCTAGAAAAACATCACGCCATTTTTGTGCTTTCTCGATTTCCGCAATAATCTTATTTGAAGTTAAATCTTTGACTTTAAAAGAAAAACCCATAAAATTACCCTGTGCCTCATATAATCGTGTACCTTCTGGATCCTCCAAAAAGAATTTTGGTTTTAATAATGTCATTATCTTTTTTTTTATCCTAGCAATCAAGTTCCCCTGCGCATCTTTTAAATCTTGCGCAGCTCGTGCAGATATTAACTTTGCATTTATGCTAGCTGAAACAGTACCATCTAACTCCATAAGCTCAACTTTTTTCCTAATACTTAATATTTTTCTATGCATTTTTCCAATGACTTGGCCTTGATTATCAAGGATTTCTCCTGAACCCCAATCCCAATACTTTTCCTTCAAAATATAGTAATTACGATTGAGATCAAATAATTTACTTGATACTTGAGTGATTTTTGAAGATTGTGAAACCACCTGAGATTCTGTCTTACCTTCCTTTTTATAATCGTCTAAATTAGCACCACATTTCTCGCAAAAATTTTGTTCTTTATCCTCTAATTCGACTCCACAACTTGGACAATATTTCAACAATATCACTTTTTTGTAATGAATTATTTTTTAGTATTTTTTTAATCTTATGATAATATTATTAGATTTTAAATTTTGAGGAATACGAAAAAAGTTATAATACGAAAAATGCTTATTTTTATAAATACATAAAATCTAAAATATCGACTTTAAAATGACAAGCATACCAAAACTTTTAAAATTAAAAGATTATATTACACTTTCTGGAACGACCATGGGAATACTCGCGCTAATTTGTGCTGTAATTGGTACACGCTACTTTCTATCTTTAGGATTTTTTTTTGTAGCAATTTCACTCGGTACTGATTTACTGGATGGGTATGTTGCTCGTAAAACGGGTACTGTCAACAAATTTGGGATAGAAATGGATTCTCTAAGCGATTCATTAACCTTTGGGATTGCCCCTTCGGTTTTAGCATTTCAAGCTTTTAAAACAGGGGGATTTTATGATATTATTCTCATTATTGGATGTATTTGTTTTGCTTTAGGCGCAATGCTTAGATTAGCGAGATTTAATATAACAACTGAAGAGACACCCGGGTATGTAGGGGTTCCAACTCCACTTTCTGCTTTATTATTAATAAGCTTCTATTGCGCCAACTATTTTTATGCTTTCGCTTTAGGCGGGATAGAACATCCATTTCCCGAAGTATCTCTTTATATTGTTCCTTTTCTAATGATCTTAATAGGATGGTTTAACATTACAACCCATATTAGTTTCGGCGAAAAGGACAAAAAAGTGTATATTATCGTGCTTATAATTGCTCCTCTTGGCCCTATTTTTGCCATAATTGGAGCAATGAATCCCGATTTTACAGTTTCAATAATTATTAGTTTAATATTCTTTGGTGGTTTCTTATTATTGCTGATCTTTATAATATCTGGATTTTTTCATAAATCTGAAAAAATTAAAGAATAATCTTAAAAATTTGTTAAGAAAAGTGGTAAATTAAATTTATAACACTAAATTTATTCTTTTTTTCCTTAAAATAATCTCTGTTTCCAATCCTCAATTGCTTCGAAAATTTCCATTTTTTCTTTTTCATTTAACAGAGTTTCGAGTTCTTTATATTTATTAATCATACTTCTTACGCTGTGGAGGGTTACTGAGAATCCCTTTCGTTCTAAGATTATATCTGAGATATCTTGTAACTCGTTACTAAATGCTTCACCCGTTATTACATTTAATTTTGAAATTAGCATATTAAATGCTGTATTTATTATCATTCCTGCTTGATCGCCTGCATTAGGGTTAATTTTTGATGTAAAATCACTACTTGTCTGAGGTTGGATAGCAGGTTCAACTTTTTCCTGGCTAACGGTTCTATTTTCTGTTACACTCATATGCGGTTCTTTAATTGCTGTCACTTGTTGAATTTCTGTTTTTATTTGTTCTTTCACTGGTGTTGAGGAGGGAATCGTCTCGGGGGGCAATTGTTTTTTTACTGGACTAGGAATTGGCTTTACCTCTTTAATAGGTCGGCTATAGTCAGGTTCAGCAGCAATCCAAATTGCATTAATTATTCTGGATAATACACTAATTAACGGTTTATAATTACTTCCAATACCTACAATATTATTTAAAACATCTTTCGACTCTGTATTAAGCACACTAATATTAATATGATTGTCATCTCCACTTAATGCAACAATATTCTCATTTTTCAGAGTCCTATATTCTAAATTACTCATTGTCTTGAAACTCTTCACAACACTGTTCGTATGGGGATCAGAGGACACAATCTTTACTTTCAAGTCTTTAGGGATATTTTGAAGTTGGTCTAAATTTAGATAATTTTCAATCTTAGGAACAATAATTATGAGATTTTCTTTAGAATTAGAAAGTAAGTTAACAATTTCTTCATTGATTTTTACATGGGTATTAATTAACCATACATTATCTATTCCTCTCTTATATGAGAGAAGGTTTTTTTCAAGAAATAGTCTCATGATATTTTCTATAGGCGCACTTAATCCTGAAACTTGATTCATTGAATCTTTTACAATCTCATTCGTATTTTCTAGGATTGAATTTTCAAGCTTTTTTAAATCCCTTGAGAGATTTTCTTGATCTTCTTTTATAATTTTTTGAATTTGGTTCATAGATTTTTCAATGTTGCTAAGAGCAGTTAAGAATAGCAAATTTAGGTCATTTCCAGATTGAATAGCACTTTCTAGTAAATTAGTAATGGGTTCAGTTACCTTATTATTTATTGATTCTTCAAAATCTTGAAATTCTTTTTTAATTAATTTATCAGTTGTTGAGATAAATTCCTTTAAAAATCTCTGAATTTCATCTTTAAACACATTTTCAATAACCTCTAATACTCCTTCTTCTTTTTTCTTAAGTTCTAATGATTTTATATTAGTAATTAAGACAGACTTTATCCTAGTTAAATTATGTATCAACTCTGAAAATTGTGTTTGAGTATGATCTGTAATTTTTTCTTGGAGTTTAGACTTCGTTAGTCTAAAATTAGATAAAGATTTTTTTAGATTGGATTTGATATCTTCAAAATCTTCAAAAATGTCTTTGGCATCTTGCTTTTGAAGTAGAGAATCTTCCATAACATCTTTCTTAATATCACTAAAATTATTGAACAGTGCTTCTAATTCGATATTTTCCTTTTCATGAAAAATTTGACTTAAAGAATTCGATAATAGTCCTGTAACCGCATCTTGTATGTTAACTAAATTCGTATGAATATTTTTATAATAGTTTAAAATTGGAGTAAAGGGTGGAATTGCAATATAATGTAAAAGAACTTCCGGTTTTTGGGGAACGATTTGGATTAACAAGTCTATTTCAGTTAATTCGTTTATAATACTTGCAAAATCCTCTGTTGATACATTAGGTACGAAACTCGAATATAATTCATAGTAAGTTAAAGGAGGTCTTCCTAAACTTTCTTTATAAACTTTGATTGCATCTTCGCTTAGTTGCAATTGTTTTAAAAATTCATCCATTTAATTTCACTTTATTTGATTTCTTCAAGAATACTATAAGTTCTTTTTATTTATTATTCTTATATATATTAATTATTTTTTTAATTTTTGTAGAATAAAAAAAACATACCGAGGTATCTATTATATGGGAACTATTTACGAGGATGTGTTTTTTTATTTAGATCTGACAAAAGATTTGCTTAAAAAAAAAGATATTATCAAATTTTTGAAACAATATATTCAAGAGAAAAATAAAATTAATATTAAGGGACATTATGGTATTCTAATATTTCAAGAAGATGAGGAACATCCGATATTTATAAAAGATAAAAAGGATTCAGAAATAATTTTAAAAGCAATTGAAGAAAATTGGCAAAATCGTTTAAAGAAGAGTTTATTGGAATCGGGATTGTTTTATATATGTTCTTATATAGCAGAAACCATAAGGAAAAAATCAAAATTCAACAGAATCATTATAATAACTGATACTCCCAGTGATCTTGCCGAAGATTACAAAGAAGCACTAATGGACCTAGTTTCAAAAATTAAAATATTTCCCACTTTTATAGATATTATTCGAGTTGCTGAACCTGGACAGAGATTTTTTAAAGACGATGTAAAATTGAATATATTAGCAAGCGACACGAAAGGGGGAATGTTCTATACCCAAAATAAAAAACAATTTCAAGATATAATTGGAAAATTAGTAAAAAACAAGCAACTTGTATCTACGTTTACAGATAAACCAGACGAGTTAAAAATTAGTAGTGATGATTATGCGTTTTATAGTAACTTGGCAAAGCCTTTAAAGGCCCCACAATCTTGGGAAGATTTAAAATGTTATTTCTGTGAAGAAACAATATGTCCAGTCTGTACTGATGTTTATGATGTTCCACATTTATGTGAAGAATGTGGAGCCGCTTTTCATAATTGCTGTGTTATCAATTATGTTACTACTCAGCACATAGGCATTCCGCATATTTTTAGATGTCCAAAATGCGATATCCTTCTTAAAATAGATGAGGATGAGATACTTGAGGTTGCTCCTGAGGTATCAATAGAGGATCCAGAAGTAACATCAGTTAAAGCATATCTTGAAGAAGAAATTTCAGAGCTAGAAATGTCCCCTAAAATTGTTGAAGTTATCGACTTAGAAGAGCCCAAAAAACCATTAGAAGGGATAAGACCTGAAGATTCAAATATAAAAGGACTTTCTAAGAATGAAACTAAGCATATAAGAGTTGGGGGATATTTCGGGAAAACTTTTACTGTAAAAAAAGTCGGAGATAAGTTAGTATACGAAAGAATTGCCAAAACCTCGATTTCTCTGCAAGAAGAAATAGAAGAAAAGAAGGAGAAACCTAAATTTTGGAAACCAACAAAAAAACAAATAGCAAAAGAAAAGTATAGAATAAAGATTTGTCCCCTTTGTGGTAATCAAGTAAATGTAGATGAGAAGAAATGCCTAAAATGCGGGCATGATTTCTAATTATTTTATAATCACTCATTTTATTTACTTCTAAATAATTCAGTTATCCACAAAATCTTAGTGTAATTTTTTAAAATAATATTAAATAAGATTTCTTTTTATATTATAAATGTAAAAACTAGAATAATTTTTAGATAAGCACACTGAAACAATTTAACAATCATAAAAAAATGACGAATATTGGAAATTTAATTAATTTAGAAGAAATAATCTTTTTTATAGATTTAACTACTGAATTTATTGAAAAAGAGACACTTACTAGTACAATTAAAGAGTTTATTGATGAAAAGCTTAATTTAGTCGATTCTAGTTTTGGGGTTGTTATTTTTCAAGAAGAAGATAATCCGATATCGTTATATGATGAGAAGGACGCTAATTCACTTTTAAAAATCATTGATGATAAATGGGATACAAGACCAAAGACTAGTAGTTATATTGAAAATGCCTTGTTTGAGATTTTATCATATATATTTAGAAAAAGTCGGGAAATTAAAAAAGTTTATCGTGTGATTGTTATTTCCGATACCCCAAGTGTAAAACCCGAAGAATATCATAATGTTCTATATGATTTAATCGTTAAATCGAAGATTTTGGACTTTTTAACAATAATTGACATTATTCGGGTAGGAGAGAGAACAAATTATATTGACGAGGTTAAAATAAAAGTTATTACTAGTGAAACACAAGGTGGAACTTTTTTTTGTAATAATATACCGCAATTTAAGGATGTTCTTAGTTCCTTAATTAAAAGCAAGAGAGAATTCAATATTATTCGTCCAGATGCGCGACAAAGACAATATTTAAAGGAAGATAAGATTTTTTACGAGAAACTGGCAGCAGATTTAATAAGTCTATCACCTGAAGATGAGGAAATTTGCTCAATATGTTCGTTAGAGGTATGTCCGATGTGCGGAGCGTATTCTGACGAAATTAAGAAATGCTATAATTGTGGAGCTAAATTTCATGGATGTGAAATTGCGAAATATGCAATTTCTAATAATTTTGGATATAACCATATATTTAGATGCCCTCAATGTGAAACTCTCTTAAAGTTGGATGAAGAATATGTAGATTTAGTCTATGAAGAAGAATTTGGGGAAGTATCAATTTTAGAAATTCAAGAGGCGTCGTTAGGAGAGCCACCTGAAACTGAGACTCTTACTGGTGAACTTGAGCAAATACCGCAGGGAGTTGAAGAAGTTGTACATGAAATCGAAGAAGAGCAATATACCAAGGAGCAACCTGCTCAAGATTATGAAGTAAATAAAGAATATCAACAAGTGGATGAAATTGAAGAAAAAATAGAAAAAATTGAAGTTAGTCCTACACCCC
Organism: Promethearchaeota archaeon; assembly: GCA_019058445.1. Classification (GTDB taxonomy): domain Archaea; phylum Asgardarchaeota; class Lokiarchaeia; order Sigyniarchaeales; family SOKP01; genus LW40-45. Next base: position 146,362 of record JAHPZA010000009.1, on the reverse strand, counting down.
CAAGTCCACCAAAACTAAAAACTAAGCCACCACCACCAAGTCCTCCAAAAATGAAAAAAGTTAGAGTTGGAGGATATTTTGGACAAGAAATTATTGTAGATGAGAAACTAAAAAATAGTAAAATGAAAATTAAGGAGTTTTCAGAAACTAAAACTTCAGTAGAAAAAAAATCAATAACTGAATTAAAACCCCCGAAAAAAAGAACAACTATAAAGATGTGTGTTATATGTGGCTGCACTGTTTCAAACGTAATTATCTGTCCTAATTGTGGGGCGAAAATTAACTAACTGATATTTTTTCTCCTTTAGAGATGAGAATCTATCCTTTATTACTTTTTTAAAGAACAATTAAAAATAAAAAAGTATTTACCTAATATGATGAGTGATAAGAAAAATCAAGATATTAAAAATAGTCAAAACCATAAACCAGAAAATCTGGCAAATGAATTGACTAAGAAAAAAGCTATTTTATATTCTGCAATAGTAGCTGTGGCAATAACAATTAGTATACTTGCCATGATAGGTATTAATTTATTTGTTCTGCTGATTATTATTGGAATAGTACTCGTTTATGTATATTTTGATGAAGATATCCGAAAGGGAGATTCCATAGATATCATTAATGATAATAACGAGAAAGAGTAAGACAATTTTTATACCTAAGCTCAATATTAGAGTTATACCTACATTTCTATTGTGAAAAAAGACTTTAAAGTGGTTAAAACAATAGTTTAATTATTACATACATAAATAATATTATTAAGTAAAAACCTCAATTATTATTTAAAATAATGCATATAACTCCTGAATCAATTTATAAGAATTATAGGAATAAAGCATTAGATAAACGTTCTGCTTCAGATCTCTTAATTTCCATAATAGAAAATAGTAATGATGACTTATTAAGAATGAAGTGTATGGAGTTATTACGTGGAATTGGAGATACAGATCCTAAAGTTTTTACCTTATTAGAAAGTCTCTTAATCTCAGACCTGAATGAGTCAATTAGAATCGCTGCCTTTGAAGCAATAAAAATTTTTACGTTAAAAGCGATTAATCCGGTTAAATATGCGATTAAAAGAGAGAAAGATCAATTCTTAATTGATTTAATTGAATTTTTAGCGAGAATTGATCCTTTTACCTGTAGAGAAGTACTTATTAGAAGAATTAAAAAATTAGGGATACAATGCTTTGACCATTCATTACCAGATACAAACATAGAAAATTTGAACCTGAAACATTTGAAAGAGGTTTTTTTTAATCATATTTTCTTCACATCCTTAGAACATCTTTATTTTTACAGGCGTAAGATTCCATTCGCCGTTGATTTAGTTTATTTAGATTAAATTTATGTATTTTAACTGAAAATTATAGTCTTCTTCAATAGAAATATTAAACTGAGGGAATATATGATATGACAAAGCTTAAAGTTGGATTGATAGGTTTAGGAAATGTTTCAGAAGTACATCTTGAAGCTTATAAGAATGTAAATCAAATCGAAGTCATCGCTGGAGCTGAAATAGAAAAAGATAGACTCAATCAGATGGTTAAAAAATGGAACTTTAGAGGTTATATTGACTATAAAGAGATGTTAGAGAAGGAAGATTTGGATATTGCATGTGTTTTAGTTCCAGCTCGGTTGCACAGGGAAATTACTGAGAATGTTGCGAAATCAAACATACATGTTTTCTGTGAAAAACCGCTCGCCATTACTATTAAAGATGCAAAGAAGATGATTGACACTTGTAAATCAGAAGGAGTAAAGCTATGTTATGGTGCTTCTTACAGATGGCTACCCGCATGTATGAAAGCTAAAAAATTAATTAGCGAGGGATTGTTAGGTAAAATTCAGTTACTTATGGAAACATCTATTGGAGGTGGAGGCGTTGAAATTTTTAAAGACGCTGGTGAACATCATTATCCCAGAGGAGGTCCTGGTGGAGGGATGATGGGGCTTGTAGACCATGGAATTCATCTCATTGATGCATTTCTATGGCTCACAAATAGTAAAGTAGAATATGTTATTGGAAGAGGGAACATTTCGGGACAAGCCCCTCATACAGAATTTTTAACCATGATATTTGAAAATGATGCCGTAGGTCAACTTGTCTACAATGAAGCAACATTCTCTTCGGATCTGCCCTATGAGGGAATTTTTTCATGGGGAGGAAGTTGGGATTTGGAAGGAAATCTTTCCTTAGAAGGAAGATGGGAAGCACACCCCGGAAATATTAGAATTCATGGTGAAAAAGGGGCTTTAAGGGTTTTTTATTACGCAAATAAACTTTTCTTTATCTCAGATAATAAAAGACAACCGATAAACGTTATAGATAGACCAATGCCAGGTAATTTTGCTATGCAAATAGAATCTTTTGCAAACGCTGTTATGAATGATGAGGATCCTGAAGTAAATGGTTTAGATGGATTAAATGCATTAAAAGTATTACACGCTGCCTATAAGAGTTTTGAAACTAAACAACTGGTAAAAATAAAAGATTGAAATTTTGTCATTCACTTTTTAAAATATCTTACACATAAAGAGCTATGTCTTGACATGCCTTATATTGAAATAAACCTTGAGAAAATTTTTCATAACGCAAAACTATTGAATGAAATCCTAAGTTCTAAAGGCATTTCTATCATTGGTATTACTAAAGTCACTTTAGGAAATCCCACAATCGCAAAAACATTAGTAGAAGCGGGAATAAATTACTTGGGAGATTCAAGAATAGGAAATATTATTCGAATGAAAGAAGCAGGAGTAAACGCGAAATTCGTATTAATTAGAAATCCCTCTCATAGCGAAATCCCTCTTATTATTAGACATACGGATATCAGTTTAAATTCTGAACTTATTACAATAAAGAAACTATCAGAAGAAGCGCTCCAGCAAAATAAAAAGCATGGAGTGATCTTAATGGTGGAAATGGGAGATCTACGCGAAGGGATAATGCCAAATGACCTTGAAAATATGGTAGGAGAAGTACTCAAGTTACAAAATATTGATTTATTAGGTATTGGAACAAATCTTAAATGTTTTGCTGGGGTAATACCCGATGAAAATAATATGACCGAATTCTCTGAAATTGCACAAGATATTCAAAAAAAATATGATATCCAATTTCAATTTATATCAGGAGGGAATTCTGCAAATTATGATTGGGTTATGTCTACTAATGAAATAGGTTCAATTAATAACCTAAGAATTGGAACCGTCATATTACTTGGAGTTGATGGAATTAAAGAAGATCCAATTCTAAAATATTATCAAGATACATTTACGTTCGTGGCAGAAATTGTAGAACTAAAGAAAAAGCCTCTTTTTCCTAAAGGAACAGTAACTACCAATGCGTTTGGAGAACCTTCTATATTTCAAAATAGAAAGAAGTCTAAAGAGGGATATAGGATCCACGCACTTCTTAATGCAGGTCGTCAAGATATTCAAGAAAAAGGATTATTTCCTAAAGATGATGTTGAAATATTGAGTGCTTCGAGTGATTATATAATCGTTGATCTAAAAAAAAATGATTTTAAATTGGGTGATGAGCTGAGGTTTAACGTGAATTACGAAGCATTATTAGGGGCTATGACAAGCCCGTTTATCTCAAAGGTTTTTATTTAAAAACTAAGATGTGATACCAAATGAGAAAAAAATTAATTGAAATGTTAGAGCAAATGATTGTAGAACTCATGCAAGAGATTAATATACCGGGGTTAAGTATTGGGATTATAAAGGATGGAGAAGTGGAATATACTAGGGGATTTGGAGCACGTAATTTAGACTCTAATTTCCCTATGACAACAAATACGTTATTTGGAATTGGTTCAATATCTAAGATGTTTGCGGCATTAGCTATAAATCTTTTAGCGGATCAAGGTAAACTAAATTTACACGATCCAGTTAGGAAATATATCAATTTTAACCTTGGAACGCGAAAAGATCCCATTACTATTCATCATTTTCTCACTCACAGCTCTGGGATTAATGCTTTAGAGGGCAACTTTGTCGCAGCTGAAAGATTCTTAGGTGTCTTTGACTCCTTTATACCCATGAGCAGTTCTGAAGATCTTTTAACCTTCATTAATGGCGCGATTATGGAAAAATTTGACGATACTGGTAAGTCTTATATTTATAACAATGATATGTATGATTTATTAGGATTAATTATTGAAAAAGTTTCAGAAATGAGCTTTTTAGATTATATTCAAGAAAATATTTTAAATCCATTAGAAATGAAAAGAACTACTTACTCATTGGAGGATTATAAGAACGATACAGACGCTTCAATTGGTTACTTAACGGGAAAGGATGGAAAGTTAATACCAAAAGATCCTCCAATAGCAGATCTTCAAGCTCCCGCTGGTGGTATGTTAAGTTGTGTAAATGATTTATTGAACTATATGAGAGCATTGATAAACGCAGGTAAATTCAATGGAAACCAAATCATAGATAGTGTAATCCTAGAAAGGATCTGGACACCTTTTATTAAAACCGATCAGAAAGGGAAGGAATATGGATATGGTTGGGCAATTGAAAAAGATTTTTTTGGGCATAGACTCGTGTCTCATAGTGGAGATCTCTTGGTTTATATGGGATACTTAGGAATAATTCCTGAATTAAAAATGGGAATAGTGATTGGACAAAATTGTGCCTTTTTTAGTCCTGAAATGATTGGTCGCTCAATTCTAGCAATCCTACTCGGGATTGATTTAAAAGAAGCTGTGCCTTTTTTGGAGGTACAAAAAACACTCAATTTATTACTAGGTCATTATGAAACCTATAGAGGTGTAATGAAACTTGACATTTCATTAGAAAATGGGATTATCACTGGAAAGGTAAGATATCCCGGATCTTCGAATATTATATCTTTCCCGGTTGTGATTAACAATATGGAAGAGCTTAAATTTTACATTCCATTTGCTATACCTGGACTTGAAATGAAAGGTCAATTTTTTATTAAAGAAGATGGAGGAATAATTGATCTGAAAGTAAATAGATGGGTATTTCATAAAAGAAAATAAAAATGAATATAATATATATAATTTTAATTTAAAGATTTATCTGCTTTAACTTATCTTTGATGATTAGAGTTCTTTTAGGTGTTAAATCATAATATTTCCAAAAAATCAAACATGCGGCTAACATTATTAATCCAGGAATCCATAACATAGCAGCAAGGATCCCTTGTTGGGCAATTAATGACTGAGTATCACTCTCAGGATCAAATCGAGTTAAAATGTGTACAACCGTAAAGATGATTGGTTGAAGAATAATACCAAGACGATCGAAAAAAACAAATACCCCTTGATAAACTCCTTCTTGGCGTTTTTCATCGAGCAAAGAAACTTCATCAATAACGTCAGCAAAAATTGGAAACCTTATTAATGCTGTTGCTCCCATAGCAAAACCTAAGAATCCTACAAAAATTAATGCTAGTATTAAAGATCTTATAAATAGAGGCGGTATTAAAGCTAATAATGTAATTATAATTCCAATTATTTGCATTTTTTTATGACCTATTTTTGGAGTGACTTTCATCCATAAAGGAATCGAAATTAATCCCGCTAAAAACCAAACGACCATAATCAATACATCGGCTTGACGTTCAGGAGGCAAAATTAGGATGAATTTTACATAATAATAAATAGATGCCATTATACAAGCACCAAACACTTGTGTTGATATACTGATAAAAACAAGTGTCATGAAGTTTTTTCTTTTTACTGCTTTTTTCAACGTTGCGAAAAAGGGTTCTCTTTTAGCGGTGAGTGCTCTCTCAATCATTACTTTATCTTCACGTATTCCATGTATACCTAAGAAGAAGAAGATAAAACACGGTATCATAAGTATAACTGCAGCGATCCAGTATGAATTTATGTCACCTTCCCAGACAAGCAACATGGGAATTATAAATCCTACGAAAAAACCAAGATTATTAGTGACAATCCCAATTGCTGAATTTTTTCTACGATCTTTATCAGTTCGGAACTTTTCAGGATATAATGCTCTTGTCAAACTTACACCGGTATAACTTAATTCATGAATAAGTAAAATGATAACCAACCAGAGAAATACCGGCCAAGGATTTACTTTAGCATTTGTCATGGGAGGTGTAAAAAGAAGAACTAGAGTTACCATTGTTGGAATACCGAATAAAATTATATAAGGAAAACGCCTTCCATAACGTTTTGTAAAACGATTAGGTTTATCTGATATAAAACCTATGAGTGGATCATTAAAAGCATCCCATACTCCAAAAATTATAACTGCAACACCTAAAAATAAAACTGGTAATAATACTTCTGTTTCATAAAACCAAAATAAATGAGTGGCAAACATAGCATATGTAGCGGGAAGCATAAACATGACGAGATTAAATGAGAGATGATCCCATGTTGAAAATTCGCTTTCAGAATCTATTTCCATATCATAACTCATTAAATTTTCCCCTATTTTTCCTTATAGTATAAATTTTAATTGAAAAATAATTTAACTTTGATATTATTTTAAATTCAATTCTAATTAAAGATATTTTTTATGGAATATTTTTGTTAATAATTAAAATTAGTTATTTAAAATTAACAATAATTTACAGTTTAAATAAAATTACATTACTCTATTTCGATTTATGGCTAATACTGAATCTGAAGAAACAAAAGTCAATCCAACAATCTCTAAAATTTGTATGTTAATGTCAGCGACATGTATGGGTTCCGTTGGCTTATTTGTCACACTTCTCGGAAGTTACCAAGTTTATACCATTGTATTATTAAGAGGGATATTTGGAGTATTCTTTCTTACGTTTTTCATGATTAAAACTCATTCATTCTCTCGTGAATTTTTAAATGAATCTTTTCAACTACATTGGAAGCCTCTTATAATCAGTGGATTAGTATATCCTGTTGTAATATATTTTTATTTTTTTACCATTACTATTCATGGTTATGCAATTGCTGCGTTTTTATTATATACTAGTGGAATTTTTGTTCTTATTTTTATTATAATAACAAAAATGGATCATGTGTCGAAAATTAGCATGCTGAGTTTTATAGTGGCACTAATTGGAGTAGCGATTATTATGGAATTCTGGAATGACCATATATTTTCTCTAGGTTTATATACAGGACTTCTTTCTGGTTTAGCTTTAGGAATTTTTGTTTTTTATAAAAAGATAATTTATAAACAAAGAAACAAGAATTTTCACAATCTAAAGGCTAAAGGAGATTTCGATGTTTTTCTTGCGTGGTGGCATCTCCTTTTTTTAATATTTCCTTTTTTACTATTTGGAACTATAGAACTTCTGAGATTAACTCTAATCGATTTGCTAATCGCGATGCTTTTAGGTTTAATTCCAACAGCATTAGCCTTTAGTTTATATAACACAGGAGTTAAAAACGATAAAGGAGGAAATATTATAATCTTATCATATATCGAGCCGGTAGTTGCTACAATTCTAACAGTGCTGGTTTATAACTCCCTTTCAGTATTTACTATTATTGGCGGGGCTTTAATTGTAATCGCTAACATCATTGTGTTAAAATATTCTGGAAGAGAAACATTTAGAATTTAAGAGTAAAACTTAATTAGATTTTAGTATTTATCAAAAAAAATTAAAAACTAACTCTTTTAAATGCCCTACGTTAAAATATCATTTAAACAAATTATGTTTGATCCAATAGTTCAAACCTTTTGTAATAATCCTGAGTTTAAATGCCCCAATTATGGGCATTCTCATGCATGTCCTCCAATAGCGCCATATTTAGAGGAGGAAGTCTCAAGCTACAAAGATTTCTATCTTATATACTATAAATTTGATTTGGATAGATACATAAATGATGAAAAATCAAAATATTCAAAACGAAGTACTGAAAAAATACTTAACTCATTTTATCACAAAGATATCTTACGAGATCATTTAGAAGAAGAGATAAATGAGTTTTTAATTAAATTTGATGGGAAATTTGAAGAGAAGCTTGTTCTCTGGGACGGATTCTGTCGGATCTGTTCTAAGGAAAAGAAATCCTGTACTTATGATAGTGGGGAACCATGTAGATACGAACCACGCTATTCCATGGAAGCAGTAGGGATAAATGTAGATCAAACCGTAAGAAATACCAATTTTGAAATGGAATGGCCCCCCGTTCACAATGCCTATAGATTTGGGTTAGTATGTTTTAAATAATTTTTTTTTCTGAGAATAAGAAATTTCATAAACGGTAAAAACTGGACTCCAAATTATTTTTTATTGGATCTTTACACTTTTTATTTAAGAATAAACAAGTTAAAAATTAAACAAGATGATAGAGATGATTGCTCAATCGAATAATATTTATTGGCAAGAATTTGTTGCGTGGTTTTTGAGCTTACCATTGTCTTACCAGATAATTGTAGGTGTAGGAATAGCTACAATAGTAATACTCATTATAATCGGAGTATATTATTTGCTCAAAGGCATTGCGTACTTAATTTACTACATTTTGAAAGGAGTTTACTATGTTATTAAAGGCATTTCGATAGGAATATACCGAGTATTGAAATGGTTTTACTATTTACTCGTAGGAAAACCTAAATCCGAAGAAGAAGAATCTGAAATTGCCCAACCGATTGTAGTTCAACAAATACCGAAGACAACAATACAAGACATTACTGAAGAAGCTGAATCCGAAACTGTTAGATATTGTCCTGAATGTGGAGTTGAATTTACAAGTATAATGAAAATTCAACTAAATAAGGATGGATATGTCTATTGTTCTTATTGCGGAAAAAAGCTTGATAAATTGGTAAGTGCTGAAAGCTAAATTAATTTTTTTCCTTTTTTTTCATTCTATTTTTACAAGAATTCTCGAAATATTCTTTCTTTAAGTTAAAATTAAAAAAAATGATTATATTTATTTATATAAATCTAAGTGTATTTTACCATCTCTAATTTCTATGATCCTGTCTGTTTTTTCAGCAATTCTTCGTTCATGGGTTATAACTATGAGTGTGGTGCCAAATTTTTCATTTATCTCTCTAAATAAATTATATACTTTATCAGTTGCTTCTGTATCTAAATTACCCGTAGGTTCATCAGCAAGTAATATTTTTGGATTATTCATAAGTGATCTAGCGATTGCTGTTCTTTGTTGTTGACCTCCGCTCATTTTAGTAGCTAAATTGTCCTTAACATCTTCAATACCTATGAATTTCATTAAATTTATTGCTTTTTCTTTTACTTTACTCGTCACTTTTTGTCTACTAATCTCGAAGGGCATTAACACATTTTCTAAGGCGGTATATTCAGGCAATAAATAATGAAATTGAAAGACAAATCCTATTGTTTGGTTTCTTAATATTGCTAATTCATTTTTGGACATCTGGTCTGTTCTTTTTCCAGCGATATATACTTCTCCCTTTGTGGGTTTATCTAAGGTGCCTAATATATTCATGAGTGTTGATTTACCGCTGCCCGATGGACCTACTATAGAATTAACGGATCCCGCTTTAAATTGGAGATTAATATCAAATAATACTTGAGTTGCGACTCCAGTGTAATAGAACTTATCAATATGTTTAAGGTCAACTATGTATTCGTAATCTTCTTTTTCCTTAATTGACTCTTCATTTTTTATTTTCACTGCGCTTTTCGACAAATTTATTCACCTCTAATTATATCAATTGGATCTAATTTCGATGATTTGATTGCTGGACTAAGTGCTGCGATCACTGAAGAAATTATGATTATAGCTGCTGAGATTGATATGAAAATTGGATCGTAATTAATAATAATAAAATCACTTGCTGATGCCTGTGTAAAACCCCATAGAAGAAAGATACCTAAGCTAATCCCTCCAATTGCTCCTCCAATCCCTAAAAACAATCCTTGAAATATGAATACTAAGCTTGCAGTTCTATTGTTTATTCCCATTGCTTTTAGGATACCTAGTTGGCGCTGTTTTTGAATAACAGAAATGGCTAAAACAGAATCAATTCCAATCACCACTGATATCAATACAAAAGATTGAATGAAATAACTGGATAGACTTTGGCTCTGAAGGCCATTCAATAAATTTTGATTTTCATCTATCCAATTTGTAATTTTTAGATCATCGTCTTCTAAGTCTAATTCGTCATCTATCTCATCAGCAATTTCGTCAGCTTCATAGAGTAATTCTTCGGGAACCTGCATTTCTATAGAGGTAATAGTATCACTGGTATTATACATAATTTGAACAGAATCTAATGTTGTTATTACCCATTGTGAGTTTATGGAACTGATCTCTAAATCAAAAAATCCGACAATTTCAAAAGTGCCATTCACCGGTACAGTTTTATTACCAACTGTAATAAATCCGAAAATCGTCAATTTATCTCCCTCATCAAGTTCCAATTCATCATTCAAATCTTTTCCAATAATAGCTTCAAAATCATCATCAGGTTCCTCACCACCATATATTCTATCTGCTATGTTATAAATTTTATCTGCGTCTTCAAATTCAAAACCTCGCAGTAATACACTTTCAGATTCTGTACCAATGGTTATTGTGCCAACTTGATCATTTGCTACTGAAATTACTGTTAATTCATCAAACTCTTCGAGATCCTCAACAATATCCTCATAATCATCAATAAGAGGATCATCGGTATCTGAGACGATTGTAATTTGAGAGGAATTTCCAATAAAATTGTTTAATAAGCTTGATTGTAAACTATTCAGCAGAATACCAACAAAAATTTGTACTGAAACGCCTATTGATATGCCTAATATTATTAGAAGTGTTTGCCATTTACCTCTCTTTAAAAATCTTAACGCAATTCTTAATGGTAAGCTCATTTTTTTATCCCTCTTTAGCCAATTTTTCAATATCTCCGTAATTTTGAATCAAAATATCTGCCCCGATTTTTTTATAATTATCAGGATTGGATAGAAATGCCTGTCCACCTACTATAATTTTACCTGTAAACTCTGTGTGTTCTTTTATTAGTGAAATTGCTTTTTCAGCTTCAATAAGTGTAAAATAATTAGTCACACACATTCCGATATAAATCGGTTGTAAAGTATTAATCGCGTCTCTGATCTCTTCTTTTGGTGTATTTGCTCCTACAAAAATTGCTTCATACCCATTTAATGTGAAAATATCTGCAATCATTCTAGCTCCAATTTCATGATATTCTTCGGCAGGGCAGCCAATGAATACTTTTTTATTTAAGTTCTTAATGCCTCTTTCCCTCCTCTCCTTAAGAATATAGGGATAGCATAATTCTATTATGGTTCTAATTATCGACGATCTTACATGCTCCTTCCATATACAAAGGTTCTCTTCTTCTGCGTCACAGTAAAACTTATTTAAACTAGGTTCCAGAATTTCTTTATAAAGCGTCGGAACGTCAATTTCTTTATTGTCAAGCTTACTAAGGACGAATTCTACACATTTCTCCTTATCTTCTTTATCTATATATTCTAAGAATTCATTATATAATGGATGCATTTTTTTTCTATCTTTTATTCTTAAATTTTTATTAAATTGGACATATTTAGAAAAAGTCTGAGAATATTTTTTAGTTATTTCTTTATAAATTAAAGATATTTCATAGTAACTTGATTGATCCTCAAAATTGAAAAGGGAAATATACTTTGAAATTATAAACCTTATGAAATTATTAAAAAAAAAAGAAAAAATAAAGATTCATTATAAGACCCAAAGACCTAATATAATTCCTGCGATTAAAAATCCCGCTAAATGATATAGACTATCTATTAAATACGTTTTAATGTTCTTTTCCAAATATAAAACGTCGTATAATCCAATACTAACATCAAATCCAACCCAAACTATTAAGGCTACTAAAATTCCATTAACCAGATTTATGGTTCCAATAAGTTCTAATAATATAGCAAAGAAGAGTGGTATAATAAACGAGATTATAGCAGTTCCAATGAAACTAGAAGCTTTCATCTCTAATTGATCTTCTGTTTTTCCAATTGATTCCATCCATAGATTTCAGAAGAGCACTTTCGAATACCATAATGCTCTCAAAATCCAATATATTACTGCTATTACAATAATAGCCAAGATATTTATCAACTTTTCCAACCTATTATTACATTATTTTATTGAGATTTGATATGACAATTTAATCTTTAGATTACTATTTAATTTATTCGTCTTTTATTTATAATCGTACCACTCTTGATGTTTACTAAGATATTAGGTTGGTAAGTAAAATTTTTTTTTTTATAAATTCTTGACAAATTAAGGTGTAAAATATGAAAAAGACAAGAGGCTCAAGAATTAACTCAATTTTACTAAATCCTACTATTGACCAAATTTATGAAATTGAAAATTTTAAAGTAGGAGGAACTTTCAAAGTAAACAAAAGTAGCCTATTTCCCGTCGGAAAGGCCATCTCTTTCGCTTTAGGTATTCGGGAATTAACTAGTTCAGAGGCCATACTTAGGGTTCTTGCAGTTATTGGGAAAGATGACATTACATTATATTCAGATTTTTTAAGTTCTCGAAATATTGATTTTAAATTCTTAGAAGTAGAAGGAAAAACCCGTTCAAATAAGACCATTAATGATCCAATTCAGAAAACTACAACACATATAAGAGAAAGAGGATTCGAGTTAAAAGTAAATGATGTAAAAAATATTTATAAGATACTTAAAGATAATATAGAAGAGGGAGATTTCACTGTCATATCAGGTTCAATTCCGCCGGGTGTTACTCATAAAATCTATTATGATATTATAAATATATGTAAAAATGAAGGTGCTTTAATTGTTTTAGATACTAATGGTCCAGCTTTAGTAAATGGAGTGCTAGCAAATCCGAATATTATTAAACCTAATTTAGTTGAGCTCTCTCAGATTCTTAATGACCCACAGTTAAATAATCTTGATTTTTCTGATATTATTGAGACTAGTAGAGAGATTGCTAAAAAAGCAAAAGTACTATTAAACAATGAATTGGAAGTTGTATTAATAACCTTAGGAGATAAAGGAGCTATTTGCATGACAAATGAAAAAATTGTCTATGGTAATGTTCAAGTAGATAAGATAATTGATACCGTTGGTTCTGGTGATTCATTTTTAGCAGGATTTATTTTTAGTTATTATCAAGAAAAGGCTCTCACTGAATGTTTTAAGTTAGCAATCGCATGTGGAGCTGCAAATACTTTAATTCCAGGACCAGGAATATTTCAAATTGACGATGTTAAGAAAATAATAAAAAAAGTAAAGATTTTTAATTTGGACTAAAACACATTTTCATTTAGAATAACGGTATCTTCTCTATCTGGACCGATTGAAACAATGGCAATTTCCGTATTTAATTCCGTTTCAATTGCTTTAACATAGGTTTTCATAGTATCTGGTAATTCATCAAATCCTTTTTTAGCAATTCGTGACCATTCCGCTCTTGATCTAGGTTCCCACCCTTCAAATTCTCTGTAAATGGGTATACATCTTTCAATAATTTCTGATTGTATTGGCCAACTTTTAAGAATTTCTCCATCTAATTCATAGCCAGTACAGATTTTTAGAGGATTAATACCTTCTAATGCATCCAAAAGAGTAATGATAAGTTGATCAACGCCATTAATCATAATTCCGTATTTAATATTAAATAAATCTATCCAACCAACTCTTCTCGGTCTCCCTGTAACTGTACCATATTCATGGCCTTGCTCTCGTATTTTCTCTGCTATTTCATCGTGGATTTCTGTTGGGAATAACCCTTCTCCTACTCTTGAAGTGTAAGCTTTGATAATTCCAACTATTTTATTCAATTTTTTTGGCGGGATTCCAGCACCCGCACATATTCCTAAAACATTAGCATTAGAGGAGGTTCCGAAAGGATACATACCATGGTCTATTCCAAGTAAATTTCCTTGAGCACCCTCAAAAACAATCTTTTTCCCAGAATCAATCGCTTTATTCAGATAAAAAGCTGTATCAATAACATATGGTTTTAATTTTTCACCATAAGACCTGTATTCTTCATAAATTGTATTAACATCCATGTCCCAATTAGGATCATAGACATTGATTAATTTTTTTTTAATATTATACAATTTTTCTAATTTGATTTTTAACAGATCAGGGTTAATTAGGTCGAATACTCTTATCCCCCACCTAGCAACTTTATCAGAATAGGTCGGACCGATACCTCTTTTGGTCGTACCTGCGCTATATTTGCCTTTTGATTGCTCTTCAAGCCCGTCTAATATACGATGAAATGGAAAAATCACATGGGCCGTAGAACTCAATTTTAAATTAACCATTTTACCCATGTCTCTTAGGTTCTTAATTTCCTCAAGCAAGACTTTTGGATCTATTACACATCCATTTGCTATGATTACCTCTTTTTCTAAAGGGGCACCAGAAGGGATTAGCTTGAATTTATATTTAACACCATCAGATACAACAGTATGTCCTGCGTTACTTCCTCCTTGATATCTTACGACAATATCCGCTTTTTGAGCTAAGTAATCAACAAATTTTCCTTTTCCCTCATCACCCCAAGAAAGTCCACAAACAGCAATTGTATTAATATTATTGCTCATATTTTACAATCCATCAAATTAAGATATTTTTTAGTTTTAAAATTACTATTACTTTTTGATAGGCAATAATTATTTGATATTTATATCAAAAAAATGTTCCAACATTGAATATTCTTTAAAATTTATAAAATTTTTTAGTATTAGATGATGACATAGAATGATTTTTATAGGTGAATTTACTTTAGAGCTTTAGACCTTTTTTATGAACAAAATTTAATTTTTGGGGAACAATGCCTAAAAAAACAGTGCTACTTGATCTTAGTCATAATGAAATGCTAAATATTCAAGAAGAAGAGTTTTCTGACTTTTTTGAGTTAATGAAATCTCTAAATCTGAAAATAAAAATTAATGAAAACAAAAATATTACAGAAAAACAATTACAAAATATAGACATCCTCATAATTGGAAATCCAATTGATAATTATTTTTCAAGTATAGAAATCAAAAGCATTGTTGATTTTGTAAGAGAGGGAGGCAATCTCCTATTAATTAGTGAATATGGAGCAGACTATCTACAAAAAACTAACCTCAATGATATCTCAAGGAAATATTTTGGTATCTCTTTCCAGAAAAATATCGTTAAAAAATCAAACAAAATTAATCAAAATTGTGATACTATACTTACAATTCAAGATTTCAAAGATCATTTAGCAACTACTCAATTAAGAGATATTATCCTTGGAGGAAGTTGTTCTCTATTAATTAATAAAAATGCAGAACCATTATTTTTCTCAAAGGAATCTTGGACAGAAGTCTATAACGATTTAGAAAATAAGTGGTCAAAAGAAGAAGACCATCAACAACAAATCATGGCAGCTTCTACTGAATACGGACGCGGAAAGCTGGTCGCATTAGGGGATATAGACATTTTTTCGAATGATTTAAACATAGGTTTAAATCGTTTAGATAACCGCAAATTTATAGTAAATATTTTCAATTGGTTTTTAAAACCTGTTAAAAAGCAAGATGTTTTAGGGTGGCTCCTAAATCAATTAGGGGGTCTTCAAAATGAAATTAAAGAAATCAATAACAAAATTTCTAATCTAATCGAGACCAGCACTGTGTTAGAAAAAAGAATAAGTGCTTTAGAAGAGAACCCTGAAAAACAAAGATCTGAAAAGAAAATAATCTCAATCTAGCCCAAAAAACAAATAATAGCTTGGCTTCTTTTAAATTTCATCTATTCTCTAATTCGTTACTACCTTCCATAAAAACCAACTTAATATAGGAAATTAAATTATGATTAAAAAAAAAAGAGTGATTTAAGAAAATGACAATAAAAACTCCAGAAGAATATGAAGCAAGCATTAAAAAAGATATCAATCTCTATATGTTTGGTGAAAGAGTTAAGGAATTCTGGAAACATCCCATCATAAAACCTTCAATTAACACTGTCAAGAAAATTTATGAGTTAGCGCAAATTCCCGAATATCAGCACTTAATGTTAGCGAAATCTCATTTGACTGGCAACACTATTAATCGATTTACCCATATCCATCAATCAGTCGAAGATTTAATAAAAAAAGTTCAAATGCAAAGACTGGTAGGACAGAAAGTCGCATGCTGTTTCCAAAGATGTGTAGGATTTGATGCCGCTAATGCATTATATTCTGTAACCTATGAGATGGATAAGGAATTTAATACAAATTATCACGAGAGATTTAAAAATTATTGGATTGAAGTTCAAAATCAAGATCTAATGGTCGATGGGGCGATGACTGATACTAAAGGAGACCGCGGAAAAAGACCAAGTGCACAAACCGACCCAGATCAATTTTTACATATAGTTGATGAGTCTGATGATGGAATTGTCGTTAGAGGTGCCAAAGTCCATCAGACTGGTTGGGTAAATTCACATCGCGCAATTATCATGCCGACGCTATCATTACGCCCTGGGGAAGAAGAATACGCTGTAAGCTTTGGAGTTGATATTGATGCAAAGGGAATAATAATGATATACGGACGACAAGCCAGTGACACTCGCAAAATGGAGCAAAACAAATTTGAGGTTGGAAATTATAAATATGGTGGTCAGGAAATATTCGTTATTTTTGATGATGTGTTTATCCCTAATGAAGATGTGTTTATGAGGGGAGAGGTTAAATTCGCAGGTGATTTAGTTAATAGATTTGCGGGATTCCACAGGCAAAGTTATGGTGGCTGTAAAGTAGGTGTAGGAGATGTATTGATCGGGGCAACCGCACTCATTACGGAATATCATGGTGTCAATAATACTTCCCATATTAAAGACAAATTAGTAGAAATGATTCATTTAAATGAATCTCTGTATTGTTGTGGAATTGCATGTAGTTCTGAAGGATTTCAAAGAGATGCAGGAAATTATGAAATGGACATGTTATTGGCAAACGTATGCAAGCAAAATGTTACTCGTTTTCCTTACGAGATTGCACGACTAGCAGATGATCTTGTCGGAGGTATCATATGTACTCTCCCATCTGAAACAGATCTTAAGTCTGAAGAAGTTGGGCCGCTTTTAAAAAAATATCTAGCTACATGTGAAGGGATTTCAATTGAGAATAGATATAAATTATTAAGATTCATCGAAAACTTAAGCATGGGGGTAGCTGCTGTTAGTTACAAGGTTGAATCTATGCATGGAGCAGGTTCGCCACAAGCACAAAGAATTATGATAGCTCGTCAAGCTAACTTGGAAAAGAAAAAACAATTGATTAAAGATATTCTGGATATTGAATAAATAAAACTGCAACCTTAATTACAAAAATATTCTTAACTATAGAAATATTTAATAAAAAAGTTCACGAACTTTGATGTTATTATGATAGACAAATCTGATGATGAAATTATATCAATATTTGAAGAAATTTCTAATAATTTTAAACGATCCAATCAGTATTTTGATATATTATATGATGCAACTTCAATCTTAAGAATAACAAAATCTCGTTCTGAAGAATCTATTTCCGTAAATTCCAAAAAAACTGGAGTCGTAGCCAGGACTCTATTAGATTCTTGGCATGAAGTAGCAATCCAGGATGAGATAGACTTAAAAAACATTCCCAAAAAACTTCCAGCTAGAAAAAATAATGGAGATGCAATAACAGAATATGATGGATGGAAAATAGATAAAGAGATCAAAACAAAAGTCGATCCCTCTAAAATTCCTATTAATGATAAAATCAAAAAAATCAGAGAGCTTTTTGATTACATAAAAAATTTTGATAAAAGAATCATAAATCCAATTATAGGTTATGGCGAGGGTTTAATAACGCGCATATTTGTAAATAATGAGGGTTGTCAATTACGACAAGTGCTGCCACGGATTAGATTATTTATCCAACCTGTTGCTAAAGAAGGTTCTAAGATTGATTTCGATTATTTTTCAATTGGTGCCGAACAAGGTTATGAGCTTGTTGATGAGGTCTCCAATAAAAATTTGGATCAAATAATCCAGAATTCATTAGATATGCTTACTGCTGACAGTCCACCATCTGGGAAACTTCCAATTATACTGGGTCCAGATATGAGTGGCTTAATCGCACATGAAAGTTTTGGTCATGGTCTGGAAGCCGATCAAGTGCTACGGGACAGAAGTTACTTAAAAGAACGTTTGGGCAAAAAAGTAGCTTCTGAGATCTGTGTGATATGTGATGCTCCCAATATTGAAGGCCAGTATGGATCGCATTTCTTTGATGATGAAGGCATCAAAGCAGGGAAAAATATCTTAGTTAAAAATGGAATCTTAAAGAATTTTATTCATAATCGGAGAACAGCTTCGATCTTAAATTCTGTGCCAAAGGGAAATGGACGTCGGGAAACTTTTGCACATCCAGTATTCGTCAGAATGACAAATACTTATTTTGAACCGGGTGATTATAAGATCGAAGAAATGATTTCTGAAATACAACATGGAGTAATGCTAATCCGTGGATATTTCGGAATGGAAGATGTATTAGGGGGCGGAATGCAGATTTCATCTAAGAAGGGGTATTTAATAGAAAACGGGGAAAAAACAAAACTACTCAAGACTATTACTTTAAGCGGTTCAGTATTACAGCTATTACAGAATATCGATGCTGTTAGTGACGATGAATTAATGTTACGTCCGGGTACCTGCGGAAAAGGAGAAGAAGATTTTGTTCCTGTTACATCAGGGGGAAGTTATGTAAGAACTAAAAGTGCCTTAATAAGCCCGGGGTGAAAAAAGTGAGTGTAGAAGCTATTGAGGTAATTGAAAAAAGTTTGAAATCAAAAAAAATTCGAGAATACGAGATTTTTTTTGTTGAACAAGATATCTATGAAACGGAATTCTTGAAATATAAAATTGATACTGTAAGAGAAGTTAAGGACATAGAGTACGTTGTTAGAATTCTAACTCAGAAAGGGGATGAAACGGGTATTGGAATCGTAAAAGGAAATTCACTGAGTTTACCACAAATCGAAAAAAATATTGAGATCTGTCAGTTATTATCAAAAGAAAATAGTGGCTCAAAATATAATTTTCCAGAACAAAAACCTCAAAAACCAATTAAAACCGCAGATCAAAGCATTGTAAAAGACCCTATTGGTTTTAAAAGCGATATGAGTGAGAAGATTTTAGAAGAAATTAGTGAACACAAGGAAATTACTCCAACATTTAGCCGATTTAGAATTCATATTCAAAATAAAACTCTTAAAAATAGTACTGGTTTGAATTTAGAAGCATCAAAAACCTTTTTTTATATTGAAATGGCATTGAAGGCTCAGAGTAATGGCAAATTATCTGAAGCATGGGAAATTGAATATATTAAAGAAAAAGAAGAATTAAATATTGAAAGGCGTGTAAATAAATGGGCAAGGATTGCTGTAGATACATTAAAAGCAAAAATCCCAAAACCAAATAGACAAGCAATCGTAATTTTTCCACCAAATGTGCTAAAAAATGCGATTAATCCAGTTATTGGATTTCATGCATTAGGAAAAGCATATCATGAGAAAATTTCTGCTCTAAATGTTGATGCTAAAGTTGCTTCAGATACTTTTAGCTTACGTGATGATGGATTACTTGAAGGGGGATTGAGGTGTAATTCATGGGATGGAGAAGGAAATCCGCATAAGCTAATTGAAGTTATCAAGAATGGGATTTTTAAAAATCGCCTCTATGATCAAAAGTTTGCAATTATGGGAAATACAGAATCTACAGGTAATGGTATTAGAATCGATGATGGTTCAGTGATAAATTCCATTTCTAATCTCGAGATTTTACCAGGTGATATCGCTAAAGAAGAAATAATTACGAGCATAAAAGATGGTTATCTAATTGAAAAATGTTCTTGGTTAAATCCTGATAGATTTTCAGGTTCTTTTGGAACAGAAATTAGAAATGGCTATTTCATTAAAAATGGTCAAATTGAGTATCCAATAAAAGGAGGAAATATAAGCGGAAATGTATTAGAAATGATAAAAAATAGTCAATTTATCTCTAAGGAACGTGAATTTTCTTTAAATTCGCTATTTCCATATATCGCTTTCAAAAATTTAAGTATCTCATCTTAAAAATGAAAAAGATTTGAAGGAAAGGATTTTAGAAAAAATAACTTCAAATGAACGAAGATAATATTCAATTGATTATTTCTTTCTTTTTCTTTTTACAGTCTCTTGAAATTCTAAAAGAAGTCCAAAAGTCTCTTCAGTATCAAAGTAAGCAAATCTTTGTTTCCCTATTTGACCGTAGTGTATGACTTCAAAACCGCTTTTTTTAAATGTATCAATATATGAGTCTAAATTCTCGATAAAGAAGCTAACATGCTGAAAACCTTCCTTCCCTGCCTCTAAAAACTCCTTATATATACAATTTCCTTTAATTAATTCAATAAGTTCAATTTGAGTGTTAAAAAATCGACTTATGGCAATCTTAGTTGAGATTTTTGATTCTTTTCCCCGATATTCTATGGGATAATCTTCATCTATTAACACTGCAAATTTAGGAATCCCGTATATAGATTCCATTATTTCGGCCTGTTTCTCAACATCCTTAAAAACATAACCATACTGTGCGATTTTTAAATTACTAATATCAATATTCAATCGTTTTTTCATAATTTTTTCGCCACTAATTGATTTTTCTAATAAACTAAATCATTTTTGGAATTACTTAATCATTATAAAAATTTTTGTAATATAATTATTCCTTTTTTTTCCTTCTGCTCCTTCTTCCTTCTTGAGCAAATTCAACGATTATACCTAGAAATTCCTCAGTGCCCATATATGCATACGAAGAGGTCATAACTTTACCAGATTGAATAACTTCTACGCCCGCCTCCTTATATTTATTAATAACTGCTTGTAAATCTTCAACTATATATAAAATATGATGAAATCCTTCTCTCCCTTGATTGAGAAATTCATTATAGATAGATTCTCCTTCTACAGGTTGAAGAAGTTCAATTTGAGTATCATCATATAAGGTTCCAAATCCAGCTTTCATCTTAATAGTTTTATTAACTCCACGATAATTAACTTTCACATCCACGGGATCAAATACAACGAATTTGGAAACTCCTGACATATTTTCCATAATCTTAGCTTGTTTTTCAATATCTTTATACACATAACCCAGTTGATCAATTTTCAAATTCCTTAAATCAAGGGTTTTATTATTGGACATTTCTATCACCATTATATTCTAATTCTTATTTTAATAAAACTTTTTTTATCTGACTCGGTAAGATAAATCCGATATAAAATTCTATTGCAGCTGTGAGAATAATTAATCTACTAAGTACGTATTTAAATTCAAAGAAAATAGGAATTATTTCAATGATGACACCTATTATGAAAGAAATAAATGCGATAAGAAGAAATTTACCTTTTAATCGGGTATCCTCTTTATCTGACTTAAAGCTTTTTAGGGTAAAAGCAAGGCCAGTAAGTAGAAAAAGCACTATGGAAAGAAGCAAATAAATTATAATGAATGGTGTCCACACAACGCTAGTTAATGGTATTCTTGTAGCAATTTTCGAAGGATCTACTATAAGGAAATATATAAACACTATCTCGAATATAATTGCTTCAATCAAAAATATTGAGATAATTCCTTTCTGATATTTTTGGAGAAAGAAAGAAGTAAAAAAGATCATCCATGTTATATGTGCTAATGGGATAAATCCGATGCAGAGCAAAAAATAAAGCAAATCGCTTAGGTGTGTGTTAAATGTTAGGTACCACAAATAAGAGATAATATCTGCCCAAAAAGGGCTTGTAATAATACACCATGTTATCCCGGCAAAAATTAGTTCTTTAATTTTATATTTAAAATATTTTAGGATCATAATTATCCCTAAAATTAGAGATATTAATGTAAAGATTATTGTAAATACAATATCAATAGGAATTATTGGAAGAACCTCAGAAATAGTATAATCAATCCTTTATTATTTTAATTTAGATGTAAATTTCTAAATGCTTTAGTAGAAATATAGATCCTATTTTATATTTAAAGATTAGTTAGTATTGTTTTCTTTTTTTGATACAACTTAGTTAAAACGCAAAAATGTTTCCAGTACCATATATGGTATCATATAATCCGATTTGTATTTGTCCACCAGAACTTATTTCTTTAGTTTTAATAATGCCATTCAATCAAATTATTCATTTGAAAATATTCTATGGAGCATTTTATAAATCATGGCCAAAGCATGAATTTTCTGATGATCATTCTGACCTAAATAATAAGAGATATAAGATGATAAACCATTAGGATCGTTTATCCACTGGAGAAAATTTTCAATTTCTAATTTAAGATAGGGATCAATCTGAGGTTCCTCTTTTAATACACCATACGTGGTTTCATACGTATTCAATTTTTCCTTCTTATCATCCATTAGCACTACTTTTGTTTCCTTTTTTTGCTTCTTGGTCTTTTGTCTTTTTTTACTCTTCTTAGATTTTAAATTCTTTGATTTTGAACCTTTTACCATCATCGCGGCGGCTCTAGCGACAAATGGATAGGCAGAATGATACCAAGCTTTTGCTTTTGGTTTAATATGAGCCAAAATACATATAGATCCATCTGGTGTGGTTGCGCCTATCAAATGCCCCTTTTTATGACGATTTGTAGCAATAAACCGTTCTGGCTCCATCTGTAGGATAGAATACCGAATCTCATTTATAGATACGAATTGTGCATTGCCACTTGCCCAATTGGATAATACACCCTTTATATCACGATTAACATCCCAGTTATCAGTTGTAAAAAGGACTTTTCCATCTTTGCTTACGATAACTACCTCAGTTGCATCAGTGTATTTTTTTTGTAGATCTTTAACAATTGCTTTATAATTAGCCATAAAAATACTTTTTAATTATAATATTAACTATGATATTTTTTTATTTTAATATATTTCTTTAGTGGGAATTTAAAATGAAATTTTTAATCTAAAGAATCTTGCTAAAATGCAAAAATATTGCCAATATCATAAATCGCATCGTATAACCCAATTTGGAGTTGTCCCCCAGAAGTTATTTCTATAGCTTTATTAATACCATTTAAAACCTTATCCATAAAAAATTCAAATGCGTTAATACAATCTTCAAGTTGGGATATATTATTATCCTGTAAACCTTTTGATATGGCAGGTAATAACTCAGGAATAAAGTCATTACTAATCATAATTTCTTCTAAATCCAAAGCAGTTTCTTCTGTAAAAGAAAAAGGATTATGAAGGTCCATTTTGGCAAACATTAATCTACAAACAAAAATTGAAGCTTTGATTTCTCGCATAATAAATTTTATTATATTAGCTCTTTCAAGATATACCTTGAATGTTGCCATTTTAAATAATTTGTCGCTGGTGATAGCATCTTTATCATTTAGTAATTTTTGAACTCTTTCTGAAACTCTTCTCTTCTGAATCATGAGTCTCAGATTCATTTTATTTTTTTTATAATAATCCTTGGCTAAGGTGGTCAGAAAAGTCATATCCTCTTCCGCTTCCTCATCAGAAACAAATTCTAAGCTGTTATTCGCCGATTTGAATTTATCTAAAAAATTTTTAATAATTAAAAATTTCAATTTTAATCTATGTAGTGCGAGATAAACACATACTCGCGTTTTTGCGTAAGGAGCAACGTTTCCCATTCTATACCTTTCATGATGTTCACGAGCATACATAACTACGGGTTTTACTTTCGGGATTGCTCGATTGATAAAATAATCTATAATATCTACAAAAAGTCTTTGATCTCTAACACCTAATATGTCAACAAGCCGATCACTAGAAGGTCGAGACTCTGGAATTTCTTTAATTCTATCATAATTAGAATTTAATAAATAGAGAGAAATTATTGCTTCCATTTCTAGCACGGTCCTGCATGGAATGAATACCTTATTTATATCATTTAATATACTGCTACTTTCGGGGATGAGAATCGCCTTTTCTAATTGAAAAAAGGTATACTATAATATCAAATAGTAAATTTCCTTTTTAAATAAGAGTATGATTGTATTTAAAATCATTTTAAATTAGATATTTATTAAAATAAGAAAAAAATAGAGATCTAAATTTTTAAATGGTAATTATTGTTTAGACATCTCAGTACGATATCTAACCTCCTTATCCTCACGCTCTTCTGAAGGCGGTCTGTAGCGAGGCAGCTCTATATGGACTCTTTTAATTGTACCGGTAAATTTGAATGGTGCTTTATAATCATTAGTGACTGGAGAGAGCCCATCTCTTCCGATATCTAATCCTGTTGACGAAATCATTCGTAAAATATATGGAACTGAGATTGAACCACACTCCTTACCATCCATTGAAAGGATAATTGTGCCAGTTCTCCCTTCTCTTACAAATTTCACTCCAAGCGTACATTTCCCAGTGGGCACACTCTGATCGGAATGTACCACATGATGTTCTGTAAACACATTATAATCAAATACCAATTGATTATCCTTAATATACCAACTGTATCCTCCATTTTGAGTGCCTTGAGCAACTAAAACTCCCTCAGTACTGTTATTTGGGCGCTCTATCTCAGTGGTCATCACCCACGTGCGATTTCCGAGTGCTGGTGCAACTTCTGCGGGTAAATGGCTAATTGGGGGATGATAGGTATAGTTACGTGTAGCATGAGGCGTTCCTGGTCGAAATACAGCTCTAAAAAGCTCAATATTTCTATCATCAAGCGGAAGAACGCCATACCGCCCAGCTTCTATCCACCATAAATCAATTAACTCACGCAATTTTTTAGGATTTTCAGATGCTAGATTATTACATTCCGAAAAGTCCTCATCCAAGTGATATAGTTCCCACTCTTCATCCTTATAGGGTTCTCCTTTTGTATGATAAGTAACCGCTTTCCAGCCATCGATCCAAATACCTCTATGACCAAACATCTCAAAATATTGTACATTTTTCTGAGTGGCTACGTTTGGGCTATCAAAAGTATAAACCATTGATGTACCGGAAATGGGGATCTGATAAATCCCTTTATAATTCGAGGGAGGTTCGATATCAAGAACCTCAAGAATAGTAGGTACAATGTCGGAGACAAAATGGAACTGGTTACGGATTCCTCCTCGATCTCGTATCCGTTTTGGCCAATGGATGATTAGTGGATCACGAACTCCTCCCCCGAAAGTATTTTGTTTATACCACTTAAGCGGGGTGTTTCCTACTTGTGCCCAACCCCAAGGAATATTAGAATGGCTGTGCGGTCCACCAATCTCGTCAAGACGATCTTGGATGGCATTAATATCTTCCATCA
Source organism: Promethearchaeota archaeon (assembly GCA_019058445.1). Lineage (GTDB taxonomy): Archaea > Asgardarchaeota > Lokiarchaeia > Sigyniarchaeales > SOKP01 > LW40-45. Next base: position 121,090 of record JAHPZA010000009.1, on the reverse strand, counting down.
CTCCATTAAAGAACTTAAACTCATCCATGACCCCAGTGGAGCTTCCCTCCTGACTAGCTCCATTATCTGAAAGTAAAATTAAAATTGTGTTATCAAGTTCACCTAGCTGCTCCAGAAAAGAAGTTAATCTCCCAATCTGTTGGTCCGTGTGATCTAAAAAGCCAGCAAAAACTTCCTGCAAACATAGTGCGAATTTTTTCTGGTTCTCGGACAATCTATCCCAGGCACGAACACCTTTATTCCGAGGAGCTAATTTAGTGCCGGACGGTATGATGCCCATCTCAAGCTGCCTTTGATACCATTCCTCGCGAGTAGCATCCCAACCTGCATCAAAACGACCACGATACTTCTCAATAAATTTACGTGGGGCTTGGTGTGGTGCATGAGTCGCACCGAATGCTAAATAAAGGAAAAAAGGTTGATTGGGATATATTGACTTCTGGTCACGGATGAGTGCCATTGCTTGATCAACAAGATCCTCACTAATATGATATCCCTCTTCGGGACTATAGGGAGGGTCGATTGGATGATTATCACAGGTCAGCTCAGGATAAAACTGGTCTGTCTCACCCTGCATAAAACCATAGAAGCGATTGAAGCCCCGCTGAAGAGGCCAATTGTCAAATGGTCCGGCAGGTGATGCCTCCATCATTGGAGTAAGATGCCACTTACCCACAGCAAAGGTTGCGTATCCTTCTTCACTCAAAATTTCTGCAATAGTAGCTGCGTGAGGTGTAATGTATCCCCTCATATGAGGAAAGCCGGAATCAAAATTAGCAATTGCTCTCATACCAACGGTATGGTGATTACGACCAGTTAGTAAACACGCTCGCGTCGGTGAACATAAAGCAGTTGTATGGAAATTTGTGTAACGTAAGCCTCCTTCAGCTAATCGATCAATATTTGGGGTCTCGATGCTAGAACCATAGCAACCTAAATGAGCGAAACCTGTATCATCTAAGAGGATAATCACTACATTCGGCTTATCTTTTTCTGACCACTTTGGATCAGGCCACCATGGGATTGACTTATCATAGGTGCGCCTGATTAAACCCTTAAACGGTTCTTCTTTATCCATTTATTGTCACTTCTTTTATTCAAATTCTAACAGAATAACTTTTCCTATTTTTTTATTAGAATTTTTTCATAATTGATAGTATTACTTTATCTTAGATTATTTAACTTTTTTTAATCATTAATACAATTCTTTACTCATCTTTTTGCTCAATCTTAACTTCAATTAATTCATAATCTCTATATCCTAACCCTATTTCTTCTGCAGCCTCTAACTGAAGCTCCCATTGTTTTGATGCTATTCCTTCGAGATTCATATTAATTTTCTTCGTTTCTCTATTATAGCGAGGAATATAAGAAAACCAGTCAGTATTATTTCCTTTTGGAAGATTTTTAATATCTCCTAGTACTGAATAGGGATTGATTTTTGAAAGGTGAGCCAAATCAATGCATGCTTGATCAAGGGCAACAGGATCCAAAGATGATAAGATGCCTATATCTGGAAATAAGTTGATATCGCTACCCCCTGTGCAATCGCATTGCCAAGTAATATCAATTGCATAATTAAGATAGAAAATATTTTCTCTCCCAAAAAAATCAACGACCCCAATGGCGTTGTCAATCATTTGTATGATAAATTCTTCAGTGGTTGATTCTCCAATCTCAATAGCATTATTTTTGCAGACTGATTGACACATATAGCAAAGCCGGCACTTTTTTTCATCTCTAATTATTTTACCATTTTTATCTTCACTTAACGCATGAGTTGGACAGATCTTTAGGCATACTTCATAATCCGAAATAGGTGCCTCTGTGTTGAATTTAAATGTTTTACCCGTGTGAGCTTCTACTTTCCCTCCTTTAGATACACAACCAATACCAAGATTCTTAATAGCGCCTCCAAATCCTGCACTAATATGTCCCTTAAAATGAGATGCTAACACCAATTTATCAAATTCTCTTAAACGTCCAGCTACAGCAACTTCATTAAATTTTTTTCCTTGTATTTTTTGTCTTTCCACATCAATTCCCTTTGGACCATCTAACATAATGATTGGAGCTCCCATGGTTTCTTCAGTATAGCCATGCATTAAGGCCACCTCCAAATATTCTTTCTCAGTTGCTCGACCACTATATTCGGTATGGGCACCAGTAAATTCTTCAGGTGCCCCCCATCCACAAGATTCAGCAACAATGGGAGTAGCACCTAAGTGTTTAATGTAATCACATAAAAATCGGATATAAGATGGACGGATATACCGTGTATTTTCCAATGCTCCAAAATGAGTTTTAATTACTATTTTATCGTTAGCTTTTAGCTTTTCTTCAATGCCTAACTGCTTAAGTGCCAAGGGACCCTTGACCTTACTCATACTCTCTTGATGGGTATGAGTTCGAGCTGTAAAAAAATATACTTTAGATTTCAATTTCTTTCACTTAATAAATTTATAATTTTGAAATATCCATGTAGAATGTTTTTTTATAATAGTTAATATTGTAAATTTATTTTTTCAATAATTATTTTAGCTTTAATTTATTCTATTAATAAAATAGATCTAATGAATATCAAAAAATTGGATTAGAAAGCATATGGCCCGTTGTCCAGAGTGTGCCGGAAAAATGGAATATGAAAGTGCTACAAAATCCTTGATTTGCAGTTCTTGCGGATTGTCCTTGAAACGATCAGAATTAGATGACTACTGGAAAAAGATAAAAAGACAAAACATTGATGGCGATGATGAGTATCAGCAAAAAAAGAGTAGGCGTAAAGAATGGCTAGAGTGGTACTCAAAAAGTAAAGCCGAAAAGGAGAAATATTAGGATCATTATTTACACTTTCAAATGGTATGTGAGATTAGTCAATATTCTTCCAAATAAAATAATAAAGAAGCTACTTGTTAATTTATCCTCCAATTTTTACGATGAAACCTATTGTTTGCTATTTTTTAAGTAAGATAAAAAAAAAGAAGATTTAATGTTTTAATAAAATAAAATTTTGGAAAACAAATTGAATCTCTTAGAACATATTAATTATTTCTTAAGTTTTCTGACTAATTTAAGTAATGTCGGAGCATATTGCTCAACTTCCGCAGCCAAACCAGTTTTAAAAACTGTAAATATGCCTGGGAGTGCTATCCTCCAGGCGTTGGCATTTCTTAAATGATCCTCTACGCTGTCGCTCTCAACTATTGCTACGCCCCAATAATCTGGAGTAATATACCATCCTTTAGCGTCCCATTTTTCATGCATGTCACGAATTTTAGCATCTTCGATTTTTTGAAATGCATCTAAAATTTCCGATGGATCTTTCTCTGGATTTAACTCAAAATACATTACAAACAACATTTTGATAATTCACCCATTATTGTAATTTATACTAAATTGTAGTATAGATAATAATTACTCCCATTAATATAAATTTTACATTAATGTATACAAATTTAATAGAAAAAATCAGTAGTATTAGAACTATTGATGTTTATTATATTCTTCTTTTTTATGAACACTATTTGAATTTCTTTTCGAATAGATCTTCAAGTAGTTCTTCTAATTTTCTTGGAGGGATATCTAATAATGTAATTTTAAGATGCCTTCCTCGCTGGGCATCTTCAATTCGAACAGTTTTAGAAGCTATTATTTTTAAGTCTCTCAATTGGCGGACATATTTTCTATAGCTCATTTTTACGTGAGGTTCAATTGAATAACTTTCACATACGGCATTATATTCTTCAAATGCATCATCGACTAAAGCATATGGCTCATCGTTATTGATGAGGGTTCTTACAATTCCATAAAGTGCAAGAAGTTCTTGCTCATTTAATTTATCAATAACATCCCCTCGAAAAGTGGGATATACTTCATTTGAAGCTTCTCTTACCATATCTGCCGATATACGATTGAATCCTTCTTTATCTGCATACAAACCGCTTTTTCTTAATATTTCAATTCCGTGTCTCATATTCTTATTTTCTACAACTATTTGGCTTATCATGGCCAAAATATCATCATTAATTACGTTTTCCTTAAACGCTATTTCACTTCGATATTGTAAAATTAGATTGGAATCATCAAAATCATACGGTTTTAATTTTATTTTCTCGTTTAATCGGCTGAGAATTCTTTCTGTCTCTATTTTCATCCAGTCTTTAATTCTTGAAACTAATAAAATAGATAATTTTGCATTATGATGTCCAAAAGTCTCTGCAATATCCAGAAAGGCTAATACATCTTCAGATTTTAAAATCTGGACTTCATCAATTACCAGAAACATATAAGCATCATCATTAATCAGTTTGGTTAAAATAAGCTTTAACGCCTCATCATCAGAAAAACCCCTGCCAGAGCCGTGAGTATATTTAGCCAAAAGTTCTCTAATTATTTTTGATTTGCTCCTAAAATTAATGCAGTTATAGTATTCAATGAAAAGATTCACATCCTTTTCGAGAGCAATACTCCTGAAATTTTTTCCAAAATATTTTGCTGTAACTGTTTTTCCAACTCCTCCTTTCCCTAGCAATAAGCAGTTAATTGATGGAGGCTCTTTTTCTTCTAAAATTCTTCTATAATTATAGATTAAGGATTTAATTACCTCATCACGACAATATAATTTAGGAGGAACATAACTCAAATCGAGTGAGGCTGCCTGTCTAAAGACACTCTGCTGTCCAAATTCCTTTCTAAATGCATCTTCATCCATTTTCGTCCATCCTTGAGGATCTTAATTATTTTTTTCTCAATTTATAATAAAATATAGATCATTTATAGTTTAAACTTTCTTATAAATATGGAAATTTGTTATTGATCTATAATTAGGGAAAGAATTATTGAATAAAAAGTTTAGATAATCGTCTGGATTAAAGATAATTTTTCGAAAAGTTCAAAAAGTTAACAAATTTTTACTTATTAACTCAGCTATTTGAAATTATAAGAATTTTCTTTTTCATGAATGATCTATTTATTGCCTTATTAACTTTCTATTTAGTTATAGCTATTGGCTATATTTTTGGAAGAATTTTTAAGAATAAAAATGAAGAAATAGGAAAATATCTGTCGTTTATTCTTTTGTTTATCCTTGCTCCTCCATTGGTGTTATTTGCGTTTCTTTTGCCAAATCAAGCTCTAAATGAATCGATAATAATCAATATTATCATATTTCAAATCATTTTGATATCCGCAACGCAAATTTTAGCATACATTCTTATCATTAGGAATAAAGGGAAAGAGGATAATCAAAGAAAAGGGTCAATTTTAAGTGTTGTTTCTTTTCCAAATGCATTTCTTTTTCCATTACCTATAGTTTTGAGTTTATTTGGTTCCGAATATATCGCAGTATTAATAATATTTTCTTTATCAGCTCAAATATTTAGAAGTACATTATTAACCTATGAATGTATTCTTTACGGTAAAAATACAAAAAGTTATTTAGATAACTTAAAAGAAATGCTTACTTTTCCACCAACTATAGCTTTAGTTATAAGTTTAATATTAAATCTTCTTGGCGTACGATTTACTCAAGAAATTTTTATATCTATAAATGAATTACTTTCAAGAGCAACTTCACTCTTAGGAGCGATAATTATTGGTGTATTACTTGTCAAATTTGATTTTAGTAAATTTCGTGAATTTATTGGAGATATAGATTTTATTAAGGTTTTACTCATCAGAGTAGGATTTTCCTTTATTCTTTTTTTTATACTTGCCCAACTTATAAAATTCCCTCCAGAAAATAGTCAAATTGTTCTGATCATTCTGATGCTTCTATTTGTCGATCCTCCTGCGGTATCTAATGTAGCCTTTGCGGAATATTTTGAACTAGACTATGAATTTTCAGGCTTCTGTGTATTTACTATTACAATAATGGCAATTATGTATGTACCAATATTTATTTTCCTTGGGTTATGGCTCTTTTGATGGTATATTTTGTTTTAAAAACTCTTATTATTTAATGGATGCATTTGACTATAGGATTGTTTTAATTTAGTTATATCGTTTTTTGCGTAAATTCTTGTTGTGTTCGGACTGCTATGACCCAGAATATCTTGTAATTCACTAATATCCATTCCTGAGCGTCTTAGATGTGTCGCACCGGTATGCCGAAAAACATGGGGTGTAATGATTTTACTAGCTTGGAATCCGCATTTTTCTTTAATTGTTTTAATATCTGCCTGGACTACTCTTGGGTTTAATTTTTCATTTCTCGTATTTACTATTAAATAATCTTCTGAATTGTAATAAATTCTGTTCTTCAGGGATTCTTCTATAATCTCAATTGTTTTTCGATCCACGGGCACGATTCTTTCTTTATTTCCCTTTCCTCGTAATCGAATATATCCTCTCTCAAAATCAACGTCTCGTATTTTTATATTGCATAATTCACTTACTCTTGCCATTGTAGAATAAAATAACCTAACCACTAAATAATAACGCTCGCTTTTTCTTGTATTAAAGAGTTTCCTATCTTTTAACTTGTTAAAAATAACTTCTATGTCTGGAAGTGATAAAAACTTAGGCAGACTTTCTTCGAGTTTTACTTTGGGTGTTTTGATAGTACTCATAGGGTTCTTCTCAACGAATTCATTTAATGTTAAGAATTTAAAAAAAGAACGTAAAGAAGCGATTTTCCGAGCAACAGCTTTTTTAGTGTAATTTTTTTCCTTAAGCTTTTTCAAAAAGAGTCTAATTTTTTGACGAACAAATGGTGAATTAACCTCGAGGTCGCCCACAATATTGATAAATTTTTGAAGGTCATATCTATATGCTTTTATCGTTGATGATGCACAACCTTCTTCAATTTCCTTCGCAATTAAGTAATCATCAATAAAATCAGAAATTTTATAATCAACCATAATATGGTAATATTTCACGAATATTACAAAATTAATATAGTATAATATCTAGGTGATAAATTCTAATCTTTCTTTATCGATCTAAGATATTTTAAAGCATGTAATGCTGCTTGAGCACCTTCCGCAGCAGCAAATACAACTTGAAAAGTACCTCCCGTAACATCACCTGCAGCATACACGCTTTTAAGATTAGTTTGCTGGTTTTCATCTACTTTAATATTACCTTTATCATCTAATTCCACACCAGCTTTTTTAAATATAGAATTAGATGGAACATGAGAAAAGATGAATAAGCAATCCAATTCATATTCTTTTATTTCTTCAGTATCTAGTGATTTACATATAATTTTTTCAACAAGGCCATCAGACTTTGAAATCACTTCCAAAATTTCAGTTTTGTCTATAATATTAATTTTGCTCTCTTTAACTTTATTAACTTTACCAGGTAATTCATTAATTCCAACTGTAGTGATTATATTTACAATACACCCCATTTGGTGTAAAACTAAAGCATCTTCTATAACTTCCTCGTCAGTTCCATATAAGAAAACAACCTTCTCTTTATATAAAGGACCATCACATAAAGCACAATAAGATACTCCATAGCCGACTAAATTACTTTCTCCCTTAATAACTTCTTTTCGCTGCCCCGATCCAGTAGCAATAATGACAACATCAGAAGATATATTCGCTGATCTCGTTGAAATCATATTCATTCCCATTCCCATCATGAGACTAATGACATCCCCCTTAACAATCTTAACAGTTTCATGACTTTCCGCGTGCATTCTAAATTTCTCTAAGAGCTTAGGCCCCTCAATATTTGGGACTCCAAGCCAGTTTTGTATCTCTTTGGTTTTTTCTAAGGCAGATTGCTCTTTTCCCTGAAGGATAATCGTATCTCTATTTGCTCTCCCGCAATATACTCCTGCGGTTAGTCCTGCGGGTCCAGCACCTATGATTAGTACTTCACATTTGTATTCTTCCATTTAAAGAGACCTCATTGTATTTAATATTTATAAAAATTGTTAAGTTGGTTTATAAATCTTTTCTGTTTATTATATTTTTTAATCATATTTCTTATTTTATTTAAATATTTAAGAAATAATAGTACTCTTAAGCTAAAGAAATTAAGTATTAAAAAAAAGATTTAATTTTTTTTGTTTTTATCCTAATTGGATTTTTTAAAAGGATTAGGAATCCACTTTGAGACTGAATTTCTATATTCCAAATAATCTTCACCAAATAGGTTCTCAAGTATTCTTTCTTCATAATTTACCATTCGATTATATATTAAAAAAATTACTATAAAAGCAGCAATCGAAATCAACGAAATTGAATAAAAGAGAAAAGCAATATATATCAATAAAACGCCCAGATAAAGAGGATTTCTGACGTATTTTAAAATTCCGTTGGTTATTAACGTGTCAGATGGTTTATTTTTATTGAAGAGAGTTCGATGAGATAAGAAAATCAGAAGTAACGCAAAAATTAATGAACATAAAAATAATACTAGCCGTACAAGGTAAGGGATAAGGGTATTAAAATAAACCGATAGGAATAAAACATCCGAATCCAAAATCCAAATTATCAGAAAAATCACAGGAGAAAGTCCTTGGATTAAATGAGAATGTGGTACTTCTCTCTCATGTGCAGACATCTTTTGAGTTTCCAACTATTATTCACCATATTTTAGTAAATATGTTGTGTCATTAATTTTTATCATTCCGTTTCTTATTAATGTTGAGTAGTCCAATTTTTATTTATCATAGATGCATGTTTTTATTAGGAATTATTGCTACATTCCAAATTTAATTCGTATATGCCTTCTTTCTTATAAAATTCTTTAGTTAAGGGATCTACTAAGTCAATCATTATCATTAATACCATTAAGAATTCTTTTTTTTATCAACAAAATATAGAATAGATATTATTGACCATATTAAGGAACTTGTTGCCCAAATTACTTCAGATAAAACAAATTCAAAATATCCCATAAGAATGTAAAATATTTGAAGGATTGTGAATAGAACTCCAGCTGGAATGGCCAAGATTAATAAAATTTTATATTTTTCAATATCCCTATAAAGGAGAATATATCCTAATCCATTATATATAAACATCCAAATCCAGAAGAAACTTATCATTGCTCGAGCACGATCTGAAAAGGGCTTTGTTCCTGCTATTGAAGCAAGCAAGGGTCCAAAAAATAGCATAAAAATTGATATAAACATAAAAGTAATCCCTAAAATTAACCATATTGTTTTCCATATTCGCTCAGAAACCATAATCTCTTCTATTAGAATTATTTTTTACCATATAATATTAAGCTATTTCTAAACATAAGGCGTAAAATCCAATTCATTTTAATTTCAACTAAAGGGTTAAATGAATTAATTTCTCTTACGCCCCATTCTTTAAATTTACTAGTCAAATTTTTAAATTTACCAAATTTTTTTTCATGTAAAAACAAATCCTGAAGCGCAAATTTACCATCCTTTTTAAGAATTCTTAAGGATTCCTCAATTGCATCTGTTTTCTCCTTAACATCGCCCACTTCATGATATACAAAATTACTAACAATCGCGTCAAATTCATTGTCTTTAAAAGGAAGATTAGACGCACTAGCTTTTTGAAAAATAGCATTATCTGATACTCCTTCTATGCTGGCATTTTTCTCACATAAATTTTTAGAATAATTCCATCCCTTTCCCCAATTATCAACCCCCCATACTTCAGAGTTAGGAAATCTTTTCGCTAATTTTATAGCAATTGCTCCAGCTCCAGTTCCAATATCAATAACTTTCCCATTTCCTTTCCAAGATAATTTTTCCAAAACGATATCCCACAAAAGATTTTGTAGTTTATTATCATTTTTAGCAAAAACAAAATAAACATAAAGTATGAAAAGAAATAATAAAAAAAATAAGCCAGCAAGAACCCATAAAATTATCTCTATTATTAATATCAAAGGAAATAGCGTAATCAATGCCGGAATTATAGACAATAATAATAGAAATCCTAATAGATTCTTAGGCACCCAATTTCCGTAATCAACTTTTTGTGCAGTCTTTTGCTTGAAAATTTAAGATCACCAAATTCTCAATTTTTAATTATTAAAAAAACCTTAAAGCTTTCTTCCGAGACTGTAGGCTTTATTTAACATAATCTTTTCTTTATTTTTTTTAAATCTAAAAAGTGTATCGGTGTATATCAAGGTACTAATGATTTTTCCCTTAAGTTTTTTTACATATTTCCTCATTGCATTGATTGTTGGAGATACTTCTCCCATAATTCTTTTAAATGGAACAGTTGCTGCTGTTATTAGAATATATTTTTTTTCTTTAAACCGAGGATCAAATGGTCCAAATTCCTTCATTAGTCTTAAAATTGTTTTTAGCTTTTGCCATCTTGAAAGTTTGTAAAAATTTTGTGCATTAGGGGGTTTAAACATAGCATACCCTGTGTGGCGGTCAATAAAATTTTTCATAACACCTGAAATATTTGCCCAATAAACAGGACTCCCCAAAATTACTATGTCGGCCTCGTATAATTTATGAAAAATTATTTCAAAATCGTCTTGAATATGACATTTGCCTAATTTAACACATGCCCAATCTCCTATACATGGTTTTATTTCATAATCATATAGATTAATTAATTCAGTTATATGACCATTGACTTGAGCTGCATCTAAAATATTCTGTGCAAGCTTACTTACTGTCCCATTTTTCCGAGGACTCCCAATAATAGCTAAGATTTTCATTAAAATTAAATCCTCATTCTTTGTTTATTTCCTGTTCTTAACCTTAATAGGAAAATATCGCCCAACTTTCATTTTATATGCTTCATAATCCTTCCCAAATCTCTCTGACAGAAATTTTTCTTCATTTCTAATTTTAGCATTAAAAGTTATGATATTCATTATGAATATTATTAATGTGATTAGATTTGGAATCATGAGAAAAATTCCAAATACGAATAAATAAAGAGAGAAAGCTATGGGATTTCTCATAAGTCTATATATTCCACTGACAACCAACTCTGTTTGCTCTTTTGGAAGCTCAATTCTAAAGTTAATACCGAGCCTTATAGTGGCAACTATTTCAATGAAAGACCCAATGGCAACCATAATAATTCCAATTATCGATATGCTATCAATGGCTAACCATTGAAATGTCCGGAATCCCTCTATTATAGTGTCAAAAAATATATATAACACAAGGAAAATTATTAACAAAAAATATGAAACTGGAGTTAATCTTGCTAAGATTGAATTTCCCTGATGAATACCATGTGGATCGTTTCCTTTCTTCCTAATTATGATTAAAGGTGCTATAAATGAAATTAAATGTACAATAATTACGCTTATTAGATATATTTTTATAAAACTTAATTCAATCATCTTTTTTTAACCTAAATTTTATATTTTTGTTTTATTCATTAGTTTCTATTTAAATTTATTATAAGTTCTTCAAATAAAATAATATATTTGGAAGTTTATTCTTAATTGAATATTTAATCCATTATTCTTTTAGCCTTATTAGGTAAGACTAATTAGATAGTATGAAAATTAATTTTTAAATATTATGCAATTTTCATACATAAAACTTATATTACATACATAAAATCTTAAAAATATAACGAAATAATTCGAAATTTCCTTTCTTTTTCAAAGAATACCATTAATATTGATTAATTATTTTGATTATTTAGGTATGCCTAGAAAACTATAAAATTCATTAAAAAAAAAAGTAAAAAAGGTAAATATCAATTAGCCTCGAAATCTTTTTTGAAGCGTCTTTCCATGCAAAACGAAAGCTAAAAAGGTAAAACCAAGTCCAAAAAGTATTAAAATGCAAAAGTCAAGCAAAAGACCATGAGGGCCAAAAGCACTACTTTCACCTAATCCAACGTTAATGATATCAGTATAATATGTGAGTGGAGAGACAATCCCATAAGGCGCTGCATGTATAGGCATAAAGATAGGAGTTAGAAGTAGTATCGGAAATTTTATCAATATTGTTAAAATCATAGTATTAGCAGGCATATCTGTCGGTGGAACTGAAAGTATAAGACTAAAACTTGAGAATGCTAAGGATGCTACAATAATCCCTAATATTATAATTAGAATATTTATTGAAGCCCATAGTCCAAAGAAAAGTATGCCTAACAATAAAGGAACTATCGAAAATACACAGCCAAAAATGAATGAACTCCAAATATTTCCTAATAAGATTGTTTTAATTGAGATTGGACAAGCAATTAATCTTTCTAACGTTTTCGATCGTGTTTCCCAAGGAAAAACCACAGGACCAATAGATGTTGATGTCATGAACATGACCATGGCCATTAATCCTGAAATTAAATATATTGGGATAATGTTTCTGCCTACAGTAAAGGCAAAGAATAAGATAAGTGGAAAAAGAAAGCCTTGTATCACTACAGGACCTTTATTATAGTAGATTTTTAAATCTTTCTTAGCGATTGCGAATGACCTTTTTACTTGAATAAAAAATCTTTCAGATTTTAACTCTTCAGAAAATATTTCTTCATTATCTTTAATAATCATCGCCTCCATTAACCATTTTTAAGAATACCTCCTCTAAATGAGGTTCGTAAGTGTTTATTTTCTTAACTTTTAGATTTTTGGATTTTATATACTCTATTATTTCGCAAATCCCATCGTTTAAGTCATGAACAATAATATGATAATAGTCCCTTATCTTTCTAACTTCCTTCACAGAACTCAAGTTTTCTAATTCACTCTCTTTTGCCTCTTTAGTGAAATAAAAATCAACTGCTTGATATTCTTGTTTTAATTTTTTTAAATTTTCAGGGGTATCTAATCCAATTAATTTCCCTCTGTTAATTATTGCAATGCGATCACACATCTCATTTGCAACGTCCATATCATGCGTCGTCATGAAAATAGTCATCCCGTTTTTATTATAATCTTTAATCAACTTCTTGATAATAATACTACTTTGAACATCTAAACCCGATGTTGGCTCATCAAGAAATAAAATTTTAGGATTGCTCATTAATGCCATACATAATAAGAGTCGCTGTTTCATGCCTTTTGAATATTTCTTAGACTTGAGATGACGCTTCTCAAACAGTTCAAACTTCTTTAGTAATTGCTCGGCTCGACTAATACGTTCTTTTTTGGATATACCATATAATTCTCCTATAAATGATAAATTTTCTAAACCCGTAAGATCCATATAGACGTTTGCTTCTTCGGGAACATGTCCCATAATCTGTTTTGCTTTAATAGGATTATTCCAAAAGTTTTGCCCAAATATTAAAATCTCTCCATTTGTTGGTTTTAAAATTCCGGTCAGCATACGTATAGTGGTGGTCTTTCCAGCACCATTTGGACCTAAAAAGCCAAAAATCTCACCATTTTTTACTTCAAAATCAATATGATCTACAGCGCGAATAATACTATTATTCCCTTGTTTTCTTGATTCTAATGATGGATTCCTAGCTCTTCCTTTTTTTTTCTCCTTTTTGGAGGGAGTAAAATATTTAGTTAAATTCCTAACAACAATTGCATTCATTTTAATCAAATCTCCATCTTAATAAAAAATATGAAGTATTCCTTTTAATTTATAATTGATTTATTCTTTTTTTCCTATTTATGAAAGATTTTTCTTTTTTGGTTATAATATAAAAAATAAAATATGATTAGATAATTATTTAGATTAATTTCGAAATCTCTTCTGTAGCGTTTTTTTATGCAACATAAAAGCCAGAAATAAAAAGAAAACTCCGAAAAAGCTTAGAATTGCAAAATCGATAAGAATTCCGTAATGTCCGAAAGCACTTTCAAGTCCCAAACTAACGTTCACGATATCTACGAAATATGTAAGTGGAGAAATCCATGCTAGAGGGTGATCTCTTATTGGCATAAACAGCGGACTTAAGAATAATATTGTAAACTTTAGAAGAAGTGTAAAAATCATGATATTTCCAGGCATATCCGTGGGCGGGGCAGATAAAATAAGGCTGAAACTTGAAAACACAAAAGCTGCGAGAAACATGGCTATAAGTATTATAAGGAAATTTATAGTTATCTGGAGTGAAAAAAATATTATCCCTAAGACGAGAGGCACCAGAGAAAAAATAACTCCAAATAAGAAGGAACTTAACATACTCCCAAATAATATTGTTTTTACTGAAACTGGGCAAGTAATTAAACGTTCAAATGTTTTTCGCATAGTTTCCCATGGAAAAACAAATGGACCTATAGATGTGGCAGTTAAGAAAATTACCATTGCCATTAATCCTGAGATTAATAGCGGCGTAGGGATCTTTCTTCCGATCGTGAATGTAAAAAAAAGTATTACTGGAAAAATTATACCTTGAACTATTACCGGGGGTTTATTATAGTAAATCCTTAAATCTTTTTGAGCAATTGCAGCTGCCCTTCTTAATTGGACAGTTAAGCCTAATTTTTTTGAGCCTTTTACACCAAATACTTCTTTACTAATTCTCAACACCTCTTTCTATTATTTTTAAAAATGCATCCTCTAATTTTGGTTCATTTGTAGATACTTGCTTCACATTCAAATCATTGGTTTTGATAAAATCTACGAGTTCGATTAATGCCACATTGATATCTTTCACAATTATATGATATAGGCTATTGTTTTGTTGGACTTCAATTATGCTATGCAATTCTTTAATTTCATTCACATTGACAGTATCAATAAAATGACAGTCGATAGCCAGATATTCTTGAGTCAATTTTTTAAGATTATCGGGAGTATCCAGACTAATAATTTTTCCTTGATTAATAATGGCAATTCGATGACACAGTTCATTTGCTACATCCATGTCATGAGTCGTTATAAAAATGGTCATTCCATTCTCATTATATTCTTTTATCAATTTCTTGATTATTCTACTTGATTTAACATCTAAACCCGATGTTGGCTCATCAAGAAATAAAATTTTGGGATTACTCATAAGCGCCATACATAGCAATAATCTTTGTTTCATTCCCTTGGAATATTTCTTGGCTTTTAAATTCCCTTTTTCGAACAATTCAAACTGTTTTAATAATTGTTCAGCTCGATTAACACGTTCGCTTTTCGAAAGTCCATAAAGTTTGCCAATTAGATATAGATTTTGCATTCCTGTAAGATCCATATAGACATTTGCCTCCTCAGGAACATGTCCTAATATTTGTTTCACCTCAATTGGATGTTTCCAAATGTTTCCCCCATAAATAGAAATACTCCCATTAGTAGGCTTGAGCACTCCAGTTAACATCCGAATGGTCGTCGTCTTTCCAGCACCATTTGGACCCAAAAAACCGAAAATTTCACCCTGTTTTACACTGAAGTTGATGTTGTTAACAGCTTGAATTATGTTATTCTTAGTACCTTTTTCTGATCCTTCTTGTTGCATTCTTATTCTTTTTCTCTCCTTCATTGACGGAAAGAAATGTTTAGATAAATTCTTTACTTCAATAGCTTCTATTTTCATCATCTCTTTTATTAATAATTAAAAAAAAAAATTTAGTTTTGAATTATTCTTCTTCTTTTTCTAACTCAAAATGTTTCAAAAGTTCTCCAATAGGTTGATCTCCATGACATTTTATTATTTGGTTCAAAGAACAGCCAGTTGGGAACTTCTCCTTTATTTCTGGTTTTGTACAATCACATTCTTCAACTTCTTTTAATTTCATTTTATTACCTCGTTTTTTTTTAATTTTTTTTTAAAATTTTATCATTATTTTTGAAGACTAATGAAAAAAAGAAATCTCTGAATTTCATACATTCAAGTTTCATTTTTACATTTTTCATTAGTTTGACCATAGATTGAAATAATAAAGTATTATATTTAACAATTATTACCTAATATATAAATATTTTGATTCTTTATTAAATAATAAGAAAAAAGACTTATAATACGAAAAAAATATGACTAAAGAATTTAAGATATCAGACATAGAGTCCTTTAAAGATGTTATGCGAGTGTTGCATTGTCCTATTCGATGGGATATCATTGAAGTCCTAAAGAGCGGACCAAAAAGTTCTGATGAAATTTTTCAAAAGATTATTGAAACTAAAGATCATTCAAACGATAATATATGTGAAGGTCAATGTGAAGCTGGACATCCTAAAGATTTGAAAAAACATAAAGCTAAACTTTATTATCATTTAAGGGAATTAAATTCTGTTGGAATTATCGATTTGGAAGAATATAGACCAAGCGAGTCGGGTAGAGCTCCTGAGAAAGTTTGGAAACTTAATTTAGAAAAAGTTACGATTAATTTTATGAAATAAAATTTTGTCTCTTTTTCAAAAAAAACCTAAATTTTATTATCCTTAAAGGGTAAAAAATGAGAAATTATCACACATTTAGTTTTTTATAAAGGTAAAAGTTTAAAAAAATCACGATAAGAATTAAAACTATCATGAATTACGTTGTGGGAAATTTAACTGATCCAGTATTTAGACCTCCTTCTGAGTGGAATGCGTTATTAATAGCAGTAACAAATGGATGTACTCGCAAATGTACATTCTGTGCTATGTATAGAACTAAAAAATTCTCTGTTCGTAAAGATATTGAAGAAATCAAACAAGATATAAAAATAGCAGCGAATTTTTATGGAAATCAAGTACGCAAAGTATTTTTCGAAGATGGAAACGCTTTTGTAGTAAAACCTGAGATTCTTATTGATTTAACCAAATATTGTTATAAAATTCTTCCAAATCTCAAAAAGGTGAGTGCATATGCTCATGCTAAAGACATTGTCAGCAAATCTGATGAGGATTTGAAAAGACTGGCAGAAAGCGGATTTACAATGGTATACGTGGGTATTGAAAGTGGGGATGATGAGGTTCTTGAAGCGTGTCATAAAGGTACTAATCAAGATGAGATTACTCTTGCGGCTCAAAAATGTCACAAAGCAGGAATAGCATGGTCAGGTATTTTTCTTTTGGGACTTGCGGGAAACAATCCTGAAAAAAGTAAAAAACATGCGATTGAATCTGCTAAATTAATTAATAGAATGGCCCCCCCAACACCCATTAAGTGGTATATTTCACCTTTAACTTTAAGGGTAACTCCGGGAACCGAGTTATGGACGCAAAAATCAAAAGGAGAATTCCAACCGTGCTCTAGTACTCAGATTTTAGAAGAATTATATACAATGATAGAGTACACCTCTGATGATTTGCAAAATTGTATATTTAACACAAACCATGCCTCAAATTATTTGAATTTAAAAGGAAGCTTAGCAAAAGATAAAAAAGAATTTCTTAAAAGAATTGAGCTAGCTATTAAAAATCCAAATGTGCGTCGACCCGACTATTTACGAGGCTTATAATCTGTGAATTAGAACCTGTGTGAATAGAATTTTAAATCTATTTTCTCATTACTTAGAATTTAGAATATCACCTCAAATATTAAGAAGTAATAATTATTTAGTTTTTAAACTAAAAATCAGTGAGGTTGAAAAGTCCCGTTTTTTAATACTATACCCCAGAAATTTTTATAATTCATAGAAAATAACTTTATAATTACTCCCAATGTATTATAAATTGATATTAAAATCCTAAATAAAAAAGTGAAAAATTATGGCGCAAGAGATTTTAAAAGACGTATTTTTTATTGGATATGTAGATTGGGAAGTGCGTAATTTTCATGGTTACTCAACTAATAGAGGAAGCAGCTATAATGCCTACTTAGTAAAAAGTGGAGATGCTTACACATTAATAGACACGGTTAAACGCCCTTATTTCGAGTATTATTTAGCAAACATCAAATCTGTATGTGATCTAAAAGATATTAAATATTTTATCGTAAACCACGTAGAGCCTGACCATTCTGGTTCATTTCCATTGATAGAAAAATATCTCCCTAATGCTGAAATAGTGGCATCAACTAAAGGTGTTGAGATCTTGGAACAACATTACCACCAAGAGGTTGAGGCCGGAAGATTCAAGCAAATTAGAGCTGTGAAAGAAGGGGACACCTTAGATGTTGGTAATGGTAAAATATTTACATTTGTTCCAATTCCTATGATTCATTGGTCGGATTCCATGGTATCATTTATGACTGATGAGAATGGCAAAAATATATTGTTTTCTAATGACGCGTTTGGACAACATTTAGCAACTTCAAGGATCTGGGATGATGAAAATGATTTATCTGTTATAATGCAAGAAGCTGAAAAATACTATGCAAATATTTTACTTCATCTCTCTGGTTTAATTGCAAAAACGATTCCCAAAGTCGCTCCTCTACCAATTGAAATTATGTGTCCGTCTCATGGAGTTTGTTGGAGATCACATATACCAGATATTTTAGAAAAGTATGTTAAATGGTCCAGTGGTGAAATTGAAGAAAATAGTGTTTTAATTGTATATGATACAATGTGGAATAGTACTGAAAAAATTGCTAAGGCACTCTATAAGGAAATTAAAAGTCGAGGGATTCTTGTTAAAAGATTTAGATTGACACATGCTGATTATTCAGATGTGATTACGGAAGCAATGAAAGCCAAGGCTATTTTAATAGGAAGTCCAACATTGAATTTGGGAATGTTTCCTTCAGTCGCTGAGTATGTATGTTATCAAAAAGGGCTTAAACCAATAAATAAAATTGGAATTGCTTTCGGAAGCTATGGCTGGAGTAAAGGAGCTGTAAAAGAAATTGTCGAACAAATGGAAGCAACGAAAATAGAAGTGATAGAAACAATCGAAATAAAATTTGTACCTAGACCAGAAGATTTGAATTTTAAGGAAGTAGTTGACAAGTTAATGGCAAAAATGGAGGGAAGTTAACTATGATTGACTTTAGTTTAACGGAAGATCAATTAGCCTTGCAAAAAAAAGCAAGAGAATTTGCCATTAGAGAAGTATTGCCTGTAGCAAGAAAGTATGATGAGGAAGAAGAATTCCCAATAGATGTTATTAAAGCAGCTTATAATGAAGGCTTATTAAATTTAGGCATTCCAAAAAAGTATGGTGGAGCCGGGCGTGGCTTATTAGATTCATGCATTGTAGTAGAAGAAATATCCTCTGCTTGTCCTGGAATTGCTACATCTGTGTTTGATAATAACTTAGGAGCAGAACCTATTATTATAGGGGGAAGTGAAGAGCAAAAAGAAAGGGTCTTAACAGATATTGCAAAAAACTTTAAACTAATCGCTTTCGCAACCTCTGAGCCTACCATGGGTTCTGATGTTGCTGGTATAAAATGTAGGGCTGAGCCAGATGGTGATGATTATATTTTAAATGGCTCAAAATTTTGGATAACAAATGGCGGGTATGCTGATTATGTAACTGTTTTCGCTACAATAGATCCCGAAAAAAAACATAAAGGTATTGCAACGTTTATTGTCCCCACTGACACTGAAGGAGTCAAATTAGGAAAACATATTCCCAAATTAGGTCAAAGATCATCAAATACCGTTTCTGTAGTTTTAAAAGATGTACGGATCGGAAAAGAAAATGTACTAGCCAAACCAGGAAGGGGATTTGTTTTAGGAATGCAAACTTTTGCTCATACTCGACCTGCTATTGGAGCTTTCGCAGTCGGGTGTGCTCGCTCAGCTATGGAATATTCCATTGATTATGCTCAAAAAAGAGAAGTTTTTGGACGAACTATCGATCATTATCAAGCGATTCAATTTAAAATTGCTGAAATGTATAAAGACATTGAAGCTGCTCGACTCTTAACATATAAGGCAGCATGGGAGGCAGATCAAGGTAAAGATAATAATTTAAGTTCCTCAATCGCGAAAGCGTTTGCTTCTGACGTAGCAATGAAAGTCACAACTGAAGCAGTACAAATTTTTGGGGGTTATGGATATCTTAGGACATACCCCGTGGAAAAATTATTCAGAGATGCAAAGTTATATCAAATCTATGAGGGAACTTCTGAAATACAAAGAATTGTCATCTCAAGATTCGTTATGAATCGCTATGAACACGCAATGCCAAAATTAGGCAAAGTTAGAAAATCCGAGTAAATAATCCTCTAATTTTTTTTTCTTTTTTTTATTTTATAATAATACTTTTCACAATATCCGCTACAGAATATTAGAGCATTTTCATTTAACCATATCTCTTTTAGCTCCTTTATTTTAAGGAAATTGTAAATCTTAGAGAATCTATAAATATCCATAGAACTTCCACAGTTATGACAATTTCGAGTCTCCAAACCCATATTTTTAATTAATGAGAGCTCGTGTAATTTCAGATTCTTAAAACATTCGCAGCAGTGTAACTCTATAATAGGAGTTTGCCATAATTTTAATATGTATTCCGGAGTAAACTCTAAATTATCAGAAAGGAAATCGAATATATTTAGACTCTTATTACATGCCCAACAAGTTCTTTGTTTGAATTGTTTATGCTCATTTAAAATCTTGATGTATTCTCTGAGTTTTTGGATTTTTTTCCATAGCTCTGCGTTGTTTATTTTCTGAAAATATGACAGTGAAAATACCTCTCTTAATCCTTTATATAATACTCTTAATGATTAGAGTTAATTAAGCTATATATATTAAACTCTTAATTTTTGATAAGTAAATATTTATATTTCAAAATAATGAGGAAAATCTCTCTTAAATAAATTCTTTTATCTTTTTTGCTGCTGTGAGAAAATCTTCAGCTATTAAGGTAGGTTTAAACTTTCCCTCTTCAATCTCATGATAATGTTCCATACCATGCCCAGTTAGCATAAAAACAGTATTGCACCCCGCATTTGTTCCAAGATTGACATCAGAGGGGTGGTCTCCCATCATCCAAGATTTTTTTATGTCAATATTAAATTCTGAGACTGCTTGCTTAATATATTTCGTATTTGGTTTCCTACAATCACATCCATCTTCTTTAAGGTGAGGGCAAAAATATGTAGTTTTAATTTCAATTCCTTCTTTTGCTAGGGTTGTAACGAGTAAACTGTTAAACACTAGGAAATCATCGATTGTATAATAACCGCGTCCAATTCCAGATTGGTTAGTAATTATTATAAATATAAACTCATCTTGGAGTAATTTGAGCCCCTCTATAACTCCAGGCAAAAGTTCGAAATCCTCAGTTTTATGGACATATCCAGAATCTTTATTTAATGTTCCATCTCTGTCTAAAAATATTGCTTTGTTTTCATTCATTTCTAATTCGATTCTTTAAAGTAAAAAATAAATATAAAACCATAAATATGCGATTCCTATTAATGTATGAAATATCGCAAAGATGCCACCTACTTTTAAGAGTTTATTATAATTCATTTCATGAATATGGCTTTTTTTAGCAAATTCTAACGTCAACATATCACATGCACTACCTTGTGGGAGAAGATTTCCTCCTACATTTATGCCTAATATAAATGCTATAAGCAATGGAGTAGCAGCAAAGCCTGCTTGAATTACAAGGACTTGAATAACAGGTATGAAAATTACGGTTACTGGCACATTATCTAATAAAGCAGAAAGCAGGGAGGTCATAATTAAAATTACTATACACAATAAAAATAAATTCTCAATTGCTAAATCCATTACGAGGTGTTCGATTATCAAAATTGTTCCATTAAGTTCCATACAATAAACTAAAATGAAGAGACACATGAAGAAAAAAACTAATTTATAATCAATTTTGGAGAAGTAATAAGAAATATCAGGACGTTTATTTTTGCCATAAGGTCTCGGATTAATTATCACAAACATTAATGCACCTAAAATTCCTACAAATAGTATGTTGGGAATGATAAACAATAACGCTATAAAGATTAATAGTGCTATCATGTTTTTATTGAAAACCTTTTTATCTATTGGTTTTTCCATTATGTATAACTCATGGCTTTGAATATGATGTGCTTCAAAAGGTTCTTCATTGATAGTACAATGAGGAAGCCAAATTTGTTTTAATGAATTCTTCAAAATGAAGTGGTCTAAAAGAATTAATGTAAATAATGTTGAAATTATGAAATATAATCCTAAATTAAGGATAAACCATGTGGTTGAGAGATCAAATTTTGCCGCAATCAATATGTTTTGTGATGAGCCAAAAGGGGTCAATGTAGCTGCTAAGTTGATGCATATTGTTACACCTAAAAGAAAGGGAGTAGGATTTATATGCAATTTCTCGGAAGTTTTAATAATTAAGGGTATAAATATTATAGCCACTGAAACATCTTCTATAAAAGCCGCACTCAAGGTTGAAGTTAAACACATAACCCAGAAAAACTTTCTGGTATTAGTTTCAAATTTTCGGGTAATTCTGAGAGCTAATTCTTGAAAAATTCGTTTGTCATCCAAAACTTCAACTATAGTGAAAATTGCTATTAAAAAGAATATGACTTCCCATTCAATTGCTAAAATCAAACCATCTACAGTTATTACGGCTGGTAAAAAGTAAAAAGTTGCTATAACTGCTATGAACATTGCAGCTATGCTATACGTTAAAAAATCCGTTTTTTCACGAAAGAGAGCAACGATTACCATCGCAAAACAAGCAATCACTATGATCTGCAAATATGCTGACATATTTCAAAAAGTGAATTAAGCTAGTTTTAGTAGAATACTTAAAATAATACATTATACCCTTTAAAATTTTAATCTTTTAATCTATAAAGATTAAATAAAAAGATACCTATGCTTATTTTTCTCGTTATATTGCTGATGATATTCTTCCGCTTGGTAAAATGTTGTAGTGGGTATGATTTCAGTAATTATATCTCTTTTATGAATTCCACTTTTTTCCATTTTTTCCTTTGATGCTAATGCTGCTACTTTCTGCTCATCATTATGATAAAATATTGCTGACCTATATTGGGTTCCAACATCCCAACCCTGCCGATTTAAAGTTGTTGGGTCATGGATTTTCCAAAATATATCTAATAATTCTTCATAAGATATAATTGAAGGATCATAGGTAATTTCAACAGCTTCAGCATGACCTGTTTTATGGGAGCATACATCTTCATATGTAGGGTTTTCAAAATGCCCTCCCGTATATCCTACTCTAGTCGAGATGACCCCCTTCACTTTTCGAAAGGCAGACTCTACTCCCCAAAAACATCCCGCACCAAAAGTTGCTATTTCTTTCATATTAATAAATTAAAAATAATTCTTCATAAAAAATGTAGTTTTAATTTATAATAAATTAAAGATAGACGACACTAATAATTTAAAATCAAAAAGTAGGAAAATTAATGAAAAAATAAAAAAAGAATTTGTTTGGTTTTATAAATAAATGACTAATTTATATTATTCAGATAAACCTAATTGTTGTTTTTCAGTAGTTATTGACCCCTATTCAGTACCCGCCCATAGAAAATGTATATTACAGTATTCTCGGGCTTTAAGACCAGATGTATCTGCTACAACAAAGGTTGCCTTTGGCTCATCACCAGGATTCAAGAATTTTCTTTTATAGCAATCATCTTTGCAAATTAACTCAATCCACATAATCCAATGTTCATCAGTCATTGGGTGTGGAGTACCCATTGAAATACCAACATCAACAGTGACTTTATTACCATCAATTGTGATTTTCGGAACATGTTTTTCTCCTTTCCATTCAGCAGTTTGTTCTTCCATCAATTGCATTGGCTGTCCACAACATATAGTCTCAGGCACTCCAGGGTTGAGAATTTCAATAACCTTTCCGCACACATTACACTTATAAATCTCTTTACGCTTCATTAAATATTCACTCTATTTTGGTTATCACAAAATTTCGTTTTGTTTGGATTTATATTGATTTCTCTCGTATTTAATAGTTATTTTTATAATTTTAAAGTTTCATTGCTATTTAGAAATCTTCGCATTTTTTTCTGAAATAATCACGTGAATGATCACACGAGGGACATTTCCAGTTATCAGGTAAACTGTCCATTTCTACTTCATACCCGCATTCCATGCAGATCCATACGATCTTCTCTCCGCGTTTAAAGAAAGCATCGTCCCCTACTAATTTTATGAGTTTTCCATACCTCTCAGAATGATGCTTTTCTGCTTTTATAATCGCACGAACACGGGCTGCGATAGCAGGATATCCTTCTTTCTCCGCTGTCTCAGCAATATCAGGATAAAGAGTTTGCCATTCCATATCTTCTCCTGCCATAGCCGATTTTAAATTTTCAAGGGTATTCCCATAAGTTGTAGGGAACATTGCATCTGGCAGAACGTGCATCTCATCGAATGGTTCTTCTTTTTTGAAGTCTTGGAGCATTTTGTAAAACCAACTTCCGTGTTGTTGTTCTTGATCAGCTGTTTCTAAAAAGATTTTGTTTACTAAGACGTATCCTTCTTTTTTTGCAATTTTAGCCCAGAATGTATAACGATTTCTGGCTTGCGATTCACCTACATAGGCGGTATATAATTTTTTTGGAGTTTCTTTCATTTTTTTATCACACTAAATTATTTAATTTTTAGATTTCACTATAAATGATTAAATCTTAAGTATAGACTTATTGGAGAGTTTTTAAAAGTTTTTTTTATAAAGTAAAAATTTTGTCTGCTTAAATCGAATTTTAAATTATAGGTAATTTTTTATATTGAAAATTTTAAGCCCTCAACTCATTAATGGACTTTATATGTGTATAATTTCAGATTAGATAAGCTTTATTTCAAGTGAGTTTCTTAGCAAATTTGACCATATAATTTGAAATTAAATAATTTGGCACAATAAAATCAGATACCCCACTTTCGGCAGCTACCTTTGGCATTCCATAGAGAACTGCAGTCTCAACTGATTCAGAAATTGTTTTGCCCCCCATTTGTTTAATAGATTTAAGCCCCGCAACTCCATCATTTCCCATTCCTGTTAATAAAATCCCAATAGTTTTATCTTTATATACACGAGCAGCTGAATAAAACAATACATCTACAGAAGGTCTACAGAAATTTACGGGTTCACCATCAAAAATTCTTATACATGGTTTTCCAGCTTTCCCAATAATTTGCATGTGTTTATCTCCTTGAGCAAGATAGATGATTCCCGGTTCTATAAATTCACCATTTTTTCCTATTTTTATTTTTAGAGCACTCCTATCTCGTAAGTTTACGGCAAACTGTCTCATAAAAAAATGATTCATATGTTGGACAATGAGTATTGGACTTGGAAAATCTTCAGGAATTTTTTCAATTATTGCTTTTATCGTCCTTGGACCTCCAACACTGGCACCCATTACAATTACATTGGTCTCTAAACTTTTGAGATTTGCTGGACTTCTATCAAAGAAAAATTCCTCATGTCTTAACTGCTCTCCCCCCTCTAATTTCTCTTTTTCTTTAGATGAAATATTATGAATATGCTCAGCTAGTATTTCATTACTTATTTTAACTGCATCGGCTGGTTTCTCTCTATTAGACTTAGAAGCTAATAATGTTTTAGATATTAATTCATCTTTAATCTTTGGGATTTCGTCTTTCCAAATCCCACTAGGTTTAATAATAAAATCAAAAGCAATTGAAATTAGTGCTTTAAGTGGCGGTTCTTCTGTTTTTAAATGAGTAGGAATTAAAAAAATTGTAGGAATAGAGAACTTTTTAATTAGAGTTTGAATGATCTTTAGATCATTTAATTCAGTAAGTCCTATATCAATAATCCAAACATCAGGTTTATCTCGAATGATGCGTTCAAATGCGTCTTTTGCATTTCTCGCCACAATTACAGTATTAATACTCTTATGCGACGAGAGCATATTTGAAAATAATATTCTTTGGTAGGCGGAACGTTCTAGCAATAAAATTTTGATTGACATAGAATTAATTAAGACATAAGTTTGAACTATATATGTTTTTTGATTTGATTAAGAACAAAATTTTTTGTAATATTGTTAATTCTATTAAAAATAGTACTTTTTGACTTCCTCTATCACTAGATTAATGAGATCTCTGGAATTTTTTATAGGATAAAATGTGACCTTATCTAGCAAGGCTTTAAATTGAGCTTTGGGAATAGATGTAGCACCAATAAAAAATCCAACAATTTTATGACCTCTTTTTGATAATTCAATCATAATTTTTTTGGCTTTACCCCAATTATGAATCCCAAAATCAGTTATTATGAAAACTAATACCTTTCCTTCTGCTTTTTCACATTGAGTCGCTATAGTTTTTATGGGTAAAACTGTTCCACTTCCTTGGTATCTTAAAAGTGTTTGCTCTGCTATATGATAATCTGAGGTCCATTGGCATGTATCCGGCCGACCTGAAAAATTTATTATACTAAATTTTACACCTTTACTTGCTGCGTAATGTAACGCTGCAAATGAAGCAACTAAAGCTGTGTGATAAGGACCTCTTCCCGCGTCAGTTTTAGCTGTATAGTTCCACATCATTGAGCCGGAGGAATCAAGTACAATTAATAAATCGGGGATTTGTTTTTCAATCATATGTCCGGGACCTTCCTTAAAGATCCATTTACGCGTAGTTATATTTGGAATTATAACAGGGCTATTTAAAAGAGTTTGAACCACATCCAAATCTTCTATAGGATCACCAATCCTCCAGATATCTGGATATATAGGTAATTGCCCACCAGATTTTTCTTCATAAATTTTGATTTCAATAAGATTTTTGGCTAATCCCCGATACCAAGTAGCTAAAGGGCTCCCATCTATTAAGATCCCTGCTTGATCTGCTGGAGATCCAAATTCAGAATAAGGGGTCTCTTTTGCAAACTCCTCGCTCTTTTGCCTTAACTCATCTTCATTATCTTGCTTTAATTTATCACGATTTTTATTTTCAAGAGGATTATCCATTATTTCGATGATATCTTCGGGAATATCTATACTTCCTCCTCCTTTTCCTGGAGCTTTTCTTCTTTCTTTTCCTTCCTCGACTTTAACATATCTGCCAACTAAAGTGAATGTATCATTAATCATATTCTTTAACATTCTTGAAATGTTTGCCACTTTTTTTTCCCATGTTGTTTCATCCTCAAAATTCTTTAAGATTTCCTTAGTCACTTTATTTGCCAAATTATCTACTTTTGAAAGAGAATTATAAATTTCAATTTGGTGCAACTCCTTTTCAGAAATAGAGTTATCTCTTAATACATCTGACTTTTCTTTAGCAGACATTGAATTTGTAATAATTTCTTTAACTTTACTAACTTTTGAACTTAAATTTTTGTTAATTAAGTGCTCGTTCCACATTTTTTCATAAGATCTAAAAAGAAATTTTGAAAAATCACTTAATTTATCCTTATATCTTTCAGTGATATGTTCATATCCCTTTCTCAATTCCCAAAGCATTAATTCAGGATATTTTTTAAATAACAACGTATCAATTATCAAATCAGCAAAGATATTTACAACTATTGGTGCAAAATTAGAATTAACATGTTTCATTGCAGCTTTAAGCAATTTAGCGTGAATTAATCCGTCATACGGAATGATCTCATAGTGAGATACTTCATGCATAGAAATCGCATGAAAATATTTAATATAATCTTCCTCGTCTCTAAAAAGTGGCGTATTTGCTAAATTCATGGTAATTTGCCACTTACGATCCGGATCAATGTAAAAACCTTCTTTATGGGTATAATCAAACACAAAATTGGGCAGCTCAAGAGGGGGATAATAAAATTCTTGTAAAGTCTTTCCCCAAGCAATTTCAGCTAAATTGATTAATTTTGCTTCTTTAGATATTATTTCTTTTTTACTTGCTTTCTCTTTTATTAAACTTTCTCCCATTATTCTTTAATGTAAATTCTTTCTTTAATTTTAAAAAGCTTGAATATTAAATTATATCAAAATATGTATTTTTTAATTATTTATTTTTATTCTCTTCTTATTTTTTTTTTTTGCTCAAAAGATGATTTTATTTAAAATAATATAAGTAGCTTATCCTTAGGTTTAATATAATCTATATTTTTAACTTATCAATTTATAATTTTAATATCAAAGTTTTCAATTGATATAGAAAAAAACTTTCTTATATTCATTCCATTTTTCTTTTTGAGCTTAGTAAAATCTTTTAAAAAAAATGTGTATTGACCTTTAAAATACTTGTAACTTAATTAAATAATAGATATTAGTCATTAAATGTAAATATTAGAAAAAATTTAAAAATTTTAACCAAATCTTTCAATATGAATATATTTTTTGAGGACTCCCATTTTTTTAAGAGTAGGAACGATTTTATCTGACATAGCCTTAGGACCGCAAATATAATAATCCTTTTTTTGCTCAGCTTCATAAGGAGTCTCACATGCCGAATATTTATCAAGTTTATCTCTATTAATAAATCCACATTCCCCTAACCAATTATCATCTTCTGAAAGAACGGGAATAACTCTTAAATTCGGCATCGAATTTTTAAGATCTTCAATTTCTTGAGTAAGAATCATTTCTTCCTGAAATCGAACTCCCCAAATTAGCGTAATCTTGCGGTTTTGATTAATATCTCTTAGATATCTAAAAACACTTAAAAATGGTGTAATCCCGACTCCTCCTGCTATAAAAACTAGCTCATTAGATTTAGAGTCTAGTGGTTTAAATATTCCATATGGTCCATCTATATATGCTTTATCACCTAAATTAACTCGACCAATATTTGAGGTATAGTCACCTGACTCTTTGATTGTTAGTATTAAATATTTCTTTTGATTTGGACTCGATGAGATCGTAAAAGGATGGGGTTCTTTTGTGATATTTTTTCCAATAATTGTAAGATAAACATACTGTCCTGGTTCAAATTTTATAATTTCACCATTTTCTGGTGAAATTTTTAAGGACCATATTATAGATGACTCTTGGATCACTTCTGTTGCGACATAAGGATCTTTTCGTATGCGATAAGCTCTAATAAATTTATGATTCACCCAAAAAATAATAGCTAAAGCAAAATGCACTGTATATACAAATTGTAGTAATAATGAATAGGTCGTAGCCGTAGCAACAATTAGATGTAGATATAATACAATAGTTGCAATCATCGTTATATTATGGATAATTTTAGCAATATGATATTTCATTGATTTTTTCTTGATTGTTTTTTCGCGTAATTTTTGGAGTGGATTGATTTTTAGCAAAATAGTATTACTCAAAAAAATTAGACCCAATATCATAAGGAGAATATATAATATTACATGAATAACTCCAGTTCCAATTTGAGTAATATTGGCTCGTCTTATATTAATAATAATAATTCCGTGAATGATTCCGAACATTAAAGCAACAATAGACATAATCGTATGAAAATTAATTACATTATCCATACCAAAATTTTTATCAATAAATTTAGGTCTTGCTGTTAGAATGAATTCATATGTTAACCACACAAATGCGGCGATTGCGAACCCAGTTGCTAATAAATGTAGAGGGGTATGATAAAAATTTGGTGTTATTAAATAAAACAGCAAAATAGTTATTAAAGGACTGAGGAAATAGACCAGCAACCAAAAGATTTTTCCAATTTTTGACATTATTAATATTTGCTCCTTTTAATCTAATATTTTTTATTCTATTTACGGTGTTTTAATAATAAATTTTCAAAAAATTCAATAATATAGGTTTAAATCTCATTAAAATCAATTATTGAATTATTACCTTGTTGGACAAGTAGCTTTCTTATTAACTTAGTCTTCAATTTGTTTCTAGATTCATTTTTTTTATAATGTCTAAACAATTGTAACATAAAAGGCTGTGTATTATTCGAATTCTTAATCTGAGTCAGTGATTTGTGTTTTTTATAATCATCCAAACAAGAAACATTATTTCTTTTTAAACTCTTATTATAATAACATAGATAAAGATATTTTTCCAATCTATTATTTCTATAAAAAAATGTTAAAAATATCTTGATTAGCTTTTCAGTTATACTTTGAACTAATTGAATTCGATGTTTAACTAAGGGAATTGATTTATTTCTTTTTGGTAATTTAAAGAATTTCTTTATCCATTTATTTTGTTCAATAAACATTTTATAATTACTATAACTAAAAATTGGTTTAGCAAAAAAGATTTCAATAGCAGTAAATTCATTCTGGTCTTTAATTGTGAGATTTTTTTGACTAATAATATAATTGCAATCAAAGTATCGATAATTTTTGAATTTAAAATTTTTAGAAATAAGTTTCCGAAACATCTCAATAATTAATCGGCATAACCAAATGTGATTTGGTTCAGCAATTACTAAAAAATCAAAATCATCATTTTTTTCCATGATTTCCTTAGAAGCAGAGCCTGTTAAAAGTAAACCTCTCACAAATGGAAGATGAGATAAAATCCATCCAGATTTTATGATTTTATGTAGATTTTGAAGAAATAAATTCATCGAATTATTTCTTTCTCCAATCGTCCATTCTTTACCTGGAATAAAATAATAATTATACTTATGAGATATGATTTGCTGGTAGCTCAAATCATTTAGAGCAATCCATATCCTGTTTTTTTCAAAGTTTAATAAAGAAACAATCTCATCAAAAGTAATAGGATAATCAAATGAATCAAAATAGGAAATTAACTGTAACACCTTTTCTGAAATAATTTTATATTTATTCTCAATTTTTGTAGATAATTGAAATTTATTTCTAACATTAGTATAAACTGCCATTTTAATCAAAATTTAAACTTAATTATTAACTTATTAAAAATATTTGTTCTTTTTAATGTGTTCTGGTAAATCTTAAAGACTGAAAGCACTATTGTATTAATATCACTCCTTAAAATATAAGATTTATAGAGTCCAATAATTGGTTATAAAAAAAAAGGTGATTTACTAAAAGACTTATTCTTTATAATTCATTGATTTAAAAAGGAACCTAGATTATCATTCCTCTTGAATATACTCTTTATTTTCCAGAACTTTTATTAATCTTAAAGCTTCTGAACCTCCCGATATTTGCATATTCACTATAGAATCATCATCAGTGCCAGTCACGTTAATTTCTAACAATAAGTCTTCAGATCTGATTTGTTTCGTTTGTCTTCTACTAAAAGCTTCCTTAATAGGTCCATCCAAATTTGAAAATTCAGATGCAATATCCGCCCATATTTCTTTATTATCACGATATTTAAATACAAAATCTGTTACGGTCTGCTTGTATAATTCTAAATTGCATTTATTTATTAAATCAGCTCGATTTGGAAAATCAAGATCTTCTAATAAATTATTCCTAATTTTTGATAATTCTTCAATATTACCCTTTTTGCTTGCATCATTGATCTTTTGTGCTAAATTAGAATAATCTTTGTCCTTAATAGATTCTATGAATGGAAATAAATCATATTTTACAATTAAATCGCTTTTTTGATACTTTTTTAGCTCAGCTAAATCTGCTTGCTTGGGAATCCCATTTCGAAATCGTTCTGCGATTTGATAACAAATTTCTCGTGTTTTAAATCTTTTTTGGATTAAACTTAAAATATTTTTGCTAAATTCATACTTATTTCCCCAGTATGGAGCATTTTCGAGGTCTCTTTTTACATAACTAACTCTATGAGATATCACATAAGGTGCAATGGTATTGACAATGTTAATATCAATTTTATCTAAGCCCATTAGCCAAGCTAATGCTTTTGAATACCTTAAAAGATCCTTCGCAACTCTAACTGAGAGAATTGAATCTATCTTATTACAAATATTTTGAGCGGTATTAAAATGGCACCCTGAGCAGAGCCCTGTACTTGGTTTTAAATCTTCAGTATTACCCTTGTTAATTCTTGCACATAACGTAAATTCTCTAATGATGGCATGGATATAATTATTCACGTCGCTTTCATAGCGAACCTTATTTACATGATACCAAATTTCCATTAATTCATCGATGGTCAAAACTTTTGGTACTTGGATAAGCTCATCCCATCCACTATATTTCTCATCTTTCCCACTAAGTATTAATTGCAAATCTTGACTAGCTGGCATAGAGATAGGAACGGATATCCCATAGCGATCTTTGAAGGGATTGCTCAATTCAAAAGTTCCAACATCTTGTGGATTAATGGTAGCAAAGAGACAGTATTTACTTATTGTGGTAATTGAATCGTAATATTTCACAGTACCCTCTGCCAATAAAGATAATAATATATCTTGAGCATAGGGAGTTAATCGATTAACTTCATCAATTATTTTCCAAAAATTTGTGACAAATTGCCGCCATACAACTTCTTCTTCCCCTTCATGCATTAATTTTCCCAATTTAAGCGTACCTACTAATTTTTCCTCTGTAAGTTGTGGATGTCCCCGGATAATAGAGTTTTCTATCTCACTTAGTGAATTTGCGGTAAACATTCTGCCTAGCAATTTAACGAGGGTCGTTTTTCCACCTCCGTGGCCACCGATTAATAGCATGGCAGAATTGGGTACTAATGCATTTAATACACATAAACTTAAAATCTCTGGTAAAGTTTTAGTCTGAAGCTTATTTTTCTCGTCTATATATTGTATTATCAAATTTTGAGAATGTACGAAAAGTTGATTCGCTTGGATTAAATTAATTATTTTCCAGACTTTTTTCCGTAATAAATCTTCTTCTCCTAATTTTGTCGGCATTTGGGCGATCCTCTTAGGATAATCAATATTAAATAAGAAGAAATTTGCATTTTTATTTTTTATCTTTCACTTCTTGTTTACGTACTAGTTTAAGGCAGTTAATGATAATGAATTATAAGCTAAAATTATATTTCTTAAAATAATTATAATAATCAAGAAAAATAGAATTAGCTAAATTAAATTCAGAAAATATAATTAAAACATCTAAAAACAACCCATATGCCTTAAATTGTTATTACATTCATATACAGTATAAAGAAATCCCATTGCTAAAGAACGTCATAACATACTTATTAGATGTAACATAGTCAATTTAAAATAGGAGGATGATCCCTAAATGAATGAGTTTAAAAGATGGTCGGAGACGAAACTTCTTAATTTCAAAAAAAAATGGCAGGCTATTACCATTCCTGTGAATATTTCTATTGAAAATAGACAATTTGCACTCGATCTAACTAGAGCTACTCAAATTCTATTGCAGGCTGAAAAAATTGCTCTGGGAGATTGTGTTTGTCGAACGAGTCTTCAAAATTGTAGCATGCCGCGAAATACCTGTATCTTACTTAATAAAAGGGCTGAAATATTTGTTAAGAGTGGAAGGGCAAAATATATTACTATTAAAGAGGCAATGGCCATTGTTTCTGAGACTCATGAACGAGGACTAGTCCATTTAGCGATGCATCAATCGAATAATACAGATCAATTCCCCCTTGAAATTTGTAGCTGTTGTAGTTGTTGTTGCCAAGCGCTCCAAGGACTTAAATTGATGAATATGAAAGGATTGGTAAAAAAAAGCGAGTTTGTTGCAACTTTCAACCAAAAATCATGTAAACAATGTGGGGTTTGTGTCGATCGATGTCACTTTGGAGCAAGAGTATTAGACTCTAACAATAATATTGTTTTTAAGCAAGATTTATGTTTTGGTTGCGGTCTTTGTGTTACCAGCTGTCCTGAAAGTTTAATAGAACTTATTCCTAGATAAAAACAATCATCATCAGTTTTTTAGTAGAATCAATATAATTTCTAAATTTATTAAAGATTAATCTCTTATAGCTTTTGACCATAAATAATTAGAGATCCTCCGTACAAGGTTACTCTTTCCTTATATTCTTCCAGGATTTTATTAATAACACCGGATTTTATGTCATCTTGTAGTTTTTTACATCCTGCTTCTATTTCATCCTCTTCCATTAATGAAAAGAAAGAATCTCCATTCCGAAAGTTTTTGTCTAAATAATTTTTTGGGGATTGATTCAAAATAACCGTATCATAATAGCAAATCTTTACTCCTATTTTTGAAAATCCCGTCTTTTTAAGTAGATAAATTAAGTCTTTTATCTCAAGAAATCGTTTTAGTTCCGCTTTTAATCCTTCAGGAAAATAATAGGTATACCAATATGTATTAATTTGATCGTGAGAACAAGTATGTATTGCTATATATCCATTTTTTTTAAGCACTCGGTATGCTTCTTTAAATAGGTCTAATTTATTTGATATGTGATGAATGACTTGAATGAGATATAATCCATTAAAAACTTCCGAACGGAAAGGAATCCATAAGATATTACTATTTGTATATTCTAAATTTGGATATTTATTTTTTGCTTTCTTAATCATGCCTATAGAAAGATCCAACCCGATAATATTCTTTACAAACGGTTTTAATACATTTGTATAGTTGCCCGTACCACATCCCATATCAAGAAGCAATGAATTTTGATCTATATGAGTAAATTTAACCAAATCATTAACGGTCTTAGGATTAGTCCCTCTACTTAAATCGTATATTTGGCTAAATTGATCATAATCTATTTCTTTCATTACTAATTCCCATTAATTACTAGTTATTAATTTTTCTATTCCTCCTTTTTAAAAGAAATTTAAGTGATATTAAGAATTGTTTTCTTTAGATATACAACACAATAATTCTCTTTAAAAATTAAAAAAAGAATAGAATTATTGATTAGAATAATTAAAAATAACCAATATGCCCTAAATTGTTATCATTTTCATCTAAAGCATAAACAATTCCCATAGATAATGCGCCCTCATCATCATCTTCACCTTTACTCTTTATTGTAGGTTTCGCTACTTTTTTAAGAGTTTCTAATTTGAATTTAAAAATTCCATTGCATTTTTTGCATTTAATTGAAATGATTTTAATATGCTTATTTTCCTCTTCAAACTCTTTCTTCTCGAAAGGTTCTAACAATTTTGGGTCCTCATTATCACAGTTTTTTAGGAAGCATTGATCAAGGCTTATTTTTTCCATGCCTCTTCGAGCTAAGGAGATCCACGCATAGCTAGGGATTTCTAACCTTAAATCTTCTTTTTGTTTTTCTGTCATAATTCGTCTTAATTTTAATATGTTAAATGGTATTAATCTAATTACTTTAATATTTTAAGATAATTAATTTTTTTATCTTATAATTTATAGAAGATATGAGAGGATTGAAAAATACTATTGTAATAAAAAGATCCTCACTCTTATTGAAAAGCTTTATATATATTTTCTACTATATTTGAGTTAGAAAAAAATTTATCAAAATAAAAGGGGATTTTATGGAATTATCAACGGTTGAGTTTATATCTGGCTTGTTTAGTATCATTATTGTTATTATCTCAATAATTGTAGGATTAAAAATAGCTTCAAAATATTTTGAATATAGGCAAAAAACATTCGTACTTGTGGGAGTCACATGGATTGGAGTAGTTACTCCGTGGTATCCATCTAGTGTCTCCTTTATATTGGTTCTAACAACAGGCGCACCACTTAATCCTGAACTTTATTTTATCCTTGGAATTTCTTTACTTCCATTCTTTATGATTGTGTGGTTAACCGCATTTACGGAGTTTTTATATAAAGACAAGCAGAAAATGATTCTTTTATTATTTTCCATTACAGCTGTTATTTTTGAATCCATTTTCTTCTATTTTCTATTTGCTGATCCTTCTCAAATCGGAGAATTAACTGGGCCTGTCAATGTAGAATATAAAAGTTTTGTTCTTTTTTATATTCTCTTTTTAATAGTTATTCTTGAAATGACGGGAATTCTATTTGCTCGAGAGTCTCTAAGGTCAGAAAAGCCTGAAAATAAGCTAAAAGGAAAATTGCTTATTTTAGCATTCTTAACCTATGCGGTAGGTGGTCTCGTAGATGCTATATTACCGATTCATATCGCCACGGTAGTCATAATGAGATTATTAGTCTTAACTAGTACTATAGAGTTCTATTGGGGATTTTATTTGCCAGAATGGATAGAAAAACGAATATCTAAAAAAAATTAGATTTTTTTTTATCTAAATAAAATTAAATCTAAATTTGTTTTTACGTAAATAATTGAATCCATTATTTTTATTAAGAAAAGTGTTAGATGAGTAAAATCGAGGAGAATTAGTAATAATTTTCCTTTTTTTCATGGGAGAAAACCTTTCTAACTTTTCCACATTAAGGTATAAATTGAAAAAGTATTAAATAGTTTAAATCCATATTATTACTTGTTCCAATATAACTCAATAAACTCATATAAATACGGGTTTTTGTATCAATTTAATATTACATTTAGATCTGAGGGTTCTTATTGAAATATAAGAGAAATCTGGGCTTAATAGTATTATTTATTATTTTTACATTTCATTATCACTTTGTTTATGTAGGAACTATGATAACCTCGATCGATGTATATAGCCAAAAAGTTCCCCACAGTTCAGGTCAAATAAGTGGGAAGAGGCAATGGTTAAACAATTCTGATTTTAGTTCTCAAACATCATGGAAAAAATCTATTAGTGGGGATAAAAAAGATGTTAATGCTTCAATTAGAGAGGGTGTAGCAAATTTCGAGGTGTTGGGAGAAAAAAAAACTTTTTCATTAATTGCAGATCCTCCTACCGCTTCAAATTGGACAGAAGTAAATAATCCTAATTTTCCAAATAAAACTCAATATCATGAAATTACTTCTGAAGGATGTTGGGTTCGTCATACTTACGATGATATGACAGCCAATCAAAATCCAAGTGTTCATTGGGACAAAAATATTAGCATGCCTGTTGATATTTCAGATTTTATTATCACTTCTGCATCCATTCAAGCTAGAGTTAATGCCTCGGTAGATGAAAATCTTGATCGATCTGGAGATACCTTGGCTAAATCTGGATGGCCTACAACTTATATGAATAGTTATGTTGTTGGAGATTATGTCAGATTTTACGTTTTAGTTTCAGATTTGGAAAAAAATAAAGTGTATGAAATTGCTTATTTTCAAACAGAAGAATTAGGCAGGGGTAACCCTCCTGGCACGGATATTTTATCAGATACATATATGATAACTGTTCCTCAAGAAGTTCTGATCTTTTATCTTTCTTCAGTTTTAAGTACAGACCACTGTAATTTTACTGTAACATTAGGAATGAAATTATTTACGGAAGATAATAGTGCAACAGGAATTGATGAAGATACTTTTAATGATTTAATAATTAATTATCTGAATTTCACTTTTACTTATGAGAAAAAGATTAATCAATTAACGACTGTTTCCTGGAATCAAAATGGAGATGAACTTAATAAACTCAGTTCTGAAAATTACAAAGTTTTAAGTACAGAAGCACACTTAAATTTTAAATATAAAATTAGTCAAAATTGGACCAAAACCACTTTATCTATAAATTCAGAGATTAGAATTCATTTAAATGGTCAATTTCATCCAATAACCATTAAACTAAGCCAAATTAACACCACCTTTAATGAAATAAATTTATATCTTTCACCTCCTACAGACTCTGTGAACTTATCGATTCAAGTTTTTATTGCAGATGAATTTCATTTAGATCAGAATATTAACATTTCGATTGATGAGGTTTATCTTTATATATCATATGTCATAATTACTCCTGAATCAGATGAAAATGGAGATTCAAATAAAATCATACAAGAATCAGGGCTTAATTGGATAATCTTAAGTATATTATTTGCTGTAAGTGGGGTTTTAGGAGTTATAAGCCTGAGAACATATTATTTAGCCCCAAGAAAAAGAAAAATGGAGCGATATTTACTACAAAGAACACAGAAATATAAAGATATTAAAAATATCCAAGCAATTGTAATAAGTCATAGGGAGGGCGGGAATTTAATGTATTTTAAAAATTATACATTCTTAGAAGGGGAGGAGGAAGTAATGTTTTCAGGTTTTATTCAAGCTATCATGACTATAAGCGAAGAGATTACCCGAAGATCTATAGAAAAGAATGGTTTAATAGAATTAAAGGAGGAGTTTGGCATTGAAAAATTAAATGAATTAGACTTTAGACATTTTATATGCTTGATTATGGAAAGAGAAGAGATAAGGGTTGTCCTAATTCTTAATGAGAGAGCATCTGAAAGATTAAAAAATCATACAGCATTGTTTATATCAAAATTATTTCTCCAATTTGCGAAACAAATAAAAAATTGGAAGGGGATACTTGATGAATTTGAAGAGCTTATTGCTTCATTTGTAAATAACCACTATGAATTATATTATAAGGAATTTTTTGAAATAAACCAAAAAACATTTGATTTAATGAGACTATCAAAAGAAAGAAAGTTTACTAAATTGGAAACTCGTGTGATTAATAATATTATTTCAATTTCAAA
Organism: Promethearchaeota archaeon; assembly: GCA_019058445.1. Lineage (GTDB taxonomy): Archaea > Asgardarchaeota > Lokiarchaeia > Sigyniarchaeales > SOKP01 > LW40-45. The sequence continues at coordinate 83,124 of JAHPZA010000009.1, read as the reverse complement.
AGATAAAAATAAGTTTGAATTAGAAACTGTACTTAACATAGTCAGCGAACAAAATAAAGATTTAGTAATAAATGCTATAGAATCGTTAATAGAATTGAAAATAATTGTTCCCTTTATTCCTAAAGAGATTTCTCTTATGACTTAAGAATAGTAAATCCCAGATCCAAATGATTATGATTGGTAACTTTGTTATAACATCTCTTTTATTTTATTCAATTTCTATTTAATTTCTTTAGAATTAAGCTTAATTAGTACAATACATTATTATCGATTGAATACAAATTATTATTTATTTTCTATTGCTCATGTCAAAAAAAGAAGAATTTTCAAAAGAAACTATTGATCATGTTTCGAAATTAGCGTTATTAGATTTAACTGAGGAAGAGAAAGAAAAATTCTCCAAACAATTAAATAATATAATCTCTTATTTTCAAAAATTAAATGACTTGGACACCACAGACGTCGAGCCCACAACACATCCGATTGATGGCTTAAAGAATGTGTTTAGAGAAGATGTTCCTTGGAAAAGCCTTTCTAATGAGGAAGTTTTAAAAAATGCGCAACATAAAAAGGATGGGTATTTTAAAGCTCCAAGAATCTTAAAAGATTAAACAGAAAAAGATTTTACTCTTTATATTTTTTTGTAAGGATTTTTATCGCGTCTGCCATATCTTTCAATGCTTTTCTTCTTTCTGCTGGAGACATATTGTAAAAATCTTCCTCAAGAGTAGTGCTAAACTGATCACCCGAAGCGACTGCTTTATACTTTTTGATAAGCAGTTTTGAAATATAATCATTATATTGCTCCAATGCTTTCTGAAGTTTCGGCTTGTCTTTTATCTCATCCCACAATTCCAAAGTTTCCAAGGACTTTATACCGATATCTATTCTAAACCAACTAATGGGGAATAGCAATTCTCGTTGAATTCCCATTTCGATTATCCCTATGTTTTCTTCATCAATATATAACTCCGGTAACTCATTTTCAGAGAAAATAATGTTATCGCTCATGATGTACAAGTTTGCAGCCCCTCTACTAGTACAAACGATACCAGTAGCAAATCCCCTTGCCAATCGCAATTTATCAGAAATATCTTCTAGACTCGACCCAAAAATTCTTAAATTCTTTTTATTCTTTCCCTGAAACTCAAATTTAATTTTATATATTCCTCCAGCACCAATAGTAATCTCAGGAAATAAATTTTCATCTCTTGTTTTTTTATGAGCCTCCATAAATTTATTTATAATCTCAGGATCTAAAGTGAGCCCTGGAATCACACAATTTTGGTTTAAAAATGCATCCACCTCAAAATCAACAATACCATAAAAAAGTTTTTTTTCTCTTATAATCCTTTCAATGCTCTCAACAATCGTGTTAACTAATGCATTTGGATCATCTCTCACAGATTTATATTCCGTAGTTTGAAACGTATCTATTTGGTCTTCTAGTCCTGACTCTTTATAAAACTCTGCCCAACTCATCTCAGTAAAAATAGTTCCCTCGTCATACAAATTATGCTGTCCATCAACACTTAATATGCTTTTATCTCCACCAAGTTCAACACCTTCCTTAGTTCCAGAAGCTAATATTGCTTTGGGCGGTCTATAAAATTCTATTGTCAAAAGTAAATCCTTTTCTAATGAAATTTATCGCATTTTTAATAATTCTAATAATAATATTCTAATAATGATATAAATAATTAGTGAAAATTTTTTGAGGCACAATTTTTATTCTTATACACAATAATTTAAAAAATTCCTCATACTACTTATTTTTTGTTCACTGGGAGTCTAACTATAAAAGTTGAGCCTTTATTTCGCCCTTCTGAGGAAACCCATATCTGTCCACCATGCATTTCAACAATTTCTTTTGAAATATTCAACCCTAATCCAGTTCCCTCTTTAATTAAATCGATTTCTACATCTTTAGACCTTTCGATCTTACTAAATTTATTAAAAATTTTATTTATTTCTTTTTTAGTTAATCCTACTCCTGTATCCTTGATTGATAACTCAATATAATTCTTATTTTCCCCCAATTTTACTTCAATTTTTCCTTTTGGAGGTGTATATTTAGTTGCATTAGATAATAAATTGATAATCACACGTTCAATTCCAGATTTGTCTACTTCTACATATAAATTCTCAGGAAGATCCAGAATTATTAATTGTCCCCTTTTGTAGAATAAATAATTAATGTCACTGATACAATTCTTAATTATGTTAACTAAATCATGGTTTTTCTTATGAATCCTAAAGTTGTTAAATTCTAATCGTGAAATATCAAGTAAATTAAGAATTAAATCTTTTAATCTTTCGCTACCATTTTTCGCTATTTCAATAAATTTTAGTGATTCCGGATTTAAGATATCTATATTTAATTCATATATGAGCTGAATTGCTCCATAAACAGATGTGAGAGGAGTTTTTAACTCGTGAGCTGCAGTGTCTAAAAACTTTTTTCTTAATTTATCTAAATCCATAAGTCGTCTGTTTTCTTCTTTAATTATATTTTCTGCTTCTTTTAATTTCGTAAAATCTTGAAGTTCAAGATGAAAGAAAGAATTTTCTCCTATTTTAACCGTAGAATAGTAAAGTTGATACCATTGTGTCTTATTTTTACTGTTTATATACGAGAATTCAATTGGATCGGACTTATTATTCCTTAGATTATTGCTAATTAGATTTAAAATTGAAATCGTACTATCTTCTGAGAAATTTGATAAAAGTTCATAAATTTTAAATCCAATTATATTTTTCCTCGGTAGTTCAAAATATTGTAATACTGAATTGTTACAGTCAATAACAGTTCCCTTGTCATCAAACAAAAGCATTAAATTTGGAGATGCTTCAATTATACTTCGGTATTTTATTTCAGATTCTCTTAATTTCTTTTCAGCTTCCTTTTGAGGTGTAATATCATCTCCAATTACTTGAATAAATGCTTTATTACCAATTTCTACCAATGATGATTGAAATCTTACCCAAATTATACTTCCATCTTTTTTATATAGCTCTATTTCCAAGATAGGATGTTTTTTAACTTTTTTAATTAATTTGAAACGATTTAATAGTATTGGGAGATATTTTGGATGAATTAACTTAAGGTTAGCATAATTTATTCCTAATATTTCTTCTCTTCTATATCCTGTAACTTCCTCAAAACTTGGATTACAATCCAAAACTTTACCTTTCATATTAATTAAAAAGATGGGAAATGGTGAATTTTCAAACAGAAATCGATATTTCTCTTCAGATTCTGACAATTTCTGTTCTTTTAGTTTCTTTTCCGTAATATCATATAACCATATCCTTAAACTTATAAGCTCCGTTTTCTCATTATATTGTCCTATCTTAGTGCCTGCTAACCATTTTAATTGTCCATCTTTAGATGTAATTCTACACTCTAAATCCCCATCTTCAAAGGAATTTATAATCTCATAGATATCGTCTGGGTGAATAACCTTTGCCATTAAATTATTTTTGTTTAATTCTTCTCTTGAATAACCTATAATATCTATTAATCTCTGATTAACATAAGATATCTGCCATTTCTTCATATCTAATTCCATTAAACCCATTGAGGATGACTCTAATAAATCTCGATATCTCTGTTCTGATTCTTCTAAGGTTTCTCGGGTTTTCATCAATTCTTCTGGTTCACTATTTGAATTTGAATAAAGTCCTTTCGACTTCACAGTGTTCCTCTTATCCTTGTCGGATTTACTCAACTTTTTTAATGGGCTTTTTGTTAAAATAATTAGAGATGATAATGTCTTCTCTTTCAATTAGATTAAACAAGAACTGATTTTTTAAACTACCTTTTATTTTTGATGTTCGTTCTATTAACTTGTATAAAATTCAATTTAATTGAAAATAGATATTAAATTGATGTGAATAAAACAATTCAAAACAAATTTGACTTATTTATTTTGAAAAATTTACATAAATAATCTTGAAATAAATAGAAAAATAAAATATTAGAAACTAATTTACTAAGATTTAGATGTTTGGGATAACTTTTTGCGATATTCGGAATATTTAGCAAGAACTTCAAAACATTTAATTGGCATATCCCACAAATCAAAAATTGGAATATTTAATTTGATAAATTCTTTAACCCAGTCATTAGAATACCCTTGTGGACAAATATACAAAATTGGAGCAGATTTTTTACGAGCAAATTTTTGCATAGGTTTTAAATAAGCCCTACTCATCATTTCGTTACTCGTTTGAGCGAATATATCGGGAACGTCTCCACCAGACTTTTTAACTATGTCTAAAAATTCTTCAACTGCCCAAGCAGCATAAATAACGACACCATCTATCTCATCTGAGTTAATCATTAGTTTAGGAATTTTAATATATTTATTATGCACACCAAATGAGAAAGTGAGGTCGAGCGGATTATCAATATTTGCAATATCCACAACATGTTCTTTAAGTTTAGATTTTAACTCTTCTGAGAATTCGGGAACAGCCAAACCACTTTTTTCAGCTGCTTTTGCCATCATTGCTCCACAACCTCCAGAATCTGTTAAAATTCCAAGCCTATTACCCTTTGGAAGAATTCCACTTGAAAATTCTCTTAAGTAATACATAAAATCTTTAATCGATATAGTAGAAATAATACCTGTCTCTTTAAACACAGATTCAAAGATATTATCATCACCTGCTATTGAACCTGTATGTCCCATAATTGTCCTTGAGGCTGCTTTTGTTCCACCAGCATATATTGCAACAATAGGCTTTTTGGAAGTGATGTCCTTTATCAGATCCATAAATTCCTTTCCCCTCTTGATCTCTTCAATATATAATCCTATTACACTCGTCTCAGGATCATCTTTTAAGTAATTTAAGCAATCAACAATATCAATATCATCTTCATTACCGATTGAAAATGATTTACTAATCTTTACTCCAATGTCTCTACATGCCCAGAAAATATGAGAAGCTATCGTTCCTGAATGAGCAATGATTGAAATATTACCTCTTTCGGGAGTTTCATGAATCCACATGGTGTTGAAATTGGTGTCAGAATATTCAGGATATCTGTACCATGCGTTATATACTCCTAAGCAATTGGGGCCTATAAATCTCATGTCATATTTGGTCGTAATCTTAATAAGTTCATTGTATAAATCCTCATTTCCAATCTCCCGAAATCCTCCAGAAGTGATAATTACTTTTTTTATTCCTTTCTGTCCGCACTCTTCTAACACTTGAGGCACTATGTGGGGTCTTAAAATAATAAACGCTAAATCTGGGATCTCGGGTAAATCTAATACACTTTGATATGTTTTTAATCCTTGAACTTCTTTAAGTTTTGGATGTATGGGAAAGATCTTATCTTTTGGAAATCCGCCAAAAATAACGTTTCGAAGTTGCATTGCACCCATTGTGCCTAAATATTCATTATTAGCACCAAATACAGTAATGCTTTTAGGATTTAGAAAAGAATATAAGAAGTGTCCCTCTAAAGGATGTGTATTTTTTTCCGACAATTCGGTCAATAATAAATCACATTTATTTCAATAATTTTGAATTTAAAAATGAATAAGGTAATATGAACTTAATTTTAAATAAATCATGAAATTGCTATAAAGAGTGTTTTCTTCGATATTCAGCATATTTTACTAATATTGTCATACATTTGGAAGGTTGGTCCCATAGATCAAAAATACTAATATTATTATCAAGAAATTCCTTATATAACGGATGCGTGTAAAGTTGAGGTCCACTATAAAAAAACGGTATGGATTTTCTCCGAACTAATTTTTGTAAAGGCTGTATAATCATACTAAAGAATAAACCCATTGAGGATTTGATTTTTTCATCAACAGGATATCCAGAATTTTCCATAACCTCAAAAACTTCTTGAAAATCGAAGATACCATCAAAAATTAGGCAATCAATTTCACCAGATTTCAATATAATTTTCGGTAATTTAACGAAAAAATCATTATAATTTCTAAAAAAAGTGATATCTACCGGATTAGATTTACTTCCCGTGGGAGGTATCAAATCAGAGATTTTATTTTGTAATTCCTTCGAGAATTCTGGCACTTTTAAATTGTATTTTTCTGCCATTTTCGTAATAATAGACCCAGATCCTCCTGAATCCGTAATAATACCCAGCCTTCTACCTTTAGGAAATACATTTTTAATTTGAGCATATGACAGCGTTCTCAGATAATATAAAAAGTCTGTAACTGAAGTAGTGTAAATAATGCCCGTTTCTTTAAAAACAGCATTATATATCTTTTCATTCCCTCCTATAGAACCTGTATGACTCATAATCGACCTATTTGCAGCATTTGAGCCTCCCGCATATATCGCTACAATAGGTTTTTTAGGAGTTATTTCTTGTGCTAATTTTACAAATTCCTTACCACGCTTAACTTCTTCTAAATACATACCGATTACATCAGTTTGAGGATCATCTCTAAAAAATTCTAAAAAATCGACAATATCAATATTTCTTTCATTCCCTATAGAAATAGATTTCCCGATTTTTACACCCATAGTGTTCGTATGCCATGCAGTTTGAGCTGCAATGGTACCTGATTGACTTACTAATGATATATTACCTCTTTTATGAGGTATGTAAATCCAAAAGGTATTAATGTATGCATTTTGTTTTTTGGGATAGTGGAACCATCCATTATATACACCCAAACAGTTAGGACCAATAAAGCGCATTTTATATTTTTTAGCTAATTCATCTATCTTAGAAGATAGTTGAATTCCATCAGGACCACTCTCTCTGAAACCTCCTGACGTAATAATTAAATTTTTTATTCCCTTTTGGCCACATTCTTCCATAACTTCAGGAACAGCATTAGGCGGTAAAATAATAAATGCTAATTCAGGGACAATAGGTAAATCCAAAACTGATTTATATGCTTTAAATCCTTGAACATTATCCAATCTCGGATGAATCGGGTAAATATTTTGGTCAAAACCTCCGCCAGCTATACAATTTCTTAATTGCATGCTCCCCATCGTTTGGATTAAATTATTGTTCGCTCCAAAAACGCACATGCTTTTAGGATTTAAGATTTTATAGAGAAAATGGTTTTTTGACAGATCTTCATTAGTTTGATCTGATTTCGCTAATTTATTTTCATTAATATTAGTCAAATTAAATACCAGAAATAATACTACTTTAAATAAAGAATTATATTTCAAGAAATTAATAAAATTTTAAGAAGTTTTTTTTTTAAATAATAAAACCTATCTATTATACTAAATAAAAAAACAAGATATTCTAAAAAAAAGTATACTTTGGAAACAAGCTCTTATTCTTTCCCAGTGGAGCCAAATCCACCTAAACCTCGTTCTGAATCTGGCAGTTTATTTGTCTCAATAAACTTATAATCATGAAGTTTGCCAAGAATTATTTGACAAATTCGATCCCCTTTTCTTAAAATAACTTCTTTATTTGATAAATTTACTACAATTGCCATCCATTCGTTTCTATATCCAGTATCTATGGTACCAGGAGTATTTACGATTGATAAGCCTTCCCACAAAGCCAAACCACTTCTAGGGACAACTTTAAAATAATACCCTTCAGGAATAGCTGTAGAAAAACCTAAAGGACATCCTATTCTCTCTAGAGGTTGTAATGTGTAACTTTCTAAATCAATTTCAACCAATTCTTTTTTGCCATCTTCGTTTATAATCTTTTTAAATCCCATAATCCGCGCATCAGCACCTGCATCTCCTTTTTTTGATGGTTTTGGTATAACTACTCCCTTTCTTAAAGGTTTAAATGGAATTAAGATTTGTTCTTTAATAAAGTTAAAAGGGATTATTAACTCTTTATTTTCTGACTTCATATGATTTATTCGTTGTTTCATTTATATCATTCTTTTATAACCCACCTATTAAAAAAAAAATTCCTATTAATCATTAGACAATCTTAACTGATTAATAAGATGTATTTGTTCAATCGTTCTTATATTAGGATATTAATCCGTTAACAATAAATAAATTAAAAAAGGGTTATAATTTTTTGGTTTAGTTTGAAAATCAGTCTATATCTTGTAAAAATATAATAAATGAGAAACATTCAAATTATTGCTAATTGCATTCTATTCTTAATTATAAATGGATTAACCTAATAATGCAGGTATATAGATATGACCCCAGAAAAGATAAGGAAGCCCTAATAGAACTATTTAATGATTTTATTCAAAATAAAACATATTTTTCTTCAAACTGGAAGAATTTTGAAACAGAATTGAATAAAAGACTCCTTGACTTACAATATCGGAATTCTATGGTTATGATAAAAGAGGGTGATAAAATGGTTGGCTGGGGCACTTATACAATTTTTAGAGATTATCTTGGAAATAGTAGGGTTTTAATACATCAAGTTTTAACGAGAAAAGAAGATTCATTCAAAAAAGGTATTGAGGAAAAGATATTACGTGAACTTCTTACGTATATAAAAAAAACCATTCCGGATATGAAAAAAATCCATATTATTTGTCCGGATTCAGATGGGTCAATGCGAAGTTTATTAATGAAACTTGGATTAAAAAAATCTCAATATATCTGGTATGAAAAAGAGATATAATTCTTATTTATTTTCTTGTTTGATTACTAAATTCATGAAATAGATTGGAAAAAGTGAAAACATTGAATAACACACAAGAAATTATTAATCAGGCTAAAAGTTTAATTAATAAAGAGAAATTCGAAGAAGCAATTGAATTGCTAGAAGATGTGTATCACAAAGATCCACAATCGGAATTAATTAAGAAAACTTTAATTAATGCTTTATTTTCTTATGGTGGGTATCTTAACGATGAATATATGGTAGAATACGAGAAGGCAGTTGAAATTTTCAAAAGAATTCTTAAAATTGAGCCAAAAAATTATAAAGTCCACTACAATTTAGGAATTGCCTATTTTAATCTAGGTCAGGTTGAGAATGCGTTAAAAGCATACTATGACGCAATTAAAATTAAACCAGATTATAAGCATTGTTATTATAATATAGGTTTAATTTATGAAACAAAAGAAAACTTAAATAAGGCCTTAACATATTATCAAAAAGCCTTAGATATTGATCCTACCTTCCCTTACGCCGTTCATGCCAAAGAATTTATACGGAAAAAGTTGGACCAACAACGGAATGAAGAAATAGAACCAGAAGAAAAAAGTATTTGTAAGAAATGTGGGAATATTAATCGAGGAGGAGCGCGCTTTTGTGATGAATGCGGTGACAGATTATAATCTTTTTTATTATCACACTGTGTAAAATGGAAACACAACGCCGAATAAATAAGATAAAATATTAGGTATTACTTACGACTCTCTTAAAAGTTTATTATGTATAAGACAGCATATAATAAAAATTAATAAAAGTACAAACCCACCTATGATATATTGAGTATAAGTCTCTTCTAATCCATTTAATAACATTTTATCTTGAAAATTATATTATTAATTTAAATTAAATATTATAGGAGGAATAAATAAATTTTTGTATATTAGTTTAAAGAAAAAAGATAATTCATGGATTTATACAAAAAAATTAATAAAAAAAAATATTATTAGAATTTCATTAGAGCGTTAATATTATTTCTCTATTTCGAAATTTACTTGAACTCTTACACGATAAATGAGCTTATCTACATCTTCCTTTACCTTTACATCAGATTCTATAATCTGAATGTTACGTATACCCCGAAGAGACTTTTTTGCTTCAGCATAACAATTCTTTACAGCTTCTGCCCAATTTACATCACTCGTGCCCACGAGCTGGATAGATTTATATACTGGCATTTATTAATCACCACTTTTTTTAAATAATTTTTAAATTTTGAATATACCCTATGTTATAATTAAAGTTTCTTGATTTAGTGTATATTTGGTATAGTTGGATATATAAATATTTTGCAAATAGATTGTTTTAAAATTAGCTAATGATAAAGAAAATCTCAACAATTTGAAAATTAAAAAAAAAGAAAAATAGGGATTATAATTATTTGTTAATCTAGGACTATCTAGATGTAATTTTAGGCATCAGGATTTTCTATAATTGTTGCTACTCCTTGGCCTCCTCCGCAACAGGCATTTGCACAACCATATTTCGCTTTTTTGTCTCTTAAGATTCGTGCAAGCGTACCTGGTAATCGAATCATTGTAGCACCAAGAGGATGCCCAATAGCAGTTGAACCTCCCATGACATTAGCCTTTTCTTCAGGAATATTGAAATGTTTCATACAGTTTAATGCCACGATGCAGAAAGCTTCATTAATCTCCCAATAATCGATATCGTCAGCGGTTAAACCAGCATGTTTTAAAGCCATTTCTGTTGCAGGGACAGGTCCTCGACCCATTACTGATGGATCAACTCCTGCCCAACCAATAGAAACAATTTTGGCCATTGGTTCGAGCCCTCTCTTTTCAGCCTCCTTAGCTTCCATTAATAGCGCTGCAGTAGCTCCCGCATTAAGAGGTGAAGAATTTCCCGGGGTGATTACGCCATCTTTAGTTCCTTCTCTCTCAACATAACCTTTTCTGCCACCATTCTTTTCTAAATAATAAGGTTTCGATAATCGAGGTAATGTTGAAACCTTTTCTAATGTAGATCTTCTCGCTGCCATGTCTCTATCAATCATCATTGTTTCTTCAATATTTCCTTCAGCATGTCCTTCTATTGGAATAATTTCACCCTTAAACCATCCTTTTTCAGTATTTTCTACAGTTAAATTGTGGGCTCGTACTCCAAACTTATCTAGATCTTCTTTAGTAAACGCAGGAACTTCTTGCTCGTAAAGCTTTTGCGCAGTTTGAAGCATATTGATTGTCGTCATTATATCATACTGGGGTCTATACCATTTATCCTTTTTGTTAACCATTCCCAGATTAGGATTGATATGGTTGTTCTGCATAGAAACCCGAGTCATATGCTCCACTCCCGCCGAAAGACAACATTTACTCATTCCAGTCATGATTTCCATGATTGCAACATGCATTCCACTACCTGCTGATCCACATTGTCTGTCTACAAACAAAGCAGGCACTTCAACGGGAAACTCCGCTAAGAAAAGTGGTAATCTTCCTCCATAAGTCCAATTCTCCCAAACTCCCATAGCAGTTCCAATAGTAAATTCATCAACGTCTTTTTTCTCAATTCCCTTATCAGCTAATTTCTGATCAAAAAATTTCATCAATAATGTAGCAGTTAACTCATCGCTCCTTATCTCTCCAAACACGTCTCTTTCAGGTTGCTTTGGTCTTGAGCGAGAAAAGGCAGTTCTCGCATAATCAATTAACCATACTTCGTTTAATTCTACCATTTTTAATAATCACTTTTTAGTTTATGTTTATTGTTAAATATTTAGTATTAGTAAGTAAGTGATGAAGTCTTCAAAAAATATTAAAGTTTTTGATGAATGGATATCTGAAAATAATAATTCGTATTTTTTACTTAAGTATTTTTTTTTAAAAATTGTTAAAAAACGACTAGAATTCTTTTTATTTTTCGAAAATTTAGTTTAATTATGTCAATTTCAAACAAAGACAGAGATGAGAAGCCTTTAATTTCAATAATAGCAGGTAGCAAAAGCGATAAGGAAGTGTATGTGAAAGCTGAAAATGTCCTGATAGAAAATAATATTCCATATGACTTACAAATTATATCTGCACACCGTGATCCTGATAAATTGGACGAATATATTAATTCTTGTGAATCTTTAATTTATATTACAGTTGCTGGATTGTCAGCAGCTTTACCAGGAGTTGTTGCATCAAAAACAGAGAGGCCTGTTATTGGAGTTCCTGTGGATTCTAAATTAGGAGGATTAGATGCATTATTATCGATTGTTCAAATGCCTCCTAAAGTTCCTGTGGCATGTGTTGGAATTGATCGCGGTGAAAACGCTGCTTATCTTGCTATTCGAATTCTTAATCTATTAAAATAATAAAATTAAATAGAATTATGATGAATGAAAATTTAATTGAATTAGGAAAAAGAACTGCTGCAGAAAAAGCCGTGGAAGAAAATGTTAAAAAGGACATGATTTTAGGCATTGGCAGTGGTTCTACTGTTGTCTATGCTGTACAAAAAATAGCTGAAAAAAATAAGGGTGATCATTTAAATTTAAAATGTATTCCCACTTCTTTTCAATCCTATCAATTACTTGTGGAAAATGGATTGAATCTAGTATCGTTAGATCAATACCCTGAAATTGATTTGGATATTGATGGGGCAGATGAAATTGACAAGGAACTTAATTTAATTAAAGGAGGGGGAGGTTGCTTAGTACAAGAAAAAATTATCGCATCAAACTCAAAGAAATTAGTCATTATTGCAGATTACAGGAAAAATTCGAAATATCTTGGTGAAAATTGGAAGAAAGGAGTTCCTATTGAAGTAATTCCCATGGCTTATGTTCCTATCATGAAGAAACTTGAGTCTTTAGGGGGTCAACCAGTTTTAAGAATGGCTCAAGCAAAGGCGGGTCCTTTAGTAACGGATAATGGAAACTTTATTATTGATGTGAATTTTGGGATTGTTAAACACCCTTCTGAACTAAATGAGAAAATTCTTAAAATTCCGGGTGTAGTGGATACGGGGTTCTTTATTGGGATGACCTCTAAAGCATACATAGGAAAAGAAGATGGTACAGTCCTAATTATTACGAAATAAATATTAATATTAGAAAAAAAAAGAATAAAATTGAAGATTAGTATTCTGGGTAGTATTCGTAGTTATCATCTTCTCTACTTTTCTTATAAACCTTTATAAGTATAATTATACCAATCAAGGCAACTATAGCACTTATTATGAGAAATAACGTTAAATCTATTACAATTTCCTTATCTTCATCATCGTCATCATCTTCACCAGGGGTAGGTATTCCTATTGCTTTAGCAACCAAGAAATATTTCCCATCATGTTTAGCGGTAAAATTAATTTGTTCATCTTGTCCTGGTATTGCAGATATGCTTGAAGCAATTAAATCAGGTTCACCCCATTCTTTGAATGTATAGTTATACAAATATAAATCGTAATCTTTGCCAGCTGGAACAGTTAAATTAAATAGATATGTATTGTCTTTATTTAAATCTACATAACCAGCATAAGAATGGTTTGCAAAAGAATTTTCAATGGAAGAATAAAGGATGGGGCTGAGGTTTTTTCCATTTAAGTCATTCGTCCAAGCTTGTATAGCGGCACCAATATTTAACCGTCCATACCCTTCATGAACATCTTTTCCACCTCTATTTAGAGAAGGGCTATAACTTGTATCATCTTCTCTTTTTAATGGATATGTTTCTGTAGCTGTCATCAATAAAATTGCTTTTACGAGTTTTGATTTACTTCCACTATTCCAATCCCAATTGTTTCCTCCTCCCATTGCTTGGATTAAAAGATTAGCCGCACCTGCTACTACAGGAGTTGCCATTGAGGTGCCTTGGGCACCATACAAATCATTGCTATAGTCATCAGGAATTGCACCTTCAGCATCATTGTCATTGGTATCAGCCGAAAACATTTGATATTGATTGAAACTTCCGCCAGGAGCAGTTATATCTGGCTTTGTTGTATTTTGGTAACTTTCGGAACCCCCTTGACTACTATAATCTGTTATTTGATCTCCATAATTCATAGCAGCAACCGTAATCGCATTATCGGCATCTCCAGGGGATCCAATATTATTACCTCCTGACTCATCATTTCCTGCTGCAGCTACTGCCACTATTCCAAGTTCTACGGCGTTATTAACGGCATTGATCATAGCAGCACTCGATACGGGACCATAGATATTTTCTAATCCAAGACTCATCGACATCACAGTTATATTTAAGGTCGTTCTGTTAGCAATGACCCAATCGATACCTTGTAGAAATTCTGATTCTGTTCCACCTGATTTACCAAGTACTCTCACACTCACAAGGTGTGCATCAGGGGCAACACCTTTCCAGAGATTTCCACATCCATATGTAGGAGGATTGAATGGCCAATGTACTTCGGCTCTTACTGTACTGTTAGGATTCGAACAATCATTATCACCATCAGGACCGTCGTTGTAAGTGATTAACGCAACTATCACATAATCTCCCAGTTTATCAGTAGAATCAATATTATAAGTCATATTATTTTGCCAATCACCTGGAGAAGTTTGACCAATCTCGGCATATATATAACCTATATCACCCTCGAGACGAAGGATATAAAATTTGGATGTTGTATAATCCATTGCTGGTGTTGAGTCATTAAATCCACATTCAACTTCAATCTCACCTAATGTTGGCACATTAAACCTTGATAGAGGTTCTAACCACTCATCACCATCTACTACACTTCCGCTAGCAAAATAATCTACATTGCTAGCACTAGTGGCAATAGATCTATCTGAGCCATCTTTAATTGGAGTGCCAACTCCTGCTGCTATTCCCGCGACATGAGTCCCATGACCGACATCATCATAAAGAGTTACATTATTTCCTCCTGGAGTAAAGTCTCTCCATCCTACAATTTTATATCTAAAATCACCAAAAGAATAATTATCAAAAAACTCATGAGATTCATCAATCCCGGTATCCATTATTGCTATTGAACTAGTATTATCTCCAGTATAACCCCCATCTAGTGTTTTCCACACATAAGGTCGTAAATTTAAATTACGTGATGCATAATATAAGTTCGCTTTGATTTTTGCATCTTCTTCAATTAAAAAATCTACTTTATTCTGTTTTAACTTTTCGCAAAAATCATTTAATCTATTATATTCAATGCTTCCAGCAAAACCATTAATAGCAGCATTATACTCATATTTGATATTTCCACCGTTTTCTTTTAAAATTACAATCACTTTTGAATAGTCATAACCATCTGGAAATTGAATGATGAAGTCTATTGGTTCAGATGGACCTGAATTTACAAAATCATAAGATATTTCTAATAATTCAAGCTTATTATCAAGTTGATCAGCTACTTCATTTCCATTCTTGTCAAATTTGGCAAGCATTTTCTCCCAATTGTTATTATAAGCCACATCATTTTCTTTTCGGAATGAAATTAAATCTGATTGAATTTGAATAGTATTATTATATGTAGCCCGAGTTAAAGGCATCCCGATAAATGGCGTGAGAATGTTGCTTGTAAGGATAAAAATAAGGATAAATGAATTCGCTTTTTTTTTTAGATTTTTCATAGATCTCAAATATTCAATTTTGTATTTATTTCTTATTTCTTTTATGTAAAAACCATAATTTTTTTTAAAAATTGATTATAACTATTTAACATAGAACTGTCTTCAAATAAAACTTTTTAAAATGGGGACGTGGATTAGACTCTACGGACAAGCTCCGTGCAGGATTAAATCGGAAGATCGTTCGCTTGGCATGCGAAAGGCCGCGGGTTCAAATCCCGCCGTCTCCATTACTTTACTCTAATGCATCATTATTTTACTTACTGTTATATTTCGAAAATATTAGATTCTTAATATTTTAAGTCTGAAAATTTTTTAACGTCCTAATCTTATTTAATATAATTATCAAAATTTAAAATGGTAATCTCACATTCCACTTACAACAGTCAAAACAAAAGATTTAATTCCGATAATCTTAGTTGTGCTCTTATTATTTGTTTCAATCGCATGTGCGAATATGCTTATCCCAAGTTATGCAGCGATTCAGCAAGAATTTGACATTCCCGTTGCTTTAATTGCAATTCCAGATGCATTATTTATTTTAGTTAGCGCCTGTTTTGCTATTATATGGGGGTATTATACCGACCGTATAAATAGAACAAAAGTTATCAGGGTAGGAGCGTTTTGTTGGACTTTTGGAATGCTCCTTACTGCCTTTTGTACTTCTTATGAAATGCTCATTTTAAGTAGAATGCTCAGTGGGGCCGGGTTAGGATGTGTTTTGCCAGTGGGATATTCAATTATATCTGATGCCATCCCTCCTGAGGAGAGATCTGGTTGGTTTGGTACATTAGCAATTTTAAGTTCCATCTCGAACGGAACAGGACAAGCCTTGTCATCATTTATAGGTCCAATTTTTGGATGGAGATTTCCTTTTATTCTCTTATCGATAATTAGCTTTTTCATATTAGGTATTTTGTTCTTTATAAAAATACCTCAACGGGGTGCGAGTGAAAGTGAACTATTAGATTTGACTGAATTTAATTTAGAATATAGTTACCGTATCTCTAGAGAGGATTTAGCAGAGATCATTCGAAAAAAGACAAACCGTCATTTAGTTAGCCAAGGGTTCTTAACGGTGATCCCTGGAACAATTCTTATTTATTTCTTAACTTCAATGTTAGCATTATATTATTTTGCTGAATTACCTCCAGAAATTAGACTACAAACCGCTACTATTTTTGCTGGAATGGTTGGTATTGGCTATTTATTAGGTAATGTAATCATTTCACGTTTAAGTGATGTATTATACAAGAGAAATAAAAGAAACCGCGCGAGATTAGCGACAGTCTGTATGATAATTGCAATTCCCTGTTGTTTAATAATGCTATTTCTTATTGAACCCGTCAGCGTCGCGAAGTTAAATATTGATTATCCCGATCCAATCCCGACAGGAGAAACATGGCATTATATTTTTTTAACCATTCAAGCAGTATTTAGAGTTTATCCCTCCTATATATGGTATTTTGTTGTAGCATTAATTGGTTCAACATTAGGAGCTGCCCCAGTAGCCAATAAAAATGCAATAATGGTAGATGTAAATATGCCCGAACATAAAGGAACTGCTGCCTCTTTTTTCAACCTTTCGGAGCAATTGGGTAAAGGATTTACTCTTTTAATTTCATTTATGTTGATTTCAATGTTAGGAAGCATTTTCAATATGATGGTGTTTTCAGTCTTTTTCTGGATACCCGCAGCTGTTTTTTGGTATCTTGCCAGTAAATCTGTAGAAGAGGATATGGTCAATAAATCGAAGATATTATCTGAAAGAACGCAAGTAAATTTGATTGATTTTATTTTCGAATTAGAAATTCAGATGGATAGAGCCATTCAGAAAGTTCAAGACTCAAAATATTATATTGAATCTAATCAAGATAAATTTAATGAATTATTGGACAGTGCAATTAGCATCTTTACGATCTGTGAAAAAGAGGGTGTTTCTAGAAGCATTACTAATATAGAAAAAAAAGCACATATCCTTAAACTAAGAACTATATTAATAAAATCAGATGCCAATAAAATTTTCAATCAGTTAAATAATCAAAACCTAAATGTGAAAGAAATTGATGTTTTAAATGAGCAACTGCGACAAATCAGAAAGAAAATTAATGAGTGGGAGAAAAGTACCTTCGGTGAGTTAGAGACCTATTATGAAGATGCGTACTTAAAAATTGTGGAAGCCAGATTGAATCGTCAAGATTTAATAAAAAGTAGAGAAAAAATAGCTCAAACAATTCATATATATGAGAGATTAAAGTATTTATTAATTGAACGAATTGAAGATATTGAAGCTAAGGAAGATTTAAATGGCGAGGAGTTAATTGTTTTTAAAAAAGAAAAAGATCTTTTAGAGAATTGTACTAAATCGCTTTCTGCGACACTTAAACTTAAAGAAGAAATAGATAATGTATTTATCCAATTAAAAGAGCACGGAATTAGACAGTGGGATTTAAGGAAAATTTCGCAACTGACTTCTGAATATCAAGTGGATCTCTATAGTGTGATTGTTGATACATTTGGTCAAGATAAAGAAACTAAGGATGCTATAATACAAATACTACAGAAAATTGATAACATTTTTAATGAATATGATAAAACGCGACCCGACTATACCCCTATTTTTTAAAAAGAATTTATAGATCTTAGTTTTAGTAAAAATCTTCAGCTTAATTGAAATGAGTTATTTCTGATTTCAAAATTTCAATAAATTTTACTCTGTCTTTTTCCGTAATCTCATGGATAGGAATTCCTTGTGAGTGGTAATGATCAGGATTATCTACATCGAAAAATAGATTTACTAAAAGGATTAAGCAATTTCGAACTCTTAAATTACTTTTTGGATCATCCTCTTCTAAATCTCTCATTAAATCAATCAAAATATGGCTAATCCAAGTCTTAATTGCTCGAGATTGATGACTCTCTTTATTCTCATAATATATTAAAATTTCATCTACACAATCCATTTTTAATGGGGAAAATAATTTGAAATTCCTTTCTCCTATACCAAAAAAGACATAATGATTTACAAATATAAATTTTGTGTATTGAGAAAAATTTGAGAATTCTATCGACATATGAAACGTTTTTTCTCAAAACAAGAAAAATGTTTAAAAATAGAAGGTGGGTTAATAGATTTCACTTAATTAAATTTATCTATTTGAATATTATATGTTAGGAAATTAAAGAACATTCTTTAAAATTAGTTTTATGGTTAAGTTCCCTTATTGGAGGTTTAAATGGTATGGGAAAATTCTAAACTTCCACTGATTCAATAAAGATATCAATACTTTGCTCCAAATCTATTATATCATCAGCATCTTTGATATCTATGCTAGCTAGCTTATTTAAAAATTCCTTTAGTATCTTTTCCTTAGCTTTATCTGTAGGAAATAATAAACTGCTTCGGTAATGTTCCCAGTCGAGAATATTAGAAAAGATTAAAAACAAAATTTCTATATGGCTGTAGTCAATCAAATTCAATAATTTGTCTTTTGTGATAAGATCTTTTGTGTGATCTTTGTAAAAATTTGAGAGATCATTATAATAATTAGTCAGACGAGCGATATTCTCTAACTGAGTCTGAAGAGCGGCCTGATTAATCGGAGAATCCTCATCTTTATAAAGAATTTCGAAATAATTCATAATGAAGTCCTTTAACCGTTGGACCTTGGTTTGAAAAACTCTGGTCTTCACAATTCGTTCAAACATAGGACTTTCTTTATCTTTATAAAACTTTAATTCAAATTTTACGAGATCTAAGATATCAAAAAAAAGCTCTCGAATATTAATTTCTTTAGCCATTTTTTAACTCTCTTTTTTTTATATTTAGTTTATATAATATCATCAATCTATAAAAATCTACTATTTATAGAATCCTAAATGTATTAATAAATTTTATTTTTAACAATTATTCAAATATTAAAAGATGATTTTTATTTAAATATACTGAGAATTAGAGCAATAGTTTTTCAAAAATTGTATCATTCAACTATTCTGTAATCTTTTTATCATTTTCATTCTCAGTTTTTTGAAAAGAATCCCTTTAATATGAATTTTTATTATTCTGAAAGGACAACGAAGCATAAAGTCTAGATCATTATAAGGATTATGTCTTAATTCTAGAAATTTTGAATAGAATCTATACGCTCTTCTTTTATATCCTGTTGATTTTTCAAATATAGTGAATCGTTTAATAATCGTTTCAAGAGATTTAGAATCTTCAAAAACATAAAAGTTAGAAGCTCGAAGGGACCATTTAATAGCCTCTAATTGATATTTTGGTTTGAATATTTTCAGGGGAGAAAATAAAATACATAAGAGAGAGATCAATAAATTCATTGTAATACTCTTTACCATATCAAAGGGTTCAATTTCTACTTTCTCCTTTACGAGATCCCGTAAATCTTCTCCCCAAAGAACAGTACTATTATCAACTACACTACTTAATACAAGTTTTTTTGGTGCAAAAATATCTGAAAGGATCTTATTAACACTAAATATTTTATGAAAAGTACCCTTTTCAAAATAAGTTTTTTTGGTTAAAAAATGACTCACAAACATTCCCGTCGACTGTTGCATAACATCAAGCATTTTATTTACAAATTTAGAATTATACTTTCGAAAATTATGTTTATTCTCTAAGGCAATGAAGTATTTTTCCATCCGCCTAATAAAAGAAGTTGAAACATTATCATTAAATACAATGAGTAAATCGCAATCTGATATAACAGTGTTTTCTCTTCTTTGATGATGATTTTTCATTTGACTTCCAAAAAGGATAATTGACAAAATCTTATCAATCCCAATTTCTTTATTTACAAGTAAAATAACATCATAGATATAATTTCTAGATTGCTCATTAATATCTATTAAATTTGAGCCGATTTCTTCCCTGAACTTTTTTGATTCAATTAATTGAGTTTCTTGCAAGAAGTATCATTAATTTTTTATTATTCTTTTTGTTATAGAGACTCTTTGGAAGTGTATTTCCTAATTTTTATTATTCAAAAAACGGTTTAATTAAATATTTATTTATATAAATTTAAAATTTTGTATGTCATTAAAAAAGTAATAAAATGCTATTCAAATTCAAAATTTTTTTACGATTCAATGAAGATTAATTTTGGAATCTAAATTTATTATGGTAAAAAAATGTTAAATAAAGTTATTTATCTAAAGTAAGAATCTGGTCCACTTTCTTCCTGATCGCCTTTCATAAAATAATCTGCTTGTTTTTTGAAAGAATCAAAAATATTCTGCATCTCTTCGATTTTTCTATCTAATTCTTCGAAGGTCATATCAATACTAAAGTAATCTTTTAATAATTGAACCAAAGCTTTTGATGCTCTTGGATCAAGGCTCATCATAGGCAGAGGAATGGTTTCAGCTAACAAGCAAACGCCTGGTGCAAAACCTTTATTTCCAGCCCAAGCTGGTAATATCCCATTCGCACCAGCAATTATTCCACCTTCCATTATTGTTGTATTTTCTAATTTTAGAAAACTTTCAATAATACTTTTGTCTGTGCAACAGACATGTACCTTTGGCTGCTTAGAAATTTTATCAGATACTAAAGCTCCAGTACTTACATACATTTCTATTTTTCCTCCTGTTAGTGTATTCATTACTTCACAGAATTTTTGAGTAAATTCAAAAACACCTTCAGCACTTTGAGGCTGAAAATCAGCTGTTAAAATAAAAAAATCATGAATATCCCTAGATTTATAATAAACTTTAGCAGTGGGTATTTCTAAGAGTCCCTCTTCGACTGTACTTTTTGGAGGAAAATCAAAAAATTCTATATTTAGAAATAAATCTGCGTTAATTGCATCTTTTATAGAACTAATTGCTAATTTACCTACAAGGGCTATACCTGGCCAACCAATTAATATAATGGGAGAATTTAGATTGTTAATATCTAAATCGAATTTTTTTTCTATATTAAAAAACATGATCCTTCTCTTGATCGTTTAATATTATTTCAATTATTTATTTATTTATTATTTTTATTTATATCATAAGAGTAATTAATTCAAAAGGAATTATTAATTAATACTAGATCAAAATTATTGAAAAATGTTTGTTCAGAAGCAACCATCTCGAAAAGCACCTGGAATATTTTCTTATGTTGAATTATTTTCTTCCAGATTCCTCGCTTATACTGCTTTATTTGGTTTGCCTTTTTTAATTGCATTATTATCAACAATATTTCATGCTATTTATGAGCGATGTTTTAACATAATCTGTATTAACATGCTTTTTAATTACTTTTTGCAGATCTTTATTATTTTTATGATTACATCATTGATTGGTGTGATTGTTGCATTAATATATTCAAAAAAAGCGCCTGTTTTAGCTTCTCCACCAAGAGGATGGTCAATTCAAATGAATGCTATTTTTAATTCAATTATAGGGGGAAGTTTTTTAGTTGGACAGTTATTAGCACTATATTTCCGAAACCACACTTTTCGTGAAGTATTTTTTATGTTAGGTATAATTATTTCCTATATTTTAGCTTTTGTTATTTATTTTTCATTTACAACGGTAGGAAAGTACGGCCACTTCATTTTAGCGTTAATACAACCGGTTTCAAGTATTATCCTTTACAGTATATATACAGCTCAATTATCCTTAACATTTTTTATTAGAGCTATGATTTTTTTCGGGACATGTGCTTTTATATTCACTATCTTTTACGCAAGAGGTTTATTTCATGTAAGTAGAACATATAGAGACGCAACAGGTGGAGATTTGGGAGGATATCCGTTTATTCGAGCATTTGTACTTTCTATGATGACAAGTGGTCATGATGATAAAATAGAACAAATATTTGATACAGTTGGAGTAAATTCCAGTGTAAAAATACAATATTTAGCAATAAGAAATGACGAGACAAAAAAATTAAAAGGATTATTTATTGTTCCTCACGTTCATTTCGGACCATTTAAAACATGTGGTTCTAGTGATTTACCGGAATTAATCTATAGATCGTTTAGAGAAAGTATTCCTGGAACAACTGTCTATCATACCACAACCGATCATACACAAAATCTAACTACTCAGAATGAGGAAAATAAAATTTTAAATCAGATTAATTCTGATATCAAAAGGATAAAAAATGATAAGAATCTACTATGGATAAAAAAAGTGAAAGATTTTTCCAGAAAAATATCCAATAATTCAAAAGTTTTAGGGATGGAAATAGATAATGTACCTATTATGTTTTTAACAAGACATCCCCTTCCCTCAGATGATATACAATCCGATATTGGTAAGAAGATAAGAAAAATTGCTCAATGGAACAAATTTAATGAAGTATTGATTATTGATTCTCATAACTCAATAATAGGAGATGAAGTTTTAATTATTAAAAAATCTTTAGAGGGAAAGGAATTCATTAACGTTTCAGAGAAGTATTTAACAAGCAAAAAAAGGCAGTCAAGCTCTCCTATTCCATTATTATATGGAGTTGCAAATGATCCTATGGAACGGTTTTCTGAAACTGATGGTATTGGGTATGGTGGGATTGTGGTTCACATTTTTAAAAATATTGAAACTAATCAAAAAACCGCTTTAATTCATTTCGATGCAAATAACGCATATGTTGATATTCGATCATATATCCTAAATATGCTACAAAACCGGGGAATTGAAAAAGGTGAAATCACAACCTCAGACTCACATACCGTAGCGCGACAATTCACTAGTAGAGGGTATTCACCTTTAGGAGATAAAATAAAACTAGATTTTATTATTGAGAAGCTAGACAAATTAATTCAAGAAGCAGAAAAAAACTTAGAACCGGTTGAATTTTTCTACTATAATTCAACAGTGAATGATGTTAGAATATGGGGAAATCCAATCTATTTTAATACAATCATTGATACGCTACAAGAGTGCTTAAGAGTGTCCCAAAGATTATTGACTTTTAGTCTAATTGTTCCAACATTTTTCTCGCTTATTTTATTATCATTTTATTATAATATTCCTATAACTGGAATATTTTAATAAATTAGCTTGAATTCATTTCTTAAAAATAATATACAGATATCATCCAGATTAATATTACTTGAATTCTCACTTTTTCTTAAGCAAATTTCGAAAGTTATGATTTATAATGGTAAGTTCTACATTTAATACATTGGCAAAAATTTCGATCATGGGACATCCTGCTGTAGGAAAGACAACAATGCTGAAATTATTAACTAGAAATGATACCATTGACCCATTATACATTCCTACTCAAGGATTTGATCTGGAGTCCATAAGATTAAATAATTATAACCTAAAAGTTTGGGATTTTGGTGGACAAAAAGCATATCTAAAATATCTTGAAGATTATCTTGAAGGTTCTGACCTCGTTTTTATTGTAACAGATTCTACTCCTCGAAATGTCTTAAATTCAAAAAAATTAATTGAGCTGGCCAAAAAGATTGTAGATGAGGAGTGCCCTATTATAGGGATTGCGAATAAACAAGATTTATGTATGAATGATGTAAGTAGAATGGATCCTAAACTGATTGAGGATTTACTTCATGTAAAAACTTACGGTCTTACTGCAATAAATCCTACAGAAAAAAAATCATTAATTCAAATAATTGAAAAAGAATTAAATCAAACTTTAATCAGAAGGGGGTTAAAATAAACTGAATTTTAGTGAAAAGGAATTATTTGGAGCTGCATTAATAGGATTTGATATGATTGACGGTCCTTTTCTTAAATGGAAAAAGAATTTTGAAGCATCTAAAGGTGTAGTAAATTTGGATGATTTTGCAATGAATTTCTATCTTGCATTTCGTGGAGGAAACGCTGGTAAAAAACCTAGAGCAATATTATATGATAAATT
Organism: Promethearchaeota archaeon; assembly: GCA_019058445.1. Taxonomy (GTDB): domain Archaea; phylum Asgardarchaeota; class Lokiarchaeia; order Sigyniarchaeales; family SOKP01; genus LW40-45. The sequence goes on along the minus strand of JAHPZA010000009.1, from coordinate 59,097 downwards.
TTACATCGTAGCCTTTCCGAAAGATTTAGAATTATGCTGTTTATTTATGAAACCTCAAGGTATAGAAAATAACATTAAACAACTTAACAGTATAGCTTCACGAATTATGTTGGAAATGGAAGAACCAGAGGAGGAAGAAAACAATGATGATGATGCTTCAGAATCTGATGAGGATACGGTGGAAGAGATTAAACGGTTAATTCTAAATTTATTAAATGGAACTGAGATGTCAACTCCAGATTTGAGAAAGTATTTTAAATTAAGTAATTCTCAAGTTTGGAAACTAATGTCCGATCTTGAGGCTTCACAAAAAATTAAAAGGTCAGATAAGAAAAAAGGAAGAGCTGTAATATGGACAACTGTATAGGTTTTTTTAAATTTAATTTATAATTTTTTTATCGTGTTCTGTGTTCCCAACCCTTCTCTTTAGTGTATAATCTTGAGAACATCATATAACAAATATCTGGTAAATCCTTATCTTGGTTATTTACGGTTATATATCGGAGTATGTGATTAATGATAAAAATCCCAACAAATTCGATATGATAGCTACTAATATTTTCTAGATTTTCTCCTGAAAATGCAATATCTAAGCCATTTTTGCTATTCCATGTTATTTCAATAAAGATTTTTGGAAAAACTTCTTTTTTAATTCTCCAACCCTCATCTGTTTTCCATACTTTGGCTCCTAAAAAGGAGGTTAATTTATTTTTATCGTCTGCCTTTAAAAGGTTGAATGGTTTTTCTCTTTGTATTAAAACCTTTTTCATTAAATCTGTTTTCTTAGTATATTCTTTTTGAAAGGGAGCTTTATTTTTACTTCGCTCTTCCATAAAATCCATTATAATATCGATGAATGTTGCAGAATCTTCTCCGGGAACCCAATATACTCTTTCACCAGAAAAGTAAAATTTAAATTCAGCTTCGATATCATCTCCAAATTCATCACCAAAATAAGAATAGGACATATGAATATTAACTTCAGGAAACATCTCGATAGATATTGTCCAATCTTCATTAAATCCGATATTTTCAATTTTCGCCCCAAGGTCATTTTGTACGATATTTTTTAACTGTTCTTCATTTATCTTGATAAACATAGCATATTTATTGTTGCTAATATCCTTTAATTCCTTTTCATGAGGACCTCTCACTCCAGTAGCATCAATTTGACCAATGGTTATGAATTTTTTCTTCTCATTTGACATGCTTAGAGCCGCTTCTTCTCAATCTGATTTACATAGTATCATTTTTCTTTTTTTTTGAATTTTCCTATAAAAAAGCCATGGGTATGGTGCATTGAGGGAAATAATCTTCCAGTCCCGGAAACTATTTGACCATTTATTTTATAACTCGGTGAAAACCAGTCTGGCAATTGGAGAGGTTCTAACATACTAATATATTTTAAGATTTGTAATTCCCCTTCTTCGGGGTATAGGCTGCAAGTACTATATACGAAAATGCCGTTGGGCTTTAGTAGTCTAAGAGCACTCCCTATTAATTTCTCTTGAATTATTACATTTTGATACAAAAAATTGTTGTTTTGACGCCATTTTAGTTCTGGATTCGAAATAAATGTTCCACTTCCCGTACAAGGTGCGTCCAACAAGATTCTATCGAATTTAGTGTTAATTCTTAAAGGAAACTGAATACTGTCGCAATTAATTAAATGTGTATTTACAGTATTTGTCCTTTTAATGAGTTTAGACATTTCAAACGCTCTTTTGAGAAGAAATTCACCAGAAATGACTCTTGCTTGATTAGACGTATAGTGAGCAATTAAATTTGTTTTGATACCTGGAGCTGCACACATATCACATATATAATCAAAGGATTGAGGTGATAATACTTTAATAACCGCGGCAGAAGCCTTGTCTTGAAAAGTTATTTTACGTGATGAGTAGGATTTACTTTTCAAAATCAAGCTTTTTTTTTCATTTGGTATAAATACTAATTCAGGGAGGTCTCGATCTCGTTTCGATGGAATATTATGAGACCACAATTCATTTTCCAATGAAATTAAAAAACTATGATCCGAACTCTTTAACTTCCAATCAGATATACGTATAAAATTATTATATTTTTGATAATCATTCATTGATTGAATATTTTGTTCTATAAACTCAAAAGACATTACTGGCAAAAGGCGGTCAATAACAAAAGTGGGAATAGCTTCTGTTATACTTAGTATCTCCTTATATGATTTACTTTTTAATGCAATCTTCCAAGTAAAAGTTTCTAATTTATTAATAAATCTTTTTATTTTCTTTATTTGGTTAGATGATAAGTATAATTCCTCTAATATACTCTTTTTGGATGCATATTCTTGGAATTTTCGATATATAATATATATATAAATTGGTATTTCATTTTGGGGGAAATGATAAAAACCTAATGATCTTTGGGTTTTTTGTAAAATGAAATTTAGTTTACTCCAATAGCGTATAATCTCAGTATAATAATGAAATATAATAGGATCTTTACGGACAGTAATATCCAAATTAACCCTTTTTCCTTCTATAAATTCCTTAATTAAAGGTATAATTTTACAAATAGAAGTTCTATTATCATCTTTCAATTTGCTTCAGAAACGCACTTTCTTTAAGATTCTCTAATAATGAGAACAATATTAAGTATATAAATAAAAGCTATTTTCATTTTTATTCCTGATAAAATCAAATATCGGTCTATTTATTTCTTAAATTCAAGTTGATTTTACTTTCAATTGACTAATATAATTTAATTAAAAATTAAAACAAAAAAAAAAATAAAGTGTTAAAAATGAATGAATCTAGAGAGAAAAATGCATTAATTAGGCTGTTATCACACAGAATACTAATTGCACTCCATCTTTTTACTTACTGTGCCGTTATGGGATTGTTAATATTAATATGGGCAGTAACAGGCGCAGGCTTTTTTTGGCCTTTTTTCGCGATTTTTGGATGGGGTTTTGGAAGTGGATTTCATACTCTAGTCTACGTAATGTATAACGATAAAATCGAGTATCTTTCAAAAATAAGGCATGATCCTGCTTTCAAAGTATTGTTTATCTTCCATGCATGGTTCTATATTACTGTAAATCTTTTCTTATTAATCATTAATCTGGCTGTTGCGACTGGAACAATATTTTTTATCTATCCCTTAATGTATTGGGGTATAGCATTTGGATTCCATGCATTAGGATTCTTTTTGTGGGATAGTTCATTAAATCGGGAACTTCTAAATCTTAAAAGGAAATTTCCCGATGAAGCAGATAAAAAATTAAAAATGAAAGCCACCTCAAAAATTTCTAATTTTTGGTTAGTAATCATCCATATTAGCTATTATATCATTGTAAATATTTGGCTTTATTCGTACAATATAATAAGTCCTTCCGATCCCTCAGAGATAATAGAAGTAACTCTCGGATGGGGGAGTGTTCTTGCTGTCCATATCTTCTCGTACATTCTCTATTTTTATATTGAAGCTATTGAGTCCGTTATGAAAGGTCTTATTATTCATATTGGATTCTATATAGTTGGCAATGGTTGGCAGTTATATGAATATTTTACGAATCCTTCGAAGATTTTCTGGCCAATATTTTCCTTAATTTTATGGGGAATTCTCATTGCTTATCATGCATATATCACTATGTATTGGAATTCAATTATTGATAAGGCACTCAATACTGTTAAAAGCCAATATGGAGAGGATCTTGATAAATTTGAATTGCGGTCAAAGGCTCGCTGGTTGGTTTTTTGGATGTGGTCATTTATTGGTCATTTCACCATGTGGTTAGCTGGAATAATCTTGATCGGCATTCATTTCTTTCTATTTGGAATACCAGTAATTCTAATAATTCATCCCGCTATGGGATGGCTAATTGGTATAGCAGTGCATGGTTCTATTTTTTATCTGGTTCTAAAAAATGTTAAAGGTTTTTGGAAATCAACAGCCATAATCCATTTATCAATTTATATCTCTACAGGTGCTTACTTGATTGTCTTAAATGCATTATATTCAACATTCCCGTGGAGTGCAATTGCACTTGCTGGATGGGGTATAGCCTTAGGACTTCATCTATTATTTGCCCACCTACTAAATAATTAATTTCTTTTTTTTTTTAATTTTAATTTTCATATTTAATCAATCAAATGAAAAAAAATAGAGAAAAAAAATATTAATATTTATTCTATTTCCATTGGAATAAGTATTCCTCTACGTTTAAGATCTAGAATCGTACTTATGATTTGATCTCTTGATTCTTTGCGACCCGCTAATCCATAACTCAATAGACTTGAGGTAAAAATAAAGTTTCTTTCTTTTTGCATCTCTAATCCCACTTCAACAAGAGCTTTTTCTAGTTTGGTAAGTTTTGTAAATTCCCAATGTTTTGCTAACTGTAAAGGATACATTAATCTAATATTGAAAATCTGATCTACTAAATCATCAGTTTCTTTGAATGTTCTAATATCACCAGTAAAATCTTTTAAACTTGCTTGATGTTTCATTTCAAATCTTCGAGTAAATTCCCATTGACTCTCATTTAGTCTCTCTGAAGGTATACCATCCAGAATTAAAGCAACTCTGACATAATTTCCATCAGTTATAACTATTTTAAAATCATAATAATCCATTTCAATCCCTTGATCTGCGGATTTAGGAATTGAATCTTTCTTAAGCTCACTCCTGAATTGAGAAATTGCTGTGAGAAATCCACCGATCAAATCAGAATCAAGTTCCATTGAAACCTGCTTATTATATATTGTCACCCCTGCGTCTTTATGTATTATTAAAAGGTAACTAATTTTAAGTAAATCATCCAAAGTAAGTGCCTCTCCTGCCCAGAACCTGCGTAATTTATTCATTCTATGATGCCTAACTGTGGCAAATATAGTAATCCCGGCAACAGCGATTAATATATATGGCAGAAAAAATAGAACATTATCAATAAACAAGGTTGTTTCATCTACTATTCTGAATTCGTCCGACTCTATATCCTCTTCAGCATAGATACTATCTTCTTCAAAACTGACTTTAATCTTATATCCATCTCCCACTTCATCAAAATCTAATGACCCCTTAGCTTCGCCATCCTCATTTGTAATAGCAGTATCCTCATCTACAACTTTATCATCGCTATCCAAAAGTTCGAAAAGTAATTCGATATCTTCCAGTTCATTACCATTATCATCTGTTACTTCAACTGTAAAATAATTCGTTCCTGTCATATACTGAGATTTTATACTTTTCTTAAAATCTAGGTCAATAATGTATTTATAAATGGTATATGAAATAGTCACATTAAAACTAACAGCCTCCCATCGGGATGTTATATTAAATTCAAAATTCCCGTCCAAAGAGGGACTACCATTAGCAATGGCACCACTCCATGTACTATCATTTGCCACACTTGTGCCCTGAACTTTCATGGAAATATCAGGGGGCTTTACTGAAGTATTATTATACCCGTAACCAATCATCGTAGCGAAATCTGAAGACCTAGCATTTTGAACGGTGATATCGAAACTAAACTCATCAATGGTAACATTAAAACCTCCGGGAGGGGGTGTTTGAGCATCATTCCATTCATATCTTAACCGAAATTTAAGTGAATTTTTTTGAGCCGAAGAATTTATCATTTGTAGAATAAATAAAGAGCTTGTAACATTTATCCAAGCAGGTATTTGAAACTCTTCCTCATGAGCTAATAAATTTTCTCCCCAAATTGGAAACCAATCCATTTCTTCGGGTACATAAACTTCTAACAGAGCAGTAGTTAGATTATTTTGCACTGAAGAGTTTCCCTTTATACTTACCTTAGAACTAAGACGCAAAGTCATTTCAGGGATCGTGGGATTTGGGTAAACATATTGATATTCATATTGGTCCATATTCCATAATGAACTGTTCAAATAGGGAACTAAGTTAAATTCAAATTCAATTGTAAGATTATCATCTATAGAATTTGCTATAAAATAATTACCATCATTTAATTCTAATACATCTAAATTATAATTTTCTAATGTGCTTCCAGTAGTCGGGTCTACCGTTGCTTTAATGGGATAAAATAAATCTTTTATACCGGGATCAAATATCTGAAGATCAGAAATTTCATATAAAGTAAGAACATCTATAGTGAATTCATCAAATGATACGTTAAAAACAGCACCATTACTTGTATAGTTAAATTTAACAGTAAGATTATAATTCCGATGTTCATTTGGCGCTGGGTAGGCCATCCCATCCCCCATTAATGACAAGATATCATCTTTCCCTTCACGGTCTCTAACATTGACAGTAATTAATGTTTCATCTTCTTGTTTAACATTCATATACTGGGATACATTCATCCATGTATTATCCGTTGAATTGAATAGAAATATATCAGCAGTAAGTATATCACTAAAGTCGCTTATGTTTGTTACGATATTAAAGTCAAATCCAAATAGTAGATAAGGATGCAATAGATTCCAGAATTCTTCCCATTCCAATCCAAATATGGGTTTATATTCAGTATCCCATACACTGGGAAGCCTTTCTTTGATAAACCAGAACAACCAATCATCTCCAAAACTAAAATCAAGTGTGGCGTTTAATGTTAAATTATTAGAATTTGATTGAGCTAAAAATCTGTCATTATCCATAAATGCGAAAGAAGGGATTCCACCGCTTTTTTTAGTGCCATTTATAACATTAATCGCACTTACATTAGTATGAGAATAAGCTTTACGGTGAGAACCATAGCCAAACTGACCTCTGGCGAAAGTTGCACCCTCTCCAATATCAGTGGGATCATCGCCATCTGGATTGAAGAAAAGATATTTTTCCCCACCTCCTTGCCAAAAATCATTAGGAGGTATTTTTATTCTTAGTGCGAACCAGTATTTAATGAATCCATTTTCTATTGTAAAGTTTGTGTTATCTTTATCTAAAAAGATAGATCCTATTTCAGAATTTAAAAAGTCAAAAAGTTCCCAGTGAGGAATTGCATTCCGGGGATGAGGTATTACTAATGGTGATTGTATTGTTTCATTCGGTGTTCCATATAAGTCATTTGAGCAATTCAATATAGCAACTTCCCATGAATTTTGCTCATTATAATCATTTTCATTTATTTCATCTAATATATAAATGCTGACATTATTAATATATTGACTTCGTTCAACCCAGAATTTTTGATATACATAAGTAGGTTCTGTATAAGAACTGGTTTTAAAAGCCGCTGTATATTCTGGTTCCAGTTCGTAAGTGAAATTATGAGCTAAAATTTCCTCAAAATTCATTGATGCACTTGAAAGAATATAATTAGGAATATTTATTTTTGGTAAGTTATTTAGCGCTGGCTGTTTATTATTGATGTAACAATTATAAAATGTCTCTTGTCTAGTGGTGAAGACTTTTCCTCCTGCTTCTGTTTGAGATGTTTTTAAAGTACCTGGAGTGTTATTACTCTGTTTAATTGGTTTATTAGTTGCTACAATTAGCATAGAGAAATTCATACACACTATAAAAAACAATAGAATAATTTTTTTGTTTTTCATTGATTATTTCTCCTCTTTTTTTGAATTTTTTTTTATATTAGATTATAAATATTGTTCAAATTTTGATAAATAATGACTAAATTATATTAATATCAAAAATTCTAATTTTTAAAACTAGTCCTTTCTAATAAAGTAGAAGTTCCTATTAAATTCCCTATAATTGGATTAACCTACAAGATTAACTATAAAAATTATATTAAATTATTGTTGTTTTTAAAACAGAATTTTAAGACCATTTAATTCTAATTCTTTTAAGCTTTCTGGAATCATTATAATCTCATTATGTATTAAATTCAATGTTCTTAGCGACGGAAGCTCTCCTATTGTATTTGGAATATTTCTTAATTTATTATAACTTAAATCTAATTCCTCAAGAGAAGTTAGTAGTCTTATTTCTTTGGGGATTGAAGTCAAATTATTTCCTATCAAATCTAGTACCTTTAAATGATGGAGATTGCATATAGATTTAGGTAATTCTGTTAGTGAATTCCAAGCTAAATTCAAATTCTCAAGAGACGTAAGCATTGCAATTATCTCTGGAAATTTTTCAACACATTTAAAGAGTCCCAATCCAGTAATTTGCTTATTTCGGATTGTGACCCCAATAGTATTATATTCAATCTTATCTACTATTTGAAGGTCAATCGAATACTTTAGTTTTAGTAATTTTAAAATTTCCCGGTCTTTTTCAATTAAACTAGCGGTTAATTTAGTTAAATTCTCACTCTTTAAATATCTATCATAACACAAGCAACAATAAAACTCCAGTTTATCATGTTCCCATAATTGAATTAATTTTTCTATGGGATATTTTGATTTATTTGTTACAAAATAATCGGCAATATCGATCTTTTTTTTACAATGAAAGCAGATCCGCTCCTTATACTTTTGATTCGCTGGAAATTTAAAACTCATACTCTTCTAAAAAAATTAGTTAATTAATTAAAGTCAGAATATGCGGGCTAATAAATTTAGTTTTTATAAAATTAAGATTTGTTCTTACATAAGCAGAAATCTGCATGTAATTCAAAACTTAGTAAAATAAAAATACTTAATTTATAATTGGTTATTCTATGATTTTCACAAATGTTATATTTAAATTAATGAAAAAAAATTAATAGTTTTCCCTCTCCTTTTATAACTATCGCATGAATTATTTGTGTTAAAAAAGTATATAAAAAATTTAATGAGGCATTTGAGTATATGAGTAAAAGGCTGGATTATCGGAAAGGAGCGAGAGTAATTGTGGATACGTGCATGGCAATAAAACCAAATGAGAATGTCCTGATTATATATTCTAAAGGTTTCAATAGGAACGCAAAACTTTTGGCGGAGGAAGCTGAGGCTTTAGGCGCAAATATAACGCTTTTAATGGTTAATAACGAAGAAATACAAATTGAACCTCCCGAAGAAGTGAGTAAGATGATGCTTAAGTCTGATGTAATTATGGCTGTGCTCCCATATAGCACTATTCAATTATTTTTGCATATGAATGCCAGACGGGCCGCAACCGATGTTGGGGCAAGAGTGGGCGGTGTACCCTATATTAAACCTGATATTACACGGGAAGATATTTTTGAAATTACAGAATTAACAGAAAAATTATCAGAGATATTGACTAATGGAAACGAGGCAAGAATTACTTCTAAAATTGGAACTGATGTTACATTGTCTATTAAGAACCGAATATCTGCACCATTACGAGTCAGACATGCAGTCCCAGGCGCATGGGGTGCTGTTCCTGAATATGCTGAAGCAGCTATCGCACCCGTGGAAGGAACCGCTGAAGGTTTATGGATAATTGATACGATGTTTGAAAAAGTAGGTGGGATTACCACTCCCGTAAAAATATTTGTAGAAAAAGGTCGAGCAGTAAAAATTGAAGGTGCAGAAGAAGCTGCGAAGATCAGAGCTATAATTCAAGCTGCTGATGAAAATGGAAATAATATTGCGGAACTAGGAATTGGGACAAACCACACCTTAAAAAATACCACTGGAACCATAGGGGATAAAATGATGAAAGGAACAGCTCATTTAGCAGTGGGTAAAAATATTAATATTGGTGGCCAAACTTATAGCAATATTCATCATGATGGTGTTATGAAGGAAGTTACGATTGAAATTGACGGTGAAAAAATACTAAAAGATGGTAAAGTACTTGTCTAAAATGATAATTTTTTTAATTCTTTATTGGTAAATTTAAATTTTTATTAATTCATAATCAATAGAGCCAATATTATTTTTGAGTGCTGCTTCGAATTGATAATATGGTTTAACTATATCCATCATAGCTCCAAATTTTTCAACTCCTGCTTGTAACGGTTCTTTCCATTCATCTTCCTTATTTAGAATTGGAAGTCCAGGTGCTTTAGTCTCGGCATCAAAGCATGCTTTATCTATTGCAACTGGATCGGATGAGCCAAAAATTCCAAGGTCAGGAACTACTGGCATTCCGGGATTTGGAGTGCAATCACATATCATTGTTATATCAAAAGCAAAATTAATGTAACGAATATTTTCAGGTCCAAAACTTAGAACTGCGGCAAAACTATCCATAAATCTTTCCACAAAATCCTTCACTTCATTCATTCTTGGTGCTTTAATTGCTCTCTTTATAGGACACTTTTTCACGCATAAATGACAGCCAAAACATTTAGAAGCATTAATTAAGGCTTTTTCTCCATTCATATCAATAGCATTTACAGGACATGCCGTAATGCATTCCTTATTACATTTTGTGATATCACATTTTTTAGAATTAACCTCATATGCCTTTTCCATATGGGCTAAGAATTTATTTTTCTTGGTTACACATCCTATCCCAACCTGTTTTAACGCTCCACCAAATCCTGCTTGTGGATGCCCTTTAAAATGGGAAATAACGACCATCTTGTCAAATTCAAATAATCCTGACGCAACGGAAACATCTTTAAAATGAATTCCATTAATAGGAACTATTTTTCCTTCCAATCCTTCTTCTCCATCAATAAATTTCAACGGTGCTCCGATAATTGATTCAGTATATCCATGAAGATGGGCGATTTTATTATGATCAGCTGTTTTTCTTCTGTGACCAACACATACAGAATAGTCTTCACATATGTCTAATAACTCATACTCATTCCCCCTTCCATGAGTTTCTATAAGAGTCGGAGTTCCTCCCTTTGATTTAATAGCCTCGACCACTTCACGTACATAATCATGACGTAAGTAATGAGTATTTAATGCCTCTCCAACATGAACCTTAACGGCTACCTTATCACCTTTATTGATATTATCAAGTATTTCATCCAATATCAATCGAGTCTTTACTAAATTATTTGTAACCATATTTTTTGCAGTATTTCTTAAGGAAGCAATCTCATTTGGCGAAGCCCAGAAAACCTTAGCTTTATTCATAATATTAAAATACCCCTTTAATAAGATAATATCATTATTTAAAAGTTAATTTTCAAAATATAATGAGAATTATAAAATTACTGATTTTGAACTATAATTACATAACAGAAAAATTAACAGATATTAATCTTCGATCTCTAGCATTGTTTTAATCTTATCAAAGAGAGCAATCCCTAAAGACGCTAAAATAGCTTCGGAAATAAATACTTGAATGAACATCAGCCAAATTGGTAAACCCAATACAAGGTTTAAAATTATAGCAACATAAAGCGAAATGATTATCGCGTATAAAATGCCCCCAAAGTATTTCAATTTTCCCTTTTTTCTGAAATAAATAATACAATATAATGCCGGAATATTTACAATGGTACTAAGCAAATCAATTGGTCCTAAAGGTGATGTTAAATTAACAATAAATACACCAATAATTTTCCCTATCATTCCTTCTATTGGAAATATTATACACATACCAACCATTAATTCAGCTACTCTAAATTGTAATCCCAGGAAGCTTATTGCATGAAAAATATAACCTAAAGCAATATAGAGAGCTGCAGTAATAGAAATAATGCCTACTCTCAAACTAGCAAGTCCCTTTTCATATCCAATAGCTCTTTTTTCGATCTCATTATTTTCCGTATTCAAATTGATCAACCTCTCTATTAGTAGCTATTTAAAATAGTGATTTATGCAAAAAATAAAATCTCATTAATGATATCACTATTAAACTGGAAAGTTATATAAACTTTTATTTTGTAAAACTATTTAAAATTGTTCAGTTTTGAAATCTTGATAATTTAATTACTAATTAATATTATCTAATTTAAATGAAATAAATTTTTTTATTTGGAGTTAGAAAATATGGTTGAAAATTATGATATCGTTATTGTGGGTGCTGGAACTGCTGGAACTTATCTTGGATGGCTTCTGGCCAAAAAGGGATTCTCAGTAATTATTATTGAAAAAGATAAAAGGGAAGAAGTCGGGAAAAGATTAGATGTAATACATTTTGAGACGGATCGAATTAAGAAAGCAGGAATTCCACCTCCCAAAGAGGGGTATCCAGAATTAGTTGGAGTATTTGAGGAAGACACGGTAAATGCTCCTGATTTTAAAACTAAAAAGAAGATTAGAGCACTTCAAACGGTAATTAGGCTTTCATTTTTTTTACAAAGAATGTATAAGGTTGTAGAGTCGGATGGTGGTAAATTCGAATTTAATTGTAAATTCACTGAACTCATTTTCGAAAATAATAAAATAATAGGATTAAAAGCAGATAAAAATGGTACAAAAATAGAATATCGTGCTCGATTAGTAGTGGATGCATCTGGTACAAGTGGTGCGATTCGAACTATTTTACCCCCCGATTACGGGGTTGAAACTTTTAAATTAGGTCCTAACGATGTGATGTATGTACTATTGCAATACATCAAGTGGTCTAAGCCTGAAGAACCATACCCTCAACATCTCAATGGGTTTATTTATTATCTTGCTTGGTTGGGGCCATGTCATATTGAGAACGGTGTAATTATTGGAGTAGGTCAACCAGGATCATATGAAAATGTTGCCAAAGTAAGAGATGATCTTCTTAAGAAAGCAAATTTTCCCCCCTATGAAATTATTAAATCTGAAAGGGGATTTACACCTTATAGGCGTCCCCCTTATTCATTAGTAGGAGACGGATTTCTTTGCATCGGTGATGCTTCTGTCATAACATATCCTTTCTCAGGGCACGGAGTCACTGCAACATGGATGTTATGTATGGTCGCAACAGATGTGATAGAAACAGCGCTAAAACAAGATGATTATGTGTCTAAAGAAAAATTATGGGACATTAACCTAAGATACTATAGGGATCAAGGAGCAAAATTTGCCGGGCTTTATATGCAACTATCCGGTATATTAAATTTCACCGAAAAAGAATGGAATTATCTTGTAGGAAGCAATATTATTTATCGGAGTAGGAAGGGAGAAATACCAGAACCTAATAAAGAATACGAAGCTGAAATGACATTTGGAGAAATCTTAAAAATTGCCTTAGGGTTATTGGGTGGGGTTCTTAAGCGAAAATTATCATTTAAAAACGTTCGGAAACTACTAAAAGCTAACGGTCTTGCTGGAAAAATTCAAAAACACTATGAAACCTACCCTGAAAATCCAAGTGAATTCGATGAATGGGTAAACCAAGCTGATGAACTTTGGAAACTTAAGAAACCCGTATTCAAAAAATATCCTTCAGTAACGATCGAATATCATTAATTTTTTTAATCAAAAAATTAAGGAGTTAAAAATAGAAATGAGTGAAAATAAATCATCATCAAACCGATTTTCCTGTCTTTTATTATTTGCATTACTTGTCTCAATATTAGCATGGATAACATATGGAACACTAAGGGGCGTACTTGGAATGCTGTCATACATAATTGTAGGATTTTTGGCAGTATATCCTTGGATAATCCCATTCATAGGAATTCCTTTAGGGATATTAGAACTTCTTGGATATTTAGATTTTGGTATATATGAACTAAGTTTAAATATTGCTCATCTAGAATCTAGCTGGTTATCTTTATTATGGTATTGGATCGTGTCAATTATTAGCATCATAATCAACATAATCTCGATGATTAAAATTATCTCGTGGCTCAAACGATTAAAGAAGAAAGAACCAAAAAAGAATCTTGCAATTATTAATTGTGGAATTATCGATGGTCATAAAGATAGCAAAATAATTAATGATGGAATTATATTAGTAAAAAATATTGTTGAAGAGGGAGAAGTGCCGGGACTTATTACTGCTGTAGGCAAAAAGGACGATATTGAAATTCCTAAAGATTATAAAATTATTGATTTAAAAGGAAAGTATGTCCTTCCAGGATTAATTAACGCCCATTGTCATATATTTGGTAGCGGAAAACCTACAAAATTAATGGAAATCGATTCGGAAAAATTAAAAAAAATTGCCAAAATTCTTGAAACTCCAATTGGAAAGTATTATATGATGAGATCAATGAAAAAGCACGCCTTAGTTTCGCTTAATGCGGGAGTAACCACTTTACGATCTATGGGGGAGCCAATGTATTTTGACATCAAATTGCGAAAGAAAATTGAAAAAGGGGAATTAATAGCGCCTAGACTTTTATGTGCTGGCAGAGGTATTTGTCCAACAGGAGGGCATGGAGAGTGGTTTGGCTTTGCAGTCGATGACACTGGAGAAATTAGAAAAGCGGTAAGGAGAAATATTAGAAATGAAGTTGATCATATTAAAATTTTAAGTACGGGTGGAGTTATGGATGCAAGGATGGTTGGTGAAGCCGGGAGGCCACAAATGACGGTTGAAGAAATTGTAATTGCGTGTATTGAAGCACACAGAGGTAATTTACTTATCGCTACGCATTGCGAGAGCACAGAGGGAATGAAAGAAGCTTTGTTAGGTGGAGTTGATACGATTGAGCATGGCGCAGAAATCACTGATGATCTCATTGATATGTTTAAAAATAATCCGAAGACTCTTCGAGGTTATACAGCAGTCGTCCCTACAATCTCAGCGGGAATGGGTTTGGCCACACTTCCAGCAAAAGACACAAAAATTACCCCTGTTAAACGTGAAAACGCAAAAATTATCGAACTTGGCATGATTAAGGCAGTACAACGAGCATATAAGGAAGATATTAGATTTGGCGTGGGAACTGACGCTTCTGTCCCCTATGTGCCACATTATGATCTATGGAAAGAACTTGTATATTTAGTTAAATATACGGGAATGTCGAATCAAGAGGCAATATATTACGCTACAAAAAACAATGCTGAAATTATCGGTGTTGGAGATATTACAGGAAGTATAGAAATTAACAAGTCGGCAGATATTCAGGTTGTACCTGGAAATCCTTTCGAAAACTTGGAGTATCTTGGACAAGTCTCGATGGTTTTCATTAGAGGTAATGTAATAAAAAACACTAAAGTTAAGAAATTTAAGAAACTCAAGAAGATCGAACCAATAGAATTAGAATAAAAGAAATATTTACATTTTTTTCAAATTCCTTATTTTTATTAGATATAAAATATCAGATCTTACAAAAAAAGAAAAAGAGATTATTTAATATCTAATAGTTTCATCGCGTTTTCGCCCCATATTTTTTTTTTGAAACCATTTGAAATTGGTAATGCCTCCACCGCAGGTACAATCGCACCCCATTGAATTAATGGATAATCAGATGCAAATAAAACTTTATGTTCTATATTGTACTTTGTATACGCATCCCAGGGAAAATAGCCATAAAGGTCATAATGGGCAGAGATGTCAACGTACACGTTAGGATGTCTTAAAACAACGGAATAAGTATCCCAAAACCATGGCGTCCCCATATGCCCTATAACTATTGGTAAATCCTCATGGCGCATTGCTACCTCATCAATTAGTAAAGGATGACCATATTTTGCCACGGAGCCCTTAGTCGAAACTTGATGTCCACCATGAGTCCATAAAATAATGCCAAGATCTGTCATTTTTTTCCAGAGCGAATCATATTTCTTATCAGAAATATCAAATTTTTGAACTGGTGGTACAAGTTTAATACCTTTAAGTCCTAAGGAATTTATTGCATAATCCAATTGCTCCATGGCATCAGAGGCTGGAACATCTACACAACCAAATCCAATTAGTCTTTCAGGATACCGAGCAACTAGGTTAGATACATCATCATTGGTTACCATACAAACTCCGAATGCAGTTGTAATATTAAATGACACTATTACAGCTTTATCGATCTTATATTTATCCATTAATGAAATATAATCATCTATCGATGTTTTATATGCTATTTGATCTAACATACGACGCATTCTTTTACGTTTCAGAGTGCCTGCACCCCACATCACATCTGCAACCTTCTCTAAATCTCCCATTGTTGCTTCTTTACAGAAAGGGTGTATATGCATATCTATTATCAAATTTTTAACCTCATTTCATTGATAAAAAAATGTATTTCCTAATTCTTTCTAATTAAGATAAAAATCTATTTCTTATATTACTTCTTTATGATTTTACTTTCTTAAATAGGAATAAATAAAAGTTAAAAAAAAATATAGGAGTTAGTAAATTCTCATTTCTCAGCTAATTTATATTCATAAATTTCTCTATTTAACATCATAAACGGAATTAAAGCTATACTTTCTAAAATGATCATCACTACAAATAGAGTGCCAAAAATTATCAGGGTATCGGATGTTATGCCAGACAAAATATTAAAAGTCATTCCCGTTAAAACCAATCCTAATAATGTTCCAAAATTAATAAACGAGATACTGATTGAAAAATAGGTGCTGTCAAATTCGGGATATTGTTGCGAGTATTCTCCAGCAACGGCGACATATGATGAGAAGATCCATCCACTTGCAAGTCCAACTAAAAATGCAAAGAAAATAAGTACGAAAAATGGTGCAGGTAATAAAAGGAGAAGTAAAGATATAGTATTTAATCCCATTGAAGAGTATACAGCTGTTCTTCTTGAGATTTTATCTGCAACAATTCCACCTAAAACTGCTCCCAAAATAATTCCTAAACTTATAAATAAGGTGATTATTGCTTGAGGTTGATACAAACTAAGATCTAATGATGAAAGATTTGCTCCCTGAGGATTTATATATCCGCCTTTTATGAGAATATAGAGCGCCAGAAAAGTGTATACTACCCCACCGACAATTTGCATAAAAAACGAATAAAAAAATAGCTTCCAATTTTCAGTGTCTTTAAATATTAATTTTAGAGTTTTACCAAGACCCTCAGCTTTAGGAGTTTCGATATCTTCAATTTTGAGAGTCAGTAGCGGAAAAATAATCATTATTACTCCTAATGTAATGAGGATAACTTGTAAAGGCAAAAATATCAGAAATAGGAGAATTATTGGTCCGCCAAAAATTATTCCAATAGCTCTCAATCCCCAGCAAAAGCCTTGAGTTCGCCCTAATTGGTTTTTGGGACAAATATCAAGAATGAATCCATCTAAAGCTGTATCTGATATATAAACTCCAAAAGAAATAATTAGACCAGCTATGGTAAACAATCTTATTGCCGCATCAGCAGTTGATGGAATCAAAAAAGAAACTATTATCCAAACCAATCCCGTAAGAACCGAAGAAGATATGATCCAGGGTTTCCTCCTTCCCATTTTTCCTACGGGTGTTTTATCAGTTGCAATACCATAAAAAATCTTAATTGCTGCTGGTATAAAGATTATTGAGAGCATGAAAGCTAATGCAGCAGAATTAATGGTCCCGTATGTTGTTAAAATGTAGACTGGCAGCACCATAGTAAAAATACTCGTATAGATCCCCTGAGCAAAATAGTTCAATGAAAATATAGATGTGTATGAATTTTTGTACTCAAAATTCTTGTTTTCCATAATACTTTCCCATATTTATTTTAAATATAAGAATAGATTAAATTTACTTTAATATAAATCTTTAATTTTATATCCCAAGATTAAAAGATATTAATATTTTTCTTAGAGTATTTTTGAAATAACCTAAGACTCATTCTTAATTTTAAATTAATTCTTAGGAAAAGTGGAAAATTCTTCAGAATCAAAGCCCCATGATTTTAAAATGAATTCAGCATTTTTAATTATTCTTTTAATGAGTTGTTTAATAGGAATTATTTTTTTTGCATAATTTATTGCCGTAGAAGGAGTTTTGATATCCTTAGAATTAAAATCATAAATTTTTTTATGATAATTTTCTTCAAAAATATTTGTATTTATCCATTTTTTTTTAATTTCTTTTGTGGTGGGACATTCTTCGGTAACCATTAGCACTGTCCCAAGACAAACTCCTTCTGCTCCGAGCCCCAATGCTCCCAGAAAACTATGCGCACTACCAATTCCTCCCGCAGCTATTATCGGGATTTTTAATAACCCTTTTGTGAGCGGTATATTTACGAATGTAGATTGTTGAAGGGGGTGCTTAGCTCCCGCTCCTTCTATGCCCACAATAGTAACCGCATCTGCCCCTGCTTTCTCTGCTGATAATGCATGTCTGGGAAGTGCACACTTATGAAACCAATAACAATCCGCTTCATGGACTCTTTTTCCAATAAAAGCAGCCCTATATGCTGAAGTAGTGAAAATTTTTATCCCTTCATTAAGGCCTATTTCCACATATTGTAAGTAGTCTTCTTCATTTAGATTTCCTCGAGCTGTTTTAATACCAGGAGGAGCAATGGAAAGATTTATCCCAACTGGTTTATTTGTTAATGTTTTTATCTCTTTTAGTACCGCTTTAAACGAATCTAAATCGTAATTTAAAGCAGTGACAATTCCCAATCCTCCGGAATTTGAGAATGATGCAGCGAACTTTCCAGTTCCTAATCCTGCGAATGCACCCATGACTATCGGATATTTCGTCTTAGTTATGCTATTTATTTGAGTTTTCCAAATCACAATTAATCTCCAAAAAAATATATTTATTCCAATTTAAAGATATGAATCAATAGTTTTTTGTGTTTTTATAAAGTTTATTAATTTGCTACTATTTTTCCAATATTTTAAATCAAGAATTAATCCATCGGCCATCTTATTTAAAGCACTATCGAAACTATCTAAAATAATCGGCTTGGCGCGCTCCATTGCATTGTTAACAGTTTCCCGGATTACCCAGACTCCTAATGGAACAAGATATCCTGAGGAAACTTCTCGAAAAATTAGAATTCTAGCTTGCTTTCTTATTTTATATAAATATTCACAAACTGCTTTTCGTGCGGCGTAATATGCACCAGTTATATTACTTGCATATGATTTTCGCCCCTTATAGAACTCATAATCTGTCATGATTTGTGGTTCTAATTTAACATCTTCTCCTGAAAGAGAAATATTCCATAAAGAATTAGGAGCCCATACTTCATTCATCTCGTACATAAATTTACCGGGAAACAGGAGAATTTTAAAATGATTATCAAGGTAAGTGGCTTCAAATATTCGATAATCATTAATTTCAGGGAATTTTTTAATTTCTTTAATCAATCTTTTAGATATTATATCATCTATTGCTGTAATAGACCATCTTGTTGGTACTAATTTGCGACGTTCTTTTTCTCCAAGCAATCCTGCTGAAAATACTCGTATAATTGAAGAAAAAGGAACATTTCCTTTAAGATAGAGATGCTCCGAAATTGCTTCTTGAGCTTTTAAATCGATATCTGAAACACAATAGTCTACCTTTGGATGGACTTTTACATTCTCTGTTATTCTTATTTTTTCGGTTGTTCCAGACGGGCCCATAGGTAACGCATGATTGTCCATCATCATTCGGAAATTGAGTTTTTCTATCTTCGTTTCAGTATCCACTGGTCTCGCAGCCATAGATAACTCTTGAGAAGTTTCTAAAAATCTTTGAGCTCGTAAAGTAGGTGTATTTTTTCTTTTTTTAATTTCTTCTCCTATTTTGACGTTTATTTTAAAATTACTTCGAACTAAACTGCTTCTATATTTTATTACATCCACTATTTGCTTACCAAACCATAACTCTGGAGCATCTAAAATGTGATAATCATTAATGTTTTTATAGGATTCAAATTCCTTAAAAGGAACAAGTGGTCCAACTGCAACATTGGGATAATTATACCTTCCTACGAAAAAACCTGGCGGACTCGCTCCGAATATCTCAATATTTCTTTTTGACTTGCCAATCTCAAAGGGGAGCATAGATTTTAAAATTGATTTTTTCAACAAGATTGGACAAGTTTTTTTTCCACATAACAATCTTGCTCCTTTACATCGTAAACAAATATTTTTTTCTGTCGGAGGACGTACCACTTTGTTCGCTCTATACCTAATTAATTTCTAAATTAAACTTTATTTCTTATGATATAAATAGTAATAGAGTTTAAATTTTTACTATTTATATTAAAAAAGTAATAAAATTATTGAAATTTCGATTTATCAGTTATCTGAATGTATTCAATAATTAAAGAATTAAAAAAAAATAAATAAAAAAAAATAAAGATTAAAGTTTAAGTTCTTCTTCTCGATTTTTTATGTGGAATAAACAACTCAGTAAATCTTTTTCCTAAGGTCTTTTTACTCTCCTTAATCATTTGTCTTTCCGTTATCTCATCATTTTGATATTTCTGCCATGCTTCTTGAATTTTTTCCCAATCCTCGTAAGTTAATTTATCTTTTAAGAATTTCTCAAGATTATCAACTCTCGCAAAATTTTCGTGTATCTTTTCTAAAATAATCCTCCTCTTTTTGGCTGAACTATATGACTGTTTAATAATTAAACCAACACTCGCACTAACAGCACCCGTCATTGCTGCTTGTATATACCATGGTAACCCTTCTTCGTCTTCAGAGGTTGAATCATCAGAAGTCCCATCACCGCCGCCATTATCGCTAGAAGGAGTTGTAGTTGTAGTAGCATTTAATTTTGTGATCGTAACAACTTGAGAATTTTCATATCCTTGAGTGTCATTTACGTAAAATGTGATAGCATAAGTCCCATCTGTTAATGGATCCCATAAACTTAAACTTACAGTACCCGTTATTATTTCATGTATATTTCCTAATAATATCATAGGTGTAGAGGAAGTTCCATCTATTTCATACCAGAAAAAGCATCCTCTTCCCTCGGTGATATTAATCTCATAACTTGGAGGTTGATGTGGCAGAAATTCCTCATTATCAAGGGGTTTTTTAGCTTTAATACCTGGTTCATCCCACCAAATAGGATATTTGTCTTCGCTTATTCCTAAGCCTCCTGGAATCATATAATCTACGGGATCATCTCCAATTCCATCGTCGTCCATGTCTTTTCCTCCAAAATCGCCATAATCGTCCCAATAATTACCACACTGTTTACTTCCTTTATACCAAAGATTTGACTGTACAGGATCAAGCCCAAAATCCGCAGCGTGAATTAAGTTTCCAGAGAAATTATTATTATATATGAGATTACCACCTGTTCCCATCTTGAACAACATTCCTTCTCCAAAATTATTTAAAATAAGATTATTATTGAACGTATTTAATCTACATTTAGCGTTAACTACAACTCCCTTTAAATTACTATTTAAAATGTTTCCTGAAATGTCACTGTCCTCAAGGAAATCCAAAAGAATACCATAATTAGTATTATCATGTATGTTATTTCCGTTAATAGTGCTATTAAAGCAAGGCTGACCCGATTTCCACCCATAGTGTATTCCATCTTCTCCACATTCATAGATAGTATTGCCGATTATTCGGAGTTTATCACAATGATCGATTATAGCTAATCCATGGGAATCAGATTTAATAATATTTTCTGAAATAAGAGTCATATACCAGAGATATTTCAGGGATATCCCTACATTATCTCCATTTAAAGTATTATTATAGATGATATTATTAAAGTATCCATTTTCCAAGTGTATTCCCGACCCTTCGTTGCCAAGACCGTTTTGCTTTAGTCTATTATTCTCTATATCAATTGTACCACACCAGTTAGTTATGAATATCCCAAATTCTCCGTTATTTTCAATATCATTGTCGATTATCGTAATATTATTACAATTATCCAACTGTATTCCCGCGTAACCATTTAACGAACAATTATTATTTCTTATCTCGCCATAATTTACATTAGTTAAATATATCCCCGCAGTTTCATTCGCTTCAGCTGAATTGGTTATATTACAATTTTCAATCCTAAAATAATCATTTTGAGACTGCATTATATAAATGGAGCTATTATCGCCTTTAGCATCAATCTCTATATCTTTAATAACATATGGGTCGTTAGATGTTCCACTCCCTGAGCACCAGACTTTACTAGTAGCTTCATTCCAAGACATAACCCAAATATCGTCCCATAAGTAACTTGGCTGAGCATTACCAATTATGTAAATTCGATCTCCATCAAATCCATCGTCATAAATAGGTTTGCCATCTGTCGAATTAGCTGACCCAGAAATAGTATAATTTACATCACCAATCCCATCATCATCGAGGTCTTGAGCTACATATCCTCTTCCCTCTACATTATCTTTATAATCTTTCCAAGTATTTCCTATAGATGTAGTATTCCATTCATTCCAGCGACCATCGTCTCTAGCATTAGCTAAATTTCCCGAAAAAGTATTATTATAAATTGTAGTCGTTTCAACAGCAGAGTGATTTATGATTAATCCATATTCAACGTTATCTTTAAAGATGTTTCCAAAAATTTTATGTAAATAGCCACCATTGTCTAATTTTGTACCATTTCCATTATAATTAATGAAATTGTACATAACGTTGTTATTTGAGCAATTACTCATATATATACCAGAGAAATCGTTATTTTCTATAGTATTAATTGTAATGTTGTTATAATTAGTCATATTGTGGAGATATATACCCCAGAGATTATCATTAATTTCATTTTCTACAATATTGATATGATGACTATCTTTATCTAGATAAATCCCAATATCAAACTGTTCGTTACTTGAGATGGTATTCATTTCAATTGAAATATAACTACACCGTTCTGTATGAATCCCATAATTCCCTACATTATCTGTTGAAAACTCATTATCGATTATTTCACCGTTCGTGACATTATACAATTTAATTCCTGAGCGTCCAGAGCCACCAATATCCGTTAAAGTACAGTTTTCAATCCTAAAATAGGTATTAAGTGTCCAATCAGAGTTTTCAATGATAATAGCGCTTTCTGAATCAAGACCACTAATAGTCACATCTTTTATAACATATGGATTCAGTTGTGTACCATTCCCTGAAATATAAAGTCGCTTACTTGCCCAAGTCCAATTATGCGCATCAACACCAGAAGCAGCTCCGTTAATGTATAAGGGTTGACCATTAAGTCCGTCGTCGTAAAGAGGGAATATATCCTTATTGTTGCCCTTTCCAATAATATCATATTTAACATTTCCAATACCATCATCATCTAGATCTGAACCACCAGTTTTCGCAACATAATCTCCCCAAGAATTTCCTCTCTCGTCTTTATACCACATTGTTGTATTAGTATTGTCAAGAGCATATTCGTTAGTTGTTGTCGTTCCTCGAAATGTATTTTCATAAAAAACATTATTAATGCTAATATTATCGGCTACGACAGCCCCATATTTAGCATTATTCTCGAAAATATTTAAAATGAACTCATTGTCTTTACTATCCTTTTCTAAATAAGTTCCATTTTGACTACTGGAAATCGTGTTGCAAATAAAATCATTCATATTAGAATGGTTAGTCAGATAAATGCCTTTATTTAGAGAATTAATGATAGTATTATCTGTAAAATTAGTGAAAAAAACCCAGTTAAGTGATATTCCAATTCCGTTATTTGTGATATTATTGTTATTTATTACCGCATTACCAGAGTTATTTAATTGAATTCCTGCGCCACTTGATCCAGAGTTTTTAATTGTACAACCCTCAATTCTAAATGATTCACCGTATTGATAGTCTGAATTCTCAATTGTAATGCAAGTTTTTCCATTTCCATCTATAATACCATCCCAAATTTGACTGGGACTAATTACATATGGATCCCAAGGTTGACCATTACCAGAGCACCAGAACTTTTCTCGTGCCCAAGTCCAATTATGTGCTCCATAACCGGTTGCATCTGCATCAATTTCAATAATATCACCAAATATTCCATCATTATAGAGTGGATATTTATCACGCCCACCTGTAAAGTTATACCATAAATCTCCAATCCCATCATCATCATCATCTGCAACTCCAGAGATTTGTGAATAATTATCCCAATAATTACCAATACCATTTATACTAAAGTTATTTTTTGAATTACCATCAATAGCATGTTCTCCATTTCTTAAGAAAAAGTTATAGTTAATTTTATTATTATTACTATCATCAAGTACAATTCCTTTATCTGTATTATCGCTTATAGTATTATCTGTAATATTGTTAAAAACTGAAAGAAATACCCAAATACCTTTTTCATTATTTTCAATGATATCATTCCCCTTAATTTGTTGTTCAACACTTGAGTCTAAGAATATTCCATAATTGTTTTTACTAATTGTATTATCGATTACTCTTATTGGATCAAAATAATACCAGCCCCACATCCCCCACTTATAACCCCAATTCCACCCTGCAACACAGGCAGAGATAATCACTCCAAAATTGGTATTATCTTCTATATAATTATTATAAATGAGGATATCATAGCAATCTAATACATATAATCCAGAAATAGCGTTATCCAAAAAATCATTTTCCGTGATGTTAATATTGTTACATGATCTATCCAAAAAGATTCCATTTTGGTTATCAGTAAATAGATTCTCCGAAACACTACAAGTCCGGCTTCCATTATCAAAATATATACCATGCTTAAAGTCAGTAAAAACATTATTGGAAAAAGTGGAATTTCCACTGTGAAAAAAATAAATTCCATAATTATCTAAGTCAGAGTTAGTATCAAATTCATTATTTTGTATAATCCCACCGCCTTGTGTCATCCAATCAAATCCAACATTATGTATTGAAATCCCCGCTTTTGGAAATTGATCATTTGAAGATCCAATATTGATGAATGTGCAGTTTTCAATTCTAAAGTAAAAATCATAATAGCCCCAATTTTCAATTAAAATACCATGTTTCAAATTTTCACCATCAATTATTTTGTCTTTTATAACATAAGGATTCCCGTAACTACCGTCTCCTGCATTATCAACCCATCCTGCAGTTTTTGCATCTTCCCACGATTCTGAACTTCCATTTATGTAGATTACTACATCTGGTCGCTCATCCGCACTTTCTGTTTCTTCATTAAAAATAATTGAATTGCCAGTGTCTCTATTTTGATAATTTGATAAATTACTTTGAAATGTCGAGGTTAAAAAAATCATAGAAAAAAGCAGTATCATCAAAATCTTTTGCTTTTTACTTTTATTCAACGTTAAAACCAATTTTTTGTTAAATTTTTAAATATAATAATCCCTAAAATTCTGAGATTACCTCGAGAATTTTAGTTTTTTCACAAAAATATATCTTAAAGTTGAAGGTAAAAGTTTTTATTTTTAATTTTTAGCAATTAGAATATTTGTTTGGAAAATAGGATAACAAAAAGCATTTTTTAAAATCATACAATCGGTATTAATAATTTAACTAACCATGAACTCTAAACTAATGCGTATTAAAATAAAAAATGAAAAAAAAATTATTTATAAATTCTAAACTTATTTTGAGTTAAAATTAATGTAGCTACACAAATTATGGCAATTATCAAAATAATATCATATCCCGGAATTTGAACGACTTGTGGTTCTTCCTCATCATCATCGTCCCCACCACTAGAAGAAGGTGTGCATTTTCTATTTGTTATAGGAAAGTCGTCTTGAGAACCCGCAGTTCCTGGAATTATGTATGCGGATTCTCCTATACCATCATTATTATTATCACAGCCAGTGTAATCATCCCAATAATTTCCTATTGTTGCATTATTCCACTTATTATTAGAACCATAATCTTCAGCGTTATTAAGAGTATTATTAATAAATACATTAGCATATATTTGATTATCTTCACATATATAGCTTAAGTAAACACCAATTTTATTGTTATTAGTGAACATACTCTCTGTAATGTTATTCTTGCTACTTCGATAGAGGTATATGCCGTAATGTTGATTATGTGTCGCATTAACGCGCATTATGGTATTATTTTCACTGAAATATAAAGTAATTCCAGTTGATCCACGTGAAACATTAACATTTACTATTGTAGCATAGCTGCAATTTATTAGAAAAATCTGTCCAGCATTAGAAAACGAAGTGGCATCTAATCCCACTTCATTAGCATAGTAGTATAAGGTTTTTCCATTCACAGTATTACTCTGATCAATATAATTGCTTGTCATTTTTGATATAGTGTTATCTGGATTAATTCCTAAGCCGCATCCTACTAATGTATTTTTAGTTATATTGTGACCCTCTCCGTAATAAAGATATAATCCAAAATCACTATTTTCTTTAATTTCATTGTTGCTAATAGTGTTATTTATACCATTTTGAATATAAATTCCTCTATAATAGTTATTATTAATAACATTTCCCGAGACATTGCATCTATCAGTATCACTGAGAAGTATTGCTTTTGAGAGGGAAGTATATTTACCTGTATAACAAATATCATTTCCAGTAATATTGTTATCATCGCAATTAGTATAAACAGTAATTCCATTCCTAGTATTATTCACTGTATTTCCAGTAATAGTATTGTTGCTACATTTCGTAAATAAATAGATTCCATCTCCAGAGTTATTATTGATTGTATTTCCTAAGATTTTATTAAAATTACATTCATACATAAAATAAAATGCTGTTCCATTGATTTTATTAGCAGTGTTGACGCTAAAATTACATTTACTCGAATATTCTATGTGGAGACCATTTTCTATATTCTCTGAGATGTTACAATTATAAATTGTAATATTTTCAGAATGATATATTGAAATCCCTTTAGATACATAAGAAATATTATAATAAGAGATGAAAGAATCGTTACACGAGACCAAAATTATTTGACCTGCGTCAGTGAAATCAGTATTTTTTAAATTAGTTTGTTGAGGATAATAATATATTTTTTTGGAATTTACCGTATTAGATGTGTCGATTGAATGAGATCCTAATTCTTGTTCATTACCATATATATCTATCCCACCCCAAGTTATGTCATTATTTTTAAGAATACAATTTTCACCAGAAATTTGAATACCTCCATATCTATTGTATACTAATATATTATCAGATAAATTAGCGTTTTTAGAAGATAGATATAATCCAGTCTCACCATTATAATTGATTACATTCTTTGTTAGATTGTAATCATCCCCATTGCAAGAAATCCCTGTTCCTTTATTATAGCTTACTGAATTATTATAAAGAGTTATATTATTACAGTCCCTTATATACAACCCATAGTCAGCACCATAATTTGAAGTAATATTTGATAAGGAAACATTAGAAGAGTCATGAAAAAGTGAAATACCTCTTGAAGCATATGAAACATTTATATCTGCTATTAATGAATCACTACAATTTACTAGAATTACTTGAGCTGCATTATCGAAATCATTTTTTTTTAAATCTGTTTTATCTTTATAATAATAGATCGGTTTTCCATTTGCTGTATTGGATGTATCAATATACATTGTATCCATTTGAGCTTTTGAGTCAAAAAACCCTAGTGTTAACCCGCATAAAGTCATTGTGTTTCCTGATGCAGTTACATTATAACTCCCAGTTATACTCAATCCAAAATTATCATTATTAAGCGTATTTCCTGAAACCGTACAATTTTTAGAACTGGAAATTTGTATACCATAGTTATTATTAGAACATTCATTATTGAGTAAGGTTCCGTTATGTGCTTCGTTTAATTTTATTCCAAAATGAGTCGAGTTTGTTAAAATACAATTTTGGATTATAAAATGGGCATTGGATTCTCTTATTTCAATACAACCTCCTAATCCATCAGAATCAGAAATCACTTGTCCGTCAATTACATATGGATCTAATATTGTCCCAGAACCAGTACAAATTCCTTGAGCAAAAGCTTCTGACCAACTATATGCCCCAGGATTTTTAGGTCCATAATCATCAATCTCAATTTCTGCATAAGTAGCTGACACGGTTGCCGAACTTTCTGGACTTATCAGGCTATCGTCAGATTCAATTAAGCCATCATTATTTTTTTCACTCTTAATATTACTACTATAATTATTTACATTAAGTATAGCTATTGAAATAAGAAGCAAATTTATCAATAGAATACTTTGTATTTTTTTTTTTTTAAAATTCCCCATGATAGGTCAATTCCTTAAAGTGACGTAAAAAAATCTGAATTGCTTAAGGTTAAGATAATTCTTTATCTCTATTTATTTTTTTTTAATTTCTTTTTGGGGAAAATTTACATTAATTTGTGATTTTCATCTAAAAATTTCATGGTTTTTAAATGATTGAGAGTTAAGTCTGAGATAAAAGTTCAATTAAAGCTCTTGGGATTTCCTTATAGTTAGATACCGCATAAAATTTACCTCTTCCCGCCTTGGCAATATCTCGGCATGTATCAATCCCTCTCTCAGCGTCATTTTCTGCGGGCATCCCTATTACATGTAGTTTAGGATATTTATTTGCTAAAATAACTGGGTCCTCCCCCCGATTATAATTCCCATCTGTAATTAAAATGCCGAATTGATCTTTCACATTTTCCTTAATTCTATTTAATTCATTTAATCCTTTTTCAAGACCAATGTGAATATTCGTAAACCCTACAGCTTCTGAATCTAAAATCTCATCAATAATATTTGCAATAGCTTTTCTCTTATTGTCGATTTTCTTTAAAACCATCGCGGTTGAGTTAAATAAAACAATGCTATAATCCTCTTTTTCCATGTTATAAGCCAAAACTGAAGTGGTTAATGCAGCATTCAACAGAGTCTTACCATACATGCTTCCGCTGGTATCAAGAATCAGTATTACCTTTCTTTTTTGTCTCCGTCTTTTTATTCCATATATATCCTTATAGCTGAGACTTCTTTCATGAATTTTTAGAGGATTATGTTGTATAGTCTCATCTAAGTTAAATTCGGGCATACCAATATGATAATAAGGTACTGTTTTTTTCTGAATCCCCTTGAGCCCTCTGCTAGTTATTTTTAAGGCGGTTTTTAAAATGCTTTGACGAGCCAATCGTCTGAAAATGTTCTTATATTTAGATGAGATCGGTCTTCTTATAAAGAAATAAACCTCTGGCATTATTTCTGGTGATTCTTCAGCTTTTTCAGAAAAAAATCTCACCCCATCCTCACAATCAAGAGCGTCTGTTGCGGCATAGATGTTTGCTTTCAGCATACCCATTATAGCTTCAATATTTTTATATTGAATAGCTAAATAAGTTAGTTCTTTTATTTGTTTATAATCTAAAGAGCCAGCTAAATACTTATAATAATCTGGTTTTTTTTTTTGCTTTCTGATTATTTCTAACCTTAATATATCTTTATCAGGGAGTTGTTCAGTTAGCCTCACATTTAACCGGTTTTTCTCAATCTCTTCAGATCCTTCCAGAGAGAAATCATCGATTACTGAAAATCCGCTTTATTTAATACAGCTAAAACTATATCTGTAATTAATTCTTTTTTAGATTTATTTACGCCATCTTCAAGCTCTATTTTATTATAGAGGGCCATCACAGCAGCATCAACCCAATTTTTTGTACTACTAGTGTTATCATATTGAGTCATTAACGCGGCCAAATCGATTGCACCTCTAATTGAGCTTCCCCTTCTTATAGAAGTATTATTTCTCGTTATTTGAATTATTTCTTGAGCAATTTTAGGAATTTTTTCATCTTGGCTATCAAAATTAACTTCCTGTTTGATTATTTCTATTTCTTCTTCGGGGTTTTGATATTCCAGTTTGATCCAAATAAATCTATCTTTAAGCGCCTCTCCTAAAACGGTTACTCCTACGTGAGCGGAGGGATTTAAAGTAGCAATCACAAAAAATTTTTCATTAGCTCGAATTGTTCTCAATTTAGGTATTTCTAAGATTTTTTCATCTAAAGCTGTGAGTAATATATTTTGAGTGCTTTCGGGCATTCGGTTAATTTCATTTATGAAAAGACAGCCCCCATTTATCATAGCAGAAGCAAGCGGACCGTAGACATACGCGTCTTCAATATATCCCTTGGCAATTACCAGCGGAGGATCAAAATATCCTATTAGATTGTGGGTTAATGTCTCTTCTGCACAATCGATACGGTAAAATTTAGAATCTAAATAAGAGGAAACAGCACTGGCAAGAGTGGTTTTTCCTACGCCTACTTCCCCCTCAATTAAAATATTTTTTCCTACTGAATGGGCCAATATGATCTTTTTTAATTCTTCCGTTCTACCAATAATTTTATAAGTATCCTGTATCTCTTGAATAATCCCGATTTTATCAACCATAGTGTATGAAATAATTCATTTCTAAAAATTTTTTAGATTATAAGTTATGAATGCAATTTTTTTTTAGACTCTTATATTATGGATAATTGTTTCAATACAGCTTAATCCTAAACTTAATACATGTGAGATGCTGAATATTTTACAATAATTAATTATGACGATGTAATTCATTGCCTAAAAACCAATTCTTTAAAGTATATACTATTTTGATGCAAATATGATATCATTTTTTGAAATTTAAGCAAATCTGTTTTAATCTTGATGATCTGATTACTATTAGTTCACTAATTCTTATCTTTTAAAATTGAATTAAAAAGTCTTTTACCATCCCGAAGCTGATCCATAGGGAATATTAACCATGAATACTTCAATTTCTCGAATTTTACCACTAGTAATTTTAAAACATTCTGCCACCACTATAGTTCGTGGATTTTTCAGTGAACCAAGCGACTCTGATCCAACATTTCCAGGGCAATCTAATAAAAATATCCCCCAAACTAAACCCCGCTCCTCATCTAAAATCAAAAATCGACGATCCCTAACTTTGGTAATATATATGAACTTGGAAATTTGAATATAGCAATCATATTTTGTAAATTCAAACTTAGGATTATTTGTGGTTTGAAAACCGTTTTCTCGGCGATTACAATCTGGATGAAATGGGATATTAGTACCATCATTCTGCTCTATTCCATCAAAATAACTATTTGCAATAAAGATCATCTCCTCTCGGGAGGAACGTTTTGAGCTTTCAAGTATTTCATCAAAAATTGGTTTAGGCTTCTTTAATGCTTTAGGATAAAAAACACTAGCTTCTCCATTTCGGGTTACAATCGTTTCCACCTCTGCAATCTCATGACCCGTTATCTTGAGTCTAACCATCAAAATTGCAGGTACTCCTCTCTCATCAATTACACAGAAAACCGCTACTTGTCCCATTAAAGAATCAGTAAAATACTGCCTATAATTAATAGAGGAGATTGTTTGCCAGACTCCTTGCCCCAATTCCAATATCTTGCAGTTTTCAGTAAATTTTACATTACCTGTTGTTTTTAGAGCACTCACATCCTTCTTAAGCATTGAGTCTAAGTAATGGTCCATAATCGCCAATAAATGAGTTCGTTGATGATTCTTTGAGGAAATCAATCTATTCTCATTTTCCATATATTTAACACTTTAGTATAGTATTGTAAATTTTAATTTACTTTTAAAAATGAGAAAAAATAAAAAAATCTATATTTTATTTAAAAAAAATAGATCTTTATTCCTTTTTAGTTTTCAAGGGTTTTAACACTCCAATTGCCCATGCAGTTAATTCATTCGCAGATGGATGGATAATCATTGAATTATCTATTGGACTAAAAGTACCTCCTTCGGGACATGCTCTTACATGTTTGGGAATAATTCTTAAATCTAAATTTTCTTCCGATTCCACACAGGTGAAACCGGCGTTCATAAGATATACAAATTGTTGGACAAGTATTGCTGCGAAAGGGCCGATGACATGAGCACCTAAAATTTTATGCGATTTATCAGCGATTAACTTAACAAATCCATCATCGTCGGCGTTTTCTTCAAATCCCATGGCATAACCTTTCGCAATTTCAGAAAAATGATGTATCCCTACATATATCTCATATCCTTTTTCAATAGCTTCTGCCTCCGTTATACCAACATGTCCTATCTGAGGATAAGTAAAGATCGCCCAAGGAACACTTGAATAATCAACAAGGTGCTTTTCACCACTAAATAAATTCTTTTTCAATATTTTTAATTCATAATTAGCTTTATGGCGAAATTGATATCGGCCATTAGCATCACCAACGCACCAAATATTTTTTTTAGAGGTTTCTAAGAATTCATTAGTGATAATCCATCCTTTCTCATCGATAGCAACACCAGTATTTTCTAATTTTAAATTATCTGCATTAGATCTACGTCCTGTTGCAACCAAAATTTCTTGACCTTTAACTTCCTGTTCCTCTCCTGTTTGCAAATTTTTAGCAGTTAAAACTTTTAAGCCATCTTCTTTATGGACTTTAACCGCTCTATTATTTACTAAGATGTTTAAGTGTTTTTTCATATTTTTTTCTAGAAATTCACTTATTTCGGGCTCCTCAGTTGAAACTAAACGGGGAAGCATTTCAACAATAGTAACATCTGATCCGTATGCGGAAAATATATGCGCAAATTCTGCAGCAATCACACCTCCCCCGATAATAATTAAACTTTCCCATGGCTTTTCTGGGAATTTTTCACCAAAAAAGCTCTCGCTTTCAATATATCCTACCTCTTCCAAACCTTTAATTGGAGGAATAAATGAACGAGCACCTGTTGCGATAACAAATTTATCACCTTTGAAATTTCCAAGATTGTTACCGTCTTTATCGTTTACCGTCATTTCATAATTACCCGTGAATTCTCCATAACCTCTATAGACCGTTAGATGTTTTCTTCTTGATAATCCTTTCTCTATTCCTTCATTTAAGTTTATTTTATTCCACATTCTTTTTGCAATAAGATCCCAGTCCACTTGTTCAATTTTTACTGAAATTCCTACTTTTTTTGCGTGTTGTGCTTCCCTAATTAAATCCGCTGGATAGACTAATATTTTTGAGGGAATACATCCTCGATTTAAACAAGTACCTCCAAATTTGTCAGGTTCTACTAGTGCGCACTTTAGCCCTAGATTAAGCCCCATCGTTAAAACACTTAACGCTGAACCACCACCTACTACAACCAAATCATAAGTTTCCATAATATTACTATGATTTATTCTGATTTTTAATGATTACTTTAATGAAATAAAAACTAGATTATGGTTTCAACTATTGAAATATTTTAAAAAGATAGAATAAAGTGAAGGGAAGCGCAGAATAGGTAATAATTGAAAGATATAGAGAGTAGTTGCAATAAATATAGCACAGCAAAGAATAATAAAAATGATATCTTTCCATTTGAAATACATTTTTACAAGATTAGTCCGATCTTTATAAATACCAAAACATCTATTTTCCATAGAAATTGAGGTTACGTATGCTTTTCTTAAGATTGTAATTAGCGTTGCAATTAATCGCTCAAAAATTAAATTATATGCTTTCCTAACTGTGTTGACTCGTTCAAAACCAAAACCTCTTGCCCTTTGCGCTAAGGAAATTGTTTTAGCTTCTTGTTCAATTAATGGAATATATCTTATTCCAACCATCAAAGCATAGCAATATCGATAAGGTATTTTTAACTTCATTAAAGCATATACGAAATCTCTCATATCTGTTGTATATGTATAAATGATTGTAGATGTATACAAAATCATAACCATAAAAAATGCTTTAAGTGCATAATATACTGCCAATCTTCTTATTGGCAAAAATTTAAAGCCAAATAAATAGAATAAAACAATCTCCTCTTCAGTTGGAATCGCATTGAAGAAAATATTCAATATAACGCTTACTACTAATATTATAAAGATATACCTCAATTTTCGAAACAGCAAACTCAGTTTAATTCCATTCAACAACGCTATTGAAAAGATAATAATAAAAATAAGACTGTAAAACAAGATACTACTTACTAATAATATAATAACCGTTAAGAAAATAAGAAAAACTAATTTTGAAATAGGATTTAGTTTATGAAACAGTGAATTACCTGGTACATATGCGAACATATACTGCTTTCTGTCTAAATTTTTGTTCTTTTTCAATTAACCTTAAACACCTTTAAGTTTTTCTTTGATTAGGTTTAACAGAACAATAGGTCCTAAATTCTTGTGTCTTAAAAAGTAATTTCCATTTAACGCATAATCATTTAGACTTCCGTCTTTATTTAACTCGATGATCTTTCGGGTATATTTTAAAAGCAAATGATAATCATGAGATGAGATTATTATGGTTTTGCCACGCTTGTTTTCGAGATATAAAGTTTCTACTAAAGAATCAATCGTTTTCTGGTCTTGTCCAATGAATGGTTCATCCAGCAAAATTATATCCGGGTTATAAACGAAAATCGAGCTTAAATTCAATCTCCGTTTTTGACCCCAGCTCAGATTATAGGGATTTTTATCCTCATCTTCATTGCCTATTAATTCAATTAGTTTGGACAAATAATCATGCTTAATATCATTTAAAATCCCAAAATTAACCGGTCCATAAAGAATTTCATCTCTTATTGTTGGTTTGAATATCATATTTTCGGGATTTTGAAAGATAAATCCCACCTTTCTGGCATATTTATGTTGATTAATACTCTTTAAATTCTGATTTTTATAAAAAATATTTCCTGAAGTAGGCTCATATAAATTAGCTAATAAATATAATAATGTTGTCTTGCCCGATCCGTTCGGTCCGACAAGCCCAATGAAATCTCCTTGATTAATTTCAATGGATAAATTATTAATTGCTTTTATACCTGAATTTGGATACTCAAAATTAAGATTTTTAGTTTCTAAAATAATGTCATTTTCTTTGGTAAAGTCTGCTTCATTAGATTTGACAATATTTTTAGAGATTTCCATTTTCTGTAAAGATTCAATATACACATCATTAAAGGAAATTTTTTGATCATAACTTTCAAATTTCTCGATATTTTTAGGTTTAATCTCCGTGTCAATTAACACTTGAGATAATTTCTTTAATTCTTCTCTATTCAAATTATTAGGAATTTCTAATAAATGTTTAAAATTAGTTGGAATTTTAAAATTTCCAGCAGCTTCTAAATTTTGTTTTTTGAAATTATTATATACATCTGTGATCCAAGGAACCCTGACGTTGCAGGATTTAAGAATTTCGAATTTATCTTTTAAAATTTCAGAGATAGGGCCTTTAAGTTTAATAGTTCCATTATCATCGAGTACTAATATTTTATTTGCAATATTTATAACTCTCGATAGTCTATGTTCAATTATCACCAATGACAAATTATATTCTGGAGATTTTATTAAACGTTCTAATCGATTTAATAAAAGACTTTCAGAATGTTGGTCTAAGAACGC
This sequence comes from Promethearchaeota archaeon, assembly GCA_019058445.1. Taxonomy (GTDB): domain Archaea; phylum Asgardarchaeota; class Lokiarchaeia; order Sigyniarchaeales; family SOKP01; genus LW40-45. The sequence goes on along the minus strand of JAHPZA010000009.1, from coordinate 24,219 downwards.
AATAGGTTCATCTAAAATAAGAATTTTAGGATCCATAACCAAGAATGAGCATAATATTGTAAGTTGTTTCTGGCCTCCACTTAATTGATCAATTTCTCTATCTAGTAAATGAGAAATTCCCATAAACTTAGCAATTTCTTCTATTCTTTTTCTAATTACATCTTCCTGAATTTTTAAATTTTCAAGTCCAAAAGCAATCTCATCTCTTACTCGAAATGTGACTAATTGATCTAAAGGATTTTGCTTAACTAATCCCACAATTCGACTCAATTCCATGAAGTTGTAATCCCATATACTTTTTCCAAATATGCTAACATCGCCCTTCATGAAACCCTTTAATCTCCAAGGAATAATACCATTCATAGCATATGAAAGAGTAGATTTCCCGCTTCCACTGGGACCCGCTAAAATTAATACATCTCCTTTTCTAAGGTCAAAGCTTATATCTGAAACAGTATTTTGCTGGCTTTTATCAATTCCATATATAAAAGAAAAATCTTTAAAAGAGAGTGCGATATTTTCATCTGGAATGAGTATAGCACCTCTTAATTATATCAAAAGCTAGTTGGTACGCCTGCTTTTATTATATAATTTTTGATGGCTCTTCCTAAAATACCCGTAATTAGAATCCCAGAGATAAAAGCAAACATAAAAGCTAAAATCCATAAAGTAAAATGGAGATGCCAACGCTGGTTAATGATCCAAAAGAAAGGGGCTTGAAAAAAATTACCAAATCCTCCTGCAATACCCCAACCTAACTTAGTTTCTCCTTCTCCAATCTTTTCCATTAAGAAGAAACCTAACGCAAGAAAGAACCCTTCCATTAAATTAACAAAAATGATTATCAATCCCCATGGATCTCCTAAGAGAAATTCTAGTATTCCTTTTACCGACATTGTTACCATTATGTTCTGCTTTTTTCGCGTTAAGCCATATACAATTGATGCCCATATTACATGATGTCCCGATACTAATTGCGTTCCGCCGGTAAGAGGGTACCAGACTTTAATCAGAAGAGAAAAAGGAATGAGGCTTGAGATAATACCTCCCATTACACCTAATATTGCCGAATAAATTAAATCTAAAGTTGATAAATTTTTAGACTTCTCTAATCCCATACCCGTCTCTTTATATTTTTCTTCCTTTATTTCTGAGTTTTTCGAATCTAAATTTAAATCATTATTTTTTTCTTTTTCATTCAATTTGATTCAACACCTATTCTATTCTTACTTCAGCTAAATTTCTTACTGAATACTGTGAACTATATTCACCAGGGGGAATAGCATCATCATCGATTACCGATCTAATTGGGCCACTATCTTCTAATGGTTTTCCGTCTTTTTCATACGCCAAAATCACATCATCTTCATACTTCTCTGCCACATCTTTCAATGATAATGGTTCAGGAGATTCATATCCATCAGCACCGATGAATGTAAATTTAGTAGCACCGACCTCTAAAATATCCTCAGTTTCTAAAATGCTCCAAAGAGTAACACCACTATATTTATAATAATGAGGTTCTACTTGTGTGACTATTTTAAAAATTTTGTCCTCTATCTGTCTGTATTTATCTGATTTAATCTCTGATAAGGTTAAGCTTAATTCTTTAGTGACTTTACCAGTTATTACAACTACCGTTTCTTCTTCTTCTGGCTCTTCTCCTTCAATTATCGTTTCATAAGAATCTTGAACATAATCAATAAGATTAATATCTAATCGAACAAAATTGTATACAGAGAGCCAGGTACATGTAATTGCTATACATATTGAAACAACAAATATGTTAAAGTTACGTTTTTGCATCTGATTGTTTTTTATTAGTTTTTTAAAATAATTAAAAATGATTTATTTGGTTTATTGAGATTTTATAAACTTTATATGGAAATATAATAAAAAAAAATAATTATTTAATATGTTTATATTTTTTAGAGTTATCTTGTTGATGAAAGTATCTTTATGTTAATTTCAGTTACTCCATTAAAGTATCTAGGCTGTGCGAGTCCAGGGATTATTAGCTTGAAAGGAGGGTATCCGTCGTTATAATAATCCTCCCATGGAGAATTGTAATCTGATCCACTATGTGAATATCCATACTGGATTTTTTGTGTTATACACATTAAGAGATCCGATTTTAACATTGGTATTGTTCCATTTACCAAATCGACATGGTTACCAATTACGTGTGTACCATTATTAGCAAGACCAACTTCGACATCAGTCCAATTAAAGTTAAAAGCATAAGAATATACTTTTCTCTTAGTTTTACTAGAAGGTTGAGTATCTCCCGGAGAGAATGTAATATTGAAGATATAATCTGTACCCTTTGCCTCAGTATAATCAATTATTTGACTGATATTTGTTCCGAAATAAGTTGCATTAAAGTACCACCAAGCAGTATTATCATATTCATAATGATAAGGTCCAGTATATGCATCTGTGATGTTAAAAGCATCAAGTACTAATGTTTGGTTCAAAGAATTGTCATTATTATAAACATTGACTGTAATTGTCCAATTTTTAGTTACTGTGATGTTTGCTAAATCATCACATCTATATTCAACTATCTCAGTGATATTATTTCCTTCATCAGGATAAGTCACCTCTTGACCTATTAATACAAAATCTCCAGCATCATCCGCAATAGGGGAATTTCTCAACCATTTCTTGTCTGCCGCAATCCCTAAGATGAGGTTGTTTTCGTCATCATCTTCAGGATCAAAAGTATTAGTGATATCGATTACATCCATCTTAAGTTTGTCTGCACCAGGGTCGTTTGAGACAAACTCTAATTCACCTGCAAAATTACAATCAAATACTCTTAAGAGCTCTGTTAGATCTACTCCTGTTATAGGAACACCTGATGTATCTGTAACTGTGAGTGGTTTTAATCTTTTTTCCCACCAACCTTCTTTACCCTCATTACCAGCGGTAGAAGGGTCTGTTCCCTCCCATTTTTCGATATATTGTATTATTTGAGCTAATGTTATCACAACTTGATCGCCTGTTTCATTATAGAGGACTAATGAAGTAGTAGGAGCAGAACTTAAATCATCTGGTAATCCTGAATCATAATCTCGAAGAACTCCAAAATAAACATATACAGTCTCCTCATCTTCTTTAGTTTTAGTTTTTGTAATTGGATTTACATATAAAAATCCAACCCATCCAGCCATAGCTACAACAGCTATAACAAGACAACCAATTACGGCTGTCTTTGTATCTACAGCCATCTTTTAAATCAACTTTTTTCTATTTTAAATTAATTTTTTTTTTCGATATGTATGTTAAGATATTTCAATATACTACTGAATTTAAGGGTTGTGTATACCGATACATATCGATGAAAATACTCAATTCTTTGAAAATAATTATTTAAACTCCATTAGAAAAATAATGAAATGAACAAAGATGATTAAAATAAAAAGTAGATAAGAATTTTTTATTCAATTTCTTTTTGGATCATCATCTCTTAAAAGAACAGGATTAATTTTATGGCTCTGAATAGAAAAAAGAATAAAGCGATATTCAATATTATTTTTGGTCTTCCAAATCTCTTAATTCCCGATGGAGGACTTTACCCACAATTGTCTTAGGTATTTCATCAATAAATTCTACAAATCGGGGATATTTATCAAAAGCCATATTTTCTCGAGCCCAATCAATTATTTCCTGCTCAGTTATTCCCTTCTCCTTGAACTCTTCCTTGAGAACCACGAACGCTTTAATATTCTCCTTTCCTTCTTCATCAATAATTCCTATAACGCCACACTCTTCAATAGCTTCGTGATTATACAATAAATCTTCGACTTCCGTAGGGTATACTGAATGCCCCTTGTATTTTATTAAATTCTTTAATCTATCCTTAATTACGAAATAGCCATCTTCATCCATCAGTGCCATATCTCCAGTAAATAACCACATTTTCCCATCATCAAGTTTTTTCATAGTATTATTCGTTTCTTCTTCTCTTTTATAGTACCCTTTCATCATTTGTGGACCTCTACAAACCAGCTCCCCTATTTCATTGATTCCACGTGTTTTTCCTTGCGAATCTACAATTTTTACCTCTGTGTTGGGAAAGGGCATCCCGATTGATCCTGTTTTAAATTTACCTTCAAAGGGATTTGCGGTAACCGCAGGAGACATCTCTGTTAAACCATATGCCTCTCGGAGTTTAGCCCCAGTCAATTTCTCAAAAGTTCTTCTAATCTCGTCTGGAAGGGGTCCAGCAGAACTTAAACAATATTTTATACTAGATAAATCATGCTTTTCTATAACTTCATAGTTATTGAGATTGTTATATAGTGCTGCAACCCCAGGAAATACTGTCACCTTAGTTGCCTCAATCACTTCAATTACTTCATGAGCTTCACGGGGATTAAATACACATGCAAGTTTCCAGCCAGAATGGATGGTCATATTCATCATAAATCCCATATAGATATGGTAAAAAGGTAACGCCGCAAGAAGAACTTCTTTTCCGGGTTCTTTATCCACGAACCACGATTCTGCTTGAAATACATTTGAAGTAATACTTCCATGAGTGAGCATGGCTCCTTTAGGGAATCCCGTCGTACCTCCAGTATATTGAAGCATAGCAAGATCATCTCCAGTTATAGTAACATCAGGAGGATTTGGTTTAGTTTCTCGTATAATATCTTCGAAAGTAGGCTCGCCACCCATAGGATACTCAGGGGGGGCCATGGGATCAGGAGATAGAAAGGGCGAAAGATTACTATAAAATTTTTGTTGTACTCCAGTCTCTTCAATAACTGGATCTACCATCCCGCTAAAACCCTCCCAGCCAATATATACCTTAGCTTCACTGTCATTTAATTGTCGTTTTATTTCAAGACTCTTAAATAATGGAGAGATACAAGTTACTATACACCCCATTTTTAAAATACCATAATAGTAGCATACAAACGCAGGATTATTTGTAAAATGGATCGCCACGCAATCACCTTTTTTAAGTCCGAGTTCTGTCAATTTTGTTGCTACTCGGTACACAATATCAAGTAATTGGGTGTACGTCAATTCGAACCCCATAAAATAAGTAACCACATTATCCGGATACTTTTTGACGCTATCCTCTAGAAAAGCTACGAGAGTTGTGTCTGGAATATCAATTTCTTTCGGCACGCCATCTGGCCAAAATCTATAATATACTTTTTGATCTGACATAAATTATTCTAATGATTTATTTGTTAAAATAATTAAGTACTAAACCTCTACAAATGACTTAATAGTCTTTAGAAATATTTTGCAAAATAGAATCCTTGCTTACTGGACCAAATTCAAGAGACCTTCTTTCAATTACAATGTTTAGATTTTCAATTAATTTTTCTGCAAAATATTGAAATGAAAATTGAAAATTAGTATTTATTCGAAAATATTCTTTCAGGAAGATATTAATTAGTTCAGTCTTATGGACTGGCTCAAACATTTCAAATATTCCCGGATCGGTATCTAAAAGCGCACAACATATCCATACTAAATCATCTAGATAATTTCCTTCATAGGCATCTTCAAAATCAAATCCGTACACTGTCTCATTGCTAATATCAATGATAAAATCTCTCAATCGAGTATCTCCTTTATTTAATACTATAATGTTGGAAGGATCAGTCTTATTCACTATATTTTGACTATGTAGGTGAGCGATCCATGCAGCTAGTTTATGAATACTTAGGACCAGTAAGTCAAGAACGCTTGGATTTAATTCATCAAGTTTAATTTTATTAATTAAATTATTGTTAATAACGTCACAGAGATTTATCCCTTTAACTTTTTCAAGCAAGAGATATGGATTATTAAAGAACAATACCTTGGGAATTGAAATATTTTGCTTTTCTAATCGTTTATAGATATTATACTCATGTTCAGCATTTTCTGTTCTGAATATTTTTAAAATTAATTCTTTTGGGAAATTTTTTGGCTTTTTAGTAAATATTAAGTCATAGACAAAATTCTTTTTACTCTTATATTGATTTAATGAGAAATTGTTCTTACCACCTAATGCTAACTCTGGTAATTCTTCTTTTAAATCGTTAATTATCTTCTGTTCAATTTTCTCGGCGACCATTTTAAATATTTCAGTATTGCTTTAGTTCAGAGCAATATAAACATTAAAGGATTAATTTTCTCTATGATATTTAAATTCAGTAATAAAAATAAATCCTTTTATCAATCCATTGTGCAGAATATCTCTATTTTTACTTAAATTTTTTATTTGCCAAAATGTTTTCTAGCAAGTAATTTGATTGGTTTGAAGATTCTCATATCAATCCCTGTCATACTAATATCATTTGTAAAATCTTTGTATCCTTTATTAAAATCCTCAATAAAGAGTTCAAGCTTTTTTCTGATGACTATTGATTTTTCTTTTATTACTAAGGCAAAAACAACCGATCCGCTCATTTTTAGTATTAATATTCTGTCTCCATGATCGATAGTCCTTACCTCTTTTTCTCCTCTTACAATTTCCTTTAATATATTTTTTATTCCTATAATACCACCTGCTTTTAAGTCTGATGGCACAGCTTTTTCTCCAGATTCATGTTTCTCTTTTATAAAACTATGTTCGTATAATAAAATTCCTGAATCGTGGATGACGTACATGTGGATTAAAAAATTTTTCCATTCCTGCTCCTTAGAAGGTAGAGTCTCCCTCATGTTTAATAGAAAAATCAAGCAAAACATACAAGACATAAAAATTGTACCAGAGATTACATTTTCAGCAAGAATTATATTTAAAATTAAGATAGGGATTGAAATACGTAAATACATACCAAACAATATTCCAAGCCCAATTAGTAAATATGAAAAAGATAATGTCTTTCCGTATTTATCACGAGTAGTTGAATCTCCAATTAATAAAGGTACACACATTACCAATGCGATATATGCGGCAAAGACTCCTGCGAAAGTTAAATCTTGTGCCCTAAAATGAAAAAGATGAATATAATTTGCAAAACCAATTGCAAAAATTACATAAGATAAAGCTCCGATTCTTCCGAAATAATCAAAGATTATTCCTATTAAAAAAGATGCTATAATAGAAAATAATATAATGATTATAAATACGAGAGCAATATTTCCTCCTAAAGAACTAGCAAATATTTCTAAAGATCCTTCTATAGGCGAAGCTAAACCTGCTGTTAGACCAAAAAACGAGAAAAACATATAATATTTAATTAAATCTACATTAACACTACTTTTCTCATATTTTTTGGGTTTTTGGAAAATAATTATATCTTTATATTCAGTTGTATGGAGGATTATAACTGTAAATATGATAAATGAAACAGGGAAAATTATCATAATGTTAAAAATTAAAGTACTAAATACGATAGCAATAACTAAAAAACTTAGTATAAATAGAAATGACCAAATACTTGCTCGTTCTAAAATTGTTGTTTTTAAAAGAATTAGTTTTCCATTTAGTATTAGTGCAATAATTATAAAAAAGGTGTTTATAAAGAAAAATAGATTTAAAATAACGTACAATCCTAATAAAAACAATAAGAGCTGAATAAATGTTATTATTAAAGAAAAAGTTAAAACGTATTTGATAAAGGATAATGGATTTTTAATATAATCTACAAAAAATATTGAAATAATTAATCCAAATAAAATACCAAAAAAAATCCCCGCCCATTCAAAATATTCTCCATGAGGTCTTGCTGTATCCATTATCAATAGTTCTAAACCGATTTGTCCTAATATTAAAAATACTAAAGAGTTTAAAATTAAAAACAGAGTAAAGAAATCTCTTTTAGAAATTTCTAAATCTTTGATAAAAAATTTTAGACTAAATGGAACTTTATGCCTGAACATAAAAGAAACATCTTCCATATCCTCATCAATATTATCATTTTTGCTCGGTTTGCTCACTACAAGACACTTATTCATGACTGATAATCCTAATTACTTATATAGAATGAACGAAATAATTTAACTTCTTCAATTTAATATTGCTCAAAAATATAATTTTTGCTACTCTGAACATGTTCAGCCTAAACGTTAAATGATTTATTAATTATTAAAAAAATAGATATAAATTAATAAAATATGGTTCTCATGATGAGTGAAAATTATACATTAGGAGTTTTTTACGGCAAAGGGCCAGATACAGAAATGTTAACCCAGAAATTTGTGGGCAACCTCATAAACACGGAAGAGTTTTGTAAAGCGTGTGAAAATTTGGAAATGAGTGTGAAATGTGATAAATGTAGAGAATATGTTAAAAGTTATGCGAGTTCAATTTACTTCTATGAAAAAATAGGAGAAAATGCTCCTGAATTTGTAGAGGAACCAGATGAATATTTTCCTAAAAATCTTCCACCTGTAGATTTCTTATTGGTTGTTGGGATTCATCAAGATTTATTATCTGGACTACCAGATTATTTAAAAGACAAAGGAATAAAAGCAGTCATAGTTCCAATAGAGGATCCTAAATGGGTTCCAGCGGGGTTACAAACACAGGTATTAGAAGAATTTGAAAAAAATAGCATCCAAGCGGCATTTCCAAAACCGTTTTGTTCATTAAGCACAGAGATAAATGAGTATAATCAAGTAGGATTTCATCTCACTAAAGAACGAGACTATATAAATAAATTCATAGAATTTTTCAAGATTGGTGAGCCAATTGTATCATTTCTCTTAAGCAAGGATGGCGAATCAATTGAAGATGCATGTGTAATTCAGACTGCTCCCTGTGGTTCTACGTATTATATTGTTCAGCAATTAAAGTCAAAATATTTTAAAAATGGTAAAAGCGGGGAACTTTCCCTTAATGAAAGAATTAGTAAAGCTCATCATGCCTATCCATGTAATGCCTCAATGGATCAAGATTCAATTTTAAAAGACTCTATCCTTCATGTTGGAGGATATTTAATTAGAAATGCTGTTAGACGGGAATTGAATTTAGAAGAAGAAGAGGGCCAAAAACTTACTTATGTCATAAAATAGCTTTTTAATAAGATTTATTTTTTCTCATTCTATTGTTCGTGAAACCGTAATTTCACGAAATTAGCTTACAAAACCTTAAAAATAGTAATTTAAGCTTATTTTTTTTAATTTATAGATGATTATCAAAGAATTTTAATATAACTTATTTTACAAATTTATTAAAATAGGCAATTTGGTAAAAAATTAGGGAAAATATTTAAGCAACTTTAAAGAGATAATAAAACGGAATTGATTTTTTGGCATTCAATGAAGAATTTATGTTTAAATAATATTTTAAGAATACTAATGTTAATTTTCGGAGAATTATGAAGGATATTATAGAGGAAATTAGAGAAAAATTTCAATATTTATTTAATTATTCTTTAGATTTAATTTATATAAACGATTTAAAGGGAAATTTTCTTGATGCTAATGATATTGCATTAGAGACACTAGGGTATACTCGTGAAGATCTTCCCTCTCTAGCGTTTAAAGATGTAGTCGAAAAGGAGGATCTGGTAAAAGCCTACACTAAAACGGAAGAAACAGTTGAATTTGGCAGAAGCTCTGGACGTACTGAATATAAAGTTAAAAAAAAGAATGGTGATTTTATCTATATAGACGCATACCCTATTCCCTTATTTAAAGACGGAAAAGTTTATGCTATCTTGGGAGTAGGGAAAGATATTACCGAAAGTAAGCTCGCTGAACAAAAAATGATGGAATCTGAAAAAAAATTCCGTCATTTGTTTGAGAGCTCCCCGTTCATGATTATCTTAATGAATATGGAAGGGAAGATCGTTGATTTTAATAAAAAGCTCATTTCTTTTACAGGATATAAAAAAAAAGATTTATTAAACAAAGATTTTAGAGAATTAAATAAAGTTATCCCCCTAAATTTTGAAGCCATCTCTGTTAAAAAGTTTAAAGAGGTATTAAAAAAAGGTTCTATTGAACCAGTAGACCTCCAATATTATAACAAAAATGGAAAATTGACATGGATAAGAGCACAAGCATCGTTAGTAGAAATTGAAAATGAAAAATTCATTCAAACTATGATTTATGATATTTCAAAAGAAAAAGAAGCTGAACAAATGATTATACAGGAGCTTGAGAAGTTAAAAGACCTTGACCAAATTAGAAAAGATTTAATATCAAGAGTTTCTCATGAATTAAAAACGCCCATTATGAGTATATTTGGTTCTTCGGAACTACTCCTAGAGATATTTAAGGATCAACTTGGAAATGATGCATTAGAACTTGTAGAGATAATAGATCGAGGAGTAAAACGATTAATGATATTGGTGGACCATTTACTGGACACATCAAAAATAGAATTTAGAAAAATTGACCTGAGCTTTGAAGAAGCGAATCTAAGTAAAATCATCAGAGAAAGTGTATTTGATATGATGCATTTTATTAATGAAAGGCAGATCACATTAAACTTAGAATTGCCTGAAACCTTTCTAATATCCATTGATAAGATAAGAATTGGACAGGTCATAACCAATCTATTATCAAACGCCATAAAATGTACACCCCCTAAAGGAGAAATAACTATTAATTTGCAAGATATTAATAATTCCGCCATAATTTCGGTCAAAGATACAGGTGTAGGGTTAACTAAAAGCGAATTAAACCGGATCTTTACCCGATTTGGGAAAATTGAGCGTTATGGAGAAGGACTTGAATACATTGATATTCAGGGTTCTGGGCTTGGACTCTATATTTCGAAAGAAATAGTGGAGTTGCATAATGGACATATCTCAGCAGTTTCGCGAGGAAGGCATAAAGGAAGCGTATTTACTGTAATAATACCAAAAAAATAAAATTTTATTATAAATTTTATAATAAACTACAGTTTAATTAGCTGAATATATTAAAGATTCAGCTCTTTTAACTTGTTTTTTATTGTTTGAACTTTATCAGGTTTAAGATCATACACTTTCCACATAAATAAAAACCCTAAGATATAGAAGAACGCTGGCACTGCAAACATCCCTATAGATATCCCCCATTGAGCTTCTATAGATTGAGTAGCGGATCGAGGATCGAATCTGGTTATGGTATGTATAATTCCAAATGCTAATGCTTGAATAACAATAGAAAGCCTCCCGAAAAAAGTTCTAAATCCATAGTAGACACCTTCTTCCCGTTTCCCTGTTTTCAATACCACTTCATCAATAACATCCGAGAATGTTACATAAATTAAGCTCCACGTTGCTCCCATACTAATACCAATACATATAAACCCAATTATAAAAAAAGGATAATCTCTAATAAACATAGTTATAATTAAAAAAGTTGCAGTACCTCCAGTTCCACACATATACCCAATTCTATTTCCATATTTTCGAGCAATCCAGATCCAGAATGGAGAAGAGCATACACTTGCTAATAGAAAGGCAAATAAATTTAATAATACGGTAACTTCATCAACTTTTACAACATATTGCACCCAATAGGGTAAGGAAGCAAGCATAAGTACCATCACTGTTGTTTGGGCAAGATAAGCCATAAGATAGGAAACGAAATTTTTTTGGCTTAATGCAAATTTCAATTTTTTAAGAAAAGATTCTTGTGTTTCCTCCTTTTTAACAACTCGAAATGAACGAGCAATCATCTCCTCATCTTCGCGCATACCAAACAACATCATTATAACAACTATTACACATATTATCGAAATCATGGAAGCTACAATAAAATATGATGCAGTATTAGTTCCTGGTGATCCGGTCGTTATGAATAAAATAGGTAAAATCAATCCAAGCAACAAACCAAAAAGAGAAAAAAGAATTTGAATACCCCCTACTTTTGTACGTTCTTTTTGCGTTCGGAATTTATCAGGAAATATTTTTTGCCAATTAATCATAGTAAAAGAAAATAAGGTATCAAAGATACATAGGATAACCAACAGCCAGATGAAAGTAAGTAAGATATTGCTCGAGGGTGGTAGAAATATGAACATAAATATTAAAGCACATGGAATTGACGCAATTATAAACCATGTAAACCGCTTACCTTTATGTTTCATAAATTGAATTGATAGATCAGATATATGGCCTGCGATTGGATCATTTATCATATTCCAAATTCCATAAAATGTGATGGCGATGGTTATGAATAATATCGGAAGAAAAATTTCGGTTTCATAAAATTTAAAGACCATTATGCCTAAACAAGTTATAAGGAAATCATCAAAAAAACTCCCTAACGCGTAAGATGCGTGGATTTTTGTGGAATATCTCATTTCTGTCATTTTTTCTTCTTCGCTCATTATCTAATTCACTCTAACATATCTCCTAATTTGAACTAATATTATTTTGATAAAATATTATTTAATTTTTTGTTTGGGGAATTAATTAATCGAAAAAATCTTAGATTATTATAAATTTCTACTTTTTTAAGATAACAGTTTGAGCTGTAGCATATTTTTGCAGAGCATTTTCATCCAGCTCAACTCCCCAACCAGGTCCCTCTGGTACTTTTGCTGTACCCCCGCTATAATCGATTGGATTTACAATAAGATCATCTTCCATCATTTCCTGACCGAATAATTCAGTAGCATGATCAATTGCATAATATTGTCCAGCATGAAAATGGACATGCATGGCAGATGCAATTCCGAGTGGTTGGTTATGTAATACTACGGTAAGACCCTTACTTATCGCATAATCTAATGCTTTTCTAGCATTCGTAACGCCTCCCGGTCGTTCAGAATTTATTCCAAGAACACCGACTGCCCCCATTTCTACTAGAGTGATAAAATCTCGTAATGAAGAATATCCCTCATGAGACATTAAAGGAGTATCTACCCGTTTTTGTACATATGCCATACCCATATAATCATCTTTGCGAACAGGTTGCTCGGCATAATCTATACCAAAAGGTTCGATTGCTTTAATCGCGCGAACTGCCATCGCTGGAGTATATGCTTGATTGTAATCTACACGCAATCTAATCTTATCCCCTAAAGCACGTCGTATTTTTTCGCATATCTCTACATCATCTTGAATACTTTTTCCGAGTTTTAATCGAAATGTTCTAAATCCTCTCTTAAAATAGCTCCTCACTAATCCTTTCATTAGCATAGGATCCCCAAGTGGAATGAGGGCAGCGAGCGGGATTTCATCCACATTTCTTCCCCCCATGAAACAACAAGCCGGGAGTCCTGTTATTTTTCCCATTAAATCATAACATGCCATATCCAACAAACCTTTTGCATTTTCACTGCGGGCTATGTTATTATCCATCCGCCAATTAATTTTCTCAATATTAAATGGACTTTCTCCTAAAACATAATTGGCTAAACCTCCTTTTATCGCATCAACAATCTGTAAAGGAGAGACTCCAGATTCAGGCAACCACACAAAAGATTCAGCAACCCCTTCAATACCGTCATTACAAATTAGTTTCGCAATTACAAAATCACCTCCGAGCCATGCTTCTTCGGCGGGGATAGCCATTCCTAATGTCCCTTCTCCTTCCCCCATAGCTTTTCGCACAGCTTCTTTAAAAGGAACATATAATGGGGTGAGTTCTATGCGTACAATTTCATGTTTCAATTTAACTCATCTCTAATTCTTTGAGAATACTTTTTAATTTTTGTAAAATCAAATTTTCTACAATAGATTTAATTTTAATTACTAATAGTTAATTTAAGGAAATAAATTGTTTATAGTTTATTTTCATAAATTACACATTTTTAAAATACTAAGATTAATTATACTTAATAAGATATATATATTCAAAGGGAATAAAATTATGAGTTTAGATTGGATTTCTTATTTCAGCTTGATTTGTTCCATTGGAGGAATTATTTTCTTCTTATACGGTTTAATCTTGGTTAATAAAATAAAGGAATTATTTCCTGGCACAAATATAATTAAGAAGTGGATCATAATTCAAGCGCTTATAATCTTGTTTTTAGTAGGGTATGTGTTTAATATCATTTTAATATTGCTTGAACAAGCAGAACTCATTATCTTAATGGTCGCAGTTGTTTATATTTTTGGTGGATTATTTGTTGCAATCATTATTCGTTTAGGTTATAAGACATATAAAACAATATTGTTAGAATCCTCATCAAAAACATAAAAGGACGGAAGGAAGGTTTTAATGCCAAAAAACTCAAAAATGTCTTCTATACTGAGGGAACTCTGGATTTTTTCACAGGCGGGGATCCCAATTGTAGAATTTTCTAAAGATACGGGTTTAGATAAATTTTTAATGGGAAGTTTTGTCTCAGCAATTAAATTGTACAGCCAACATCTTAGTGAAAAAGGCTTGAACAGCTTTATCTTAGAAAACCATAAATTTATCCTTAAATCCCTCCTCGAGGGGAATGCGATTCTTGTATGCAGAACCGATGTAGGTATGAAAGATAAAAAAATTGATAAGCAATGCGATGTGATTGCCCGGATTTTCGAAGAGTTGTATAGACCTGAGGATGTTAAAAACTGGGACGGAACATTATCTTACTTTGATAAATTCAAAGAAAAATTAGAGCTCTATTTTAAGATGAGTAGCTTATAATTTTATATTTTCGATTATATTCTTTCAAATTTTCATAATTCTATTTTAATTGTAGCAATTACATGAGCTTCTATTTCAATTTTGACAAAGTTCTTATTAATCTCAGTTATCTTCGCTTTTATTACACTTTTTGGTTTCTCCTCTAATAAATTAACAAATTCAGCTTGTTTCAAGGCAAAATTCTTAAAAAATTGTAATTTTACTTTTTGAGATGTCGTAGCTAAATTATAAATACGGATTATTAAAGAATTTCCTTTCTCTGCTTTCTTTAAAGCGCTTAAGATAATATTTTTATTATCGATCTCCAAAAAGCTCATACTTTCAGGTAAATATGGTTCAAATTCTTTCGGAGTTATATTTGTAAATATCTGAAAAATAGAAGAAGGAGATAAAAGCAATTTATCATTTTGTCTTATAATAATCTTAAGACTACCTGGTATGATTGTCAAGAGAGGATTATTAAATTCTTTCCCAATTTTGGGAATTCCAGCATCTAAGAAATCTTTTTTATGATTTTTTATACATAATGATAAATCAAACTCATATTTTCCAAGACATTGTGCTTTAGGGGTATGTAGAGGAGGTCCGGCTATTGCACTTCTCATACCCGTCCTTGTTGCAAGATCTCCACGTGAAAGCCATTCAACACATCTTAATAAGGTAACCGCCAGCTTAATTGTGTCATTATTATTTTTAATAGCCTCATACTCCGGCAATCCTTTATTGAATATAGCAAAACAATTAGCATCATCCTGAGCGCATACAAAATCCTTTTGATGGTTCGTAGGGAGTGCTTTTTGAGCCCATCCGCGACTCTTAGGTAATTCTATATTTCTTGGAATCACATAAAAATGACCATCTGCATATACCTTTTCACTCCTTACTTTAGATGAAAAGATAGCCCTAATTCTATGATCTTTGCTTTGGTTATCAACCTTTATTTTAAAATCTAAACGATTAATTTCTTTATATACAGTGATATAGACGCTTATTTTATTTGGGGTTAATAGTTCTTCTCGTTTCATTCTATCCTTCGCTAATGAGTTTGGTAAGTTTAGTATCATACTAAACTTCAATGTTTTTTGAGAGGGCCCGTCTATTTTTAAGCTTGTTTTGAGGTTAGTTGCATCTTGTAAAGTATATTTTTTGTCCATCGCCCCCTTTTTAGGACCTGAATAGTCGTATTCATCACCCCAATCTCCTACATCTTCAAATTGTAATATATTTTCATATAAAATCTCGCTTTTTTTATCTAATAAGTCAATTTGACCATTATTTTTAACGGTCACTTTATAATATTCGTTTTCAATACTCTTTTTGCTTAGATCAAGTTTTTTTTGAGGTTTAAGCGTCTCATCAAGTTTATTATACAATACATAATACACTTTATATCCACATGCTGGAACATTGGCTATAAATGTAATTCGATATGAAGCATTTGGCTCAATCCAAAGCCTTGGTTTCTCTTTTATCTTAAAAATCTGATAGTCTATATTTTTACCCTCATAATCGATAATTGACAATTCACTCTGAATTTCATTAGGATCTTTATTTGCAAGAACACTAACTTCAAAATATGAAATATCTTTCCTCTTCCACGGCATTGGATTGTAAATTATTATCGGGATTTTTTCATCATTTTCTGTCTGAAATTTAATTAAATCAGATAGATATATGGAAGAATTCTTTGTAATTTCATTTGCAATTTGTTCAGCCCACTGAAACCTTGTTTTCATTTCTTCATGAACCTCATCGATACTACATCCGCATATCGAGTCATGAGGATGATTTTTAAGTAGCCACTTCAACCCTGTCCAGAGAAATGCGTTTGGGTAACTGAATTTATTATACTTATCTAGCACCCAAGTAATAGTAGATAGGGGTTCTGCATATTTCTCATACAAATATTCGATTTCTGTATTCTTTTGCTTTATCCACATTCTTGCAGAAAAAACTCCCGATAAGAGCGGATGATATTTTCCCCCTCTGAGTTCTCCTTTAAAACTTTTTAATTTAGGATTCGCTGAGGAAACCAAATTTACATAATGTTCAAAATCATTTATCTCCATGAGACTATCAGGATAGGCTTCATTCCATTGCTTTACTATTTCCGGAACTTCAGGTTGTGCAAATAAATGATCCGAACCATTATTTAATAAGACAATATCTGTTGCGGTATACTTTTCTAATTTTTTTACTGCTTTTTTAAGTTTTTTCAGTGCTGATTGATATTTGCCATCAGTAATTATAGTATTAAGATTTGCCGCAGAGGAATATCCGTAAAGTAAATGGATAGTCAAAATTGATGCGCTATTTCCAGGTGCGTTCCATATAAACTCCATGTTTAAGTTGTTTTCCTCGAATTCATTACCAAAACCTCTCATAAATAACATGGATGGAATCTCACATCCCTGCAATATTTGGGGTAGTTGTGCGATGTGTCCAAAAGGATCTGGGATATATCCTGCTTTCATAACTTTCCCAAATCTCCTGCCAATTATGTGGCCAAGCAATAAATTACGAATAAGTGATTCTCCACTAACTAAGAACTCATCTGGTAATACATACATAGGACCAATCGAAAGCCGATCTTCTTTAACAAATTTTTCAATAATTTCTCTCTCTTTAGGTCTTACTTCCAGATAGTCTTCTAATGGTATGACTTGTCCATCAAGTGTGAAATTATTAAAACTGGGGTCTTTTTTAAGAATTTCTAACAATTTATCCATCATTATTACAAGGTAGGCCCGAAACTCGTTAAAGGTAAGATACCATTCGTGCTTTACATCTCAATATTATAAAGTTTCACGGTCCCAATGTGTTTCAGGCACTAATATAATCTTATTTGCCTTTACCATATATTTTCATCCTTATAATTTAATTTCTAATACAGATTAATTAATAACTGAACTTATAAAATTATATATTCTCATTCTCAATATTTTTTAATCTTTCGTCTTATTATAAAGTTTCAAGATTAAGAAGTATTTAATTAAAATTGATCAAAATAGTTCAAAAAATTAAAATAAATATTCTAGAAATAATTCCATCTAAGAAAGAATTAATTCAATACAAAGCTCTATTAGCTAGTATAATATTAAAGATTAAAAAACCATAAGCCACTTCAGTTTTTTATTCCTGGACTCGTATTTTGTAATATTCCAGGAGAAAAGCAAAAAAACTGATCAAAAACTTAAAGATTAAAGAGTAGGCGTCGATAATATCTCTAAAATTTCCTCCCAACTTGCTTCAATATCCCATTTTTCATTCTTCTTTAATTTAAGTGAAATAGTTTTAAATACTTTTTTAATTTCAAATGATTCAATATAATTTATTTTGGGAGCAATAACTGCAATCATAAATTGTCTTTCTCCTCCTCTTGAGGTTTTATCTTGAAAAGCATCGAAAAGAATATATCCATATTTTTTGATATTTTCGATATTTAACAAGAGTCCTTCTGACTCAGTTATATCTTCATTTCCATAAATCGAAACTGTAGCTTGAAATAGTTGGGTTCCTATATCTTTAATCGGGATTGGCAGATAATCTTGTTTTGGATAATAATCTTTTAGTTCAGGACCTAATCTGTCATCCCACACAACAATCAACAGATGAACCAGGCTTTTTTCTTTCTCAGAAATTGATGCCTTACTTTCTATTTTTAATGATAAAAGCATCTCTTCAACTTTCTGATTAATTGATTTAATTTTTTTATTTCGTGCTATTTTGCCAGCTACAGCTGCAATTAAATCTTCTTCATTAAAAGGTTTAGTAATGTAATCATCAACACCCAACATTTTGCCAAATCGAATTTCTTCTGGTGATGAGCGAGCTGTAAGAAATATGAAAGGTATTCTATTCCAACGGATATCTTCAAAAATAGCCTTAAAAAAATCATACCCATTCATTTTTGGCATCAAAATATCGCTGATGATGACTTCTGGAATTGTTTTAAGTTCGTTTAGGACTTTTAGAGCCTTCTCTCCATTATCTGCCGTAGTTACTTGAAAACCATTGGCTTCTAAAATTAACTTAATACTAAACAAAATGTCCGCATTATCTTCTACAACAAGAATAAGTGGCTTCAAGCTAAATTTTTCGCATTTCTCTTTATATTAATTAATAATTGTTCTAAGGATTTTTATAATTTTTTTTAAAATTATCCTTCAATTTTAGGAAGAAACACATAAAAAGTTGATCCTTTTTCAAACTCACTCTCGACAAATATCTCACCATCATGAAGGTGTGCCAATTCTCTAGCAATTGATAGTCCCAAACCCGTTCCGCTAATTTCTTTTACGTGTTCAGACCTAAAGAATCTTTCAAATAAATGAGGAATATCTTTTTCGGGGATCCCCATTCCATTATCTTTGAACTGAAAAAGTACTCCTTTTTTTCCATTGCAACTATATTTTCCTATGTAATTGTTAATCGCACTAATTTCAATCTTGGAATCTAAAACCGAATATTTTATCGCATTATCAATGAGTATACGAAAAATTTGGTCAATACGTTTTGGATCACCTAACAATTGAATATTCTCATCTATATTAATATCAAAATTAATACTTTTTTCTTTACCTTTCTGTTCCAAGAGAGTTAAGACCTCATTTATTATTTCTAATGGGCTATACTCTGCCAATTCAAGCTCTAATCGATGATCATCAATTCTTGAGACCATAAGAATATCTTCGGCTAATTTGTGAAGTAATGAAGTGTTTCTGGAAACTCCATCCATTAATCGAGCTTCCAACTCTGGAGTTATGTTGTCTTGATGGTTTTTTAAATAATCTAAAGACATTAATATAACGGTAATAGGCGTTCTTAATTCGTGTGATACTGTAGAAACTAAGCGTTCTAATCTTTGCTCAGCCTGTTTACGATCTGTAATATCCATACCGTAAATATTCACATAATCTACTCCTTCAACTGGAGTTATCACAAAGGAATAAAATTTTTTATTGATTTCTCTTTCTATTGTTTTTAGTTTTCTATTCGTTATTACATCTATAATATCATCTTTTAAGTTAAGAGGAAGTGGGCTCCCTTTAGTAATATCAAAAATTAATTCTCCAACTTGGTTGCTGTAAATTATACTCTTATTATTTACCCTTAAGACTGGTAAAGGATTCTCAGAAGGAAATTTAGCTAAATTTGCAATCTTCTCTTCTGCTTTCTTTTTTTCGGTAATATCACGGCAAATTACCTGAAAATATATCTTTTCTGATAATTCAATCGTTTTACAGATTAATGACACATCCTTAATCTCTCCGCTCTTAGTCTGAAATTTAGTCTCAAAATCATCTCTTCCATCTCTTAGAATAATCTGTATATGTGTTTTCGTCTCTTCAGGCTTTTCCTGCACATCATAATCATTGATTTGGAGTTTTGCAAACTCTTCGTGTGAATAACCTAATAGCCTACACATAGAATTGTTAAACTCGATCGCTCTCTTTGTTTGAGGATCTAATATCATAATTCCATCGGGAGATTGCTCAAAGGTGGTTCGATAACGTAATTCAGCCTCTTGTATTCTTCTTTCAGCTTCTTTTTGTTCGGTTATATCTATAAATGTGGCAAGATCGGCTAGCCTTCCAAGATATTGGATCGCTATTGATCTTATCTCAATCCACTTAATTTTTTCTGATTTTGTTATGATTCTACATGTGTAACTCGACGATAAACTCATCTCTCCTCTAATTTTTTTCTGATAATTCTCAATAACAGTAGGCAGGTCATCGGGATGTATTTTCTTAGTAAATTCATTTTGAGACCATTTTCTAATCTCATCCTTGGAATATCCTGTAATATCAGATAATCCTTTATTTGAATATTTAAAAATTCCATCTTGTAGAATTACTATTCCTAAAGAAGATTGCTCAGCAATTGTTCGGAATTTTTCTTCGCTCTCAGCTAACGCTAACTCGAATTGCTTTTTATCAGTTATATCTTGAACATTAGTTATAATTAATTTTTCATCTTCAATATTAATCAATTCTGCATTTAACAGAGCATAATATCGCTGACCATTTTTTTTTTTAAATTTTGCTTCAAAATTATTTATTTTACCTGTTTTGACCAACTGAATTAAAAATTCTTCTCTTAATTGTGGATCTTCATAAGTAGATGCTAGATTTATAGTTTTAAATTCTTCTAAAGTATAACCAGTTATTTCACGCATTTTTTTGTTGATGGCCCTTACTTTACCATTAATATCTGCAATACCAATCCCCACAGGTGAAGATTCAAATAATTTAAAATATCTTTCTTCAGATTTTTTCAATTTCCTAAAAAGTAGATTATAGGGATTTTCTAAACCAATTTCGATTATAGCCTTATATAGAAAGTAGAAAGCTATAATTTTAAAAATATGACCGATTAAGTTTGACAAGCCATAAACATTAACATAAAAAGTGAATGCTAATTCCGAAATTACGGTCGCTAAAATCGAGGCAATTATTAAGGTTAATATTTTCTTATTAAACTCATTTCGAAAGTTGTACATTAGAAGGATAGTACTAATTAAGATCAAATTAATTACATATTCACTTATAATCTTAAAAGGTGTTAAACCCGATCCTTCGATGTAACAAATAGGAAATATTCCCGTAAAAATGCTAAATAACAATAAAATTGTGATCAAGGTATAACCTACAAGTAAATAGGACGTTTTTAGTTTTTTTTTAATCATTAATGTACCATATAAATAAGAAAAAGCCTGCAGATAACGTGCAGCAATCCATAATGAAGATGGGAGATTGGAATCATAACCAACAAAAATATTCAGTCCAGTATAAGATAAAGTATGGATTAAGTCAATCACACTAATAAACAAAAACGAGATCCCAACTACTAAAAAGAAAGAATTATCGATATTTTTTCGAGAGTTCCAACAAATTACAAAAATTCCTCCCGCGACAATAATACTAAATAATTCTGCGATGGTATGAAAAAGAAGATAACTATAAAAACTCGTTAAATACGTACCAAGTAAAATTAATAGAAAAATTATTAACTCTATGTATTCCTGCTTCTTTTTCGAATCTTCTGACATAATCTACATGGGGAATAATTTTTTGTGTTTTAAAAAAGCTCTATTTATATTTGTAAGGTTAGTTATATTTGTAAGGTCAGTAATAATATTGATTAAATATTTAAATTTTTATTCTTGTATTTTTTAAAAACAAGCTGATTATTCGATTGTTAGTTTCGAATCCAATTTAAAAATGTTTAAAAACTAAGTATTAACTTAAATTTAAAAAGATAATTGCTCTTTAAGTTATTATCATATGTTTTTAATAAAGATAATAAAAATTAAGAATGGTCAATCATGAACGACTTTACAAATCACAGTAAACCTAAAAAGATCTTAATAATGGGATTAGATAATAGCGGTAAAACCTCAATTTTATTAAGTCTAAGAGAGAATGCTAATTTATTATCTTATATTTCCCTAAAACCTACAAAGGGATTAGTTGTGGAAGAATTTGATTCTGATGAGCAAAAATTAGTGTGTTGGGACCTTGGAGGGCAAGCTCAATACCGTAAAGGTTATTTAAAAGATTTTAGTAAATATGCAAAGCAGACTACTAAAATCCTTTACGTAATTGATGTTCAAGATAAAAAAAGATATGGTGTTGCGCTTGAATATTTACAAGATTTAATAAATTTCCTTCAGAAAGACGAACAATTTATTGAAATTTCCGTATTTTTACATAAATACGATCCTAATTTAATAAAGAAAGAGGAATTCAAGGACATTTACCAAATCGTTAACTCAGAATTAGTTGATAAGATTAAAACTATTATCCCTGATAATTTTAATTATAGTTTTTTTAAAACGACAATATATACGATCTTTGAAAAAAGTTTATTTTAAATTCTCTTAAAATTCTGATAAGGAAAGATTATTCTCATGATAAAAGAAATATTGTGCATCTATATAATTGATGAGAAAAGTAATCCAATCTTTATTCGTGAGAATTATTTTCAGGGTTCAGGCAACGCGAATCATGCTTTATTATCTGATTTTGTCACAGCCTTACAAGCCTTTGCAAGAGAATTTGGAGAAGAAGAAACAAGAGTCATCGAATTAAGTGACGCTAAAATCTTAACGTCAATGGATAAACTTTCTCATAATTTATTCGCCATAAAATGCGAATCTGATGCAAAAAATAAAAAAATGTTTGGCATACTAAATCAAATTAAAAATCTCTTTATCGATAAATTTATAGGTCACCTTGCTTCTAGTGAAGAAATGAAAAAAGAAATTATGCGTTCTTTTGAAGCAGAATTAAATGAAATAATATCTGAACCTGCGGATAGTTTGTCAAAATTTTTAAAATCTTTTTAAAAAGACCTTACTGATAGGAAATTGCTAATACTTCTTTAAAATCTGAAAAAACTGCAATATTCCCCTTCCATTGATTTAAGAAATCTTCAGAATAATGCTTGAAAAATATATCTGATATTTGGTTTAGTTCTTGTTTAACATGTTTCTCTTTCGCTTTTACGGATGACTTCCCGACGAAAATAATATCTCGCTTCTTTATAAATGTAAACATTTTTGTAATAAATTGAAAAGAAGTTAACCCCCCTTTAGAAAGTATATCAGCATATGAATTTAATGCTATAGTAATAGCACCAAATAGATTTTTATCAACTACCTCATAAGATTGGTAATGATAAAGAACTATCCCGGAGTCCTTAAGAATCCAAAAGTCATCTAGGTGCTGTAACATAAACGCTAAAAAAATTTTTATAGTTGATAACTAAATTATAAAAAGAATATAAAAAAACTTTCTTTTAAATATTGTTCTATGAATAAAAAACAAAATTGAACAAAAAAAAGATTAATTAAACAAAAAAGATTATTTAACTTCTATTTTTTTGCTCTCTTTCTCTTTGAGTTCTTTTTTTGGCATGTCCAATTTCAACATTCCCTTATCTAAAGTAGCATCGATTTTCTCTTCATCAACATTCTCAGGTAATTTAAAGCTTCTATAATAACTGGAGCTACTGTATTCTTTTCTAACATATCCATCTTTCTTTTCTTCGTGCTCTTCTTTTCTCTCGCCTTTAATTTCTAAAGTACCATCGTGAATTGTTATCTCTAAATCACCTTTTTCTAACCCAGGTAATTCAGCAGTCATTTGATAACCTTTTTCATCTTCAGTAACATTTACCAATGGAGTTCGGAAAAAATCACTTTCATCAAATACTTTTAGACTGAAAGGCTCAAATTCAAAGAATCTGGAAGGTCTCCAAAACATATCATCAAACCACTTGCTAATGTCGCTGAAAAATCGATCTGTATTTCTAAACATCGATAAAGGATGATATCTGCGGCTTAGTGTCATATCAGTTTCTTTTTCTTCTTCAGGAGTTTCTTCTGTTTTAATTTCTGTTTCTTTAGGTTCTTCCTTGGCTTCGACATGCTCTTCTTCTTTTACTTCAACTTTTTTTTCTTCTTTTACATCTGACATAGTATCAACCTCGTTTTGTTATTATTTGGATTGTGTCAAGATAGATCTGTAAACCTCTTCTTGACTGTCAACCACTAATTTACTAGAAACAATTGACATTTATAAATCTTTCGTTTTTTAAAAAATAAGCATTAGACGCAGTGAAGTTATAGAAATTAAATGAAAAACTAAAAATCCATAATAATTTTTTATAGCTAAGAATAATTGATAAAATGATAAAATATGGATTCATTTGATATTATCA
>JAHPZA010000008.1 GCA_019058445.1 Promethearchaeota archaeon | reverse complement strand
AAACCTCTCAGCAGATCTTGCGATTGGTTATGAAAAACTGGAAGTCTTATTGGAACGCAGTAAAAGAATATGCAAAAGATAAAAGTAAATTTCTTGGTCGCCCCAAAATGCCTAATTATAAAAGAAAGAATGGGGAATCCATAGCCATTTTTACCAACCAAAATTCTTGGATAAAAAATGGACATATCCAATTCCCGAAATCTGTGAATCTTCCTCTTATTAAAACTCGAATAAAAAAGCATCAGCAGATACGAATTCTTCCGAAAGGAAGCTATTATATTATGGAGATAATTTATAATTATAAAGAAAAAGAACTCGTTTTGGATAAAAAACGCATACTTTCCATTGATATAGGGATAAATAACCTTCTTACTACCGCAAACAATATTGGGCAGAGACCCCTCATAATTAAAGGAAGTGTCGTTAAATCTATCAATCAATGGTACAATAAGGTAAGAGGTATCAACCGATCTTTTGTCGATCCCTCTCATCCTGAAACAATGAAAATGAATATTCAGACAAAAAAGCGGAATAATAAAATTAAAGATTACTTTCACAAAACCTCGCACATACTTATAATCTATTCAAAGATTAATAATATAGGGACAATTATTATTGGATATAATAAAGAATGGAAGCAAGACTCTCATATGGGGGCAAGAAATAACCAAACTTTTGTTTCTATCCCTCACCTGCTATTAATCCGGATGATTCAATACAAAGCACAGCTTGCGGGAATAGAAGTAGTTCTCATAGATGAGGCCTATACGAGTAAATGTTCTGCTTTGGATAACGAATCAATAGGTAAGCATGATACATATATGGGTAAACGAGTCAAGCGAGGTTTATTTCAATCGAGTAAAGGGATTAAAATCAATGCGGATGTGAATGCCGCAATGAATATTTTAAGAAAAGTAGTTCCCACAGCCTTCACTGGTAAGGGAATAGCGGCGATGGTGTTATCGCCTCGAATTGTTAAAATTTGTTGAGATTCCTAGAATTTTATCCAATTCTTAATAGAACTTTATAAGTTATACTGGTTCTAATAACATAAAAAGAATTAGTTGTTTAATTTAAAAATTAAATGGTTTTGCCAATAGCGCCTTTACTTTAAGATTTTTAAACTCACTCGTTGGCGCAGGTTTTATTAGACATACAGTATCAGCCCCCCTTCCTGTACCTCCAACGCTAATAATATTCCGTTCGAGGTCAGGAATTAGTCCCGCATCACAAAGAGTGCTTGCAATTTCAATACATACCTTTACACCTTGACAAAATTGAAAGCCTAACATTTTTGCTAAGAGATCAACAAAAATCCATGCTTCTTCCTTAAGCCTTATACCTCTTTCAATGCCACTCATAGCATGCGTACCAACGTGGAATTTTAGGCCTTTTTGTTTTAACGCTTCCATTTTATCTTCAGGGAATTCTTGTCGTACAGAACTATTAACAAAATAATATGAGTGTGTTATGATAACTACATTATATTCATTCGGATTAAATACCTCAACTGCTTTTTCAGCAACAGTCCCAGTAGTGCTCGCAAGCACAATATCTTTTATATTAAGTTGATCTGCATATTTTTTAGCAATTTCTAGGGCTTTATCAGTATTTTCTGGTCCTGTCTTTTCGAAATACGTAACTTCTACCTTTAAATCTCCCATACTTTATTAACCTTGATTTTTTTATTACATCTTATAATGATTTAGTTTTTTTTAATTTTTTAATCATCAAAATCAAATGTGAAATGAACATTGAATTTTTATATTAACTAAACTGAAATTTTTATAATAAATCAATAATAAAAGTAAAAAAATATGGTCAAATTAAAGATTCAATCATTCTTGTTAACTCTTTTAATTTGCTCAATTTTAAATGGGACAATCGCGAATAACTATAAAAATCAGCTGAATTCTACTGATTCTAATGATAATAATCATATAATAAATATAGAAGATCTTGATTTAAAAATTGCAGATAATCCTTCTGGGATACCCTTATTGTTGGCTCCTGCAAACCAATCAACTAACACATCTAATATTGTAAAATTCGATTGGGCGGATGTAGGACTCCCATCTGATAAAATTTTTTACGAGTTTGTAATGGATAACGATACAGATTTTAATTCTCCCGAAGCTGCTCGCTTTGCTATTAATGACTGGTCGAATTCCACTTTAGCTGAAGATCAATATACGATTTTTCTTGCTCATTTCAACGATACTTTAAAAACGGAGGATAATGAAGATCCATTAGTTTCAAGTGGATTATCCTATTTACAGGGGAAATTTGGGAAAGGCGTCTTAGTTAACGGAAGTGATAACGCAGCTCTAGGATATAATATTACGAATAATTTAGATCTAGAAAAAGGTACGATTGAGTTTTGGGTAAAATTAGAGGAAGATTTGGTTGATGCCACTGATTATTGTTTTTTCTTTGATCATGTTATGACTGTAGTTCCTAATGTGACTCGATTTAGTATCCTTGTAGACCCAAACTCTCATAAAGTTTATGCAACCTCCGTAATTAATGATACTTATTATATAGTTATGCCCTCTAGAGAACAGGATTGGAAAGCGGGAGATTGGCATCACATTTGCCTAACATGGGGGGATGAAATGGCAAGATTATATCTTGATGGAATAGAGGAAGCTGCTACACCTTATTTTCCCATAGGTTTTGGAGATTTTGACAGTAATTTTTACTTAGGCTCTATATTGGGGATTGGGAATTGGATAAATGCTACATTTGATGAAGTTAGAATATCATCAATCGAAAGATATCCTTTATGGAAACCTGAAAGTGAAAATGTTAATGTTTCATATTTTATTGGAGTTCCCTTTCATCGATATCCTCTTTGGAATCTCAAGGAGAGCGAATACATTCACATGTTTGAGGAAGATGGGACTTATTATTGGAAAGTGAGAGCCCATAATGAAAGCGGACCTGGAGAATGGTCGGCTATCGGTAACGTAACAATTAATCGAACCTTGCTTTCCTTGATTAATACTAATATCAAAATTTTAGATAAGCATGGCGATGTGGTTCCAAACGCAAAAATTCTCTACGACCAAAGGGTATACCCGAAATTAATGGGCATTGACGCTAATTATGTAGAAGAAATGATAAGAGAGGGTCGTAGTTGGTATCATAATGGCATTGAAGTGCTACCATTTGAATTTTTTGGAAACATACGCGCAAATAGTTTTAGAACTCGTCTTTGGACAAATGAAGGAGGAAAAAATTCTTTAGAAAATGCAACCCAAATGGCACGTTGGGCTCAAAATAATGGAAGTATTCCATATTTAGTAATATTCCTAAGCGATGATTGGGCTGATGTTAATAAGGCACCATTACCCGAACGTTTTGAAGGATTATCCTTTGATGATTTATTGATCACAGTCAAGGAATATAGCAAGAATGTAACTCAACATTTTATCGAGGAAGGGATTAATATGGAATTTTATGAAATTGGTAATGAAATCGATTATGGAATTTGCGGAACATTTGCTACGGCCGATCAGCCAAAACATAACCTAACATGGTTACGAGCGAATACATGGTATAACGAATCCAGAATAATAAAAGCTGCTATTGAAGGTGTGCTTGAAGCAGATCCTGAAGCGCAGTTTATGCTTCATATTGCTATATCAGATCCTTCCTTTGCAGTTGCGTTTTATACAGCAATGAGAGATTATGGGATACCTTATGACATTATAGGATTATCATATCACCCTACTTGGGGCGGTGATACAGCAGAAAATGGATTTCTTGAGACAATTCGGGTTTTAGCATCAAGCGGGTTACCTGGGTCAGATAAAATATTAGTTCCAGAAACTTCATATGGAAGTAATAACACAGGGACTTATGTTTTTCCTACTTGGACACATAATATCACTGAGTTTCCGCAAACACAAGATGGACAAAAAACATGGGTATTACATCAATTAGAATGGATTTATCAACATCCAAATATCGTTGGGATGAATTATTGGAGCCCCGAATATTATACATGGGCTCAGATTTGGAATGGGACTGATTGGGTCGATGCTACTATTTGGGAAACTTTTGCTTGGTTTAATAAAACAGGAGATTCGAAAATTGCTGTTGATGCCTATCCAGAGTTCTTTAACCAGAGAAATATTAGCAGAAGTGGAATAGAATCAACGAATAATATAGGCGTCACCTCCTTTCAGGCCTATAGAGGTTTCTTAAATCTAACTATTACCATTGGAACCTATGGACAAACAGAAACTATCATTATCAGCCCCTTTAGAGATAATTATTTTGAAATTTATCTTTCAATAGACGTGATTAGCGGCGGTGGCGGCGGTGGCGGTGATGATGACGATAGTTCTGAAAAAACCTTAACTATTCTGGGATATAAAGTGATATTAATTTATGTGCTAACAGTATTATCTATAATTTCTATAATTTATGAGATAAGAAAAAAGCAAAAATGAGTTTTAGCTTAAAAATTGCTAAAATTTTTTTTTACTTACATTTAAAATCTCTAATTTTTATGATTATATTACTAAGCTACAGCGAATTCAATTAATTCTTATAAGGAAATATCTATGAAATGTTGTAAAAACTGCAGATTTTCAATGAAATCAAAAGGTTTATCCTCAGATTATAGATATTGCAAACTTCATGATGAGGACAAACTCAAAATTGATGAATGTGATGATTATAGGAGAAAACGATTTCTTTTATGGCTTTATGATTATATTATTTTCCTCTTAAACCTAATATAATAGATTGCTTTTTAATTATAAATTAGACAAAAATTGGTCTCTGAATAATTTAATACTTACCCATCCAATTTTTAATTGAACAAATTAATCAGAGATGCTAAAAATGAGTAAAACACCGATAATGGTTTTAGAAAATGTGTCTAAATATTATGGTTTAAATGGTTCTGTAGTTAAAGCCCTTAAAGAGGTTAATTTTGAATTAAACGAGGGGGAAGTTTTAATTCTTATGGGGCCGAGTGGGGCTGGAAAAACTACGCTTTTATCTGTAATGGGATTGCTTCTCCATCCAACCGAGGGCAAAATTTATTTTGAGGATAATATCTATGATAGTAAAACAAAACCAGAATTTTTAACAGAAACGCGACGGGATTCAATTGGTTTTATATTTCAGTCTTTTAATTTAGTTAAATCCTTGACAGTATTACAAAATGTCGAACTTATGTGTAAGATTGGAAAATTGAATAAAAACGGCTATAAAAAACGCTGTGAAGATATGTTAAAAATGCTCAATATGGGACATAGATTAAACCACGAGCCTAAGAATCTTAGTGGAGGAGAGCGCCAGCGGGTAGCAATCGCTCGTGCTTTGATTAATGAACCGAAATTAATTTTTGCAGATGAACCAACAAGGAATCTAGATTCTGAGAATGGTAAAAATATTGGTGAATACTTTAGAAAAATAGCGGATGAAAGAGGTACTACAATACTTATTGCTACGCATGATGATAGACTTAAGTTTTGTGCCGATAGAATCATCCATATGGAAGATGGGATTCTATTAAATTAGTTATTTTTGATTTTTAGTATTTTACTATATGTCAAACACCTCTCTTTTAGCTGATAACTTCTAAAAATCATTAAAACAAATTTTTATTAATTACCTTAATTTTTCTATTTTGAATAAATATGAATAGTAAAGAAAGAGTTTGGGCTGCGTTAAATCACGAGCCTGTTGATAGAATTCCCCTCCATACACTAGCCGTAGATGGACCCTTGTGTGATGAAGTGCTGGGAAAGCCGCCAAGAAGTGCTTTTGATGCCATAGATGATTTGGAGAATCAATATCCAGAAGATTGGATTGAGAGGGTTAATAGTATTATTACTGAAATAGAAGTTAATGTATTTTCAAAAATGATTGAAGCAGCCTCAGTTATTGGTTATGATACTTGTGGCGCAGGATTTATTCCTCTAATATTCGAAAGTAAAGAAGAGTTCAGCGATATCTTTGGTAGAAGATATAAAATTATAAACCTTGATGGTAATATCTTTCCAGATTATTATAAAGGAGTAATTAAAGATAGAAACGACTGGGAAATTTTTCCTAAACCAGAATTTAAAGATATCTTTAGGAAAGCTCGTAAATTCTATAAAGCAGTTCAAAGAAAAACCAAAAAACTTCAAATATGTATCATGGCTACAGATGATTTTACTTCGGTTTTTCCTCCCGTCTGGCAGGGAATGGGAATGAGTAATTTTGCTAGAGCATTAAAAAATGATCCAAAGTTAATAGAAGAGCGCTTTGAATACACCACAGAAATTGTCTTGGGACTATATAAAGAATACAAGGAATGCGGTGCCAAAATATTTTTTGAAGGAGCAGATATAGCTTTTAAGGGTGGTCCTTTAATTAATCCCAAATATATTAATCAATATGTATTACCCTACATGCAAAAATTAACTGAAGCGATTCACGATTGGGATTGTAAAATAATTTTTCATTCTGATGGTGATATTACTTCGCTGCTTGATTTTATAGTTGAAGCGGGATTTGATGGACTTCATTGTCTTGAGCCTCCTTATGTCGACTTAGACTTAGTAAAAAAAAAAGTAGGAGATAAATTGTGTTTACTAGGAAATATTGATACATCACATATCCTTGTAGATGGAACAAAAAAAGAAGTAGAAGATGCAGTAAAATATGCTATTAAAAAATTAGGACCTGGTGGAGGTTATATGCTTTCACCATCAAATTCTCATCCCGCAATGTCTTTAGAACGCATTAAGTGGATGATTGAAGCCACTCAGAAATATGGAGAATACCCTCTTCAATTATAAATTATTTATTTAGCTAGATTTATTCAATATTAAATTAAGAAATATTCTCCAACTAATTTTTATTACATAAAAGATAAATTTATATCTTAATTACACTCATGAAATCATAGAATTAATTAAAATTCAACATACTTGGAAAGAATGTCAATCAAAGTAAAATTATACGGTGAGTTAAGGAATAAAGTATCTAATCAAGATCATCATAATGGAGCCCCCAGTATTTTAAATATAGATGATAATGATATTAATACCGTATCTGATATTCTGAGTAAACTTTCTATCGAAGAAAATGAAACTAGCCATATATTCGTCAATACCAAATATTGTGGGATTGGAAAAATCGTCAAGGACGGAGATCAAGTGGGAATTTTCCCTAAAAAAATGGCCTTGATGTTTGTAGAAATTAGCAATAATAATACCATTAGTATTACCGTTAAATTATTTGCCGACTTACAAGAATACGGTCCAGCGAAAGCTCTATTAGATGTCCCAGAAGGAAGTACAATAAATACAATATTAAAAAAATATAGAATTCCCAAGGAAAAAAAAATTATAATGTTAGTTAACAGATTACCACGCTATGATAAAAATTATGTACTCAATAATGACGATACTCTTTCCATTTTTCCACCATTAGCAGGGGGATAAATTCCTTAATAATTTACTAACTAACTTCTTAGAGTTTGACTAAAATTTTAATAAATTCTCTTTCTCCTGGTTCAAGATACTTTTCAAAACCCTTTTGAATTTCATCTAGGGGAATTATCTCTGATATCAATTTATTTACATTTATTAAACCTTTTGCAAAAAATTTTAGAGATGCTAATATATCTTCTCTATCATGTCCGAGTATCCCTCTGAGCCATGCTTCTTTTGAATTTAATAAAAACATAGGAAATGATATGGTTCCTTTATGTACTCCAACTAATATTATCGTACCTCTTTTCTTGATGAGATCAATAGCCATATTAATTGTGCTCTCAAGACCAGCACAGTCAAAAATGAAAGTAGGTTCTCCATGCTCTTTTATAAATTTCTTGATTTTTACTTTACTTGGAGGAAAAGCATCAGTTGCACCCATTTCTTTTGCTTTTTCTCTTAAAAACTTATGGGGTTCGATGACTACCATGTAGTTCGGTTTTTTCTCAGCTAATAAGTAATTCATAAAACAAAGACCGATATTGCCTCCACCAATTATCATAATATTTTGATTATCCCCTATATTTGATAATTTATCCGCACGGGTAGCATTAGCAAAAGATTCGATTAGTGCTGCTTCTTTAGTGGAAACATTGTTTGGTATTTTGAACAAATATTTCTTAGGGACTTTCACATACTCAGCAAATCCTCCATCCCGGAAAATTCCTAATCCATCTAATTGGCCACCTCCACCGACATCAAGAGCTACATTAATACCACAAACCTTATCTCCAACTTTAAAATCATTAATATTGCCCCCAAGTTCCATAATCTCTCCAGAAAATTCATGGCCCATTACGAGAGGAACTTGATACATTTTATATTTAAAGTTCGAAATATCTGATCCACAAATCCCGCAGTAATGCACCTTAACAATAATATCGTCGGGACTGGGAGTAGGTTTAGGATAATCATCTTTAACTACGATTTTTTTAATATCTTCAAATACGGCAGCTTTAATTATTTTCTCATCTCAATAAAGTTATACTTAATATATTTGAATATATGAATTTCTAATTTAAAACTATTTAATCATTAGGTTAATGATTAAAAAAAAAATTACTCTTAATTCGAGAGATGCATTAATGAATTTATTAAGTCAGTTACACACTGAGCAGTCTGGTTTAGCTTATCCATGGCAATTTTATCTAATGTATCCTCTGCTGTCAGAAGATAATAAGGGTTTCGTATCCAATGGATAACTTTTAAATCGCTATGAGTAGTGAAATGCCCTGCTTCTCCAATTGGAGGAGTATTAAAGAAGTTTTCTGGTATTAAAAGCATACGCTCTATGTTATGGTCTTTAAATGCTTTTGTAGTAAGAGCAACTAAGGTTTCATCATGAGTTAAAAACACTGCTCCTATCGCTAGGTTATTTGTAAATCTGTAATTATGAGTTTCTGGGTCTTCCTCAACCTCTTTAGCGCACATATGCTCAAGATTTACGTCAACTATTACTTTCTTTAATAGTGTATCTCTGTATTTTTTAGCAAATATTTCTGCGCCTTTACCTCCATAAAGATGCCCTGCTGTCAAAACAAAAAGTAAAGATTTTGGTCTCTGCTCTTTTGGAATTTTTGACCATGCTCTCAACTGAGCAAGAACCATGGCAACACCAATACCATCTTCAGATGCTCCCTCGAATGCTGAATCAGTATGTGTTGAAATCATATACATTTCTTCGGATTGCCCTGGTAATATCCCCCATATATTATTTGCGTTACTAATTTCTTTGTATCCATTAAGAATGAGAGTGCCTTGACTATTTTCAACTTGAGCGAGTTCTCTCACTTTCATACCATCATATTTACCTACATATAACGCAGGCACAGGTTTCATAGAGCCATCATAAGGCCCCCAATGAGAATTTATGTTGGTTGGAGCATCACGTAAGATAAGAATTAATCCTAATGCCCCTCCACGTACTGCTCGCCAGTATACTGTATCTTCTCTAGGTTTTTCTCCTAATGTTTGAGGTAAAAAGTTTGAAAGTACAAAAGTGAGAATCATTTCGGTGCTTTCATCGAAAGATTTTTGAGGATCCGACACGTAATATGGTTCGGCCATTTTGATTATTTTTCCTACTGGAAAGGTTGGAAATTCAATATCTGCAACAACAATTTTGCCATTTACATCTCTTTTTTTGAAATCCTTCTTCGAGCCAGTTCCAACATAAATTAAGGGAGCAGTAATCCCTTTTTTATCCGTAAATTCAGTATTTAACACATAAAAACACGGTATTTCAATTACTTTATTGTTTGCTTTTATTGATAATTTCCAATCAGTTCCCACCCAATTTATGACTTCGAATGTTTCTTTGTGAACATTTTCAAGCCCTAATTCTTTAACTGTTTTTTCAAGATAATTTTCTATCTCATGAGCTTCTTCTGTTCCAATTCTTCTATGGGGTACGCTGCAAATCTTTTTTAAATCATTTTCTATTACTTTTGAATCAGGTGCCAATACTTGCAGCTTCGGTTCTTGAAGAGTTGATATTATCTCTTTAGATTTCTCTCTAAGGTCTTTCATTTTTGGTATTAAATCTATTAAATTAGCTATAATTTTCTTTCTATCAAATGTGAATTCTGTGGTAGGTTCAGAATTACTTTCAGATTGATCCATAATATTATCCTCTTGATTATTATAGTTTTTAATTGATTTTTAGAGTATTTAAATATAAGTATTAGAGCAAAAAAAATAGGAAATTACTCCAAATTTTTTCAGTTCAAACTTTTTGGAGTACTTGGCAGGAGAAAAGTACTTTCACTTTTCTTTTATCTGTTTTTTTCTTATTTTTTTTCTTTCCCTCTTTGTAAGAATCTGATCCCGTAATTCTTTTGCTGTATGACCTTTTAATGAATTAATAATACGTATCACTGCTCGTGTGAGGGGTACATAACTTTCTTCATGGATTTTATCCATCGTATCTTCAGAATCAAATAGATAAGGAGGAGCTGTTAAGAATGAGATAAAAGGTATTCCTGCAGGTTGATAGCTATGCCCATCAGTGGGAGGGCCATCCGCACCTGGAATAAAATCATCAGGAGGAAGGAAAAGCGAGCGTCGTAAATCCTCTTTGATAATTGCTTCTTCTGTTATTTCTTCAAGTGATAATATCCGACTTACAAACCACCACCGAACAGTAGGATCATCTAAAGGAATCATTCTTCCATTTTCACGTTTCACATCCCGGGCGACATGTTCTAAATGAATGGCTGCTACTACGTTCTTTAAAAATTCCTCATTTCTTTTAACGAATTCTGTTTGACCTAATCCTCCCGCCATATGAGCTCCGTTCATTAAAAACATTATATTGAACGGCCGTTGTCCTTTAGGGATCTGCGACCAATATTTTGCTTGAGCCAATACTAATGCCATTCCAGATGCATCTTCTACTGCCGAATTCCAGGGGCCATCATGGTGAGTCCCTATCACTATCCATTCATTAGACATTCCTCCTGGTAAAGTGCCTGTAATGTTATGAGATATTACCTCTGAAATCTTTCCACTGTAAGAGATATTAGCTTTTACTTTACCTTTTTTCATTAAATCCGTAATTTTCTTCCCATTTTTTCCAGAAACCCAAATGCCCGGAATTTTTCTCTCCACGGCATCATAAGGAACATAATATTTATCTGTTTCACAAGGATACCCAGAAAGTATTCCAATGAGTCCCAACGCGTTTTTTTCATATAAAGGTTCTATTTTATTTTCAAAGTTCATATCGAATGGAACAGTTTGCTCCAAAGTTTCAAATTCATTCTTAGGATCATAATATCGATCTGATCCTCTAAGAGCCGCCATCAATTTGACAGGAAGTGTTGTTAAATTCAACTCATAAACTGCAATCTTTCCTGATAGATCATGGTTATCAGAAATCATGCTAAGTTCAGCTTCAACACCATTAGTTGGTGAAGTATAAGGAATAGGAAAACAAGGTATGTCAAATCTCTCGGTCGGATTATTATTCAGCCAAATTTCAAGTTTAGCATTAGATGCTTCCCATTTTTTTACATTGATCGGATCAAATTTAATGTTCTGGAGACCTAAAGACTCAAATTGCTCTTTAATCCAATTTTCAGCCCAATAGTCCGCTGGATATCCCGGGAGGCGAATACCTTGATTAAAAATTTCGGCAGTCCAATCCATCATTTGTTCTGTTGAGGGAACTCTTTCTTTCTTTATCGAACTCATTTTATTCCATCTATAAAAGAATTTTTAACTATGAAAAGAATAAATTTTAGCCTATTAAAAATATTTCTTTAATATTTAACAAGGAAAATGATTAACAATCCCATATTTCGATTAATCACGCACAAATGATAATGTAGAAAAGCGGTTAAATTACATTTTCTGATGATTGGACTAAGAATATTTAAATTAAAAGTCCTTAATTACTATTATGACTGAATCATTTGCAACTGTAAATGGGATTAAAATCTGCTACGAGACTAAGGGCTCAGGATATCCGGTATTATTAGTCCATGGATTTGGTGGTAAAAAGGAGGATTGGATTGCACAATTTGGACCTCTAAGTGAAAGATTCAAAATTATAAGATTTGATAATAGAGGAGCGGGTAAAAGTGATCGTCCTAAAACTATCTACACGATGGAAGTTTTTGCTGCTGATATCAAAGGATTAATGGATTATTTAAAAATTAAAAAAGCACATATAATTGGCTGGTCATTAGGTGGAATGATTGTTCAAAATTTCGTACTAAAATATCCTAATTATGTAAATAAAGTGGTATTAATAAACACAAATTACGGTACTCCTGACGAACAAGGCCCTATCGCATATAAACAAATGAGGCTTGATAAACTTGAACAATTAAAAAAAGATCCGGTAAAAGCATTCTGGGATGGTACTAGAGTAAGTTATCATCGAAATTTTCGAAAACAAATGGAAATGGATCCTAAGAAAAAATTTTATGATCTATGGTCAGTGGAGGATTTAATTAGGGAAGAGAGTATTAATCCCTCATCTCCAGAAGATATTGAAGCTCAAGCAAATGCTTTAATTACGCATCGTACTTATGAAAGACTGGGAGAAATTAAAAGTGAAACTCTATTAATTGCTTCATCCCATGATAGAGTATGCCCAAAATCAGTTATGGCTGAAATGAATGAGATAATACCAAATAGCACTTTAGAAGTGATTGATAAAGCAGGTCATAGCTCGCCTAGATCAAGGGCTCCAGAAGTGAACAACATAATAATTAATTTTCTTGAAGTTTCTCAAGAACAAGTAGTTGAGATTTCGGAGTAAATACAAATTAGATTTGTAAAATTTTATTTCTCTACTATTTATTTTATTTTGAATAACCTTATAAAAAAGAAGAAAAAAAGAAATTATTCCTCACATTCATAAAAATAGCGTCCATACTTTTCTTTGAACGCTTCAGCTACTTCATCAATTTCCGGTCGTATAAATTCATACCCGTCTTTTATGCATTCATAGTTCACTGGCACATTCCCTATGACTTCTCCGTCAACTTGACAATGGTAAGGTTCAAGTTCTTCTGGATCTTTCATTTCTATTCTCACTTTTTTACTTGTATGTACATACACATTTGGATGAGGTAAAAGTTTAGCTTTATACATTCTTTTGAACTGCATTAGCAATTTTAGCTTACCAATATCGACAATACTAATATGGAAAACTCCGTCATCTACACGGGCATTTTGGCATACATACATCCATCCTCCGTAAGTAGGCCCATTACCTACTGCTGTTAGGTTTGCCTTTCCCTCATAAACCTCATCATCCATAGTGACTTTTATATCTTTACTTTTCCAGCTAAAAACTGCTTTCATAACTATAGCACTGTAATTTTTAGATGCCCCTGGTAAATTAGCTCTCCTTGCGACTTCCGCATCAAAACCTTGGCTTCCTATCCCTAAGAAATATCTTTCAACACCTGCGTCTGTTTTGGCTAAACCTATATCAGCCTTGCTGGATTTTCCCTCAGCAATAATTTCACAAGCTCTTTTAACGTCAGGTCTTATACCAATTGCTCCTGGGATATCATTTCCGGATCCGAGGGGGATAAAACCGCATAACGCTCCAGATTTAGATGTTATAACGCCGTGGAGAACCTCATTATGAGTCCCATCTCCTCCTGCGGCTAGTACCCTATATCCATCCTTTGCACACTGACCTGCCAATTCAATTGCATGTTGTGCATATTCAGTTGCGAAGATCTTGTAAGAAATATTTAAATCATCTAAACATTTTCGTGCAAATTCGATATCTTTCTTAGCTTTTTCGGCACCACCAGCGATGGGATTAAAAATTATCGCATAATCGACCATATTATCAATCCATTCTTTTGTTTTATTGTTATTTTTATATTAAGATTATTACTCTAATTAATAATTATAACTTAATTCTAAAGTTTTATATAGTTATTATTTTGATTATTACTTAAATTTTTTAAAAAGAATTTGAATAAAATTATTTAAAAAGAGTGTAATTATGGAACAATCAAAGACATTAAATGAAATGATCAAAAATGGGGAATTTGTCATAGCTCCGGGGGCTTATGATGCTTTAACTGCTAGAATAATAGAATCGGAAGGATTCAACGCAGTGTATATGACAGGTTTTGGAACTTCTGCTTTTCATTTCGGTTTGCCTGACAGAGGATTATTAACCATGACTGAAATGGTTCAAAACGCCAGTAGAATTGTTAATGCTATTAACATCCCCCTTATCGCAGATGCTGATACGGGTTATGGGACTATTATTAATGCGGATCGAACTGTAAAAGAATACGAAAAAGCGGGAGTAGCCGCAATTCATATTGAGGATCAAGTGTGGCCGAAAAGATGTGGGCATATGTTGGGTAAAGAAGTAATCGATGAGAATGAAATGGTCAGTAAATTGAAAGCAGCAGTAGAAGCCAGAAAAAATCCCGATTTCTTAATAATTGCAAGAACAGATGCAATTGCAACCCATGGATTTGATCATGCTATTGAGCGGGCACATCTCTACGCTGAAGCAGGAGCAGATATTATATTTATTGAAGCCCCAAAAACTAAAAACCAAATGAGAAAAATCCCAAAACTCTTCAATAAAAAGCCCTTACTCATAAATATGAGCCCGAGAACACCAAATTTACCTGTCGAAGAATTGAAAGAAATGGGTTACACTATAGCAATTTTTCCAGGTATATGCTTAGCTGCGGCGATATTAGCATGCCGAGAAGATGTTAGACTTCTGAAAGAAACAGGACGTCAAAGAGATTTTAAAGATGTACTTCAATCATTTACCGAACTCAATGAATTTTTAGGAGTACCTTACTATAACGAATTAGAAAAAAAATTTGACTCCAGTGAGAAGTAATCAGTAAGAATAACATAAATTTTAATAAAAAATCGAGTGTATGATATATTAAGAACTGAACAATATCTAATTTAAAATATCAATAAGAGGATAAAATTGGCTCTAACACCAAATGAATTTTTAAATGGACTTACTGGACTTATATATGCTGTAATAGTAATATGTGTAGGTTTAAGAATTGCGTCAAAATATTTCAAGTACAAACAAATAACAATGTTATATATTGGATTAGGCTGGATAGGATTTGCGACACCCTATTATGCGGTTTCTCTCTCATTCCTGTCTGTACTAATTACCGGTGAACCTATCAATGATTTTCTTTATTTTCTGATTGTTGTAGGATTTATTCCTATATTTTTATTACTATGGATGGCAGGATTTACAGAACTTTTATACAGGAATAGACAAAAAATCATTTTGATTATTTATGCCATTTTTGGGGGAATATTTGAAATCATTATTCTCTATGCACTTTTTACAGATTTGACTATTATTGGTGTCAAAGAAGGACCTGTTGATACAAACTGGTCTATTATTGTAATCCTATATTTTATACCATTAATTCTTACTATAATTATAACCGGGTTTCTCTTATCATTTGAACCGCTGAAATCGGACAGTCCTGAAATTAAATTAAAAGGTAAATTTTTGTTAATTGCATTTATTTTATTTACAATCGGTGAGATTATAGATTTAATTTTAGACGTCCCAATTACGCGAATAATTTTAATGATTAGCTCAATTGCATTTTATTTTGGATGGATTATGCCGGAAAAGATGAAAAAACGACTTTTAAGGAAAAACTAAATATTAACTCTATCCTTTCTTTATATTTTTGTTAAAATACCAAAATAGCATTAAGATATATAAATTTTAATAACAAAACATAATTATCAAGATAAATAATATAAATTAAATTAAACATCTATAAGAAATAATAAAATATCGAGGAGAACAAGAATTGGAAAATTCAGAATTAAAATATCCCCCCAAAATCTATAAAAGTTTTGCATTCACTTACTTTGTACGCTCATTTCTATTCACTGTATTTCTTGCAAGAGTTTTTGCTTTTTATGAAAACGAAGTACGGCTTGATGTGACGCTTATCTTAATCGGTTATATTATATATGGTTTATGGAACATGGTAAATGATCCTCTCTTAGGGTTTTTTTCGGATAAACCAAATCGATTTTGGAATAAATACGGTAGAAGATTTCCCTGGATAGTCGCATCGGGAATTCCATATTGCTTCTTTATCGTTTTTGTATTTACTCCTCCTGCTGATGATGCTTCTGCCCACTCAATGTTTCTTTTTGCATGGTTTTTGGCTTCTATATGTTTGTACGATGCTTTTTATTCAGCCTGGATGACTAACACATATGCTCTTTTCCCCGATAAATTTCGCTCTGATAGGGAACGCAGAAAGATTGCCGGGATTGGAGCCCCTATAGGGTTATTTGCTACTGCATTAGGTACATTACTTCCTCCATTATTCATTACTTATGGAGATAGACAG
This sequence comes from Promethearchaeota archaeon, assembly GCA_019058445.1. GTDB lineage: Archaea > Asgardarchaeota > Lokiarchaeia > Sigyniarchaeales > SOKP01 > LW40-45. The sequence goes on along the minus strand of JAHPZA010000008.1, from coordinate 57,942 downwards.
TCATACATATTAGCAATGATAGTAATGGCAATAATTTCAGTTATAGCTTTCCTTATCACTATCCCGGGATGCCGTGAAGATCAAGAAATGAGAGAAAATGCTGCTATTTTTATTGAAAAACAGAAAAAACAGGATTCATTTCTTAAGGCGTTGAAAATTGCCGGAAAACATAAAAATTTTATTGCGTATCTAATCGCGTATCTTGCATTCCACTCCCTAATTACAATTATGATGGCTTCTGTACCTTATATAGTTCCATACATATTGGGATTACCTGCGGGTGCCGAAATATATTTTGGTGTCGCACTTCTCATCGGCCAGCTAGTGGGAATAATTTTTTGGGTGAAATTGACCAATAAACTCGGTCATCGAGGACTCTTTTTATTAGGCCTGATATGGGCTGTTATAACTTTAGGTCTATTATTTTTCTTTGTAGATTTATGGTCTGCTGTATTTTTGGTCGGTATTGTGGGCTTTGGAGTAGCTTCCATATATTACGGTAATCAATTAGTTTTCTCTGATTGTATTGACGAAATAGTGATTGATGCTGGTAAACGTCAGGAAGGTATATTTTTAGGAATCAGAACATTTATGGTGAGATTATCTATTATTATACAAGCGTTTACATTCTGGATCATACATATTATGACGGGTTTCGATCCCTCATTGGAGAAACAGTCAGATTTAGCCTTATTAGGGCTCCGGATACAATTCTCAATAGCCCCTATGCTTATAATGATTATCGGTTTGATTGCTTTCTTAATCCTTTATGACCTTACTCCAGAAAAAGTTGCTTCAAATAAGGATAAACTAAAGGAATTAGGACTTTGATTTGAAATTTAAATAATAATTTATTATTCTACTTAATTTAAATTTATGAGGTAATAAAATGAGTGGGAAAACCATAGCGGAAAAAATTCTGGCATCTCATTCTCTTTCTGGAACTGATTTTAAACCAGATGATATTATTAATGCAAAATTAGATTTAATAATGAGTCATATTGGAACCGGAAAAGTAGTATTAGATTTTAATAAAATAAGACCTTCTAAAAATCGAAAAATCTTTGATCCAAGTAAGATTGTAGTATTATTCGATCATTATGTGCCAGCACCCTCCGAACGATGGGCAGCAGTTCATGATCTTATTCGGAAGTTTGTAAAAAAACAAGGAATCACGAATTTTTATGATATTAGGGAAGGGATCTGCCATCAAGTTATTCCCGAAAAAGGTCATGCAAGACCTGGGATGCTTATAATTGGAGGAGATAGCCATACACCCACATATGGAGCATTCAATGCAGGTAGCTGTGGAGTTGGTAATACAGATCTTTTTTATGGATATGTAAAAGGAGAATTATGGTTTAGGGTACCTGAAACTATTAAATTCAATATTACTGGAAAATTACCTTATAATCTTATGAGCAAAGACATCATAATAAAAATCGCAGGAGATTATACTGCGGAAGTTGCGACATATAAATCAATCGAATTCACGGGAGATACCATGGAAAATTTAAGCATTGCATCTAGAATGACAATGTCTAATTTTGCTTTAGAATTGGGAGCGAAATTTGCATTTGGCGTTCCCGATCAAAAGGTTGTGGATTGGGTAAAAAACAGAACCACTGAACCGTTTGAATTAGTCAAGTCCGATCCTGATGCAGTATATTCTGAAATTTATAAGATGGATGTGAGTGATTTGGAACCTCAAATTTCTTGTCCTCATACGGTTGATAATGTAAAACCTATTTCTGAGGTTGCGGGCACAAAAATTAATCAAGCATTTTTGGGTTCTTGTACAAATGGAAGATATGAGGATTTAGAAATAGCTGCCAAAATTTTAGAGGGAAAAACAATTCACAAAGATGTTCGCATGATAGTGACCCCTGCCAGTAAGGAAATCTGGTTAAAGGCTGCGAAATCAGGAATATCTGAAATCTTAATGAATGCAGGAGCAATTATTACTAATCCAGGGTGCGGTGCATGTTTTGGGGCACTAGGAGGTCTTTTGGGTCCAAGTGAAAAATGTATTTCAAGTGCGAATAGAAATTTTAAAGGTCGTATGGGGAGTGCCGCATCAGAAGTTTATTTAGGATCTCCTGCTACTGTAGCGGCTTCTGCTTTAAAAGGAGAAATTACAGATCCGAGAGGATTTTAGGAGGTGTTCTAAATGGCAATATCAAGTAAAAAAGAAATTAAAGAATATCAAGATGTATTAAAAGGAAAAGTATGGGTATTTCCAGATAATGTTGATACAGACGCTATCTCACCAGGTCAATATTTAGATGACTTGGAAGCAACATTAAAACACACATGTGACACAATTATAAAGGAATTCCCAGGTCAAGTTAAAGAAGGGGATATTATTGTTGCAGGACGAAATTTTGGATGTGGCTCGAGTCGGGAAACCGCCCCTATGATATTACAAGAAAAAGGAATTGCTGCCGTTATAGCCAAATCATTTGCTCGTATATTCTATCGTTCCTCTATTGCGCGAGCACTTCCTGTTATAGAAGTAGAACGCATTTCTAATGAATTTGAAACGGGAGATGTGATTGAAATAAATATTCCAAACGCAGAAGTTACTAATTTAAGAACTGGTAAAAAATTGGTTGGTAAAAAAATCCATCCGATATTATTAAACCTCCTTAAGAATGGAGGACTTGAAAAGCAACTCCTTGCTGAATTAAAGCAGAAATAATAATATTTATATTTTTTAAATAATATTTTTTTTAAAATTCTATGTATGTAAAAATAATGAAAGAAATGAAAATTCTCGCAATTTGTGGCAGTCCAAAAAGAGGTAATACATATTCAGTACTTAATATGATTAAAGAAAATTATCCTAATATTGATTTTAAGATATTGATGCTTAATGAGATAAATCTTAAGCAATGTAAAGGATGTTATACTTGCATATCAAAAAGTGAACAATATTGTCCCCTAAAGGATGATCGAGATATGATTATCAACGAAATTTTAGAAGCTGATGGGGTAATTTTTGCATCTCCAGTATATGTTAATCAAGTTACCTCATTAATGAAAAATTTCATGGAAAGATTTGGGTATGAAGCCCACAGACCTCGTTATTATGATAAATATGCAATGGTAATGGCAGTTTGCGCTATGTTTGGAGCAAAAGAAACGAATGAATTCATGAAAGGAATTTTTGGCACATTTGGTTTTAATGTTGTCTCATCTCTTGAACTTGAAATAGCATTAAATTCAGAAAAGGAAAAGAAATACGTTCATGAAAAGACTATGAAAGAATTTAACAATTTTATTACTAGCATAAAAAATAAGCAGAAAAACACACCAACAATGGGCGATCTAGTAAGGTTTAACATTTTTAAATCAATATCCAAGTTAAATAAAGAGTACTTTGAAGCAGATTATCAATATTATAAAGAGAATCCTAGATTTCCTCTAGAAGCTAGTGATTCTGATAAAAAGGAGGCGAAAAAGACGGCAAGCAATATGATAAATGAATTTATGAAAGTGCGGTTATAGCTTCTTACTAACCCTAATTATTGTATCAGCTAAATCAATATCCACCTTAGCCAAGAGTAATGTAATAACACCATCTTTTTCTACAAATTTGAGTTCCTTTTTGGAGGGCTCAAGAGTTATTTTCTTAATACAACTCCATAGTTCTTGAGAGAATGTTAAAATGATATCTTTTTGTAATCCCTTAAAATTAATAAGATGAATTAAATTATGATCTCCATAAATCGAAGCTATTGTACCATAATTACCTTCGCTTAATTCAATTCCGGGAACATTATCTCCTTTATATTTCATAGGAATAGCCTCAATAAATAAATTACGTCTAAGTTTAAACCAGTCTCCGAACATTTCCACATTTTTTGCTGGTTCAGGATATAGTTCCCCATCCATTTGAGAGGGTAAACCAAAACAATACTTACCTCCACTGGCCATTATAATAGCTGCTATTCGAAAAATTTCATAGGGATCGGGTCTAGCTTGGGGAACATCCCATGCATAAGCTGCAGGTCCAACGAGTTCCCAAGGTTTTTTTTTATATCTATATTTTTGACCACTTATCCATGCTGTCTTAACATCGTGGGCTTCACCGGATAAATATGTTGCATACTTTGGACGTTTATCAATACTCACATTAAAGATTAGAAGAATGTAGGGATAATTTTTCTGCATAAAATCCATAACTATGGGAGTAGATGCATCCTTCCAGTACCAATCCATCCACATACCATCTGGCTCATATTTCTCAATCAATTCTTTAATTTGTTTGAGTAAGTAATCTTCATATTTTTCTGGATTATACTTAAAATCGTGAAATTTAACATCATAAAAGAATTCATCCTTATAAGGTATTTTTCTCTCATCTATCTCAGTTTTAGTTATATCCCAAATTGTTTTTAAATAATTCATTGAATATTCTGGAATAAAATCTTTTTTTTCATTATGCAAAGCTATAAATGAAGGAGTTATCTCTCTTAATGGTTGTATATCATCGAAATCGGGATTATGGTCAAAAATACTGGAATAATAGAATAGGATTGGAATTCCTGCTTTTTTACTTTCTTCAGAAAAAATCTTAACGTAATCAACTGGAGTCTTCCATTTAGTATATTTTGTATCCCAATAACATATTCCATCATGCCATTTGGTTTCAAACATATGATAATCTACTCCAACTTTCTTTGAAAACTCCACCCATTTTTTTATTTTACAGAAAGGACCATTGAAATTAAGACTACCATTTTCATCCATCATGAACGCATTAAATTTATCATAATTTCTATTCCAAAGCCATCCAGGTCTTGCCTCGATTTGATATTGAATAGAGAATCCAGGTTTTTCCCACCATTCTTTCTTTTGAGGAGTATTTTTTTGAATATTCATAGTCTGAATCTCATTAATTATATGATTTTCGCATATATCTCTTCTATAAAAAATTATTTATTAGAAATAATTCGGAGTATTGTATCAGCAGGATCAATATCATTCTTGTTTAATTTTATTATTGTTATATTATTTTTCGTAGAAAATTCAAGCTCTTTTTTCTGAGGTTCAAGAATAACTTTAGTAATGTTATGCCATTGATCTCCAAATAATTCAAGCAGTAGCTCCTTTTTTAATCCTTTTAAATTAATAATATGGATTAAATTATCATTTTCATAGAAGGTTCCAATAATTCCAAAATTTTCTTCACTAATTTTGATTCCCGGAACATTTTCTCCTCGATATTTCATTGGTATTGCCTCTGTAAATAATTCTCTTCTTAATTTATACCATTCACCAAATAATTCCACATTTTTCGCTGGTTCGGGATATAAATCTCCATCCATTTGTGAAGGCAGACCAAAAGAATATTTTCCACCACTAGCCATAATTATCACAGCTATCCTAAATATTTCATAGGGATCTGGTCTTGCCTGTGGAACATCCCAACCGTAAGCCGCTGGACCACATAATTCCCAAGGTCTCTTTTTTCTCCTGTATTTTTTACCACTCTGCCAGGCTGTTTTAACATCATGAGCTTCGCCAGATAAATAGTGGATATATCTCGGGTGTCTGTCTATACTAACATTATAGGTTAGAATGGTATCAGGATAATTTTTCTCCATGAAATTCATAACTAAAAAAGTAGATGCCTCTTCAGTACCCCAATACCAATCCATCCACATGCCATTGGGGTGGTAGTTATCAATTAGTTCCTTTATTTGATTCAAGACGTAATCCTCGTATTTTTTAGGATTATAAGTAAAATCATGAAATTCAACATCATCAAAAAATTTAGTTGTATAGGGGATATCCCTTTCTTGTACTTGGTCAATAAACATGTCTCTAAGACGTTCTGCGAAACCTTTAGAATATTTCGCGATATTTTCTTTAGTTTCATCATGTTTTGCTATAAAGGATGGCGTTACACCACGAAGGGGTTGAATATCATCAAAATCGGGATTATGATCAAAAATACTGGAATAATAGTATAAATATGGAATACCTGCTCTTTTACTCTCTTCAGAAAAAATCTTAACATAATCTTCAGGCGTTTTCCATTCGGTTAATTTGGTATCCCAATAACAGATTCCGTCATGCCATTTGACTTCAAAAATATGGTAATCTACGCCAATTCTTTTCGAAAATTCAACCCATTTTTTCATTTTACAGAAAGGACCGTTAAATTTTAATTTTCCTTCCTCATCCATCATAGATGCGTTAAATTTATCATAGTTTCTATTCCAAAACCAACCCGGTCTCGCTTCTATCTGATACATGATTGAAAAGCCGGGTTTTTCCCACCACTGTTTTTTATTATTTTTCAAGATAGTTTTCACTCTCTTTCAAGATTGAAATAGTATTATTTTAACGTAAAGGAAATTTGGCTTTTCGCTTTTCCATATAGGCATAAAATGCTTCCCAAATGTCCTCAGAACTACCACTTAATACTTGACCACGATTTTCAAATTGAATCATTGTTTCTAAGCTGGGAGAATCAAGAGTTAAATTTATGGCTTGTTTTGTCATCCTTAATCCTAAAGGACTTTTAGTAAGTAATTCTTCGGCAAGTTCTAAAGCAGAATCAAGTAATTTATCTCTCTCCACAATTTTTAAGATAAACCCCATTTTCAGAGCCTCCTCAGCATCAAAAAAGCGTCCAGTATATAAAAGTTCAGCAGCTCTTGACATACCTACTAGACGAGGTAGGAAGTAACTGCTACCCATATCTGAACCTGTTAATCCAAGGTTAATATAAGCAGCATTGAACTTTGCTTCCTTACTGGCAATCCGGATATCAGTTGCTAAAGTAAAAGAGAACCCTGCTCCCATTGCAGCACCTTGAACCATCGCAATAATTGGTTGGGAAATTTTTCTCATTTTTATAATAAGATGTGAGATCCGAGTTTGATAATACATAAAATTTTTAAGCACTTCAGGGATATCTAAATAATAAAAATTTTTATAGCGTTCAGGCTTTTTTTTCTGCTTTAAAATCGTTCCATCATTCAAATCTTGACCGGCATTAAATACTTTCCCCTCTGCTTTAACAATTAGCACTCTACAATCCAGATTAATCATTAAATCGTCAAATATCGAATGAAGTTCTTCAACCATTTGAAACGACATAGCATTTGCTTTATCTGCTCTGGTAAATGTTAAAAATCCTATACCATTTTCTTGCAATTCAAATTTTATTGTCTCATAATTCATTTTTTATCAATTGCATATATTTATTTTAGTTTTATAATCAAATCAAATGAAAACAATTATTTTATAGTATTGATTCAAAAAGGGGAAAAAACTGATATTTAAATTATTATTTTATCTATTAAATAAAAGAACAAGTGAAAAGTATGGCAAATAGGATATTAAAAATTCCAAATTTAGATAAAACGAAAAAAACTATTATCGCATTAGGTGGAGTGAATATTGGAGGACACAGAATGATAAATAAAAAATGATAAAGGAAAGATTGCAGAGATATAATCGAAGAAATATCTTGAAATATCTAAAAATCTGTGAATAGATAATGATAATTAATAACTATAATATAAAAGAATATCAAAAAAAGCATTATTGGAAAGGTATTGGTACAAGAAGCGATCCTATCATTATTGACTCTATTAAAGATCCTTATGAACTCTTGTGGTTTGAAAAAATCGATTATAATATAATTCTAAGAAATATTACTATTGAACGAATTAATTTGAAAAATTCTCAAAATATTTCTATTGAAAATAGCAGGATTTTTGAAATTTGGGTAGATAAAAGTTATTATCTTTCAATTATAAATAATTCAATCTACAAAATTGTGTTATTTGAGGCTAAGTCTTGTACGATTAAAGGAAACAAGATACATAACCCGATTAGAGAAATAGAAGCCAATTATTATGCTAAACTTTTGGACAAATTTTTAATTTTCTTCTCATTTATCCTAATATTTATATCATCGATATTTCTCTTACATGGGTTATTTGAAAATTCCGAATTTCTAAAAAGTTCTAGAACTACTGCTTTTATAATATCATTGTTCATATGTTCTATTATTTTTTTATTATTTGTATTTCAAAGAAGATATGAAAGAAGAGATATTGAGAAATTACCACCTAATATTAATATAAACAACCAAACTACAAATCTTACAGAAGAATTTAAAAATTTCTTAAAATTAAAAGAAAATCTTATTAAGAAAATCTAAACTCTTGCGCTTGGCGTCTTGGTAAAAAATACAATTTCTCATATCAATTAGTATGTGATTTATATGAGACAATTAATATAAAAAAACCTAGAAAGAAATATTGGTGTAAAAAGTAAAGTTTGCTTCTAAAAAATACATATTTGTATGAATAATTGATTTATTTAGGAACATAATTTATCTTAAAAGACTTTTATTGTAATATATCGAAATTTATAACTGCAATAAGATTAATTTAAATTATTATTAATAAAACTCTCTTAATTTTTCAATTAAAATTAAATAATTATTATAAAGAAGTGGAAAAAAAATAATGGAACGATACAGAAGCGTGCTTAAATGCCCAAATATTGATAAATCAAAAAAAGTTGTCACAGCTCTGGGGGGAGACGGTATCGGACCAACGGTTGTCAACGCGACTGTTTTTATTTTGGAGGGAATGAAAATTAATGGTTTAGAAATCAAAAGTATGCCTTGTGGAGAGAGTGCTATACAAACACATGGTAACGCTTTTCCTCCTGAATCAAAAGAAGCAGTAAATAATAGCGATGCAGTTTTATTTGGAGCAACGCACGAAACAGCAACACAAGTCATTGCATATTTGCGTTGGGGGCTTGGAAATTATGCTAATATAAGGCCTATCAAATATTTTAAAGGAATGGATACCAATCTCAAACCAGAATTGGTAGAAAACATTGATTATGTGTTTGTAAGAGAATGTACGCAAGGCGCATATGCAGCAGTAGGGAAAGAAGGAAAAATTACAAAATTAATTAAAAAAGGATTAATCTATAAACCAGAGATTGAAAGATGGACTGAAAAGGCAATTTATGGCCTAAGGGTGGTATCCCCCCACGCGACTGACAGAGTAGGTCGAGCAGCTTGCGAGCTGTGTATGAAACGCAAAAATGAGGGTGTTGGAAAAGGATTGCTTGAAATCGTCTGCAAACCTAATATTTTTCGCCAGCAAGACGGTATGTTCATTAAAAGAATAAAAAAAATAGCCGAGACCGAATTTCCCGATTTAAAAGTAGAGACTTATATTGTGGATGATTTTGCGGCCCGGTTAATAAGATTTCCTGACTATCACGATACTATAGTAATTCCCAATATGATGGGGGATATTTTGAGCGATGAAGCGGCTCAAATTGTGGGAGGTTTGGGTGTTGCTGGCTCTGGTGTTTATGGTCCAAAAATCCCATATTTCGAACCTACTCATGGTTCTGCTCCTGATATAGCAGGTCAAAAAATCGCAAACCCTGCAGCAGCGATAGTTTCAGCTACCTTGATGCTTGATTACTTAGGATTTGAAACAGAATCTAAAAAACTCATGCATGCCTTAGAAAATACATTAGCTCATGGACTTGATGTTGAAAAGAATTGGATGTTTTTACCAGCAGATGCCGTACCTCTAAATTTTAGAAAAGAGGGAAAATACAGCAACACTGATGATGTTGCTAAAAAAATACTAGAAGAATATAAGAAATTGTAAAAGATGATTTATTTTTAAAATTTTTATAATTTCTTATGAAACTTAAATTAAATCCTTCTTTAATATTCCCATAAGTTCTCCTATTGTTGCATAGGTTTTGACTGCTTTAATTAGCAGCGGCATAAGATTTTCACCTTTATGCAATCCATCACTAATTTCAGATAAAACTTCTTTAACTTTAAGATTATCTCTTGTTTTTCTAATCTTTTGTAAATTTTCAATTTGCCGTATTTCATAATTGCGTCCTATTTTAAAGAGGTTAAGTTCTAATTTCTCATCAATCTGGTATTTATTTAAACCCACCACAATACTTTTTTCGCTTTCTATATCCTTTTGATATTTATAAGCTGACTTTGCAACCTCATTTTGAATATATTCTTTTTTCACAGCTTCAATCATCCCACCCATATCTTCAATTCTTTCGATATACTTATAAGCCTCTTTTTCGACTTCATTAGTGAGTGCCTCTATGAAATAAGAACCACCAAGAGGGTCGCATACTTCAGCTACTCCTGATTCATGAGCTATAATTTGCTGAGTCCTTACAGCAATTCTCGATGCTTTTTCTGAGGGTAAAGCAAATGCTTCATCCATAGAATTGGTATGCAAAGAATTTGTTCCACCTAAAATAGCTGCTAGAGCTTGAATCGTGGTTCTTATGATATTTGTTTCTGGTTGTGGAGCGATTAAGGTACATCCACAGGTTTGAACGTGATATTTTAAAACCATTGATCTTATATCTTTAGCATGGAACCATTTCTTCATAATTCGAGCCCACATCCTTCGGGCAGCTCTGAATTTAGCAATTTCTTCGAAAAAATTATTATGCGCACCAAAGAAGAATGTTATCTTTGGTCCTATCTCATCAATATCCAATCCTTTTTTTAAAAGTTCCTTAACATATGCAATACCACTAGCTAAGGTAAATGCTAATTCTTGAACTGCATTAGCTCCAGCTTCACGTATATGATATCCTACAATACTTAATGGATACCACTTTGGCATATATCTGATACAATAGTCAGCAGTATCTACGGCAAGTCTTATAAGCGGATCAAGCCTGATACCAGAACCTTCAGCACCAGTTACTGCAAAAGCAGTAATAGAATCATTCTGAATAGTACCTGCTAAATTTTCAGATTTCATCCCTCTTTTTTCAGCTATTGCAATATACATAGCCAGTAATATCGGGGCTGCACCGATCGTTATGAGTGAAGTGCTTACCTGATCAAGAGGAATTCCATCAAATAGATCTTCCATATCTTTGATTGTATCAATCGCAACGCCCTCTCTACCTACCTCTCCTTCTGCGATAGGATCATCCGAATCCAACCCATGGTGAGTAGGCATGTCAAAAACAATATTTAGACCTGTCTGTCCTGCTTTATCTAAAAAAGAAAGTCTTTCACTGGTTTCTTCGGCCTTACCAAACCCTGTTACTTGACGTATAGTCCATATTCGACCTCTATACATATTTGGGTAAATTCCACGTGTAAAAGGATAAATAGCGGGAAATGAAAGGTCATTTGAATAATCCAAATTCACGATATCTATGGGAGTATAGACATTTTTAAGTATTATACCTGAAGATGTTTTGAATTCATTTTTTATTTCAGGAAATCTTTCAATCCATTTTTGAACAATTATATTTTTCCAAAACACCTCATTATTTTTTATTTCTTTTAATTTCTCTTTATCATACATTTCTTATTGCCTCTTTGGTTGTTTATTGAATTTTAAAGTTTATTGATTATTCCAAAATAGTGATTAATATGATCAATAATTTCTTTTGTTGGAGTTCCTGGACCGAATATTTCATTAACTCCCAATTCCTTGAGAGCTTCTATATCTTTTTCTAAAACAATAGTGCCTCCTGCGATTATTAATTTATCTGATAATCCTTGTTTTTTAATCAATTCTAAGATGCGAGGTATTAATGTCATATGAGCACCACTTAGAATGGATATTCCAATACAATCAACATCCTCCTGTAAAGCAGCATTGACTATTTGTTCAGGTGTTTGTTGAAGTCCTGTATAAATTACTTCCATCCCAGCGTCTCTTAATGCCATTGAGACTACCTTTGCCCCTCGAGCATGGCCGTCTAGACCTGGTTTAGCTATGAGGACACGAATTTTTCGTTTCATAACTATTTCTTTTAAATATAAATTGCTTGCACTAATGTTTCTTTAAAAGACTTCAAATGCAAGTAAGTGTTACTTAATATAATTTCTTTATTAAAATAAATTCTCTATGTTAAATTATTTAGATTATGGCAGTATTGATGATATTGCTGAAAAAAGACTAGAAGAATACAATAACTTATAATACTATCTACTTTTTTAAAAAAAAATAATGGCATTCTTTCAATTAAGATTTATTTTGAAAAAACTTAAAATTTAATAAATTGAAATTTATAACTGTTAACATATTTAATTACTCAATAATTAACGGAGTTGATTAAAATTCCAAAATTAATTGAAAACAAAGAAAAAAATTTTTCCTTATTTTTTAATAAAGATCGATGTGGTGGCTGTGAAATATGTGTTGCAGTGTGTCCTACGGGTATATTAGAAATCGGAGATGAATTAAATATGCGAATAGCTTATGTTCCAAGAGTCAAGGAAGGCAAAGAAAAGTATTGTACGATGTGTAGGCGGTGTGAATTTGGTTGTCCGGACTGGGCAATCTATATCATTGAAGAGGGTACAGAAAATTCGGCTGGAAAAGCCAAAACATAAAGAGGTGAATCATATGAATAATCAAAATGGTAAAAGATTTCTAAAACCAGGAAGACATTTAATGATGGGCAATGAAGCTATGGCCGAGGGAGCGATATCCGCTGGTTTAAGGTTTTTTGGAGGGTATCCCATAACTCCAAGTACTGAGGTAATTGAACATCTTGCAAAAAGATTGCCTCAAGTCGGGGGTGTCTGCATGCAAATGGAAGATGAATTAGCATCTATTAATTCGGTAATGGGCGCATCATTGGTCGGTGCAAAAGCTATGACTGCAACTTCTGGACCAGGACTGTCATTAATGGTAGAAACTATCTCAATGGCAGCAAATCTTGAAATTCCTTTTGTTTTTTGCGATGTACAACGCTGTGGTCCTGGTACTGGAAGCGTAACAGATCCTCATCATAACGATCTAGGACTTGTACGTTTTTCTGGAAATGGTGAGTTTGAAGTAATAGCATTAGCTCCTATGAATTGCCAGGAACTCTTTGATTTAACAATCACTGCATTTAATTATGCTGAGACATATCGTTGCCCTGTATTTATCCTATCTGATGCGTATTTAGGACATTTACATGAAGTCGTTGATATCCCGCCAAAAGAAGAGATATTAAATAAGGTAATAAAACGAGAGGTCCCTCCATCTGAAGAGATTAGTCCTCGTGTATTTTCCTACTTAGACAAAGTCAAAAATGAATATGTAATTCCTAAACCACCTATCATGGGAACAGAATATGTACCAGGTATGTTTTTACATACTCCCCACGGTCCCGAAGGAATATTATCACCTGATCCTTTTCGATTTGTACAGACTATGGTTGATAAAATTAAAACAAACAAGGATAAGATTTGTCTTACCGAAAATTATAAGTTAGATGATGCTGAAATCGTTATAATTGCTTATGGTCTACCTGTAAGAGTAAGCTATAGAGCAATTGAAATAGCACGTGAAGAGGGAATTAAAGTGGGAGCTTTTAGATTAATTACTGTCTGGCCCTTTCCAGATGAACAAGTAAAAGAAGTAGTAAAAAATGCTAAAGCCGTTATTGTTCCCGAATTAAATTACACTGGAATTATTGCGGAGCAAGTTGAACGAGTTACTCCACTTGGAACTCCTATCATTAAAGTTCCTCAAGTAGCGGTGTTTCATCATCCAGATGATATTTTAAAAGCAATAAGGGAGGTGGCACAATAATGTCGGGAGAACTTCCAATGTATCCGAGTGAGAAGCCAGAACATCCTTATGTTTTGGATTCATATGCCGGTCGCATATTAAACACTTATTCTTCGAGATTTTGTGCTGGTTGTGGATATGGGATAATTGGACAAATTTACACTCGTGTTTTTGAGGATTTAAAGTTAGATCCGAATTTACATCCGTTAGTAATTGGAATCGGCTGTTATTCTCAGATTTTGCTATTAGTTCATGCTGACGCTCAAAAAGTTTTAGCACTTCATGGGAGAGCTCCAGCTGTAGCTACCGGAATGAAAATGGCTAATCCCAATATGAAACCCATAGTCTTTTCAGGTGATGGAGATTGTTTAGGCATTGGGGGTAATCATTTCATCCATCTATGCCGAAGAAATCTAGATTGTGTCATATTTATCTTCAATAATAGTATTTATGGAATGACGGGAGGTCAAGGAGCACCTACAACTCTTTTTGGAGCTAAAAGCAGCACTACACCTTATACTATGTTTGAAAATCGAAGTGATGGTATTAAACTTGCTTTAGCTGCAGGAGCTACTCACGTGGCAAGAACAACGGTCGCACATCCCCGTACCTTTATGAAATATTTTAAAAAAGCCTTAAAGCATAAAGGAACTTCAGTTATTGAAATCGTTACTCCCTGTGTTACTTACTTTGGAAGAAAAAATGTAGATAGCTTAGGTGCAGAATATTTAGGATTAGAGGGAAAAAAGATGGATACTGGTGGAAAAATGGTAGATTGGATAAAAAGAAACAGCGTAAGAATAAATCAAGCCAAATTCATGACTGAGGAGGAGTTATTTAATAAATATATTATCGGGGAATTCAGATATGAGTCAGATAAACCAGAATATTCTGAAGAATATGCTAGAATTCAAAAAATAGCCATGGGGGATAAATAATGGCTCGATATGAAATTAGAGTTGCGGGTTTTGGGGGTCAAGGAGTTATAACCCTAAGTAAGATGATTGTAATGGCTAGTGCGCTCTATGAAAATTTAGCCGCTACTCAAACCGAAGCTTATTCTGCTGCGGCGAGAGGAGGACGATGTTGGGCTGAAGTAGTAGTTGATTTAGATAAAGAGATGAAATTAATTGATTATCCAAAAGCCTTAGAACCATATGACTTTTTGATAATTCTTTCAGAAGAGTCCGCGAAGGATGTAAAGCCGAGTAGTTTGAAAAAAGGAGATTCAGGATTCTTAATCTGGGATCCCTCAACCATCCAAAAATTCAGAGCAGCTAAAAGAATCTCTAAAGCATTATCAATTCCGGTTCAAAAATTAGCTTTAGAGAAATTTGGAAATACCGTATATGGTAATACTATTCTTTTCGGTGCTTTTACAGCGCTTTCGGGAATTTTTTCAGAGGAATCGGCACTTAAAACTATTCAAGAATTCGTTCCGAGCGCAACTTTAGATAAAAATATTGAAGCATTTGAACTTGGAAAGCTAGAAGCACAAGATTTTCTTAAAAAATTAAAAGAAGAGGGGGGGAATTAAAATTTACATAGATAAAATTCAAAAAGGTTGGCAAGAATTAGATTCTGAAATCATAAAAACCGGAAAGTGTGTATATTGCGGGGCTTGTGGAGCTTTTTGTGCAAATATTAAATTTGATTCTGAAAAAGAAGTACCGATTGAAGATGGCTCATGCAAAGATGTTAATACTTGTCGTGATGGATTTGGATTGTGTTATAATATTTGTCCAAAAACAGAAATCGAAAAAATTTCCTCAGCGCTATTGGATAAATGGGTATTTGGTAAAGAACATGATAGAATTCTTGGTCACTTTATCAAAATTGTATCAGTTAAGATTTCGGATTCAGCACGGGAAAAACTGGCGATGGATGCGGGACCAATTACCGCATTATTATGGACCGCACTGGAACAGGGGATAATAGATGCATCAATTGTTACGGGAAAGGACGAGGACTTCAAACCATATCCTATGATTGCCGAAAACCAACAGGAACTATTTAAGAGCATCGGATATAAACCAAGTCAGAGTCCTACCTTATCACTTATAGGAGATGCGATTAATAAGGGATTCGTAGATATTGCCGTGGTAGGTACACCTTGTCAAATTCAAGGGCTTAGAAAATTACAGAACCATCCTCGCTTCGATTTCGAAGCGTTCGACTTAGTTTCCTTAGCGATTGGCACCTTTTGCTTCGGTACTTTCCATAATAAAGTATTAGATGAGATCTTTAAGGAGTATTATATAAACCCAAATGAAATTAAGAACATCGAACATGACAGAAATAATTTTAAATTAAAAGTAGTTATCAATTCAAGTGTGAAAGAAATTCCACTTAATCAGCTTTATGATAAATCTATTAGAAATGCGTGTTTTTCGTGTTCTGATTACACCGCTTCTTTTGCAGATATCGCCATAGGAGAGGTCGGCAGTGACAATGGTTGGAAAACCGCAATTATCAGAACACAGAGAGGAAAACAAATTTTCGATTTAGCAATTGAAAAAGGAATTCTTGAAGAAAAATCACTTGATAAAGATAATGAAGAATTAGTATTAGACATCACCAGAAGTAAAACTGATATATCAGTTATTGATTCAATCGTAGATCATTCCCCTGAATTAAAAAGTTTTTATATTAGAAATCCTCGAATTGCAAAAGCCTATAGACCTGGAAATTTTGTAGTTCTATGGTTACCCGATGTTGACTTTTTACCAATGTCGATCTCTAATGTTGAGGGGAATTTACTTGAAATTACCGTGCAAAAAATCGGTGAGGGAACTGCTGAATTGTTTAATAAGAACGCAGGAGATATTATAGGGATAAGAGGTCCATTTGGAAATGCATGGAATTATGAAGACGCTACAAATATTCTGGTAACCGGTGGTGGTGTGGGGATTGCAGCTGTGACAACTTTGATCGAACCTTTAAAGAAAAATAAGAAAAATGTATTTGTCGCAATCGGAGCTAAGGACGAAGCTTCACTAATCTTTGCCGATCGTCTTATTGATTGGATCCCTAATACCATGTGTACAACTGATGATGGCTCTAGAGGTAAAAAATGCTTCGTAACAGATGCCGTGGAAGATATCCTTAATAACGAGAATATCGATCTCATTCTGACATGTGGCCCAGAAGTTATGATGAAACGCATTTTAGATATTGCTGAAACAAAAAACATAGAAGTGCAAGCTTCACTCGAGAGAAAGATGAAATGTGGAGTTGGATTATGTGGATCATGCTGTATTGGAGAAAATAATGATGTATGTGTTTGTAAAGATGGACCAATTTTCACATCAGAACAAATAAAGAAATTCCCACAATTTGGATCTTATTCAAAATAAATAATTTTTATTTTTATATAATTTATTTTTTAAAATAGAAAGATTTCTTTTGCCATTTCTTCAATTGGTTCAAATATTTTTATTTCAAAATTCCAACCTTCAATAATTTTAGCGTAAATTTCTTCAATATTTACAATTAGCCTGTTTAATAGAACTTTAAGCGAATTTAACTCTTGATCGCATATTAACAAACCAGTAATAAATTTACCTGGTTGAATTATAAATATCTTATGTGTCTTTTCAATGATAGAAATACCTTTTTTATCAGTTAGCTCTTTAAGAATATCATTAATACTCTTAATAACTCCCGTAGTAGAATGTTCATCAATTTCGCTAAGTTTTTCTTTAAATCCTTTATGATAAATACAGATTCCCGATTTAAGCATTATAAAAAGTTTATCAATCCTTTTTCTCCATTCATGCTCCTCTAATGAAGGTACACTAAAGAAAAAAACACTAATAAGCACAAATCCTATTAATTGAATAATATCACCAATAACTCTGAAAACCAAACCAAAATAGTTTAATATATATTCGGTTGTGAAGAAGAATCCTATCCCTAAACACGTAAAGCCAACTAAAAGAGTTAAAGTCATTATAGTTAAATTTTTTTGGATGCTTTTTATATAGGGATTTGAAGCAAATTTTATGAGATATATTATCATAAAAAGATAGAAAATAGAGTAAAATAATAAAAAAGCTATAATTCGAGGAGATTCAATACCTATTATCACACTAATGAAGATGAATATTATTACAATACCAAATATCTTTGAGAAAAGAAACCTCTTAAAAAATATCTCAGATTTTTCCATTCTGTATAAAAATACTAACCCGCAGAGCATCATTGTGAAAAATCCAATACTTAAAAAAAAGGTTCTGAGAGTATTACTCTCTGCAGCATAATCACCCAGAATACAAAAGATCCACATAATTGAATATCCTAAAAACATCATTACATAGCCTTTTTCTTGCTGATTAGGCTGTTTTTTGATTTTTTGCTTTTTAACTCTTACATAAAATACAATAGCTATTTCGAAAAATAATAAAATAATTAGCCACTCCAAGATTAATAATAATTCTCTTAATGGACCTTGTATTGGAAATTGTATATTTTCAAATATCATTGTTGCTTGATAATTTTCATTTTAAAGCTGTTTTTATATTATTTATAAAATTCAAAAAAAATTTCTCTTCATTTCCCTCAATTAGTTCTAAATTGGATAAAAGATACTTGTATTTATCTTGGAATTGATTCTTAATTTTTTCTAAAAAGTACATTAAACTGTGCATATCTTTCCTAACTAATAATCCATAAGTTATATTAGATAAAGGAGGGTCTCCATATTCTAAAAGGATATAAGAATCGCCTTGTTTTATTTTTAAAATCTTTTCTTCCTTTGAATTTAAAAAATGAGTTGTTACTTGTTCGATTCCTGTAATACCTCTTGAAAACAGTTGTTCTATACTCTTTGTGATAGGAGAATTGACTTCATTAGTAAGAGTGCCATTCATATCAAAAGTTATAAAGTCTAACGAATAAAGAACTCTAAATTTTTTCTTTTCAAAGATATATAGCTTAAGTAAATTATCTTGCCAATGGAATTCAAGAAATGCAGGAAAATTGTAAATTCCTATGAAATCAATTGTTATTCCAGTAAGAATCATAAAAATTGAAATTAGACTAAAAAGCATTTCAGATCGTTCATATATTATAGGATTATAAATCATTACCCCACTAAGAGCAAAGAATAATCCTACTGTAAATAAGATAAGACTTTTTTTTACCTTCCCAGTAGTAAGCTTAATAAGTTTCACTTGGAAATATATTACGTAAAAACCACTCAACATACCGGTGTAAATAAAAACTAGAAACATCACTGAAAATATATTAATAAAAGGCAGAATCAGTATCACTATAATGACATAGATGAGTGTAATTCTAATAGGAATGAAATTCATAATCTCTGTAAAGGGTTTTGATGATATTGAAAATAGAAAATGAGCAATTCCAATTAACATTATGGTAATACTAATTCTTAGGAATAACTCATTTAAATAGAGTTTTGTAATATAAAATTCTCGTATTGTCTGAAATACATATGCCATTAGAAGTATACATGTAGTTAAACCATAAATTCGAAGAGTTTTATTGTAACTTAGGTTTACTTTTTTATATCTATAATATTGTAAAAAAAAATAAGCAGATAATTGATATCCGATAACAATTGAATAAAATACCCCTATTAGATAGATTTCCCTAAGGTTAATTAGCATAGACCTTGATATTCTCGTACTTTAAAATCCATGATTGCTAAACTTAACATGAAATTAGCTTTATTTAAGTCTTAGCTAATCAATTTTATAAAAAAAGATTTTTATTTTTTATCAAAATTTAAAAAAATTCAATATATTAAATATTGCTTCATATATAGATAGGAAATTATTTTTGTTTCTTTTATTAATCAAATTTTAAAATGGCACCTTTTGCCGCTGAAGTCACTAATGCTCTATATTTTAGCAAGGTTTTACTCTTAATGTCTCTTTCATATGGTTTCCAATTCTCAAATCTTCTCTTTATTTCTTCCTCGGAAAGATCTATATTTAGACTTTTATTTGGAATATCTATTTTTATAATATCACCCTCTTGAACTATAGCAATTGGACCACCTACATATGCTTCAGGACTGACATGGCCTATACAAGGCCCTTGAGATGCTCCTGAAAACCTACCATCGGTGATTAATACATAATCGGTCATGTCCTGTCTAATCATAAGATTAGAGGTGAGAGCAACTAGTTCAGGCATCCCAGGACCTCCTTTGGGTCCCTCATATCGAGCTACAACTACATCTCCATTTTTGATTTCATGTTTTGATAATGCAATAAGGGCGTCTTTTTCAGAATTAAATACTTTTGCAGGACCCTCGAATTTTAGTAAATCCTTTCTTCCTACTGCAGATTGTTTTACAACAGCACATTCAGGAGCTAAATTACCTATTAAGATAACAGTCCCTCCTTCAGGAAAGACGGGATTATCTAAAGGTCTAATCACCCTATCATCCATGATTTTTACTCTTCTTATGAGCTTCCCTATAGGCTTTTCTGATACAGTCATACAATCTAAATTTAAATGATCCTTTATTCTATTCATTACTGCTGGAATGCCCCCGGCATTATATAAATCAACAACTCCATATTCTCCTGAAGGGGAAGTATTTACAATCATAGGCACTTTCTTGCTATATTCATTAAAAAGTTCGATGTCAAAATCTATTTCCATTTCATAGGCTATTGCTGGTATATGAAGAGCGGCATTCGTCGAACCACCAATCGCCGCATCGATCGTCATAACATTTTCTAAAGATTTTTCGGTCATTATCTGCGAGGCTGTTATTCCCTTCTTTAATAATTCCATTACTCTTCTTCCTGAATTTTTAGCAATTACATATTTCATTCTAGTAAATGCAGGTGTCGTTGCTGCATTGGGCAATGTCATCCCAAACGCTTCCATGAGACATTGGGTAGTATTGGCGGTCCCCATAAATTCACAAGCTCCAGCAGTCGCACAAGATATACACATTGTTTTGCTTTGAAAGTCATCATAATTCTTCACATCTACTCCTTTATAGCCAGGAGTAAAAGCTACTTCAAACAGATTAGGTCCTCCTGGTACGCATACTGTGGGAATATCCAGTCGAATTGCGGCCATTAAAACTCCGGGATTAATTTTATCACAGGAAGAGAGTGTGACTATAGCATCAAGTCGATGAGCTTCAACCATAGCTTCAATTGAATCAGCAATTATATCTCTTTGAGGGAGGATAAAACGCATTCCTATATTTGCATTTGCCCACCCATCACAAGGTGCTACAGTATTAAACTCAAGAGGAATTCCGCCCCCTTCAGCAATGCCTAGCTTAACTGCTTCAGCCAATTGCCTTAAATGCATATGACCAGGATTAATCTCGTTCCAAGTATTTACAATTCCAATAAAAGGTTTACTATGAATCTCTTTTTCCTCAAGGCCTACACCCATTATAATCCCTCTTGGAGCATAATAGAATGTCGTATTTTTTATAACTTCAAATATCTCCTTACTCCTTTTTTTCAAATCAATTTCTTTATCGCTCATTTTTGATTCTACCTAGATTATAATAATAACATATTATGTTTATAATTGAGTTAATTTTAATTTATTTAAGAAATATTGTTTAGTTTTCTCATTATATCTAAACCCTTTATGACAAAACAAAATAGGACCAACATTACATATTTTCGATTATAGCGAAGATTTTTAAAGATAAAAGTGAAATGATTTAATATGGATCCAACAAATTCTAATTTAAAATCTAGAACCAAAGCGTATTTTATTTATTTGATAATAATATTAATTCTAGTTGAAATTCTTGATAGTTATGCAACTGTAGTTGTGGGGGCTTTTCCTTCTAAAATTGCTGAAGAATTTTTAAGTGATTATTCTGTAAATGAGCAAAATGCCATTATGGCTTTGGGGGGGAGTATTGCGTCTGTAGGTGCTTATTTAATCTTTTTTAATCAATATGCGGCGGATAGAATCGGGAGAAAAATTATGTTAGCGATTACCGTGGCTGGTATGGCAATTGCTAGCTTATTGATCATTATTTCGCAGAATTACGTCCAATATGTAATCTTTGTTTTTCTGTTGAATTTTTTTCAACTTTCCGATATATGGTTTCTCTATATAAATGAAGAATCAAAAAAAGAAAAACGAATGTTCTTTACTAGTATTCTTTTAGTTGGAGGATTAGTGGGTGCTGTTATCATGGTAATTTTACGCAGTATATATATTACAGATACTACATCAAATTGGCGAATGATGATGGTTTTTCCGATTCTCTTAGGTATTCCTCTCTGCATAATTATACTTTTAACGATTAAGGAGACAGAGAAATATGAAATGATGAAGAAAGAGGGGATTAAGAAACCAATAAAAGAAGAATCGTTTCTAAATGAGGTAAAATCTATTTTCAAGACCGAAAATCGAACCATACACCGCTATTTTAATAATGAGTGCAATTTACGGGGCTAGCACCATCTATTTAGGTCTATTCGAAAAATATATTTCGGATGTGGGTAGTCTTAGTCAATCTCAAATTACTCTGATTTTTTTATGGACGATCTTGGCAGTTTTAGTTGCTTATACCATAAATGGTGTTTTAGCAGATAGAATCGGAAGAAAACCTTTATTATATATATGGGCCGCATTAATGCCGATTTCAGTTATGATGTGGGTATGGGGAGCTCTCACTCCCTATGCATATATCCTTGTTCAAATAGGATATGCATTAACTCATGTATGTTATTGGGGATTATTAGGGATTTTTCGAGTGACTACATTGGAGTTGGTACCCACGGAGAAAAGAGGCACAGCTTTAGGATTTAGAAGTTTATTAAATGCTCTTGGTATCACGTTTGGACTCTTAATCGCCAGTGCTTTAATCTTATTTTATGGGTTAGGAACTACTTTTATAATCTACGCACTCTTATTATTTTTGCTAATACCTTTAAATTTTCTTTATGGTGCAGAAACAAAAGGTGTA
The DNA here is from genome assembly GCA_019058445.1 of Promethearchaeota archaeon. Lineage (GTDB taxonomy): Archaea > Asgardarchaeota > Lokiarchaeia > Sigyniarchaeales > SOKP01 > LW40-45. The sequence goes on along the minus strand of JAHPZA010000008.1, from coordinate 35,415 downwards.
GATTTAAGCGATATAAAATAAATGAGTATAAATTTTTTTCTTTTTTATCATTTAATATATTTTTAATCACTTTAATCACCTATTTAGTTCGCTTATTCATAACTTCTTCTTTTTTCCTCATTTTAGTTTCATTACTAATTTGAATTATGAATAATTTTAACCAGCTACTAGCGGAAATTAATTTTTTCCATTTCAACTATCGGTTACGATGGAACTCTAAAGTCTATCAATGTTCTAATTTTTTAGAACTCAAAACTTAAATTTTCATAATTTATTACAATTTAAATGATGCTCTAAATTATTGCGTTAATTTGGGTATTTTTGAGAATATTTTTTATTTTTTATTTTAAAATTCAAGTGAATAAATGAAATGGCAACGTTTATCATAAATGGTTTAAAATTCGATTGTGGTTTATCAAATTGTTCTAAAGCCCCGAAACTCTGTAAAGAATGCATAATAAATAAACTAGAAAAAATGGGATTTGAAATCAGTCCAGAGATGCAGATTACAAGTGTGGATGAAAAACGACTTCAAGTAGAACGAGATAAAATATGGCAGATTTTCTTAGATGTTTTAAATATTAAGCATATAATTCTAATGGATATAGAGTCCGGTATAGCTCTTCTAAATTATCCTGTTTCTGCTGTTGATATAGAAGTTGAATTATTAAGTGGATTCATTCAGGCAAACATAACTTTTTCTGAATCAAGCAAAGGGTTAAGTGAAGATTCAGTTTCAGCTTTAGAACACCCATTTTATGAACTACAATATAAAAAATTCAATATGTTGCTAAAGAACGGAGATTATATCAGAATAGTATTAATCCTTGACCATAAATCCTCAGGACATATGAAAAATCTTGTCTCACATTTTTTGCAAGAATTTGAAATTCAATTTAAAGAACAACTTGCGATTTATAAGAACTCTGGAGCTTTTAGTTCCAAATCTATGGCAGAGTTTATCATTAGATCATTCAACATTAATCTTGTATTTCCTATGACCTTAGCGTATGCGATCCCACCTGAGTATTTGGAAGAGATTAATAACGATCCTGTTCAAAATGCAATTATTAATCTTGCAAGAGATACTCTAAGTTCAAAATCATTTTTCTATATAAATACTCTGATTGACAAAGTCAAAAAAATTGCAAATATTCAAGCTAAAGTAATCCTCCAGGGAATTTACAAGCTTTTAAATAAGGATATAATCGTTCCAATGCAATTGGAAACCGTGATCTCTAACCTAGAAGTTCGCCAGGAAGCTAATCAAAAACGAGCGATGAAGATTAAGCCTATTTCTTCAATCATTATAAGCGATGATGATATAACTAAGCTAGAAAAGCAGATGGAGGACTTAAATGAAGTAGGAGCAAAAAAGTTAATTAAAAATCTTATTAAAAGGGGTAAAACAGCTGAAAAGTCCTCAACATTTGATATCACTCAAAAGGAGTATAATAAAGCGCTTATTGTAGCAAAAAAATTCAAATTAAAGGATGAAATCAACAAGATCTCGAGCCTGCTTTTTGAAACCGAGAAAAAAGCTAAACAAGTGGAATTAGACTTTGCTTTAGAAGCTGCAGAAAATGCAGAAAAAAATAAAGATTCTATCAATGCGATATATTATTATCAAAAAGCTTTGAAATTACATGAAGGATTTTTAATTTATAGTGGGGATGATTCTGGAGTTAAAAAACTACGAAAGAAAATTCTCAAATTACGAGAAGAAATGTAATTAGCTGGTAATTTTGTGCTAATCTCCCAAATAAAAAAGGAAATAAAAGAAGAAATAAAAATATTATTCTGCCAATTGCATAGAAGTTGGCAATATTGCTGTTTTAGGAGAATTACCATATATACTCTCTAATTCTTCGATAAGTGGATCCCACTCATTGAACAATTTTACGCTCTTTGGATAAAAATGATAAATGTCATATTTATTTACATTGGGAGAATAAAAGTATACTTTTCTCTTCTTTACAAAGGCTTTCCATGCTATCCCATCTCCGGCGTTATGATAGAGTTTTGAACCAGTTTCAGACACTAAACTATGATATCCTCGTCCCTCATAGGAAGATGACATTAACACCATAGCTCCATCCCGATTAATCAATTTATTCGGCGCAGTCATTAAAAAATTTAAGGCTTTATATTGAGCTTGGTTGAGCTCTGAATCTTCGGGCCATGAATTAAAAAAACAGATTTGATTATCTAATGTAACCTTTGTGCTATATACCTGTTTTGCTAAGTCCATTGCCTTTTTATGAGCATCTTTGAAATGTCCTGAGAAGATTCCTCCAATTTGTCCCTCTTCAGTGAAAACTACATTCACAGAAAAATCTAATCCTACTTTTCCTGCAATTTCTTCGATATCTTCTCTGATTCCTGTCATTCTTCCAATCCCAGCACCTTTCCCTTCCATACCTGCTTTGTGATTTCCCTCAAGAGTTCTAATACCACAAACCCCTGGTAACACAATTTTAGCACCACCCCCAAAACCTGCGAGAGGGTGGGGGATTACACCTCCCACTGCGATTTTCAAATCAGCATTATAATATGTTTTATTGACATCTATTGGTGTCCCTATCCCAGAAACTCCAAGGTCGATTAAATTCTCGTAAGGATGATGATTTTCAATTCTCATCGTGTCGACAATTTCCTTTCCCAACTTCAAGATACAATCATGACGATCCATTGGTCTATGTGCACCAATTCCTAGAAGAATTGTAATCTGATCTTTGTTTATACCCACTCCTTCCAATTCATTGAGAATATATGGCATAATCTTATAGACAGGAGTGGTTCTTGTCATATCATCCGTGACTATGACTACTTTTTCCTTTCCCTTTGCCAATACTGATATAGTTGGAGTTCCTATTGGATTTAATATTGAATTTTTTATATCCTCATCACTTACTTCTGGAGTTCCATTCATATTACAAACAGTAATATCCCAAGAATCAGGAAAGTTCAACTCCAAATTTTCAGGCTCTCTCCAAGCAGCCCATGGAATTTTAATATTTTTACCCATAATTTTTCACATCTAATTGTATTTTATTAAAATTTAATTTTCGTTTAAAATTACTTATCTTCTGCTGAAGGGATTCCATCTGAGCAGGGCACACCCACTTGACACAATCCACATGAATAAATATTAATCTGATAATTATTTTTAATGTAAGGAATCGTTGACATGACATGTTCCGAGCAACTCTGCTTATCATGACGGCCCTCATAGGTGATTGCTCCTTTAGGACACCTCTTAATACAAGATCCGCAGTTTGTGCAATAATAATATGGATCAGTGGGTCGTTTGTCAGCATCAGAGGGAAGAGCATAATTGACGATAAGACTACCACATCGCATAGCAATCCCTTTTTCATTTATAAATCCATCACTTAACCCAAATGAACCAAGCCCAGCAGCAAAAGCCATATGCCTATGACTCCACGTGGATGCCCAGACACCTTTTTTATGCTTGCGATGAATCCTAAACATATAACCTTGTGTCATTGGAGCAACTGCATCTATTTCTTGCTTTTTTAACTCAGCAACTAAATATTTTTGTAGTTTTTGATTTGCTTGCTCTCCAAATAATCTAGTATGTGCCCATCTTTCACTTGGCATCTCTTTGGAATATTCAAGGTTTTCTTTTTTGGTATTCTGGCTGATGGGAAGAATATATGCTACGACTGAAAGGTTCTCAGTGGAACATGGACTCTTATATTTTTCACAATATTTCGTATATGCCTCAACGGGAGTTAGATGAAAATCTCCAATTATTTCCTTATATTCTTCGAAAATTGAATCGTGACCGTCGCAAAATCCGACCAAAACATCGGGATCAAATATAAATGATCCATCAACTTTTATCTTATTACTTTCATCTTCAGATAAAAAGCCTTTTATTTTATCTAAAAACCATTTCTTATCTATGACCATTGTTCTACTCTCATCTGAAATTTAATTATTAATGAAACTTTGAATATTTTAAATTTTTACTTTTAAGTTTCATAACTTCTATTGAAAAAAATGGAAGGGTTTACTTTTTTTTATGCTTTAATATTCGACCATTTAATGCTCCCGTATGCTTGCCTTTTTCAGCAGTGATAGCTCCATTTACGATAACGTAATCAATTCCTACTGGATGTTGACGCCCATTTGCAATTGTACCTTTTTCCTCAATAGTGTTAATATTAAAGATAACGATGTCTGCTTTATAACCTTCTTTAATAAGTCCTCTATCCGTCAATGAAAGTATTGAAGCAGGTAAGGATGTCATCTTTCTTATTGCCTCTTCTAAAGATACAATATTCATTTCCCTAACCCATCTCTGTAAAATCCGTGCAAAGGCACCATATGAACGGGGATGAGTATTTTTTTCCATTTCCAAGAATCCATCTGAGCTTGGGCATACATATTCCTGTTTAAAAATAGGAATTACACTCTTTTTCTCGTCTTTAGTTTGAACTCGGATCATAATCCCTCCATCTTCATCTCTGATGAAATCTAATAGCGCATCTTCAATATTTTTATTAGGATAAAGTTTATTCAAGGTATCATAAATTGAAAGCCCTTCAATTTGAGTAGAATGGGTTGCACTAATGATTTCAGTAGATTTACTTAACCCTTCGTAAAGTGCACTTCTCTTACTTTCATCAGGTTCTCCTGGTAAAAAGAATGAATGTACTTTTTGAAAAACTTCATCTGCGATTCTCTTTCTCGTATCCTCATTTGTAAGGTTTTCCTTAAAATTCTCAAAAACCCAAGTAGGGAGCAATATAAACGATAGACTTGTAGCTCCATCAGGATAAACCGTAACATCAGCAGAAATTTTAAGTCCCTCGTTTTGCGCTTTTTTCATATATTCAATAACGTTAGCTGTCTGTTTTTTGAGGTCTTTTCTTGCAATTACACTCCAGTGAGAAATATGAGCCTTTACATTTGCTTCTCGCGCTATTCTCACCAATTCACTCATTCCAACATCTATTACAAATGTTCCTTCATTTCTCATATGGGAATCATAAATCCCATCATATTCACTAACTACTTTCGATAATTCTATTAATTCTTCTGTTGGAGTGACTGAACCTGGAGGATATACTAAGCCTGTTGATAACCCGAAGGCTCCAGCTTCCATATTTTCTCTTACGATCTCTTTCATGGCATTAATTTCCTCTTCTGTAGCAGGACGTTCTTCAGCTCCCAATACACATGCTCGTACGTTCCCTTGTGGTATAAAAAATGCCAAATTCGCCGAAACTCCGCCTTTACTTTCTATGTCATCAAAATAATCTTGAAGACTTCTGTAAATTCCCCCAGTCGAAATAAATGCTTTATTAAGAAAATCAAAATAGTTTTCTACTACTTTTTCATTAGCTGGTGCAATCCCAAGTCCACACATCCCAATAGCAAGGGTTGTAACTCCTTGCATTATAAAAGGTTCTATTTTATAGGATTGAAAGAGACTGAGATCACTATGATTATGTGGATCAATAAATCCCGGTACTACCACTCTATTTGATGCTTCAATTATTTTACATCCATTTGCATCCAGATTTTCTCCTATCTTACTAATCTTATCATCGGTAATCAGAATATCCGCTTTATAACCGGGAGACCCTGTTCCATCAACTATTAAACCATTCTTTATTAATATAGGCATCTTATTTTCTTAATTTTAAATTCAATTTAATTAAGATTTATGAATTAAAATTTAAGTTTTGATTAAAGTTCTTTTATTTTAGAACGTTAGATTAAAAAAAGGAAAAAATACCCTTAACAACATTTATGAAATTTGTGAAAAATCCTCCAAGACCATGTGACCAAAGAGTTAGAGAGGTATATTTCACCTTATCTTCTTCAAGCTTCTTTGAGCTTTCATTCACCTTGTTTGAATCACTATATTTTCATGTTTAAAATTTGAATGTATATAAAATGAGTTGGTATAATATTTATAATGTTAATTTTAAAAGATAAAAGCAGTTATCAAAAAAATTTTTTATTTATTGAATTAGTTACATGAGATCTATTCTAGCCTGTCTTTCAAGGGTGTCTTTAGAAGCGGTCATCATAATAATCGGGAGACCCATATCCATCTATATCACCCACGGCATTCTCATCCCACTCATCTTCGTAATCACCATCGTTGTCCCAATCTTCTTCATCATAATCTTCCCAATCCTCGTCATCATCCCACTCATCGTCATCATCATCGTAGTCATCGTTAGATTTCTTTCCCTTTTTAGGACCGGTAACCTCATCAATCATCATTTTTCTACCACCTTATTCTGAGATTTAATTATGTTCTTAAATAATAGGTTATATCAATTTTATTATATAACAAATATTTTATTTAAACATTTCTATTATTTGTAGCAAATTCTATGATCTTCTTTTTAAAATAAGTAAGTAATATTTTATATTATCCGAATTAATTCTTATCTTTAGATAAATAAATATAAGAATTCTATTAAAAATAAAATGAATTCTAAAGTAAAAACTACACCTAAAAGTATTTCTACTATTAATAAAATTCTTTCATTAGCACTGGTTTTTGCTGTGCTATATAAATTATCTAAAAGATTCAAACGATTGCGAATACTAGTAGTCCACTTGTCCAATTGAAATAAATCGCTCAGAAAGGTTAATATTTGAGCTAAAAAATAATCTCCTATGATTTTTGAAACATTCTCGATATTATCTAAAATGAATTCCATATCGATTCTCAATCGAAAGAGCTGACCTAATCTTTTATTTAGCTTTTTCCATAATTTAAATCTGTCAAAAAATATTGAACGAATATCATTTTCTGCAATATCTAAGCTTTCATCTAGGAAATGATCGAGTGTTCGTAATTCGAGTAATTGATAATTCGCAAGTTCTACGATTAATAGAATATCGTCATAATCTTGGTTAGGATCAATTATTAAACAACGATCAAGATCAAATATAACAAGGTCATTCTTTAAAAAGGAAAATGGATAGTTTAATGTGCTTTTAACCTGACTATAGTGAAGATTTAATTCAGGTGACTCTCCCATTAAAAATGCTGCGAGATATTCTTTATGTTTTTTAATAAATTCATATGGATCACCCACATCATTAGTAATACAGAAGCAAGCATAATTTTCTTCTTCTGGAGGGTTAAACCCATATATCGTTTTATCAATAAATACTTCGATTTGGCTATAAATTTTATGATAATAGCTATCCAGATATTTATCAATTGTTAAAAGGCTTTCTGAAATCCTAAATTCCATTTTTCTAATTTTATGCATTTGTTCTAATGGAAATTCCTTAACGTTCAGTTTTGCGATGAAAGAAATAACCCCATATTCATATAACTTAATTTCAAGTTCTAACTTACTAATTGATGTTGGATTTTTCTCAAAATCATGGTGTATTGTTAGAGATATTGTTTCTGGAATAAAAATATATGGTGGAGTATCTTTTGTTCTTATAAATTTCCGGTCACGAATTCCTGGCAAAACAGATAAAACTCTGTTTAAATCAATAGATCTGCCAACATCATATAATCTGATAAAAACTGCTTCGCCAACAATCGTATGCATGGTCTAAGATTATATAATATTCGAATAATTAAAATTATTCTTAATTAAATAGGAAAGAAAATAAAAGTATAAAATTCTAATTATATTATAAAGACGGCAGCGGCTAATACTGTGAGCCACTCCCCCTCTTCCCTAACTGTGGCTGATTCTGTGATATTTTTAGTCTCTACAATTTTCCCGTCCATTTTATAAATTTCTTTCTTTTCATCATAATTCGCTTCGGGATCAAAAGCTACGCCCAATGTTGTAGCTAACATTTCCGCAGCTAAATCTTCAGCAAAATCTCCCGCATTTTCAGGTTTTGTGCCAAAAGCATGATGTTCACTCAAATAGCCATAGGTTCTCTGGTCCGCAGGTTTCGCTACACCAATAGAAGCACAAATCAAGCGATTGTACTCATTGCTCGAAACACGGCTCATGACTGAATATACAATTTGTCCAGAACGGAGTTGAGCTAACCCATCTTTTTTTGGAATCTCAATACAATACGGAGGAAGAATAGATGATACAGATACTATATTATACTTTTCAATACTAGCATCACGTAAGGCTTGTTCGAAAGAGCCTAATTCTGATTTATGGTATCCTTTACCCTTCGTAAAAAATACAGTATTTGGAACTAGAGACATAATTCGGTAATTTATTAGTTATTTAATATTATTAATATAAATAAAATTATTAATATTTAAAGTATTTTACTATATATGGAATATCATAAGAAGGAAGACTACTTATTAAAAAAAATTCAACCCCTTGATGTGAAAAGAGTCTCTAACATAGATGATCTTTTATCAGCTCTTAGATATTGTGGATTTCAGGGTCGCAATTTAGGACAAGCCCTTGATATTTTGGAAAAAATGGTCACAAACCAAGAATGTCTCACTGTTTTAACATTGAGTGGAGCTATGGTTCCAGCAGGGATGGGGGAGCTTATATGCGTATTAATGGAATATAAATTAATAGATGTTTTAGTTACGACTGGAGCAAATATTATACATGATATTGTTGATATTTTTGCACATCAAGGTCACTATATAGGGAGTCCATTTGTTGATGATAATGAATTATTTGAATATCGTATAAATCGAATTTATGATGTATTTCTTCCTGAAGAGAATTACCAATCAGCTGAAGAAGCATTATTTAAAATAATTCAAGACACATTTAAATCTAAGGATATACGCTTAACACCCTCAGAATTTCTAAAACTTCTCGGAGATAAAATACAAAAGAGGAGTATTATATCTGTTGCCTCTGAAAATGCCATCCCTATTTATGTACCCGCTTTTTCGGACTCTGAATTAGCCCTAAATCTTATAAAATATTCAAAAAGAGATGATTATAACTTTCAATTTGATATTTTAAAGGATGTTTTAAATTTCGGAGATTTAATAAAAACTTCTAAAAAGTATGGGACTATAGTGATTGGGGGTGGTGTTCCAAGGAACTGGGCTCAACAAATCTTTCCCTTACTTGACCAGATCGATAATATCGAAACAATGGGGTATAATTATTCCGTCAGGATCCATACTGCTACTGAATATGACGGGGGCCTTTCTGGTTGTACTATATCTGAATCTAAATCATGGGGAAAATATTCTTTAGATTCAAATTATGTTAGTGTTTGGTGTGATGCCACTATTGCTCTCCCTATTTTAGTTACTGGTTTACTCCAGAGATTGAAGCTAATTTAAAATGCATTAATTTTAAAATAGTATCATACCTTATAGATTAGACTTAAGCTTTATTAAATTTGTTTATTTTACTTTTTTACCATATAATACTAGAATAGATCCAGGTAAATAGCATGGAAGTTTTTCTTCTAATTTTGCTAAAAATTTAAAAAGGGATACTAGTTTTTTAGAAGGTTTAAGGCTATCAAGAAAGGTACAAGGAATTAAATTAGTGAGGGAATGAATTGAAAATTTTTTTTCTACTTTTAATCCATATTTCATTAAGTCTCTTTTTAAGGAATAAGTCGTAAATAGTTTTAAAATCATGTTTACGGGATTATTGAATTCACCAAAAGGAAAATTAATCCAAATATTACGAGTAAACTTTTTAGCTAAAAATTTTAATCCTTGTCTAATACTATTATTTATTTGGAGTTTTCCTCGAACTAAGGGATCTAAAATATACCATAAAAAATTAAAATTCCATTTATGTTCTACATCTATAAGAAAAGTTCCACCAGGTTTTAAGACTCTTGCCATTTCTGATATTGCTTTTTTATGTTTCGGGACAAAACTTAGAGTACTACCGCAACAATTTATGTGATCAAAATCACTATCATTATAAATTATATTCTGGGCATCACCGAAATGAAATTTAGGAGGTAAATATTTAATGTTACCAATTTTTTTTTTGAGGATTTTTCTTATTTTTTGATTATATCGTGTAACATAATCGTAATATTCTGGGAATAATTCAACCCTATCAGGATTAAAAATTTGGTTTTTTTGTTTGGCAATATCAAGAAGATTATTCGCAATATCTATCCCAATTACATTATAACCCGCAGCTGAATATAGATAAGATTGAAATCCCGTTCCACATCCGATATCTAAAACTTTCTTCTTATTATTTTTATGAATAATTTTATTAGCTATAAAATAATGAAGCCGCGAAAAAAACCATGAATACCACAAATCGGATAAATCGTCATATTCCTGCGCCATATCATTAAATATCTCTTCTACGCTTGACATCCGATCTGCTTTATATAGAGGATATATAATTTAAATTGTTAAATTATGAGAGTTTTAAATGTATACGATTTTAAGAATAAATAAAACCAATCTCGAATTTAAATTTATCTTTTTTTTACTGATGTTTCAATATTAGATTTGAATTTGAGAAAAAATGTTTTAATAAATTCGAATGACAAAAAACTCTAATCTCTAGTGATTTTTGTAATGAAACTCTGAAAAATATATTCAGCTTTCAAATATTTTGTTATAGAAATTTGATCATTGATATATCTAGTTGGAAATCGAAATAAAGTTATCTAATAGCTTTTATAATTTTGTTGTAAAGTAAACCTTAAAAATTTTTAATGAAATTATTTAGGATTTTTATTTAACAATGTATTTATACTTCTATAACTAAACAACTATAATCAATATTAAAAGATATAACAAATAAAAAAGGATTGATATTATGGTACTTTTTCAAGTAGATACAGCCAGGTTTATCCAGATTTATATTGTTCAGCTGGGTATGGGAATTATTTATATTATCTTCGGTCTAATGATTCTGAGAAGAGATACAAAAAGGTTAAACCAACTTTTTAGTACATTTTATCTTTTATCTGCCTCTGCAACGATTGTTAATGTCGTGTATGTTTCGCTGAATGTAAATCCATTGGTAAAAATATTACATTTTATAACATACTACTTATTCTGTTTCGCCATGGTATATTTATTGATATTTACTCTAATTGTCTTAAAGTCAGAGAAGGTTTTTACCGTTAAGAAACACAACCTTATAGCAATAATCTACGGAGGTGCATTACTTGTTTTAGCGCCAATTGGATGGTACGGCGGAATAACTATTGATGCTTCTACGAATTGGAAACCTGTATGGTCCTTAACATTTTTGATATATGCTCTTATAGTCATTAGTTTTTGTATAATACCAACAATCTACTATTCGGTAGAAGTCTATAAAAAATTTGAAGATGAAATCATAAAAAAGAAATGGCTCTTTTATATTTTGGCAATTCTAGGCTATTTTGCTATTCTATATATATCTTCTGTTTCGAATTATTTGAACGATCCGTCATTTAGATTAATGACATCGATATTAGGTTTAACCCTTTACGCTACAGCGTTCTTACTATATTACGGTGTAGGAAAGCAAATTGAAAAATAAAACTTCGATTTCTCTTTATTTTTTTACTTTTTATTATTTCTATTACTAAAGACCCCGTTCTCTAAGCAGATTTTGGTTTGTTTGTCTTACTTGAAAGATTTATATTATTAGAACTGCCTTCAGATTTATCCATTTAGTTCATCATTTTCTTAGAATTATTAAATAGATTATTCGGTTTTGCATTAATAAATATTTAATTATTATTTTGCTTTTTTACAATTATTAAAATCGAATTTCTAAAAGGAGTTAAAATTCATGGATGACAGTTGGAAAGATGAGATCCCTACCCCTGCTCTGGTGCTGAATTATAACATCATGCAGAAGAATATTGAAACAATGGCAAAATTTGCGCGAGATAACAATGTGAATCATAGACCACATGTAAAAACCCACAAATGTCCGATTATTGCACATATGCAGCTTAAGGCAGGATGTAAAGGGATTACCGTTGCAAAAGTAGGAGAAGCTGAGGTTTTTGCCCAGAGCGGCATAGATGATATTTATATTGCTAATCAAGTTATTAATCCCTCACATATAGACAGATTGGCAAAATTAAGCAAATATATTAAGATTAGTTGTGCTGTTGATTCACAAAAAAATATAATGGATCTAAGTAAGATTGCCGTAAAAAATAATACTGAATTGGAAGTTCTTCTGGATATAGACCTTGGATTAGGAAGATCTGGAGTGCAACCTGGTGAACCTGCACTTGAGATGGCGAATTTTATTAAAAAAACGGACAATTTAAAGCTTATAGGATTACATGGGTATGAAGGTCATTTGACTCCAATGATGAACTTGGAACAAAAAGAAAAAATGGCGAATGAATGTTATAAGAAAATTGTTGATACAAGAGATTTATTAAATAAAAACGGATTTGGCATAAATCATATTTCAACAGCAGGCTCCGGAACATATAAGTATGCTGCAAAATACGACGGAATTACTGAAATACGACCAGGAACTTACGTATTTTCAGATGAGCATCTTCATATGGTAGAATCAGATTTTGAATTGGCAGTTACCATATTAGGTACAATACAAAATCAAACTGGAAAAAAAGAATTTACGACCGACGCAGGAGCTAAAGCAATTGCAACCGGAGATGGTAAACCAGTTTTTAAAGAGTTTCCTAAATCCAAAATTAGGGTTATGAATGAAGAGCATACACAATTTAAAGCAATAGGAGCAGAGGGTTTAGAAATAGGACATAAAATTGAATTTTTTCCCGCCCATATATGCACTTCAATAAATCTATACGACTATATACATATTGTAAAAGATAATGAATATGTGGGAAGATGGGAAATATCTGCTCGAGGAAAAAGTTATTAAAATAAAAAGGTGTAAATTAAAATATGGCTGAATATATAAGACCAGGTACCCCTGTCGCCGGCCCTTATACTCCAGGCGTTAAGACTGGTACTTTACTTTTCGTCTCAGGTCAAGGTCCTGCTGCGGGGACAGATAATATTAAAGACCAAACCCAAACGACGCTTCAAAATGTGAAAGCGATCGTGGAGGCTGCAGGTCTAAAGGTCGAAAATATCGTGAAAACTACGGTATTTTTAAAAGATATGAAGGACTTCGGAAAAATGAACAGAACTTATAAGAAATTTTTCGAAGACAATGGAGTGACTGAAAATTTTCCTGCAAGGACCACAGTTGAGGTTTCACAATTCCCAGCAGCCGGAATGGTGGTTGAAATCGAAGCTATTGCGCAGGTAAAATAATTTTAAAATATATTTTTTTTTATTTAATTAATAGTCCGTTTTAAGCCCCAGTGTTAATAAATTGTTCTGATTACTAAATATTTTTATCCTAAAACATAAAGAAAAAAAAATAAAAAATTTATTTTATAATAAGTTAAAGAAGTTTTCTTTGTAGTAATTCCTTATTCTCCGCTACACAAGCCTTATCTAACGTGTAGACCTTCCACATTAATAGAAATCCTATAAAATAGAAGATCATCGGAAGTCCTGCCATTAGAAATCGAATTCCAAATTGTGCTAATAATGTCTGAGAGCTTTGTCCTGGAGGTGCACCTGCCCTATACCCTGTAAGTGGATGTACGACCATAAATGCGATAGCTTGGATCACAATAGGAAATCTTCCAAAAAAAGTTCTAATCCCTGTATAAACCCCCTCTTGTCGCTTTTCAGTTTCTATCACAATCTCGTCAATTACATCTGAGAAACAAGGATACATCAACACCCAAATAGCCCCTATACCAACACCGATTAACGCAATAAAGATCGTGCTCAATAATAAATCACTGATGAAAAACATTGGAATAAAGAGAAATGTCGTTAAAAGAGTTCCCATCATAAATGCGTTTTTATTCCCATATTTTTGTCCAATTTTACTCCATATTGGAACTGATATGAGTACTGCTACTAAAAATCCCGCTGCTAAGATTGTTTCTAATTCAGGATCATCTGAACCAATTATATATTTATTCCAATATGGCAATGAAGCTAACATCATGGTCGTCATTACTAAATGCCCCATATATGTCAATACATATGCCACAAAGTTCCGATTTTTCATAGCATGTTTTAGAGTTTGCCAAAATGATACTTTATCTTTTTGTTCTTCCAAAATTTTTAGTTGTCGATCAATTAATTCTTGGTCCTCCTTCATACCTGGTATTGAAAAGATTGCTAAAATAAAACAAATTATCGTAACTGCCATTGCCATAATTATATAACTTTGGATATCTCCATAAGTAATTAACATTGGTGGCAATGCAACTCCTAAAACAATACCAATCAATCCCCATACAGTATTAGTAACACCAACTTTTGTTCTTTCCATGGGTGAACGAAACTTGTCAGGGAACAGCGATAAATAATTGATCTGCCAAAGTGTAAATAGACCTTCAAAAATGCATATAGTAACTAGAAGCCAGATGAACATACCAATTTGATCAGTGAAAGGTACCGTGAAAACAAACAAAAAAATCCATGCATATGTCAGAGCTCCTATCAAGTAGAATGGATATCTCCTTCCATATTTTTCTGTAAAACGAGTTTTTCTATCAGATAAAAAACCTAATAGGGGATCATTGATCATATTCCAGAAGCCGTATATTCCGAAAGCTAGTCCAACCCAAAAAATTGCCAATAAAAGCTCATTTTCATAAAAATCAATAATTCTCACTGTAAAGGCTGCAAGCATAAAGTTGTCTAAAAAACCACCTATCCCATATGACCAGTGTACCTTTTTTGAGTATTTTACCTCTTTAGTTGATTCACTCATCTTTAATCTCACAAAATTTTTTTAAAGATTCTATATTCTAAATTTTTTATATATTTTTTTTTATAAAAATTTTTTATATAAAATTTTTATTATTTATTTATTAAATTTTATTAATTTTAACTAATTAAAATTTCATTCTGAACTAAAATGGTGAAAATAGAAAACGAGGAACTTAGTCAGGAAAAAATTGATCACTTAAAAGATCGGATAAAAAACCAAGTTGAAGTTATAGATGCGATAAATAATATTACTAGAATTAGAATTCTTCTCCTTCTCTGGATTTATAAAGAGCAAAGCGCTAAAGATTTATGTGAAAAATTAGGAAAAAGTTGGCCAACAGTCACTAAGCATCTTGGTGTTCTAGAAGAGTCAGGACTGCTGAAAGTACGTGAAGTAAAATCACGTGGACAATTTAATAAAAAAATTTACTCCGTAATTCCTAATTTACTTGCATATACAAGGTTAGGATTTGATTTTTTAAAACTACCTCCAGAAGATATTGTAGAGATTCTTTCTCACGATCTCAGATCCGATGCAAAGACTATAGAGATAATAAAAAAAATATTTGAAGATTTACCTCCTTATTACGATGAGCTTGATAGAAAACTATTCGAATTATCACCTACGAGGAAAAATATGGATGATTTTTATTTCAAAAAACACATTAATTATTATGTTGAATTATTGGATGAGGAAGAGTTTGAGTTTTATTTTGAGAAATATCAAGGAATGCTAAAGGAATTAGAGACTTTTAGAAGCGAGCGAAAAAAACCAAAGAAATCTATTCAAACAGATAAAATTTATACAGTATTAGATATAATCCTGCCTATAAAAGAAATTCAAGAAGCTCGTTTTAAGCGTTTTTGGAAAACATAGTAACGTTTAAAGAAAAAAGAAAAAAAAGAAAAAATAAAATTAAGATTATTTGATATCTGACACAATTGTGCTTCCTTTTGTTTTATGTTCATATTCTTCAGCGTTAATTGCCCAAAAGGGGATTAATGACACATTACTAATTATTGCGAGAAAAATAAATAAGAACGCATAAGTGCCGAAAACTTGGAAAATTAGCCCCGTGATAATGAGTCCTAAGGTTGCACCGAAATTACTAAATGAGTTTGCGATTGAGAAGTATGTGCTATCCATTTCGGGATGCTTTTTAGCTAGTTGACCTACTACTGCTGAATAGGAGGAATGACGGAAACCGAGTGCAACACCGATTATTATTGTAAAAAAAAGCAAAAGTTCCCAAGTTGCAGGGATTAGCAATAGTAAAATAGAAGCTGTGGTTATCACAACCCCCAAATGAATTGCAGATTTTCTCGTTTTTTTGTCGGCCATGATTCCTCCGAGAACTGCCCCGATAACTATCCCTATTGCGATAAGCAAAGTTACATTTGCCTGAAAAAGATACACTTCCAATGTCTTTTCCCCAAGGGTTATATTTCTGCCTTTCATTTCTATAATGCCCATCTCTATTAAAATAAACATGGCTAAAAAGAGAACAATAACATCACCCATAACATTATTTGCTAAAGCGAACATATAGGCTTTCCAATCTCTACCAGTATTAAACATGCCTTTGAAATGCTCTTTAAGCATTACTTTAGGATAATCCTTTTTTTCATTTACTACAAGAATCGAAATAGCAAAGAACACTGTTAAAATGGCCTCACCGATAAAAATCGCATTTACCGAGAGATGTCCTAAAACTATGAAGAGAGCAAGTACAGGTCCTCCTGCGATTGTCCCTATAGATCGCAACCCCCAGACAAATCCTTGAACGCGACCTAGTCTCTCTTTTGGACAAATATCAATAATAAAACCATCCAAAACGGTATCACTGAATGCGGTCCCGCAATTGATAACAAATCCTAGTAATGTAACCATTAGAAGCACATTTACTGGAGTTATCATAACGGGGAGCATTATCCAGCCTACCGATGATATCAATAAAGCACCTAAAACCCAAGGTCTTCGCCTTCCTAATGTTTTGAGTCCATATTTATCTGCAACAATTCCGAAAAAGAGCTTCACTGCCCATGGGATTGTAATAATAGAGGCGATATAGGCAACATCAGAAGGTGTAATCGAAGTTCCCCCCTCTGCAATCATCATTAAGATATATATTGGAATTATCACGGACAAAATACTTGTTACTAAACCTTGGTTAAAATAATTTATAGAAAAAACCCATGTATAAGACGACTTATATTCAATTTCTTCTTGTTCTGTCATTTTTTTCTAATTTCTATTATTAAATTATATGTAGTTACTTACTTCAACTTTTATTAAAATCTATGTTTTTGAATTATAGATTCAGAAAAAAAAGAAAGGGAAAAAAAAAAGGACTTTATATCAGAAAAATAGTAGGGTTATAAGGAACTTCTAATACGTAAATGTGAAGCTTTACTTACAATTATATCTAATAAGATGGGCCCTTCACTATTCAAAGCTTTTTCAAAAGCAGGTTTGATTTCACTTACACCTTCTACCCTGACTCCTTGAATTCCCATGGCTTTCGCAATATCAGCAAAATTAGTTTCGGGGTAATGTGTTAAAGGACGACCTTTGCGTGAAAGAAAATCACGTACATTTCCCAGACTTGAGTTATTTAGTACAACATAAACTAAAGGAAGGTTAAATTCTCTAGCCATATCAATCGCTCCTAAAGTCATTAATAAGGAACCATCTCCTATTATTTGTATTACTTTTCCATCTTTATGGAGCATTGCTGCAGATATTGATGCACCTGCGGAATATCCCATTCCTGCTGCTCCTCCTGGTGCTATCACTTGCCCGGCTTTCTTAGATTTAAATAATTTTGTGAACCAAACTCGATTATTTCCAGCATCTAGCACAAGTAAATCGTTTTCTCTAAATAAATCGTTAATTTCTTTTACAACACGTTCTGGTTCAATTGGTTCTTTGTCTGAAAAATAAAATTTGCTAATGAAAAATTCATTTTCAGGATTTTGTTTTTCTGACTTAATTTCGTCTATTGTTTTTTGTACTTCAGAGGGAGGACCAATAATTTTAATTGATTCAATTATGGCTCGTAAAGCTAATTTCGCATCAGAAGTAACCCCTAACGTGATAGGATACGTCCATCCAGCATTGCGAGGATCGATATCAATTTGGATTATTTTTTGATTATTGGGATTGATCAAATCAGGACTACAACTATTTGTGTTATCTGGTGCTAAGCAAGTACCTACAGCCAAAATTAAGTCTGACCTTTTAATGAAATCTGAAGCTAATTTCTGACCTCGCGATGCCATAACTCCCAATGAAAGATCATGTGTATCAGGGAGACTACTTTTTCCCATATAACTTGTTGTTACGGGCATTCCAATAATTTCTGCTAATTCTTGAACCTCTTGATACGCCTTTGAAGCATGTATACCACGTCCACAAATCATAATAGGATTATTGGCTTCAAGTAGCATTTTAGCTATTTTTTTAGCATCGACATCACTTATACATGGAGGGCTCACACGCAGGTATCCTGTTACAGGATAAAGCGGCGGTAATAAGGTGGCTGGATCATCAATATTCCCCCCCAAAGAGCTCCATCTGGTAACCACACACGCAGGACCAGGTCTTCCCGAAATCGCATGTTTAATAGCCAATTGGACACCATAAACAACTTCGGCTGGTGTTGTGGCATAAGTTGTATATTTAGTCATGGAACGAAATATATTTTGAATATTCACTGTTCCGTATTCTCCTGATCCACATTGATATGGTGCTTGTTGACTTAAATTATCTAAATCAGATATTTCTGTAATAATAACCATCGGAACTCCCCCTAAAAAGGACTCTACAATTCCAAATGCACCATTTGTTGCTATCCATATACCTTGTCCAATAAGTAATCCTGGTTTACCTGTTAATCTACCATACATATCAGCCATTGTTGCCGCCATTCCCTCTTGGCGAGCAATAATGGTTCGAATCTCGTCTTTTCGCTGATAAAACGCTTGTAGTAAGAAAGGGGTGACTCCTCCCGGTAAACCAAAGGCATGATCTATTCCAGCTTCGATTACCGTGTCAATGACCAAATCTATTACTCTCGGCATTTTATTATTCCCTTTTATTTATTTTACTCTAAATTATGTTAATTAATTCTAGGATATTTGATCCTATTATTTTATTTTATATTAAATTTTTTAATGTTAGATCTAGATTAAAAATTTTAAATATCCTACCATTTTATTATTTCATAATTGAATAAAAACGATAGTTAGGTAGTGAAAAAATTATGGAATTTGAGGAAATTCAGAAAAGAATAGCAGTTATAAGGGATAATCCCGTGAAAGGCTTTTCAGATGAAGATATGGCAAAAATACGTAAAAAAATTGCTGATAAATCACCGAAATCAAAGCCGTTGGCTGATGAATTACGTTCATTAATCCCAGGAGGCACTCAGCATCAGATGTGTCTTAAAGATCCATATGCAGTTACTATGAAACGTGCGCTTGGCACGAGAATGTGGGATGTGGATAATAACGAGTATATTGATTATTTGATGAGTGCTGGAGCATGTATTTTAGGGCACAATTATCCACTTTTTAGAGAGGAAATTATTAAAGTGCTTAATGATCTTCCGCCAGATTTATATTGGAATTGTGAGTGGGAAAATAAAGCGATTAAAATGGTTCAGAAACATGTCCCATCAATAGAACGAATGATGTATTTTCAATCAGGTACAGAAGCAGATATGGCTGCTCTTCGTATAGCTCGAGTGTTCACGGGTAAGGATAAAATTATTAAATTCGGAGGATCTTACCATGGGTGGTCTGACCAACTAAACTACGATATACACATTCCCTTTTCCGGAGCTATGGAATCAGATGGGATCCCACGAGGGTGTTATAAAGATACAGTATCACTTCCACCAAATGATCTTGAAGCATTAGAAGAAAATCTGAAAAAATGGTCAGCAAAGAGAAGTGGGGTAGCGGCTGTAATCGTAGAACCTTTAGGAGCAGAATCGGGAGCTCTTCCAATTCCACCAGGATTTCATAAAACAGTGAGAGAATTATGTGATCAATACGATGTCTTGTATATTTTTGATGAGGTGGTTACCGGCTTTAGGTTAGACCTTGGAGGTGCTCAAAACTATTATAATGTTAAACCAGATTTAACCATATTTGGCAAGATTATTACTCAAGGATACCCATCCGCAGGAGCCATCGGAGGAAGAGCAGATGTAATGGGTGTTGTAGAGGGGGGTATTGATGTTTCAGGGAAAAAGGCGTCTGTCAGTGGAACTATAAGAGGAAATCCCCTTTCAGTAGCCGCTACGTATTGGGGTATAAAAATTATTGAAGAACAAAATGTAATAGAGAAAGCCGGGAAAGCAGGTGATGATCTAGTAAAAAAATTAAATAGTCTCTTTGAAAGCCATAATCGGCCATATTTTGCCTATAACTACAAATCAATCATTCACTATGAGACTTTCTCGCCGTTATGTATGGATATTCGTGACATGGACAACATTCCTAAAGCGATTAAGCGAAAAGAGCTAGTTGATAATATAGCAACTATTATGATGTCTGAGGGAGTGATTACGAAGTACGGAAACCGAGCATTCACATGTATGCAACATACTCCTGAAGATAATGACAAGTTTATCGAAGCTATGGATGTAGCGCTTAAGATGATTCCTAAATATTAATAACTAAAAAATAAAGATAATATTATTTTTTTATTTTAAATTAGATGGTTTAATCTTTTTTTAAGAATAATTTTTCAACCCGTTCAGGTAAAATAAATCCAAAATAAAACTCTATTGAAGCACTAATTGTGACTACCCGCTTTATAATTATCATATATATAAAGGGAGTATAGAAAGTTTCGAGGATTCCCCCAAGAATGTAAGTAATAAACGCTAAGAGTAAGAATTTTCCTCTTAATTTTATTTTTGGATTGTCTGATCTTAAGGATTCTCGACAAAACAATGAGCTGGTGATTGCAAATAAAACTAAAAGCGAAATAATCCATAATTGTATGAGAGGTTTATAAACAATTCTCCAGGGAGATATCATTTCGGCAAGTAAAGATGGTTGGGTAAAGAGTAAAAATAGAAATAATATTTCAAACAATAGTCCGTAAATTCCAACAATTAATAGAATTATTTTTTGTTTCTCTTTATAGATAAAATCGGTAATTACGTACCCCCAAAGAACCATGGTGACTGGCGTAAATGCGAATCCAATTAAAAGGAATGCTTCAACTGTAGTTGGTATCCCGAAAAGAAATGCAAGCATGAAGGCTACTACAGTGGCAAACCAAGGTTCTGATAATCCAATCCATACAATCCCAACGAAGAGTAAATTTTTTTCCTCCAATTTAACATATTTTGATGCAATCTTAATACCCACGATCCAAACAATTACAACAAATATAATTTGACTAAATCCGTTGAATATTTCAAATGGCTCCAAAATAAAAACCTCTTGCTATTTTAAATAGTCTCAAAAACAATAGTAGGAGTACGATTTTATAAATATTTGTTAATTAAATGTTATATTTATCAGTTGGACCAATATCTTCTTTTTATTTATAAATTAAAAGTCATGCTAGTATTTATTTCGGAAAGTTCTATACTACTACAAGAGATTATTTTACAGCCTTTAATGTGAACAAAAGAGGAATTTCAGCTTTTTGGTTTCTTAATCGAAAAAATCCATCAGGTTCCCGTTCTACAAACGAGAATTGCTTCCAGACTGTAAAAGGGTATTCATTTAGAAATTCAATTCTTAAACCGGCTTCGATTAGTGAATTAATTATATCTGACATGCTGTGAGCCCATTCGTATTCCTTTTTTGGTTCAAATTTGATTTCATCTGAGGCATATGATCCGTCGGCATAAAATTCCATTGGTTTAGGATCGTGGAAGTAATTGCGATAAACTTGAAGATTTTTGATATCTTTAGTTTCATTATCAAATATCATTGAAAATGGATGAATCTCGGCAATATAAAAGAATCCGTCTGGTTTTATAAAATGTGTAATGATTTTTGCCCATTCATTCAGATCATTCAGCCAACAGAGAACTCCAATTGATGTATATACAATGTCAAATTCCTCAGATAAAATTTTCGGCAAATTATAAAAATTCGATTTAATAAAACGAGCTTCAAGTTTAGCTTGATTAGCTAGTAATTTTGCTAATCGAATTCCTTCACTGGAAATATCAATACCAGTTACTATAGCTCCTTCTCTTGCCCAAGAAAGTGTATCAAGACCAAAATGACACTGCAAATGCAATAATGATTTACCTTTCACATTCCCCATTTCTTTCAATTCATAAGATTTTAAAGTGCTTAGTCCCTCTAAAAATGATTTTACACTATAATCCTCATTTTCCATACTATAATGTAACCTAGCAAGCTCATCCCAGAGTTCTTTGTTTGCATCGTAATATTTCTTATTCAAATATACTCACTTTTAAAAAAAACATTAAAATAATAAAGATTGATATAAAAATATAAAGGGTAGAGGGGTAAATGTATACTAAAATAATTAATTTAATTATTTAATTTCTCGCATTCTAAGATAAAAAGCACCTGCAAAGAATACTACAATTGGGAATATAATAACATATATCCATGCATTCAGTAATTCTAAATCATCTGGCGTGTCAAAATCAACATGGTCTGGTAATAAGTCATTTGCAATTTCATAAATATTGTTTTGAGGGATATAAAGACTATCGCCCAGGAAAAAGAAATCAATGAGAAATACCTCAAATATCGCTAACATGAAGCTTAGAAGCAGGCCTCGATTGCCAATCATTCCTACCAGGAGAAAACATCCCGAATAGATTAAAGTGGCCAAAAGTAGAATAATCGCAACCTTTCCAAACACAGGTAGATTCTTTTCTATACCTGCAAACACCCCATCTTCTGCAAATGCGTGAACAAAGATATAGTAGAAAAAATATATTATAAGATTAACACAATAAACTACCACATTTACAACGATCCATCTACTTAGCCAATAGACCTCACGTTTGATTGGTCTTACGAGGTAAAGGTCTATCGAATGATCCGAGATTTCATCGGCGCTTAGAGGTAAGCTAAGCAATAAACAGCCGAATATAAATATGGTGGGAAATAATCCATCAAGCATAGCGTCGACAAATGCCTCATCTGGTTTTTCGATTTGTAAATCATAATCTTCAACGATAATTATGACGGGAATCCACATGAAAGCTAAGAGGAGGTAAATCAACCATTTTTTACTGTTTAAGAAGGTTTTGAAACCAATTATAACACTATTGATCAATTTTTCTTGCTGATCATAGATCATTTTTTTTATACTTACAGCGCGAACTATTTCTTCAATATATTGAGTTGAGTTAATCTTTTCTTCTCTATTAGTCATAACATCATCTTTTATCCTATTGTTAAGGATTTATATAAATTCTGAAGCCCCTCATCGGTAGCTTTTATCTCTAGTATTGGAATCTCGTGATCACAGACGAGATCCGTTACTAAGCTATAAAATTCTCGCGGTTCGTTTGTAAGAACTACGAGTTGATCTTCATTTGAGCGGACATCTTTTTGAAATTTGATTTGTGAAACAACCTCTTTGTTCGCATTATTGATAAGTAATGTCGATAATTTTTTTGAATCTTTTACCGTAATTTGGATGGAGTGCGGTTGATCGTCAATCATCTCTCTTATGCGAATTGGCGAACCTTGAGCAATAGTCCTCCCTTTGTACATTAAAATAACTGTCTCAGAAATTTTCTCTATTTCAAATAATATATGTGATGAAATAAAGAACGTGGAATTATACTTTCGAGCGTAGTCCTTAAATAAGTCAAACATTTTTTTTCTTACAACTGGATCCAAACCATTAAAAGGCTCATCTCCGATTATCAGTGCCGGTTTATGAAGTAAGGATTGACCAATCTTCATTCGTTGCTTCATTCCCTTGCTAAACTTCCTGATACGTTTATGTGAGACATCTAACAATCCAATTTCTTCTAAAACCTCATCTGTCCGTTGGATTGCCTCCTTTTTTGTAAGCTGAAAACGTCCAAGCCAATAAAAATAATCTCGAGCTTTCATCCATTTGGGAAAAGCCTCTACTTCAGGAATATATCCTATAAGTTGTTTTATTCTAGAATTATAAAAGGGATTTTTACCAAATAAACTAATTCTTCCTTTTTGTGGTCTGATTAATCCCAATATCATTTTAATTGAAGTTGTTTTTCCCGCACCGTTTGGTCCAAGGAAGCCCGTTATTTTTCCCTTTTCAATAGAAAATGAAGCGTCGCTAACAGCTACAACTTCCCCAAATGATTTTGTTACATTGTCAACTTTTGCAATGATTTCGAAATTATTTAAAGCTTTACTCATTTATAATTCCTCTGTTGTTGTTTTCCATATTTTATAGGCTAAAAGTAAACTAAAAACTATAATTAACAGGAATGCTTGAAGAAACACATGCCAATATTCGAGACCTACACTATTATCAAGATTGAGTTCAACATATTTTTCTTTTTTCGCATCCCATACACCTAAATCATAATCACCTAAACAAACATAGGCTAATAAGACCAAGAAATTTGTTGGAGAGACTAGTAAAAAAAACTCGTTATCCAAGTTATCATAAGTTATCGCCTGACCTATGATTGTACCAAAAAGAAAAACCAAGAAAAATATTAGACTAGCGTAGGATCTTTTTTCAACAAAAATCGATAGAACGAGAATAAATAAACCAAGTATTATAGAACACAATACCGAATATATAATAATACCCATATAAAAATCTAAAAATTTTTCGTGATCTTTTTCCAATGATTGCACGAAGAGAACCCCAGTTATAATTAATGGGAGAAGGACAAATATGTTAATATAAATCACAATTGCTCCAACCTTTCCAGTGAGGTATTCTCTTTTTTCTAATCTAGATAAATAGATTTCAATTACTTTCCCTTGTTTATCATCGGCAAAAAATCCAGAACCTGCAAGTCCTATGACAATAAACAACAACATGGCTAATCCCCTACCTAAGCCATACGAAATACCATCAGAATTAGAGAGAATAAAGGAAAGGTTAAATGCGAAATAGCTTGCAATGGATTCGTTTAACGCATCCCTTACTGATACTTTTCCTTCTCCCTCGTCAGGCTCTATATCTTTTAACATTGCGGCGCCCAATATTGAAAAAAAACTAAATACAAGGATTATAATCATCAAATATTTAGCAAACTTACTTTTACGCCAAGTTGATATCAATTCAAAACGGATTAAATATAAAACTCGCATCCATCTAGGTTGAAATTTACCATCATATAAACGATAAGTAAATTTCTGTAGATAATCGGTTGAATTTGCATTCATCTGGTCTTCTGTCATTTTTAGTTCTCCAACTTATTTTTTGCAATTTCATTTAGAAATACATCTTCCAAAGACTGGCGATAAGTAGTCATCATTCTGATATTCATTCCATTATTTCGAGCGATTTTAAAAATTGATAGGTATTTTTTATCATCATCTCGTTCAATATTAAAGGATATAATCTCGGTAGCATTTGTTACCTCAAATCCATTATTTTGTAATAGCTGAGCAAATTTATTATGATCCCCGTCTACACGAACCTGCAAGTTAATTATTTTATCATCTTGTCGTAGTATATTGTTTAAATCTCCTTGTATCACTTTTTTTCCTCGATTCATTAAGACAACATGACTTGCAGTTCTTTCAATATCTGGTAATAAATGAGTCGAAATTATGATATTTTTGTGATGACTATTCCCAAGATCTGAAATCAGTTCAAGAATTTGTTCATGAGAATCTGGGTCACAACCAGCTGTGGGCTCATCTAAGAGTAATAGTAAGGGATCATGGACTAAAGCTGTTGCAAGTTTTACTTTCTGCATCATTCCCTGGGAGAACGTATTCATATCTCTATATCGTGCCTCACCTAATCCAACATAATGTAGAGTATCAAAAGCTCTTTGTTTTGCAGTATTTCGGGATAAACCAGCCATTGTTCCCATATGAGTAACATAACGCATCGCAGAAGTTTTTAGAATCTTAGTATCAACCTCTGGTTGATACCCAATTTTATCTTTTACGGCTAACAAGTCCTTAGGAAGTTCATAGTCAAGAAATTTGATTGAACCACTCTCGAATGGATGAATTCCGAGAAATGCTCGAATTAAGGTAGTTTTCCCTGCACCATTAGGACCTAATAAACCAGTAACACCTTTGGCAATATCGCAAGAAAAACTATCAAGAGCAGGAAAGGATCCATATTTTTTGACCAAGTTCCGAATAACTAAAATATTTTGCATTTTTTTTTTTGAATTTTTATAGATAGATTATATATAATTTCCTTTTTTAATATTACTTTTTTTGAAAATATTACTTTTTTTGAAAATATTTTAAAATTATCAATACTTATTATTAATATAAATTAGTGATAAAACTATCATGAAAGAAGATCCAGACTCTGTAAAGCAAGATTCAAACTCGATAAAGGACTATTTAAAGTTAGGATGGGAATTATATAAAGATTATTATAAACCTTTAATTGGAGCTCAGTTACTCGCACTAATTACTTTTGTATGTGTTTCATTAATTTCAATAATTATATATATCATTATATTGCTGAATTTTTCACCATTAGAACAATTATTAAATATTACGGATTTAACTGGAATAATCTTTTTAGGATTCATGATCCCTGGTTTAATTTGCTTCGTGGCTTTTATAGGAAGTCTTTATGGAATGAGCAATGAAATTATTTCTAGTGGTGATTATTATACAGAATTGAAGAGTTCATTTACCTATTTTTATAAGTTTTGGTGGCATTATTTTCTGATTGCTCTATGCTTTTTTTTTGGTTTTTTGATTGCTATTTTATTAACCAATTATGTCATGCAATTAAATCCAGCATTTCCCAGAGTAATATTTCTTATCATTTTTTTTTCCTTTCTATTTTTATTTGAAACCTTGGTTTTTTTGCTACCCGTATCACTAACTTCGACCGGTTCCCTTAAAAATGCTTTAAATCAAACCTTTAATTTATTAAAACATAATCCTAAAGTGTATTTAACAATCTTTGCTATATTTTTCATTCTTTCTATTTCAATCGATATACCACTATATTTTCTTATATTTTATTTTAATAAATCAATAATTCTATTGCTCATTATAGCATTACTTTCATGTATGAGCTTCTTTATTATTTTTCCTTATATGATTCTTGTCTCAACCGTAATGTATCATTCAATATTTAATCAGGAGGAGCTTAATGGTAAAAAAAAAAAATAACACAGATGATTCCAAAATACTAGATGAGATTATTTTCAATACTCCTGAAGTAGTGTCAAGTTTATTTCATAAAAAAAAACAATTGATTTTAGAAAAACTCATTATAAAAGAAATGACAATTTATGACCTAAAAACTGAGTTAAGAATGAATCCCGGAGAGATTAGAAGGCACATCTTGGATCTTGCTGATAAAGGATTAATATTCCAAACTAAAACGGTCAGAAATAAAATGGGTATGACTTTAAAATATTATAGAGCAAAAGCAAAAAATTATATTGTTCATCTTTCTTGGGGTGTGCAAACTTAGTTAAAGTCTAATAATTGCTTAACGAAGATAAACAAATTAGTTTTCAAATTAGCTTTATCATTTAATTCTCTTTTAAAATAAATTATTTAATCTTTGAATTTGATTAAAATGATAAATAACATGATAAATGAATTAAATTATGAAAGAAAAATTTTCTAAAGTAAAAGTTGCAGTTGTACAAGCAGCCCCTGTTTTATTCAATCTCAATGCTACATTAGAAAAAGTGTGTAAATTGATTTCTGAAGCCGCAAACCAAGGAGCACAATTAATTTTATTTCCTGAAGCGTTTATTCCCGCATATCCTAGAGGTTTAACTTTTGGAAATGTTATTGGGGACCGCAGTCCAGAGGGAAGAAAAGTGTGGCAGCGATATTGGGAAAATTCTATTGATATCCCGGGATCTACTACAGAGATTTTAAGTGAAGCAGTTAAAGGATCAAAAGTTTATTTAGCTATTGGGGTGATAGAACGAGATACTCAATTTAGTCGAGGTACACTCTATTGTACTCTTTTATATTTCGGTCCAGATGGTAAAATTCTTGGAAAACATCGAAAGATAAAACCTACTGCTGCTGAACGCTTGATCTGGGGTGAGGGTGATGGAAGCACTCTTACTGTAATTGACACCGACATCGCAAAGATTGGAGGCTTAATTTGTTGGGAAAATTATATGCCCTTAGCTCGCATGGCTATGTATGGTAAAGGAGTCGAAATATATCTCGCACCTACAGCTGATCATAGAGATCGATGGCAAGCCACGATGCAGCACATTGCCTTAGAGGGACGTTGTTATGTGTTAGGCTGCAATCAGTTTGTGACAAAAGATATGTATCCACTTGATTTAGAAGAACTTGATAAGCTTGAAAACCAACCTGAAATTATGTGTCGAGGTGGGAGTGTAATTATCTCTCCCTCAGGACATGTATTAGCCGGACCTCTCTATGATAAAGAGGGGATTTTATACGCAAATCTTGATTTATCTAAAGTCATTCAGAGTAAGTTAGATTTTGATGTGGTAGGGCATTATGCAAGACCTGATATTTTTCAATTAATAATCAACGAAGAACCACGCTTTCCGGTTGAAAAGAAGAAATAAAAAAAAATTTTTAGGGTTAATAAATAAAAAAGATTAATATAAATCGTTTATAACAAAATCTAAGTTCAGATCTGTGAGAGTTTCCTTGAGTGGATAGCCATTCTCAGGATTCCAGCCGAATTTTTGGCAAAAACCTTTAAATTCTTCTAAATAATCCACTCCAACTGCTCTTTCAGGTAGCTTATTGCTAATTATATTTACTCCTTCTCGCAATGAAAATGCTTGTCTTAAAGATTGTATCCTCATTCCTATTTTCATTATTTCATCCACAGTTAAATCCCAGCCAGTTGCTCCCTTGATTACTTCAAAAAGGGGATATTTTTGAAAGAAATCAATGAATTCACATAACCCTATACTATTTCTTACTTGTCCAAGAGCAACAGTTAATTTTTCTGCTTCATATCGATCGTCACCCGCCCTTTTAAACTTCCTCGGCAGAGCTACCCCTTCGATTAGACCGTTTGGTTTCATTAAAGGACCTCCAGCCATCATATCTAAAGATGGGATTGTGTGTCTTCCGGGAGTCGGATCAAATGCATAACCAAATCCTAAACTTTTATAATATTTAGGAGAATGCATTGGTAAATCTTGTCCACCTGAATGCATAGCATATTTTTCACTCCCTTTTCCAATTTTTTCGGCAGCGATTTTGGTTCCATCTGCTAAAATATCACCAATGCCTTCTCTATTGATCATTTTCTTAATCAATTCAATTATAGCTGATGAATTGCCCCAAGTCATTTCAAGCCCGTCTGTATCTTCTTTACTTATCAAACCGTTTTCATAACACTCGATAGCAAAAGCAACGGAGGCTCCTGCTGAAATCGTATCAATCCCAGCTCGGTTGCATAAATCATTTACGGTAAACAAAGATATAATATCATCATTTAAGCACATATGCCCAAATGAGGCACATGTCTCATATTCTGGTCGATGAGTTTCTTCTAAACCAATTTCAGGTACTTTCATTATAGCTCCACATTGAACAGGACATGAGAAACATCCATATGACTTTTCTTTATACTTAGTTATTTCTTCCCCTGAAATTTTGCTTATTCTATCCATAGGAAAATCTTCTGCTACTGTTCCTCCCCAATTTTTTATAGGGGTATCTCCTATTTGAGCGCTTATTACGTTTCCAAAAGAAGTCCCTAATGTTTTCCATGCTTGGATAGCTCCAACTGAAGCTGATTTGATACCCTCATTATATTCTTTTGTGACATTAAGAATTGCATCTTTATCTGCTAGTTCAAGTTTCTTACTCCCTCTAAGTACAATAGCCTTTAAATTTTTAGAGCCCATTACCGCGCCAAAACCAGATCTTCCTGCAATTCTTGCTTTATCGTTTACAATTCCAGATATTAAGGAAAGTTTCTCGCCTGATTGACCAATACTTGCAACTTGTATTTTTCCATATTTTTCTGTTAATTTGTCTTCGGTCTGAACACAATCTAAACCCCAGAGATCTGAAGCATCTAAAATTTGTGTTTCATCATCAATAATGGTAATGTATTTTGGACTATCGGACTTACCTTTGATTAAAATCGCGTCATATCCACACTTCTTAATCTCAGGACCAAAAAACCCGCCACAGTTGGAATCTCCCCATCCTCCTGTTAAAGGTGATTTTCCTGCTACCATGAAACGACCACTTAAGGGAGCTACAGTGCCGGTTAATAAACCCGGGAAAAAGCCAAAAACCCCATCAGCCCCTAGAGGATCAACTTTCGCAGGCATATTTTCATAAATCAGTTTTGTAGCTAAGCCATAACCTCCAAGATATTGACGATATATATCTTCGGGTAATTCTTCTTTTTTAATGGATCCGTCTGATAGATTTATCCATAATATTTTACCCATATATCCATTTGGCATACTTTTTTAACTCCATTTTTTTAGTATTTTAATAATTTAACGAACTGCTTAATTTGTAATAATTGCAGCACTGAATTTAAAAATATTTATTATAAGTTCAATTAGGTTGCTTTTTTTATTATTTTTATTGCTTACAATATCCCGATATGTTCGAGAATTCATATCGGAAAGAATAGCATAAATTATTAGAACCCTTAGAAGTTTTAAGAAGAGTCCTTAGAAATTCCTTTACAAATTTTTATAAGGTAATCATCAATTTTCAATTCCCCATTCTTAGTATAAGGGAAACTCCTACATACATTAGGTTTTATTTGATGAATGGAACATAGATTTTCTTTTAAAAAGGGGCAATATCCTCCGAGTTCAAACTTTATAGTATAAATCAAGCCCCATTTTAATCCTTCCAAGATTATCTGAAAGGTTTTGGGAACTAAAATCGGAGTTCTCCCTAAATCAGGTATAAAAGTATAAATGGGGAGGGGAGAACCTTTTCCAAAATAATTATGATTTTTGAGAATAAACTGCTTTAAATCCTCCAGTTTTTCATTAACTTCATTTTCTTTATAGGTTTCTTTGATCTTTTGTAATGTATTAACCTCTTCAATGTGAAAACCTCCTAATCCAGTAGGAGAAATACATTTCGGGTCAATTTGAATAAACTGAACGAACTCATTTTGCTCATATTTTATCCATCTTTCAATATCTTCTTTTTCAATAACTACTTCGAATCCTGCTCGGCAACAATTCCCACATTGAATACATTTATATTCGTATTCTTTGTTTTTTTGTACTTCGTTTTTCATATTATAAATTTATTTGAAAAAGATTTTATCTAAGAAGATTATCTGGTTATTCCTTTAAATTGTTACGGATTATTTATTCACATCTGAATTTTAAAGGAAAAAAAGTAAAAGGTGGGGTGAAAATAGATTGTTTTGGATATTGTAGCTATTAACTACATCACTGAATGATTGGGTTATCATTGTTTCCCGTAAATTTTTAAAGACTACCTTAACGGATAATGGTTCATATTATCCTACATAGTAAATGAATTTTACGAGAGTTTCTCTATTTCACCCCAGTTTAGGGGTAAGATTGTTTTTTAATTCCTTAAAAAAATAAGACGAATATGTATATAAAATTTATCCTCGAAAGTTAGAACATCCAAATATTAAAATTTAAATTTTTTTTAAAATTACATTATTATTGTATATTGAGGAGCAGAAAAATGGCAAAAGATATTTTAATTAAAAATGGATTAGTTATTGATGGTACGGGTACACCAGCTATTAAAGCTGATGTTTTAATAGATAAAGATCGCATTGAAGATGTTGGAAAATTTGATCAAGAAGAAGCATCTATGATTATTGATGCTGAAGGATTGGCTGTTGCCCCCGGATTTATAGATGTTCATTCTCATCTTGATTTCATAATTGCATCATCACAAGAGATTAGCGTTCTAGAGAATTGGATACGTCAGGGAGTCACGACTGTGGTTTCAGGTAATTGTGGCTACAGCCCGGCTCCCATAAATCATCAATATGAGGAATTAATAAATACCTATTGGAATTTTGCTTTACCGTATGATGAGTTTAATTATGAATGGACCACAATGGCAGAATTTTTGGATTTTTTGGAAAAAAAAGGTCAAACTCTTAATGTAGCGATTCTGACAGGTCATAACACTCTCCGCACAAACGTTATGGGCTTTGATGCGCGCTTTGCAAATTCCGAAGAAATAAATGAAATGAAAGAATTATTAAAAGAATCTATTGAATCTGGCTCATTTGGTTTATCATTTGGTTTAGGGTATGTTCCCGGAATGTACTCTAATACAGAGGAACTAATTGAATTGGCATCTGTTTTAACCGAGTACAAATTGCCAATTGTACCGCATACAAGAGGTCTTTTCAGTAAATTATATGCGGATGCCATTGAAGAAATGATTCAAGTCGCGGAAAAAAATGATATTCCTTTACACATTTCGCATCATTGTGGAGGAGGAATCGGAAGAGTTAGAAAACGATCCCTAAAATTAGTTCAAGAAGCAATAGAACGTGGAGTTAAAATAAATCATGACAATATCCCTTGGCCAAATTCTTCTACAACTGTTCTTTCTTGGTTTCCTCCATGGCTTTTTGACGGGGGGATCAATTTGGATCTGCTTAAAAAACCTGAAATTCGAAAGCAAGCTATTGAAGAAATGCTAACTTTTAAGGTAAAGTGGCCTCCATGGGAAAATAAATATTGGGTGGATCGAGACTTTAATGCATCCGTAATACTTGCAGGTTTTCGTCAAAAGAAAAATAAAAGATTTGAAAATATGAAGTTGAAAGATATTGCAGATAAGTTAAAATTAGAGCCAATTGAAGCATTTATAGAGTTAGTTATTGAAGAAGAAGGAAAATTATTTATAATTTCTGGTCAGTTTGATAATCCAATGGCAGAAGACTTTGTGGTTGAGCTTCTTTCTGATCCTAATTGCTCCATTGGAACAGATATCGTTGGTGCTGGCTTAAAAACAATTTCACCTGCCGCCTATGGGAATTTTACGAAAGTTTTAGGGCAAATTGCGCGAGAGAAAGGAGCTATGTCCCAGGAAGAGGCAATTCGAAGAATGACCTCCTTACCCACAAAACAAATGCAAATTAAAGATCGCGGTATTTTGCAAAAAGGTGCCTTTGCAGATATCACTATTTTCAATCCTCAGACGGTTAATAATCGAGCATCATATACTAATCCTTACCAACCATCTGAAGGGATAGAATATGTGCTAATAAACGGGAAAGTAGTACTTGAAAAAGATGAGTTTAATACTAATTTATTCGCAGGAAAAGTATTAAAAAGCATAGAGTAATATTTCCAAACTTATTTTTTAAATTACTATATTATATATCGTTTTTATCGAAATCCTTTATAATCTTTATATGATTATAAAACGTTAACAGATTAAAAATTTACATCCCTCAAGGTCAATTAATATGCACATTAGTATATGGCTTACCAATCCTGTCGTCAAGGCATTTAACGCGTCTGAAGATCATAAAAAAAAAATAGAGCATGTTCTTCCTGACTGCTCAGTCTCTTTATATGATAATTCCCAATCTTTTAAAGCAAATCTAAAAAATACGGATATTGCCTTAGTCTGGGTTTTTAACCAAAGATGGCTAGAGTTAGCACCAAAATTGAAATGGATTGCTACACCATCCGCAGGAAAGGATTGGTTTAGTATAGATGCGCCTGAGGATATTGTTATTTCATATGGTGCGTTTCACGGAAAAATTATAGCGGAAAACGTAATTGGTGCAATTTTGGGATTTTTTAGAGGATTATATTTCGCTGGTCAATTTCAAGATCAATATCTGTGGCCACGGGAAGAAATTGAGCCATATTGCAATACTTTAAGAGGATCTCATCTTGTTATACTTGGATTTGGCAAGATTGGAAATTGGATTGCTAAACTGGCTAAACCATTTGGAGCTAAAATCACAGGTGTGAAAAGAACTTTAATTAAACCCCCCGATTATTTTGATAAAACTGACAAGATCATTACTATTGATGATCTTGATTCTATTTTACCTGAAGCAGACCATCTTATTCTCGCATTACCGGGAGATAAATCTACTAATAATCTCATAGATAAAAGAAGATTAGAACTAATACCAAAAACTTGTTATGTTTATAATATTGGAAGAGGAAATGCTATTAACGAAGAAGATTTAGCATATGCGCTTAAAAATAATATAATTAAAGGAGCCTACCTTGATGTGTTTAAGAAAGAACCATTAGATTTAAATTCTCCTTTGCTTGGTTGTCCAAATCTTTTAATAACACCTCATTCTTCAGCTATCTCACCAACATTTTTAGATTTATTTATAGATGAGTTTATTGATAGGTATAAAGAATGGAACAAGAAGTTATCAATGTAAAGAAGAATATATAATTGATTTAATATGGTAGAGTAAATTTAAAAGTTGAACCTTTATCCCTCCCCTCTGATACAACCCAGATCTTTCCGCCATGTAATTCTATAATTTTTTTTGAAACATATAATCCAAGTCCAGAACCTTCAATCCCTACATCCCACCCTTTCCCATAGCGTTCTATTTTTCCAAATCGTTTGAAAATTTGCGATTTCTCTTCTTCTGTGAAGCCAATTCCATTATCTTGTATTGAAATTAAAAAATATTCATCTAAAATCTCTGAAGAAATCAGAATTTTTCCATTTAGAGGTGTAAATTTAATCGCGTTAATTAACAAGTCATTCATTACATTATCTATTCGTTGATAATCAAATTGAGTAATAAGTTCATTATGTAATTTTAACTCAATAGTATGCCCCCTAATTTCTGCTATATCTTGCAACTCTTCTGCACATTCTTTAATTAAGAGAGACAAATCATTTCCAGACTTGTTAATCGTTAAAACACCTATTTCAAGCCTTGATGCTTCCAAAATGTTATTGATTAAATTCTCAAGACGAGATGTGTTGCGATCGATAATTTCTAATAGTGAAACCATTTTTGGAGTTAATTTCTCTTTATAAAAACTCGAAATTATTTCAGTAGAACCCTTAATTGAAACCAAAGGTGTTTTTAACTCGTGGGTTATCCTTTCAAGTAATTCAGATTTCATTCTATCTAATTTGGTGCTATCCTCTCCCGCACTTAACGTGCCTATAATATTTCCATCATCATCATGTAGCAGTGTATTATGCCAAGCTATAGTTTTTAAGTGATTATTTTTAGTTATAATAGGATTTTCATAAAACTCTACAGGTTCAATCTCTCCTCTCATTAAGCTCTTAAATACGTCATATACTTGGTCTCGTAAATAGGCTGGAACACAAGTTTCAAACCAATTTTTTCCAACTAAATCCCCATCTTCATATTCAAGCATTCTGTAACCCTTTTTGTTCATTAATGTAATTATCCCATCGCTATTTAAAGCAACGATCATAACTCCCGCTAAATCTAAATACAACTCCGCCCTCCCTTGAATTTTATGAAGATCTATTAAGTCCATATTAGTCAAAATAAGTTAAGAAAGTTTAATTTTTATCAATTATGTCTAGACCATTAAAGTAAGTAAAAATATACTCATTTTATTTCAAATAAGATTATCAAC
>JAHPZA010000007.1 GCA_019058445.1 Promethearchaeota archaeon | reverse complement strand
CCTCACCCAAATAGCAGTCGGGTCCGGCAGGATCAACCGGAATTGAATAATTATTATAATGTTGTCGCACTGGGCTAAATTAAATTAATTTTGGAAATTTACTCATATGGGATTCTTAATTAAACTTTCTTCGGTTATAATATATTAAATTATAACTACATCTTTTATACCGCATCGTTGATTACACTCATCATTTAACGGACTTTTCCGCAATCCGAGCTTACGCCGGTAACGATGCGAAGTGCTGTGATATAAAATATCATTTCTAAATTATAAATTTTTTTATTTTCTAAAAAGAAAATAGCAAAGATATAAATTCTTCGTAGTTTAAAAATCTCTTTTCTAATCTAAAAAAAACTAATTGTAAAAAAGAATTGAAGATTTAAAATGAACTTACAAGAAAAAATTAAAATTCACTTAGATCAGATAAAACAACTTAGAGGCGTAGAAAATGCAGTTTTAACTCAAAGAGATGGAAATCCTATTCAATCAACAGGAGTTTGGTTTTCAAAAGACGAGATTTTTAATGTGTGCTCAGCAGCTAGTGCTATCTTCAATGTAGGGATACATTTACATCCTATTGATCTAAAATATATTCTAATAGAGGGGAAAAAAGCAAAAATTCTCATTGCCCCGTTAAATAGCCCCTTACATTTTTCCTTGAATAAGATATTGGAACAACAGGGCATTCTCAATAACAATCATGAGTTTTTCATCGCAATTACTGCTCAACCTAATGTGAATTTAGGGGGTATTTTTTTGCAAACTAATGAATGTTTAAAGAAAATAAAGACATCGTTAATTACTTCTGGAGAGTCTTTTAAGCCTCCTCTAATTCAATTTGATGGTCAAAAAATTGAGAATATATTAAAAGGTTTCGATGTTAAGGAAGATAAGGACTTAGATTTACATGTCTCTTCATTCTCATTGAGTTTTTCTGAAAATATCTCATTAGAGTTGCGAAAAGTGTTAAGCGACTTTTCGCTTACCATTCCAGACTTACGATATGCATTTATATGTCTTGAAGGGGGTTTCATTGCCTCACAGTTATTAAAAAATGCAATAATTGACAAGGAAATTTTAGATAGAATTTCGGCAATGAGTTATTCTGTATTTCAAACCGCTAATAGATGTTCCTGGTTATTAAAGAAAATGCATGCCGAAAAGATTTTGATTGACTGTGAAAATACATTTCAATTCATAAATGGGCTAGGAAAGGCGATATTTTGTACCGAAATTGGAAAAACTAAGCAAAAATTAGGATTATTAAGATTAATTCTCCCACAGTTTTTAAATAAAATTAATAACTTAATTAAAAAAGCTTCTGAAATTCAAGATCCCTATGCATTCGATGTTAAGCGTTTATTAGGTGATTTGGTTATTAAATAAATTAACTAGGTGAAATTATGAATTTCTTTAAACTTTTAGACAAGTTAAAAAGAAAGCATTCTTCATTAATTCTTTATTGCTTATTAGATAGAATACCAATACTGGTTTTTGGTGACGACTCAAACGATATTGATGAACTTCTACTTGAGTTAACAGAACTTATCGATTTTCGAAAAGAAATGGTATTTAACACTGACTTTATCTCAAATAATGAATACACGAATTTAATTCAAAACGAAGATATTGATTATAATACTCAGAGAATCCAAATTCGATGTCCGGATGATGTTAGCTTTGAAGCTTTAAATCAGTTTGAAAATTTTCGTTCTTGGTTGATTGGAATTAATGTAGATAAACAAAATGGAAATATACAACAGATAAGAAGTCTAATTAAAAAGAAGATAGGTGTATTTTTGAATATAATAGTTACCTCCAATAACCCTTCTGTAGAATTTGAGGGGATAAATACAAAATTACTGGACTTATCATTAGAGCAGGAAATCTTACAAAAAATATCCCAAGATACTGAAAAATCAATTATAAGAATGAAGCGTGTTTTATCAGAGAGGATAAAATTGAATAATATTGATGATGATTTAATTCAAACATTGTTAGATTTTAATGCTGAAAAAAATGAATTAAAAAGAAATATTTTTAAAAAAGAGATTCGAGTATTTTATTCAGGATCAAAAAGAGCTTTTTTCATTTTATCCCGATTAAATTTATTAAATACTTTAGAGATTAAAACTAAAATTGGAAGCAAGACTCTCTTAGAAACAATAGACTTCGAAGATGTACCTATTGGCAGAATTATTTCTTTTATAAAACATGAATGGGGAGAGGACTATTCCAATTTAATAGAAAAGAATAATAAAATATTTATTGTTGATAAAATCGATTCATTATGGGGTTAAACTATACTATGTTATTAGATTATGAAAATAAATTAGTTCAAGTAAAGTGTGTATATTATGGACCGGCGATGTCTGGTAAGACTACGTCACTAAGATATCTTTTCTCTTATTTTGGAAAAGACAATGGGTTGGAATCTATCGAAAATTCAGTGGGAAGAACTCTGTTTTTTGATTTTGGTGTTTTACAATTTAAAGGTGCTGTGTGGGGTTTAAAATTCCTATTATACACAGCCACAGGGCAAGATTTTTATGCTAGTACTCGCCCAGCTACGTTAAATGGAGTGGATGGTATAATTTTTATTGCTGATTCTCAAATTAAATATCTTGAGCATAATATTAGATCTTGGAATGAATTGAGAACATTATTCGGCCCCGAATTTTATAATATCCCTCTAGTTGTATCCTTTAACAAGTATGATTTGAATAATGGAGAAAAACTAGATAGAGATCTTTTTATTAAATTTATTGAATCAGAAAAATTTAGTCATATCTCATTTAATGAAACAATAGCAACTGAAGGTGTAGGAGTTTTAGATTCCTTTCAACAATTAATTAGCTTTATTTTTCCTCAACTAAATGTAAAAGTAAATCAAACCCTCTAATTCCATTGAGCTTGATTCAATAAAAATGAAATTAGCAATTACTAATTTTTTTGATACATATTTTTTGAAATTCTTTTAATATACCCTTCTAAATAAAATTGTTTTAATAAATTTCGCGCTAGGCGTACATCATTGGCATCTATTCCTAAAACACTCATAAATTGGAATATTGAAAATTGATCGGTCAATTTATCTTTAATATTATCAAATAGTCCCATATTATATTCACTAGAAATGATTAATTATAGTTAATTTTTTATATTAAACTAATAAAAATTTATATTACTAAGGGAAGTAATGAAAAATTAATAACTTTTACGGAGGTTTGTATAATCCTCAAAGTAACTATAAGTTTTCATTCCTACTAAAAGTAGGTCATACTTGTCAAGTTCTTTCATTGGAATTTTATAACCTCTTCTTTGCTGAATTTGTGAATTAATTAAATTGTATTAAGAATTACTTTTTTTCCTCAACAATTTAATTACTTTAATGAAGAAGGGATATAATTATAATCTTTTTATAACCGATAGATCAATAAAAATGAGAAAATTTAAAATGACTATACTAATAAATATTCAAAGATCAGGTATTTCTTTAGATATTTTCAAGAAGTTATCTCCTACCGGTGCTTTCCCATTTCCATATATTTGATAGAGTCCTGTCCTTCTTGCACATTCAGAAAAACTTCTGATAATACCTTGCTGTTTTTCATATAAAGCACATGTTTTATAAATTATCGGATTCCAAATATATAACTCATGGTCCGGTTCAAACCAAAGCTTTTCATCTTTTAAAACTTGTTTAAAATCTTCCTCTCCAATTACTTCAGAAAGATCCTGTTTATTAATCATCAAAATCAGCGGAATTTCCGTAATTAATTGCCCCCGTGTAATATTCTTTAATTCTTTTAACGATTCAATATTATCTTCAAAAAAATGAGTTTGGGAATCAACTACAAAAATAACTCCATCTGTCCCTTTAAATATTTTTTTTCTTAAAGGAGAAAACCTACTTTGACCAGCAACGGTGTATACGTGATAGAAAACCTTTGTCTGCTTTGTAGAACGAAAAATACCACGATCAAAATATAAAGTTGAGCCACTAGCCATTGCAATTTTTGTCAAATTTCCCGTAGGTTCAATATCTTGCTTTTGGTCTTTTGTTAGTCTATATAATGTATCCACAACTGTTGTTTTTCCTGACCCTCCCATTCCCCAATAAAGTATTTTTATATACACATTATGATCTGCTGTCCATCGAACCATTGAATACTCTACCTTAAATTATAAATTGTTAGAGAAATTTTATTGTTCTTTTCATTAAAAGAATTAAAAATTAAGAAAAACTTGGAAAGATCTAATTATTATATTTAAATTGTATTATATTTAAATATAGATAAGTTGTATTTGATATTTTAATTTTTTGTTTAAATTAAGTGTTTTAGTTTTATTAAAATAATTTGAGAGGGAAAATAAGCTAACATTAAAATTCTACGAAAATTTCTCCGGATCTTATTTTATAATTACACCATAGGATAAGTTGTTTGCTCATATCATCTTTCATTCCTTCTTTTATTACTATGTTTATTATATCTGAATACATAATTTTTCTTTTCCCATTAATAATTTTATTTAATTTGTTCAGAATTATTAGCAAAAAATATGGGTGATTGTTAGGAAATTCCATTATCTCTTTAATTTTAGCAGTATTACTACTCATGGAAGCTCATAGATTTTAATTTAGATAAATAATTTACTATTTTTTAAACAATACGAAATTACTCAAAATTGAATGTTTTAAAGTCCTATTTTTTTATTTTTAATTACCCCCCTCTCTATCTATAAGGTTTATTAGTTAATTTAAAAAAAGCGCATTTTCTATTAAAAGAATCTTTATTCCAAAAAATCTAAATAAGGTTTTCTTAAAATTAATTACTTAGATTTTATAATTTTTGGTGGTAAAAATAAAAGAATTATGTGCTGTTGAACTTAATATTTGTCCTGAATGCGGTGGAAAAATAATTATCTCGAGTTTTGAGAGAACATGTAAAGATTGTGGTTTAGTGATTAATGAAATTTTTGGGGACTCCTCTTATGTATTTAATGATAAAAGCAATAAAAATAATCTGAGCAAACAATATGTAGCTCTAGGAGAAAGAACTAATTTTATAGGAGGTTTAGGTACTTTTATTGATTTTGAGAATTCAAAATATCTAAAAGATAAATCTGGAAGGCTACTACCCCCCAATGAGCAAAAACTCTATAGGAGATTAAAAAAGAATTATGCCCAGTTCTTACGTATTAAAAATCATGAAACAGAATATAGAGTTTTCAATATATTGAATAAAATTTCAATATATCTTAATCTTAATAAAAATATTCGTAATGTCGCCGCTTACTATTACAAAAAAGTGTTGAAAAATGAGAAAAAAGTAATTAATAATATTTCATTAATCGCATTTTGCATCTTTTATGCTGTAAGGAAAGAAAATCATAACGCACCTATTACAATTAAAGAAATTTCTGAAGCATTCCAGAATTTTGGACACCGAGTTAATCCTAGGCTCATTTTAAGAGATGGAATTAAATACAAACATCATTTGAACAAGGATTCAATTCCTCATAAAAGTGAAGATTATATTATTAGACTAATTGATAATGTGATAAGTCATGATGAATTGGAGGAGCGATTAGTTAAAAAGGGGAATTTATGGACCAAACAAGAATTTCGGATTAAAATAACTAAAAAATGCCAAGAAATATTGAAATCTTTAACTTTAAAACACCGCGGTGGCAGAAATCCGTTCATTTTAGCCGGCGCCACAATTTATCTTGCAGATAAGTTATTAGCAAGGGAATATAACCATAAGGCGCTTTTGACTCAAAAGATTATATCTGAAGCTACTAAAATCGCTGAGTATTCAATTAGAGACCACTATGTAAATCTATTAAAACCACTTTTTATTAAAAAACTTTGAATATTAATTAGAACTCGCATTGTTAATTTCGAGTGATAGTGTCAAGATTGCTAATTATGACCTTCTTTTTCCATTACTGTTTTATTTTTTAATTTCTTTACAGTTCAACGTAGATATGAATTTGGAACATGTTTTTTAGAATACTATTAAATTGATAAATTATTAAATCTTTATAATATTAGGATTTATAATTCTTAATCTCCAATCTATAAGAGAAAGAATGGTGTTCTTTGCTTCTGTAGTGTAGTTCGGTCAAACTTTTCAATTTTTTAAAGATGATGTAAAGGACCACGCATGCGAGGCTCTCACCCTCGCGACCCGGGTTCAAATCCCGGCAGAAGCATTACAATTATTTAATTTTTTTAAAAGATCAAAAAGTTTTGTCAAAACCTTTATGTATCTTTCAATTATATCCATTTGAGTTTCATGTTCTAATTTTTGAGTTATCATATTTATTTTATTTTCAATGATTCTGATTAACGTATTAGGATTATAATATCGTTGTTTATCTATGTTTTTTGAATTTTGACCTCTATCTTCTGATTTAATTGAATTTTCTCCTTCATTAACTAATGAATCTTCTTTTTTAATGATAACTTTTTTATTACATATTGGACAAAAGATATCATTCTCCTTATTTCGAAAAAGAGGATTATTACATAAGGGACAAGCCAAATTTAGCATGGTATGACCAGCCCTTAGAAGCCCAGCCATTATTTTTGCTTCATCGTTCTTTTTTTCTTGAATGGTACTCACATGAAAATGGTTAAATCTTAATCAAATTCAAAAATGAAGTGATATTATTAAACGAACTAATTTGTAATATAATTATTGTTCTTGATTTTTAATTTTAAGTAAATTTACAATATATCCCGAAATTCTATTTCTTAAATGTTTTGAATCAATTTCAAGGTATTTATCAAGTAGTTTCTTATTTTCTTCGAACTCTGTAGTAAATACATCAGGATATTTATTTATTAGTTCCTTTGAAATATTTTTAATTAAAAACGTTCTAACTTTTCCCATTTTTTTAGCAATTATTATTTTTTTGGAATTATTTTTTTGACTCTTTTAAAATAAATTATTTATAAAATTTATGTCTTTTGGAATAGTATGTCTTTTTATATTTAGATCTAGAATTCTGATGTGGAAAAAAAGAAAAAAACAATATTTTTTTTAATCATTGTTTTTATCGGGATTATTAATTTAGCGAATAAAGGTAGATGCTCACCTTATATTATCGTCTGGTACTTCAATACGGATAAGGAAACATATTACTATGATGAGGAAATTTATATTAATGCTTCATGGGATTTAAATTATGAAGTTGGGCAGACTTCATTCATTCAGATAAAAATTTTAGACAATGCATGGGACCTTCTTTGGAATTCCTCTTTATATAGTCAAAAAGGGTCTCATTTAGAGGGAGAATGGTATATAAACATTGAAGACTTAGACTTACCCTTTAACAACACATCCATTGACCTTATTGTGGCATTTTATTATTATCTGAATACAGGTGTTATAACCGATGGTTATGCGGAAGTAAGATATATCCAAGCGATTAAAAGAAATATCTCTTGTGAATTAATTGATTTTAAGCAAAACATTAATTATGGAGATTTATTACAGTTTAAAGCTAGGTTCTATTCTTCAGATGACAATATCAACTTGACTAATCATATAATAAATGTAAAAATTGTGTCAAATGAGGGGATTCATTATACAAACAATTTCACAACAAATTCCTCCGGAATGATTGAGATAATAATATCTAATTTTGAAAACATCACAATCGGAATTTATAATTTGATATTTGAAATATATAGTGATAAATTTTATACTGATTCAACTTTTGAGTATCAACTAATTATCGGTTCAATACGAAATGATGAATCTGGCATTGAAAGTAATAATTCTGAAACCCAAGAAAATACTACTATAAATTTCATTCCAATCATTTTCTCTATATTGAGTATCTCAGTTTTAGGTTTTCTTATCTTCTATCATAATAATATTAAAAAAGCGAAACAAAAAGATTTGGCGGATTTAACAATTAAATATTAGACATTTTTATAACAAAACTTTGTATAAAACACAATAATTTTAGTAAAAATGTTAAACCGACAAAATACAGAATTGCCCCATGATTAAACTTCGAAAGATAATATCTATTTTATATAAAAGAGAACAGAAGAAGTAAATAATATGATGGCCCCTTCATAAAAAAAAACTAAAAAAAGATATTAAAAAATTACTACTCTGTGTTTTCTTTTAAATAATAAGTTGTTTGTGATAATATAAATTCTGTGGGTTAAGCATTATGAGTGTGGATATATTTGAAAATCTATTAAATAAGCCCTCTATTTTCAAGGATGAACGCAAATTAGATATAAATTTTATTCCAGATACATTACCTCATCGCAATAAAGAATTATCATTACTATCGCAACTATTTTTAACATTATTAACAAATCCAAACGAGATCTCTCGAAAAGTTCTCGTAACAGGGAGAACTGGAATAGGCAAAACTGTGACTGTAAAATTTTTTGGAAATTTATTAGTTAAAGCAGCAAAAAAAAAGGATATCTCGATTAGTTATATTCACGTAAATTGTCGAAAAGAACGTACTAGTTATAAAGTAATGATAAAAATAATAAGATCAATTAATAAGAGTTTTCCAAAGAGAGGTTA
Source organism: Promethearchaeota archaeon (assembly GCA_019058445.1). Lineage (GTDB taxonomy): Archaea > Asgardarchaeota > Lokiarchaeia > Sigyniarchaeales > SOKP01 > LW40-45. The sequence continues at coordinate 75,552 of JAHPZA010000007.1, read as the reverse complement.
TTCGCCTCAAGACCTTTTAGAGATTATAGACGATTTTCTCAATACCCATAATCTTCATATTTTAATTATTCTAGATGAGTTAAATTATTTAATTAATAATGATAATGATTTGATTTATTCCTTAACGAGGTTAAACGATGATTCTTACAATGTGCCACAAAGGATCTCTTTAATAGGAATTGTAAGAGATGTTTCATGTATTAATAATTTAGATAATAGTACGTTAAGTACATTACAAAGAAACATAATAAGGTTTGAAAATTATACAAATGAACAAATTTTTGATATTTTAAAATATAGAGCTGAAATAAGTTTCAAAAAAAATGTTTTATCTGATGAGTTGATTGAAATGATTTCAGATATAGTGTCCCTGAATGGAGACATTAGATATGGTTTAAACTTACTATGGAAAGCAGGTAAAATAGCGGAAAATAAAAATTTAAAGTTAATTAGCTCTGAATGTATAAGACTTGCGAACCAAGACATGGTCCCTTTTTCAACATTAGACATCTTAAAAGACATGACTTCCCAAAAATTAATTTTTTTATTGGCTACGATACTTCACTTAAAAACCAATAATGAAAATAGAATTACATTTTTAGAAATTTTAAAACCTTATTTAATATTGTGTGAAAATGCTGGTTTGAGACCTAGATCATATTCTCAATTATGGAATTACCTCCAAGAATATAAAAAGGAAAAGCTTATATATGTAAAATTGCAAAGTAAATCAATTAGGGGAAGAAAAGCACTAATTGAAATTCCAGATATCCCTTTATTGAAATTTGAAAGGATAGTTAGAGATATTTTGAATTCTAAGGGCGTGAAAATATGATTATTAATGAACAAAAAGAACTAAACCATATTGAAGATTTATTAGGATCCAGAGCAAGAATAAAGATCTTAAAAATGCTTGCGTTAAATAATGAGTTGAATATTTCTCTCATTATTACCAAAACAAATCTAAATCACACTATCGTCTTAAAACATTTAAACTTCTTAAAGCGAACAAATCTAGTTCAAGAAAAAAAGTTTGGCCGGATTAAAATTTATAGATATAAAAATGAAAATGTAAAAGCAAGATATTTGAAAAAGTTTATTGAAATTTGGGAAGGCGATTTATAATTTCATGTTATCATGGATAATTTTTATAGATATTTGTTTTATAACCATTATTTTATTAATTTCGGTGTATCTTGACCTTAAATTTAGAAAAATTTCAAATAGATTCCTAAGAACATGTTTTTGTTTTTCTATCTTTCTAAATACAGTAGAGATGGTGTTTTTTTATAGTGAAATTTTGCTGATTTTACTCTTAAAAATACTTTTTTTTTGTATAATTTTTTTATTTTCTTTTGTGTTATTTTCTCTAAAAATTATAGGAGGGAGTGATGGAAAATTATTTCTTTTGATATTTTCAGTTCATCCCATTAGATATCTAAATTATTATTTCGTGGTATTTTTTTTTTTTTTTTTTTCACTTTTTTTCTTAATTATGTTTTTTATTAATTTAGTTCATAATAGTATGAAAAATAATTCTTACGCATTTGGAGTATTTTACATTTTTGATGTTAAATTATCAATTCTTAGAAAATTGTTTATTAAATCGTTCTATAAGTTTTTTGCTTTATCAAAATTAACGGATTTTGAAGGAGAAAAAATTTACATCGACTATCTTTTTATCGTATATAATAATCAGAATAGAAAATTACAGTTTTTAGGTATGTATAGACCTCCACTGACATTAATATGTTTTATTTCATACTTTTTAATCTTGTTTTTAATAATCGTAATTTAAATAATTCCTTTAAAAGATTAATTTAAAACAATATGAGGTAAATTAAAAAATGAATGAAGATATCACTAAAAAAAATCTGGATCAATCCATCGAATTAATTTCAGAGTTTAAATTTGATGAGGGAGACTATGATACAATATTTGAAAAATTTCAAATTTTTCTGAAAAATTCGGAAAATCATGATCTGTTTAAAAAGATCTCGGAGTTAAATGATTTCGAAAAAGAAGGGGATTTAAAAGCAATAATGAAGAAGATTTCAAAAAATATTAAAATTAATGAACTGAATAACCTTCTAAAAGATATTGTTGAAAATGAAGAGTTTGTAGATTTCATTCAGGACCTATTTTTAGAAAAACTACTCTAAGCTCTTAACTATGCATGATTTTTATATTTTTTAATTTATTTTTAAACTGATAGTTCAATACCCTCATGAAAGCTTCATTTTTCTAAGATATATTACTTTATATTATAGTAAAAATGCATCTATCATTCAACACGAAATATCCTAATGATATAAAATTTTAAATTTATATATTGTTATTTAATTAATGAGATTTATTAATTATACAAACAGAAGAAGTAATTATGGAAATTGAAAAAAAAAGAGAGACATCATGGAAAATTCAATTACACAATACAGATGAATTTATAGAAATAACTTCTGTTGAGATTAGTGGTGAAGTTCGGATGATAAAACTCGCACTTATAAATAAAGAAAATTCCACTAAGGTGAATATAAATAAAGAAGAATTTCTTAAATTCCTCTCATTAATTGCTGCTTTTAAAGATGTGGTAATTGGTGATGAAGCTATAATTTTAGATAATAACTTTAACACAATTGAAACTAAGGTAAATGACACACAAGAATTTCCAGAATTAAAACAAGAATTATATCAGATTAATCATGATTCTACTGAAAAATCAATTAAGGATGATGATACTGAAGAATTAAATCCTGAGGAATGGGATCCTTGGTAAGTTCAAATTTGTTAATGAATTTTCTCAATTCTGTATTCACAATAATCTAAACTCGGATTTTCAATACTACAATTTTGTTCGTGAACATTTGTGCGGTATAACGCAAATTCCCCAAAACCAGATAATATTCCCGTTATGAAATAGCAAAAATACCTGGATTTATTCTCTAATTCCGAAGAAATATTATGATAATGTTCTATGATTATAAGCTCATCAGAGATTTGTTTTGGAACGAAAATACCCCATCCTTGATTACTTAATATATTACTAAATTGATTTACTAAATCATCTAAATTTTTTGGTTTTAAATTTTCCTCCCAATTCTGGGATAACGTCCACCCTGTTTTTTTTCCTAACCATACTAATAAGGACTTTACCCCTTCACCATAGATAGATGCTAAAATATCAATCAACTGAGGAGGGAAGAATATAAAGCGATCATCAAATAATAAATATTTTCCTCTACTATATTTCAAACCTTTCAATTTTATATTTCTCATTATTATAATCATTAATTCTTGTTATAAAAGATTTTTTACCTAAGACAAATTCATTTAATCTCTTTGTTTATTTATATTTTATCTTTGAATTTGCGATAAAAAGGGGACTTCTTTTAGAAACAGCTTACTGATTATATAGAAGAAATCGCTGTGGTATTGAATCATTTTTCATAAAAATATAGTTGTTTTAAAGGAAATATTAAGATAGTTACTTAAATAGGATAATTCATAATTATGTCTGAAATAAGTATTGTTGTATTTGAGATTTTAGTTATAATTCTGCTTTATATTATAATATTTATTTATTCAGCAATCTCTAGCGATACCATTACTACTTGCTTATCATTATCTATTTATATAATCCTTTTATTACCACTTTTTCTTTTATTAGATAAATTAAATTGCTTAATCTTTGCAAATAATCTTGAAAATAAGCTCTTTTTTAAAGTCCTTTTTTTTTATTCTACAATTATTAATCTTTTTATTGGCTTTTTTTTACTCGTTCAATTACTATATTTATTTATCACTCAATAATCCATAATAAATCATATCATTGTGCTCAGATTCATGAATGTAAGAAAAAATACCAGGGTATAAATAGAACATGATAAAAAAACAATAAAATATCTTTTTTCATAGTGAATTACTTTTAAAAAATAATAGGATGTTATTAAATTACTAAATAGCAATGTAAGATAAATTATTGAGATTTCAATGAGCTTGAGATAATTGGGATAATAATAGCTACTCAAACTCATATCATTATTATTTGTTAGCATTATAACTAATGGAAACAATCCTCCAATAGCGCCTATTATAATTGGCAATAGAAATAAAAAGAGAAAGACTTTAAATTTTTCTCCTTTAATAATAATTCCTAATTTTTTTTCAAGCCGTCTATGTTTGGAAATGATATCTAAAATTTCAAAAACTTTTTCTGAAGAATAATAAGCATTTTCATCAATCATCCTCTCAATTGTGTTTAGAATTAAATTATATCGTAATGAATTTAATTCGAATTTTAGATACTTTAAAATATGGCGGAATGAACCAGAAAAACTTAATAAATGGGCGATTTGAGTATTTATCGGACTTTTTAAGAGATTAAAAAAATCTTTATTTTGAGAATAGCTATTAATGAATGCTTTTTCTGGAGATATATTAGTTTTTAAATTAAGGGCAAAACTTTTTAGAAATAAGAGAAACTCATCGAATTTTTTCCGCTCTTTAATTGAATATTCATTTAACAATCCAATTAACATGATATCTATTTTTATAAACTTTTTAAATAGAAAATTCAAAAAAAAAAGAAAGAAAGGAATAAATAAAATCATAAAAACATAATCGATTTGATGAAATAGTATTAAAAAACAGAGTCCAATAGGAAAGAAGAGGCCAATAAAAAAGATAATGCTTATTTTTGATTCGATATCTCTTAAAATTATTCTAAAATTCCTCTCTGAATTTGTCTCTTCTAATGTATTATAATCATAAGTATAATTAAAATTATTTATGAGCAAATTCTTCAAATAATTATTAAAGTCTTCAGAGGGAGTAATAATTTTATATATTTCCGCCTCGGGAATTTCACCCTCATGAACCTTTCTTAAAATAATTTTAAAACTTTCTGATATTGGAAGATTATAATTTTTAATCAAATCAATAAAAACTAATGCATAATCAGATTTTTCATTATAAGTTTTACTGAGTAAAGAAAAATCGATTTTTATTAAGTATAATAACGCATTAATCATATTTTCATCTCTTTTAATCTTTTTATAAAGATTTAAATTAAAATTATATGCAACTATCAAAGAAATAATTAAAGAGTAAAAGATTATAATTAAGAGGTTTATTGATATGAACAGAAAAGAAATAAGCATAGATATAGAAAAACTTAATAAAAAAATGAAAAAGCTTGCCTTATTAATGTCATTTTCTTCAATCAGATATCTAGTCTGGTAAAGTTCTTTGTAGTTTTCATCTAATTCTTTAAATTTTAGAGTCGGTAAAGAATGATTATGAAATAAATTACAAAAACTGATATATAAATTAGTTAGCCTCATCATAATCCTTTTTTAGTCTAGATTTCTGAAATTAACATATAATAAAGAGGAGTTAAGAGTTATAATGAGCTCATATGTTTTAGGAGGTATATCACAATAACTCTTGTGAATGAATTGGTCATCATATTTTAATGTCTTACTATAAACCTTCCCGTCTATAAGAAAATCAAAAATAGCATAGTTTTCTGTAAAAGTTACGTTTATATTTTCTGGATATTCTATCTTTTCAATATATTCCTCTTCAGGATTGTTTATGAAATAATTTATTGCCGAATTTACTTTATTAATAAAATTAGAATAATCATCCAAATCATCTTTTTCACTTTCTTTATATTCTTCAATTTCTTGGAAAAAGGGTGCGATTAAGATTAAGAAGAGAATTAAAATAAAAATTCCAAAACCAGTTATCAGTGATTTCTCCAGCAAATTCGTCATAATTTTTAATCTAAATTTAAAGATTTAAACCTCTCATCTTTTTCCACTTGACCCAAAAATGTTCTAAAGTTGCAATTGAATTCATAGAATAATATGAAACCTTATGAAAGAATGAGATAAGCCCTTCATTGTTAATTTTATCAATTTCCGATAAACACTTAAAAATATCATAATAAATTTCAATTATCGCATTAAATTTCTCAACACTTAAATCCTCGTATATCTTTAACTTCTTAATTGTATTAGTTTTATAAATAGAGATCATATTATCCCAACTATGATTTTCTGGATTATAATTAAATATTGCTTTGTATGCTTTTTTTGAATTGAGACTATTATTCAAATCAATCTCGTTGATAGATACGACTCTTCTTTTATTAAACTCTTTTTTCATTAATAAAATGAGATTTAAATCGTTTAAACATGACTGATCTATTTTAAAATGATATAAGAATCGATTAATTAAAGAATCAATATCATTAGAATGGATTGTTTGAAAGCCTCTTAATCCTGCGGCAAGGCAATGAAACATCGCTTCAGCCTCTTCTTTAGTTAAGATTTCACCTAAATAAATTAGATCAGGGGTTCTATGTAATAGAGTTTTTATTTGATTACTTTTGGAATGCATTCTATTTATTGAATCATCTAAAGAATCTACTTTATACTTTAATTGGTGTTTATTAAATTCAAATTGGTTTAGGGACTCTATTACATTCTCAATATATATTTTTCGAAATTCTTTAGGAGTTAAGAGATCTAAAGCATTTATTAATGTTGTTTTTCCCGTATCTGTTTCCCCGGTTACTGTAATATTTATTCTTCTTAATATGCAAAAGTATAAAAAAGAGGCCATTAATGGATTGAGAGTGTTATTTTTTAATAAATCTTGAATTGTAAATATATTCCTATTTAATTTTCTTATATCTAAAGAGAAGTCATTAAAATTTACAGGACCAATATCAATTGCAAATCTACAATAAAAATATTTGTTTTTAATTACATGTTTAATACTCGGATTTAGGAAATCAAGTCTTAGTCCGCTATATAGCCTTATAAATGTTTTAACTCTTTCAATTTCTTCAGAAGTAAATTTAATTTCTGTGCGGCAGCGTCCATATTTTTGATGATTTATATAAATAAAATCTTTAGGAGAGTCTAAAAAAATTTCTTCGATAAAATCATCAATCAATAGCGGGAATATTTTTTCTAAATTTAATCTTTTTATTGAAGTATAATATGCTATTTTATTCTTTTCTTCTTCAAGTAAATTAAACTTAGAATTGATTAAATTTAATGATTTTTGTTTATATAGCTCTATTAAATCTTCTAAAGATACTATGGTATCCAATTTAGTGACATTTAAATTTTGTAAAGTATCTTCTGCAACCATTATAAAAAAAGCTTTCTCCGATTCTGATCTAAGTAACAAATTCACATGGTACTTCTTTTCAGGTTCATCTAATACATTATAAATTGATACTTGAAATAAGCTATATTCCCCAATTTGATATGATTCAAGTAGTTCCCTATTCTCTTTTAATTCCCTCTTCTCAATTAATGGTTTTATCTTATTCCATTTATAGTCTTTAGAGAGGAAAAACTCATAGAAACTTGAAATTTCCTGTAAATTATCATCAGTGGTTTGGAATTCATCAAACTTTTTAATAATTTCCAATTGTTTTAATGAACTAAGTATGCCCTTAATAGTTTTATTAATATGGTGGAAACACCTGCGGCACGAGGTCTGAATTTTACCATTATTTTCATTTTTTTGGAGTTCCTTTTCTTTAATCTTAATAAAAATATAAAATTGAATTGGATTATAATAGAGATCCTCATCGACTCTAAAGAATCTCGAAAAATCATGAAAAACCTTACATTTAAATTCCTTAAATTTACATATTGTTGATTTTACCTCTTTAATTCCATTGTACAGTTTTTTAAATTTTTTGAGGTTTTTAAAATATTCAAAAAGGGGTTCAATTTCTTTTGCATTAATAAGAGAATCGAGCTTTTCTACGGAAATGGAATGGAATTTCTTATTTTTATTTTCAATTAAGTTCTTTAATAAACAGGAAATGCATATATGATTTTTAAAAAAGCTTTCATTCACATTGGAACAATCTTTACAGCTAATTCTTAATATTCTCTCATGTTTACCTTCTAAATTAGTTCTTTGCTGAAAACTAACTTTTTTATTTACTTTCATCATCATTTAAATTTGTTTTTAAAAATATTAATTTAAACAGCTCTTTTTTGTACAATCTTCTGATAGGGGAATTTAATGGAGAAAATATACAACTCTCTTCATTGTTTAATCAAAATAAAAGGATTTTCGTCTATTATTTCAAAAAATTTATTTAACTTGAAGTATTTATATTTTCAAAGTTTAAGTGATTAGATATGGCTCATCGAAAAAAACACGCACCCAGACACGGATCATTAGCATTTCTTCCAAGAAAAAGGGCAGCTCACATAAAAGGTCGCGTGAGACATTGGTTAGATCATTCTGAAGATATTAATTTTCTTGGATTTGCTGGTTTTAAAGCGGGTATGACCCATATAGCATATATAGAAGACCAAAAAAATAGCCCATATTATGGAAAAGAATTAATGAAACCAGTAACTTTAGTTGAGGTACCACCCTTAATTCTAATTGGAATACGAGTCTATGGAGAAGATGATTATGGAAAATATGTTTTAGGAGAATTATTTACGAGAGAAATTAATACTTTTTTAACAAGAAAAATTAATATTCCTGATTTTGAGAGATATAATTTCGATGAGATTAAAGAAAATTTATTAAATAAGATAACTGACGCATGTGAAATTAGAGGAATTTTCCAAACTCAACCATATGAAACAACGATTCCAAGAAAAAAGCCAGATATTATTGAAATAAAGGTAAATTCTAATAGAAATCCAATCGAAGAGTTTAATTATGCTTTAAATTATCTTGGACAAGAAGTAAGAGCACGGGACGTTTTAACTGAAGGAGAATTAATAGATGTCACTGCTATTACCAAAGGAAAAGGATTTCAGGGTCCCGTGAAACGATTTGGCATTAAAATTCTAACGAGAAAAAATAATAAAATCAAAAGGGCAGTAGCTTGTATTGGTCCATGGCATCCTGCTAGAGTACTCTATACTGTTCCACGTCCAGGACAAATGGGATTCCATCAGAGGACTGAATATCATAAAAGAATTATGCTTATTGGTGAGAATGAGGAGGAGATTAATCCTAAAGGGGGATTAATTAATTATGGAAAAATCAAAGGAGATTATCTTTTAATACTCGGTTCAGTTCCAGGACCTAAAAAGAGATTAATTAGGTTGCGAAAAACAATACGTCCATTAAAATCATTTATAATACAATCTCCTGAAATTACTTTCATCAATCGAGAGAGTCAACAACGTAAATAATTATACAACGCGAAGTGATCATATGGAAAAAATCAATATATATGGATTGGATGGAAAGTCTAAAGGATTAATTGACAAACCAAAAATATTTTTAGTCAAACCACGAAAAGACCTTATTGGGAAAGCCAGTAAAATTTTTCAAAGTAAAAATAAACAAATTCAAGGTAGGGATAAAAGAGCGGGTCTTAGGACTACTGCAGAGGGTTGGGGAACAGGACATGGAATGTCAAGGGCCCCTAGAATAAAGGGATCTGGTTTTCCAACAGCCAGAAATGTAGGACGTGTTCCTTTTGCAAGAGGGGGCAGACGATCTCACTCAATTAAAACCGAAAAGATGATTAAAAAAAAAATTAATAAAAAAACATACAAGCTTTCCTTATTATCAGCCATATCTGCTTCTGGAGATGTTAATTTTGTAAAAAAAAGAGGGTATAGTATTGAAACTATCCCTGAAATACCTCTCGTTGTAGACGATAAAATTCAAACAATTAAACAAACGGCACAAATTTATTCTATATTATGCGAATTAGGATTCGAAAAGGAATTATTTAAAATTAAAAAATCTAAAAAAATTAGAAGCGGTAAAGGAAAGCGTAGGGGTCGTAAATATAAAAAAAAGAAAGGAATATTAATCGTTATAAAAGATAACTTTGGAATTCTAAAAGCATCAAAAAATATACCAGGAGCCGAAGTAATTAAGGTTGAAGATTTATCCATTGAAAATTTAGCTCCTGGCGGGGTTGCAGGAAGATTAATAATATGGACACAATCTGCATTTAACGAGTTGAATACTACATACGAGGTGCTGATCTAAAATGGAGAGATATTATAAGGTTCTTAAAAAACCATTAATTACTGAAAAAACATTCGATTTAATAGAAAGAGAGAATAAATTAGTTTTTCTTGTTGACAGAAAAGCCAATAAAAGCCAAATAAAACGAGCTATTGAAAAAATTCATAAGGTAAAAGTAGTAAAAATTAACACTTTAATAACTTCACGAGGAGAGAAAAAAGCTTTTATTAAACTGCACCCAGATAATTCTGCTCAAGATATTGCAATTGATTTAGGAGTATTCTAATATCAAGCATTTTTTAAACAAAGGTTTTTAAAAACTTGAAAATCCAATTTAAGGAATTTATTTGAATTTAAAACCTCTACATTATTTAATATGTCAATTTTGTTTATTTTAAGCAATTTTTCATACTCCCTCTCAACCAAAATTAATATGAAGATCCTAAATTTCGAATAATATCTTTTTAAAATTTTTAAAATCACTTTAGAATCTAAAAAAGTAGACGAATAAAACAAAACACCCTGTTCTATGAATAATAAATTTGGATTTAATCTTTTGAATTTTAAATTTTGTTTCTGTAAGTTAGTTTCAAATTGCGAATTAAATTTGATTAAATCATGAAATTCATATTGTTCTGAAGATTCTTTAAATAATTCTAAGCATTCCTTATATAAGATAGTATTACTGAAAATGTCAAATCTCCAAAGAAAATTAAAAAACCGGTTTAATTCCATTTTTTGTTTTGTTAGTAATTCAAGATCATAAAAATCATTAATTTTTTGATCAGTTTTCTCATTATAATCAAGTCTATTGCTAAATTCCACAAAATATGATGCTAAATAGATATTGTCATCTAAACCAGGCTTAAAATTAAAGATTAAATAGCCATTAATATTAAAACTTCCCGCTAGATCCAAGAAACTATGTATAAAGGAGGATTTTATATGAATTTGATTAAGATTTAATGCGTAAAAGTTATACAATGTTGATAATTTATGATTTTTTATTAGGATTGACTCTCGGGATTCAGATATGGATAAATTAGAAGTATTCTTTTTATTGAAAATATTTAGAAATATCTGTTCCAAATTCTCGTTGTTTAAAAAAGTTACTTGAGTCGTTTCGCTATTAATTTTATAGTTAGTAATGTTGAAAAGCTTGATTATCTCATTCTTATTAACGTCCTCAAAATTTATTAAAAATAATTTCTTATTTTTGTCATGCACCTTTAATTGGATTGAGAAATATTTAATCATTCTTTTTTTTAAAAAATCTAATAAGATTTGTAATAGCGGAATAAAGCTTTCAGCTTCAATAATCGAAAAAGCCAGAATTTTTATATTTTTATTTAGACTTTTATAGAAGATTAATTGATCCTCTATTACATATGACAATAATTTAAATTTCCCTTTTTTAACCATATCATCAAATTTTCTATATAAAATTATAAAAACATAGCTTTTTTCTTTCTATTCTTCCTTATTTTGAATCTTAACAATTTTAATTTCAAAATGAAATAATTTGATAAATAAATAAAATATCAAAACCCCTATTAGAGATGCAAAAATTACTGGAAAATAAATTTTTATATATCCAATATAGGGGATTTTAAAAATAACTATCCCTAAGACTTCAGTTTCAGAAATATATATTACTTCAGATTCATTATATTCAATTACAACATAATCATATTCATCCGTCTTATTAATAAACTTATATCCCCCGTCAGCGACTTTATTGTTGTCGCCCTTTGTCTTAAAATACCATTTATCACCAATTTTTTTCTTATCAATGGCTCTATGGATTATTGGTGTTCCATCCTCTAAATTTCCCCAGAATATTGGATCAAATCCTTTATCATAATAATAATCAGGTCCTCTTAATATCAAAATATCTCCATCTTCCTCCCCTGTTTTAATATCTTCTGGATCTTTATCTCCACGGATGACAAGATCTCCTACATTTAAGGTAGGTTCCATGGAATTACTCGTTATTACAAATAATCTATCCCTAAAAAGAATGAAGGGTAATAAAATTAGGATTAAACAGATGGATAGGATAATCAAAAACTTACTATTGCTTTTTGGTTTTTTTTTCTTCGGCACATAGAATTATTTAAAATAAAACTTATAAATACCAAGAATTTTAATAAATTTAATATAAACTAGCCTTAGGTTTTTAAATTGTTAAATTCTATTGTTAATTTTCTTAAAAGTTTAATGCCAGAAATAATTGTTCAAGCTCCGTCGAGAATTAATTTAATAAATCCGCTAGATGCTGTGGAAGCTGATTTTTGGATGCCCGCAGTTGCAATTAACGGAATAGAAAACCCATTATCTGTATTTTTATATATCAAAAAAACAAATAGCTCAAGCCGGTTTCGCATCTATAAAATAATTAAAAATACTAATAAATTCACTTTTGAAATTGATATCGAAGAAGAACTCAGTAAAAATATAAGAGATTTAAAAGAAAATTGTTTAGGCGAATGTGGTTTAGTTTATGCTAGTATATATAGGTTGATTAAAACAAGCGCTAATTTTTGGGAAAAATTTAAAGAACAGAATATTGAATTTGGGTTGATTAATACAATCCCACGCCAGAGTGGGTTAGGAGGCAGTGCTTCTATAATTATATCAATCCTTTATGGACTATCTCATTACTTTGATCTTTTTAATAATTTATCACCTTTAGGGGAAAATGAGTTTCCTATAAACAAAGATATTATTGCTGAAATGGCCACGAAAGTTGAGGATGAGGATTTAAAAATTACTGCAGGTTACTCAGATCGATATGTTATCAGTCGAGGAGGATTAAGTTTTTGTTCTTACGTTGGAAAATTATTTCATGAAGAGATCTCTAAAGAACCATTAGCAGTTTATGACAATATTGGAGAAGTTTATAATATTAATGAATTACCAATCATATTGTGTTATTCTGGTGTAACACATGAAAGCGGAAGTGTTCATGACAAACTAAGGGAAATATATATACAGAAAGAGGCTAAAATTCTAAAAAATTACAAAAAATTATCAAAAATCGCATGGAAAGCTAGATTTGCATTAATGAAAAAAGATTGGAAGCATTTAGGTGAATATTTCAAATTAAACACCGAAATTATGAATCTTATAATGAAAAATGCTGGTTTTGAATATGGGATTGGTTTAGCAAATAATATCTTGATTAAGTTAATTGAAGATCATCCAGATGTTTATGCTGCGAAGTTAACTGGGGCCGGAGGTGGAGGATCTGTTTTTGCTCTGGTAAATCCAAATAAGATAGAAAGTGTTTTATTAACTTGGAAGGAAAGTTTGCGTGATTTAATAAATGATGAGGATCTATTTAAAAAGACTTTTCCAAATTACCCACCAAATATAAGGTCTCAATTAAATAATGCTGAATTTTACAGGATTAAAATCTGCTCTCAAGGTGTTTCTATTATTGAAAAAAATTGATTAAGTACAAAAGGAATATTCAATTATAATCATTTATAGAAAAAAACAAGTAGGAGTTTTAATTTTGAGCAAATTCGAAAGATATCAAAAAAAGGGAGAATCTTATTATGTATATCCCCATAAACATTGCAAAACATGTGGGCAAATGATTGAAGAATCTTTAACATATTGTCCTGATTGCTATAAAAAAATAAAAGAGAAAAAAAGCAAAAAGAAAAAAAAAGATAAATCTGAATCAAAAAAAAACAAGGAGAGCTAAAGAATCTTTTTAACTAATTCTAATTCATTTTACATTTAGATTATTCGAGATTTAATCTCTCTAACAACCAGTTTTTATCTAGTAATGATAAAAAAGATCCTAATCTAGGACCATGTTTTTTGCCTAAAATTACTTGATAGATAGCCTCAAACATTTTTTTAGGTTTCATCTTTAAATCTTCTTTGGCAATAGTAAATATTTTATTTTGGATAATGTCTGCATCTACTGCATCATTTTCTAATATGAAATTTCGTAAAAGTTTAATACCATTTATTTGATTTTTATCTAAACTTTTAAGAATATCTTCATCATGTTTATCTGGAATTTCAAATAGAGAGATTTTCTGCATTATACTTTTCTTTAACTGACTATCAGTTTCATTTTCAATTAATTTTTTAACTTCTTCAACCCATTTTTTTGTTCGTTTAAGGAGAATCCCAAAATCTTTAATAGAAATAGATTTTTCGAGATCTTCTATTCCTGTGACTGACTTAGCTTTTTCATATGAGTCCTCTATATTTAATATATTTTGAATTTGTGAAAGAAAAATTAGAAGTTTCAAAGGTATCCTTTTAGGCTTTTTATCTAAAAATTCATCAATTTTTGTTAATGGATAAGTATAACGAATGAATTCTTGTTCCTCTTCTGGTTCTATTTTTCCTGAGCTATAATAAATATCTTCCATTCTTTCATAATAATCATAGTATTGTGGTATTTCCTCAATTCTAAGAGAAATGTGCTTCATCGGATTAGTCCTTAAAATTAACATTCTATACAACTCTGGATCGGCAATCTCTAAATATTTTTTCGGGGTAAAAACAATACCCTTTGAAGTTTTCATGTCACGGTCTCCTAATCGCAACCATTCATAGGCCACTTTAACAGGTCCTTTATAATTAAAAACTCTCTGACATAACTCTAAACCTGTGTCGTATGATCCTCCTTTAACACAATGATCTTTTCCTGCGGGTTCGCAGGTAGTTTGGAACAGGGCCCATTTGGTTGGCCAATCTACACGCCAGTTTAACTTAAGGATCCCACTGTAAACGGAAATTTCGTTATAATTTCCACAAGCAGAGCATTTATATGCTACGATTTCTTTTTTTTCATCATATTTAAGGACTCTATTAGGTTTAATTGCACCATCATTATCTCTATATTGAATTTTGCTACATTTTTCGCATATTGCCATAACAGGCATCCAATTTTGGAGCATATCAAGAAAGAGTTCTTTTTTATTTTTATCTAATGTGGGTATAATATATTTTTTCAATATTTCTTTAATTAAATCTGTATTTTCAAGGGCAATTTTAATTTTCTCCTGCATCTTTTTTTCTCTATATAATTCATGGGTCCATATAGCTTTAGTTTTAATACCAAAACTTTCAAAAGTAGAAATTAATTCATATCCAAAATGATGGCCATAACTTTCACATCCACATTCTTTAAATGGGCAAGGCATATAAGCGAAAGGTTTCCCTAAATGTTCTTTCTGAAAATCCTTTTCAATATATTCTGGAAATCTTTTTGCAGCATCAAGATCATCCATAAATAGAAAGGAATCAACCTTATATCCCCTAGATTCAAATACTCTTCGTAAAGCATCACAGATTAGAATCTCTCTTAAAATTCCGATATGAATATGTCCTGATGGAGTTTTACCCGTAGATAAAGTGATCTTTTTAACATTTCGCTCTGATATCTTATCTACGATTTCTTCTAACCAATGAGCTGGAAATTTTTTGTTCATTATCTTTTCATTAATTTAGCTGAAATTATTATAAGTATAAATGAAAAAAATTATTTATCATTTATTATTTTATTAAATAGTGAGAAAATTATGAGAATCGCTGTATTAAATAAAGATCGGTGTAAACCAGATAAATGTAGTCCATTTGGTGAAAAACCTTGCATAAAATACTGTCCCAGAGTTAGAACGGGAGATAACACAATTGTTTTAAATCCAGATGGAAAAAGTGTAACTATTACTGAGAGTTTATGTTCAGGTACTGGGATTTGTATAAAAAAGTGTCCATTTAAAGCGATTAGTATAGTAAACTTACCTGATCCGATGAGTGATCAAATTACATATAGATATGGTTCAGATCAATTTTCATTATTCAGAATGGCCATTCCTAAAAAAGGAAAAGTATTGGGATTAATAGGGCAAAATGGAATTGGGAAAAGTACTATGTTAAAAATCTTATCTGGAGATTTAAAAATGAATCTCGGGCGTTTTGAGAATAATGCGCCGGATGATAATGAAATAATAAATTTTTTCAAGGGTTCTGAACTTCAACAATATTTTTTAGATTTAAAGGAAGAAAAGTTAAATATCATTCATAAACCACAAAATATTACTCAAATTCCCAAATTCGTATCCGGTAAAGTATATGAATTACTCAAAAAGAATGATGTTGCTGACAAATTGGATATTATTGCTGAGAAATTAAATTTAAATGAAATTTTAGATCGTTCCATATCTGTGTTATCTGGTGGAGAATTACAACGTGTGGCAATTGCGGCTGCCTATTTAAAGGATGGTGATGTCTATCTTATAGATGAGCCTAGCTCTTATTTAGATGTTAGTGAGAGGATTAATATGGCAAAATTAGTCAGATCCCTTACAGAAGATGGTAAAACCATTGTTGTGGTTGAACATGACCTTGCCATTCTCGACTATTTAAGTGATTATGTTTCTGTTTTCTATGGGGTGCCTGGAGTTTATGGGATTATCTCTCATCCTCAAGGTGTTAGAGTTGGAATCAATATATATCTGAATGGATATATAAAAGATGAAAATGTTAGAATAAGAGAAGTTCCAATTCAATTTCATGAACGTCCACCACAAGAATCATTATTTGATGTTGGAGATGTAATTTTTGATTACAATGATTTAGAAAAAACATTAGGGAATTTTCATTTACAAGTTTCTGGCAGTGAAATTCATGCTGGAGAAATAATTGGAATTTTAGGACCTAATGGTATTGGCAAATCTACTTTCATTAACTTAATTGCAAATAAAATTGAATCTGATATTATTGATAATTCAGCTGAAGATGAGGAGAAATCAGTAGAACTAAAGGTTGCCATTAAGCCTCAATATATTAAAGTAGAAGAGGATAATTTAGTATCTGAGCTTATCAGGAATATTAAACTTGCTCCCTATCTAAGTCAATCTTATAAAAAACGGTTAATTAATAATTTGGATTTAGATAATATTAGTGAGAGATATATGTCTGAATTAAGTGGTGGCGAGTTACAAAGAGTTTCAATTGCGAAATGCCTCTCTTCTGAAGCAGATATATATTTATTGGATGAGCCCTCCGCTTTTTTAGATGTAGAAATGAGATTGCAGGTAGCTCAATTATTAAGAAAATCAATCGAAGAATTGAAAAAAGCCGCTTTTGTTGTCGAACATGATATTATTACGCAAGACTTCATTGCTGATTCAATCTTAGTATTTGAAGGTATACCCGGTTTGGAAGGGAATGCCCTACCCCCTCAAAATCTAAGAGATGGTTTTAATTTATTTTTAAAAATGATGGGTATTACTTTTCGTAGGGATACGATAACTAAAAGACCTCGAGTAAATAAATTAGGAAGTAATAAAGACGCGTACCAGAAACGAATTAATGAATATTATTACATCCCCAAATAATTTAAATTCTAAAAGGCACTCGAATTAAAAATTAAATCGCTAAACAATGTATTTCGCTTGACCTGCAGAGCCTAAGACTTCTTTATTTTTTCTTTTTATCATTAGAATCAATTCTTCACGAGCGGGACCAAGATACTTTCTTGGATCAAATTCTCTTGGGTTTTCGGCCAATATTTTTCTTACTATAGCTGTGACTACAAGGCGACCATCTGTGTCGATATTAATTTTACTAACGCCATATTGAGTGGCTTTTCTCAACTGTTCTTCGGGTATACCAAACGCTTTTTCCAGTGCTCCACCAAATTGATTTATCATTTGAACATAATGACTCAATACGGAAGACGAACCGTGCAGGACAATAGGAAACTTATCTAAGCGCTTCCTGACCTCTTTAAGTATGTCAAAGCGTAATTCAGGTATGTCTTCTTCTTTTTCAACTTTGAATTTATATGCTCCATGCGAAGTGCCTATTGCTATGGCCAAAGAATCGCATCCAGTCCTGGTCACAAA
The DNA here is from genome assembly GCA_019058445.1 of Promethearchaeota archaeon. Classification (GTDB taxonomy): domain Archaea; phylum Asgardarchaeota; class Lokiarchaeia; order Sigyniarchaeales; family SOKP01; genus LW40-45. Next base: position 57,673 of record JAHPZA010000007.1, on the reverse strand, counting down.
ATCTTCGACTTGCTCAGGATCCGTAAAGTGATGTACATCTGATTTTACATGCTCTTCTATTCCTGCCAAAACCCCTAATTCCGCTTCAACACTTACATCCCTCTCATGAGCATATTCAACTACTTGCTGAGTAATTTTAATGTTTTCTTCATAGCTTAAATGACTGCCATCAAACATCACACTTGAAAATCCATTGTCAATGCATGATTTTGCGAGTTCAAACGAGTTGCCATGATCTAAATGTAGAGCAATTGGAAAGTTGAAACCTAACTCTTTTGCCATTTCAACTCCACCCTGTCCCAAATATCTAAGCATCGTCTGATTCGCGTAATTCCTAGCACCTTGACTAATTTGAATAATAACAGGAGATTCGCTTTCACCACAACCTATAATAATTGCTTGTAATTGTTCTAAATTATTTATATTATAACCAGGCACAGCAAATTTTCTTTCTAATGCAATTTCAAACATTCTTTTTGTATTACTAAGACCTAATTCCTTAAATGAAACCATTTTTATCAAAACTATTTTATTTTATATTATATAAAATTTAGAAAAATTTAATTCATACTATAAATGCAAAATTTTATTGACACTCCATAATTTCCATTGCAAATTTTATATTCTTGTCTTTTGAAGTAATATCATGAAAATTGATGAAAATTAAAGAGGTAATAACTAAATTTAAATATTACGAAAGATATTTTCAATGGGGTCCATTTAATTAGTTATTTATAGACTTTATCATTTTCACATTTAATTATATAAATTTGCAATGGAAATTTAGGACTATATAATATTTTTATGAATAGAAAATTAAATCAATAGTAAAACCTATTTATCTTATTTTTTAAAAAAAAGTTGAAAAAAAAAAAAATATAAAAAAAAATTAACCTGCAAATTTCCAAAAAACTACTGGACGCCCTCTTTTCCCATTATTTCGTGTAAATTTTTCTACAACTTTTCTTTTTTGTAATTTCAATAAATTATCATAGATTGTCGTCCTAGGAGTATTTAGATAACTAACCAACTCTCTTCTAGTAGAGGGCCCTATTTGTTGTAATGCTTTTATTAAGTTATTTTGAATCGGGGTTATAAATTCTTTGAGTTCAAAATATTCTTTAATCATCATTTTATTTGCCATAAAATTAATCCTCCATTAGTTTTAGTTCGACATATTTTCGACTTTTTAATTATTGAATCTTAAAATTTGATTCTTATTACTCATAAAGTAGAATTAATATATAAGTGTGCTTATTTATGACATATTATCATAAATTAACATAACATATAAATAGTAATTTCAATATTATCTTATTAGAGAAATATAATGGTTTATAAATGACAGACACTGCCAGAACAACGGTAACATTAACGGAAAGATATATGAAAAGAATTGAAAATCTTGTTGGAAAATACGCTACGACAAGAGCTCAAGTGATAAGCAAAATTGTTGAAAATTTTTTAGATAGTGCAGAATACTTTAATTACTTACAACAATTAGACCTAGAAAAATTACTTGAAGAGGAAGCTATAGCAAAAGAAATGGCTAAACAGCCTGAAGTATATGAAAAAAGAATTAAAAATGTACTTTCAGGAGCAAATAAAATACCCATAAATGAATTTCTAAATTATTTAAATATTGATTTAAACTTTTTTTATGATATGCTTCCTGAGTGGAAAATAAAATATAATTTCACATATGAAGAGGGTATTATTTTGAAAATGAACTAATTTTATTCTACAAAAATTTTAGAATTAAGTTTCTATCAAAAAATATATTTAATATTTTTATTCGAATCCTTCAGCTGTTTCATAAAATTCACTTGATTGACCAGCAGTCCAATCCATCATAGATAGCACTATACTTGCTAAAAGAAAGAATATAAACAACCCAAATCCAATCAGAAGAGCATATTCAACTAAATTTCCCCCGAATTCATCATAAAAAAATTCTTTAACTTTGTTTTTGATCTTCTTTGGTGCGTTCTTTAACAAATCTTTTAATGTCATAAACTATTTTTTTAAGCTATATTTTTAAAGTAGTCTATTTTTCCTCTAAGAATCCAAAGCCATTTACTCTTTTTTTTGTAAAATATCTAGAATTTTATTAAGTTCTTCGTCATTAGCCTGTTCTCTTGGGATTTTAATATTGAATCTTCCATCATTCTTACTTCTAGGAATAATATGCACATGAAAATGCTGGATCACTTGACCCGCAGCCTCGAAATTATTTTGAAGAATGTTATATCCGTCTATGTTAAGTTTATGATGGATTAATGTTGCTAATTCTTTAACTACTCTATATGTTTCTATGAGTTCAGATTCCGGAATTTCTTCTAAATTGTGATAATGTCTCTTAGGTATAACAATTGTATGACCTTTATATATAGGAAAAATATCTAAAAATGCTAAATTTTTCTCATCTTCATATAAAACTTTTGAGGGAATCTTTTTTTCAACAATCTGGCAAAATATACAATCACTATCAACCATAATAACTTCACTTCTATAAACTTTTCTAATCTTTTATATGGTTCTATAATTCAATTTAGTTCAAAACTCCTATTTAAAATTTAAAAAATTTCCACAGACTCTTTATTATTTTATATATAGAAATTTCTTTTAATACTTAAAATAACTGTTATTAAAATCAATGCATTTTAAAGAAATTAATTCATTACTGAGAGATAAATTATCTCCTGAAGAGTATAAATTAGAAAATGAGAATTATGGCCTTGAATATGGATCCAGAAGCTCTAATAGTGTTATTAAAAAAATTATGCTAACACTAGACTTGACTTTAGAAGCAATTCATTATGCTACTCTTAACAAGGTAAATCTTATCATTACTTACCGAGGATTAATAAGTAAGCCTATTGAAAATTTCAATCAAATTTTAGTAAATAAATTATCTTTACTCTCTAAATATCCAATTTCTATTTTTGTATTAAATTCTTCTTTTATAGCAGCGGAGGGGGGAATATCTGATACTATAGTAGATACAATTTATTTAATTCTTGATAAAACTGTTGACATTATGAATAAAAATAATGTTGCTATTCCAATTGGACGATTATGTTTACCAAAATATTATCCTAATCAAATTGAATCATTGAAATTAGAAGATCTATTGAAACGAATAAAAGTTAATTTAGAAGTAGACAAACTACTATATGTGGGAGGATTGAATACAGAAATAAAGAAAATTTGCATAATTGGTGGTAAGCTTCCAAATAATATGTTTTTAGAGCAAATCATTACACAGGGATGCAATTGTCTTATTTCATGCGACTTTAATTATGAAGATGCGATATTTGCTAGGGACACGGGATTGTCTTTAATTAGAGTTCCCCATTATAATTGTGAAATCAAAGCTATGAAACGATTATCAAATATGTTAAGTTTGGAATTTCCTAATGATGAAGTATTCTTATATGAATCACCTAATCATGTAAACCTTTATTAAATCACTGATTTATCTTAAAAATATTTCATTTTTTGTAGTTTTTAGCTTAATAGAAATAAATAATATTTAATAGTAAATGATTAATATTGCTCACGAGGAAAACTGAAGAAAAATGGGGTTTAAATTATTTTTTCTTTAAAAAAGTATAAAAATTCCTTTTTTCTTGAAAAAATGAAAAAAAAAGTTTTATATATCAATCCATTCCAATTTGTAAAAAAAAAACTGTCTTCTGAAATTCTACCATGGAGTATTTATCTCGATAACTTTATAAAGTCAAAAGTAAATAATATAGTGAGTGATTTAATCTATTTACCTGCCGAAACTAACTTTGAACCAAAATTTGATGGTCCTTTGAGACGTGAAGACATAAATACGCTTTACTCAATCTTAGATGAATCAATTTCGCAATTAGATTTTACTCCCGAAAATAGTTATATTTGCATTGGGTCACCTACATCTTTCGATTATCAAGCTGTTAAATTGATTGCTGAATATTTTCAGAGCTTTTTCCCAACTGCAATAGTAGTTGTCGGTGGGTATCATGCTACAAGCTGTCCTGATGATTTTATCTGTCCAAATTCTCCGGTAGATTATATTAACATAGGTGAAGGTGAATTAAATCTCCATTTTATTGTAAATAATGGTTTTAAGAAGCAAGAAACACCTATAGTCCTTAAAAACAACCCCATTGGTAATCTAGATGATTTACCTTCCTTAGATTTTTCAATATTAGATAAGTATATAAATATGCTCAGAGATAAGGCTAGGGGGCTTAGTATTAGTCTTTCCAGAAGCTGTCCGAGTCAGTGTAACTTCTGTATAGAAAAAAAACTAGTTAATAGAGGTATTAAAAGATGGAGAGCCTATAGTCCTAAGAGAGCCGTACAGGAGGTTAATACAATGGTGAATTATGGAATAGAACACGGATTTCAAGGCGTCTTTGGTTTCTACGACTGTGTATTCGGTTATAATATTGATTGGTTAAAGCAGTTTTTAAAAAAATATAAGGTAAACGAGCAGATAATTAACCACTTTCTAGAAACACGTGTAGATATTTTAAATAAGAAGGTATTGCGCCTGCTTAAGAAAAAAAAAATGTTTTTATTCTATGGTGTTGAGAGTTTTTCTAAAAAAATGCTAAGGATAATGAACAAAACGTATGATCCTGTAGGATATTTGCGAGCGGTAAACAAAATTTTTAAAATTCATAAAAAATTAAGATATGATTATACAATTGGTATTCTCTGTAATCATCCAGGGGAATCTCGAGAAAGTTATCAAGAAACTTTTGCAAATTTAAATCGGATTGCTAAAAATGAGGAAGCTAATATCAGTCCTACTCTATATCATCTCTTCCCAAAAACCGCCAATTATGACAATTTGCGTCTCTTAAACAAGAATTATGGGACTATAGCTTATTTTAAAGAGTGGTGGAAAAATATGAGTACTTTAAAAATGGGCGCATTTGCAATAAAACCTTCGCGAGAATTATCTTTGATAGATAGCATCGAAATTTTTACAGATAATCACATAAAACTTGACAAATTAAAATATAGAAATAAAGAGTGGGGCTATTTACCCTTACTGCAAGCTATAAAAATAATTAAAAAACAAAAAAAAGAATTAATAGAATTTCTTGAAAAACACAATTTTTTGAAAATCGCTACACCTAAAGTTCCGTTACCAAGATTAACAACTACTATAGGTGATTATTAATTAATGAGATTGCTTTCCTTAGCAATCCTCCTATAAAATGTTTTATTTTTTTTGGCTTTTGATGTTGTTTATATACTTAGCTAAATAAAATATGTGAGTCGTTAGATATATTCATACAAAAAATAAAAAAAAGAAGTAAAATGAGTAAAAAAATAAGAATACTTTATCTACAACCATTTGAATCCTGGGGAAAAGCTCACTTTTGTACAGAACCCTTTATACGTATTAGTAATTATCTAAACTCTAAAAAGCATAAAATTAACGGAGAGATCGAAGAGGAGTATGTTGATTTAAGAATAGAAGGGTTACCTCATTACTGGCCAGAAGAGATTGGAGAATATCGAGATGCATTGAGAAACTTATTGAAAAAGATTTATAAGAGGTTTAAGTTCGATATTGCAGCGATATCGTGCTATACTTCATTTTGCTATCTTAATTCCATTGAGATCGCTAAAATGATAAAGCACTTAATAGATTCCTCTTGTTATATTGTCTTTGGAGGCTATCATGCTTCAGTATGTCCAGAAGACCTTTTTATTGAAAATATACCGCATTATTTTGATGAATTCTATCCTCAAAATACAACACCAGTCGATTACATTATACTTGATGAAGGTGAAATCCCTTTTTATCATTTAGTTCAACGAATATCAAATGGAACTAATCAGATGAGAAATGGAGTCTATGAAAATCCAGTCATTTTACAAAGGGAAATATTAGAAAATTTAAATGAAGTCCCTATCATAGATTTGAGTTTATTCGAGAAGTATAAAGAAAGAATTCGAGAGATTGGTGATTTTTATATTCAATGGAGAAGGGGCTGCCAATTCAGGTGTAAATTTTGCCCGCCTTCTGAAAACTATATGCCTAGTTATAGAAGAGTCAGATATAAATCATTAGAGAATTGTATTAAAGAACTAAATATTATTTTAGATACAAAGTGGTTAAATTTTGAAAATTTATTTATTGTTGACCCTATCTTTTTCTCTAGAAATGTAAAGGATCAGTTTTTTAAAGAATTGGAGAAGATTTATCATAAGATTTCATTCAAAACTTATATATTTGAACGAGTGGAGACTTGCTCCATATCTGATCTGAAAAAGTTTAAAAAGTTTAATATAATTCCAGGAATAGGGTTAGAAACAACATCAAAAAAGCTGCTCTCAAGGATTGGTAAGAATCTGGGAAGAACTTCAGCAGATATCAATAAAGGAGCATTAACATTTTTAGAAAAAGTATTAAAAATTATCGAATATGCTAATGAAATTGATACCCCTGTTATATTCTTTTATATGTTAGGATTACCTGGTGCCGATATAAATACTTTCAAAGAGAGCCGGAGTTTCTTTTTTGATAAAAATTATGATGGACAAGGAATTATGGAAAGATATAAGGTTAATTTACATATAGGCATATACGGCTTATTAATTGGGAGTACAATTTATGATAAAGGAGAAGCAATGTTTGGAGCCAAATATTATTACAAACAGTGGTGGAAGATATTTAATAAAGAACAGTATCTTTATTGTGCTGTAATAAGACCAAGTAAGCATTTATCCTTTTCCAAATCAATACAAGAAATTTTTTCAATAGTAGATTCCATCTTTAAAGCACAGAAGGAATTCAAAAATCCCTTTTATTCCATTACAAAGCACATTTGGTATAGAAGAACGTTTTCTAAATTACTCAACTTATATGACAAAACATTAAATAAATCGGTAAAAGCGAAAACTCCTTATAAAACAATACCATTGAAAATAACTTAGGCAACTTTTTGAAATCATTGTATTTTAGTTTTTTTCTTTTCATTTTTTTGACTTGATTATTGATTTTTTCTTTAAATAAAACTAATAAAAATAAGTATAATTAAGATAAAAGAGCTAAAAATTATCTTTCTAAATAACATATTCATCCTCATTTATGATTTTAGAAAAACTTGTAGTAGGGCCATATGAAACAAATTGCTATATCATTGGATCTGCAAAGAAAAAAGAAGTCTATATCATAGAACCTGGCGGAGAGGCAAATAGAATTATTAATAAATTGGATCTTTTACAATATAAGCCAATTGGAATAATATTAACTCATACACACCCAGATCATACAAAAACTTTGAAACCGTTAATGCAGCGATATAACGTACCCTTATGGTATAATAAAAAGGAATTATAATATTTTAAAATTTTTAAATGGATGAGAGCAGATAATTGGCTGAGAGAGGAGGATGTCTTAAATATCAACGGTATTAATTTACATATCATGGAAACCGCAGGGCATTCTCCAGGTAATATTAGTTTGTACAGTAAAGATATTACGCTTTTCAAAAACAGAGAATATGATGGATTAGTTTTTACGGGAGACTTAATTTTTCGAAGAGATAAAGGAAGATCTGATCTCACAGGAGGAAATGAAGAATTACTCTGTTCAAACATTAGAAATAAACTGATTTATAATCCAAAATTAAGTGAGGACTTTTTAATTTTAGCGGGACATTTAGGAATTACCACAATAGGAGAAGAAAAGAAATATAATCCATTTAAATATAAGTTTTGTTAACCAAGCTTAAGCCGGTTTAAGTAGAGTTGTTTTATATCTCCACCAATAAAACAATTTTTTTTCAATCTCTTTAAGTCTTTTAATTAAAAAGTGATTAAAAATTATTTCCAGTTCATCAGGATCAAGGGTATAATATTTAAAAACTAGTTTCCTTGAAACTTTACTTTCACTTTCATTTAAATTAAATAACTTTGTAAGCACTGGTAAAAATTTTGTATATAAACTCTTCTCCTTCTTTGTAAAGCGAATCTTCGGTTTTACTTCCTTGATGTATTCAAAAGAGTGATAAAATAACAGAAACAAATAATAGAAGCATATAAATTTACTTAAAAAATAGATATGCTCGATTGTAGAGCAAGGATAATAGATCTCTATATTTAAACCAATAGCAATAAGATCATCATAATTTTCCTCAGGAAATTCTTCATAGCCTAATTTCTTCAATTTTTTTATAATACTCGATTTTTGTTTTTCAATATATATACAAATTTTAAGTATTTGATAATTTTCCCATGTTCTTCCATGAAATTTAATATATTTAAAATCATACTCAAGAATTTTTATAGGAAGATCTAAATAGTTGAAGATGCTTTCCCATCTTAAAGGATTTGGCTCTATTTCAATATAATCAGACTTAACAAATTCTATACAATTATAGGCAAATTTTTCCGTGTAGTCTTGTAAAACTTTTTCATAATCTGAAAGATCTTCCTTATGTACTTGAATATACTCTATAGTCTTTAAAATAGATTCAATTAAAGGAATATAAAAGCACATATATCTACTTCTATATCCTTGAACTACTGCCAAGGCCTCTGCCCGGTCTTCTGAAGGAATATCTAACTTTTCCTTAATCATGTTATCTTGTTTTATTTGAAAATTAGCTTTTTGTAATTTATAATTAAATTGAGCCTTCTCTTCATAAATATCCAATGGATTGCTGCCTAAAGGGTTATATATGATTATCTTTTTGTTAAAATTTCTTACCTTCTCTAAAATTAATTTAAGATATTCTATTCCTTGATCTAATTCACTAAAACTTCTCTTTCTTGAATCAAAGTAATAATTATTTAAAATAGATTTAAGAAGTTTATTTCGAATCATCGGAAACTTTCTACATAGATAAATCCCATCCTTTAAATATTTTAAATTTGTTAGCTTTTTTTGACTCCATTTAACGCGGAATAGCTCAGGGATAATTATTTCTATCTTCTTATCCTTAGCTATCTGCCAAAGACATGATAATAAAAACTCTTTACGAAGATTTATAATGGATTTCTGACCGCAAAAATGTTTCTCGATCTTGTGCAGAAGAGCTGCACGAATTGACCCTCTGGAATCAAGAAACCTCAAGACTTCTTGCTCTATATTTTTAAAATTAGATGGATCTTTACTTCCTTTGCTTTCAGTCATTTAAATCTTAAAATATTCTAAATACAATTATTTAATATTAACGTTTTTTATAAATGATTTTTCTGAAAAGCATGATTAGCTTAACAAACATCACCAAGTTGCCCGCAAAAAGTATGGTGCGAAGGTTAAGAATCCAAAAACAATTGAAACAGAAAGAGACCAAATTAAATTATGAATAACTACTCTAGGATTGCTAATATTTCTATTATTATTTATTAAATACCATATTGTCAAGATTAAATGCAGGCATGCTTCAAAAGATGCTAATGCAAATAGAAGATAAATAAATCGCTCGAATTCATATTTATTCTTATTGGGATCGCGAATCCTATTAGGATCATAGAATCCCGGATCAATAACATCCAGAAGCTGGAAAATTAATGGCGGTGGAAGAAAATATGATATCCATATTAAAAAATAAATCAGAAAATTAAAAGCGATACCAATTGCCAGAAAAAGATATGTTATACCCAAAATTAATCGGGGTTTCAGCAATTTGTTTTCACTCTCCTCTAATTTATTATATCTTTCATGCAGATAAATTCCTCTTAATTTTGTTAATGTTAGTAAAGATATCATTAAGAGGATGAAAATAAATATATATTTCAAAAAGAAAAAGAACATAAGTATTCCCTGATTAATTATGAAGAAGATATCATCAGAATCACCAATCTCAAAAATTTTAAACACTAATAGATCTTTTGGCAAATTAAATACCTCATTTTTAATTTGTAAAGTAATTATTTAAACTAAAAAAAAATAAAAGATAATTAGTTAAAACTAATTTTGAGTTCATTTGATTTGCCAAAAGACAGGAGGACGCCCTTGTTTACCTTCTATTAATATGTATTTTATAACAACGTTCCGCTTTTCAAGTTTCTTTAAATTGTCGTAAATGGTACTCCGAGGAATATTGAGCTCAATTGATAATTCTTTTCTCGTTAATGGTCCTTTAAATATTAAGGCTTTAATCAATTTAAATTGTATTGGAGGTAAGATCTTTTCTGATTCAATTAAGTCATGAAAATTGATTGATTTTGAGATATTCTCCCACCATAAAAGTTAAATTTGAACTTTTAAATATTCAAATCTAATTTAAACTATCAATATTTGTTTTGATGATTATTTAAACTCAAATATTTCTGTCAAAAGGGGTATCAAACCAAATTTTATTGGTAATTTAATTTATATGAGTTCACAGGTCTAGTGATTTAAGCAAGCAATATCTATCTAAATGGTGCGTTTTTTAAGTTTATAATTTTTTGGAACTTTCATTTTTTGAATAAGCTGTTTAGGGGTATAGCCATTTAGCAGTGCTTTATGACATAATTTCCTATTATATTCGAAAGTGTTTTTTAAATTACCGTCAGCCGAAATTCTATCATAAAATTCCGTTAAAATATTATCTAAGGATAATTTTATATCATCGAATTTCCCAAAATACCCGCCATAAGATTTAAACAAGTCTATAATCAGATATATATCTTCCTTAGAAAAATTATCATTGCATTGTTGGCAAACATACCCTATGTCATTATTAACTTTATAAATCCTTGCGTTTTCTCGAAATCTAGTGTCACAAATATCACATTTCAGTCTTCCAAGCGATTTTTCATATCTTATTTCAGTCTTAATCATATCCTTCTGTATTTTAAGCCTATTTAAAGAAAAAATTTTAAACTTTTTCTAGTGACTTGTTTTTATACAAACATTTTCTTGAATTTAATAAAGCCTGGATGTCTAACCTATTTTCGTGTATTTTTTATAATTTCTATTTTATATGATGTTAAAAGTTAGTTATAATGAATGTCGCAGAAAAAGTTTCAGATATATGTCCTGAATGTGGGAATGAAATATTAATAAATGATGCTTTTCGCGGCGAAATCATTTGTAACGCATGTGGATTGGTAATTAAGCAACATCTTATTAATTCTGGGGTTGATTGGCGTGCTTTTAACTCAGAAGATAAGGCAAAAAAAGTTAGAATCGGAGCTCCAACGAATTTAATGCAATATGATAAAGGTTTAAACACGGTCATTGGAAAATCGAATCGAGATGCTAAAGGGAACAAAATTAGTCCGAAAATGATTGGAGAAATCAAAAGGCTAAGAACTTGGAATAAAAGATCGATGATTTATACGCCTAAAGAGAAAAACTTAGCGGAAGCAATGACTCAATTAGACAGAATCTCATCTCAAATGAATTTGCCAAAATATCTAAAGGAATCTTCAGCTCATATTTATAGAAAAGTAATGCATCTTGCTAAAGGTCGATCCATTGAGGCCATTGTGATAGCTTCAATTTATACAGCATGCAAAATTAATAATGTCCCCAAAATTATTGAAGACTTTTTGGAATTTACTGCTATTGAGAAAAAAAAACTAGCCCGGTGTTATAGACTTGTCTTCAGAGAATTAAAGCTAAATCTTAATGCAAGTTCACCTTTAAGTTATATTCCCAAATTTGCAGCTAATCTTAATCTCTCAGAAAATACGAAAAATCGTGCCACGAAAATATTAAATTTAGCAAAAAAGTATCGACTCACCGCCGGAAAAACTCCTGCTGGGCTTGCTGGGGGGGCACTCTATTTTGCTGCGCTACAGGAGGGAGAACGAAGAACCCAAAAAGAAATTTCTTTAGCAGCTGGAGTAACCGAAGCTACGATTAGGAAACGATATAAAGAATTAACTAAGTATATAGATCATGAAATTGAAAAAGCTAAAGATAATCGAAGCTTAAAAAATTGTGATGAAATCCTACAATTTAGAATAATTTTTTGGGGCCCTTCTAAATCCGGAAAAACCTCTAATTTTAAGTTACTACAAAAAAAATTTTCATCTATGAATTTAACCAAAGGATATTCCATTGAAACCACTAACGGTTCAACACTGTGGCATGATTCTCAGTATATTTTATTAAAGTTTGAAATTGAGGATACTAAATATGGGGTAATTATTCAAATTGTAACTGTTCCTGCCCTTGAAAATTTTTCGGTAGCTCGCAGGCGGATCCTTGAGGGCGCTGACGGAGTGATTTTTATAGGTGATTCTGATCCTTCCAAGATGGAACAAAACAAACAAAGCTTTCAGGAACTAATAAATACCATTGGACATCTCAGAGTCCCTATAAACGTGCAACTAAATAAGAGAGATTTAGATAATGCGATTTCATTAGATATATTTAAAAGAATCTTAAATCTACCTAACGAAATTAAATATCCTGATGGTTCTTTAGTAGTGTATCCAGTATGCGCGTTAGAAGGGGAAAAAGTGTTAAAATGTTTTAAAGACTTAATTCTTAAAGTTATTTTTAATTATTTTAAAGATTAATTTGCTTATTACTTAAAACTATGTAATCTATTTAATCTCACTGTTAGCTCATTTGTAAAATAATAAAATGAAAATTATAAAATCGAAGTATTATCGACAAAAAGATCTAATTAGTCTAATCTTATAAAAATATAAATTTCTCAATTTAAAAAAAAAACTGGTTTAGTAAATTTACTTACTTTTTATAACTGCCATGGATAAATCTCGAACTTTTTATACTTAATTTTAAATAATTAATTGATATCGATAAGGCGATTTATAGGATCATAAAGAGAAAAAGATAGAGATGGTCACATTCGAATTATTTTTAACATTTGTTATTTTAACTACAGCTTTAGCTATTTCAATAGCCGTTTTCTATAAAGTTCAAGCTTATCAACCTACATTTCACAGATTAAAGCTCGTAATAACTGTGTTAATATTGTTATCAGTGAGTTTTTATATCCTAAATTCACTTCCTAATTTGTATAATAAAACAGATGTAATTTTAACCTCAGAAACAGTAATTCCAAGTAATCTTGTGTTTATCTTTCTTTGTATTTTAGTATATTTTTTTCTAAAAAGGTTATCTTTTAGTGAATATGAGGCAATTGATAACACTATAGAAGAAGATGATGAATTTAAGGATCAAGAGGATTTTAATGAGGATTTTGTACCTAAGTATGAAGATTTAGAATTCAACCATAAACCAGATAAGAGTATGACTACCTTTAACTGGGAAGAAGATAAATTAACGACGATTAATGAAATGAAATTTAAAGAATTAAATGAATATATCAAAGATTTATATGAAAAACAATTAAAATCATAATTATATTAAGCTTTAAATCATAATTCCTTTATGAACATCTCACAAAGTTAGGAGTAATCCTGGAGTAATCCCAAAGATACAAGCTAAAATAACTCCAATAACAATGAATGAACAAGCTTTATAATGTGTTCTAAGAATTCTCTTATTAAAAAGAAGAAGATAAATACCAAAACTAATTAGAATTATTGAAATGAAAGACACTAAACTAATAAATAGAAATAAACTTACTTCAAAGACATCATACTTTTTCAGGTCCTCTAACGTACTTATATTATTATATAGATATTGACATTTTAGCCATCGAAAAACGGGCGGAGCTGAAAATGAACTAAAGCTAATTATCGTTAGTATCGTTAGTCCTTTGAATAAGAAACCAATGGCTATTAAAATTAAAATAAAAGATCCAATACGACCTCTTTTTTGAATATACTCTAAGTTTTTTCCGTGAATTCTTTCTTCAGTTTCTTTTTCATGGGCACTCATTAATAGATTTACTCCTAAAAATATAAAAATAAGAAATAAAATCCAGTTTCCAAAACGAAAAATATTGATACAAATCTCGTTAAATGGGACTAATATTCCCACTATGGCGTCATTTACCGATTGAAAAACGGAAAATGGGTCCGAAGAATCTGAATTTTCCTGAGATATCATCGATTTAGTTCTAAATATAGCTATAAAAATCCCGACAAAACTAGTGTTACATTGGAAAGAAAATTTAAAATTCTAAATTAGTATAAATTATCATAATTTTGCTAATTCTTAATTTTTGCATAATCTTCTAAGAAAATTCCGCAAGAGGGACAAATTTTAAGCTGTTTTTCTATTTTTCCAAAACAATAGGGGCAGTGTGAAAAATTTCCATCAACTTCATTTAACAAATCTATAAATTCATTAATATTTTTAGAATCTAATATTTCCTTAAGAATTTCCTCATTTTCCTCATTTGCCAAGATATATGCTTTATCTTCAATTAACTTAATGATTTTTTTATCAAACGTTAACTTACAATCTAAACATTTTATTTTGTTATCTAAATCTACAATCTTCTTCCCATTGCAACGAGGACAATTTTTATATTCTTGAGTCATAATAATCTGATAATTTTAGCTAAATAATATACTCTATATTTGGATTTAAATTATTTAAACTACAACAAGCTTTAAAGATAAGTAATAAAAAAAATTGAATTGAATCAGTTGAGTATTAATGAAAGATTTCTCCATATTCTGAATAAAAATTATTATTCGATTTTCTACTCAAAATGCTTTCTAATTTGTTAATAATTCTTTTCGTAAGGATATAAATTGAGTGAGCCATGAACCTATCTACATTATGTAGATTTGCATTTAAAAACTTAGTATACCCAATAATCTCATCATAGAATATGAATTTTCTCTTAAGATTCATATTTGTTAAGCTTGCTAAGAAATGTTGGACATTTCTATATTGAATTCCAATCATATCCGCAATTTTCTCGAGAAAAGACTCAATTAAATAACGACATTTAATAAAAATTTCTTGATGTGATTTCGTTCTCAGTAAATCCTGAATTAGGGCAAAATCCCGAAATAAACTATTAAAATCAACATTTTTTTGAATTCCCTTTCCTCGATCATATCCTAAATATTTCTGTGATCTAATATCTTCATCCAAATTGTATGCAGTTTTCTCATAATAATATCGATCTTCAATTTCCGGATATTGATTTCTTACAGGAAACGTATTTCTCTCTCGAATATTCTGATACTCAAATTCTGTAGGCCCCTCATTTGAAGGGAAATAATTGAGATGATTATGGTAATTGATCTTTTTATTCCCTATTTCCACCTTTTCTATGTTTTTTATTTTTATCTGCAACCCTGCTTCTCTTTTTACCTTATTCTTACGCCATTGCTTATATTTTTCTAACATATTCCTCTTCCAACGGACAAGCATCTTTTTGAATTGTTTATTAAATCGTTTCACATTCTTAGAAAATTCTTTTTTCCATGGCTTATAGGTCTCTTCTTTCCAAGGCCCATAAGAATCTTCTTTCCAATCACTAAATTTTTCTGACATCGTTTTTTTGTATTGCTTTAATCCCTCTGAAACAGATTGACCTCTTTTCATCTTAATATACCTGCCTTTCTCTTAATTTGTTCATCTTGAAGTTGTTTATATATTTCTTTTCTAATTTCTTCTTTTATTTCTTCCTCTGTTTTCTTAAATACTCCTCGTTTTTTCTTCTCTTCCTTTTTCTCTTTTTTTAATGTTCTAAAATCTAACATACCTCCTTTAGACTTACCACTCTTCCCTCGACGTCCACGCTTGCCTCTTCTGCCTCTTTTACCTCTTTTACCCCTTTTATCTTTAGAACTTTGTTTTTTCTGGTTTTTTATTTTGTTTTCTGACTCATTTTTTTTTTCTTCTAAATCCTTAATTTTATCCTTTTCTGTAATATTATTATTAGTCTTGTATAAATTCTCCTTCGATTTTTCTCCTCCAAATAAAGCTCCTTTTTCTGATTTGAATTTATCTTCTTCTGATCTTATTTCATTATTTTTTTTATCAATATGATCTTTTTTTTTTTGTTCTTCTTGTTGATCGCATCCATAATCTACTTGGAGCTTATCTTCTTGTTCTTTTTCTTGATCGTATCCATAATCTACTTTAAGTTTATCTTCTTGTTCTTTTTCTTGATCATATCCATAATCCACTTGAAGTTCTTTATTTTGTTCATTTTCTTCTGATTCATCTTGCTCTCCTTCATATTCCTCGTATTCCTCATATTCATCACTATTTATTTCACTCATAATATATTACCTACTATAATTTTGAATTTGAATTTATAAAGGTATCATAAATTAATTTGCTCCCACATCTATGACAGAAAACAGCATCAATATCTATGATCTGATGACAAAATTGACAAAATTTGTTTGTATTTTCATATTCCCTTTCAAATTGCTTCCTTTTATTATATAATCTTGTTGGAATGGGCAAATCAAGAGTTTTTCCTCTATATTTTTCGCCAGTTACACCGTTTACTACGATAAAATGTCTATTTTCTTGTTCTGGTAAAAGAGCTTCTTCTTTTTCATTTGAACCCATAATAGACGCCGATAAATGTCCTAATCTGAAAAGAAATTTTAAACTGGGCAATATTGTCGCACAATCGAATAAAGTATATGGTGTTTGGTCTGATATTATAAATGAAACGCCCTTAGAACGAAATTCCCTTAATAATTCATTAAAAATATCCTTTAACGATTGTCTGCTAATATAATCATCATCGTCAGGATCAGCAGGTAAAGAAGGCTTTTCTAAGATTTGATGTGCTTCATCTAGAAGAATGATGTTTTTTAGATTACCTTCCTCCTTATCTGGTACACAAGATCGAACAATTTGAAAAATTGCATTACATAATAGTCTTTTTTCATAGATTGTGCAACTAGATAAATCAATATATACTTTTTTACCCTTTCGCCATTCCTCAAACCATGATGGCATTTTATAGGGATTATTATATAATTCTAATGTTTTTTCTAGTCTCATATCTGATAACATACTCAGAACTCGATTTTCTATCGCTCTTATGATATTTGTTTGAAATTTGGAATGATATGGTCGAAATTCAAAGTATTTTAATAAATTATTAAAAAGTACTTTAGCAGTTTTGGGCTGTCCCCTTTTTTGTTCAAATAATTGCATTACATTAAACATATTTATCTCAACAATGTTTTTTAACCCAACCGCAGCAACTAAATACTTAGCAGTTTCTTGTAAACTCCTTCTTGGAAATTTTCCCCTGATAAAATAAGGAACTCTTAAATTTGATTTCCCATATTTATAAATTTTATCAAATTTGTAAAGTAATTCTTGATTCCCTTTTCCTAAATTAATAATCATTATCCCAATATCTGGACATTTGGTATAAAATTCTTTTGTAATTTGGCTCAAAAGGTAAGTCTTTCCTGAACCCGGTTGCCCACCTATTAAAACTGATTGACTAAATATATTTTTATGAATTGGAATCTTTTTTTCTGAAACCCGTCCATTTCTAATATAATTTCCAATTAAAATATAATTTAAATCATGGTCTTCTACATCCAAATTAATAATATTCTCATCTTCCAATGCGTAAGATCGAGGTAAAGGAATTCCATGAAGAACATCAAAGTCCAAGCTTTTAGATGTTATATAGCGACCTCCATATAATCTATTACTTATGATGTTTGCATTTGCAAAAGGTGAAGCTTTTTTAATTTTAGCTATCTTAGTCTCATTTCTACTTGACATAGCGAGAGTCTTTAGCATGGCTTCAATTTCTCGGATTTTTTGATTTCTTAATCTGACATCTTTTTCAAAGACTTTGAAAGTGAAAAAAATTCTCAATTTATAAAGATCTCCTTGCCACATTTCTAAGAAATTCTCCTTCTCATCTGCATCATTAAATTTTATATTTCTTACATCCTCTCGTATTTTTTTTATTCTAAATTGGTTTAATGATGAGACTCGCTTCCACATGATATAAATCTCTATTTTTTCTTCATTTAAATCAAAAAGATTTATAATATCCCTAATAAACGTCATTTTCTCTATGAATGGTGGTTTGGGGATTTTAATTTCCCAATATCGATCCTTTTTGTAGATTTCCTTGCTAGAGATTTTAATAACGCTTATTTCCCCATCAATTCCCTCATAAAGACTTTTTAATTTAGTTAATATCGTTAAACCTTGTTCGTGAGCTTTTTCTTTATTCCTATGTTTTGTTATAAATGATAAGGAAAATTTTTTATGAGATATAATTTCAAGAACATAAGTGGCTTTTACTGGGAGAAGATCAATTAAAAAACTTCTTTCATTCAATTGATATAGATTTAACGGATCTTGTTCTTGTTCAAGTTTTCTCTGGATTATTTTAACTTTTACTTGGAAAAACTTAACTTTTTTATTTGTATTTAAATTCTTAGGTTTTTCTATATCTGAAATAATGCTAAATTTATTCATAAGGATTTTAGGTCTAAAGATTATACGCTTAAGAATTATTATCAATCCCGGATATACAGCTACAATTCTTAAGCGGATCTCATCGTGTACAAGGGAAACAAGTGTTATAGTGATACAAAATGAAATAATTGAGATAAAGAGTATATTTTCTATAAGTGAATAATAAATTAATAAGGAAAAAATAATGAGATTACCTCTTAATTTCCAGTCCTTATTATATGGAATTATGATAGTAAAACTTAACAATGCAATGAAAAGAGAAATAATAGTTCCTACTAAAAATGATAAATAAATTCCACAAATAACTATGTGAGAAAGTAAAATGATAATACTTAGATATAAAATAGTAGTCCATTCATCTTGAGCGTTTTGTTGACTAAAATAATACAGTATGTTGAAAAGAAATAAAATGAAAACCATTTCTAATTCAATTATTAATAGAAAGGGTGAATTATCCGAAAGTGGATATATAACTGTTTCTAAAAAAGAAAAAATGTATATCAAAATACCTAGAAACAAATAATATAGTTCATAAGCTCTTGTTTTCTCCCTCTTTTCCTTAATTCTTAAATAGAATGGTGTTAGGAGAAGAAAAAATACTAAAAAACCTAAGAGAATTATAAGATATTTAGAAAAAAAAATCATTAATCTGCTAAATTTTATAAAATAATTTAGAATTAAATATAAAAACTCCGACAAAATCCGTATTAGATAAAGAATAATATCTACATTAAAAATTTCAGTTCTAAGTTTAGTAAAAATTAGATTGAAGATTTATCCTTTAAATTAAAAATAAACTATAATAGGCAAAATATAAGTGAAAAAAAAATCTAGATAAACTTCTTAACTAAAGCTAGAATGAATTTTTTGCCTAATACTTTAATAAATTCTTTAATTAATTGTTTTTTGTCTATTATACCTTCTTTATATTCTTGCCAAGCATATCTCACTTTTGTCCAATCTGAACCGAGATTTTTAATCAGAAAAGACTCGAGATCGTCAACCCTTTCAAATATTTCCTCTATTTTCGATGTGTATTCCTTAATTAATTCTGTACTAATCTTTATCTCATTACATTGCGAGCTTATATCTCTTAAAATATCGATTGTTTTGGCTTTATCTTCACTCATTGCATCAATTATTAGTTGAGTATGTTCATTTAACTTCTGTTCTAAATAAACCGCTAGTGCTACCTCTTTATTATCATATTTTCCCTGCGCAAAACCCTCTAATTTTCTATAACCTCCTTTTTGATAATCTGGTAATTGTTTTAATAAATAAAAATTATTTTTTTTTAAAATATCTGAAATTATATTATTTATATCTTCAATTTGGCCTTTACAATCAAATAATATCCTATTGCCATCCATCTTCGATACTTTTTCATAGAAAACATCTTTGGTAACTTTTTTCTTGACAAGCAAATTGCATACATACTTTATTCTAAATGGTTTAATTTCAATTGTATGACTATTTCCAAGATAATCAATAAATAATGTCATTCCCTTTATTATTTCTCCTACACAGCTTTCTTTCGCCTTAAATTTAAATCTTGGAGCAATAAATGAATGAGGATTAAGTGATTCGATTTGAATTCTATCACGTTTTATTTTCAATCCTTTAGGTTTTGAAGTGAGTATTATTTGGATATTAGAAAGAAGATATTGTGAGTTATTTATTATTTTTACTTTAAAATAAAAAATACTGTTATCTCCTTCAACTTTCCAATCTCCACCCCTAAGAATTTTTATATTTTTTAAATCAAATGTGAATTCATTTTTTCTCTTATAAACAATCTCTAGCTTATCCCATGCCTTTTTGTATCCTGGATCAATTTCTATTGCTTTTTTAAAAATTTGAATAGATTTATCATACTCTCGCATTTGGGAATATATACAAGCAAGGTTATACCAGGCTAATTTGTAATTTGAATCTACATTTAAAGTTTTTTTGAGTATATCAATAGCATTTTCTTTTTCTCCAATCTCGTAATAAACACAACCTAGATTATTCCATGCATTCAATTGGTAAACGTCTATTTCAATAACTCTTTTATACGCTTTAATAGCAGAGTAAAATTCTTTATTTTTCCTTAAGGAATTTCCTAAATTATACCAAACAGTTTTATTTTGATCATCCATCCCTAAAATTTTTTTATATACGTCAATTGCTTTATTATAATCCCCTATATCATCATATAAATTCCCAAGATTGAGTAAAAGTTTCTCATTCTCTGGCTCATCTTTTAATCCTTTTTGAAAAATTTCAATAGCACTTTTGAAATCACCTAATTCGACATATTTTGATCCTTTCTGAATCCAATTTTCAACCTTTGACATAACTACAGTTTTATTACGTGCTCTCATTAATCATTGTTAAATCCAAGATATTTAAAAAAAAAAGACTCTTCATACAAAAATAATTTAAATTGGTAATATCGGGATATATATAAATCTTCATGAAACCCGCATTTCACGAAAAAATTATAGGATTTTCAAATTACAAAACTTTCTGTCTATTCTTCTTATAAGCGAATTTTGTATTTTATATTAATCAACAATGAGAGCATTAGATCATAAGTTTGAAAAACCTCTAAATAACTTGCCAGTTATTGATAATAGTTCTAATATTCCTTATGATTACGACAAATTTCTTATTGGAAGTGAACTCAATTCAAGGAGAGCATTTTTATCTTTATTTAACTTTAATCAAATCCCCCCAATTATCGGTATTATACTATCTAATAAAGCTGGAATCTCAATACTAACATATGAATATGATGGAAATAGTAGAAATAGATTTGGTCCAATTGAAAAATATTTAAATCAAGATCAGGATGATCTTTCAGATTTTATCTCAATGTATCTTAGCTCGTTGATTGGATTTGCTGAAAATGTAAAAATTGAAAATCTGCGGCATGTTGGAATTGGCGGTACTAACATAAAAATAAAAATATTTTTTCAAGATAAAAATTACATGATTATCGTCTTTTTGAATGCGAATACCGATTTGAGTTTAAGAATTCAGGACTACATTTTAGATCATTTTAGTGAGGTTTTTGAAAAATATGATTGGGTGTTTGAAAATTATAATGATAAAAAATCAATTCAAATTAGAAAAAATCTGGAATCTATAGGGCAGACTTGGCTAAAAACATTAAATAGGTCCTATATAAATACTTACGAAAAACTATATCTCGCAAAGGAAGTCAAAATTGAAAAATTTATGGCCAGTATTAAGCCCATTATTAACCACACAGTAGAATCTTATATGCAATATGTGCCAGATGAAATTAAAACCGATATTTGTAGAGAAATTCATGAGAAAGTTAATAATAAGTTATCCGAATATTACTAGATAGCAGATTAGTTTGAAATATCACTTAAAAGAGATCAATATTTTTCTTTTAAATATATTCAACTTAACTTCTTCTTAAGTACAATACTTCGCGTCCCTAAAATATGAGGAAATTTAAAATGATTTACACAGGGTATTTTTCAAGAGTAGCGGATGCAATTCAATTTTTAATTGCTTTTGCTTCACTATTAGGTTTTTTGGGCCTTATTGCTGGATTTGTATTGTTGATTATTGGAGGACGTTTTGCAAAACGCTACGCTGTTTTACTTATTGTTTCGGGTATAATGCTTGTGTGGATGACAGGATTATATACCGGTTTAAGATATTTTAGAGTATGAATTTGTTGAATTTTTTATGTGGGAATTTGACTTTTATCTCTAAAAAACACTATGTTATTTTTTATTCAAGGCAGAATTAACATAATTCTAATTAATATTAATGATATCCTTTCGGGGCCTCTCTGCCTTGAGTGAAATAGCTTGTACCCATCGGATCAATAAGTATTACTCCCAGAACTATTAAAAAGAACCCGATTAACATTGGTTTTAACGCTCCTGAACCTGTCCCAGAGATAAATAACATAATAAAGCCTAAAATAAGGATTATAGTCCCTACCATAATCAAAATGCTTCCTAATTTTATAAGCGTTGTGCTTATAGCAGTTCCAATCTGATATTTTAAATTTATGCCAAAAATGGGATAAAGTATAGTTATAAATAAAATTATTCCCATGAATATCCAGAGTACTATATATCCTTTCTTTCCTCCTTCCATTGAATCACCTATTAATATCGAATTAATCTCTAAATTTACGATTGAAATGGTTATTATGCTATTTTTAAGTAGAAAATTTATTGTTGAATATTTTGAAAATATATAAAGAAAAAATGATGGTCGTGCAGGAAAGATCAAATTTTTAAAATAAAAAGCAATAGGGAATAAAGTACGCCCCCGGCTTATCCAGCGAATCGGAATTCGAATCACTAATGGATCGAACATGCGACCGCCCGGTTAACTTCCGGTCATACTGGTAATCAATTATGAAAGCCGGGTGCTTTGGGCGGGCTGAGCATGATTAATACTCAGTGCTCTACCTAACTGAGCTACGGAGGCTTGGTTTTCCAATGCATAAACGCATAAAGCGTTGGATGCTCTCGCCGGGATTTGAACCCGGGTCACCAGGGTGAAAGCCTAGCATGCCTCGCTGTCACCTTTGGAATCAAGGAGACTTTGGCCGAGCTACACTACGAGAGCTGTGTAAATACCAGCAAATTTTAGAATGATAGTTAACTAAGGTTTTTCCTTTAAAAAAATCATAATTAACTAGTTTGCTAGGTAGATGTTTAAATCAATTAAGAAATTAAAAATTTTCCATTATGAGTTTCAAACAAGAAAATAATTACCCTCATCATTTTTAATATTTTTATGCGGGAAGAGGGATTTGAACCCCCGAACTTCTACAAGACTGGATTCTAAGTCCAGCGCCTCAAGTCGGCTTTCGAAAAAGCTCGAAAACACCATTAACCAGACTTGGCAATTCCCGCATTAGATGCAGGGAGTGGGATTCGAACCCACGTACTCCTATGAGACCGGATATCTCATCAGAGTTGGTATATCAACGGAAATTAATTTTTAAAGATCTTGAGTCCAGCTTATGAGAATAAATCTCAATAGAGTCCGGCACCGTTGACCAGGCTTGGTTATCCCTGCTTGAAGAGATTTTAACTATTAACCAGCGATCTCGGAATATTATATGTTTATATAATAATTCTCTAATTTTAATCTTTTTCAACTATTTCTGTCAAAATTTCAATTAAAAAATTCAAAAGGGATTTTGCAATTTCTTCCTCTTTTATTTTATCTCTTAAGAAAAGGAGTAATAAAACGGGTTTTTTCAAAATATGAGACGCTTTCTCAGAAATTATGGTACTTAATAATTTTTTATCAACACCGAATAAGTTATAAGATGCTGAAATTGATTTTAATCCCTCGGTCAATGGAGGGCTTCCCAGAGTCACATTTCCAAGGCCCATCTCTTTTTGATCAGAAATTAACAAGAGGAAACTATTATGTAACTTAAATAAGACCAGATAAATTTTTAAATTCTCAATTAAAATATCTTTTTTTACTAGGGGTATCATTATTCTGATGAGATTTTTTATTTAATTAACTAAACTAAAAAAAAAATTAAAGCTTTGCTTCTCTATAGGCCTCATCTACCTCATAATTTTTATTTACAATTAAATACAAGGCTTTTACCACTTTTGTAGGATCTTCGGCTTGAAAAACGTTTCTGCCATACGCTACGCCAGCACCACCTACTTCTATTGATTGCTTTGTGATTTCTAATATCCCTCTTATTCCTGCCTTTTCTCCTCCTGCGATGATAACCGGAGCCATGCATCCCTTAACCACCTCTTTAAAGGAATCTGGATCTCCCGTCCAATTTGTTTTTACAATATCGGCACCTAATTCGGCAGCAACCCTCGCAGCAATCTTTACAACTTGAACATCATATTCATCCTTTATATTTTCGCCTCTAGGATACATCATCGCCAAGAGAGGCATTCCATATTCCCTGCATTCTCTTGAAACGCTGCCTAGAGTTTCAAGCATCTCTGGATCAGCTTGAGTCCCTATGTTAATATGGAGCGAAACTCCATCAGCCCCTAATTTAACGGCCTCTAATACATTATTTACTAACACTTTATAATTTGACATTGGACTTAATGAGGTTGATCCTGAGAGATGTAATATCAACCCGATATCAGGACCATACCCTCTGTGCGCATATAATGGAATTCCTATATGACCTAATACAGCATTCGCCCCACCTAAGGCAACCTTATTCACTAATTCCCCCAAATTATTTTCAATTCCCTTGATGGGTCCAACGGTTAATCCATGATCCATTGGGATGATAATTGCTTTTCCGTTTTCCCTATTCATAATTCTTTCCATTCTAATACTTTTACCGATGTATCCGGACATTTTAAATTTTCATACCTATTTTTAGCAATTCTTTTAAAATTATATTTTATTTAAGTATTATAGTATAATAATAAACTCCAAAATATCAAGTTTAGGAATTCTTGTTATATGTCAAATCTAAAACCTAATGATCAAAGTGATATCTTTGAATGTTATAATTGC
The DNA here is from genome assembly GCA_019058445.1 of Promethearchaeota archaeon. Lineage (GTDB taxonomy): Archaea > Asgardarchaeota > Lokiarchaeia > Sigyniarchaeales > SOKP01 > LW40-45. Next base: position 32,877 of record JAHPZA010000007.1, on the reverse strand, counting down.
AATACAGAAATTAATAATCCTACACTCAAGCAATGTCCTAATTGTGGTATAATTTTGGACCCAAATCATTATGTAAAATGGAGAAATAGTTTCGTGGGATGTGTTGGTTTGTTATGTCTAATTCCAATATTAATTGTTATACTGATGAGCTTTTTTCTCTCGTAAGGGATCTTACTTCAATGATATAAAATTTAAGGGTTAACATTAAGGGAAGATAAGAATAACTTTAACAGTTATAACGGGAAAAATCCCGGAAATTCAAGTCCGGAACGTTCGGGGAACCCACACATTATATTCATGCATTGAACAGCATTTCCAGCAGTTCCTTTAACTAAATTATCAAGTGTACATAAAACTACTATTCGATTCATTCTCTTATCAATTTGGAACCCTACATCTGAATAGTTCGTTCCGCTAATTAGTTTTGGATCGGGTAATCTAAAAGTTCCTATTTTTTGATTAATTAATCGTATAAATGGTTCTTTATCATACGCCATCCTATATGCTTTAAATAATATTTTCTCATCAATTTCTTGTGTTTCATTAAAAAAAACATGGGACGTAGACAAGATTCCTCGTACTAAATTGACGCCATGTGCAGAAAATCCCACTTTAACTTGTTGATTTAGTTTTTTATTTTTTTGAAGAATACATGTTAATTCTTGTTCTATTTCTGCAGTATGTCTATGGCCGGTCATCTTATATGGTCGAATGCTATTAGCTCTAATCGGATGGTGAGTTGATTCATTAAAGCCTGCGCCAGAGCCAGAAGATCCGGTTTTCGAATCAACTATAATATTACTTACTTCAATTAAATTCTCATTAACTAAGGGATATAGACCATAAATAGCGCTTGAAGCATGACATCCTGCCACTGCTATTAAATTTGCATTTTTAATCTCTTCACGATGTAATTCAGGTAAGCCATAGACTGCGTTATCTAAGAGTTCAGGATGAGAATGTTCCTTTTTATAATAGTGTTGATAAATTGTTTTATCTTTTAAGCGAAAATCCGCACTTAAATCTATTACTTTTAACCCTGCTTCTAATAATCCAGGAACCATATCTTGTGAAACTCCATGAGGAACCGCTAAAAATACAATATCACATTTTTCTTTTGCCTTTTCAACATTATATTCCTCAAATTTCAGATTAGAGATTTTTCGAAAATTTGGATAAATTGAATGAAAATATTTAGAGATTAGTTTCCGAGAGGTTATGTATGTTAAGTCCACATTAGGATGATAACTTAGTAACCTAACAGCCTCTCCACCGGCATAACCACTTGCAGCTATAACGCCAACTTCCATATGGTCAAAAATGCTAATAAAATTTTAAACTTATCGATATAATTGAAGATTTAATAAAAAATGAAAAAATTTTATTTAATAATTGTTATTTTCGGGCATCAAAGTAATGAATAAAATATTTGAATCCTAACAGCATTACCTATTAACAAAGAGGAATTAAAAGCTTAATTGAACTTATATATCATTGGTTCTTCAAAATTACACTAGTCTTAAATTGATATCAACTTCATAAAATTAAGAAAAAAGTTAAACTCCAAAAATCTGCCTTAACTCACTATAAATTTTTGAGAGCTCAGATATTATTTGGGCATTATTTTGCTGCAAATAATAATTTATATAGCCCGAAAGTCCATCAGTATCTTTGATCCATTCTAAAAATGCTTCAATTTCCCCTTTTAATTGAGGATCTATGCTTGGAGATGCCGAAGCTGCAGCAGGCATACTTTTACCTAATTGAGCATCATCTCCCATATAGTGCGATCTAGAACTCATTGAAGTAATCGTTCTCTGTACATCCATAGCAGCTCCAGGGGCATATCCATCCGGTTCAAGATAAGCAATTAATTTATGCTCATCATCTTTTGCAGCTACAATACTTCCCTCACCACGGATAGAGGTAGCAACGAGTCTTTCCGGTTCACATTGTAGCATAGAATACTTTACTCCAGAGACCATTATAAATTGAGCATTCTGAGCAACCCAACTTGAAATGACTCTGCCTATATCCGCACTTATATCCCAGTTATCTGTTGTATAAATTATTTCATTTGAGCCTGAAATAACCGTTGCGGCAATAATATGAGGATCTGCTTGCATTAAATTATAAACAGCAGTTGCGGGATCTACTGGCATTTTTTCATTTCCTTATTTTCGATTTTTATACATCAATAATAATAAAAATCTTAGATTTAAACTTTTTTATAAATATAATTATAAAAATTTTAATAAAAATTTATGGATAGCAATAGTTTTAAAAACACTTAGTTTTTCTTCTTTACATTAATTCTCCCAAAAATAGGTCTATAATGAATTCTTATTTTTTCATTTGGGATCTTATTTTTTACCTCATTCTCATTTTCAATTACTATCTCTTGTCCAAAATAGAGTTTATGTAAATAATCAGATTTCTTTAGTTGTTTTAAATGTTCCCTTAAATTCACTTCTGTTTTAAATATTTTTCCACAAGCGGGACAACTAGGCGAGGCTTTTCCTAGTAAACCCTTTGGTTTTTTTACAATTACCGGGTATTTATTCCCAGAAGCTTGACTCTTCCCTTCATATCTTTTACAAATATGTCTTATTAATCTCCCATATGGAGGATATTGGAAAAATACCTTACATCCATGGGTACATTCCCAGTACAAAACATCATCTCCACAACGTGGACAAGAAGTCTTAAAAGAACGGAGATAACAGTGTTTTCCATGTGACTTATAAATTTGTCGCATTAATTAAAATGAAAAAAACCCCCTATTAAAATATTTCGATTAACTTTTCTAATATCTTTAAAAATTCAACGAATTTTAGATTAGGCTTTTAAAAATCAATTTATCGGTTTAATTTTCAAAATCTACCTGTTGAATAAAAATTTTTAATTTTTCTTATATTAGCCGACAAAAATATTCTATCAAAGAGTTAAAATTTTATAGAAAACGGAATAAAAAAAATTAATATCATTATTAACCAAACAATTGTTAAAACGCAAACATTTAAAAATGTAAAAAAAATTATAGAACTTAGAGATAAGATATTTTAAAGGGTTGGTTAAATTACGTCGGAAGATATAACAAATTTGTGTCCGGAATGTGGTAATAATAATTTAATTTTAGATAATTCACGAGCCGAAATCATATGTAACGACTGTGGTTTGGTGTTAACTCAAAAGATCATTGACTCCGGTCCCGAATGGAGGGCATTTTCAGCAGAAGAGGCTAATAATAAGGTGAGAGTCGGAGCCCCTACAACTCTCACATTACATGATAAAGGATTGTCAACTATGATAGGTTGGAAAAACAAGGATGCTTTTGGAAAATCTATTAGTCCTAAAATGAAAGCCGAAGTATATCGATTAAGAAAATGGCACGTAAGAACTAGAACTAATAAGTCTATTGATCGAAACTTAGCTTATGCGATGAATGAATTAGATAGATTTGCCTCTCAATTAAATTTATCTAAGGATATAAAAGAATCTTCAGCACATATTTATCGAAAAATGGCTAATAAAAATCTTATAAGAGGCAGATCAATTGAAGCAATGCTAATTGCCTCTATATATGCCGCTTGCCGGATAAATAGTATTCCTAAAACGCTCGATGATTTTATTGAATTTGCTTCAGTTGATAAAAAAAAGATTGCTCGCTGTTATAGATTGATTATAAATGAGCTAAGAATAAGCATCAAAGTATCTTCTCCCATAAATTTTATACCTCGATTTTGCGCAGAATTAAACCTGTCTGGAAGTACCCAAAATAGGGCAGCAGAAATATTAAAATTAGCGAAAAAATTTCGTATCACTGCAGGAAAAGCGCCTACGGGTCTTGCGGGCGCTGCTTTATATGTTGCTGCTATGCAGGAAGGAGAACGTAGGACACAAAGAGAAATTTCTTTGGCGGCAGGTGTAACTGAGGCCACTATTCGCAATCGTTATAAAGAACTTATCAACCACTTAAAGATACAAAATGAGATCTTTTCATGACTCTCAAATCAATCTTCTAAATTTTAAACAATCCTTTATTTAATAACGATTCCTAAAGATAAATGATTATTTTTGCTTCAACAAGACCTTGAATAAAAGCGAAAAATTTAATTCTTGTTAATTATTCAAGATATTATAAAATAAAATCTTTTGATGTGATCAAAAATTAAATACGTATGCGCACGTAAAAACTGTGGCAAAGAAGTAAGCAAGAAGGAACTAAGCGCTTTGCCAGGGATCAAATGCTCGCATTGCGGTTTTAGAATTCTCTATAAGAAGCGTCCCGACGTGATTAAAAGGATTAAAGTCCGTTAATTTGTTTTTTTTTAAAAAGCTGATTTTATAAACAACCTTTGAAAAACTCATTTAAACTAATTTAATTTAGTACAAGTAAAATAAAAAAAGATTAATATATCAAATATATAAAGATTTACGTTTTTCATCAGTATCTACAATATTAAATGTATCGAGATCTTTTTCTAATTTATCTCTTTTTTCCTGTAAATTCTTCGTAATATCATCGATATTTTCTAAAGAATATTTTTTCTTAATCGGTAAAGTAAATGATTTTTTAATCATATCCAAAAGAGATAAAGATGCCTTTAAATCTGTAATATCTTCATTTACCATTGCAATATTATCTGTTTCCGCAAGTAAAACTAAACCATCAATATTAAATCGAGCCTTTGCCAAAGTTGGAATTAATCCATTTGCACCAATAATGACTCCTTTTAAAATTTTCTCGCAATGATTCTCGGTTAAATATTTTTCTAAAATTTCTCGGTTTGTTGAGGTTGCATATATTTTTGGAATTTTAGATTGAAGATTTTGACTATTAATTGGATATGCTCCTAGAGCAATTATCAATTGTATGTCACATTGAGCGATGATTTCTGTGAGAAAATTAGATATTTTATATATCCCTTTAGGAGTAAGACTTTGAGCATCGGCAGTGATTAACATGATGTCTCTAATGTTCTCGGGATCCTTCCAAATTAAAATCTCGGCTTTAGGTGCAGCTAATAAACTGTCATCAACAATGGCACCTGCTGGATACTCATCAAAGATAATATCCATATAATTTTGAGCCTTTAACTGACCTACTAAAGAATCTAATGCAAACTTTCCAACATCGGCGATCCCTGGCATTCCGATTATACAAATTGGGTTAACCAACTCGTTTTTAGAAAAGTTAAGATGTTCAATTATTTTAAATGAATCCATCATATTGTTTTACAACTTTATAAATCGTTTTGTGTTAAATTATAATCGATTTTACTGTCTATAAAATGAAATATTATCTAGATAGACTGATGATTTATTGTAATATTAATTTTAAGAGGTATATTTAGATAATATCGAGTATAATTATTTTTGATATAAATACTTAAAATCACTAAAAAACAATGTAAAAAGCAAATTAAATCAGATAAAATATCTTAAATAATGAACAACATAAAATATAAATGTATGAAGTGTGGTACATGCTGTTTTGAGGTTCATGGAAGCCTCGGAAAAAAAAGAATCCCTTTATACCCTGAAGAAGTTAACGAATTAATAAAGTTAGCAGAGAAATATGATTTAAAGTTCAATGTTATCGAAGACTTAGTTTTTCCAGATATCTTAAATCAGAAGATCTTAGTTTTAACTTATAGAATTATTTTAGATAATGAAAATCAATGTTGTCCTTTTTATAAAAAGAAGGTTGGCTGTATAATCCACAATGAAAAACCCCTTGCGTGTCAAGCATATCCCTTAGCCTTAAAACGCATAGATGCTTTTCGGTTTGAGCTTTCTATTGACCCTCTCTGTAATTTTGTTATAGAACGTTATGAAGAACTGAAAAATATTGATTTAGAAAAACTAAAAATAATTTTTGAAGACGAATATCCGAAAGCTGAAAAATTTTACCGTAAAAATAAAAATCTCCAATTTGAAATCAGAAGATTGGAAGTGGAAAATAAGATAAAAATTCCAAGAGAGATTGAAATAAACAATTATAATACGTTTTTGAAAGAATGGGAAAGAGAGGATATTATAATTTGACCAACTTCATTTCATTGCTTTCTGGAGGATTAGATAGTCCCGTTGCAGCATATTTAATGATTAAAAAAGGATTTCAACCGATTTTTCTCTCTTTTTTAACTTCCGATGATAATTTTCATTCAATGCGCAACAAAATAATAAAGATCATTGAAAAATTGTCAATGTATACCCATTCTAAAGTTAAATTATATTTGATTGACCATGATTCTAATTTGGAACTCTTTAAAAATGACTGTGAAAGAAAGTTAACATGCATTTTATGTAAAAGATTAATGATCAGAATCGCTATACATATAGCTAAGAATGAAAACACAGCATTAATAGTCACTGGAGACATATTAGGAGAACAAGCAAGCCAGACTCTCAGTAATTTATATGCGTATAATGATTTAGCTAAAGAAATAACTATCCTTCGCCCTTTAATAGGATTTAACAAAAATGATGTGATACAACTTAATAGAGATATAGGTCTATATGAGATATGCTCAAAAAAATCAGCATCTTGCCAATTCAATCCTCAATATCCTGAAACTAACGCCAAACTTAAAGAAATCAATGCAGAAGAAACGAAAATGGATATTAATAATCTTATAATTTCCTCAATAAAAAGGTCAGAAATTTTATTCCTTTAGTTCTAACTCCTTAATAAACTCTGTAAAACTTTTATCATCCAATTCTTGTTCTTTAAACTCATTCAAGGCATCAGAGATGGCCTGAGCAATCAGGTGTTTACACACAACTTTTTTTCTTTTTATTACCACTCTATTATAAAAATCTATGCAGCTACAGTAAATTTTTGGATAAATCAAATATTCATCATTTTCTCCTATTGCGGTCCAAATGATTCTATTAGACGGTTTAAAAACATACTTGGTAATACCTCTTTTTAATGTTTGTAGGATTTCTGAAGATTTGTCTGGATATATCGATTCCAAATAATTTACAAATTCATCATCAATATCTCCTTTTTCTTTTGTTTTTAAGTATATTTCTGATAAAAAATCTTTTGACGATTGCATTCAATTATAATATTATTATAGATATATAAAAAGGATCATTAATTTGAAAAAAATATTATACCTTCCAACGCGATATTTTCCCTCCATTTCTGGAGCAGAATTTTATATACAAAGAATTGCAGAACTATTATCTACTAAATATAACTATCATACCGATGTTTATACATCAAATGCAATTGATTTTAAAGCTTTGAGAAGCAGGCAAGGAAAAATAATAGGAGAAAATGATAAATTTTTCGACAACGTAAACAATTTAAAAATTCAGAGATTTCCTATTGAAAGTGAACTTACTCTAGAAGAAAAAATATCACATATCAAGAGCATCCCTGAATATGAAGCATTAATTTTGTCTGATGATTGTCTAAAATTGGTTTTAAATAACGGGCCATATTTACCAGAGTTAATTAATTATGGTTTAAATTCTAAGAATGAGAATTATAACTTAGTTCATACTGTTTTTTTTCCTTATTTTAATCTTATCATCACTTTAATTCTTGGAAAGCGATATAAAATCCCTACTGTATGTACTCCTTTTTTCCATTTTTCTAATCCTAGATATTTAAATGAAAGTTTAATGGAAGTTTTAAGAAAATTTGATTTGTTAATTGCATGTACTTTTCTGGAAAAGAAGTTTTTAATTACACACTGCAAAATTGACGAAAGATGTGTTAAAGTTATTCCAATGGGAGTTGATATGGAAAAATTTGAGGTTGTAACCAAACCTAAATCACTAACCTCTACATTTAAAGAGAAATTTTTTAAAAAAAAAGAAAAGAACTATAAAATGGTATTATTTTGCGGTTATAAGAATTATGAGAAGGGAGCTATTTCTCTATTAAAATCAATCCCACTAATTCTAGATAAAATAAAAAAGGTCTATTTTGTGTTTATAGGACCCTCAACTCAAGCTTATAATCGAGAATTATCTAAAATCGTAAAAAATAAAAATGTTAGGATTATTAACTTTACACCTGATAATTTGACAGGGTATTATGATAAAAAAAAGTTAGCCGCATTTAAGGAAACCGATCTCTATTGTATGCCAAGTAGAAGTGATGCTTTTGGAATAGCTTTTTTAGAGGCATGGGCCGCTGGGAAACCGGTTATTGGTGCTAATATTGGCGCGACGCCCGAAGTTATAAATAATAATGTTGATGGGTATTTAGTGGAATATGATAATTCCCATGATATCGCTGAAAAAGTAATAACACTATTGAAGAAAAAGAGATTGAGGAAACGTTTTGGTGAAGCTGGCAAAATTAAAGTTTCTCAACATTATACATGGGAGATCGTTGCCAAGAAGACTCATGTCCTATATCATGAATTAATAGAAAACACCCCTAGATGAGAGATTGGTGAAGAAAAAATGAAAATATTGTCTGGAAATCCTTATATAAAAAGAGATAACAAAAAAGTTTTATTAGATCTAATACCCATTGATGAGATCTTAAACCTTTCAAAAACACCAATTATGATCTTTTTAGAAAATAGAATTAGAGATAATGTGAATTCATTTAAGAGCGTGTTTGGAGAAGTATTCGAAAATTTCGAGGGATTCTATTCCTTTAAGGCTAATTTTCTTCCTGAGATTTGTAAAATTATATGTTCACAAGAAATCGGTGCTGAAATAATTGGATTGCCTGAACTTAAATTAGCGTTAAAAATAGGCTTTCCTGAAAACAAAATTTTGGTTGGAGGCCCCTATTTACCATATGAACTTATAAAAGAAAGTGTCAAAAATAAGGTTAGGGAAATAATTGTCTACAATTTAAATGACTTAGATAAGATTAATGCTGTTGCAAAAGAAAAAAATATTGTCCAGAATATTTGTTTAAGGATCAACTCCCAAAAATATGCTAGTAAATTAGGAATTATTCTAGATGATAAAATATTATTGAGATTGGATGAAAAAACAAATAAATTGCATCATATCAATATTGTATCCATTTTATCTCATTACACAACTCAAATGAACAACATGGAACAATTCAAAAAAAATATAATTACCGTTGGAGATGCTTTAAAGAAGCTAACTCAGATTGGAATTAACATTAAGAATATAAACTTGGGAGGAGGATTTCCTGAGGCAACCATAATGCCTCAAAAGCAATTAAGGAAGTTAGCTTTGGGATTAAAAACTACTCTAGAAAATCTCCATATTGATTATGAGAAAATCTATTTTGAACCTGGTAGATATTTTGTTGGAGATGCGGGATTATTTATTACTGAAGTTATTAATATAATTGATGACAGATGGATCTTCTTAAATATAGGAAACCATATCTGTCCTAAATTTGCCAGATGTTCCTTAAGATTTTATAATGCAACTCAGATTGATAAAGTACATAAATACAAAACAAATATAGCTGGGATTATTCCTTCTGATCAAGATGTTTTAGCAAAAGATTACTTTTTCACTGAAAAATTAAAAGAAGGAGATGTCGTTATTGTTACAAATGTAGGTGCTTATACTCTTACATTTTCTAATCGTTTTCCATATGCTTTACCTCATATTTTTCTTATTAAGGATCACGATATTACCCCAATTTTCAGCCCGTCAATAAATCATGATTTTACTCTCAACTAAATGGTCATTTTGTACAATTAGCCACTTTGATTTAATTTTCTACTTCTATTTATTATATTACTAAGAACTTTTCCCTGTATCATCTGAAGTAACATCTGGATATTATATAAATTCTAATTTTTTTTTAAAATCTTTTTCTTTATCCTTAAAAGAAATAAATAGTGTGAAAAATAAGATATGGAATCTTTTATTCGAAATGCTAAAAAAAGGAATATCATTCAATCTAGACAAGATAAAATTGGGTATGCTAATATTAAAATTATGGGTTGTGGTGGTGCGGGGAATAATACTGTTGATAGATTAATGAAAATAGGGATTAGAGGTGCCAAATGTGTTTCGATAAATACGGATCGTCAGCATCTTGATATGAGAGATGCTCACATAAAAGTTTTAATAGGGAAAAATCTAACAAGAGGTTTAGGAGCAGGGGGTAATCCGGAGATTGGGAGAGCTGCAGCAGAAGAATCTAGAGAAGATTTAACTAAAGTATTAAGAGACTCCGATTTAGTATTTATTACTTGTGGTGAAGGTGGAGGCACTGGAACAGGAAGTGCACCAATCGTAGCTGAAATAGCAAAACTTGAAGGTGCAATTGTCGTTGGAGTGGTGACAATTCCATTTAATACAGAAATTGGACGTATTGAAAAGGCGAAAGAGGGATTAAACCTTTTAAAACAATATGCGGATACTTTAGTGGTAATAGATAACAACCGGTTATTAGAAATTGCTCCAAATTTGCCTATTATCGAAGCATTTAGTGTTGCTGATGAAGTTTTAGCTAGTATGGTAAAGGGTATTACGGAAACTATTTCATTACCCTCATTAATTAATCTAGATTTTGCAGATGTGCGAACAATATTGAGTACAGGAGGGGTGGCAATAGTTGGAGTTGGAGAATCAAATGGGAAGGAACATCGTGTAGAAGAAGCGATCAACGATGCGCTTAACTTGCCTTTGCTTGATGTTACTATTGATGGTGCGAAAGGGGCCTTAATTCATGTGTGCGGAGGAAATGATATGACCCTTGCCGAGGCTAACTCAGTTGCTCAGAAAATATATGATAAAATGGATATCAATGATTCAATGGTAATTTGGGGCGCAAGAGTTTCTGATGAATTTAATGGGTATTTAAGAGTAATGCTATTAATAACAGGAATAACATCACCCCAAATCTTCGGAAAATCTCCCTCAGATGATCCACTCTCTTATGAGTCGAAGATCCCTAAATCAAAGATTGGATTAGGGGATGATATTTTTGATATTGGGGAAATTACATTTGAATAATTAAAAATTTTAGCCCTTTTAATATTCCTTTTTTTAATTTAATCTATATAGAAAATACGTATTCTACTTAAATTCAAACCGAATTTGAGAAAATTTTATTTAAAGGTCATACTTTAAGAATGGTAAAAATGAAGTTTTCTGATAAGGAATTGGAAAAAACTATAGAGAAAGTCAATCGTTTGTTAAAATGGGATTCTGCAGAAGATTTAATCCAAAATGAGCAAGATTTTCTTGTCGAATTTGCGAAAAAAGAAGAAGGTAGATGGTTTTTTAGAGGATTAATCGATTGGCTAAGAACTCCCGAAAAAGAACGGGAAAAATTTCTCAAAAACCTAAATGATGGTCCTTTGTTTGGAAAATAGGTAAATTTTTTTTTCTTTAAATTTAGTATTTTATTTTTGAAATTTAAAGTGAACTCAATAATTTGAATGCAAATAAAGAATAAACTTTAATACAATTAATAAAGTCTTGAATTTCGATATGTTCATTAGCTGCATGTATGTTTTCAAAACTTCCAGGACCGAATATAATGGTTTCAGGACAAAATCCATTTGTTCTCAAAAATTCAGCATCAGTAGTAGCGGGGGTTATAAATGGAAAAGGTTTTTTCTTATAAATTAACTCGACAATCTTAAAAAATGAGGAGAGATTTGTAGAAGATCTCCATTTATGAATAAAAGAAGCTTTATTATCACTTATAACTTTTACATCCACACATTCACTGATTCCCTTCTTTGTACTATTCTTGGCGATCAAATAGCCTAAATCAGTTATCAACCTCTCAAGCCCATTAACAATCATTTTTGAATCTTGTCCAGGTAATAATCTAAAATCTATAACTGCTTCGCATTTATCGGGAATAATATTCTCTTTAATTCCACAATTTAATATTGTTAAAGCTTTTGAAAATTGAGTCACAGATGTAAATAGATTGTTAAGATGAGGATTGTCCCTTAAAATTTTATTAAATTCTTCTGGGTTTGAGTAACTTTGAGAAATAAATTCTTTTAACTTAGATTCTGTTAACGGAGGATCTATATCGGGGATATATTTAATGATCTTATCTATATTTTGAATAATATCTGTCATCATATATGCAGCATTTTTTCCGAGAAAAGGTGTAGATGCATGGCAAGAAATCCCGTGAGTTGTAATTTTTACATGAGTTCTTCCTTTTTCACCAATTATTACAGACTTAGGAAATGGATTGAATCCTGAATATTCTCCTATAATTGCAAAATCACATTTAATATTTTTTAATACATTGTCAACACACCATTTCGTTCCTAAATCACCTCCCTGTTCTTCATCGGCAACCGCGTTTAAGATAATATTACCATTGAATTTCTTCCGATATTTTTTTAAAATTTTTAAAGTAATAACCATAGCAGCTAAACCAGCCTTCATATCTGCCGTACCCCTTCCGTATATATATTTATTATCCTCTACTTTACCTGACAATGGATGGTATTTCCATTTATCTTCAGATGAAAAGGGAACAGTATCCATATGTCCGTTCAGAAGCAATATTTTGCCATCGAAATTATCACTTAAATATGCTAATAAATTAGCCCGGCTTTGATTAAACGGAAAAATATTACATTTGATGCCTTGCTCATCTAAATAATTCTTTATTATTGAAGCTATCTTTCCCTCCTCTCCAGGGGGATTGCATGAATCAGTTTTTATCATTAATTTCAAAAACTTAATGTAATCTTGTATACTTTCATCAATTTCTCTTAAAATTAAGTCTTCTTCGATTGCTCTTTTCATCGTTATTTTATATTTTTAATAAGTCTCCTATTACATTTTTATTTAAAGAAAAAAGTTTTAGAATACCAACAACTAAATAATCCTCTAATCTTATTTAAGCATTTTTTGTCTAAATCCTATAAAGATTAATAAAAAAAATTGGAGATTTAATCATTATTGATTCTATTTTTTCACAAATCCAATGAAAATTACTATGAACACAATCAGACTAATCGTTTCCATAATAATACCATATAGCATTCCCTGTGATGCGGTTGCCCATTCTCCGATAAGTACCCTTCCAACACCCCTAATGATTTGAGCTGCCAGAAGCCCGATAAACCCGATTGTGAGTATCAACGGATCAGCGTTCTTTAATGCTTTTTGTTTATAAGCAAAATAAAACATCCAGATTATAATAGTGAGCGATACAAATCCTAAAATAGGTAATACGATAGATGATAATGTTAGTGTGTCGGGAGTAATAGTTACCACGAAAACTTCAACGGCAGTAATAACAAACGTAATTCTATATCCTAATTTTTCTCTGTGCTTTCTATTTCCTAATCTTTCACTAAAATTCTCTTTAAGAGATAAATAATATAAAATTAACTCAATACTAAGAGAAATTATAGGTAGGATCATAAAAATTATGATATAGAATCTTATTTTCAACAAGATTAATAATTCCACTTTATTGAGTTCAAAATAAACGTAATACCATAGGAGGTCAAAAGCTTTACCGAACGTAAAGAATAGAAAAAGGAAACCGAACCGTGAGGGGATGTCTGAAATAAACACCTCTTCTTGTTTGAACCATTGTCTAAACGTATAGACGGCCATCAAAGACATGATGCAAATAGTAAAAATAAACAGCATAAATAAAATCTCTGCAAACTCAATTTCGAATGTTTTCATAAAATATGGCATATAATAGATAAATAACGATAATAGAGAGGTTACACCAAAAATAGTTAGACCAATAATAACCAATTTATAAGAAGTTTTTTTTTCCATAATCGAGCACTTTGTAAATAAAGGTTAATTACTATTATTTTTAACTCTAATTTTATAAACTATAATCTTTTTATTTTATTTTTAAAATCTTTTTTATGAACTATAAACTAGGTTATTATTACATAAGAACTTTAAACCTTTAGAAGCATCCAACATTACAAGAGTACCAAAAAAAAATCGAACATATCAATAAAAGAAAAATAAAATATTTTATGGATATGAAATGCAGAATTTGAAGGGTTTCCAGAGGAAGGAGCATTATATTTAAGATTGAAGAAATGATCTTTAAATAATCAAAAATTTTAGCCCTTTTAATATACCTTTTTTCAATAAACATATATGGAACATAAGTATTCTCCCAAAACTCAGGCCGAAATTGAGGCCGTTTTAACAAAGATTCATACTTTTAACGAGCTTTTTTCGATAAGTGTTGAGTATTTTATTGAGGGTTTTGCAATATACTTAGATGAAAAAAATCTCTATCCTCGAAGGATTGTAATTTTTAAATCATATGAGTCTGACTTTTTCTCTATTAAAAGCTTTGAAGTAAATTTGAAGTATAATCAAAAGGAAGAAATTAATGAATTGTATTCTGTTAAAAATCTTGATACCATCGAGAAATTAATTAAAGAATTAAAAGATATCATTTATGGTAAGGATATTATGAGATATACTTCAGAAAACTATTTTAAAAAAGGTTCAAAATAAGGTTTAAAATTCTGGTTTATATAATTTGCGAAATTCTTCCTTTTTCTTTTGATTATATTTGTTTTCTAAAAATTTTAATACTACATGATGTGGCATGCCATTGATTAACATGCTTACAGCTTTTCTTGCGATTTGTAAGTTGGAAAATTCTGCAATAATAGATATGGTTTTTCCATACACTGAAATAAAGGACTCAGCATACTTCTCTATCGCTTTACGCATCTCTCCGTTTCTCCCAATAATTCGGCCCTTTACATGTTTTATTCTCTTTTCAGATTTACCTAAAATGGATAAAAGATTAAAAATCTCAAGATCGTATGTTTCTTCCACTAGCTTCAATGCTTTATTTGGGTTAAATCCCCTATTAATCGCATTCACTATTTTTTCGGCGATAAAAACATTTAAAGGATTGTTTTCTGCACTACTTTGCTCTAGCTGTATCTCACAATCGCCCGTATTACTGTCTAAATTAATTTTCACGCCTAATTTCTGTTCAATATCTCTTTTTATCTCTCCTCCCTTCCCAATCACTACTGCTATACGCGCTTTAGAAATTTTCATAAGTTTAACCTAAATTATGAGTATATTCATTAATGATTGGTTGTTTTTTTATTTATCCAATTCTATAACATCATAATAAAATGTTTTTGGGTCTAAAATAGAAACTCCTTGTTTCTCAAAATAATGAAAAATATTTTTAATATCTCTCGTTAAATAAATTTCTGCTTTAGGATGTTGAGTGGAAACTGCTTGAGAAATATCAATTACTACGGGTCTTTGGTTATGATATAAAATATTAAATTCTGAAAGATCCCCATGTACTAATTTCGCCCTTTGATATAATATCTTGATAAATTGCAATATTTCATTATATATCTCCTCAAGATTAACTGGGTCTTTTATATCCTTCAATAATGGGGCGGGAATAGGCCCAAATCCGATATATTCCATCAAGAGAAGGTTATTTTTAATATATATTGGTTTTGGTACTCTTAAACCCGCTTTATAAGCTCTCTGAAGATTTTTAAATTCTTTACTGGCCCATAAAAATATGATTTTTGAAACATTATGGGGAATTTTTTTAAATCGTGGATCTCCAATAATATAGTTTCTCATCCATTTTGAAGTATTACTATCAATTTTATATATTTTAATCGCTACCTCGTTACCATTATGATCATATGCAAGATAGACATTTGCTTCTTTCCCCGCTGAAATTACCCCCTCAACTCTTTCTAAAGGACCATTTACTAGTAACTTATTTAATAAAAAGACTGTACGCTCATCAAAAACTGATTCTATGACTGCTCGTTTTTTCGATTGATCGATTTTTTTAATTCGTTTTGAATCAATGCTTTTCTTTTCAAGCTCATCTATACTTGAATTCATATTATCATCTATAGCGCTTTCAAAATCCTCATCTAAATCCTCATCTACATCATTAATCTCTTTTACCATTTTTTGGACCTCTATGCTCTTTTGATAGTAAGTTTTTCATTGAAAAAATAAGAATATTCTTTTATCAATTTATCTCCTTGGTGTGTTTTTAAGAGGACTTTACTTTTTGAAATTGATTCAATATAATACTTTTTTTTTCCAATGAGAATTATATCATTTTTATGGATCGGTAAAAATTTAATCAAGGATTTAAATCTATACAAGTTTCTTCCTTTCTGAGAGTCACGCCCTACTAATTTTTTTGATCTTTTTAATATAAAATGATAATTAGCCCGTAGATGCGTAATTATATAATTCATTAGCTCATTAGTACTCAAATACAAATCAACCCCATATTTTTGATCCTCAATTTTCGTTATGTATTGCCTAGGATCTTTCTCAAATAGTTTCTCCACGTAATTATGTATGTTTTCAAGAACCTCCGCGATTAGATCAAAATGGGTCTCATCTTTTACCCTTAGTTGAATTATTGATAAATAGTAAGTACCACCCCGTATATTTGAACAGTTTTTACATAAATCATATTCTAAATTTATTTTTATCTTCTTTTGGTATTGTAATGCTACATTATCTATCAACATACCATCAACTGCTAATGTCATTGATTTTAACAAGTCTTTTGATGAATAAAGGAGACTCTTTTTATCAAAAGTGATTGAAAATCTGATTTTGTTATTTTTTGAATGTGGTTTTAATAAGAACTTGCGTACGGCATTCTCAACAATAAGAAAAATCTCTTTCTCTTGAGATTCTACCCACTCATCCTTTATGGTATACTTCCCACAATCAATACAGATTTTAATTGTAAATTTTTCTGGTAATTCAAACAAGGGATGCTCTTTTGCATAGCAGGTCATGCACATTCCAACATGAGGTGCGGTATCATCGATATCTTTCCCACAAATCGCACAAAACCTACGAGACATTAAAACATCATCTTCATTGCCATGGGAACACCATTGATAGAGCGCACACCTTCTATTGGGAGAATTTTGCAGCTAACAGCTTTGTTTACAATATTTTTTCCCACAATATTAAAATAGGATGCTTGTTTTAAGATTTCAATTGCTTCCTCCACGCTAATTAACGTCCCACCAAAAAACTGGTTAGTTATTTTAATCTTTAGATTACCTTCGGTAAAAACTTGTTCGAGTAATCCTTCATCGCAACAAGCTACAGTTTCAATTTCATTTTTATAATGAATCTTAAGGAAAACTTTCATAATTTAATTTCTATTTATCGTGTTAAGAATTAGCTATTTTTCTTTAATTACTCTTCGTGCACCACATGCTCCACATTTAAGAAATAATTTCTTTGCTTCCCTTTGAATTTGAGTATCAGGTTTATTACACACATCACATAAAACATAAGCTTTAGTATAACTTTCAATTAACCGATTGAGGACTTGTTCTTTATAAATTCCTTTTAAGAATAATTGTTGTCCTCGTATTTCACCCATTGTTCCAGCTGTTTTTAGAAAAATCCCTAAAAAATGTCGGGCATCTCTATTAAGGGTGTTTATGATTTTGTTAAAATTGGTAATAAACGTATTTTTACTTTCAATCCTTAATTGGACTGTTGGGATTTCAAATCTACTAGATTGTTTGGCATTTTCAGGTATTTTTTCGTATGCTCTATCCAATAACTTATTATAATCGTGTAAATCCATGAATATCTTTTTTTTCTATAATTAATAATATTAGTTAATAATAATGCTTCCTTAGAATAATATTTTTACGATTTTTAAAGAAAAAATTTTAGGAGGGAAATTAATAACTCTGATAAATCCCTTCTTCGGATTGATAAATTTTTGATTCCATCTCTAAATCTGTAATATAATTCTTAAATTCTTCTTCAGAAAGTTCTACTCTGTTTCTTAATTCTTCAAACTTTATCCCCTTCCCCTCTTTAGTATATTTTTTGATTATGGAATAGATTTTCTCTTTCACCTCGTCAGACTCGGAACCGTTTTCATTTTCAAATAATTCATTTATATCAATTTCATCAGAAGATATATCAATCTCAGAAACCTCCTTGATTTTTACTGGTATTTGTTGTGTTTCTCCAAATTTAATCTCTTTTAAAATTTCTGCGTTTCTTAATAATATTAAATCCGGTTCTCGTACTTTCTTAATGATTTCAGGATAAATTTGAGGTACCCCATTCCATTCTCCAATTCTTCCAACAATATCTATAATATCTCCTTTAACAAAATCAGTATATTGATCTGGATTTACCTGAAACAGAATTGCCCGAATCAAACCTGTACCATCATCTAACTTAAATTCCAAATTTAATTTAACATCTTCCTCTTCTTCTAATGAATCCGTATCTTCCCTATCTTGAGTACTAATAATCTCTCGCTTGTCTATAATGGTTGCCACAATCCGTACTCTTTTAACTTTCCCAAATATCGTTACATATGAATTATCATTACTTACATATTGTCCCTCTAAAATATGTTTTATCCAACAACACACTGAGGGGAATCTTTTAAAACTTTGTATTTCATTCATAGAGATCAACATATGTTTATAAAATATTTATTAATATAGAACTATCTATTAAGATATAAATACCTACAAATACCATCTATTTTCCATATTTTATCTCATATAATTTAGTATCTAGTAATAAAAAGTTGTAATAAAGAAGGAAAATGGTAGCGGGGGTTCGAGATCCATAACGCTGGAATTCAGCGGATACTTTATCCAGCAGGAAATCCCGTCCCGTATTTCCATGTTGAACGAACGATCTCAGGGTTTCTTAAGTGGAAATCTTTTTTTCCATTTATGAGCCCTGCGGCATAAACCAGGCTAGCCCACCCCGCTAAGGGTAAATTTTGTTCCAATGAGATAGTATAATGATTTATGAATCATAATAATATTCCAATAATTTAATGTTTTCCCTTTTTTAGTGGCGTTTATTAATTTATGTAGAAAGATTGGGTATAGAATAATAAAAAATGGGAGTATATATCTAAAATGGCAGATCAGCATTCTCAGAGTTTTTTTGGCCAAAATACGGGATTAATCATAAATAGCTCCTCTAAATCAGATGCTTTTTTATTTATAAGATGTATCAAAAGGAAAAGTGATGGAATCTGGGAAAAATCATCTGCGGGGGAAGGGAAAGTGATTAAGTGTTCTTTAGAGGAGATAATAATGATTCTTAATGTATTGAACCGTAAAACGCTTAATTGGCAGAGTTTTCATACATATAAAGATAATAAAACATCTATTTCTTTTGGATGGGAGGATGAAAAAGCTAAAACTTTATGGATAAAAATTGATAAATATTCAAAGATGATAAATTCTCCTCAGGCAGAACTATTAAGACTGTTGTTAACCCATATTTTAGATGAAAAAATTAAATATGCGACTTCTTCTCCACATGAAAATGTGAGTAAAGGAAAGACTGATTCACATACTCCTAAAGATATCAATTATCTTTCCCATAATGGAAAAAACTATGATGAATTCTATAATCCACTTTATCAAAACAGTCAACCACAAAACACCGTAGCAGAGACGATCGCTCCTCCTCTTAAACAAGATAATATTGTTGACCCAAAATCATCTTCTAATACGAATTTAGTAAATGATGTGATTAACATTGATGGAACTATTTCTGGAGAAACGCATAAAGCTCTGTTAATAGATTTTAATAGTGGAAAGAAAATTTGGATTCCTAAATCAACAATTCATCGTCCATATATTCCAAAGCAAAATTTGGCACAGAAATTTTTAATCGATAATTGGGTATTAAAGCGGAATAAAATCATTTCATGATAATGGTGATCTAGTCCAAACCAATTGTTTTAATTACTCTCTATTTTATATTGAAATCGATAACCTTAATTTTCATTCATAATTTCCCTTACCAAATAAGATTAATAGTTGCTCAATGACTTTATCTGATTTAATAATAGATATTTTTTTAAATCCGTGGTTTCTCCTTTCCATGGTTTTTTGGGGAATTGTGGGGCTTTCATCATATTTGTTAAGAAAGAAAAAAGATGCTGCTATTGTTTTCTTCCCTTTATTAGCTTTATTTAAAACTAAAAAATTAAATAATTTTATTTTAAAAATATCGAAAAAAGCGCCAAGATTTTGGCGAATTTTCTGGACCATTGGAATATTCATCTCTTTTGGGTTCACAATTTTTGCATTTTTCTTCTTTTTTATTAATCTTATAAACTTAATCACAAATCCAAGAATAGAAAATGCGGTTACACCTCTAATTCCCGGCGTAACGGTAAGTTTACCAATATTTATGTATCTTATCATACCCATTTTATTTGTCATGACAACACATGAATTTGCACACGGAATCGCTGCAAGTACAGATGGAGTAGAAGTAAAATCGACTGGAGTACTCGGAGCTGGATTTTTTTATTTGATAGGATTAGGTGCGTTCGTCGAAGTTAATGAAAGAGAATTAAACTCATCAAAATTTCATAGGAATACCCGCTTAAGAATTGCTTCAGCCGGTACTTTTGTAAATGCAACTACAGCGGGAATCGCGTTTTTATTAATCTTAAATTTTTCTTTTCTTATTTCTCCATTTTATGGTCCACAGCTCTATCAAGTTGATACTGTGTTAACAGAGGAACAGGGGGGTTTTAATGAGGGAAATTTAGATCCCGGAGATGTAATTAGGGCTGTAAAGAAAAAAGGATCGCACGAGGATTTTTATAATTTTGATAGATATAGGACACTTAATACAGTTTTAGAAAATCATACGCATCGAATAAAAGTTTCAGTTGGAGATGAGTTGACTTTAAAGATATATCGACCAAGAACAGGAAAATATGAAGAAAAAGATATCAATTTAGGACCACGTTATAACATAGGTTTTTTATATGAATATGCATCTGACACAGAATTAAAAATTACCTATATTTATTCAAAAGAAGAGGGTGGAAATAATTACAATGAAAAATTGGAGGAAGGATTAATAATTACAAAAATTAACGGATCTTATATCAATGTGGGAAAAGGAAAAACTCTTGAAAAATATTTAACACACTACAACTTAACTAAAATGAAGCTGACTTCAAAGGATGGAAAGAACTATTATTTAGATGTTGAGCTTGATGGAGTTAGAATTGGAATTTTAACAAAATTATACTGGATGCCGAAAAATGATCTGTCAAAACTGCTTGGGGGTAGTTTTCCTGATTTTTTAATAAGAGAACTCATATGGTTATGGATAATAGCTTTTAGTATTACTATTTTTAATATGATGCCTCTTCCTATCTTCGATGGAGATCGCGTTGTGAAGGAACTTGTAAAGTGGGGTGTAGGAGAAAAATATATAAAGACAAGAAAAAAGAAAGAGAGAATTTGGTATAAAAAAGGAGAAAATGATTATCCCTTATCAGAATATCGCGTTGAAAAAGTAGATTCTATAAAGATCATTATGAAAGATCAATCTAAAACCAGATTGGGAATTGAAGGTCAGAGTGAAATTCAAGTAAGTGAAAATAAATACTCCCTTAAAGATACCATTGGAGATGGATTTAAGTCAACTGTTGCTTTCGATTTTCCTGAAGAAACAACCTTGCCAGATAATTCCCTTATTGAAGTATCATATGAATATCTGCACGATGAGAAGAAGCGACAGAAAAAAATGATTTTAAATACTATTCGAATTATTGCACTGGTTATAATTGCCGCGAATTTTATTTTATCGTTTTTCTTATTAGGCGCTGTTACCTTTTGGATCTGAAAGAAAATATGATGTGATTTGTATTAACGATATAAATTATGGCTATAACTTGTATATGCAGATTGGAAACTGTACATATTGCCATAAAGACGCATTAGTGATACATAGAAAATATTCAGGTGAATTCCTCTGTAAAGATTGTTTTGTTAACAGTATAGAGAAAAATATCAATAAAACCATCTCTAAATATCAAATGCTAAATCCCCGGGATAACATTGTTGTTGCTATATCAGGGGGAAAAGATTCTTTAACTCTCCTTTATAATCTTATAAAAATACAAGAACAAAACTATCAATCAAAACCTCTCATAGCCTTATCTATCGATGAGGGAATAGCGAATTATAGAAACAGAAGCATTAAATCTGCTCGTGATTTCTGTAAAAAATATGGAGTAAAGCATAAAATTATTACTTTTAGGGAGAAAATAGGAAAACCATTAGATGAGATTGTCTCTCTCAAAAAGAATACAGATAATTACCAAAATGCCTGTAATTATTGCGCTACACTGAGAAGGCGACTACTAAATGATGGTGCTAAAGACTTGGGTGCTGATGTTCTTGCTATGGGACACAATCTAACCGATATTGCTGAAACTTTTCTAATGAATATATTATTTAAAAGATTTCACTTACTTTCAAATCAATACATCTTTAAACGGGCAGATAATAACGTTCACAAATTCTTTATAAAAAGAATTTCACCATTGATGAGAATTCCCGAAGAGGAAATCTTTTTATATTCAAATTTGAAAAATCTTAATCACTATCCTTCTCATTGTCCATACAGGGAAAAAGATCCGATACTACGAAAAAGAGTGTTAGATTTTATCCAAGATTGTAAAAAATACAGTCCAGAAATTGAATTTAATCTTTTCAATGGATTTTTAGAGATATCAGAACTCCTTTATCACCAGCATGAACAAAAATATTATAATTCTTGTGAAGTTTGCGGATATCCCTGTGGTAATACTAAAATTTGCTTGTATTGTACTTATAAAAAAGAATTTAAAGCATAATTTTATTGAATTAAAAACTCACTTATTTCTTTTAATCTTTCATACCCTCTTATTTCAGTCTTAAAAAGTGGGATTTCTATTAATTTTTTACTTAATTTTTCTCCAAAAATTTCTCTTATCTTGCTTAAATTTTTTTGCTGCATATCTCTCCGGGATTTACAAAAATCACATAATTCTGTTGGATCTTGGTATAATTGGTTTATTATAATATCTGAATTTGGAATATTATATCTCAACAACTCATTTAAAAGTCTGCCAGTTTCAGCTATAGCCATCTCTTCGGGAATTGTCACCACAACAAACGAATTTATAGAAGGATCTGTAAGATCATCTCGAGCGTTCACGATAGAATTTTTAAGTCTTTGTAGAAGCTCTAGCGAATTATCCTCTTCCATTCCATCTTTTCCAAACATTTTTTTGAAAACTCCAAAAAATTTGCCAATTTTCATTCTTAATTTCAATAATTTCCCGATCCATCCTGATAACGTCTCTGGAAGACTTAAGAATCTAAGAGTATGTCCAGTTGGAGCGGTATCAAAAATAATTAGATCATAATCATGTTCCGTTTCAATAAATTCTAAAACCTTTCCAAATGCTAATGCTTCATCAATCCCTGGAGGATTCATAGAAGCAAATTCTTGGATATCACTCATGCCCAAACCTTCCATCATACCCCCCATACCCATATCTTCCATAGGATTCATGGTGGTTAATCCCTTGAATTCGGTCATGTTTGCCTTAGGATTAATTTCTAGGGCAGTTAAATTTTTAATTTGTTTAATAGGAGTTGGCTCACCAGGCGGTAACTCTACCCCCAAACTATCACCTAAAGAGTGAGCAGGGTCGGTACTAATAATTAAAGTATTTTTCCCATGCTCAGCAGCCCAAATTGCTGAACTTGCCGCACAAGTCGTTTTGCCCACACCCCCCTTCCCACCAAACATAACCATTTTTAAATTTAATAATATTTCTTTCAATTCCATATTTTTTCACTTATTTTACTAAATAATTAGGAAACAACTTTAAAAACTAATTGACATAATAAGTTTTAATAATTAAGCTTATATCGAAGAATTGCCACAATTCCTCCAAACGTGCTGTATAACATCTCGCCATCCTCTGTTTCAGCAGAAAGTATCTCTACATCAGTCCCCGTAGTCTCAGCTATATCTCCAAGTTCATCAATGATCGATTTTGTTTCGCTTATACTAAAATTATTTGAATTACATTTAGGACAGCTTTCTTCTTGGATTTTTAACTCTAATGCGTTTAATTGATCCTCTCTTGAAGTTCGATCCTCTGTATAACCACAATTAGAGCATTCTAACCTAATTTTATATGAATCTAATCTCTCAGAAAGGATTAATGTATCAACGGCACTAAAATTTAAGGCTTTTTGGACCTCTTGTAATCCATAAGTAGCTAACCCTGTATCATTAGATATTTCTTTCATAAAGCGCTGCATAATTTGTTTTTCTCGAATGTATTTAACATTCTCAATTTTATCTTTAATCCTTTCAATTAGCGCTCTAATTCCCTCACTCCCACCATATCCCAAATCAACAACATCGATGATTTTTTCACGTAATCTATAATCTAAACTTTCATCATTTACGAATTTTTCTTTTGAGGGTCCTGGTCCACCTATAAATAATCCACTTAAATCCTCTATAGGTAAAAAAATCTTGTTCATTTCTTCGGAAATTCTCCGATAGAAACGTTTCTCACCTTCTTCGATTAGTCTTTCATATCGTTTTTGTGACTGTCCTCCTGCCCTATGCTTACCGTGAATACCAGAAGTAAATTCTCTCACTACTTCCACATTACTTCCTCTTATATATCCGACGGCAGATTCCTTTCTTCCAATTACAATTAAACCAAATGTTTCTTTTGGTTGAAGCATCTCTTCTAATGGCCATAATAAAAACTCACTTGCACAATGATATCGGAAGGTTTGCAC
Organism: Promethearchaeota archaeon; assembly: GCA_019058445.1. Taxonomy (GTDB): domain Archaea; phylum Asgardarchaeota; class Lokiarchaeia; order Sigyniarchaeales; family SOKP01; genus LW40-45. The sequence continues at coordinate 8,293 of JAHPZA010000007.1, read as the reverse complement.
TTTATCTGGTGGGTGAATTATATATAACTCGTTCTTTTCAGTCCCTGGTGTGTTATTTTGGGGTATAGCTCCTGAGAACATAACAAGTCCGTTTTCAGGAACCTCATTAATATTTTTTAATTGCCCTAAGAGACTTGAAATTCCATCTAACACATTCTTTCTGGTAAGTTTGGATTTAATATTTTGACTTTCACTTACTTCGTTTTTAAGATAATTTGTAACGTCAGATAACTTTCTATCATGAGGAATATATAATGAGATTAGTTCAGTATGAAATCCTTTCTTATTACTCAGATTTTCCAATAACTTTTTTGTCCTATAAATTTCCAAATCGCTACTTTTCTTTTTAACCTCAGAACTCATATAGATCTACACTTTCATTAAAACATACAAAAGATTAATAGTTTTTCATTATTTTAAATCAATAATATAAAGAACTACCTTATGCATTTAAGATTATATGAATAATAATGAGAATGAAAATCATGCCCTTCCAAAAACTCACCCTCGTTATCAAAGTTTAAAGTATCGTCATAAAATTATTGAGGGCGTGAAAGAATTAGTAGTTGCAGAAGCAGGATTGATTGCGCATGGAAGAGGTGAATGTTTTGATTATATTCTAGGTGAAAGAACAAATATCTATGCTAAAAAAGCAATAAACGCAGCAGTCGCAATGCTTTTGCTCGCAAATAAACCGGTGATAAGTGTTAATGGGAATACAGCAGCTTTGGTACCTGAAGAGTTAGTTAAACTATCTGATGCAATTAATGCTCCTTTAGAAATCAATTTGTTCTATCAAAAAAAAGGACGGATTGATGCTATTAGAAAAGTATTAGAAGATGCTGGCGCTAAAAATATTCTTGGAATTGATAAAGAAAAGATGACTGGTCTTGATAATTTAGAGAGTAACCGGCGCTTTGTCGATGTTGTTGGAATATATCAAGGGGATTGTATTTTTGTCCCATTAGAAGATGGAGATCGCACTGAAGCTCTCAAAAAAATTGGCAAGAAAGTTATTGCCATTGATTTAAATCCGATAAGTAGAACAGCTATCTGGGCCGATATAACGATTGTAGACAATATTGTGAGAGCTTTACCAGAAATGGTTAACCTAGCACATGGATTAAAAGAAACAAATAAATCCCAATTAAAAGAAATCATAGACAGTTTTAATAATAAAAAGAATATTCAGGATACTCTAGAGCTAATTAAAGATTATATTGATACTCAGAAAGAAGATGCTTTTAAGATATTAAAAACCTAATATAATAATTATTGTTTCAAAAAAGATTAAATGTTTTTAATATTTTTTATTAGATAGTTTTATTATATCTTTTTATTTAAAAGTCAAACTTATATTACCATGGGTACAGATAAAGACACTCAAACGAGAATTTTTAAAGATGGAACTACTAAAAAAGCATATCTTATTAGAAAATGTACCTTTGAAGATTTAGAATTAGTAAAAGAAGTTAATGAAAAAGAACTCCCTGAAGATTATCCCTTTTTCTTTTATAAAAGTATTCTCGACAATTATCCGGAATCTTTCCTAGTAGCCTACCCTAAAGAGGATTCAAGCAAAATTATTGGATATGTCATGTGGAGAATCGAAAGAACGCCTTCCAAAAATAGCCTCAGATTAGTGAATAAAGGACATTTAGTATCTATCGCTGTAAGTCAAGAGTATAGAAGATTAGGAATCGCCAGCGCATTGTTATCCTCAAGTATGCCTGAAATTAAAAGCCACAGTATCAGTGAATATGTGTTAGAAGTACGAGTTTCAAATTACGGTGCTATTAGCCTTTACGAAGGATTTAATTTCAAGACTGAAGGCATAAAAAAAAAATATTATCGAGACGGTGAAAACGCGTATTTTATGGTTCTTAAAATCGAACATGACTAATCTAATGAACGCTCTAATCCTTTTATTAAGTATGTTAATGTTTCATTAATCGGTACATCCACACCTAATTCTTGAGCATATTTTACAATTCTACCATTTATAAAATCAATTTCCGTGTTCTTTCCCTTTAAAACATCCTGCAGCATGCTATTTTTGTTTTCAGAGGTCTTCTCTGCAACATCATACATTATCCCTATATAATCTGAGTCTGAAAGATTGACTTTTTTAAGCTTCGCAACTCTAATTGCTTCCCTTACAACATGTCCCATTAAATGCTTTAAATTACTGTTTTGTAACAATTCACCATTTTTTAAACGAGTTAACGCACCGAAAGCATTAATACCGATATTGACGAATACCTTTTCCCAACAATCTCTATTAATATCATTAACACTTATCGTTTCTAATCCTGAAATATTTAAAATTTCTGTTAAATAATCCAATCCAATTTGCACTTGATCTAATCTTTTAGAATCTAAATCTAGCGTATATAAAAAAGGAAAACCTATTTTAGTAATTCCTTTTCCAGTATGTAAAATCTTACCAGGCTGTATTAATAATGCTCCAACTGAAGTTACTGCTCTAATGATTTTTTCAGGTGAACAGTGCTCTTTTACAATATCTTCATTGCCAATTCCGTTTTGTAACACCACAAACCATTTACAAAAATCAATTAATTTCTTATATTGGTTGATTGCTCCCTCAATATCATAGGTTTTTGTTGTGAGAAATAAATAGTCAAATGAATTCTCTGATTTCTGAAATGTGGCTCCCATATATTTATCTGGTGATTCAAATGCCTTAATATTTCTAATCTCTTTGGTCTTTTGATCCACAGTTAGATTTAATCCGTCGTTGTTAATTGCCTTAGCATGTTGTTCTCTACAAAATAATACCACTTCAATTGAGTATTTTTCTGATTTAACTGATGCTAAATATCCTCCAAACAAAGTTCCAATAGATCCTGCTCCGATAAATCCTATTTTTATTATAGTTTTGCTCATTTTAATTAAATTTTTCTTCTATGTTGTATTCCTTAAATAAATTTAAAAAAACTTCTCTAAACTCGTTTGACCTTTTGAATAAGTGCCAGATTTTTTTTTGATCTCAAAAATTTGAATTGATGCTGGATCATTTCGAGGTGGAATGTCTAATTCTTTCATCAACATTAATGAATTTTTAGCAGCATATCCCGAAAAATGATTATTAAAATAAATCCCGACTCTCTTGGAATTTTCAATTACTTTTTGGATTGATATGGCCCATTTCTGAATCTCTTTCGCGTTAAAATTATAATCAAACCAAATCTGCTTCCCATATCCATGAAAACGTATGTATGCTAATTCAGAATTTGTTATGTCCATTCTAGGAGGTAATAAAGGCTCAATTACCGCACAATAACTAAGTAAGTTGGCCTTTAAATAATTAAATACTTCATTATCCATCCATGAGTTATTCCTAAATTCTACAACTAATTGATATCCCTCTTTTTCACGATCACTTGGCCAATTAGCAATAAATTCTTTTAAATTGCAAAAATGTTTTGTTTTTTGAAATGAAGGGGGCAATTGTATCAAAAAAGCCAATAATTTATTAGACTCAATTAAAGGATTCATTACCTCTAAGAAATAATATAAATCATCTAAACAATGGTTTATATCTAATTTATTTTTATGAGTAATAGTTTGAGGAAGTTTCACTGAAAATAAAAAGTCAGATGGTGTGCGATTTGTCCAACTTTCTACAACCCACTTTGAGGGGATATTATAAAACGTTGTATTGATCTCATTTGTGTAAAAGACCGTCGAATAGTACATAAGAAAATCCTTTTTCGTAAGGCTCTTAGGGTAAAAGGGACCAACCCACTCATCATAACTCCATCCAGAGGTACCAATTAATACTTTATTCATCCTATTTTCTTCTAATCTTCCAGATTTTTTTAATTCCGTCCAGAAGAAAAGTATTTCCTCTATTAAATATATATCCCCCCAATGAGTTTTTTATACTCCAATCATAAAAGAATTATATTTAAATAGTCAAGTTCCTTTAAATTTATGTGAAATGACCTCCTTAACGCTTAAACAAATCTATGACACCTATTTAGCTGGTGAAACGGATAAATCTTCTCTTTTAAGCTATATTATTTCTCTTATTGAAAAAAGTAGTGATGATCAATTAAGATTAGAAGCTCTTGAAATTTTAAGTAAATTGCAATTAAAATCTGAGCTTATTTTTAAATTCTTGGAAAATCTATTAATTTCAGATGAAAATTATCATTTAAAAGCATATGCTGCTAAATATCTTATCATATATTTTCCTAAAAAAGCATATCCCCCCTTAATGTGGGCACTCAGAAATTTAGAATGGCCCTTATTTAACGGGAACAAAAATCTTGCTTTAAGCTCTATTTTAAAGCAATTGAGAAGAGTAAATGATGAAAAATTAACGTCCTTGCTTAAATTAAAAGAACATGTATCATATAAGGGTGAAATTTTTTTTCCAAATAATGGGGTGCTAAATTTAAAAAGCTTGAATATTGAGAGAATAAATGAAATTAAAGGGCTTTCGAATCTTATAGACCTTAAGGAATTGAACCTCTCGGGAAATAATATTATAGAAATTGATTATCTTGAAAACCTAGTAAGCTTAGAAAAACTAAATCTTTCAGAGAATAAAATTACAGAAATTAAAGGCCTAAAATCACTTAAAAAGCTTAATCAGTTATATCTCCATAATAATTCCATAACAGAAATCAAAGGTCTTACCAATCTGGTCAATTTACATTTTTTAAACCTTGAAAAAAATAATCTTACCAAAATTAAAAATCTTCAAAATAATGTTAAATTAACCACTCTATATCTCAATGATAACGATATTAATGAAATTAAAAACCTTGAAGCTCTACGGGAATTATATTTCCTAGCACTTAATAATAATAATATTGACGAGATAAAAGGACTCAATACCTTAAGTAACCTACGAATCTTACAACTTGCAGGAAATAAAATACAGGAGATTAAAGGAATTCAAAATCTGACAAAATTAACCAACTTAAATTTATACGGTAATAAGATTAGAGAACTCAAAGATCCAAACTTGCCAAGTCTCTACTTCTTTAGCCTTGACAATAATAAAATCCCTAAACTACAATTAAAAGAATTTTATAAAAAACATCGAAAATTTAGATATTTCCATTACTTCTGATTTAGTTCACATATTAAATCAATGAGTATCTATACCCAAAAGTGATTTTAAATGAGAATCTGTACTTTTTAGAATAGTATTTTTAATTAGCCCTAAACATATATTGCTTTCTTCTCTCTCTAATATCCATTTTATTGGTTTAAATGAAAGTTTAGGATAATTTTCAATTATTACTTTAGCAATTAAGCCTCTTACTTGGTAATTCTTATCAGTAATAAGTAAATGTTCCAAAAAATTGAAATAATCTTGAGTAGCTGGTTTGATGATACTTATAACTTCTATCGTGTCAAGTTTCAATGTTACGTCTTCAGTATGCTCTAAAATCGACTTTAAATAATATAAAGCAGACGCTATATCAACCTCTTTCTTTTCAAGCTTGCGAAATATATCAAATGGGTTTAACTTAGACATCACTCATTGCTTAAGTAAGATACTTATATAAACTTATATCAAATATCTGATAAAAGCAGCAGTCATACCTTAAATATTTATATATCCACCTCATTTAATAAACATGTAGATGCCCCTTTCAGAACCTAGTGAGATTTATAATGATTTTTTATCTGGAAAAATTGATGATTCTTCAGTAATTAGTTATTTTATTTCCCTAATCGAAAAAAGCGATAATGACAGAAGGAGATTTGATGCCTTAAAGTTTCTAGGTAAATTGGGTCTTAAATCTGATTTTTATTTCAAAATCTTAGAATATCTCTTAATTGCTGATGAAGATAATGGTATCAAAACCTATGCCACGAAATTACTTATCAAGAGCTTTCCTAATAGAGCATTTAGCCCAATTCAATGGGCTCTTGAAAATGTGGATTGGGATTCAATCAATAACGCTCCTAAAATCGCATTATGTTCTATTTTAAGAGACTTAAGACGTGCGGAAAACCCTAAATTAATGACCTTGTTAAATCTGAAAGAACATGTAGCAGTTCATAATAAAGTTTATTTAGTAAAACATAACATCCTAAATCTTAATAATTTAGGTATTACCAGCATAAGTGAAATAGAAGGCTTAGAAAAGCTCACTAATCTAACAGAATTATCTCTCTCAGGAAATAAAATTTCTGAAATTCAAGGGCTTGAACACCTTACAAAATTGAAAGTCTTAGACCTTTCCAAAAATAATATTACGCAAATACAATCTCTAGACACTCTCTTAGATTTAAATCAATTATATTTGAATAACAATGAAATAAGTAATATTGACGGGCTGGATAATCTAATTAACTTAACCTTTCTGAACCTTGATTCTAATAATATAACTAAAATCGAAGGTCTAACCTATAATAAGAATCTCAATACACTATACCTAAGCCATAATAACATTACTGAAATTACTAATCTATCATCCTTAACTAATCTTTTTCTCCTCGCCCTAAACAATAACATGATTAAAACAATAAAAGGATTAGAAACTTTAGATAGCTTGAGAGTATTACGCCTAAATGACAATAAACTAACGGAAATCCGTGGGTTTACTACTCTTAACCAATTATCAACGCTAAATCTCGCGAATAATAATATAAAAGAGATAGACGAATCAAATTTGCCACTTCTATACTGCTTTAATATCGATAACAATCAAATCCCTACAGAAAAATTAGAAAACTTTTACAAAAAGCATATAACATTCAAACATCTTCACTGTTTTTAATTTCATAAAAAATAAAATCTAATAACAAGATTAAATATTTTAAATCATTACCCTATCAAATCATTTTTAAAGTTTATAAATTAAGACCATAAAATTTTTAACTCAATAATTACTCTAATATTTCGTCGATGGTTTAATTATCAATTTTTCAAAATTTTATTCTTTTAACCATCGCAAATTATTGGTTGAGAACATTATCTCATCCCATTGGATGATATACGCCAATAATGGCATCGGCCTCGCGGAAGTACGTCACATGAGATGAGTACCCTGCGCTGCTTGGGAAAGCTGAGGAGTGTGGCGCCACAGGAAACGAGAACACCGTGCCAAGCATTGAAAATCATGCTCATAGGAACATACCCCATTGTAAAATCAAATGTCCCAAAATATGAGATTTGATTTACAATCGCGAACAATGCCATATTTTATATGCTTTACATTTCACACCCTTAATACCTGAGCATGAGTAATCTGAACCTTTCCTTGAGTAGACGCCATGACGCCTCCGCTATTTGGTGGATATCTTGGCTTGGGCACCGATGAAGAGCGTGACAAGCTGCGATAAGCTTGGGTTAGTCGCATGTAGACGTAGACCCCAAGATTCTCGAATAGGACATCCTCTTGTGGCCCAATAATCCACAAGATTCCCATAACCGAAAGGTGAGGGAAGGGGAACCCTGGGAAGTAAAACATTTTAGTACCAGGAGGAAAAGAAAACAATAGTGATTCCGTGAGTAACGGCGAGCGAAAGCGGAACAGGTCAAACCGAATCCGTTGGAGAAAATCCCTCGGAGATGTGGTGTATGGACCTCATACGGCCTCCCTAGAGAACGTGAAAACCTCTTGAAAGTGGTGCCATAGAGCGTGATAGCCGCGTAATGGTAACCTAGAAGGCTGATTTGAGGTATCCTGAGTAGTGCGGGATGGTTTTCTCGTACAAATGTGCCAAACACATGTTGGCAAACCTAAATATGTCCCAAGACCGATAGCGTAATAGTAGCGTGAGCGAAAGATGAAAAGTAACCCGGAAGGGTCGTGAAAAGTGCTTGAAACCAAATAGCTTAATAGGGATGCAGCCTGAAAGGAGAGATTCTGAGCGAATGTGTTCCGGTAACGGAATATCAGAGCACAGAGGACTAGGGTTGCATCATCAGTCTGGAATCATTGGCCAGGGAGTTTATAGTAGAGGCGAGCTTAAGTGTCTTGCGGCACGGAGGCTTAGGGAAACCAATATTCTTGCAACCTAATTATCACATTATGATGACCTATTCGTTATACGATGAGCTCTGCTCTCTAAAAACGTTTAGTGATTCATTCTAAGGGATTAGATCAGAAGAATGGTCTTAAAGGGCCAAAAGTCTCTGTTATAATACCCGAAGCCGGTCGATCTATTCCTGGGCAAGATGAAGCCGTTCGAAAGGATGGTGGAGGTCTGCAGTAGTGCTGACGTGCAATTCGCTTACATGACCTGGGAATAGGAGCAAAAGGCTAATCTAGATCGGTGATAGCTGGTTCTCCCCGAA
>JAHPZA010000006.1:1132942-1276219 GCA_019058445.1 Promethearchaeota archaeon | reverse complement strand
AAGTCGTAACAAGGTAGCCGTAGGGGAACCTGCGGCTGGATCACCTCCTATTTATTATTATTTACCGCGAGGAATCTACTTAATTGAGAGGGTTCTTAATTAACTTTCGCACTTTTTTATTTTAATTTTTAGATTTAAATTATTTTTAATGGAACTCCAGATCAATCTATACTCTCTTCATAAAATCAACAAAAAATGAATTTATTTATAACACCTAACTATGTTTTTCTTTAAATATCTACATCCTATATAATTGTTAATATCATTTAAACAAAAAATGTACATCTAAATGATGAGTTTAATTGACTTAGAAAGATTTTTCTGGAGAAATCCAGACATAAGAAAAGTAAACAATTTATATTATTGTAGAGGCTCACCTTATAGAGTTTTTTTACCAGATAGATTTACAAATAATCTATGCAGATTTATTGGTATAATGCATGGAGATGGTAATCTCTCATCAAATAGAATTCATATAACTGATGAAGATCCGGATTATCATTTAGATGTATTACATCCCCTCGTTAAGAAGCTCTTTAATTTAGAACTAAATTTATATTATGATAAACCTCGTGGTTCATATTATAGTCATGTTAAATCTAGTGTTGTATATCGATATCTTCTTCAATGTCTCGGTTTTTCTGCTGGCTCAGTAAGGGATTCTATTTTAGATGAAATACCTTATTATCTATATCATCTAGATTTATCCCAAAGAGCTCACTACATAGCAGGATTATTTGATGCTGAAGGACATATTAAATTCAGACAAATTGAAATAGATTTTTCAATTACTTCATTTCCAATTAGAGATTATATCATTGATTTTCTTGATTACTATGGAATATATTATACTCCAGATGAGAGATTACGTAATGGAAGATCCATGATTTATGAAATATATATTTATGGAAGAGAAGATGTAAGTATGTTTTGGGATTTAATTCCAATACAACACCCTGCGAAAATAGAGAGATTAAAAATTTTATTGGGTCGTTAAAAGTAAATAGGTTAATTTTTTAATCATTATAGTAAAAGTTTTTTAATATACAGTATAAATCTCAATTATTTTTCGCATATTTTTACAATCCTATTATACTAAAAAGTTCTTTTTAAAATTTTATTTAAAAAAGTCTTGCAATATGATTTTCTAATTTTTAAGATTACTTTTTAAATCTTAATTTAAAGAAAATAGTAAAAATAACAAATTTTAAATTCAAAATAAAGCAAATAGCGAGGATTATGAATGAAAAAAATTGGAATGAATTATCGTTTATGTTCTTAATAATTGCAATTATTCAATTTGTCATTCTTTCTACTATTGCAATGATTTTTTACACAGGAGGCACTAAATTAGATCCTAATGCATCAAATTATTCCTTTTGGACAAATTTTTTTAGTGATTTGGGGCGTACGAAGTCAATTTCTGGAAAATCTAACTTAATATCGTGTTTTCTTTATATAATCTCTGGTACAATTTTAGCGGTTTCTATAACTCCATTCACTATTGGTATTTCCCACTTTTTTAAAGACACAGACCTGGAGAAAAAATTACGGATAGTATTAATTTTCTTTGGATTTATTACATCAACTTTCTGGGTTGCTGCCATGATTACTCCTTGGGATTTATACGGTTCTACACATCTTTTATTGGGGATTATATATACTACTACAGGTGTTATGGTATTATTAGTACTAGCTATAATGATTTTTTTAAAGGATTCATACCCAAACAAATATGCGACTATTCTCGTTTATTATTTTGTTCTTTATCTCTTTAATCTTATAATTGTTATTCTATTAAAATACAATCCAAATACAATAACTAGCTTAATATTTCAAGCCACTATTCAAAAAATTGCTGTATATGTATTCTTGGCAACGTTTTTTTATCTGGGATATGGAGCTTTAAAAATAGAAAAAGCTATAATTCAATAATCCACTAAATCTCCCCTTTTTTTTGCAAAAAAACTTATAACCTCTATTTTAAGTAAAATAGAATAAATTACTTTTAATTTTTTTTCTCATCTTTTTATATTAATAAGAACCATCAAATTCCATGGTTATTCTATCTTAATCTCATAAAAATTTAATGTAGTATCTCTTGATTTGATTTTATCTTAAATATCTCAAATAAAAAGCATAAAACAAAAAAGATTTTTAACTATAAACATTTTTAATTAGTGTAAGAATTCATTAAACACTGGGCCTGTAGATCAGCGGAAGATCGCTTGACACAGATTCATATTCTGGATCATGCAAGAATTGCACTCAAGAGGTCACGGGTTCAAGTCCCGTCAGGTCCATTTTTAAATCCCCTCTTTTTTTAATAAAATTTTTAAAAGAGTTTCACTATTAGTTTGTATTCATAGAAATTATATGAATTTGATTGAGATTTTCTTAAAAAATCGATTTTAAGTTGTTGTACAATGGAATATAAGAAATTTTTTTAATTATTAAATCTTAAATCTTACTTAATATGAAATATTTAAACAATATTTTATTCACAATTCTCTACATATTTCAAGAAGCATATGAAATAGATTGGGAATTTGAGGATGAAGAAATTTTTAATTTCTTTCTTATTTTGCTAGGGATAATACTTTTGATATTAATCTTAGTTTATGTCCTGCTAACATCAAAACAAGAATAAAATATTAGAGAAGATTAATGAATTTAATTAAATCGCAGATACTATTTTTATAATATCATTATTCTGCAATTCATAATTTTCCCCTAGCCTCTTTTTGGTTCTCGCATCAATTCCATGAATGAAATGCTTAGCTAAGTCGCTATGTATTTTATCTCTTACAAAGTCCCTCAATAAAGTCCCCTTTTTTACAAGGAATACATCAGGTAAAACATTATTATCTTTATCTGTATAATGTGTAATATCTGACACAGGATATACCGCAATAAGATCTGAGATCTTAAATATTGCATAATTTAAAGTTTTTTGAACTCCAGTTTCATCAAATTTATCCAATATCTCTATTTTTATTTTGTTTAATGTTTCCAATTCATTAGGTTTTAACTTATCTTTGTCTATAACTTTGAAATCAGAAGATCCGGGAAGATAATTGATTGCCTTGTCCTCATTATATTTTCTTAAAACATATTCCGCTAATGCGCTACATGGTATAATTGGTCCTTTATATTTCTCCTTTAGCCTATCTAAATTCTTACTGCTTATCTGTTTATCAATTTTATTTGCGATAATGAGAATGGGTTTTGAAATTTTTCGTATGGTTTTCGAGAATGTAAGCATCTCATCATCTGTCCATTGTGAAGGTAATTTATCGTCTAAGGCAGCATCTTTTAAAGCTGCTACCACATGCTGCTGAGTTATTTTCAATCCAGAAAGTCTTTTATGCAAATCTACAATCATTTTTTTTTTATCTTGTGAAGACCTTGTAAATTTATCCCAATCCTCTCTCTCAAGAATATCTTTAACCCAATAATTTATCTCATCTTCTAAAAATAAAATATCCTCATATGGATCATTTTCACCATCCGCTATTCTATTGCCTGATTTATCAAGAGCTCCTGTCATATCAACTACGTGTAATAACACATCCGCTCTGCTAAGGTCATTCAAAAATTTATTGCCGAGTCCTTTACCTTTATGAGCATCCGGAACTAATCCTGCTACGTCTAGAAGATTTAACGGAATGAAACGAGTTCCATTAATACATATTGAGTTTTTAGGATTGTCTTCGACATCTAATTCTTTACAAACACAATCTACTTTAGCATAAGCGACACCTTTATTTGCATCTATAGTGGTAAAGGGTAGCTCACTAACCTTTACATCTGTTAAACAAGCTGCATTTAAAAATGTAGATTTGCCAGAACTAAGCCTTTTGATACAAGATTTTACCAAAACTTGGCTTTCCGACAATACCTATAATTATATTACTCATATTTTTAATTAGTATTTAATGAGTTAAAAATTCCAATTATAATTTGATTGATCATAAATTAATTAATTAAAAAAACCATGTTAATTGCATGTTTGTTAGGTTTTTTACTATTTCTATGGCATTATTTATTTGTTTTCTTTTTAGATTTTAAACAATTCGTTAATTCATCAATATATAATTCTAACTTAGAAAAATTATCTAATTCTGTTAAAGTATTCAAGCTTAACTCAGAGTAAATGGAATTGTTCTCTAAGACTTTATTCTTAGAAGGGGGATTCTTTTTTATTTTTTTTGAATTTGATTTAAATTCATCATAGGCGTTTGAAAAATTATTTTCTTCATTCTTTTCAGTATGAGATCTTATTTTCTCCATAATTTTCTGAATGGTTGATAAAATTGAAGATAATATCTCTGGTTTAAATTGATAATTTGCTCCAATCCTATTCTCTAGAAGGGTTGCTAATAGCTCTATATCATTGTAAAGAATAAATTTATTTTTAAGTTTCATTTCTGTAATTCTTTCTAAAAAGTTATTAATATCATTGTATTTTATACCAATTTGTTGAGATATTCTATCTAATATAAAATTTACCAATTCAATGCTCTTAATAGCCATTTCATCATAGACTTCTTTTTTATATAAATTTATTATATCCCGATATCTCGATAGGAGATTCTTATAGTGCAAAATTGTGCGATTTATCTCATTTTCTTTATCTCCTTGGATTTCCTCAACCATAGAGTAGGGTAAGATCTTTCTTTCCTTATTATTATTGTTTTTTACTGAAATTTTAACATCACCTTTAAATTTTAAATTTTGATCCAATTCTTTTTCTCTTTTTTTTCTTGGCTTACGTCGTAATTTTTTCCAAAAATTCGTGAAATAATGTACAATTTGTCTAATTCTTATATAAAATTTATTCATTTCATCGCTTTTGAGTGAATTATCTATTGATTTTTTATTTCTTAAATTTTGTTCATTTTTACTCTTAATTTCTGAAACATTTATAGACTCACGTTCAATATAGGGTACCCATAATAAAAAGGGATCTTTTATGGAATTTATGCGAATAATACCTTGACCTTCCTCCAAAATTGATAAATAATTTTTTTTTTCTACATCAAGATTAAGCAATTCACATATCAAATCTTTTTCAATATGGTTTTTCAAGGTTAACAGAACCCCCACATTAGCTAATATGTCTCTACTGATATCCGGGCGTGTAGCAAGAGCAATTAAACATTCACCAGTACCTCTTTGTAATAAAGCGATGTCTTCTAAATAGGTTGTTAGCTTGCTCTTCTTAACTAAATCTTGTGGGGCAAAGTATTGCGCATCCTCTACGATTGTGATATGTTTGATTCCATTATATTTGAAAGCACCTTTTGTCAGGTTTTTATCCCATAAATATTTGAAAATCATATTTAAAAAGAACAAGGCATCCTCTTTTTCACCTCCCAAGCGAATAATGGAACTTAAATCTAAAATCACATTTCTTTTAAACAGGGTTTTAACTTTATACTCCATTTTTTTTTCAAATAATGCCTTTAAAGGTCCCTCTGAAAATCTTCTAATCCTATTCTTAATGCTTATTAAAGTTTGCCTTAACATGGGAATATTATTTAGATTTTCTTCAAGATAATTTTTACAAAAATATTCAAAACCTTTCCAACTTTGAGATTTTTTGTTTTTACATACCTTAGTTAAAATTTCAACCAAAACTTTCTGCATTTGGGGAGAATATTCTGCGTTTTCATCAAGAAATTGTCCACTTTTTAAGATATCAAAAATTCTTTCAGCATGGATATGAGGATTTGAATTTTCAGGATCAAATATATTAATAGAAAAGTTCTCTCCTGGCCATAATATTAAGAGATTATCTATCTTTTTCTGTAAAAAATGATATTCTCCCTTAAACTCAACTAAAAAGAATGGAATATTTTGATGTTGTGTAAAATTAATCAAAAAATTTTGGAGAAAATTACTCTTTCCAGTTCCTGTTGCCCCACAAATAAACATATGTTTCTCAAGATCCTTGATTGATAAATAAAAATTGTATTTTTTGTGATTACCTTTCATAATCTTTCCAATTTTAATTGATCCATTGTTTGCAAGATGATAAGATGGTATTTCTAAATTAATCCTATTCATTTCCTCCTCAAGCTGCGGCAACAAGAAGATGATAATAGAAAACACGAAAAGAAAGACTGATAAATTATATATTAATATCGGCAAAAGAAATACTTCGAAAGATTCTGTGATCACATTTCCATTATTTAAAATAAAAAATGGTAATCCTATAATAAGAAAAAATAATGAAAAAATAAAATTAACATATATGCCCTTTTTAAAGGTATCTAAAGAATACCCCTTTTTCTTATATATATAAAAAATAATATTAAGTATTGAACAACTGATACTTAAAATTAAAAACATTAAAAAGGATATAGAACTGTTAAAAATAATATTCATTGAAACCTTATTCAATTAAAATAATAAAAAGTTCACTAAATTTTAGAGACCTACCATGAAAAAGGATATATATAGGGAAAGGCTGGATGCACCGTTAAATGAGAATGTAGTAAACTTTATATCCTCAATAAAAGATGATTTATGGATTGCTGAAGAAGATATTATCGGCACTGAGGCGCATAATATTATGCTCTACGAACAGAAGATTCTCACGAAAAATGAAATAAAGGAGATATTATCATCCCTTGAAAATATTAGAAAAAACTTAGTAAATGGTAAACTAAAGATAAACAATGATTTTGAAGATATTCATCCCTTCATTGAAAAGTGTGTTATTGACGAAATTGGAATTGACATCGGAGGTAAGCTTCACACCGGCAGATCAAGGAATGATCAGGTTTCCGTAGATATAAGATTAAAAATTAGAAACGAATTAAATGAACTTTCTGAAAAACTCATTGGTTTTATTGAAGTGTTATTAAACTTATCACAAAAAACCATTAAGGCTTATGTGCCGCTTTACACTCACTTTCAGCGAGGGCAATTAGGAGTATTCGCTCATTATATTAATAACTATATCTCTCAAATCATTAGATCCTTGGAACGGATTGAAGAAGTTTATAATCGAATTAATAAAAGCCCTCTAGGTGCATGTGCTATTGGAGGAACAAGTATAAATATAGAGAGAACAAGAACTGCTGAATTATTAGGTTTTGATGGTATCATTGAAAATTCCATTGATGCCATTAGCTCCAGAGATTATATTTATGAAGTGTTAATGGTAAATTCGTTAATCTCACTCCAATTCTCGAGAATTGCTGAAGATTTATTAATTTGGTCTACTAAGGAATTTCAATTTATAGATCTGGATGAACAATATTGTTCCGTATCAAGTGTTATGCCCCATAAAAAAAATCCTGATACTCTCGAGTTAATTCGAAGTAAAACCGCTAAAATTATTTCTGATCATTTCTCCGCTTCAATGATAATTAAAGCCATCCCCTCTGGATATTTTAAAGATTTTCAAGAATTAAAACCCTTATTAAAAAATTCATTTGATACACTTTTTTCCATTATAGAAATTTTTAGCGGGATTTTTAAAACAATTAAAATTAATGAAGTAAATATGATTAAAACGATAGATGAGAGCTATATTTTAGCATTGGAAATAGCAGAGTCTTTAGTACACTTGTTTAATATCCCTTTTAGACTTTCTCATAAGATTGTGGGGAATTTGGTAAAAGAGTCAAGTAACCCGAAAGATATAATGGATAAGGAAAAAATTGAGTCTTTAATTAAAAAAATTTATAAGCAAAAGATAGATTTGCCACCCAATTTCATTCAAAACATCCAAAATTTAGAAAAATGTCTAGAAAATCGAATAAGTCAAGGTTCCCCGTCAATAAGTGAAGTTAAAAAAACCATTAAAGTATTAGACAAACAAAGAGAGGCTTTCAATAATAAACATATTAAGAGGGTTGAAAAAATCAAAGATGCGACATTACAGAGGGAAGCTATAATTAAGAGACTAATCTCATAATCTTTAATTTTAAAAAATAGAAATAAAATCTTATTTCTCACTTTCTTCATTAATTATTTCATTTTCGAAAACTTTTTTTATGATTTAGAGATCTATATAAATAAAATATTTAATTAAAGATCAAAAAAGTGAAAATAAAATGTCTCAATTAAGTGGAGTCCCTATAGTGATACTAAGAGAAGGGGCTGAAAGAAAACAAGGAAAAGACGCCCAAAGAAATAATATAGCTGCTGCCAAAGCTGTGACTGAGGCTGTTAGAACAACATTAGGTCCAAAAGGAATGGATAAAATGCTTGTTGATTCTTTAGGAGACGTTACCATAACTAATGATGGTGCTACAATTCTAGATACGATTGATGTAGAACATCCTGCAGCAAAAATGATTATTGAAATTGCTAAAACTCAAGATGACAAAGTTGGTGATGGAACTACTACAAGCGTAATTATTGCAGGTGAGTTACTTAATCTTGCAGAAGAATTAATGGAACAGCAAGTTCATCCTACAATAATTTTTCGAGGTTATCGAAAGGCACTTGTAAAAAGTAAAGATATATTAAAGGATCTCGCAACTAAAATTGACATAAATGATAAAGCCACCCTAATTAAAGTCGCAGAGACATCAATGAATAGTAAATTAATCGCTGGAGCAAAAAATCATTTTGCGGATATCGCTGTTAATGCTGTGTCTCAGATCATAGAAGATCGAGGTAACTATAAAATAATTGACTTGGATCAAATTCAGATAATTAAAAAAGAAGGAAAAAGTCTCTTAGATACGTCAATTATCGATGGGATTATTGTTGATAAGGAAGTTGTTCATCCCATGATGCCAAAATCCATCAAAGATGCTAAAATCGCACTAATTAGTTCGGCTCTTGAAGTAGAAAAAACAGAATTCGATGCCGAAATAAAGATTTCGACTCCTGACCAAATTAATAAGTTTCTACAAGAAGAATCTCATATGTTAAAATCTAGAGTTGATAAATTAAAAGAAAGTGGTGCCAACGTCGTATTTTGCCAAAAAGGAGTTGATGATAAAGCTCAAAACTTTCTGGCGAAAGATGGAATTCTTACGGTACGAAGAGTTAAGCGTTCTGATATGGAAAAGCTAGCAAGGGCTACAAATGCGAAAATTGTTAATAACATCTTTGAGATTTCTGAAGGTGACTTAGGTAAAGCTGGAAAAGTCGAAGAAAAGAAAATTGGTGAAGACAACATGATTTTTGTCTCCGAATGTGCGGATCCAAAAGCAGTAAGTATATTAATTAGAGCTGGTATTGAACATGTAGTTGATGAAGCTGAAAGAATGGTAAATGATGCGTTAAGTGTAGTAAAAGCAGCTATGGAATTGCCATATATTTTACCTGGTGGCGGAGCTTCTGAGATAGAATTAGCGAAGCGCTTAAGGAGCTATGCGAGATCAATTGGAGGTAGACAACAATTAGCGATCGAAGTTTATGCTAACGCCTTAGAAGTGATTCCTAAAACTTTGGTGGAAAATGCGGGATATAATCCCGTTGACTTAATTGTAGAAATGAGATCTAAACATGAAGCCGATGATGGGGCATCTTATGGGATAAACATTGAACAAGGTAAACCTGACAATATGGTAAATTTAGGCGTTCTTGAGCCTTTGTTAGTTTTAACTCAAGCAATACAATCTGCAACAGAAGTCGCATCTATGATATTAAAAATCGATGATGTCATCGCAGCTTCCTCCCTTTCAAAGGGTGGTGAAGACTAAATATCTTTTAGTTTTTTTTCTCTTTATTTTAAATTATTTATTTTTATAAATTCTACTCCCCAAGAGAATTTTGAGAGTACCAAATTCGCAGCGTCTTCAAATTTTGTTATAAATAACGCAGCAGCGATGGCCTCAGCAGAGCTCAATTTTTCCCATTTACCATAATTTACTGGGTTTGCTGCAATAAGCGGTGGTAATCTACGCCCATTTGTCCCTTTAAAATCTCTCAATTTAAGTAAATTTTTCCATGAGCAATCAAGTACAATAAGACCATATTTTAAGATTAGATCTCTATCATCGGCAGTTAATTCATTCTGAGAAAGCGGATTTAATACGATAGCATTCTTTAAAGATGTTCTAAGTGAAGATATTATTTTTAAAAGATTGAATTTTTTGAGCTTTAAGGCCGAACATTTTTTTGGATCACATTCGTTATAATGCAAACAATAAAGATTTGGAAGGGGATTATATGATTTTTTATTATTCATCTCAATCATATTTAGAACTTGTTAAAACATTTACTGCATTAATAAAATTTTCCGTTATTACTTCTTGGCCTAAAATTTCTAAAATTGAATATATAATATTTCTAGATTCTCCCAATACTGGAATACCTCCATACTCCAAGGTGAATAATCCTATAAAGGATACATCTTCAATATTTGAAGTACCCTCAGTTTCTGAGAAATTTAATTTACCAGAGGGGCATGTGATAAGTCCATAAAATCTCTCAGGATTCTGACCAGAAATTGCTATATAACATAAAAGTTCTCCTATTGAGCTCCCTTTCGATTCTTCTTTCATCTTTTGAAAAGCAACATTAGCATTGGCAGAAAAGGCTTCAACGGATAACGGTAAATTTTGACCACTAATTTCTCGAGCATCTAACGTTAAACCAGAGGGCACTACTAAGCTATATCTAATGAAAATTGGATTTTGAACAGAATCTAAAACAGTACTAATAAACGGAAGAGAATTTGATTTGTCAACATCTTCTGGTGTATAAGATACAAATGGAACTTCAGTTCCCATCCCAAATAGATAAATAGCACTCCGCACTCTATTTGAAAATTCCTCAAATTCTGTTTCTTTTGTATTTGTATCAGATTTTCCGAAAAATTCACTAAGTTTTGATTTAAGATAATACATGGAGCTGGCTAAATTATCCGCATCTAATGGCCATTCTTTATGATAATCATGAACTATTGTTAAAAGCGTCTCATTAATTCTAATTGTTATTAAACATACTTTATCAAAATAAGAAAAAGAAATGACTTGATCAGCGATATGCAGATCATCCCAGTTTTCCGCGCTCGCAGAAAAGGCAGCAGAAGCAAGACTGGTAATTTGATTTGGATCTATATCGATGTCGCTTTTCCTTCCGATTTTTGCTATTGATAAACCATTCTGATCACAAAGAAGGACTAAAATCGTGCTTGAAGAAGCCCGTAAGATAGATGTTAAATGCTTTATAAGGGATTCTCGAACACTCATAAGAAAGACCTGATGTATTTTATTCGTTAATGGTAAATTTAACTTGCATTAATCAAGCTATTTAATGCTTAAATATTTATATTTTTTTTATAAAAAAATATTTCTTTTTGAAGTTTTTATCTTACTAAAAAGAAAAAAAATCTAAGATAAATTAAACATACTTAAGTTTAAATGAGTTTAATAATACCTAATTATTAAATTTAAATTCTCAATATATAAAAAAAGATGTTAAAATCATGACAATAATCGAATATAATGGAAAAAAACCCCAAATTAGTGAGAAAGCGTACGTCTCCGCAATGAGCACACTTATAGGAGACGTAGTAATTAATGATAATGCAGTTGTATGGCCGGGTTCAATTATTCGGGGTGAAAATTCTCAAATCAACATCGGTGAATATTCAACAATTTTCGATGGAGTTATCTTATTGACTCGTTCACAAAAAAGTCCGATACATATTGGTAGATATTGTATATTAGAAACGGGAGTTTCACTATTAGGCGGTTTTTTGGAGGACTACGTTCAAATAATGGAGGGAAGTTTAATTTTTGAAGAATCATCAATCGGAGAAGGGGCCGTAATATTAAATAAAAGTCAAGTGCCCCCAGGCTTAGTTATACCTGCGCGGGCAGTAATGAAAGGAAATCCCGTTGAAATGATTAGACAACAAACTCGTAATGACGTTTTAGAGCAAAAAGAAAGAGCGCATCATTATACTCAATTGTTTATTAAAATAAATAATTTACTACCTAATGCTCAAGGTTATTTATTGACTCTTCCAGATTTTATAAAATTATTGTTAAAAAAAGAAATTTAGAAAAAGGGTTAATTATAGTTCAATTTGAATATTCAGTTTCTTGGTTAACTCTTTATATCGAGACCTGAGGGTGACCTCGGTCACTCCAACAAGATTAGCAATTTCCTTTTGTGATATTTTTTTATTGTGCATTTTACATACTAAATATAAAGCTCCAGCACATAATCCTTTTGGATCTTTACCACTTGTCGAGTAGTTCCCTATAAAAGTTTGTAAGATTTTTATTGTTGCTTTTTCTACATTAGTATCTAATCCTAATTCAGCAATAAACCGTGGAATGAGTGAAATTGGATCTGTAGATGGGACTTTCAAATTTAATTCTCTTATTAAGGTCCTATAACATCTTCTCACATTCTTAGCACTTTCAGAGGTTTCATCTAAAATTTCTTGAAGAGTTCTAGGAATTTTTTTTTCCCTACATGCAAAATATAAACATGCAGCGACCATCCCATTAATAGATCGCCCTCTGAGTAATTTTCTTTTAAATGCTTCTTTATAAAGCCGAATTGCCTCTTTTTTGATATGATCTGGTAAATTTAAGTTACTGCCAATTCTTTTCAATTCAGTAGTCGCAATTAACATATTTCTTTTATCCCAGGTCATTCGAGAATTCCATTTGGCAGCTCTTTTTAAGTCAGGATTTTTAATACTGTTTTTATCTATAACTGTACTCAATCCCATGTCAGGCAATAAAATTGAAATGGGAGATCCTGTCCTCTCTCTTTTTTCCTTCTCTTGTTTCGTAAAGGCACGTTTGCCACTATGATAAATATCTAAAATTCTTTCACCTAATACTAAACCACACTGACCACATACAATCTCCCCCTTTTCTTGAAGTGAAATTATCTTACCCCCACATTCAGGGCATAAATTTGCTAAATTACTAAATTCTGATTTTATTTCCATAATTTTTATACCTCTTTATAAAATTTTAAATTAAATTATTTAAATACCAAGCTCTCGTTATTAATCGTGAATAAAAATCCAAGTAAGTTGATAAATATTAATTAATGTGACTGAAACTCCTACGCAACCCGTGTAACAAAGTATAATATATAATTTAAATATTTAAATCTTTCGATTCTCTGAGGGAATATGATGGGAAATTAAAAAAAATTGAAAATTAGAAAAAAGGATCATCATTCTTCTTTAGAAATTGGATTAATTCTTTCTCATTTGGCATTCCTGTTCTCGCACCTAACTTTTGAATTTTTAAAGATGCGGCGGCATTACCGAATCTACAGGATTTTTCTAGGTCCCATTCCTTAATCCAATAACCCACTGAAAAAGCTCCATTAAATGCATCACCCGCTCCTGTTGTGTCTATAATTTTTTCAATATTATAAGTTGGTATAATTTTTTGATATTCTTTTGTAGTAATTAAAGCACCTTTATTTCCAAGAGTTATAATAACAATTGGAATTCCTTTCTTAATTAATATGTTAGCTGCTTCTTCCGGTGTATTACTCTTTGTAATAGATTTCGCACCCTCTTTATTTGGGATTAAAATATCGCTCTTAAGTAAATCATCTTTCAGGCGATTCCAACCTCTTTGAGCAATTTGAGATTCTAAATCTATACTTAATGTTAAATCATTTGCTTTCGCTATTTCAATTGCCTTTTTAGTAATAATAGGATGAATCATAGTAGTATGCAAATGTTTGGAGCTTAAAATATAGTTTTTATCCAAATCGGATATCTCAATTTTTGTAGTTTGCATATGGGGTGATTGAATTATTGTTTTTTCTCCTTTAGTTACAAAAATAAAATTGACTGGTGTTTTCTTCCCGGTTTTTTTTAATGTTAATGAAGTATCCACTTTTTCATTAACAAAATCTTCAATTAAAAAATCTCCATAAGAATCATCTCCGACAGCACCAATGAATCCACAAGATACTCCAAGTCGTGCTATAGAAACTAAATAATTCGCAGTTACACCACCGGAAAAATAATTCTCACTAATAGCATCTATTTTCTCATCAGGTTTTGGAAAATGTGGGACCTCAGTTACCCAATCTACCACAACCTCCCCTAAACCAATTATATCAACCTTCTTCATATTGAGAACACACGAAATGAATTAAATTAGTCTGAATTATCAAAAACCTAATTAGAACAAATCTAAATCTTATTATTAATTAGATTTAAATTATTAAAAAAAGTTAGTAATTTATTGAAAATTAGGTTTCTATTTCTTTCATAACTTTTTCTAACTCATCGCTTATACTGATCTCTTTAAAATCATAAGCAACGATTTCAAATGAATTTGAATATTCGCTATATTTGGCTTTTCCCTTAACAATAATATCCTTTCCAAGAATTTCAGATGATTTTTTGTTTAAAAATTTTTCAAAGTCAGGCGTTTCTTTTATTTGTAATAATTTTTCAGTTTCTTCTCCCATAAATTTTTCTGCGGTATCTCCAATAAATGTTGTTCTTATCGTGCCACTCCCATCATCTATTATAAGATTAAAAATCATTCTATGTTCTGTTTTTTGTCTATCTTCACAAGAACAATTCTCGATTTTTTTAAAACAATTAGGACATGCTTCATAAATGGTAATGTTATTTAGCTCCTTTGCAACAAACCCCTTAATTTCCATAGTACCAGAATTGTTAATCGTATTAATTTTTGTATAATTTCCAGTGAAGTTAGAACTGAGATCTCTTCTTGGAGTTTCAATATTTTTTAAATTTTTTATCTCTAAATCAATAAATTGCAAACTTGAATCCTTTATTAAAGAAATTTCATTTCTATTCGAAAAGTTGCTATATTTTACTAAGACATTTTTAGCTAAGATTCCTTTACCAATGGATAATTTTTCTGAATATTGTTCTGCTTGTTCACGCCAAATAGTCACTCTTATCCCGTCAGATTTATCGCTGATTATGAATCCTAATAAAAATACTTCCTCACCCGATTTCATAGTAACTTTTTTTAGATTATCAACTGAAGAAATTATCCCTTGAAATGAAACGATCCCTTGTTTTTCCTGAAGGTCTTTAATCTTTTCGATAAAGTCTCCTTCAATTTTGATTTCTTTATCTTTTTTAGTTATATTAGTATACCTAGTACCAAAGAGATCAATAGATTTTGAGTCTAAAGTACTTAACCGAGGAATTAAGTTAGTAATTGAAACAATATCCCCTCCCTTTAAATCATCAATTCTTTCGGTGTCTTCATTCCAAAAAGTAACCTTTGTTGTTCCTGTAGAATCTATGACTGTTAAAGAACAAACTTTCCCATCTTCCCCATTTTTCCTGGTAAATTCTTTAACTGGGAAAATTTGCATTATTTTTCCCTCAATTGAAACAGAACTTAAAGATAAGTTTATGTCATTAATAGAAGTAAATACTTCTTTTATTTTTGGATATTTTTTATAATCTACATCTTCAGGCGAGATAATAATCTTGCTTAATCTTCCAATATGAACTTCGATTCCCTCATATTTTCCTTTTCTTGCGTATCCATTTAAAATCTTAACCAGTTCATTTCTTTCAAATTCAGGTTGTTCTAAAACTTTTGTATGATCATCCCACACTACAATTTTAATGTCACCTGTAATATCGTGCAATATAAATGATCCGCCTTTCCCAGTACCACCATCTTTTTTATTAAAATTAAAAATCTTATTTATTTGTTTAACTCTACCAATTATTGTGATATTTTTCATATTAGTAGTTATATCTGCTATGTTTATGTCAATTTCTTTTAATAAATCTTTGTTTTCATCTTTTACATCCACGCCTAATTCTTTAGCAATAATAAATAAGGCCCCTTCTTCAGAAATTAATCCCTTTAATTCATTTTTTTTCTCTTCAACCCTTACTTTAATCTCATTTCTGGTAAGACCAGTATCCTCAACGATTTTATTAATATATGCTTCCGTCTTCATAAAAAACACATTAAAATTAACCATTTAGTGTCTATATTTTAGAATGATTTAGAAACTATCATTTAAAAATTACATTATTCAAGAGTTATTAATTAAAAAGACTTCTCAAGTTTTTTAATTTATTTGATTTTTAAAAGGCGCAATTTTTTACATTTCTAAAAGTTTAGAAGGATACCAAATTAAATAAATAATATTTGATTGCTTGGGAATCATCGAATTTTTTGATTTTTTTAGAAAAATATTAAATTTACAAAATAAAATAGATTCATGATTAAGATTTTAATATTTGAAAAAAGATATCATTTAAGTTCTCCATATTAACAATCAAATTATTTGCAAGAAAATGTCAAAGTTTCGAATTATACCGGTATTAGATATATTTAATTCAATGGCAGTTCATGCTGTTAAAGGTGAAAGAGATAAATATAAACCCCTTAAATCCAAAATACTAAACACGTCAAAGCCATTAGAAATTGCTAAAATTCTTAAACATAAATTTCATTTTGAAGAGATTTATATTGCTGATTTAGATGCCATCATCAATAAACAACCAAATCAGGGATTGCTATTAGAAATTTTAAAACTTCATGATCTAAAGATCATGCTCGACCCGGGAATTACCGATAAAACAGATCTCCTTATTTATTCGAAATACAACTTAGGTAAATTAATTTTGGGTTTAGAAACTATCAATAATTTTGAAGTCATAAAACAAGGAATAGAAATAATGGGGGGCGATCGATTCAGTATTAGTATTGATATGTATCAAGGGAAAATCATTTCGAATTTAAAATATTTAAAAAACCAAAATCCCCTAAAATTGGTTAATCGTTTAAATAAATTGGGGGTAAAAGAAATAATTCTTTTAGATTTATTTAGGGTAGGTCAGAAAATAGGTGGTGTACCCCCTCTATTTATGAAGTTCCGATATCAATTTCAAGGGAATATATTAATTGGTGGGGGGGTGAAAGAATATGAAGATTTAGAGATGATGTATAATAATGAATTTTCAGGAGTCTTAATCGCTACAGCGTTATATGACGGATCATTAAATATAGAAAAATTAAAACGTTTTAAATAAAAATTGACTTTTAATCAATAATAATAACACCTGTGGACGAAACATTCAAGGATTTTTTACAGATCGGACAAGAATGTTTTGCTTTAATCCATTCTACTAAATGTTCGCGGTGTGCCTTGGTTTGACAAATAGGACAACCCGAAACATCATCAAAAATTTCTATTTCTTTTCCGCATACTGCACACTTGGATTTAGAAACTGTAGAAACTTTAATTGTTTCTTTCTTAATATCTAAAACCACATTATCGGAATTTTCAGCAGTTGGGCTAATTTGTTTTATCTCACTTCCAGTGTCTACACAAAAAATGGTTCCCTCAGAATCATCCTTTTTATTTCCAATCCACACAATTTTCCCTTTAAAATAGTCAGAACCTTGTTTTGATAAAACCAAATTTAAATCTCGATTTTCCATGACAAATGTTTGAATCACTTTTGTGTATTTTAATCCATCAATATGGCTTGACAATTTATTAATGACATCAATAGGTTCTTTAAAGACATCTTCAGTGAGCTCAATTTTTGTAATTTCTTTTGGAGACATTCTTTTATCAAGTTTTAACTTGTAGTAATTTTATTATAAAATAAATATAAAATAGTTATTTTTATAATTATCTAAATTATGACTTCAAAAAAAAAGGCTCTAAATTTATAAGAGAAGTACGAAATAGTATATTTAATTGTAAGGTTATAAGGTAACAATTCCATATATATAATAACTTAATGAAAAAATATTGTGGAAAAAATTTTTTAAATTTATCCTATGTAAATGATCAATTATGGCTAATAATAAAATAGAATTACTAATTAGTCCTAAAAACGTGGAAGAAGCAAAAATCGTAGTAAATGCTGGGGGTATAAAATACATTGATTGTAAAAATCCAAAAGAAGGTTCTTTAGGAGCAAATTTTCCTTGGATGATTAAAGCAATGAAAAAAGTAATTCCTACACATAGTTCAAAACTTTTAAGTGCTACAATTGGAGACTTCCCATATTTGCCTGGGAGTGCCTCACTAGCGGCTTTAGGAGCTGCAGTGGCAGGAGCGGATATTATTAAAGTGGGATTAAAAGGTCCGAAGAACGAATTTGAAGGAATAGAATTAATGAAAAATGTAGTTAAGGCCGTAAAAGAATTTAATAAAAAAATTATGGTTGTTGCGGCTGGTTATGCAGATCAATCAAGGATGAAAAGTTCTCCACACTTTTTAGCAATTCCAACCATCGCTGCTGAATCGGGTTCTGATTTTGCTATGCTCGATACATATATTAAGGATGAGAGGGGATTGTTTGATTTTTTAAATGTAGAGCAACTAATTAAATTTAAAGAAAAGGCAAAGAGTTATAATGTAAGAGTGGCTTTGGCCGGGAAAATTAAGCATAATGATATCTTAAAATTGAAACAGATTTCCCCCGATTTAATAGGTGTTAGAAGTATCGTTTGTGAAGGATATGATAGAAATAATGGTCTAATTAAAGCAGAACTTATAGAAAAACTAAAAATGAAATTATACGAATAATAGATATCACATGAGATCTAATAAACATGAAAAGAATATTTCAATAAAAGTGGCCAATACTGAAGATCTATTTGATTTGAAACTCTGTGCTCAAGAATTTCTAGAATTTATTGATGATTTTCAACAAAAATTTCTAAAAAATAAAATTTTTGTTTTAGCTGCTTATTATGAGAATAATTTAGCAGGAATGTTAGTGTCAGAGCAACAAACTCATAAAGTCGATTCAATAGAAAATCTTATTCCTACGATATATCTCTATTTATTATATGTAAATCCAAAATTTCGAAGAAAACACATCGCTACAACTCTCTTAGAGTCTTTTTTAATGATCCAAAAAAAAATGGGAATTGCTTCAATCTGTATAAAATTACCTAAAAAATATAAGAATGGTATAAAGTTTTTTCAACATTATAAATTTCGTTTGGTAGGACTGATCGACAATGACATACTTTTAGAGCACAAAATTTGGGATGACTATGGAATAAGTGATTGCCAGCTTATTGGTGATGATTTTAATACTCCTTTTTGAATAACTCAAAAATTATGTGCTCTATTTATTAAAATTTTTTAAATAAATCATAAAATTTATTTGAGAAAAAGCGCTGTACTATTTATGTTTGAAAATGAATTAGGTATTATTGGAACTGGAACAATGGGGTCTGCTTTACTAAGAACGATTATTAAGAATAATGTTATAGAAAAGGATAAGATCATTATTTATGACAAGGATCATGTTGTTACAGATAATATTTTCAAAGAGTTAGGAGTTAAGATCGCTCAAAATAATTCTCATTTAGTTCAAACTTCGAATTATATATTATTAGCTGTGAAACCCCAAATAATTAATTTCGTATTGGAAGAAATTGGTCCAAACATAAAACCTGAGAATACTATTATCTCAATTGCCGCTGGTGTCGCTATAAGGCATATAGAAAAATATGTTAGTAATGATGTGGGAATTATCCGGATAATGACTAATACCCCATTAATGGTTGGAGCAGGGGCATCAGCAATCACTCACAATAATAAAATAAGAGATGGTAGCATAGAATTTGTTAAAAAAATTTTCAATTCAGGTGGCGTTGTGGTTGAATTAGATGAAGAACATTTAGATACTGTTACTGGATTATCTGGAAGTGGACCGGCTTATTTTTTTATCATTATTGAAGCATTAGCAGATGGCGGTGTGAAAATGGGGCTCTCTAGAAAGGTTGCCATTAAATTAGCAGCTCAAACCGCTTTAGGAGCTGCAAAATTAGTTTTAGAAACAGGGAAACATCCTGGAGAATTAAAAGATATGGTATGCTCACCTGGAGGAACAACTATTACTGCTCTTCATGAACTAGAAAGAGCTAAACTAAGATCAACATTAATGAGGGCGGTAGAAGTGGCTACTGAAAAATCAAGAGCATTAAATGAATCTTAAATTACTTAATTGGAAATATTTGTAGACTTTTCTTGTTTATAGTTGAAATATATACACTGATTTCTGGTTTAAAACTATTAAAAGTCTCTAATACATTATTTTCATCTGATCCTTTACAAATTGCATAAACAGAACGTCCTAATTGATTCATGCTTGCTCCGTAAATATCTAATTTATTAAGATTTTCAATTAGTTCTTTCGTTTTAGACAAATTCATGATATCCAGTATATCAGTATTCTTTACAAATTCAATTGAAGCCATAATAAATGTTTGAATATTCGGAGTGGCCCTTAACTTTTTTAAAGCTTTTCTGCCAGCTTCTTTTATTTTTAGGCTTAACTGGGGAGAATTTAAAATAGACTTTGTATGAATCATTCCAAAAGTACCACATATTATACTAAGATTTTCTGGAACCGGAATAGATTTGAAAGCGCAGGGATAACCGGGCTCTTCTAAAACACATAAACCCCCTCCTAATATTCCACATATTGTTCCCAATCCCGTCCTATTTATAACTTCTGATATATGGGCAATACGACCTTGCTCTCTGTAGCTTAATTTTAGATCTAAAATATTATTTAGTCCAAAAATAGCCCCTAAAGCGCCAGAACCACTTGCTCCATATCCACATCCTACGGGTAATTCAAAATTATGATAAATTTCTATATTAATCGGCTTTTTTAGATAGGATTGTATAAATTTAATGATATAGTATGTTGTTTCGGCTTTTTCATTTAATTCTTCATCATTTATATATATCTTGCAGGAATTTTCCTCATTTTCTTTCAGGGGTGTAATGATGATTTTAGTTTTTCCAACAGCACTTAGATTAAAGCCAGCTCCTCTAGATCCTATCTTTTCCGGATCGCTTATTGGAATACCATCAATTTGATCAACGATCTCAAAAAAACCTGATATCCTATGGGGCACTTCTGCAGTGATGCTTCTTGTGTTATCACTCATAAATCTGGAGTAAGAGTAACTTAATTTATTAAATCAACTATATATTAATAAAGAAAAATTGAATGAAAATATTATGAACAAAAAAGGAAGCATTGTAATAAAAATAGGAGGCTCACTCTTATTTACAAAGGATAAGAAGATTAATTCAAAAAGAATATCTGATTTTTGTGAAATTATTAAAAATAAACCCAAATTTGATGCTCTCATTATAATATGTGGTGGGGGATTAATTGCAAGAGAATATATCAATTCAATTAGATCTTTAAAAGGAAATGAAGCTTTATGTGATATTATTGGAATTGAAGTTTCTCGTTTAAATTCTACCCTAATTATTACATCTTTTGGAGAATTAGCCTATCCACAAGTTCCAAAATCAATTGAAGAGCTTTCTATAGCTACCTTATTCAAGAAAATTATTATCATGGGGGGTCTCCAACCAGGACAGTCTACTACATCAGTAGCTCTTGAAGTAGCGGAATATACTGGAGCAAAGGAATTAATTCTTCTAACGAATGTTGATGGTATTTACGATAAAGATCCGAAAAAGCATAAGGATGCAAAACTATTCCCAAATATCTCATATGAGGAACTTCAAGAGATCACTCTAAAATCTACTGATGAAAAACAAGCCGCCGCGGGAGAATATCGTATTTTTGATGCAGTTTCCTTACAGATCCTAAAAAGAAGCCATATAAATGTATTAGTCATGTCAGGATCTGATATAGGCAACTTTAAAGAGTATTGGAATGGAAATCCTAAATTTATAGGAACCACAGTTTCATATAAAGGTAAGAGTAACTAAATATGTGTTATTTCTTTTTTTTACTGATCGCCTGCCCCAAATTACCTCAATTTATAAATTTGGCTCCTTATCTTGATATGGTTTAATATATTCAATCACATCATCAAAATTTATTCTTAATTCTTTCACTAATTTAATTGTAGGACAGCCCCCATATGTCCATCCTCGTTCTTTGTATACGGCATCTTGTAGCTTTATATATTGATCTTCCCGATAATTTCTTAAAATGTTCATTTTTTCTTGTGTTTTTAAATTATTTATATCTACTCCTAGCTCTTCTTTTAGTTGCGTATCATAGCGTTCTTGACGGCTTTCATATTCAAGTTTTGTTACCGGACCTATTGCCCGATATGGCAGATTTGAATCATGTTCTCGAAGTCCCTTGCCTTGTCGTATATTAAAGATACGTTGAAATGTGTATACCCTTTCAGACATTTGGATTAAATCATCTATTGTGGAATATATACCAGTTACGGCTGAAAAATATTGTGCATACCACTCAACATGATATAATATTTTTGCTTGGACTAATTCTCCTGTTTCAGGATCTTTTATCGAAAGCTCATAATTTTTCTCTGATACCACATCATTCCAGGGCAATTTGCAGAGACCTAGCAGCGAAAATACAGTTCTCCAATAAGGGAACCATCTTAATGCGGCTGCCTTATCTTCAAAAGTAGGTATTGAATTTCTCACCACATCTTCAAAAATTAGCCATGCTTCATCATGCTGAGGTCCTTTGTTGGTAAAACCATATCCTCCTTGCTGTGTTAACGATTCTTTCGTGACATATTCGGAAAATTCAAGTCCTTTATGTTCCATCCCAATATCTTGTAGAAATTGGGGATCTCCTCCATATTTTTCAGTAAAAACTCGTTTCATTTCTTTTATTCCTTGACCAATAACAACTCCAAAACCTTCTCCTCTTGCCATTTGATGAAGTAATTCTAAAGCAGCTTCGGCATTTCCGAAATTTAAATCAAGACCATTAGTTATTTCTTTATTAAGAATACCTTCTTCAAAGCATTCCATTACGAATGCTATTCCAGTTCCAACTGAAATTGTATCTAAACCATATGTATCACAATAAAAATTGGCTTCTAATACCCATTCTGGATCCCAAACACCCCAATTTGAACCACATCCAGCTATAGTTTCATACTCTGGACCATCCACTATAACTTCTTGCCCTTTAAATGGACCCGTTTTAACAATATATCCTCGTTTATAATGAGAACAGCTTACTGAACAACCAAGCCAACAACCATCAGCTCCAGATCCGGTATCCTCTTTAAAGAGCTCATACCATGTTTCTCTTTTGAAAGGGATATCCTTATCTTTAATCTGGCGATGTTGACCAAATCTAAAATTTTCTGTAGGAAGTAAATCAGTTATATTCATAATATCTGGAAGATAACCTGTTCCTACAAAGCGCATTTGATTATGACTAGGATCTAAATCTATTATTTCTTTATGATGCTGTTTTCCAATCTCTTGTAATGTCTGAAGATCAGCAGGATTATTCATTCTAGCATCAATTTTTGGGGCCCTGCACACGAGCGCTCTTATGTTTTTATTAGCAAAGACAGTTCCGATCCCACCTCTTCCCGCTTGTTTATATGATGCCCATTTCCTTCGCCTGCTAAACCAAGAAAAATTAAGCATACCCCATTTACTGTACTTAGCCGCTGGACCTGTACTCACCACTGAAACTTTCTGTTTTTCTCCTTGATTTGAATCCTTTGCATATTTTTCAGTAAGTTGTTGAGTTAAAGTATGTGAGAATTCAGAAATCCCATCAGACTCCTCTAATTCTACAAGTTGAATAATGTGATCTTGACCATCTATATATATAATCTCATCACTTTTAGCTTTACCCTGAATCTCAATCGCATCAAAGCCTGAGAATTTTAAATATGGCCCGAAATATCCTCCAACATTACTGTCTATTATTATACCTGTTAAAGGAGAAATAGTTGTGACTATTGACTTTCCAGCTCCAGGATAAAATGTACTAGCTCCTAAAGGGCCTGATGCAATACATATCTCATTTTCTGGATCATTCCATTTAACTATCCGATCTTTGGGAAGACCGTTCCACATGAGCCAAAGATCAAACCCCTTTCCTCCAATGAATTTTTCTCTCATCTCCTTAGTGACTTCTTTGATTTTTATCTCATTTGTACTCAAATTAAGATACAAGGTTCGGTTGGTATAGCCATAATTCATCTCTTGATGGTCATATTTTAGTTCAGCAAGGATCCTTATTTTTTTTCACTTCCCTTAATAATTTCAATTTTGTATTCTCTATCTTTCTTCAATAATAAATCAAAAAATTCAAAGCAAATTAATTTTAATATTTTAAAAAAGCCCAATTGATTTTATTACTGAATATTAAAAAGGCTAAAAAGTCTTAAATAATATCTTTGAAATTTGCATGGAATCCTCCTTTTAAAAAAGTCTCAAATTATAATATTAAAATTTTAGATCGCAAAATAAATACCAAGATACAATAAGTTATTTAATTTTAGTTATTTAACTATAATAATAGAAAATGAAAAAATGAAGTTTTAAAAAAATGTCTCAATCTTCATGGAAAGATCAAATTAAAAAAAAATGGGGCCCACATTCTCACTGTACCATATGTGGAAAAGCTATCCCCCCTGACAAAAAATTTTGCTCACAAGCATGTAGGGATAAATATCTCGGCTATGAACAGAAACAAAAAAGTAAAGGTAAAATTCAAATGATTTTCCTTTTAGGAATGATGGGTGTGATGTTCTTTCTGCTCTTCTTTGTGTGGCGTTAACCATCTAAATTGATATTTCACTACGCCTTTTTCTAAGATTTTGAATTCTTAATTGGCATTTTACCTTTTATTTAAAATCAGATATCCCTTAATAGTTATTAGATTTAAAATAATGCTTTTTTATTCCTACTAGGGAGGATATTAAATAAGTAATAGCTAAATTTCATAGTTCTCATTGCATTTTAGATTGTCTAACAGTTTGAAAATTGGAATCCTTATTATCATTATCTAATCTGAAATATTGTGCCGACATAAAACCGACAGAAAAAATCCTAACTTAGATAATATTATCTAATTACTTTTAAAATCTAAATCTATCTTTTTGGTGATAATTTACGAATTAAAATTATATTTATCATGTAAAAAATTTTTTTTAAGCGAAGTTGACTAAGCTATTATTTTAAAAAATCGCAAAATGCATAAAAAAAACATAGTCTATATGAAAAATTATATCAGATAGTACTATCTAATCTATAATAATTTAATAAATATGGCTAATAATTTTAATATTTCCAAAATTAGACACAAAATTTTATAAAACAAAATTGATGTAAGAGATTTTAAATTATAGAGCAAATTTTTTTTATTTTCCCATTATACAGAACTAATTAGACAGATTTCCTTGTAATTTTCGATATTCTTAACTAAATTACTTATTGTGTCAGAGATTTTTTCGGTGGGGAATTCATCATTAAATGGCCACGTTCCAATAAGGATATCTCCCAATTTTTTTTCATTTCCAATTAAAAAACCTTTTTTTTTTCCATCTATAGAGGTGTAAAGTATGATAAAATAATAAATATAGGAAAGTCTAGAAGAATCTTTTCCCACCTTTATTACTTCTGATATATTTTGATAGGATATTACGTTTTGGACAGATTTGCTAATTTCTTTCAAATTTAAGATTAATTGAGAAGGGATATTTATTCTTTTATCGGATCTTATACCTTTAAAAACTAAATTTAACTTACTCTCATCATTTTCCTTAATTCCTTTAAAAATAACCTTATATATTGGAACACTCATTATTATTTATCTAAGTGATCAAATACATTTGTATTTTTTCTTTTTGCGTTACATATAATGTGTTATTACTAACACTATAGTATTATATCTTCTTTCAACTACATTTTATTAAAAATCTTCAGTTTAAAATTCATGTATCTCATTTCATACATTTAACGTAAAAAAAAGATTTAAATTCAAATTCTTAGATATAATTAATAACATGATCTAAAGGGGTCTTAAAAAATTATGCAAAGCTCATGGATTTTTAAAGTAATTGTTGCAGGAGCCGGCGGTGTTGGAAAAACTGCGATGATCACTCGTTATTGTACTGGGAAATTTGAAGAAGGATATAAAATGACAATAGGAGCGGGTTTCCATACAAAATCTGAAACCCTTGATACTAGTGAGGAAGTAAAGATGCAAATTTGGGATTTTGCTGGAGAGCGAAGATTTCGTGAACTTCTACCAGATTATTGTAAAGGTGCTAGTGGAGCATTTATATGTTTTGATATTACAGATTATGATACCTTTAGGCAAATACCAGAATGGTTAAAAATAATTCGTCAAAAAGCGGGATTTATCCCCATAATCCTTATGGGAATGAAATGGGATTTACCAAATCATGAAACTGATTATAATACTGCTAATGATTATGCTGAACAAGCAAAGTGTAATCAATGTGTATTTTGCTCATCCAAGGAAGATATTAATATAAAAGAATCTTTTCAAGCTATGGCAAAATGGTTGATATATTATGCCACAGAATTAGAAAATCAATAAAATAACTCATTTATATCTAAACAAATTTCTGATTATTATCGTAAAGCGATATTATTCAATTTTCATTATAATCTTTTTAATGAATTGATAAAAATTCTGAACTTAACAGGAAATTAATGTTATTTGATTATGATTCACGTCCTTACTGAGAATGCGCGAATCCAAAGTTCATTTTAAAAGGAGTTTAAATAATTTTTTCGCATTCATTATTAATCAATTTAATAGTATGGTTGAAATCTTGCCACCAATCCTGTCCTTGTTGAGCTACTAACATAGAATCGATTTTTCGAGAATCGAGACATCTAATATCTTCTTTCTGAGCTTTAATTTTATCCTTCCATAATTGACTGAAAATATTTTGGAGATTAATTTTAACTTTTGTTATTAATTCTTCATAAGGCACCGAAACATCCTCTGTTTTCTGTAGTTTCTGAAGTTGCTCGAATTTAATTCTTTCTTTTGCTTGGTTCAAGTCATTACAATTAATTTCAATTGTAAAGGGATTTTCTTTACCGTATTTACAATGGTTTTGGATTTCGCACTGACGACAATAGCTCTCAAAACTTATTGAGTAATCTTCTAATCCAATAATAGAATAATTTAATACATTGGGCATTGAACCACTCCTATTAATTACTATTAAAATTATATTCGTATGAATATTAAAACTTAGGTATGCGCTCGTCAAAAAATTTTTTAAACATTCATCCTTAGAATTATTCAATTAAGACCATTTTTAATAATAATATCAAAAGAAAACTTTCCATCAACGCGAGAGTGGCTTAGCCTGGTATAGCGCACGGCTGATAACCGTGAGGTCGGGGGTTCGAAGCAGAGCGGGAATATCTCCCGTTGCGAAAAGCCCCCCTTTCGCACCATTCATGATATGTCGATATATTTGAGGTTATTTTTCATTACTTTTTTAATACGCTCTCACTATTATAAAATTATAAATGATGATCATTGTAATTTCTGGAACTCCCGGGACGGGAAAAACCTCCGTTTCAAACATGATTGCTGAATTATATAATGGTAAGGTTCTTTCTTTAAATGAGCCAGAAGTGTTCGAAGAATTTAATATTCATTTTGATATTAAGCGAGATACTTATGTAGTTGATACAGATAAATTACTAACGCATATTATAACTTTAATTGAGGAATATAAGAACGATGAACCAGAGTATCTTATAATAGAAGGACATTTTTCCGATATTATCCCAGAGAATTATATTGATTATGCAATCATATTAAGATGTGATCCGTACATGTTAAGAAGTCGATTAGAAAATAGAGGGTATAAAAATGATAAAATATTGGAAAATGTACAAGCAGAAATTTTGGGAAATTGTGCAAATTATTTTATTCAAAAAAACTTAAAAATTCCCATATATGAACTTAATACTAGCATATTAACGATAGAA
The DNA here is from genome assembly GCA_019058445.1 of Promethearchaeota archaeon. GTDB lineage: Archaea > Asgardarchaeota > Lokiarchaeia > Sigyniarchaeales > SOKP01 > LW40-45. The sequence goes on along the minus strand of JAHPZA010000006.1, from coordinate 1,248,529 downwards.
TCAGTTGTGGATATTATTATCACGAATATTATTAAAGATGAAAATGCTGAGAATTATTTAATTGGAAAGATTGATTGGCTTGAAAAGTTATTTCAGGACAATTCCTTAAATGATTTTTTTGATGATAAAATAAAACCTTGAAGGTTTGTAAATGAAGTATGAAATATTGGATATTGATGCATTAGGAAGAATTGGAAAATTAGAAGTCAACAATAAGGAAATGATTACTCCTAATATATTTCCAGTGGTTCATCCTTTTAAGAACGTTATTCCTCCATCAACACTCAAAAAATTTGGGGCTCAATGTATTTTCACTAATGCATACATCATCTTTCAAAAAGATGATTTAAAAGAAGAAATCAAAAAGAAAAAAATTCATAATTTTTTGGGCTATCATGGGTTAATTGCAACTGATAGTGGTGCCTTTCAACAATATATGTACCAGAATTCTGAAATTAATGTAAGCCCAGAAGAGATTGAAAAATTTCAAGAAGATATTGGCTCTGATTTTCCGGTCATATTAGATATACCGGTTCAATTAAATGATGATTATAATGTTGCGAAAAATAAAGTTCTTAGTACTATTGAACGGGCTAAAAATAACATCAAAAGAAGGACCAATAAGAATTGTGAATGGTTTGCTCCTATTCATGGTGCCCGATATCAAGATCTCCTCACATATTCTACTAAGAAAATGAGTAAATTAGATTTTGGGATTTACGCAATAGGCGGATTAGTTAAAGCTTTTTTAGATTATAGATTTGATTTGACAATTCAAATTCTACTGAATGTAAAAAAAAATATCCTACCTCATAAACCTCTTCATATGTTTGGATTAGGCTTACCACAATTTTTTTCATTAGCAGTTGCATGTGGATGTGATCTAATGGATTCAGCAGCTTATATTTTATATGCTAAAGAAAACCGGTATTTCACTTTATCAACTGGAACAAAACATTTAGATGAGTTAGAGGAATTTCCATGTCACTGCCCAATTTGTACAGATTATAGTCCGAAAGAATTAAGAAGTCTTGAAAAAAATATAAAAATAGAGTTACTCGCGAAGCATAACTTATTTCTTTCATTTTCTGAATTAAGGACAATCCGTCAAGCAATACGGGAAGGAAATTTGTGGGAACTTGTAGAACAAAGAATAAGGACTCATCCAAATCTCGTAAATGCCGCTAAAATTGTGAAATCCGAAGAATTAACATTCGAATCTTACGAAAAAATATATAAAAAACACGGGAGATTATTAACGGCCCCCGAAAGTATTTACAGACCCTTATTCGCTAGAGTTTTTAAGAGATTAACGGCTAATTACAGAGTTCCAAATGGGATAAAATATATGTTAATTTTACCTGAGCTTGATGCCCGAATAGAAAGCTCTCCTACTCTTCAAGAATGGATGGAAAGATTAAATAAGAATAAGATAATTCCTCGGAAAGATCTTCATATAATCTTTACTTCTCAATGTTTTGGATTGATGCCTTTTGAACTAACAAATACTTTTCCGATAGGACAATATGAATCGATTAGTTCCTCAAATGAAGAGGATTATCTGTATAATAAAACAATAACAAATTGTTCTATTTTCCTAGAAAAGAACTTGAAGCATTATCAAAAAGGAGGGATGTTAATTCCAGAGAGGTTTATTAATCAATTTGGTGAAGAAGAAACATATTTCCAAGATAAATTAATTGAAACACTAAATTCACTATTAGAAAACAAGCTGAAATCAAATTATCAAACCTCTCATAGTTTAGATGAGATATTAGAATTTTTTAGAGCTAGTTGATTTATTATGGTGATTTTAGACACAATTTATGCATATGGCCATGAAAATATATTCTGTACTCATAACACTACAATAGAAATTACCAAAGATACCTATCTGACCACAAAAGGAACCTGTATTTTAGGAATTAGAGCATCAAAAGCATGCCAAGGCCTTAATGCAACTTTAAAAGAAAAAATACAGCAAGGGAAAAAAGTAAAAGTATCAATTATTTTCAATGATATCGAGGATACATTTTATGGCTATGGTGATCCAAGATTAACATTATTGAGTAAGAATGATTTAGTTTTTCGCAAGAGTAGTTTTATATGTGATAGAACTATATTGATTAATTGTACAAAATCTTCCATCGATTTGGACAGAAATTTAATCAAAGCTCTTAAAAATCAAGAAAAAAAATTTAAAATTTCTTTTGAAGTAAATGATTATGATGAGTAGACGAGAGGAAGAAAGTATAAAATATATAAAAATTGAAAACAGCAATGGTCAAGAATTAATTAAGTTAATTCATAAAAAATTCAAAAATCAATCAATTATTGATAATAAGTATAAAATTCTAAAAGAAAAGGGATATATCCTATTTCCATTAATAAAAAATGATGATTTAATTAATCTTCTTATTGAACTTTTAGAAGATAAATTCTTTTTTAAAATCATATCCATGAAAGGAACTTACCATAAAAATTATAAGTATAAAAACATAAAAGAGGCATTAGAAAATAAAATTCCAAGTAAATTTATTGATTTAATTCCAAATTCATATGATATTATTGGAGAAATTGCTATCATTGAATTTGATAAATTTCAAGGCTCGGAAAATCAAGAATTAAACTCCCTTAAACTACAAATTGCTAAGGCTATAACAGAGGGATCTAAAAGTATCTCTTCTGTATTTGAAAAAAAAAGTGAAATCAAAGGAACCTATAGATTAAGAGAGTTAAACCTTTTGTATGGGGAAAATAAAACTGAAACAATCCATAAAGAAAATATGTGTATTTTCAAACTTGATATAAAACAAACGTTCTTTACTCCAAGATTAGTATACGAACGAAATAGGATCGCAAATAGTAATATCAAAGGGAATGAAGTAATAATGGATTTATTTGCTGGAGTGGGCCCATTCTCCATTCAAATTGCGAAAAAACATCCTGTAACTATTCACTCTTTTGATATTAACCGTATTGCCTATAATTATTTGCAGGAAAATATTGGTTTAAATAAATTAATGGGTATAATCATCCCTCATCATATTAATATCAGTGCTCTTATCGATCCTTTGAATAACCTTGGGTCTATACTGAAACACAAAGCAGACCGAGTTATCATGAATTTACCGGAAAAGTCGTTGGATTATACAGATATAGCATGTTTTTTAATGAAAAAATCAGGAGGTATTTTGCATAATTATCAGTTCTGTGAAAAACCTAATTCAATTGAAAAAGCTCAGGATAAATTAAAATTTTCATTAAAAGAGCTTAATTGGCAGATAGAAGAAGTACTAAAATCTAAGATTGTAAAATCATATTCACCTAAATCTGAGTTGGTAGTACACGATTTGAAAATAAAATCTATAACTTAAAAAAATAGATCCTTAGATGTTATTAGTATTGATCAAAGATTTTAATTGACTTTAACCCCTCTTATGAATGGTTCCATAATTGCTGGTTTAAATAGGTTAATTACCTCTAAGACTTCTGTGTAAATACCAAGAATTTTATTAGCTCCAATGAATAGACCAATTAAAAACTTTGATGAATCAACATTTAAAGCAATAAACTTTTTCTCACTATAATTAGTCAGTTGACAATGATCTTTTATTTCCTGTACAATAATGTTTCCACTGGGATCTTCAATTTCCGCACCAATATTTATTCTGACTTTAGTGGGGAGTTCTTTAATCATATTATCTAACTCGAATTTACCAATGTCCTCTATTTCCGGTACTACTAATCGAATGTTTGATTTTCCTTGTGGTAGTATATCTTTGATAATTTCAAATATGTCATCCAAATTAGAAAGAATTTTGGTGTTTTCTATAGTCGCCTTGCCACTCTCGGGCTCTTGCATCTGTTCTTGCATTTCACTTTTAACCGTTTCTAATTCCTTTATTATTGCTTGGGATGCATCTAATTCAGTTTCTAGAGTTCTAATTTCTTCTTCAAGTTTGTTTACTTTTTCTTTTTCTGAAGTGTCCTTTTCTCCGATTTCACTTCTTAAATTTTGAATTGTCTCCTCAAGTTCCCCTAAATTTTTATCTTTTTTAACCAATTTATCAATTTGCATACTTTTACTAAGCAAATCACTACTTGATTGTTTAAATTTTTCCCTCAATTCAGCAATTTTTTGATCTTTTTGTTGTATTTCTAACTCTTTTTCTTTTAATTTCTGTAATATTTCATTCTTACTTTCTAAAATTTCAGATTTTTCATTAAGTAATAATTCTTTGTCATTAAGTAATTCTTCAATCTTTTGCTCTTTCCCTTCTAATTTTATTTCTAAATCTTTTATATTTTTCTCTGAAGATTGAATATTTTCATTTAAAATATCTATATTCTTTTTATTTGCTTCTAAGTATTTAATTTCTGATTGAAGATTGCGAATTTCGCTATTTAATATCGTTTCTTTATCATGAGAATTTTTTACCTCAGCCTTTAACTCTAAAATTGTCTCATCACATTTCGTTAACTCCCGTAATAATTCTGATTTCTTTTGACTTGCCCGTTGCCTTTGTTTGGTATCATTCAATTTTTTTAAAAGCACCTCTTCTTATTAATCTCTTGTAATGATGTTATATTAATGGTAATTTTTGTTTATAATCATTTGTTACTTAAAATGGTAAGCGAATTCATATATCAGTAATTGTTCCTATAATCTCGAATAAAATGATTTCAATATATATAATCAATAATGTCTATTTATAATATCATAAAATTTAAACACTTTATTAAATATATTAAAACAGTAAATACTTACATTTATAAACTTCAGGACCTATAGCCTAGCCTGGAGGTTTTTATCAAAAAAAACCGCGCAAATAGGGCGTCGGACTTCTAATCCGAAAGTCGCAGGTTCGAAATGCTACGGGATAGCCCCGAGCAAGAAAATCCTGCTAGGTCCGCTTTTTATTGTGATTATAAGAGAACAATACATTTTTGTTGGATGAACCACTCTCACTATTCTCAATAAATTAATAAATCATTAATACACCTCTTTTAATAAAGTAATTTCATTATTGTCTTTTAAGACCTTTTTAGTTTTCATAAAATTTTATGATATAATTATAATAGCGGAGATAAATCAGTGATTAAAAAACGTGATTTCATTCATCAAAATATAAAATATTCTTTTAATTGGAATTTAAAAAATCATAAGGAGAAGCTGAATCAATTAAACTCAAATCGAGAAGAATTTAAAAGACTAGGGACTTATTTAAAAAAAATCTATCAGGGATCTATACCAAATAATATCTTTAATACAAAAACTATTACTCGGGTCTCACAATTCAAAGTGAGAGGACTTAAAAATGGTTTTCTGAGAAGTTATAGTAAAAAATTAATTAATGAGGGAGTAATTAAAAAATCGGAAGATTCTAAATTACCTAAATTTGCTAAAAATGTATATGAAATTTTTCATATAAATCATATCGATAGGAACCCTGGGCATGACACTATTCTAAAAAATATTTTGATTAAAGATAAAGATTCTATTGCCATTGAAGTGCCAATATGGAGTGCTCATAAAAATAATCATATCACAGGTCATATTGATTTGATTCAAATAGAAGATAATATAATAAAAATTATTGATTACAAACCTGAAGGAAATTTTCTTTATTCACTTCCTCAAGTTGCAGCGTACGGGCTTTTAATTAAGAAGCTAATTCAAGTTGAGAAACTAAAATGTATTTCTTTTAATAAAAATTCTGCTTGGGAATATAATCCAGAAATATTATTAACGGATATTAAAAACCTTCTAAGCTCCAAAAGGATACCTCGAATATGGGAAGACTTTTTTTAGAAATCAAGAAAAGGATTATAATTTTTTTCCCTTCTTCTTTGATGGTTCAGGTTCTTCCTCTTTTTTCAAATAACCTTTAAAGATCAAATAGCAGAAAATCATTGCAATTATCTCAACAAGAACTCCTACCCCAGCGATGATTGATCCATTATAATCATAATGTCTAAGTAATAAAGCACATAATAAACCAGAAAAGGAAAGCAAAAATAAAATAAAACCCATAAAAATCTGTGATGCAGAATCTATTAGATATTCAATTTGACTTTTAATACTTGGCATGATTATAAAAACCTCATAAAATATGAATAGCTTTAAGCTTTAATAAAAAAAATGAACATAATTTTAATATTTTTATTATTTTTGGAATGCATTGCTAATTATTTCTTAAGATTTTAAATTTTTTAATCAAAAATCATCTAAAAATTTTGGTTCAAAATAAATAAATTTCAGTTCTAATATATAAATACTCTATCTTCTTTTAGATTTGAATTTATTATAGAGTGCTTTATCCAATAGTTTCCCAATTTTAATCGCTATTTGCTTAGCGATTTGGTATCTTTCGCCCTCAAGCATATTATTTATTTCCTCTTGAGAAGGTATATGAGATAATCTCTTTTCTAATTCGCTTTCAATAATGCTAACTACGATTGCAGATATTTTCTCATTACTAGGGATATTTATCTCTGAAAAACCTCTTATTTTTTCCATCGCGAATTGAAAGTATTCGCTAAATAAATCAATAGTATTTCCCTTTAATTCGCTATGAAGTTTGATATTGTCTGCAGCGGTTTTTGTGTCTTTATCTTGCCAATATAATTGAGTTGGATTAATTCCAGGACTGTTTATTCTCATTAAGGAGGAGGTTATTCTTCTCTCGACCCAATTAAGCGTACTTACTTCTTGTTTTTCACGTATCTTCTTCTTTTGTTCAATCTTGATTTTTTCTTTTTCCTCAATAATTTGTTCCACTTTCAATTTACGTAATTCTTCAAAATTTTCAAATCTTTTAACCAAATCATAAGCGATACAATACGATACGGGAGATATTATATCCTCTTTCAATTTTAAAGGTTTAATATCGTTATAAATCGGACTCGTGTTTTCTTTTAACTCAGAGATCCCTTCATTTATACTTAAATCCATAAATCTTGCTAATATGAAACCATTTACGAGGAAAGGTTGATTATCCGCATTAAAGACTATAACTAACTCCTTTTGTCTTTTTAAAAGTCGATTTATAACTAATTCCTCTAATTTTATTCTAATCCATTCCTCTGATTCAGTGGTTCCAGATATTTTTTTAAATGCTACAAGGATAAGTGCTTTATCGTTAGTAATTTTTAAGAATAATTCAATTATTCTACTAATCTGTCTAATAATTTTGGTAAAAAGATAATAGAAAATATCCTTCACTAAATTATTCATTATATCATCAAAGTTCAATAGTAATAATAATTGTGAATAATTTTTTAGCTGTAATTCTTGTAAAAACACTTTGTCAATAATATCCTTTTTTCGTATAAAATCTCTCAATTCATTTAGTTTAATCCCATTTGTCTCTTCTAAGTTTTTCCAAATCTCTTGAAGATGGTTGTTTTCTAAAAATAAAACTTCTCTTAAATTAAATTCAGAAAAATCATCGGAGTTTTTTAAAAATTCATTAATATATGAATAATCCATATTAGAAACTGCTCTTTTTGCCAATATTAACAAATTTTTCTTTTCTGTATTTAATGACATGATATCAAATTTGTCAATATTATATCTGATCATGCCTTTTTTAACTTTTTGTGCGAGATCATCATCCACATTAATTAAAGGTAAGATATTGTTAACACCATACTTATTTAAGGTATAGATTATTTCATTAAAACTGCATTCATTTAAACCCTGTAGAAAATAAATAAAATCATTTGGATTTGTCTTCAGCTGTTTAATTAGTGCTGATTTTAAAAAATCTAAGATTTTTCTTTCAAACTGATCATAATTAATCTTCTTATCAAGAGCATTGCTAATTTCTTCAATTAACTGTAGTTTTACATTATTTGTTTCGATAAATGTAGTTAAACCAGGAAGAGAAATAGGAAACCGGTTGAGATTATATTCCATAATCTTACGTTTAATCATTCTAACAGGCATATTTTGCATTTGTAACTCTTTATACGATTTAAATTCAAAATCCGTTTGGGTTTGATTAATTAATCGATTTAAAGTTGATAATTCTATAAATTTATCTTCTTTTTCCTCTCGTTCTAATTTTTTTTCAATTTCAATAGACAAATCTTTAAATGCGGAACTTTCCTCTAAAATATTGATTTTTAAATCATCAGAAAGACCCATTAAATCCCCAACTAAGTCATAGAAATAAAATGGGGGATATTTCATGATGATCTCTAACAAATTTTGCTCTATAAAATGATCAATTTCAGTTATTTTCTGGTTTTTCTGTAAATCATTAAATAATGATTTTCTATCATCTATTAAGAAAGATATAATCTTATTTTCTAAATTAATTGATCTTTTTAACATATCAATTTCTAATGTCAAAGAATCTTTTAATAATGAAGATACCTCCTCGGATAATATTCTTTTTTCTAAAATCTCTAAATTTTTGGTTGAATCCGTAGAAATGTGACTGGCTTCCATGCTATCTCTCACTCTTATCCCTAAATTATGATACAAATGGATAGCAGATGTGGCAATTAGTAACTCCTTTAAAGTGGTTTCTTGACTAGTTAACTCAAATATCTTTTCTCTATCAGCTTCCCTTTTAAAATGATTAATTATCAGATCTACTGTTTGAAAGAATCTAAAAGTACTTTCTATAGCAGTAGTTTTTCGTTTTATTCCACTAATCATAATTCTTTCACCCACTCCCTATATACTTCTTGAAAATTATCGGAAATATCACTCTTAAAATTATTCGACCAAAATCTAAAATTCAATACATGAAATAAATCTGCTTTAAATAGTTCTCTCTCTTCATTTGTTAAATTATGTTTTAAGATTAAAGTTAATGGTCTAGGAATTAGTTTTGAGAAATATTTCAACTCCATCTCTTTTAAATAATTATAGAAAGTATCATCATCATCTAATTTAAAATAACTAAGAGGTATATGCTGCTCATATTCGGGATTCAGTGTAATAATTTCTTTTTCAATGATTTGCTTTATATATTTTGGAAATTCCATTTTAATTGTGTTACAAAATTCATACTGCTTGAAAAATTCAATTAAATAACTCTTTTCTTCCACGTTTGATATTTGAGCAATATAACCATCAAGAAATTTTAGAAACATTTCTGTTTGCTGTTCTTTATGCTCTCTATCCTCAAAATATTTGATAAAATCTTTATAAATCTCTTCTAGAGACCATTGTTTCTCGTCAGTTAATCTTAAAAATTTCTTGCCATAATCCTTAATCCAATCTAAAATATAGGTTTTCCATTCCAAATTAATGCCCCCTATCCTCTTCTCTAAGAATCGATGAAATCTATTAGCAAATGTAACTGGATCTGAAATCTCGTTATCAGGTTCCTCCTTCAAATAACGATTAATTGTGCTATATCTCAAAAGGTAGCTTAAGAGATAGTGGAGTTCGTTTGAAAATTTTTTAAATTTTTCAATATGGATTTGTATAATATTTGGATCATTCTCCATCAATACTTCTGCAAATGACACTAAGTCACTAATATTTAATTCAATAGTATCAAAAAAATAATCAAGGTTTTGATTTATTAGATTTTTAAATGCTTTTATTAGGGTTTTCTCATTAAATTTAATACTTTTTGATAACATTATTGGATTTATTTCAATTTGATTAAAAAGAAAGGTATTAAATTTTTCCATAAACTTATTTCCTAAGTTTTTAGCAGGTTTTTGCTCTTTATCAAAAATCTGTTTTATTTTATTAATGAAAACAGTCGTCAAAGTTTTTAATCTTCTTCGAGAAAAATATTTAGGTAAAGCTTTCTTAATCGCCTTTAAGCTGTTTTTAATCACTTCTGAAAAATAAAAAATTACAGAATTTAAATCTACTACACGCAAATTTTCTTTTTGAATGAAGGTATTTTCAATAGATTTAATTGCAATGTTGCAAATTTCTTCGAAATTTTCATTTTCTAATTGGCCTTTTTCGATAAAGAATAGCTTATACTTTTCTAAAAGATCTGATAAGCTTCCCATATCTCCCGTGCTAAGGAAATTCATAGAATAATCGATATATTTATTTAAGAAGCTTTCCAAATCTGCTAAAATTTTATAAACTTCATTAATCACCCATTCTGCAGTATTTGGGATAGTTATAATTTTTAATTTTTCTTCAATATGATTGATTAAATAAGAAATAATCTCATCTTGGGATTCATCAATTGTTCCAGTGTTCGCGAGATTTATAAGATTAGTTCCCAGTTTTAGTGTATTTTCGATTACAAAGTTCGCACTGGGTTCTGATATTGAAAATTTTAAATGATCAACAGCAGATTGCCTCTCAAATGGTGTTTTTAACCTGTCGAATTTAGGATTTAATATTTTAATTTCATACGGTCTTTTATACCACAGAATTTCGAATTTGGATTTTAATGTAGCGAAGGTATTTAACATTTCTTTTTCTGTTGGAAGCGATTCACTTAAACCAACCAATTTTTTATTCCATTTATCTTCAATTAAATCTCCAAAAAGCTTTTTACTAAATCTAGATGCAAACCTATTAAAAATTTGTTCCTTTTCTTCTTTCACCAAGTCAGGACGATTACTATATTCCTCTACTTCATAAAATAATTCACTGATCTTATCAATATCCTCTCTCGAATTGTGAGTATTTAAAAAACCTGTTTCAGGTTTTAAAGCAAGTAGTAAACTTTCGCAGTCTTTATATTGGCCTGGAATTAGAATCATAGATTTTGGATAAATATTTATCTGAGCACTCTCATCTATATTATACAACTCAAATTCAATGGAAAAAACTTCAGATCCTGTGTAATCTCTTAACATAGCATTATACATCCTTAAGAATTGGATAACTGACAGAGAGAGCTCTTTTACTCTCTTTTTTGTCAACTTACCCGGTCCTATAACATCTCCTACAATTATATCATTTGGAGAGGAATATCCAAAAATTAATGAAAATTGATAATTAATTGACTCTCTTGTAGTTATCATTATGCTATTCAATTAGTATACTTTATTTTCTTATAAATTTTAAACAATTTTCAAAATATCTTTTTGCTAACTACTATAAAAAAAATGGATTTTTATTTTAAACCTTTGTAAGATTTAAAAGAAATTTAAGGTTATTACCTTTACTCCTTTTTTTCTAGGGGATTCAAATTTTTTGCGAGAATTAATCAAAATCAAATAAATAAGATTTTTAATATTAAATTTTATAATATTAATAACAACTAATGTTACTTAATTTTCACTTAAATAATATCTCTGATAAAATTAGTCAAAAGGTGGTACAACATCCAGTTCGGAAGTGACTTGGGAATAGATCAGTCTGATATTGAGAAGATCAGCCCACAAATTACGTTTATCACATCTAATGCTGATATTGAAGCGATAGCGTTAGTTTCACAAGAGGGGTATCAAATAGCGTTTAGTGCTTTACCACAATATCATGTTGATGGTGATCAATTTTGTGGGCTCGCATCTGCATTATTGATGACAGGGCGGTCAACAATTCAGAGTTTGTTTCAAGAAGATTTAAGTGAAATTATAGTGCGAGCACAGGATGGGTATATTGTTATTTCAAATGCAGGGAGGTTAGTTATTGTATGTGCTGGCACGATGATTGACACTTTAATGAAAACTGTGAAAGTAATGAGAATCGCGGCGAAAAATTTATATAAGATTTTTGAGGGTCGATAATTAGTTTTGAGATAGAAATTAATTAACTTTTTAAACCTTGATAAATAAATCATCTTAATAATTTTCTATGATATGGTTTAGCTATAATGGCAACTGTAAATAATTGGGCTTGGCGTTGGCAGTGGCCTTGGCGTTGGCGATAACGCCTTTGCATTGGATTAAACCATGAAATCTTTCTTCTTTTAAAAGTAATTCTCGATTATACAATTTTACTAAAAATATTAATAGTGCATTACTGATTTTGATTTCCAAAATTAAGATGAAACACATTAAAAATGTGCTAAAAAAATAAGATAAGGTAATTAAAATGGTGGATTATTTTAATTCTAGGATATTATTACAACCCAATGAGGTACCAAAGGAATGGATAAATATATTACCAGATTTACCATCCCCTATGACGCCCTTAGTTAATCCAATGGATGGGAAACCAGCACCACCAGAACTGGCATTTGCAATATTTCCAAAAGAATGCGTCTTGCAGGAAGTATCTCAAGAGCCTCTAATACCCATTCCTAATGAATTGAGGGAAATTTATGCAAAAACATATAGACCAAGTCCACTCCATCGTGCATTAGGTTTAGAGAAAGAGCTAGGAATTGAAGGAGATAATATACAGATCTATTATAAAAATGAATCCTATTCTCCAACGGGCTCTCATAAACCTAATACTGCCTTAGCTCAAGCATATTATGCAAAGAGGGATGGACTTGAAGAATTAGTAACAGAAACAGGAGCTGGACAATGGGGTTCAGGACTTTCTTTTGGATGTAATTTATTTGGACTAAATTGTACTGTCTACATGGTCAGAGCAAGTTTTATTCAAAAACCAGGTAGAAAGATTTTGATGCGAGCTTACGATGCTGAAGTTCACGCAAGTCCCTCTAGGTTTACAGAATCTGGAAAAATGTTTTTCGAAAAAGATCCTGAGCACCCTGGTAGTTTAGGAATTGCTATCTCAGAAGCTGTTGAGCATAGCATGAGAAGTGATAAAATAAGATATTCTCTTGGAAGTGTCGTAAATTTTGTTTTATTACATCAAACAATTGTAGGACAAGAGGCAAAAATTCAACTCAATAAAGTAGGAGTTAAACCTGATATTGTAATTGGTTGCATGGGAGGCGGTTCTAACTTTGCAGGTTTAATGCTTCCTTTTGCTAGAGATAAATTACATGGAATTCTCCCAGACTTGGAAATAATTGGTGTAGAACCAAGAGCATGTCCTAGTGTTTGTAAAGGACAGTATCGATGGGATTTTGGGGATACATCAATGAAAGGTCCCATTGCAAAAATGCATACTTTAGGTCACACTTTCATTCCTAGCCCAATACATGCAGGTGGATTAAGATATCATGGGATTGCTCCCATTGTTTCAATTTTAACCAATAATAAGGTAATGTCAGCAACAATGCACCATCAAACTGAAGTGATAGCATCAGGAATTAGATTTGCTAAATGTGAGGGAATAATTCCTGCCCCTGAGACCGCTCATGCAGTTAAAGAAACGATTGATCAAGCTTTAAAAGCTAAAGAAAACAATGAGAAGAAAGTAATATTGTTTAATTTCAGTGGACATGGTTATTTTGATCTATTAGCTTATAAAGAATATATGACTGGAGATTTAGAAGACTATGAACTACCGGCTGAGGATATCGAGAAAGCTTTAGCCTCTCCCGAAATGCCAAATATAGATGAATCTCAATTTTAAACAATTCTTTTTTTAATTTTTTTTTCAATTTTTAATTCCAAATTTAAAGAAAATCTTAATATTAAAGATACAATTTAAATATATATACTATTAAGAGTCTGGTTCTTAGTGAATTTAATCTCTTTTTTGATTCTGAGTATCTTATACTTATATGGTTTAATTATGTTGAAGATTTCCTTTATAGCAAGAAAAAAAGGTGAAATTAAAGCATTTTTCAATAATATTACCATTTCAATAGTCTTTATTTTATCAATTACTCTAAATTTTTTAATAGTTAGTTTTTTTTTCCCATTTACAATCAGTTTTATTGTATTTCCCTTTGATATCTTATTGTTAGGTTTTATTATAGTATTTCTGCCCATTTTTTATCTCTTAATTGTACATGAAAAAAGAAAAATGAGAAATAGAAAAGATTATGAACCCTCTCCTCTAAAAATATTACCATTAAAATATGATTTTTATAGAAAATTGACCCATTTGGTTGTGTTGGCCATTATTCTGTTCTATTTTACTTTAGGATTTTTAGTTAAAAACTTTTTCGTATACCTCTTAAATTTTTTTCCCGAGTTTTTCTCAGATCTATTTTTTTCGATTTATACAATAGAAAAAAATCCTATGATTTTTACCCAATATCTGGTAGTATTTTTAGTAAGTATTTCATTAATCGGACTTCTCACTGCTGATTTCGTAAGAATTTTAAAACCTGAGATTTATCCTTTAAAACCTGTTAATCAAATTTTGCGTGAAAAAGAATTGCACATGAGATTGGGGCCCCAAATATCTATGGCTGTTGGTTGTTTTTCGATAATAATTTTATACGGCTTATTCCAGCCTATTGGACCTTTTGTTATTTGCACCTCAATGACAATGGCAATATTTGGAGATATCGCTTCAAATTTGATAGGAAGAACTGTTGGAGATAAATATAAGTATATTAGATCTACAAACAAGACCTATATAGGATTATTTGCTGGAATGATTATCGCATTTTTATCAGGAATTATAATACTGATTATTTTAAGTGAATTTTATGAAATAAGTCCCTTAGGCTTTTTAGTGTTACCATTAATCGGCTCTGCCATTATTGGTATATTAGATTATTTAGATTTAGAAATTGATGATAATTTAACATATATTTTTATACTATCAACAGTATTATTTTTTATTACAATTCTTATTGAATAATCTCTTATAAAGAAGTAAAGAATTATAAGGATATGTCTGAAGATAAATTAAAAATCGAAAGAATTCATAAAGGTACTGTTATTGATCATATCGATGCAGGTTATGCATTAACTATTCTAAATCTAACGAACCTTGATGAGTCCCCAAATTTAATGACAATTGGTGTAAATGTTCCCTCAAAAAAATATAATAAAAAAGACATTATCAAAATAGAGGGAGTGTTTTTGAATGAAATACAGATGCAACAGATTTCAATCCTCTCTCCAAATGCTACCATCTCTTTAATTGATGACTATAAAGTAATTGAAAAGATTAAGGTAAAACTTCCAAAATTAATTAAAAAATTAATTTTATGCCAGAATACCACATGTATCGTCAATTCACAAAAAGAGCCGATTTCTAGTGAATTTCTTGTTCTAGAAGAGAAACCTTTGAAGATTCAGTGTGTATACTGTGATAGGATCTATAAACTAGACGAAATTATTTTTGCCTCAAAGGAGAAAAAAGAAAAAAAAGTAAAGCAAAGAATACAAATATAATAAGATTTATGGTGTTTTTTGTAGAGTATACATAATTATTGCAACAATCATAAATAAGAAGAAATATATTCCAATACCGGGCATTATGATATTCTTCCAGCTCCACTCTTCTTTATCATATTCATACCTAAAGATAATAAAACTAACAAAAAAAGGAAACCCAAACCAAAATGCTAACATCCAAATAAATAAAGGCCAACTTATTAAACCAAAAATTTGAACGCCAATAAATCCGCATAACGCCCCAGTTATTGCCCTTACCCAATATAATTTTGTCTCTTTTGCTAATCTAATCTCTAAAGCTTCTTCTTTTTCAGTTTTCGCTCTTTTTTTCTCGAATTGAATATCTTCTGAGGGACGTTCCTTTTGTCTTTCTTTTATCAATTTTGACCTTTTTTTTCTGACATCTACCTTTTTCTTTGCACGCTTTTTCTTAGACGCCATAATTATTATTATAAATTATTATTATTATTAAAATTAATATTATAAAATTAAAACACTTAATAACATTTTCAGATAGCAAAGGAATGTGAAATATTTATAATTTTAATAAACTATATATCTTGAATAATAGAGTAAAGCAGAAATGACAAAGAAATATAAAACATTTTCAAACTTTGATGTATATACAATTGTTAAGGAATTAGATGCAAATTTATCCCAAGGGAAGATATTAAATGTATATGAAATTGAAGATTTATTGATCTTAAAAATAAATACTACTCAAGGTCGTAGAAATCTCATTATAAAAAATGATTCGCGGATAAATCTTACTGATTTTGACTACCCTATTCCAAATTATCCTTCTCAATACATTATGTCTCTAAGGAAAATGCTGAAAAATAGACGAATCATAAGTATTTCTCAACATAGTTTAGATAGAATTATTATCATTGAGCTAAGTAATATTGATGGGGGATCTTGGAAATTCATTATTGAACTTTTTAATAAGGGGAATTTTCTTCTTTTAGATGATCAAAATATCTTAAAAGTAGGTAAAAGATATAGAAAATTTAAAGATAGAGATATATTACCAGGTAAAGAATATAAGTTTCCACCATCAAGAGGAGAAGATTTTTTAACAATAAATCAAGAAGAATTTACACAATTAATTAGAGATTCTGATTCAGAAATAGTAAGAATACTGGCAAGAAATATAAATATTTCCGGACTATATAGTGAAGAAATTTGTTTTAGAGCTGGTATTAAGAAGGACTCTCCCGGAAACAACCTGGCTAATTCAGAAATTGATATTCTATTTAAATCATTTAAAAATGTGAGAAATCAATTACTTTTTGGAAATATCAATGCTCATATTGTTATTGATGATAAAAAAGAAATAGCAGTACTGCCTTTTGAATTACATGTTTTCCAAAAATATCAAAAACGATATTTTAACTCATTTAATGAAGCAGTGGATGAATATTTTTCAAGATTTGATTCAGAAATGATTATTACTCCTCAAGATTTGCAAATTAATGAACAAATTAAGGCAAATGAAAAAATATTAAAAAATCAGCTTGAGTATCTAGAGGAATTAAAAGTAAAAAAGAACAACTACTACAAACAAGGGGATTTAATCTATGAACATTTCAAATCTCTAGAAAATTTACTTGAAGTAATCCTTTCTGCAAAATCTAAAGGATATTCATGGAGCCAAATAAATGAGAAATTAGAACAAGCCAAGCTCAATAAGATTGAAGGCTCTAAATTTTTCAATAAAATAATTCCTCCTACACAACAGCTTTTAATAAACATAAATGATAATGAACTTTATTTAGATTTAAAAAAAAGTCTAGGAGAAAACGCTAATTTAATTTATTCTAAAGGAAAAAAAGCAGATAAAAAAATTAAAGGGACTATACCTGCAATTGAAAAGACAAGAGCTAAAATAGACCAATTAACAACTCAAAAAGAATCAATAGAATTAAACATCAATTATTTAATTAAAAAACCGAAAAAAAAATGGTATGAAAAATTTCGATGGTTTGAATCTTCTGATGGATTTTTAGTAATTGCTGGTAGAGATGCGACTTCTAACGAGATAGTTTTCAAAAAATACTTAGAATCAAATGATCTTGCCTTTCATACCATTTTTCCGGGTTCTCCATTAACAGTTATAAAAAATCAGGAGAATAAGATAATCCCTAAAACAACTATTCAAGAAGCTGCGATTTTTACAGCATGTTTTTCTAAAGCATGGAAAGAGACATGGGGGGTAGTTGACGTGTTTTTCGTTAATCCATCTCAAGTATCCAAAAGCCCCCCTTCAGGCGAATTTTTACCTAAAGGATCTTTTATGATTACAGGTAAAAAGAACTTTATTAGGAATGTTAAAACAGAATTAGCAGTAGGTTTAGATTTGGTAAAAATAGAAAGAGCTAGACAAGAAAATGGGGAAGATTTTTATCCGAAAATAATAAGCGGACCGAATACTGCTATTGAAGCTCATACGGATAAAAATCTCATACTAAAACCCTCTAAAACGGGATTAACTAGCGGAAAATTAGCTAAACAAATTAAAAAATACTTTATTGAGAATGCTGGAAAGGAAAATAAAAAATATATTAACTTATTGTCTTTAGATGATATTATTATAAATCTTCCAACTGGGCAATCAGTACTAAGGTCAAAAACTTAAATTTTTCGTAACCAGTCCTTAATAAGAGGGATATTTTGGTAATTATCAAATAAAATCCCATCAATTCCATTTTTAATTAATTCTTTTATTTTTTCCAATGGATTTGAATAATTAATAAAATCCCAAGATAAGGTCAATATTTTATTTTTATGGCAGATTTCAATAAATTTTGAACTTACTAAATTTGATCTTAGACTTACCATATCAAAATTATAATTAATTATTGCGTGATTCTCAAATGTTAATAATTCTGATAATGATAATCCTATCCCTTTAGTGATATTATAACAGATTTTAGTCTCGGGATATTCTTTTTTAATTAAAACAATATCGTTCAAACGTCTTCCACTAAATATACAATTATTAAATAATCCTTTATCAATTATTATATCCAATATTTGGTTTCTGATATTTTCTGCCTTTAGTTCAATCATAAATTTAATTTTGCCCTTAAAAGTATCTAATACCTCTGAAAAAAGCGGAATCTTCTCATTATTTTTTTTTGTCTCATATCTACTAATTTCATTATATGTAAGGTTTTTGATTAATCCCGATCCCATTGTAGTTCTTTCAAGAGACGCGTCATGGATAACAATTAATTGATTATCTTTTGTCTTTCGAATATCAAACTCAATATATTCAGCTCCATATTGCATAGCTTTAGTAAATGCATATATTGTATTTTCATCTATGATTCTAGTTCCTCTATGACCTATACTTATGAAATTTCGATTCATTTTAACAACGGATATAACTAAGAAAAATATTATGTTAAATTTTACTCTCTTGAATTAAATATAAGTATACTAATAATAAAAGAAGACTGATGAGTGTAAAAATAAACACATAAAGATTTTTCATAGTTTGTACCAGTGAAAGACCCGTCAATAATACAATTTCTTTTAGTCCTACGGGTTTTCCGGTTAATTCTTTATAATTTCCAATACTAATCATCATAAAAAGAAAGCTTAAAAGTATAAGACTTACTTTAATTGATACATCTACAATATCCCAATAAATTCCACGGTTCATAAAATATGTAATTATTTCTGTGTTAAATAAAAGAGACATAGTTATAAATATTCCCGCTAGTATAGCCGATTTCCTTAAAGATTTCATTATTACTTTTTCATCACTTTCAGTAATCCTTTTTAATTTCGAAGTTTTTTTTGGCTTCTTTCTAATTTTTGACATTACTCTTTTATCCGTCCTACTTTTTTCTTTATAACTAGTATTTTATAAATATAAAGTCCATATAATAAACCAATAGCACTAAATGCAATTATGGCCAAAATAAATACAATTTTTTTCCACAATGGTATTTCTTCGCTTTTTGGATATTGGATATCAATTGTTACAATACTATTCTTTTCATTTAGAATATCTTGATAATCGTCATTCTCACCATAAACTATCTTGAACGCGTATTCTTCTCCAAACTCTAAATCTACGTCTCTATCATCCTCTTCAGAAGTATTGACGGGGATTCTAAATTCATAGATCATTTTATTTCCATGCAGATCTGCTGCACCATCTCCATTATCCTCCTCATCTCTAATAAACACTCCATTGCTTATGTGAAAATCTCTATACCTATATTCCTCAGCAGAACCCCCTAGATCATAAAATTGAACAATTTTTGCATCATAAAACGATGCATTACTCTCAGAATCACTTTTTGAGATTATAATCGCTATAAACTCCCGTGGGGCATGAGTTTCTAACTCAAATTGGATAGAAATATATAAATCTGATTCGTTTTGCATAACCCATATATCAGTAAAGATTCCTTTATCGTTTGGATTAGTAGTGGACTTTAAGCTTATCTCCTCTTTTGAAGCATTTTCCCATTCTTTATTTGATCTTTCAATATCGCCATCAATATCAGGCGCATATCCGAATTTAGGTTCAAAATCTTCAACTGCGGCAGTTCCATTTATAATTAGAAAACTGCTAGATAATAAAATATAAGCGATGTACATAACTATCAAAAGATTAAAGGTACACTTTTTCACGATTATAAAACCATATTATTTTACAAATTTCTATTTGACAATATACTTCACTTTAGAAATGATAATTTTATTTTTTTTATTAAGTTTCCCAATGTATAACTGGATAATATAGGGATTTAAAGGAATCTAAAATTATACTTGAGAGTGCTAACTTCGTTATTAAAACTATGTTTATTTTGCTAGCGCTCCTTAAACTTATTCGAGTTTTGTTATTTCAAATATTAGATATTTTTAAATTATTTATAAAGTAAATATTAAATCTTCTTTTGATTTAATTTAATATCTAAAAGGAGAGGATTTTTTCAAAAAAACTCCTATGAAAGAAAGTTAGGAAGCAAAATGATTACTTGAAACTTATTTAAATAAGCAATAATATAGGTTATTAATTGTTTTATTTCTCGTTTAGCTTCTGTATTGACTTCATTATAATCCACGAATGGTTTTGGTCCAATCGCAATAAGGTGCCCCGATAAATCTTTTTCTCTTTTGATAAATAACCAAAATTTTTTTCCTTTTTCATTATCTTTTATAAGAATGAGCATCCATGGATTTAATGTCCAATCACTCTCATCCGGACCGATTACTTTCTCGATTGCATTTTTTGTAGAATATCTCTTAGTCATATTAATAACTTTTGTCAACTTATTAAAATAACTCCTTTTGATTTTTAGATATCCACCGAAATAGGATTTCGCATCAAATAATTTCAATTCTTTTTCGGAATCTAAATTGTCAAATTTTAAGAATACCTTCCAGGGATTCATATTTTCTCTTTTTTACTAATTATTAAGACTAACTTCTTCAATTTTAATTTCTTTGAATATATTTTTAATTTTATCTAAAGAGGTTTTTAAATCTTTAGATTTCACATCGGATAAGCTTAGATTAAAATAGCATTCATAGTAAAACTGCTTTTGTTTTACTAAAAACCCACTGTTATGTATAATCTCATATTTTTTTAAAATTTTGGAGAGCCTATTAATCACCTCTTCAGAAATATTCGACCCGTATAAACTTAGTCTTATTATCTTTTGCCTTGAGATGGGGTATATTGTCAACCTTGTGCACTCTTTACTCGTGGACTGGATTATTAATAAAAATGGATTTTCTCTTAATCCAATAGTAGCAGGGAGAGATATATTTAGATCTTTAACTGAGCCATTAATATCTACTCTACGCTGAATAAATGCCTTAGTTTTATGTTGATTTTTCATTCCAATATAAATGCTATTTATCTATTATCTTTTTCATTTTTATAATCGCTTTTATGGTGCCAGAAGTCTTTACTGGTGAGAAAATTATTTTTTTACCTTTTAATTCCTTTATTAGTACTAACGCCGTTAAAACTATTTCCTTTGTACTATTTGAACATCGAATTATTCCATATTCTTTACTTAATTCTAATAACCATAATCCCGTTTTATTAGCTTCTTTCATGCCAAAATACCTCCAAATCGATTGCCAAATCGACTTTAATATTTCTTGTTGACTAATTTGAAAATCCTCCTCTTTCAATATTTGGAAAAGTATATACCTCTGTCTTTCTAGTTTAACCATTACAAATCACCATTTCCAATTAATCTAACTCCATTTCCTAAAATTGTTTTATCTTGTTTTTTTTCAGATCGTATTAATAAAATTATAGGATTTTCTTTAAAAACACGTTTTAATTCTGCTATAGGAATATCTAATAGGGTATTACATATACTTATTAATGCTCTTGGGGGTCTAATATCAAATAATTCATTAAAATCTCCAGTGAGAATGTAATTTGCTTTAAATTTTCTAACTTTATGTATAAATCGATATAAGTTTCTAAAGTTTTTTGATTGTATTGCCCTATTTTTTACCATGATGGAGGATAGAGAAAATTCTATAAAAGAATTCTTTTGTTTAATTAAAGAAATTACTCCATTAGTAAGAGTTTTAATTATTTCGGGAGAAGAAAATGAAATAAGGTCTATTCGAGAATCTCTCGCCGCATGAATTTGTATCTCTTTATTTGAAGTTTCGACTGATAATATTCCTGGACGATTATAAAATTTTTTAATTTTTTTTTTAAAATCTTGTAAATTCTCTGGTCTTAAGGTGAATCTATAATATATATCCATTTTTGTAAAGCTCTTGATAAACTCTTTTAGCTCTATAGAAATAGTTTGAACTTTGTCTTTAGGTTCTAAAATGAGATTCTTTATACCAAGTTTCTCATAAAACTCTAATTTTTCTTTAATTTCATTAAAATCATTAAAATTTACTCTTAACCTTGATTCGAAATATGACAATGAAAAAAACCAATTAGGATTCATATATATATTAATCAGTAACTCTAAGATTTCTAATTAAGAATATAATAAAAAAGTTTTATTATAATTAAATATTAAATTGGATATAATTTTGGAAATTTTAAGTGTCTCTTGTGGCTAAGAAAAGAACTCTCGCGGAAATAAACTCAAAAATTCAAAAAGGCTCAGCAAAAATTTATACTGTCCAAGAGCTTATAGATAAAATAGCTGATGGAGAAAAAATCCAGTTTGAAGATGTTGACGTGGTAACTACGGCTACCAAGGCTTTAATGAGTGGAATTGCTGGATTATTCTCCTTTAGATTATCTCCTCCAAAAACGGTTCGGAAATTTACAGAAGTCTCTCTCAACGGAATTGCAGCATTTCCGGGACCTTGTCCTAATGAGTTTTTAGGAATCGTTGATATTATACTTTATGGAACTGCTCATAGTAAAACAAAAGAAAATTATTCTGGTGGCATCTTATTTAGAGACCTTGTGGAAGGCAAAACGATAAATGTTTCTGGTAAAAGTGAGGAAGGTGATTTAATAGAAAAAGAGATGACTTTAGATGATATGCAATTTGCACGTATGATGGGTACACGTCAAGCAATAAAAAATTATTTCGCTATGATAAATCCTAGTACAGAAAGTGTTAATACTATATTTTCAGTACTTCCATTAGAAGGAAATTGCAACCACGCAACTTTTTCTGGATGCGGTGCAATGAATCCTTTTCAGAATGATCCTAATGCAGATGTGTTTGGAGTCGGTACGAAAATTTTAGTCAATGGTACTATTGGTTATATTTTTGGCCCAGGCACTCGAAATGACCGTTTAAAACCAAATATGCAAACAATCGCAGATTTTAAAGGGATGAAACCAGAATATATGGGTGCCTTTCGTACATCTTATGGTTTAGAAAACATCTGTAGTATCGCAGCACCTATCCCAATTTTAAACGAAAATGTGTGGAATAATATTATAAAATCTGATCATCAAGTTCCCTTAGTTATTTTAAATGTTGTCGGAAGGAATAAGTTAGCTGAAGGTACCTATCAAGATGTCTGGGATAACAATTTTCTTATAACATTTGATCCTAAAAAGTGTATTGATTGTGATGATTGCCCAGTAGATGCTATGTGTCCAACTAATGCATTTAATTTAAAAACTGGTATAGATAGAACAAGATGTTTTAATTGTGGCAGTTGTGTAGTGGTTTGTCCTAAGAATGCCTTTAAGGGAGATTTGAAAACTATCCGTTATGATGATAAGAATATTCCAGTTGTATTAAGACAATCAGATAGATTTGGTGCTATTAATTTAGCAACTCAACTTAAACATATGATCCTTGATGGTGAATTCATCATAAAAGAACCAACTGATAAACTTGAATTTTATCCTCAGGTTTTTTAATAAGAGATTAGAAAGGTGATATGAAATTAGTTCATTAAAGATTGAAAAGTTCGACCAAATTGGCATTGTGGTAAGAGATATTGAGAATGCTGCGAAATTCTATGGCGGCCTCCTAGATTTTAAATCAAAACCAAACATTGTAGAACAGAGCTCAACAGTTTTATATGAGGGAAACGAAGTAACTTTTAAAATGAAAAAAATCATGCAAAATTTTGGCGGCAAGCAATTTGAAATCGTTGAAGTAATCGAATCAACAGGAAATCATTTATACAAAGAATTTATAGATGAAGGTCGAGTCGGACTCCACCACTTGGGGATATATACCAAAGAGGCTCCAAAATTAATACAATATTTTAAGAACAATTACGATATAGATGTCGCTCAAACTGGAAAAGCCGGGAAGGTTCACTTTTTTTATTTGGATACTAAAGAGGTACTTGGATTTTATCTCGAATTAATTGCCTTTTAACAGCAATCCAATTTTATTTCCTATTTCTGGAAAATCTACCGTTAAAAAAGTTTATTTTTAATATAGAATAATTGTTTAATATGGCTAAACAAGATTTAGATGGTGGAGATTTACTTGTCAAGTGCCTCTTAAAAGAAGGAGTTACCAAAATCTTTGGCCTTATAGGTGGGGAACTAACTCGAATTTATGATGCTATTGAACGATGGGGGCGCGAAGAAGGAATTGACACCGTGATGGTACGACACGAACAAGCAGGTGGACACATGGCAGATGCTTGGGCTAGAGCAACAGGAGAATTAGGAGTATGTCTTGGTACGGCTGGCCCAGGAGTGTCACACTTAATTCCTGCTGTCGCTGCTGCTTACGCAGATTCAATTCCTGTGTTGATTATTGGTGCACAAATAGCAAGAATGTTTGATAATACAGGAATATTGCAAGGTGGTTTAGATCAAATGAAATTGATGGAACCAATAACTAAATTACAAATATCCGTAGAGGATCCATATGAAATCCCAAAAGCAGTTCAAAGATGTATAAAAACCGCTATGTCAGGTAGAAGAGGTCCTGTTTTTCTAGAATTGAGAGAAACTGCCTTAGTAAGAAAAGCTAGTGATGAGGATGTGCAAAATATTATTGATCCTGAAAAATATAGGGCTCTGAAAAAATCGAGTGGAGACCCTAACTTAATTGATGCAGCATTAGAGCTTCTAAAAGTAGCTAATAAACCAATAATAATTGCGGGAGGAGGTACTAATAGCTCTGAAGCTTCTGAAGACTTAATTAAATTGTCAGAGACATATAAAATCCCTGGGTTAACTACAATCATGGGCATTGGAGCAATTAGTCTTAATCAAAAAACTTATGCGGGATCATATCCTTTAGCAAACACATTTCGCAGAGCAGCTTCTGAGGCTGATGTTGTATTATCTTTAGGATGCAGATGGGATTATACTACCTTATATGGGACAGCTCCTCTCTGGAATCAAAATCAAAAAATAATTCAAGTAGACATTGATCCAAATGAAATTGGAAAAAATAGACCTGTAGAAATTGGTATAGTTGCTGATGTTAAAGCAGTAATTAACCAATTATTAGCAGTAATGGAAGAAAAACTTCCTAAAGAAAAAGTGACTGAATGGTCCACGTGGAATGATTATTTACAAGATGTTCGCAAAAACGATAAAGCAACTATTGAGAAGCTTTTAGCATCTGACAAAACTCCAATGAAACCAGAAAGATTTGTCATAGAAGTTCTAAGGGCCATACCAGCAGATTCACAATTAGTTGTTGATGGAGGTGATATCGCCGTTTTTACATATGGTCTAATTTCCAATTTTCTTAGATATCCAAGGAGTACATTCACTTCAATAGGAATGGGGCATTTAGGCGTTGGAGTGTGTTATGCTATTGCTGCGAAATTAGCAAAACTCGACAAACTTGCGGTGTGTATTTCAGGAGATGGAAGCTTTCTCTTTAATGTCCATGAATTAGACACTGCAGTAAGACTTAATTTACCTATCATCGTATTAATTGCGAATAATTGTGCATGGGGAATGCTTAAAACGAATCAAAAAAATAATTATCAGAAAAGGTACTGTGATGTTGACTTACCTGAAATTAATTATGCGGAAATAGCAAAAGGATTTGGGTGTTATGGCGAAAAAATTGATAAACCAGAGGAGATTGAAGCTGCTATAGCGCGAGCAATAGAATCAAAGAAACCTGCTGTAATAGATGTTAGTATTGCTTTTGAATCACCTTCTGCTGGAAAATTCCTTGGATTGTATAAGAAGCAAAAAGGATTATTTGGAAAATAACTTTTTAATATATTATTTTTTTAGGTGTTAAAAACAAATGAATGATGAAAAATTTTTAAAAGGAAAAGTTGCCTTAATCACAGGAGCCGGTAGCGGCTTTGGAAGGGAAATGGCAAAATGCTTTGCAAGTAAAGGAGCAGATTTGGTAATTAATGATATTAATATGGAAGGCCTAGAGGAAACCCGTGATATTATTCTCAAGGATCATAAAGTTGAAATTTTCTTAGCAAAAGCAGATATATCTAATTCAGAAGAAGTAAACAATATGGCTAAAAAGGTTTCTGAGAAATTTGATAATGTATTTCTATTAGTAAATAATGCGGGAATAGATTCAGGATTATATGCCTCCTTGAAATCAAAAGAGGATAGTTATGACAAAGTCATGGCAGTAAATGTCAAAGGAGCCTGGAATGTTACAAAAGCCTTTTTCAGACAGATGAAAAGACAAAGACAATTTGAACCAATTAGAGGCAAAATAATAAATATTGCATCATGTGCAGGAACTGAAAATGGGATTAATCCTTTCTTCGGAGTGTATAGCGCAAGCAAAGCAACTCTAATTGCATTTACTAAACTATGGGCTTTAGAGCTAGGACCAAGTGATATTACTGTAAATGCAATATCACCAGGAGTATTTTTGACTCCTCTATATAAAAACGATCCTAAAGTTATTAGGTTACTTTTAGAAGCAAGGGGTGTCAAACTTCCTATAGATAAGATTGGAGAAGCAAAATGGGTCGCAGATATTGCTTTATTTCTAGCCTCTCCCACAGCAAATTACATCACGGGGCAAAATCTCATTTTAGATGGTGGGATGACAATTTCAATTAATAAGTTATAAATCTAAATAAAATTGTGAAATAATTTCGCATTTTTTTTTTTTAAAAGAAGAAGTGTCTATAAAAGAAATTATTTTCCACGACCCTTGTTCGCTCTAATGGAGGGCCGATTTTTTTCAGAACCCCACCCTTTCTTATAAAGGCCTCGGGCTTTTTTCCCAGCTGAAGTCAGACCCCTTGTAACTCGCTTTTTATGGGCAGATTCAGTAATCCAATGTATATTTGGATCAGATTTTATTACAGGGTGGTTTGGATCAACTAAAATAACTTCATAATACCAGTTTCTTCCATCAGAATACACTTTGTAAGAATTTAAAACCTGCATGTTTGGAAATTTCCTCTGAACACGCTCTTCTGCTATCCATTGAAGATTTTTTCCCGTTGTATATTTCTTAACGCCCATAGCCCTGGGTTTTCTCCCCCGCTTTGGTCTGATTTTGTGCATTCCGCCTTTTCTTATTCTTGCTCGTACTAAGGTGTAACCTTGCTTTGCTTTGTAGCCTAAAGATCTGGCCCGATGAATTTTCGTTGGTCGTTCAATTCGTTCAATAGAATGACCTTTTCTATATTCAATACCACGATACCAATGTGGGGTATTATGTCCTTTTTCGTGAGTTTCAAACGTTTCCTTTACAAATTTATATCCTGACTTCAAATTTAAAAGCACTTATAATTTGTTATACCTATTAAAATTCACTAATACTAAATAATTTTATTATTTTTTTAAATACTCTGAGATTTTCTCGGCAATCATAATGCTTGCTTGGGTCTGGGTCTCCTCTGTTTGACTCCCTATATGCGGAGTAAGCACTAAATTTTCTTCGCAACTGCATAAATCCATATCTTTCAATGGTTCTTCCCTGTATACATCAAGAGCTGCACCGCCAATTTTTTTATTTTTAAGAGCCTTTATTAAAGCCACTTCATCAACAAGATTACCTCTAGCTGTGTTAATAAGAATTGCTTTTTCACTCATTAATCCTATTCTTCTCTCATCCATCGTATTTTCAGTTTGCACCGTAGAAGGGATATGTAATGAGATAATCTGGGAATTTTTTATTAAATCATCTACAGAAGGATATACTCTATATCCTAACTTTTTTGCCTTAACTTTAACAATTTCGTCAACATCGTATATACCGATATCCATACTCAACGCATTGCATACTTTTGCTACAGCTTGACCAATATTACCGAATCCGATTAATCCTATTTTTTTCCCTTGTAAAATGTAACCCATATAATCACTTTTACACCATTCACCGCAATGCATTGTTTGATCTGCTTTCGAAATATGCCTTACTAAATTTAATATTAATCCTATTGTTAATTCTGCTACAGAAATTGAAGGTGCTTCAGGAGTATTTAGTACTTTAATCTGTAATTCTTCTGCTTTTCTCAAATCTATATTGTCTAATCCAACTCCAGCTCTTCCAATAACTTTAAGATTATTCGCATTTTCTAAAATCTCTGCGGTTAGCTTTGTTCTAGAACGAATGATGATTGCTTCATATTTTTTGATTTCATGCTTTAATTCATCATTAGTTATTGAATATTTTTTCACAACATTGAAACCGTTATTCTGTAGGATTTCAATAGCTTCTTCTTTAAGTTTATCAGAAATTAATATACTCATAAATTCTAAACACATAATTTTATTACTTTGAATTATTATTTCTAATTTAATAAATACTTAAAGGTTTACTTATTAACGGATGTCAAGTTCTTGAGTGATAAAAAGAATAAAGACACGAAGTCTTTTAAAAAAGCAAAAATAAAAGAAAAAAACGGATTGAACGTGTCCTATGACAAGAAAGAATTAGAAAAATTTATACCTCACTTGATTTCTGAAATTACTAATGGGAAAAAAGCCCTAAAAATTGATTCTGTTGCATTAGATATTGAAAATACAACCAAAAAGCGGGATATACAATCCAAAATATGCAACTTAAATGAATTGAGTGATCCCGGGGCAATTGATTTTATTCGTAGATGTACCACAAATGAAGAAGCTTTTGAGATTTTAGATTATTTATTAAAAAAAAAAGAGTTAAAAGTTAATGAATATGAAGATTTCAAGAACAAAATATCTCAAAAGGATGGTTTAAAAAACCTTATTGAAGAAAGTGGAGGTTTTAAAAAACCCGGTTATTATGTGGAAAAGTATTATAAAAAAGAATTAAATACTAAAAAACCTAAAAATAAGAAAGTTTAAATTTATATTGATGATGAAATTGTGACAAATTGAGTTACAGCTCATAACTATGATAATGTCGCCCCAATCTGAAATATAAGCTTAACCTTATTCCATTTTGAAATCTTTTTTTCTTTCTAATTTTTTTTTAAAATTTCGACCCTTTTCTTTTAATGAATACTCATTATTTTTTTTCTGAATTAAATTCAAATCTATCAACACAGGAATTCTACCCTTAATACAGGAGAGGGGTACACCTGAAAATAATTTTATTGTTTCAAAGTCCTTAGCTCCACGGTCAATTGCTAATAATATCTCAATTCCCATATTACCTAAAAGATATTTCAAATCATCCAGGGATTCTTCTTCTTTTTCCATCTAACTACTTCTTTTTCTTTTTATGTTTGCTATGTTTTATTCTATATTTGGCAAGGGCTTAACTTCTGGTATTGCATTTTTTGGGATTAATGGAACTTTTGATAGTCTTCCTTCTGAGTTAAATTGTACAAGAATAGTTTCTAATTCATTTACAAGCTCAATTATATGAGGCGGTCTTTTTTTATCCCATTTAGTATAAAAATATAATATTTCATCCAAATTCTTTCCTAATTCCTTAATTAAAACATCATCGATAAATATAGTTGGTTTTAGTGGGTAATCTGAAAAGTCAATGAAAATTTTATACGATTGAGTTGGTGATATATTTATATAGATATGAAGTTTAAAAATGAAACCATCAACAAATTTAGTGGCATATTTCTGCTTAATGAGCTTGGCTTCATTATAGAGTATTTCATCACGTTTGTACACCGAGGGCCTTTCTGGATAAAAATCTCTTTTTATTGGATCAATTAAGGGTCTATTGCCAATATTATTTTTTTGTTTATTTGAGTGATGAAAGTATTTGGGTAATATGTCCCTCACATCTTTAGCAAAAGATCTAAATTTTGAGAGATCATTGTTTGTATAATTTTCTAAGATATTTTTAAAGACGTTAACAAAAATGTTATATAGTTCATTTAAAAAATCATCTGGCGGAGTTTTCCCTTTCTGATGCTGCACGACTAAGAGAAGTTTATTAAACACTCCAAAGAAATAGCACTTTTCATTTAATTCGAAATTAGAAAATGAATTTAGTTCTAATTCTTTACTATTATTCACTATTCTTCCTAAAACGTTTGATAATTCTTTTTGATTTATTTTAATATTCTCTTCTAAATATTCCAAAAAAATTAGAGTATTATTCACTTTATCTACGATAAAAACAGCTTGAACACTCAATCTATAACTTTCTTCTTAATTTGATTAATAGAATAAAGTCTTCTAACAAAAAAAAACTTTTTAAAATTCCTCAATTTTATTTTTTGGAAGTGTCTTTTTTGACACCAGAAGATAGATCTTCTAAAAATTTGTTTATTTTTTCCTCTTTAGTTTTATGGCCATCTTCTTTATTACGAACATCCCTTACTTCTTTAAAAATTTCAGCCATTTCTTCTTGTTGTTTTATTAATCTTGGACTATATTTATTGGCAACAACTGGTTTCGATTCTTTAGGCAACAATTTTCTTAGATATTCAGGAAAGGCGGTGGTTATTTGCAAATTAGTTTTTAATACAATGTACCTTTCATTATTAAATTTTAACTCTTCAATAACATTATACTTTTCTAAAAAATCAATTGTTTCAATTAGATTATCTAATGTTCTCTTTGATACTAATTTATGCAATTGATCTCTACGTATTATTCCATCTCTTAATTCTGAAAGAATATTATACTTTTTTGGATCTGATATAATCTGAAATAGTGTAAATGAATCTTCTTCCAATTCCTCATTTTTCATCGTTTCATACTGACTAAAATATTGTTGCACTTTTGGAAGCAGCAAATCAATTAGATCTGGAGTTTCATCTATATATTCAATTACACTATCTGGTGGAATCCTCTCCGCATTTACCTCTTTTAATAAAAGTACATATTTCTCAACCCTACCTATCTGATTTATAAAAATAAATTGTTTATCCACTAAAGTCTCAATCACTTTATTATAAATCTTATCGGTAAATTTAGAATTAAACCATTCGGCCAACCCTTCTAATGTAATTGGTCCTTTTGATAACTTTTTTAAAGTAAAAAAAATATGTTTTTCTTTTAAAAGAAGTGCGATTTTTTCTTCCTCCGTTTTTTCTCTGGTCTTCTCAACTGTAGCCCAATATAATTCTTTTACCCATAATTTAATCAAGGCATTGTTTTTTGTTATATTCTCTTTATCATTTTCATCATCAAAGCTGCTTAAATCATTTGCATAAAAAGCTGTAAAAATTTCCTCATTTGATTGTAGTCTTTCAGAAAATTCATTAAACAGCATCAAAACGTCTTGTTCCATGTCCAGAGAAGTTTGTTGCTCAAAAATTACAGATACCATAAGCATTTCTTTATTTCCTCTTGCCCAATCAGAATGAATTTCAAAATAATAATTCATTGAATTCACATTTTCAAAGGAATGAGTAAAAAAACCTTCATTAAACGTTTGATCCATAATATTAGCTATTCTTACAGACAAGTCATCTTCCAACATCTTTTCTGGATAAGAATAAAACACTATTGGGCCAATCTTCCTGTGAAACCATGACAAAGTTACGATTGTCTTCAAAAACTGCTTCTCCGGCAATGATTATTATAACTTATTTAATAATAATTGTATTCATTTATACGTTTGAAAAACAAATAAAATCTTGTAGTAAATAATATTTTTTTCAAATACTTGTATGGATAAAATAATAAAATTCCTTTTAATTTGTATATGCTTATCATAGATTAATATTAAAGATTATATGTTTTCAAGAATAAATAAATTTATCTTATAAAAACTTCTAATATCAAAAGCTTTCTAAGGTATGAAATTATTTATTATCATTGAATTATCGTGAACGAATGAATTAAAATTTCTAAATATAACCATGTGTCCTATAAAGCTCGTGGGATTTGATCTTGATGATTGCCTTTTCGATTCGACAGGTTTGTCTGATAGGGCAAGAATTAAAGGAATTGAAGCAATGATTAAGTTAGGTTTAGATATTAATCGCGAGATGGCAATTAAAATGATCCAAGAAATTGTAAAAGAATACGGATCAAACTCTTCAAAACACTATAATTACTTCATTAGGAGATATAATCGATTAGAACGAATAGAAGAAACCATCCCCTATTCACTCCAATTTAAATATATCTCAGCAGCAGTTATGGCATATCATAAGGAGAAAATTGATTCCATAAAGCTCTATGATGATGTTTTACCTTGTATAAATACCTTAAAAAAATTATCAATAAAAACTGCTATTATCACTGATGGACTTCCAATCAAGCAATATGAGAAAATATTAAGATTGGGAATAGATGATTTAATAGATCTCACTGTGGTTTCTGATGAGATTGGTATAAGAAAACCTAATCCTAAATTATTTGATCATTGCTTAAAAAGATTTGGGGTTTTAGGCCCCGAAACCATATATGTGGGCGATCGTATAGATAAGGATATCATCCCTGCAAAATTATGTAATATCCATTCGGTCTTAATTAGAAGAGGAGGAAAGCATGATCCTTATAAAAAAGGTATAAAGATTCCTGAGGGAACCAAACCAGATTTTGAAATCTCTAATTTAAATGAAATTTTTGACATCATATCAGAAATAAATCAAAAAGAACAAAATTAAGTCATTAGTATTATCACAATGAAAGTTGCGTGTATTCAACCAGAGATTTGTAAAGATGTAAATAAGAGCTATTCTCATATAGAAGATATACTAAAGAAGCTTTTAAAAAAGTTTGAAGATTGTCAAATTGCATGTTTACCTGAAAGATGGGTTCCATTCCTGCAAGATATGTCTCAAAATATTCAA
The DNA here is from genome assembly GCA_019058445.1 of Promethearchaeota archaeon. GTDB lineage: Archaea > Asgardarchaeota > Lokiarchaeia > Sigyniarchaeales > SOKP01 > LW40-45. The sequence continues at coordinate 1,215,847 of JAHPZA010000006.1, read as the reverse complement.
AAAGAGAGAGGAGAACACTACAATTTTGTAAAAGAGTTAGCTAAGAAATACCATATAAAACTCCTATCTGGAGCGATATGGGAAAAACGGAAAAACCTTAATAAACCATCTGTTACATGCTATTATTTCAATGAAAAAGGCGAAGAAATCGGAAGGCAAGATAAAATCCATCTCTACTCTTACGAACAGGGAAACTTCGAGCCAGGACGGGAGTTATGTATTTTTAAATTAGGAAAATCGAATTTTGCAATTCTTATTTGTTTTGATGTTGCTTTTTTTGAGACTCCTCGTTTAGCCATTGAAAATGGTGCTGATATTTTATTCACTCCCACATTAATCAGAGAAGATGGGATGGATAATTGGAAAATTTATTTGCAAGCCCGAGCTCTAGAGAATAGAATCCCTATTACAGCATGTAATTCGGTTGGAAATGTACTAGATAGAAAGTTTCTTGGAAATAGTAAAATTTTGTCATTTATCAATGGATATATCTCACCTTCCAAATTGAAAATAGTTGAAGGTCCTTTAGGTGAGAGTGGTTTTGTGTTTGATGATGTTGATTTAAAATTTCCTAAAAAATTACGCAAAATTCGATTAAGTGAAAAAGTTGATAAAAGCAAAATTGGAGTAAAGAGAATAAATAACTAGAACCTGAAAAAGATCAGAAATTACCCTATTATTTATATAGCTATTTAAAGAATAACAACTCTTTCCTAATTATTGTTTAAATTTTATTTATTCATTCAGATATATTTAAGAATTTATTCAGCAATCTTTTAATCTTCTTTCACATTCAAAATCTCGAATTAAGATTATTGGAAAATACCATTTTTTTTTCTTATTTTTACTTTTAGTGACCCCTCTCTCTCCGTTTGGTTTAAATAGGTTGATAAAAAAAAAATATAAAAATAAAAACTTAAAAGAAAAATGATTAGTAAATCGAAGATAAATAATGACTATATAGGGCCAAAAGCAATATTTGATCCAAATTATATACCCCCTAATCTTCTATTTAGAAAGAAAGAAGAAAAATCGTTATATTCCCTTTTAAATGATTCAATAACAGATGAGTTTCCTCTTAATATCTTATATCAAGGGATTGAAGGGATCGGTAAAAAAGTAATTATCAATAAAGTTGTAAAAGATTTAATTACAAATAACGGCAATTCATTACCTTTTCAGAAAATTATTATAGACTGTAAGGAGAAGAATCTTGAAGAATTAATCTTTTCTTTATTAACTGAGTTAAATAAATTGCCTAACCTCAATTTCAATCTTAATTCATTTCTGAACTCAAATATTTCTCAGTTATGGAATATTTTTAAATTAGCAAGCAAAAAAATAGATCAAAATCTCTTCCTTATATTTAATAACATAGAGAATATAAAACCTGATTTTTTTAAGAAGATGTTATATTTAGGAAAAGAAATGAATATTACCGTAATTTCGACGGTAAATAAGATTTTAAGATCATCGACTTTGGATTATTTATCTGAATTTGATATAAAAAGAAAGCTCAATTATTTTACCTACAAGGAATTGAACTTAATATTACAAACAAGAGCGTCTTTGACATTTTCACATGAAGTTGATAAGGAATTGATTCAATATATTACAGATCTTATTTTTGAGCATTATGTACCTGTTCCTGGAAAAGGAATTGATATGCTCAGAGAAATTTATCCCTTTTTAAAAAATCAAGACTCCATAGAACATTTTAAAATGCTAGAAATATTTCAGAACCAATTTGATTCTTTTCAAATATCTGATGAATTTAATATGCTTAATTATATTTCTGAGGAAGATCTTTTAACTATTATTTTTTTAGATAATCTCTCAAATACATTTGCAACAAAATCGCACTTTTATATTGATTTAAATAATTTACAAGAGCTATATGATATATCATGTGAATCTTTAGACTATGAAAAAGATTCAAATGAATTTAAAAATATCATTCAAAAAGCCTTAAGAGTTGGGATATTAAGCCCCTCAAGAAAAGGACTTACTACGAATATAAAATTTTTATCTAAAAACCCTTTAACATATGATTGTTTCTTTATGACAATAAACCCATTTCAGCTGAAAGCAATGGTTGATGCCGTTTTTGGGCAAATATAACTAAAAAATTCCAATTATTTTTTTTTTTGATGAGATTAAAGGTTTTTATTATTAAAAAAATTAAGTAACTGAAAATTAACTTATTTTCGAATTAAAAAAAAAAGATTTAAACTTGCATTTTTCTATATTTTTAATAACTATGGAATAAGAGGAGATCTAATTCTGACCTATATTAAAAAAGTGTCCATGAGTGGGTTTAAAAGCTTTGGAGATCGGACGGTTACAATTAAACTTTCAAGTGGGTTTACCTGCATAGTAGGACCGAATGGTGCTGGAAAATCCAACATTATTGATGCCTTATGTTTTGCATTAGGGAGATTAAGTAAAAAAACAATGCGTGCAAAAAGTTTAGAAGATTTAATATTTGCAGGTTCAAGAGGAAAGAACCCTTCTAATCGCGCTTCGGTTACTATACATTTTGACAATTCAGATGGAATTTTTCCAGGTGGTAGTGATGGGGATTTTACAATTACCAGAATCATTAAAAGGGGCGGAGGTGGGGGATATAAAATGAATGAAAAAAAGGCAACAAGACAACAAATTCTTAATGCGTTGGCAACTGCAAATGTTGATCCTGATGGTAGCAATCAATTTGTATTACAAGGGAAGATAGTTGAATTAACTCATATGAATTCAGAGGATAGACGTAAATTTATCGAAGAATTAATTGGCCTCCAAAAATATGACGAAATGAAAGATTCTACCTTGAAAGAGTTAGAAAAAGCTGAACGAGATTTGGGACAATTCGAAGCAATCTTTAAGGAGGTATCTACTCAACTAAAAAAAGTTGAAAAAGAGAAAAATGACGCCTTAGCATGGAAAGAACTTGATGATAAAATTAATTTTTATAATGCTCAGTTACTTGCTTTAAAAATTGCACAATATCAGAAAGAAGAAGAAGAATTAGATAGGAAAATTGAAGATGTTAATAAAGTATTGGAAGAATTTGAAGAAAAAATTACGAGACAAGAAGAACTATTAAAACAAGAATCCCTGGTTATGGATAATATACAAAGTAACATAAATGTTAAAGAAAAAGAAAGAGAAGAGTTAAATGAAGCTATCACCCAAACAAAAACTGAATTATCATCAAACCAGACAACCTTGAGCATTGCAAAAAAGTCAATTGAGAAATTAACTATTGATAAAGAACAATTAGAAAAACTTTTAATGAAACTCGAAGAGGGTCAGACATTTGACTCCCTAATAGAAGATGTAACGAAAGATATCGCTGAAATAGAAAATAGAATTGAAGAGGCAAAAAAGGAAATTGAAAAACGACAACAAAATCAAGCAGAACTAGATAATAAAATTAAAAGTAATGAAGATGAAAAATCTAAGTTCAACTCAGAGATATCAAAAGTGAAACAAAATATTTCATCTAATGAATCAAAAATTAAGGTGCTTAAAGATAATATAAAAAAGAATGAAATTAAAAAAGAAAAATTAGAGGTTGAATTAGAATCATTAAAAGGAGATCATGAAAGTATAGAAGAAGCAAGAAAAGCTACTATAAATATTGAAAATGAAATTAAAACAAAAATTGAGCAGCTTAAAGTTAAAATCTCAGATGAAAATCTGAAACAGAGAAATCTGGAAAATGATATTAATTTGGTTCAAACCAAAAAAACTGCTTTAAACTCTAAGTTAACTGATTTAAAATCGACATTATCTTCATTAACTACTGAAATTAAGATGAATAATGAAAGTATTAAAAAGGCAAACCAAAAAAAAGAAAGAACTATCCAAAAGATCGAGGAATTGAGCAAGGGTAAAGAAATAGAGGAAATTGTAAAGGCTCTCCTACATGAAAAGGAAAATATCCTTAAAAACTTAAGCGATTTAAAAAAGAAATCCAAAGATGAAGATTCTGCTTATCGAAAGAATGAACAAAATTTAGAGTTACTAAATTTAAAAAAAGAGGCTATTGATGCCGAGATTATTGATAATCAAGGCAAGATTTCTAATATGAATACTGAATTAAAAATATTTAAGAAAGAATTAACTAATTTAGAGCGCGAGAAACGTAATTTAGATTTAAGTGTAAGTAGCTTAAATACTAATATTTCAAAATCTGAGAAAGATTCAGAGACATTTATCATTAAAAAAGAGAATATCCAAAGACGTTTAGATGAGCTTACAAAAGAAAAAGAAGCTCTTTTAAAAAAGATAGAAAATTCAGAGGAAGAGTATGATAAAAGTAAAGACGATGTAACCGGAATACTTCAAATTTTAAACATGCTCACTCAAAATATAAACGTATCAGTAGAATCTATTAAGGCCAATATACAACAGTCTAATGCTGAAGCTATTGAAACTTCTGCCGAAGATTTTAAAAAATTCGTGTTAGATATTATTGATATAATGAAAACTATGGAGAGCGTTAGTAGTGAGAGTGAAGAAATGGCTGAAATGTCAAACATGCTTGACTCGATATTACAAACGTTAACTTTATTTACAGATAATGCGGACTCCACAATAACACACCTTATTAGTAAAGTTAAAGAATCTGCTGATGTGGCAGTACATGAATCGACCTCCAATTTTGATGCTTTTGTTATGGATTTAATGGAAATATTAGAAAATGTCCATATCTCCCTAAGAAAACTAACCATGTCAAAATCTCAAGAACTTTACAAACAAATGGAAGAAATTTCTAGTAGCATTAAAACTCAAGAGGATGATTTAACTGAGGTTGAGAAAAATTTAACGGAAATTAATCTTAAAAAAACACATGATACCGAGAATCTTACCATCTCAAACAAAAGACTGGAGGAGGTTGATAAAAGAATTAAGGAGATCAATGAGAGGATTGAAAAATATACCCTCGAAATTAATGAGAGAAATGCCAGCATAAATGAAAAAGGAAGTGATCTCGAACAAATTAATAATGATATAAATGAATTAAAAAATATTAAAGATAATTATTGGAAAGAGATATCTGAGATTCAAGATGAGATTGATAAAGCTCAAAAGGAGTATGATAATATTCAAGAAAAACTTCAGGAGCTTCAGGGGATTCAAAATTTATATGAAAATATTAATGAATTAGACAATAGCATAAATAATTTAAATAAAAATAATGAGGAGAAAAAAGCTCAAATCCTTCTCACAGAAGGGAGTATAAATAAAGTAGAATTAGATTTAACCTCCTTAGATAAAGAAATTCAAAATCTTGCGGGAAATAAAGAAAAATTCTGGGAAATTATTGAAAACATACAAAAAGAAATTGATGAAGAAAACAAAAAATTAGAAGAGATAAGGGATAAACTAAGAGCACTAGATAATGTTATGAGAATTATTAATTCCATCGAAGAAATAACTAAGGAAAACATGGATGCCAATAAAAATATTGAAGAGAGTCATAAAAATATACAAACCTTTAATTCTGAAGTTGAAGAAATTCAAAAAAACATAGATGAAATCCAAAAAATTATTGATACCTTTCGAGGAGAAAAAGAAAAAGAATTGGAGGCTCAAAAAACAGCGCAACAAAATTTAAACAAATTTAATAAAAACTTGCAAAAAACCCAAGGAAAACTAAATGAAATTCATAAAAATAAAGAAAGAGAAGAACAAATCATTATATATAATGAAGATATCAAAAACACTGAAAATCAAGTAGAATTAACAGTAAAAGAAATAGAAAAAATTGATTATCAGTTAATTGAAGAAACTAAGAAAAAGGATGAGAAACAACAGGAAATTGATAAATTAATAAATGAAAAGGATGAATCATGGAAAAAACAAAAAAATTACCAAAAAGTTATTACTGATTTAAAATCGGATCGTTCTATGGAAAATTCTAAAAAGAATAATTATGAATCAAAAAAAATTATTTGTGCAGATCAAATAGAAACACTATACGAGAGATCTAAAGATTATGGAACCTTACCCCCCTTAACCGAGGATTTATCGGAGGAAGGATTACAATCTGATATGTCACTTGCGAATAAAAAGAAAAGAGCCTTAGAGCCCGTTAATTTAAAAGCAATCGAACAATATGATACCGTTAAGGAGAGATTCGATGAAATTGATATGCGCAGACAGACTATACAGCGCGAAAGAAAGTCTATTTTGGATGCGATAGACAAGATAGAATTGGAAAAGACAAGGACATTTATGACAGCTTATCATGAGATCAATAGAGTGTTTAGTGCTGTGTTCCAGAAACTCTCCCCTGGGGGCTCAGCTAAAATGATACTTGACAGACCGGATAAACCATTTGAAGGGGGTATATCTATCGAAGCTCGTCCTCGAGGAAAAAAGATCTCCTCATTGGAGATTCTTAGCGGAGGTGAGAAAACCTTAGTAGCTTTATCTTTTATCTTTGCCGTCCAAGAATTTTACCCCGCACCATTTTATATAATGGATGAGATCGATGCGGCACTTGATGGACCGAATGTTCACCGCGTTAGCACTGTAATACAAGAATTCTCTGATCAGGCACAATTCCTTGTAATTAGTCATAGAGAAGAAAATATAGTGAATGCAGACCGTATTTACGGAGTTTCTATGCAACAATCGGGCATTACAGATATTTTCAGTGTCGATTTAGAAGAAGAAGCGAAAAGATTGTTGGAATTAGAAGATGTCCCTCCTAAAGTGGAAAATTAATCTAAAAATTTTAAGCAAAAGGTGAGATACTATTTCAGATCAAGAAAAAATCAATGAAAAAACTGATTTTAATAAATGGACAGTTAAGCAGTTAAGAGAATTTTGTAATAAAAACAATATTAAAATTCCATCAAAAGCGAAAAAGAAGGATATAGTTGAGTTAGTAAAAGGCGTAGTAACTAGTCCCGATTTCGTAGATCGAACCCAAGAAGAAGAATTAGAAGAGGAATTAATTGCTGGTTTTGAAGAAGAGGATGAAGAATCCCCTCTTATACAAAGGGACAAGGCTGAACCAAAGTTTTGGCAAAAACCAAAATATAGGGTATTACTGGATCTTGACTTAGCTAAAGATTCTCAAGTCGCATTTTATGATCTCTCAGCATTAGTAGATAAATTTTTTGATCATATGCTTGAAGAAGAGCTCATAAATTACAAGATTTCTGGAATAGCATTAAGAACGGCAGCAAATTTGCACCATTTTAAAATCTCTAGCATAATTCGAGAGGAGGAACAAATTCAAAAGATGGAAGAACTCGAAAAATTGAGACAACGTCATTCAAGAACAATTCCTAAGTCATTACCTCAACCAATTAGCCCTAAAATGCAAATAGCAACTAAAGATGAATTATTTGAGGCTATGAGAGCTGCAATTATTGAAACCATGCAAAAGAAAGAAAAATTAAGGAGGAGACGCTTAAGACAAGAAGAACAAAAGCAAAAACGTCTGAGAAGGTTATCTCAAGCGAAATTACCCAAAGAACTCTTAAAACATATAAGCGGAAAAGAACAAACTGTTGAGGAATTACATGAAAGTTGGTATAATCGAATAAAAGCTACGATTAATTTAAATAATAAAGATTCTAGTTTTTTTGATCTATTACATATAATAAAAAATGAAGAAGAAAGTACTATCGGGAGGAAATTTGCATTTGTAAGAATGTTTTTAGCATTAATGTTTTTAAGTACTGGAAATAAATTAACTCTTTTTCAAGCAGATGAGTTCAAAGATATCTCAATTAGTATGAAATAAAAAAATTCAAAAGAGAGGATGATTGTGTATGGATGAGTTTAATGAGGAAATAAAAGATGATTCTGAAAAGAAAGATAATGAAATACCTCCAGAAGATGAGGTTAATGAACTAAGTATGGAAACAACTGATGAAACTATTGAAGAAATTAATGAAACCGAAATTAGCGATGATAAAAATACAAGCCTTATATCGGATTCAGTTGAAACAGATAAAGAGCTGATTGCAAGACAAGTGAAAGACTATCATAAAAATCTTATTGAAGCTTCTCTTTATGTTTCGGGTAGATCTTTAAGTATTGAAGAATTAAACACAAGGTTGGAGATTCCAAAAAAAGAAGTTGAAGAGTTGATAAATGAACTTGCTTTCGAGTATCTAGAACGATCCACTGCTCTCGTAATAAATAAGGTTGGTGAGGATTTCCAAATGGCTCTTAGAACAGAATTTATTGAAAAAGTTTCAAAATTTGCGAAAGGAGGGGCAATTGCCGAGAGATACTTAAGAACCTTAACAGTAATCGCATTAAAACAGCCAATTCTTAAATCTTTAGTTATTAAACTAAGAGGGAGCGGAGCTTATGAACATGTTAAATATCTTCTTGATAATGACTTAATTTTTGCTATTAAAAAAGGAAGATCTCATGAATTAACTACTACAGATAAATATGCTGAAATGTTTGGATTACCTAAAAATAAAGAAGAAATGAAGAGAATCATGGTTTCCCAACTTGGCCTTGATAATATTGCTTCCGACGATAATAAAGATAATGATATTAATAGCGATTAATACTGAAAGATTTTTATTGTTTAAGGACTTCTAATTGCTCTTTAATTGAATTTTTCTTGTTTTTCAATTCAGTTAAATTATCCTTTTCTAATTCCACCAGCTCTGGAGGTGCTTTTTTTGAAAAAGGGCTCTCTAATTTCTTTTCAACTTTTTGAATTTGCTCCTCAAGTTTTAAAAGTTGTTTCGATATACGCTCTCTTTCAACTTTTATATTAATTATGTCTTCTAAGGGAAGATATACTACAACATTCTCATGAATAATTTTCGCTGAATTTTGTGGTATCTGAGATGCATCAATTGTGATTTTATTTGGATCTATGTGAGATAATAATGCAATCTCCGAAGATGCGCTATTAATTAAATCTTTTTTATCCCCGGGCTGAATAATTAATGGGATTTTTAAACCAGGTTTGATATTAAAATCCCTTCTCACCCGTCTAATATCATGGATTATATTTTTAATTAATTCAAAATCCTGCTCGATTGTTTCATCAATTAAAGTTTCATTCAGTTCGGGCCATTTAGCTACTATTAACGCTGGACCCTCTCTCACTGAATCTGGTAAATTCTGCCACAACGCTTCTGTAATAAAAGGTATTATTGGATGTAAAAGACGTAAGCAATTTTCTAAAATATATAATAGAATAGCAATTGGGGTATTTCTATCATTTTTATTTTCATCATATATTCTAATCTTTGAAGTCTCAATATACCAATCACAAAACTCATCCCAAAGAAAAGAACGTAGTGATCTCGCAGCATTAAGATAATCATATTCTTCATAGAACTTATTTACGTCCTTTAATACTTTAGTAAAATTAGAAAGAATCCATTTATCTGAAATCTCTAATTTTTCTCTTGGATAATCAATTGAAAAAGGAATTAATTTTTTGATTTTGTCAAGATTACCTAAAATAAAATTGGTAGACTGCCAAATCTTATTACAGAAGTTTTTAGATGCTTTAAGGGCTCCAGAACTAAGATTTAAATCTTTACTTGGAATAATATTGGATATAAACGTGAACCTCAGCGGATCGGCCCCATATTGTGCAATTATATTTAAAGGGTCATATTGATCAATATTTTCCATGGATTTGCTTATTTTTTGACCATGCTCATCTCTTATAATCCCATGAAAAAACACTTTATTATACGGTGTTCTTTTGGTTAATTCAATTCCAAGCATCATTTCTCGAGCAACCCAAAAGAATAGAATATCATAAGCAGTTTCCCGCATATTATTCGGATAGTATCTTAAGAAGTCTTTACTTTCTAGATTTGGCCAACCGAGGGTTGCAAACGGCCATAATCCTGAAGAAAACCAAGTATCCAACACATCCTCATCTTGCTTTAATTTTTTGTCTCCACAAGTAGGACATTTTGTTGGGGCTTCTAATTCACAAATTTCATGCCCATTTGTACAGTACCATACCGGAATTTGATGCCCCCACCATAATTGACGACTAATGCACCAATCTCGTATGTTTTCCATCCACTGATAGAATCTTCTTTCCTCACGTTCGGGGATCATCTGTGTTAATCCACTTTTTACAGCATCCATAGCTTCTCTCGCTAAATTTCTCGTTCTTACAAACCATTGAGTGGATATCCGAGGTTCAACTATTGTTTTACATCTTTGACAATGGGCTATAGCATGAGAATATGGTTCGATCTTGGAAAGCAGCCCCTCTTTTTTTAAATCTTTAACAATTTCCTCTCTACATTCAAACCTATCCATATTCGCATATTTCCCTGAATATTTCGGTACCATCTGACCTGTTTTATCTATGACTGTAATAAAATCCAAACCCTTTTTAATTCCTATTTCATAATCATTCGGATCATGAGCAGGAGTAATTTTTAGTGCACCTGTACCAAATTCAGGATCGACATAGGAATCTTCAAAAACAGGAATTTCCCGCCCTAAAACCGGTAGAATTGCCATTTTTCCTTCAAGTTTTGAATATTCTGGGTGGTTTAGCGCGATTGCTACTCCTGTATCACCTAATAATGTCTCTGGTCTGGTAGTTGCCAATTCTATGAATTCATTTGCTCCTTCAGCCCATTTTCCAGAAGCCCATTCTGCTCTTGGTCCTTTCCAATTTTTATTTTTTATAGGATATTTTAAATACCATAGATTACTTTCATGCTCTTCAGGTTCGGCTTCGAGGTTAGAGATAGCCGATTCGCACCTTCCCGGACACCAATTTACCATATATTTTCCTCTATATATCAACTGCTTTTGATATAGTCGTACAAACGCAGTTCTTACTGCTAAACTGTACTCCTCATCCATTGTAAATCTTTCACGTGTCCAATCGCAAGAAGATCCCATGCCTTTTGATTGCTCTCTAATGGTTACCTGACAACGATCTTTCCATTTCCATACTTCCTCAACAAATTTTGTTCTTCCTAGCTTTTTCCGATTTATTCCTTTCTTATCTAATTCCCTCTCGACTACATTTTGCGTAGCTATCCCTGCATGATCCGTTCCTGGAAGAAAGAGAGTTTCTCTTTGGTTCATACGCTCATAACGAGTCATCAGATCTTCAATTGTTAATACAATTGCGTGACCTAGATGTAGCACTCCTGTTACATTTGGAGGAGGAAGTGTAATACAAAAACGAGGACTGCTTTCATTTACTAGCCCTAATTCTCGTTGTTTTTCAGGTCGGAAATATCCTTGTGATTCCCACCATTCATATATATCTTTCTCAATTTTTTGTGGATCATGTATCTGTGGTAAATTCTTGAAGTCAATCATACTCAATCATAGTCAATGAAACATATTTTTTAGATTTTATTAAATAAGATATTATGTTCTTGTTCTAAATCATTCCTACACAATGTTTATCATATATGCGGTAAAAATATGGACCTGGCGGGAATTGAACCCGCGGCCTCTTGAATGCGAGTCAAGCGTAAGATTGATTTATGAGGCAGAAATCAATGATCTTCCACTGATCTACAGGCCCATTTTTTAAGGGTGTGTTATAAAAGGTATTCTCTCTAAAATTTTTTTCGATTTTTTAACTAAGTGAAGTAAAATCAGAAATTAAACTTTATTAAATTAATTTAAAAAAATTAGAAATAATTAATAACAAGTTCTAGCAATTATTTCATCTTGAGCAGTCTTAGAGAGCTCAGTAAAAAGAACCGTATATCCTGCTATTCGAACCACTAATCCTCGATATTCATCTGGATTTCTTTGTGCATCATATAACGTATCCTTCCCAACGACATTAAATTGGATGTGAAAACCACCATCTGACTCGAAATAAGTTCGAATTAAAGACGGGAATATATCTAATTTTAATGTATTTGGATGGAAAGCCAAAATTAGTGAATCTCCATTAGATACTAATCCATGATCAAGTTTTTTTACTGAATTAAGAATGGCTGTTGGACCATTTTTATCCATACCATTTGTAGGACCCACCCCATTAGATAATTGGATTTTAGATTTTCTTCCATCGGCGGATGCTCCTGTAAATATACCGAATGCTAAATGAAATGCCGTAGATAAGATTCCCGGATTAAATTTTCCTCCTCTATAATTTGTCTGTTTTAAAATTTCCTCACAATAAAGGTTTACCACATCAACAGCTATTTGGTCAACATAATCATCATCATTTCCATATTTTGGAACTCTATTTATAAAAATCTCTCTCCATTCGCTTCCCTTTCTTCCTTGATAAGTGCCCCTGTAATTTTTCATAAGTATTGCGACTAATTCTTCTAATGAGAGGAGTTTGTCTTCAAAGACGAATTTTTTTATAACAGCAAGACTATCTGCCACTGTGGCTAAACCAATTAATTGCGCCCCTGTGAAATTATAAATCGCTCCACCCTGAGTTACATCAAGTCCTCTCTCTAAACAATTCTCAGTGGTTGCAGACAAGAATGGTTGGGGATTAAGTTCAGAAATGGCTGCATCAAGTGCATCCATAGTCATAACCATCTTTTTTATAAAAAACTTTATTTGATTTTTAAAAGCGTTCCAAAGGTCCTCATAAGAAGTAATTTGTTTATTATTTTTAACACCATAATCAACCTTGGTAATCATATCAATTCCGTTTGTTAATGCCAATTCTAAACATTTTACGATATTGATTTGATTGGCATTCGTTGATCCGAAAGATTTATACGGATGTTGAGGCTCAACACATCCAATCGGAGCGTATTCTCGAGCATCTTCAAGGGTAAAACCAAGCTTTACCAAGCTATTTATCATCACATCATCATTGAATAATGCTACGCTGGCTCCTGATTTAACAGATTGACCCACTTTATATAAAAAATCTTCTGGAGTCATGCTATGTATTCGAATAGAAAAGGTCGGTTGAACTGTCTTCAAGTGAGTATATGCATCCAACATAATATAGGACAACTCATTTGTTGCATCCTTTCCATTACGATCCACACCTCCTATTGTTAAATTTTCTGTAATAGGAGGTCCTTCAGCAGCAACAATTCCTTTACTGAGAACATAATTCCATAACGTGGTCAGTTTTAGATATAAACACTCAATAAGAAATTGGGTTTCTTCATCCGAAATTCTTCCCTCACCTTTATCCTTTAAATAAAATGGATATAAATCTTGATCAGAACGTCCAACGCTTACTGCGAATCCTCCATCTTCCAGCCCGCATATCAACTGATTAAAATAGATCAATTGTAGTGCTTCTTTAAAGGAATTTGGCGGATATTTAGATATGTTATAGCAAATCTCAGCTATTTCATAAAGCTCTAATTTTCGTTTAGGATTTGATTCGGATTCTGCTTTATTCTTCGCTAAATCTGAAAATCTTTGAATAAATTTTTTAACTGCATTACAAATAATAAGCACTGATTGTAAAAATGTAATTTTTGAAGCATCATCACTAAATTCGCCAATTTTCTTTTCTGCTTTTTTGATTAAACCATTTATTCCATACTTCAAAAGGGGCCCATGTCCAGGAAGAAAATGGCCAATCCCATTTGTAAGTTGAGTATCTACGAGAAAAACTACTTTTTCCATAAGTTCTCTTAAATCTGAATTTAACTTTTTCTGAAACCTCTCCTGAACTGTATCTTCTTCAAGTTTCCAGTATGGAATAAGTTCTTCTCCAATGTATCTTTTATCTTCATTAGAAAGTAAAAGTCGTTGGACTAAGCGACTATCATATGTATTATAATCTTGCTCGATTGTATCTATGCGAACTTCAGGATATAAGGGTGTCCCAACTAATTTCGTTGTTCGATTGCCCACTATTACTTCATCATCCCAAATCTTTATGGTCATGTTTGTTAAAAAATGTTCCATCGCCTTAGCAAATCGAATAATAGGAGACTCTCCTTTGGACTTTTTATAGGATTCAGTAAATAACTTCGCTCTTTCGATGCATATTTCGTGTGGTTGAGTAATCACTTTTTCCCTCATCTTTAAAATACGTTCTTTATAGTTCGAGTACGAGATCTGTTCTAATTGCATATAAAACCCTTTTAAAATTTTAATTCCTATTGAAATATAGTTTGGAACTTTAATTAAATTCAACTAATTCTGTATAAATATTCAATAATTTTTATATTATATAAATCAACTTTTATTGAATTATAAAATCACTGCTTATGTCCATTTAAATGCTTTTAGTAGAATTTTCAAGTAATTAATTCACTACCAAAACTTCTATAATAGCACCTCTCTTACTTGCATCACTATTTATAGCTCTTTTCGCATTCAACAAAATAATTTGGTACTCATTATACAAATCTAAAATAAAATTATTATACGAGTTACTTAGCATCAATTTACAACCTTTCTCATCTAAACGTTTAAACACGTTAAATAACTTTTTTTGAGATTTCTTTCCAAAATCTTCTTTTGTATAGCTTGTAAAAGAGGAAGTTTCAGACAATGGATGATAAGGAGGATCAAAATAAATAAAATCACCTTCTTTTGCGAATTTTAAACATAATTCAAAAGATCCATGCAAAATATCAACATTTTTTAAAACGATATTAACAGCTTCAAGATTTTCTTCATCACAAAAATTAGGGTTTTTATATCTACGAGTTTATAAATATTAATATAAACTAATTATAAGAATATTTTAAAAATATAATCAGTTTTATGAGTTAGTAAGAAAAATATATTTTAAAATGATAAAATGATTAATAGAATCAACAATTTCAAAATTTGGATTAATTTTAATTGTGATGTATCTACAACAATTAATTTTTTAGAGTCTTTAAAAATAGCCATTTCATTCCTCCTTCCTTCAAATCTATTGGGACAATTTGAATTTAATTGGAATTCAAATGTATTTAAATTAATTACAAAAGAAGATTTAAGCTTAATTTTGGGACAAAGTAAATATCATATAAAAGAAAAGACGCGGGATGCTCGTAAAGATCCCTCATATATTATTTCAATGGAGTTTCTTTCCAGCTATGAAGAAAATTTGAGAGAGAATTTAGCAAATCTCTATATTCCTAAAGATATAATTGATATTTTAATTAATAGGACTATAAATACATACATATCTTTACATAATCCTCCTAGTTCTCATCGATATAAAAGTTCAAATTTTCATCCTTATTTAAATGAAAACTATTTTCAAGATATTGATACTATTGAAAAAGCTTATTGGTTAGGAATATTATGGGCAGATGGATGGATATCTAAAAAAAAATATATGAATAGTAATGATAAATTTAATTTAATTGTCGGATTGAGGCAATCTATAGATAATAAAAACATAATTTACGATTTTTGTAAAACCATTGGCTTTAATATTGAATATTTATCTGAAAATATTGATAAAAAAACTAAAAAGATTAATTATTCTGCAGTTTTCATGAATGATAGGTTTGCTATACATCTAATTAATAAGGGATTTATAGTTGGTCCGCAAAAATCTTTAGATATTGAATTACCAATATTAAAAGGTACACCATTTGTCTCCGAGAAAGAGTTATATCTAGGATTTCTATTAGGTTATTATGATGGTGACGGAACTAAGGGAAGAACTCGTATTAGTTCAGGCAGTTATATATTGATCAGACAGATTAAAGAATATTTTCAAATTTCAAATGAGATAAATGATGAAACTTACTTGAAAAAAGATGGATCAATAGGAAAAATATTCCGTTTAGCATTAGGAAGAGATATAATGGCAGAAATGTTATTTAATTACAGAAATTCATTTAAAGATAAAAGAGAGGCTATAGGTCCCGAGCTTAGTAAAACATACGATCATATTGTTGAAAATATCGAAAACAAAGTTTCATATGAAAAATTCAAAAAATTCGTCTGGAATTTAGGACTTTCTTTTTGTTTTTCATATTCTCTGATATGTCAAAAGTGCATGAAATTTAATGTTGAACAACCCTCAGAATATGAATGGCAAATTCTTTCTAATTAAAATGTGTCTGTATATAAAACTTGATTAATTATTCGTTTTTCAAATATGTAATATTAATCTCATACCAATTTCTAACATCCAAATTTCATCTTCAGTAATCATAACTTCTCTATTATTATTTCTAAAAATATTTTCTCAAAAAGGTTTCTAATATGTAATCAATAAAAAATATTTAAACTTAAAAAAATATAATAAATTCTTTTGATCTTTATAGAATTTTCTAATTATTAATAATAAAAGGATAATAATATAAATCAATGAACTTTTACTTGTAATCAATCTCGAAATTCAAATGCCTTATTCTTATGTTACAATTAGGTGGAAGCTCCCTAAACTTTATTCAAAAAACGAATTAAGAAAATTTGTTGTACTTAAATTCATGGAAGAGGATCCTGGAAAAGGAAGTGGGAAATTTGTTTCAAGATATAAATACATTGTTGAAGAATTTGCAGATAAAAGGAAATTATATTTAATTAGACCTGCTCAGAATAAATTTGGATTTGATTTCCAAATCTGGATTGAAAATTGGAATCAAGGGAATAAAGACAAAATGCCCAGTCATAATGATATTATCCAAGATTTAAATTTAAAAAGAGAAGAGAATTACCATAATTTTAGATTTCTACTTAAAAGCATTGACAAAATCTTTATATGCGAAGATGATGAACGGATTTTAGATTGGTTATACAATAATAATATCACTTTTTTAGTAGGAGAAAAAATTGATGTCTTATTAAAAATTATTAAATGGATGTTTATTGAACAGGATATTAGATACTGGAATTTTAGTGGACGTTCGAAACTAAAAGATTTTATTTATGACTACTTTTAAGATTTTCAAAATCATGTATTGGTATATTAAAAATTTTCATTTTTCCATATATATAAGCAATTTCTAATACCACTTTCAAGCATCCAAATCTCATCTTCACCATTGACTAAATCAAGTATATTTCTAACAAACAAATTTTTGAAAATAAATCTTATTTGATTAGCTTCTAATCTAATCTCCCTTTGATCAATAAATTCATCTATTTTTTCATGAAATTGCTCAATATTAAATAATTCTTGATTTTTAATAGGAGAACCAACATGAAAAATAAAACGCACAATAGCAGTTGTTTCATCAATTAAATAATCAAAACCTTTTGTTTTTTGGAGTGCCACTTCTGCATAAGTCTTTAGATCATCTATTTTAAACCTGCCCCTAACCGTTCCAATTGAATATCCCCCAAATCTCTTTGATATCCACTCACATATTCTCTCAATATATTGTTCTTCAGTTTCTATATTTTTCTTTGGAAATATAATATTTAAATCGCTTTTAAGAACTCTATTTAACATAAGTTTTACAGTGTTTTTATAAAAAAGTTCATCTAAGGATGATCTTAAATCATTTTCATTGGTTAAAGGCATAAAAAATTCAAAAATCATTAGATTTTTATAGTATTCCTCGATATATTTTACCTTGAGCTTAGAACTTTGTGAGTAATATCTTCTAAACTTATCCCATCTAGAAAATTTTTTGAATATACCAGCTACTAAATATTTATCTTTTTCATTTGGGGCTATTTCTAGTAGATGTTTAATCTTTTTTGAAAAATAAGTGGTAAAAGTCTTTGGATTTTGATAATTAACAAACGTTTTAAATTCTTCTTTTGAGAAAGCTTCAGAGGTTCTTGAGTGATTTAATAAAAAAATAAAAGCACGTCGTATTGGTTGTTCAGAATCATCAAGATTTTCTTCTGTGGAATTTATGTCATTCATCTTCAAATTAAATTTTTAAAAATAAATCTCAAAAATAACATGAAATTTTTCTTTTAAATATATTTACTACGAGATTTTTATAAATATGTTATGTTTTTATTAATTGGTTATTAAGAATTTACATAGCCGTTCAACCATTAGGATAATAGATATTTTTTTGTCGTTAAAATTCTTGCAAATAAGAAAATCTACAGTGAGAACTAAATAATTATAAAATAAAAAACTAATATTAATATAGTAAAGGAATTACGTAATTTAATAAGAAGATGGACTATTCAATATTGAAATATTACGATACTAAAACTAAGTGGAAATTAAAAAGAGAAATTAATAGGAGAAACAAAAAAATTGTTGATGTTCCACATCCTTTTTTAAAATGGGCAGGAGGAAAACGTCAATTACTTAGACAAATTGATAAATTTCTTCCTAAAGATTTTGAATCTTATGTTGAACCATTTGTGGGAGGAGGAGCATTATTTTTCTATCTTCTACCTAAAAATGCAGTCTTAATTGATAATAATCCTATTTTAATAAACGCTTATCTAGTAATTAAAGAGAATGTGGACGAATTAATAGAATTACTTAGACATCATAGGAATAAAGAAGATTATTATTATAAAATCAGAAATGTGGATAGGACTAAAGAATTTAAAAATTGGTCTAATGTTGAAAAAGCTTCTAGAACTATTTATTTAAATAAGTGCTGCTATAACGGCTTATATAGAGTGAATAGTAAAGGTCAATTTAATGTGCCCTTTGGCAGATATAAAAATCCTAAATTTTGCGATGAAAAAAACTTAAGGGCTGTTCATGAAGTTTTACAAAATGTGGAAATATTACTTGATTCCTATGAAAGATGTATTGACTATGCTAATGAAAAAACTTTTTTTTATATTGATCCTCCCTATATTCCTATCTCAGAAACAGCTAATTTCACGAGCTATACTCAAGAAAATTTTACATATGAAGATCAAATTGAATTAAAAGAAGTGATTGATGCTTTGACAAGTTGTGGAAGTAAGGTAATGTTAAGCAATTCTTATCATAAAAACATTATGGAATTATACGAGGATTATATTATTAATGTAGTGAGTGCTAAACGTGTTATTAATAGTAATGCTTCAAAACGTGGTGAAATAAGAGAAGTATTAATTAAAAATTATAAATTTTAATTCTAGAAATAACCTCTACATTATTAGTTAGAATATCAACCATAAAGAGTGTTTTTTATATTATATCCTTTAAAATATTAAGTTTAAAAATTTAAGTAATATTTAATTTTAAATCTTAAAGTAAATATTAAATTCTCATACAAAAAATGGAAAATATTACAAGTAAGAGTTCTAGTGACCAAAAATTCCGAGATTTATTTAATAAACAATTGATTAAGGACGCTACAGAAGAGGAAATTAAAATTGTTTTATCTGGGCAATATGGCAAAGCTTTAGAATTATTGAGAGATGCTGAAGCAACTGGATTGTTTCCTGCTCTTGTAGGTCCACCAGGTGTAGGGAAGACAATACTTTGCCGTTATTTTGCTAGTTTAAGAGCAAAAGAAAATAAAGATGCGAGTTTTTACTGGTTGACTATGGATGAATCCATTAGACCGGCAAATTTCATGGGATCGTTTGATCCTGCTCTCACACTAAAATATGGATTCATATTGGAAGCATTTAGCCCCGGACCATTATTAAGAGCGATGTTAGAGGGAGGCACATTTCTAGCTAACGAAATTAATAGAGCAACGGAATATTCTCAAAATACATTGCTAGAACCTTTAGAAGAGGCATCCATCGGTATTCCTCACATAGGGAGGATAAAAGCTGCTCAAGATTTCTTTTTTATCTGCGCTATGAATCCAGAGGAATTATCGGGGACACATAGATTATCTGAAGCTTTAAAAGATAGAATCAAGGTATGGATTAAATTAACTTACCCAGAAAAATCTACGGAATTGGATATAATCCGTATTAATCTTCCTGAACACTTTATGATTGAAGAATCCGAACTTGAATTAATATATTCAATTATTAATGAAACACGAAAAAATAAAATTGATATTGAAGTACCCGCTTCTATTAGAGCTGGTATAGCCATTGCTAAACTATTAGGTAGGAAAAGATTTCTTGAAGAAAAAGGAGAGATTAAAGAAAAAAAATCTGTTTATGAGTATTTATCTGACATATCAAGACATGTGTTATTAGGTAGTATAAAACCCAAACCTGGAATAAAAGTTGAGCATATTTTAGACAATATTATCAATAAAACTTTAGGAGGATAATAGTTTCGGAGGGAATATATTATCATGGGGGTATTTCCAGAAAATCCATGTGAATATAGTGTAGAATTCATAAGAAGGATGAGAAACCATCCAGATATTGTCCAAATTCCCTCATCACGGCAAGTTATGTCAATTCCCAGGTTAATCGTGGCACGCTATTATCGAAAGGGGGCGATTACTCCTAATGATTTTATCGAAGTGAGTACTGTGACTTCTTATCCCGGAAATCAAGATATCGCTAAAAAAATTGCATTTGAAATTTTATTTCCTAATTATAAAAAAGATTTAGTTACCTCATTCTTTCAAGAAGATTTTAATGCCGACAATTTGGAAGATGATTTTTTAACTCCTGAAGAAAAATCTTCGTTAGATGAATTCCAAGAATTAATAGATGAAATTGAAATGTCTAAATCTATAGATACGGATTTTCTTCAGAAAATGGAGCAATTCATGGAAGAACTGAATCAGAATAGGGAAGAAGATCCATATAAATCCGCTTTAAATTTCTTTTCAGATGACGCAGAATTATATAAAGAAAAATTATCGTCTTTAGAGGAACTGCTTAATGAAGCTAAAAAAAGATTAGAACAACAGATTAATTCTCTTGACCCTGAAGACTTAAAAGCTGCTGAAGCTTTAGATCTAAATGAATTAATTCAAGAACAGTCAAAACGGGCCTGGGAACAAATCACTAGTAAAGCACTTAATAATCAAGATATCACTGAAGACTTGAATAATTTAATGAACTCAAATAACTTTGAAGATTTAATCCAAACATTAAAATATTTAAACGAAACCAATGCTATTTCAAAAGACCAAATGCAGCATATGAAAGACCAACTTCAAAATCAAATTAATAACCTTGATCAATTATTCCAAGCCGCAAAAAATTTAGGAGAAACTCCAAAATTCGATCCAGAAAAAGTTCTAAATCAGTCCCTTCAACAATCTTCATTTGACCATAATTATAATCTAACAAATTCATTAGATCAATATTTTGGCACCGATTTAAGAGCTCAATTACTTGATAAATACGATCAACTCTCTCAAAACTCTCCTATGAATCTTTCACTTGAAAATTTAACAAAAAATGCTCTCGCTAATAAATCATGGAATAACCTTTTAAATCAGGCGCTTGAAAACGCGATTCAAGACGCGATGAGCAAAAAAAGAAAATTTGAAGAATTCAAATCTTTAGCTCATCAATTACAACAGCTCTCCAATTCTTGCGCCAATATGCATTGTAGCCAGAAGCTAGAACAACACCTTCCTGATATAATTAAAAAATCTCTAGAATCATGTGAAAACGCAAACGAATTGAAAAATACTGTTGAATTTTTAAGAAATATTGGCTTGAATCCGGATGCAGAAGATATAAAGCAAGTTGGAAAAGACATCGGAATGAGCGATGAAGAGATCTTTGAATTAATAGAGCCGGATTATCAATTATTAAAAAAATTGATTGATAAAAATATGGGCGACTTTGAGCGGTTAAGTAATTTAATGAATCAAATAAAAAACCAAATTAATAAAGATCGGATGAAAGAACTAATCTCTAGTGCCTTGGCTTCTGACAATAGGGATGCTTTGGGTGCTCTCGGTCATTTTAATTTGGAAGATGCCCTAAAAAGTGCTCAGTTTATCGGAGGGGAGGAGGGTCAAAATAAATTAATCCAGTGTCTAGGGGCCGGAAGTGGTGAAAATTTACTAAAACAATGGTTTACCCACAGAAAAAGTTTACCGCCTGTAGCTAAGGAAAAAGTTAAAGAATTGGCAAAGAAAATGCTTATTGAACTTGGGATTTATTACTCCCGGGCGCATCTTGGAAGCACTGTATCAGGCCCCATTCCTATAAATGTTGTAAGACCTTTTGCAATCGGCGATGATTTTGAAAATGTTGATCTTGAAGAGACCATAAATAATATCCTCGAAAAAGGGAAGAAATTAGAACACATTAATTATGATGATTTTTTTGTGTTTGAAACAGCAAAAGGATTAAGAAGCGTATGCCTTGAATTAGACATATCTGGGAGTATGACGGGAGAAAAATTAGCATCAATGGCCATCTCGACAACAATGCTAGTCTATGGACTAAAAAAAGATGAGCTTGGTATCACATTTTTTGAATCGGACACTCATGTGCTAAAAGAACTTGGTGATGATAAAGAATTAGAAGAATTAGCTGATGAACTCTTATCAATCACCGCAAGGGGAGGTACGAGGGTTCAAAAAGCGCTTGAATGGGCAAGACGTCAATTTAAAGAAAAATCTAGTGCTCGTGAAAAATTAAATGTGTTATTCACTGATGCTGAAATCTACGATCTTAAACAGGCAATGGAAGAATTAAGAATTTTCCGCTCCATGGGCGTTGATTTTGTGCTAGTAGTACCAGAAACTTCCTTTAATACTGAAGATGCCAAAAAAATTGTGAAAATCGCAGGTGGGCAGCTATTAACTTTAAAAGATTGGGAAGAATTTCCTGATTTAATCTCTGAAATAATTAATTCAAAACTTTAACCTCAAGGTTATTATTCTATTTCTTGCTTAATATATAATTACTATTTTAAGCTTCTTGGCTATAGGTATAAATTTTCATATTGCTCTCTGCATAACTCTTATGCAATCTTTATAAAAATTCATCCCTAGACTTATAGAACTTTAACAAAAAAATTTAATTTATTAAAAACTTACTAAAATAACAGAATAAAACTCTGACTGATATGTTCATTAAATTTCAGATAAAATTTACTTAGCATTTTAAGAATAATATGATAAAAATTTCTCTATCAAATGTGCTTATAGAAAAATTCAGAGAAAAATTGCTCAATAAGCAAAAAAAGGGGATAATTTTCGCTTATGGAAAAGTAAAAATTTAAATATTTATATATTATTTTTTCATTTATTAACCCTCAAATACTAAAAAATGAGGAATCTCCCCAGAAATTCAAAAATTATTCCATATTATAGCTAGAATCAAAAGTCATGTGTTAAAATATTAAGAGCAAGGAAAGAAGAAGATTAATATGAGATATTATACAACATTTTTCAATTAACGGAATAGATGAAAAAATTTTAAGGATAATAATAATCCGCTTAAAGTATTTGGATTTTTTAACGAAAGGAAAATTTTAATAATTTTAAAAATAGGATTGAGATATTAAAATGAGCATTGAAATTCCTTCTAAAATAAACCTCAGATGGAGAAAAATCCTATTAGTTAAGCCAAATTATCACTTTGGTAATACAGATTATTTTTTTGCTCCTATGGATTTACCACCATTAAATTTAACCTATATTGCCAGTTATTTAAATGATTTAAATATTGAGGTGGAAATTCTCGATACAAAAGTAAATAATTTAAGTTATAAGCAAATAAAGAAAAAAATAAAAGAAATTAATCCAGATCTCGTAGGAATTACTGTTTTTGTGTCAGCAGTAATTAATACATGTTATGATATTGCAAAAATAGTAAAAAGAAATAATCCAAATTGTATAGTCGTATTTGGAGGTCGGCATCCTTCATATAGAGCTGTTGAAACGTTAAAAGTTGATGAGGTTGATATTGTTGTTAGGGGTGAAGGAGAGTTAACATTTAGAGAATTGATTCTAAAAGGAACTCCCGAAAATGTAAAAGGAATTTCTTTTAAATCCGATGGAAGAATTATACATAATCCTGATAGAGAGCTAATTAAAGATTTTGAAAATATAAGGTATCCCGCAAGACATCTTACAAAAAATAATAAATATAAAATTTTTACTGTGAGAGTAGAAACGGTAGAGACATCAAGAGGTTGCCCTCATAACTGTAAATTTTGCTGTACTCCTAATTTTAACAAAAGATTATGGAGGCCTCGACCAATTGAAAAAATAATTAATGAATTAAAAATGATTTCTCAAAATAAAAAAATTACTGATATATTATTTGTGGACGACAATTTAACCGCTAATACCAAAAGAATTGAATTACTATGCGAAAGAATAATTGAATGCAAAAGAACTAAGCAAATAAATAATCTGAGTTTTTTTGCTCAGATTAGAGTAGATTCTGTGGTAAAATCTCCTCAAATGGTAAAAAAAATGGCTGAAGCGGGATTTTGGATTGTTTTAATAGGAATTGAGAGCGTTCGTGAAGAAACGCTAAAAGATATGAGAAAGGGATTAACATTTAATAAGGTCTTAAAAGCACTTAAAATATTACACGATAATAATATAATTGTACTTGGAAGTATGATAATCGGGTATGATTTAAACGCTTCTGAAGATGATATAATAAAAGAAATAAGATTTATGAAGAAAGTTGATGTAGATATACTAGTTTCCAGTATTTTAACTCCATTTCCAGGAACCGAGATTTTAAAAGAATTAGAAGAAAAAGATCTTATAGTCACTAGAGATTGGTCTAAATATACTTTACTTAATCCCGTAATCAAAACTCATGAGTTAGAATCGAGAAAATTGTTTGAACTCTTATATTATTCTTTTAAAGAACATACATATCTTAAAAATTGGAAAATATTTTTCCCGCGAATTATAAAATCACGCGGTATTTTTTTCATTTTGAATCCGATTCGATTTCTTTATTCCGTTAATTCATATTTAAAAATAAAACATTTAATTAGAAAATACTTTAATGGGACCAAATAGATGATATGATTTAAAATATGATAATCTCATAATCTATACTGGATTTGGAAATGTTAATCTTATCAAGTAGTATAGTTTTGCAGACTTTATCGACTTTTTTGGAGTTTTAAAAGCCAAGAATCCTCGAACTTTTTGATCTTTAACAAAAAAATTTAATTTTATTAAAAATTATCTAAAATAACAGAATAAAACTCTAACTGATTTGTTCATTAAATTTCAGATATAATTTACTTAGGATTTTAAGAATAATATGATAAAAATTTCTCTATCAGATGTGCTTATAGAAAAATTTGGCGATAAACTCTATTCAAAATCTAAAAATTTCCCAAACAATAAGGTAAATATTATACGTTTGAAAGAAAATCCAATAAAGATCAATGCCATTATTTTAGACAATGATCGTGAATTTCATATCGTAATTGACCAAAAAAAGGCCGAGATTTTCCACGATTGTCCCAATTTTTTAATCCATTTTGAAAGAGAAAAAAAAATATGTATCCATTTCATTAAGCTCTTACTCTTAATTAAAAATCATATAGCATTAGAAATAATTAAAGATTTTGAAAGGTACTCGCTCACTTCGGAAGATTTCGGTTCTAAAAAGAAAAGTAAAAACTTTTTATTGTTAGCAGATAATTGTTTCGAAACGAATAATTGTGTTGAGGGATTAAGTTATCTTAATAAAGCTATCATAAATCAATATGAATGCCAAAATATTATTGAAAATTACTTAAATAGGGCAATTAAACACAATCTCTATCTTGAATTTTTTGAATTTTTAAAGTCTGGGTTTGAAAATGATTTAAACGATTACATTTTACAATTTATTAATTATATCGAAGAGGGATTTAAGAATTTTCTAAATTCATTACGAGATTATTCCTTTTTTAATATATTAAGTGTAATTGAGGCTTTAGATATCATTTCTCAATATATAGATTTCTCGTTTGTTAACAAATTTTTTAAGAAATTTCAAAAATTAGTAAATAGTTCTAATCTTAATGAAAAGTATTTTGCTATTTATTTTATTAAGAAGAATGAGGAAAAATTCACTGAAATTAATCCCCTCTATAAAGAGTTGATTACTCCTGAAAATCTCACATCTTCTAAAAATGAATTTTTGCAATATTTTCTTGATGAAATTGAAAATTTTGCAGTAATTGACAAATTAAAACTGATGAAAAAGCAATTTGAGATCATACATATCTCTAAAGATAAATTTTATAATAAGTACAAAAGATATAAGGAAGAAATTAAGGAATTAGAAAAAAAGGTTTATTTAAAGAAGTTTGCTTTTCTCAAACTATTGATGGAAAAATATAATATTATACCCTCCCGGGGAGAATTTAGGAAAAAAAGAAATACATATATTGTAAGACATGAAGATGATAATCTTAATAATCCCGTGTATGCGTACATAACTAAATCAATTGGATTTTACGGAATAAATGAATCCACTATAAAATCCACTGATATCGGTATTAATTACTTTATTATTAAAAAATTATTCTCTGATGACCTTAGTCCTCATCCCGATATTTTTTACTACAAAAAACAATTTTGGGGCGACCTTGAAGATTATGAAATCAATCCCATAGATGGATTCTCTCTATTAAGAGAGAATATTGATTATAATTATGATATTGATCAATATTACTCGAATATTAATGATGTCATTATAATTGAATGGGATTTAGCAAATAAACCAAGACAAGGGAGCATTGTGAATGCGTATGGTTCTCAAATTTCCATACCAGACCAAAATAACCCGTTATTTCACGATTTAAAGCCATTTGATTTATGCTATTGCCAGAAATCTCCCGTAAAAATTGAAGGAAATATAATAAAGACTGTAAATGTGATTACTAAATGCTCTTTTGAAGATGCCATTAATAGTGTGTCAAAAGGTATGAGTTTTGTTGAGGGATACTATCCCTTATCCCTTGTAAAAGCTGTTTTAAATAAGGAAATGAGTCCTTTTAAAGCGAATGAAATTGCGACAAATAATCCAAATAAAACATTCATTCCAAATTATTCACAATTTATCAAAAAATTTCGAGGATTTCTCTTTGATTTTATAAAAAAAGAGAGAAATTATATTTTTAAAGAATTAAAGTCCGAGCCTAAAAATAAAATAAACCAAATCTTAACTTTGCTTAATATAAAAAATGAAACCGTTGGATTAGAACTTCCATATGCGAAAATATTAGAAAAATTATTAGATCAAAAAATAAATTTAAAGGAATTTAAATCGAAATTTTTAACTGAATTACATAATCATATTAAAGAAATCCTTAATGAAAGAAAAATTGGAAGCACAATCATATTTGATTTAAAACAACTAAGAAATACCCAATTCTTTAAATATTCTAATGAAATTCTTTTAATTCGAAAAGATGAATTTGAATCTACTAACATTTTGCGATCCAAGAATAATAAAGATGTAAGATATGACTTTTCTGAGATAATTAAAACCTATTATGGCGCAAAATTTTCAAACATTTTAACGCTAGAAAATGTAGTAAATGTAAAACAAGACAAATTCGCTAAATTTGCTGAACTGGCCTCAAAATTAAAATTAAAAATATTGATTAAAGATGTAGAAAAGCTTTAATGTTCTATCATTCTCGAATTTTAATTTTCCCTACCCCCCTATTTTATCTTGGATAAAATAGAATTTATATTTTTTTTTCTTTATCTATGCTTAAACCTTATGCTTTTTTTTGTACATTACAAAAAACTTAGAATAAAATTTTGAATAGACTTCAATACATTTTAAAAATTCAGATAAATCTATAAACTCGTCATCTGTGTGTTCTAATTTAGGATCTCCGGGACCATATGTAATAGAGGGAATGTTATAAGACAATCCAATCAAATTGATAAAAGTTGTTCCTGTTTTTTTTATAAGTTTCGGTTTTTTACCGGTTGTCCTATAAATTGCCCATCTAAGCGCCCCTATTATTACTTCATCCCCTTTTTCTTCAAATCCTTCAATGAGGCTTGAAATGTTCTCCTGGATTTGAATTTGTTTTTCTACTTGATGTTCATAAACATTCTTAAAAGCTAAAATCTTTTGCCTTAGATTTTTTAAAATAAGATCTGTTTTAATTGAGGGAGGAAATCTTATATCCACTTGAATGATACATTCTGATGGAATGGAATTTGTTAAGTTTCCCCCAGAAATTATGGTTAAGTTTGGAATAATCTGATTAAAATATTTTAGTGCTGAATTTCTTGGACAGTACATCTCATTTAACTGCCAACACACTCCCTTTATAACATTCCACACTTCTAAGCCAATTTCAATGGCATTAGCATATTGCCAGGAACTGGCAACATGACCTGGTTCTGTTAATATCCTAAATCCAATGCATATCCTTCCTTTATATCCAATACAAATCTGATTGAATTTGGTTGGTTCCCCAAAAATTGCACAATCCGGGTGAATATCAGATTTTATAAAATTTTCGATACCTACTAGACTATCCTCCTCTCTCACTATACCCGCAAAAATAATCGTTCCCGAAGGTATTTGATTAAAATTATAATTGGAAATAGAATATACCATGGCCGCTAAAGAAGGTTTACAATCTACAGCACCTCTCCCAAATAATTTTCCCTCTTTCTCAATAACCGGCACTTCACCTGGTATTGTATCTAAATGTGATACTAATAGTAATGTAGGGGTTCCAGATCCTTTTTCCGCAATAATATTTCCAATATTATCAAAAGAAACGTTAAAACCATGTTCTTTTAAGTAATTTGCAATAAATTCTGAATATTTCTTTTCTTGTCCAGAGGGACTATAGATTTCTAAACATTTCCTTAAGAAACTCTTTGCCTCATTATTCATTAGTTATCACAGTTCCTAAATTATTTTCTAATGCATCAAATATCGGCGTTTCTGTTAAACCGGAGTAAATAATCACCTTTTTTACCCCCAGTTTTAAAGCTTCTAATGCAGCAAATGCTTTCTTTTTCATACCTCCCTCTAAATTATCTAAAAGCCCCTCTAACTGTACAGTATTGATGGTTTTAATTATCGTATTTTTATCATTAAAATCTCTATAAATCCCCTTAACATCCGTTAAACTAATTAGAATATCCGCTTTTAACGCTTGAGCTATGAAGCTAGCCGCTCGATCTCCGTCTACATTTACAATTTCTCCCTCTTTACTTTTGGCTAGAGATCCGATTATTGGCAAATACTTATTTTGTAATAAAAAATCAATAATAGGTGTAGAAACCTTGATTACCTTTCCGGAATATTCTCCTCTCTTCATAATTCTTTTTCCATTTATTAGGACTAATATTTTATCCTTTCTCTCCGCTTCAATTACAATGCCATCAATTCCGGAAAATCCAAATGCATTTATATTACATTTTTGGAGCGCTTCGACTAAACGCTTATTATTAATCCCTCCTAAAGACATTATAGCTGCTTCTATCGCTTCTTGATCAGTATATCTCGTCGTAAATCCAGAAGGTGTTTGAAAATATTTTGGTTCTTTATTCATTTTTTTTAGGGTCTCGTTTATTTGAGGTCCTCCACCATGAATTAAAACCAATGAATATTTCTCACTGTAATTCGAGTAAATATTGCGAATATCTTGAATTACATTTTCAAAATTTTTTGCGATTAAAGCTCCTCCAATTTTAATTACTACAAGCATTTCTAACATATATAAATAATTTTTTTTTCAAATATAATTATCCATTAGATAAGCTATAATTTCTGCTGCGACATTAATATTTGTAGCAGTAGCGACTCCTTTAAATTGAGGTGTTCCGTTTACTTCAATTACTTTTAATGTTCCCGCATCATCCATTAAATCTACTCCTACAATTTCTCCTTTAACCGCTTTTGAAGCTTTTAGGCTTAAATCTTTCAATTCGTTTGTAATTTCAATTGATTCCGCTCTTCCTCCAATAGCGATATTACTTCTAAAGTCTTTATCCGTATGAAAACGACCCATAGCGGCCACACATTTATCTCCAACTACAAACACTCTTAAATCTGTTGGGGATTTTAGGTCATTCTCCTCTTCTGTAGGAATATATTTTTGAAGATAATAAATCTTTTGCAAAATATTCCCTAACTCCTCCCGAGATTCTAAATTACTAGTTGCAGAGCTATGATCATCTAATCTTGCTACAAGCCTCCCCCAAGAACCAACTATTGGTTTTATAACAGCCGGATAATTGATAGTAGCCTCAATTGCGTTTAATGCTGATTCTTTTTTAAAAGCAATGCACGTTTGGGGGGTAGGTATATTTTGTTCCATTAACTTTAAGCTAGTTAATAATTTATTGCCGCTTAAATTTAAACAATCAAAATTATTAATTACTTTATAGCCTTTTGACTCTAATATTGCGCAAGAATATAATCCTCTTAAATAGGAAAGAGATCTCTCTAAAATTACATCAAAATTATCATCTAAATCTTTTTCATTAGTCAATTTAAAGTAAATTTTTTGATTGTTTACTAATTTATAACTAACTTGATTTTTTTCCATCTCACTAATTAACTGTTTAATTTCCCATGTTATTCTATTAAAAATTATTCCAATTTTCAAATTAAACAACTGTTTGGTTTAAATCTGTAAAGATAATGAATTTAAGAATAATAATTTATTAAAGGTTTTTCTAAAATATAAATAGATTTAACCTAAAGATAAAAAATTTTTAGCTCTTTTTTTTAAACTTTTAAAACAACCTTAGCAAAAATTTTTATAACGTTAGATTTAACTTTAACATAGAATATCAAATAAATGAATTACACAAAATAGCAGATGAATATGTCATATAAACATCCATCCAAGGATATTATTGAGAGCAAGGGAAGAATTCTCAGAGGAAAAACAATATGTATGTGCTTGTCTGGTTCTGTTGCAGTAATTTCTGCGCCAATAGTAGCTCGCGAACTAATGCGCCTTGGGGCCGAAGTTATTGCGGTAATGACCAAAGCTGCAACTGAATTAATAACACCCGCATTAATGCACTGGGCTACGGGGAATCCAGTTATCACTAAATTAACAGGTGCTGTAGAACATGTATATTTGGCGGGAGAACGTCCAAAAGAAATAGGAAAAGCAGATTTAATTCTCGTCTGTCCATCAACCGCGAATACAATTTCAAAAATTGCCAATGGTATTGATGATACTCCCGTAACTACAATAGTGTCGACAGCTTTTGGGTCATCTATTCCAATTGTTGTGGTACCAGCAGCTCATGAAAGTATGATGAAGCACGAAATATTTCATGAAAACATTAATAAACTGAAAAAATACGGTGTTGATATCTTAGGACCTAGAATTTCAGAAGGAAAGGCAAAAATCGCCAAAATTGATGATATTATTGATCGCGTAATCGATTTACTTATTTCGAAAAAAGATTTAGAAGGAAAGCGCATTCTTATCACTGCAGGACCCACTAGAGAATATATTGATGAGATAAGATTTGTTTCAAATAACTCCTCAGGGAGGATGGGTATTGAAATTGCAAAAGAAGCAGTAGCAAGAGGAGCAGAAGTCTTATTAGTCGCTGGTAATTGTTTAGTTAAGATTCCAGATTATTTAGACACAGTTAATGTGGTTTCAACAGATGATTTTATAAAAAAAATTAAAGATGAGTTAGGTTACAATGATTATGACTTTTTCATATGTGCAGCGGCAATAAGCGATTATTCCCCAACAGATTGTATTGAGGGAAAAATTTCCTCTGATGATGTGAAAACCCTGCAAGTTAACATGAGACTAACCCCTAAAATAATTGATGAAGCGAGAAAAAAGAATCATAAGGTATTTATTGTGGCCTTTAAGGCGGAAACAAATGTCTCACGAAGTCAGTTAATTGATAGAGCGTATGACCGTCTGAAACGCTCCGACGCAGATTTGATTGTTGCCAATGATGTAGGTAGAGAAGACATTGGTTTTGTGAGTAAAGATAATGAAGTGTATATTATAGATAAAGAAAAACACATAACTCATGTAGAGTTACATTCAAAGCGATATGTTGCTTCAAGAATTTTAGATATTGCTTTAGAAAATTACAGATTAAAAGGAAAGTTATAAATTTAAGTGTAAATCAGTTATAGATTCATTTTTATTTTAGATTCTTTTAAACTTTTTCTTTAGGTGAAAAACTTTAAATAATAAATCAGTTTCTCTAAGAATTGAAGTAAAAAGAAGGAATTTGAACTTAGACATATTAGAGATTATGTTACAATTATAGGTCTTAGTAAATATCTTCTTATTTATATATAAAAATGCACATATTATAGTTAGCATAAAGATTTTGATTATTAAGAAAATTAAAAAAAAGAGTGTTTACCATTACCTCTCGAGATGAAAAATCGACGATTAAGCAAGGGACTATAGCGGAATTTATGCGCAAGCGTACTCAATTAGTTGGTTTTGAATTTGGCTATTGGAAACACCAACAGTACGTGGCAGAATTTTTAGACAATGCACTTGACGCTATTGAAACCTTTCAATGGGAAGAGATTCAAAACCCAAATTCAAAACTTAGATTCACATTAGACCAAGAATTATCCTTAGAAAATCTCTCTATTCTTCAAAAAGAATCCGAAGACAAGACCACATTTAAACCTTTAGATGATGAGGCAAAGCAGACTTTAATGAAAGAATTTGGTTTAGAACCTAGTGAAACTGAAAAAACAGAACCTAGCGAAACTGAAGTGACAGAATTTGAGGTAGAGAAAGAAGAAGAACCAGCTAAGTCTGGAGAGATAACTGATAAGTCTGAAATTGAGGTAGAAGAGGAAGTTAAGAAAATTATTGTTGATATGGAAGAAATTATTAAACCTGTAGAATCCATTATTGATGACGAACCTATTGTAATTATGCGAATAGGCGAAACCGAAGCAGCTTCATTTTTGACTTCAGAATTAAGTCAAAAGAACGTGATGAGTTATACTTTTGAAATTTTTGATAATGGAACTGGGATGTCAAAAGTAGACTTACGAAAATTTGGAAAATATCTAGCTTCCAGTAAAAGCATGCAATTAAAACAAACCAGAGGTTCTCAAGGTTTCGGGGCCCCTAGTGCTTTTAGTGATTCACAAAACACTACGGGAAAACCAATTGTTGCCGTCTCAAAATCAGTGGAAAATGTATATGCCACCGTTTCAGAATTTTCCACTACTTCTAAAAATGAAAAAAAATATTTCATTACTCCGACTGAAGTTGATTGTCCGTTTCTTCACGGGACTTATATAAAACTACATTACTTGAATGTGAAATATATTCGGGGATATGTCGATACATATATAAAGGAAACGGCTTTAATGAACCCCCATATCACTATCATTTTTATAGATCCTTATAACGAGGAACATATTTATCCAAGAAAAGTTTCTTCATTTCCTTTAGAACCTAAATATGCATTACCCCATCCATCTTCCACTAATATTGGTGATCTTCAAGATTTATTAATTAAAACCAATAATCTTACAATAAGCTCATTTTTAAAAGAAAACTTTGTAAGAGTAAGCTCTAAAACAGCAAAAGAAATTATTGATTTAGCTGAAAGAGATTTACAAGATAAACTTAAACTTCTTATTCTTAGTACGGGATTTGCTACTATCCCAGGAAAAAACAGTGATACATTTTATTTCCTTCAGTTTGAAAAGAGAGTTTATGGAAGATCTCAAAAGCCGAGAGATAAATTGATAATTTATGAAATAGTCTCTGATGATTTAAAAAATCAATATTGGGATTTAATTTCAAAATATAATCAATTAATAAAAAATAGAGAGAAAATAAACAAAAAAATAAAAAAACATAACGACCAGATTGATAAAGCTGAGACAAAAAAAGACGAAAAATCAATTCAGAATGAAATAAGGAAATTATTAAGTGAAATCGATAAAAATAGGAAAGATAAGGATAAATTAAAACAAAACATCGAAATTTTATTGAAAAATAATCAGGATGGGTTGAATGAATTAAAAAAACTGAAAAATAGAACTGAATTCGAAGATTTAATTAATCAAGTTCAACTCTCCAAAGTAAAGCCTGCAGAATTAACTAACGATCAATTTAATTCATTGTTTCTTGCTTTCAAATCAATAAAGTATATGGCACCACCTACTGATACTGCCATACCAGTTGGAGATACCATATTAGAAAATACTTTAATAAAAGATTTAGGTTTGCGAGTTTCAGAAAATTTAGATGACTACGATACACCAACTGATGATATCAAGAAAATATTTGATATTTTGCTTAGTGAAAAAAAAGAAGTAATAATCCAAGAAGATTCAAATGCTAGTGAAGAAATTTTAAACGAGATTTCTGTTGATGTAGAAGAAGTTATCGATGTCAATTCTCAAATTTTGAAAAACGTTGATATTAAAGACACCAGTATAGAATCAGACCAATTAACACAATCAATAATTAATTTTATTGAAAAAGAAGAAGCTGAAACAAAAGAGACTTATAATATGGTATTCGAATACTTTGTAGAAAATTATACCAAAGATGATGATTTTATTTCAGCTGAAACAAGAGATCCTACAAGTGGAAAAGGATTGGCTTATGTAGTTGAAGCAGTGTTAGCATATTCAAATCGGATCGAAGTCCCAAAACGTTCTAGGGATGTTTTATCTCGATTTGTAAATAGAACTCCCAAATTAAGGGATAGTGCTGATTGTGCTATAACCAAAGCAGTTCAATCAGTTAATTGGAAAAATTATAAATTAGATACCTATGATAATAATTTACCTAAAGGACCAATAAAATTATTAGTTAACGTTTCAGGTCCATTTGTTCACTTAATGTTTAAATCTCAGTCTAAAAATGCTTTAGCCGATGACGAAAGTTTAATTAAGGAAATTAAATTTTGTTTAGAAGCAATAGGACGTAGATTAAGAGTATATATCAATCGAAAAGCAACTCAACGTAAAAGTGAAAAAAGAGCAAGTTTAATTGAAAAATATATTCCAAAGTTTGTTAAAAGTGTGTATAATATAGCTTATCAAGGAGAGAGTATCTATAAAAGTCAACTTGATGAGAAAGAGCTCCAGACTTTGATGAGGGAAGCGATAGGCGTTAAAAAAATACCTACCATTCCCCAAGAACCGTTACCAGTAAAACCTGAAGTTCAAGTTCTTGAACCTCCTAAGGAGAGACCAATAATAAAAGAGGAAAAAGTAGAAGAGAAAGAACGTATCATAGAAAAAGAGACACCCACAAAAATCACTCAGAAACCTAAAGAGATTCCCGTCAAGAAGGAAATGCTCGACACTGAAACTCTCACTCAATGGACTGTAAAAAAATTAAGAGCATATTGTGATGAAAATAATATAAAAATTCCATCGAAAATTAAAAAAACTGAAATAATTAAGAAGATTCAAGATCATCTTAAAGGAGTTGAAAAACCAATTGTTAAAGAAGAGAAACCTGAAAAAGTTGAATTAGTACAACCTATTGCACTAGAGCCTAAAAAATTAAAAGCTGCAAAAGCAAGAATGCAAGCTATAAAAGAAAAAGCACCTCCTAAACCTAAACCTAAAGCTTCTTTTACACCACCTAAGCCAATACAAACCCATTTACCGGTGATTACCACTGATAGTTTGATAGGAGCATTGACAGATGATTGGCAAACTATTAAACATCTCATTTTCAAATTGAGAATTAAAGATATGATGGATGCAAGGTTCTTGCAGATCAAATTAAAAGAATTAGAACGTAAGGGAAAAGTTGTAGTTGATGTGAAAATGGGCAAAAAACATTGGAAATTAAAATAATAGAGGTAAAAATTATGGCTAAAAAAAAAACAGATCAAAAATGGGATTTTAAAGCAACCAAGACGTTACTTCAAGAGTATTTAGCAAAAGGAACTGAAAAAAAAGATATTAATCTTCCAGATGATACAATAAAAATTGATGATTTAAACAAAAAGGAAACTTTAAACAGGATTTACAAGATGGTTGATGGTGTAATCGCCAAAATTTTGTCATCTGGAAGACCTACAATTGAATTACCCTCTCGATCAAGTTCTAACATTATTTGGGATGAAGATAATGATTTGTTATTACTTGGCAGACAAATTATGGAAAAACAATTTCATTCTCTCACGAGTGTTGCAGATATTACTAGACTTATGAGAGTGCTTGAAATTGTTGATGAGTTGTTAGTTAAAGATATTCATGCTACTAAGCGTGAGATTTTCTATACCGATGTTAAATTATTTACTGATCAGAAAAATAGCGATAAAAGTATCGAAGATGTTGCTTCAATGCTCTATACCACAAGAAATTCAACCCATATTGTGGCTGCACCAAAAGGCACTTGTGTAGGAAGACTTAGAATTAGAGATAGGAATGATATTATCGATCTTGAAGGTTTGGGAAGTGGCGGATGGACAATTTCACCTATGCTTGATAATATTGAAATCTTGGAATCAGATGCAGAGTTTATTTTAGTAATTGAAAAGGATGCGGCTATGATGAGGTTAGCAGAGGCAAGATTTTGGCGGAAATATCCTTGTATCTTGTTAACTGCACAGGGTGTGGGAAATGTTGCAGTTCGGATGTTCTTAAAACGCCTTTCGAAAGAATTAAATCTCCCAGTCTTTAGCTTAGTTGATAGCGACCCATATGGGCATTATATTCATTCGATTTATTTACGCGGGTCAAAGAGACTGAGTTATGAATCTCCTTTTCTTGCTACGCCAAATATCAAGCTATTAGGAGTACTGACAAGAGATTTAGACGCTTATAACATTCCAAATGAAGTCAGACTTCCCATGACGAAAGTAGATATCAAAAGAACAAAAGACATACTTAATGAAGATTTTGTAAAACAAAATAAGGAATGGCGTGATGATCTAAATCTTGCTCTTAAATTAAAAATAAAAGCAGAAATTCAGGCATTCTCCACCCATGGATTTGAATTTTTAACGGAAAAATACCTTCCAGAGAAACTTTCAACAGGGGATTGGATATAGGAGGTGTATAAGATGAGAATATTTCAAAAAAAAGATGGTGGAATCGTCCAGCTAATTGGCAAGGAGAAAATGCAAGATTGGCCTGTAGAATTACCTCTTGTGTTTATTGAATATATTAGAGATAAACAGCTTGGAACCTATGGAGACAATAAAGTAGAAAAGGAAATTTCGGCATATCTTGATGAAATTCTGAAGGATGTGGCTATACCTCGATTAATCTCTGTATTAGAGGGTGATGATCAAGATGAAATCATACTAGCCCTTAAACGTATTGAGGAACTTTCTAAAAAGAACATAGAAATGGCAAGACCAATAAAACCATATTTGGAAAATTTACTTAAGAATAAAAATAAAAATATTACAGATATTGCTCAATCTATTTCAAATAATTTTCAAAAAGCTGAAAGAAGAAAGGAACTTGCCAAAAAAAGAAGTATAATGCGAGATAAAGAAAATCAATTTTTGGCGGGAAAAATTAGCGGCGAAGAATATGCAAAAGCAAGAAAAGAATATCTCACACTTAAGGAGTAAAACTTTTTTAGGTCTTTTTTATATATTAATTTTGGTTATGAATAAAACCCTTGCTTATAGGCATTTCAAATAAGCTACAATACTATTAGTTATTTAATAAAATAGTTTTAGATTAAAAGGAAAATTAAATTTCATATGAGTTGGGAACAAAAAAAAGAGTTATTTTATAACTTAATCATCGAAAATGATATTATTGGTTTTTTTAAAGAACCATTGAAATTAAGATCTGGTAGATTATCATCCTGGTATGTGAACTGGAGAAATATATCCGAAGATGTATTTTTACTCGATAAATTAACCGATTATGTTATATCTTTCGTTGAAAGTTTAGGCCTTAACCCAGATTGTTTTTATGGCATACCAGAGGGGGCAACAAAATTGGGTATAATCACTCAGTACAAATGGGCTAAAAATCAAGCCGATTATGGTAAAGGAGTATATAATTTATCAATGGGAAGAGCAAAACCGAAGCAACATGGTGATCCCAAAGATAAATATTATTTGGGATTTCCGAAGGGCAAAATCATAGTTCTTGAAGATACGCTTACTACTGGAGGCTCTATAATTGAAGCAATTGAAAATTTGCAATCATTAAAAGTTAATATTATTGCCGTAATAGGATTAACAGATAGAAATGAAAAGAGGGATGATGGAAAAAGTGTCGAACAGGCTATCAGTGAAACTAATGTTCAATTCTACGCGATGAGTAATGCTTTAGAATTATTACCCCTAGCTTATCAAAGAATTAAACCAGGTATAGAAATTGCTAAAAATATTGAAAAATACTTTAAAAAATATGGAAATAATGAAATAAAATTGATTTAAAAAAATTATTATTTTATCCTTTAAGACTCGCTAAACTGAGAAAAAATTCTCTCCAGATACTAATGATCTTATGAATATTGTGATATAAAAGATGCTCTGATATTGCTAGCCTCTTCTCTACTTCTACAGAAGTATCACTCTTTGCGATCCTCATAATTTTTAATATTCGGGAATCTAAAACACTCGTAAAGTAGGATTTGTAATCATCTAAAAACTTTTGTGGTATGTTATTTTCCATAACTTCTTTTTCCATAAATAAATTAAATTCCTTAATTTTATTTAAAAAATAATCATTTTCTCGTTGTATGATTTTTTGATCGTCTCGTTCCTCAATAGCAAAACGTTGTAAATCCACATTATCACATTTACTCTCAGGAGCAACCTTTAATATGTTATTTTTAATAAATGGAACTGCTAAAAAGAGTTTTAATTTGTATTTTTTACCTTTTTCAAATGGACCTAATTTATCTCCTAACATCGAAAAGCCATTATGATTCTTAATACATTCAGTATAAACTTCCTCATTTCTAAAAATGAAATTAATTCTTTTTAAAGAATCAAGAAAGTCATCTTCTATTTTATTCATATTAATCTTTTTGAGAGAATTGATTAAAAAAATTTAATTTAATATACATTACTAAGTTTAATAAGAGAAATAAAATTTCTATTAAATCATTATTAAATTATTCATATCCTTATTATTCTGTGATAATCTTGATATTGCAAGATAATGTATTAGACGCTTTATTCGGAAACGAAGCTTCAATAGCATTACTTATTATCTTTCTTATTGCTTTAGTTATAGGTACCCTATTGATTTATTTTCAAGTAGCATTAGTTTTAAAGGGGGAATTTAAATTTAGAGATAGACTTCAATGTATTGTATTTGGGACAATTTTTAGTTTTGCAGTAATGATTGTTGTAGCTATGGCGTTTATTTTTGCCATAAAAACACCAGAATTCTGGAAAACTAGTGAAGCTGAACCCCCAGAGATTCATCCCTATTTTCTACTAATACCGTTTGGGGTATGTTTAGTCTATATTTCTTTGTATCCCTTAATAGATTTTTTGTTTATAGCCTTAAGCGATGAATCCGATGAAGGATTAACCCCCTTTCATAAATTTATTGGAGATAAAATCATAAATAAGTCAACTAATAAATTGATTCGAGTAATTTATGCCGTAGGATTTTTTTTAGGAGTATTCTTTCTTCCACCATTCTTTCTCTCTTTGATAGGGTTGCCATTTATAATGATTTGGATTTCTTGGATGCTCATTTATCCCTTGCTAATTTTAACTTTTTATGGCTCTAAAGGATATATCGCTGGGATAACTAATGTGTATTACCATATACCTGATATGAGAAGATCCTTATTTCTTGGTTTTGAAGATAGCAAAAGAACATTGAAAGAATTTCTTAATGATCCTGCACCGAGAATTCTTCTGGGTTTAATGTTATTTGTGTTTGTATGGGCATGGATTTCCATGATACAGACGATAGGATATTTCTTTTCTGGTGCTTTACTAATCTCCCCTTATTCATATGCAGGTTTCGTTTTTGTGACTCTAGCGATGGGAATAATTGGCTTCTTTTCGCGGTTCTGGAATAGAATCATCAAATATCGGGGAATTGATATCTATTTTGCAGCTTATCTAATGGCTGCAGTCGGGATAAATGTGTTTGTTAATTTTCTAATTGTCAATGTTGAAAAAGTATCAAACGTTTTTACGGCATCAAATTATACAACCACTATAGTTCCGAACTATTTATTATTTGCTTGGACAGCAGCAATAGAAGAAATAATCCTGATCTCTATTACAACATATTATTTTCTATCAAAAAAAAATGAATTTACTAACAATCTTAAATACTCCCTTATAGCTGAATGTGGACAGACATTTGATCCTATACCCCTTTTTAATTTTATTAAAAGTGAAAACCTTAAAGTAAGAAATCTAGCTGAAGAGACTTTAATATTAATGTATGAAAGATTACCTCTAAAGGCAGATCTAAACCTTAACGATATGAAATATAAAAATCCGTTAATTGATGGAATATGTGATCCAAATCCCTATTCAAAATATATATGTCTTAAAATACTACTCCAGTTAGAAAGAGATGCTCCAGATATATTATTACCTTGGATAATTGAATCTTTAAATTCTCCTAATTACGACAAGAGTCTTCCATTTGCACAGTCTTTAATCACTGCAAACATTAATTTAATTCAAAAAGTACCCGAACAACTTATTTTTGATTTAGTTAAAGATTCAGAATGGAGATTAAAGTTAGTTGGACTAAAAATTTTATCAAGGCTAATTCAAAACAATATAAAATTAACCTCAAAATTAAATCTAAATGAATTGATAAACGACCCTGACAGCCAAGTACAGGTTGAGGTTTTAAAAATTTTAGCTATTTCTTCAGAAAAAATCCCTTTTGAGCTAATTCATGATAAAATAAACCATTCCAATAAAGAAATTCGAGCTGCAGCAATTCAAAATCTAAAGAATATAGAACCTAAGGATTTGGATTCTGAAATGATTAGTAAACTGAAATCTCTAATCAAAGATCCAACAAGCTCAGTTAGAGCTTCCGTTTTTGAGATATTTGCTGAAATAGGTAACTTTAAGCGATTTGACATCCCGCTCCTGCCATTCCTAAATGGATTAATCGATGTAAACAAGGAAGTTAGAAATTCCTCAGTTTTAGCACTGGAAAAATATTTCAATGAAGAACCTGATTCTTTGGATATAAACTTGATTATAAATAAAATTGATCCTAATAATAATGAAATATTAACTAGCGTTTTAACTCTACTTGGTAGACTTTGGGAACAAAATCCAGAAAAAATCCTTACCACCTTATTAATATTCATTAAATTTGAAAATCAAGAGTTAAAAGAGAATATCTCAAAAATCCTCAGTAATAAGTATACAAGTAATCCGGATTTGATTTTTCAAAATCTCATTAAAATTCCTGATGTCTCTAAGTTTATATCAAAAGGAATCATTGCCAAGACGATTATTAGTATTGCTAAAAAGGATCCTAATTATATCATCCCGAAATTAGTCAAATTTTTAGATGATGATAATGATGAGATTAGATTAAACGCGATTTCCTCATTAGAGGGTCTGGCAGATGAATATTATAACAATATTACTATTAAACCCATACTGAAAATTCTTCAAAAAGATAAAAATCAGCAAATTAGAAAAGAAGCCTCCAAAATTCTCTCAAAAATCGCTATGAAAAATCCTGAGGCTATAAAACCCGAAATATCGATTATTTTACAATCATTAAATACTCAAGAAGCAACAGTAAAGGTTACCATTTCTAAATCGTTATTAGAAATAGCAAAAGAATCTCCTGAAATTATGCCATTAGAATTAATAATTAATATTCTCTCAGATCAAGATTCATTCATTAGAGAGTCTGCAGTCAAAATACTGGGGCTAATTGGCTATAAATCCCCAGACGAGGCTTTAAACATTCTAATTGAGAAAGGATTAAATGATAAGGATTGGATAGTTAGAGAAGCAGCAGTTTCAAGTCTGGGCGAAATAATTGAACATATTGAACATAAAGAGCTTATAATAAATAATCTCATCCCGCTTTTAGATGATAATAAGACATGGGTTCGCAGATCAGTGATGAATATCTTATCTAATATTAAAGGTATAAAAGCATCATTTATTCCATTTGAAAAAGTTTCTAAGAATCTTAATAATACCGATCCCAAAGTCAGAGAAGCTTCAGCAAGATTGCTTAAAATTTATGGTTTTCAAAATATTGATACGATTTTTGAAAGCATCATCTCTCTTTTGGAAGATGAATCAGGAGAAGTAAGAACTAGTATGATAAATTCAATGGTGGAAATTATCAATAACATAGGAATATCACAAATTCTTTCTAAACTCCTTAAAAATCTAAGCGATGAGGGTTCTATAGAATTGCAACGTTCAATTGCAATAATTTTGGGACGAACCGTAAGATATGAGGAGGAAAAAATCAAAAAAAGAGTCATTTCTTTATTGAAAATAAGATGTGAAATGAGCCAAGATCCTATAATTTGTGCAAATCTGCATAAAATACGAGAGAGTTAAGTTTTTTACTTAGCAACGAATATTAATAAACGACTAAATTATTGCTCTCTTCTCTTTTTTAATTACAATATATTTACTGTTTAATAACCTATCCGTTAATAGGCAGATTTAAAAAATTTTTAAGAATATTTTGGATATAATAAAAAAATTCACGTAATTAAATATGACTCAACCCATACCTAGTCCTACTCAACCAATTCATAAAGTTCAGAGGTTTGAGGATTTTTATCGCTTATTTCAAGAAAAACCAGGAGAGTTCAAATATCAAGATCAAATTAATAAAATTATTGACGAGGGAGGAAATGCTCTAATTATTTTATATGAAGACCTCCTCTCATTTGATCCCCAAATTGCTGAAATGCTCAAAAATGATCCTGAATCTTTATTAGAAGATGCCATAGATGCCTATAAGAACGTTATAAAACTACAATCAGGAACATTAACAAATCAAAAATATTTTGTAAGGATTGCTACGAAAGATGAAAAAAGCCCATTAGGAATTCCTATTAGAGGATTACGATCGAAAAATATAGATAGGTTAGTGTGGTTCAAGGGGATTTTAGTAAGAATTTCTACTGTTAGACCAAAATTAACTACCGCTGTCTTCGAATGTATTCTTTGCGGAGCGATTATTAATATACCTCAATTAACTTCAAAAGTGAGATGGCCCAAATTTTGCACTAATAAACGATGCAAAGCGAAGGCGCACTCTGATTTTAGGCTCATCTCTAAAAATTCACAATTTATCGACTGGCAAAGCATTACAATACAAGAAGTACCTGAGGATCTACCACCAGGAAGAATTCCTCGATCTGTTCAAGCTATATTAACTTATGATTTAGTTGATACAATAAAGCCTGGAGATAGAATTAATGTTATGGGTGTATTTAAATCAGTTCTGGCTCAATCAATAAAAGGCTTGAATTCAACTTTGTTTAAAACGTATGTAGACGTAAATTTTATAGATCCAGAAGATAAAAGTGATGAATATATTGATATTTCGAAGGAGGATATCAAAAAAATCAAAAAACTATCAAAGGAACCAATGATTCAAAAAAAAATTGCCAGATCAATTTCACCTACAATTTTTGGAAGAGATGACCTTAAAATGGCATGTGCATTAAGTATGTTCGGAGGAACAAGAAGACCACGACCAGGCGGAAGCTTTAAACGAGGAGATATTCATGTACTATTTGTAGGTGATCCTGGAACGGGAAAGTCGGAAATATTGAAATCTGCTGTAGAAATCTCTCCAAGAGGGTTATATACTTCAGGTAAGGGTTCAAGTGGAGTGGGATTGACTGCTGCAGTTATTAAAGATACTGAAACAGGACAAATGAATCTTGAAGCGGGAGCAATAGTATTAGCCAATGGAGGAATTGCTTCCATAGATGAGTTTGACAAAATGGATGTTGCAGATAGATCTGCACTACATGAAGCGATGGCGCAGCAAACCGTGAGTATTGCAAAAGCAGGAATTGTCGCCACATTAAAAGCTCAAACAGCAATTATCGCTGCTGCAAATCCATATACTGGAAGATTCAATGAATACAAATCGTTTACAGAAAATACGCGTATGCCGCCATCTCTTTT
Organism: Promethearchaeota archaeon; assembly: GCA_019058445.1. GTDB lineage: Archaea > Asgardarchaeota > Lokiarchaeia > Sigyniarchaeales > SOKP01 > LW40-45. The sequence goes on along the minus strand of JAHPZA010000006.1, from coordinate 1,172,165 downwards.
GAGTCGGTTTGATTTAATTTTTAAAGTAATGGATCGTCCAGATCCCGCGAATGATGCTCAAATGGCCGAATTCATCTTACAGAGCGCTATGATGGGTCCTGAAGAATTTTTAGAGGATTCCGAAAAATCCAACAAAATGGTGGCCCCAATTAGTACAGATTTTTTAACTAAGTATATTAAATATGCCAGAAAAAATTATTTTCCAAAATTAAGTGAAGAAGCTAAAGAACGAATCAAGCAATTTTACTTAGATTTAAGAGGGCAATATAAAAAAGAGGACGCAATTGTTTCAATATTAGCCAGAAATCTCGAAGCATTAGTTCGCATGAGTGAAGCATATGCGAAAATGGCACTAAGAGATAAAGTTTTAAAAGAAGATGTGGATGAAATAATCAAACTTTTTAAAAGATTCTTGAAAGACACTGGTTATGACAAGGAGACAGGGAAATTCGATGTAGATATGATTCTTATGGGTCAACCAAGGAGTAAAACCAATAAACTCACACGGGTGTATGATCGCTTAAAAGAACTTTTCGAAGAAAATCAATGGAAAGCTCTTGAGAAAAAAAACGTAATACAAGTCATAGAATTAGATGAAAATATTGAGAAAGGTTTCGTTAAAAATGCCATTGAGGAAGCTATAAAAGAAGGAACCTTATACGAACCTAAGCCTAATGAAATTAAATTTACCAGTAAACAAGATCAATAATAAGATGGAGAAATTCACTAATCAGAATAAAAGTAAATCCCATAAAAGCATTTCTCATACTATCCATAAAGTTTCATTTAAAAACAATTTAAATCCGGAACAACTTAAAATTGTTAACAATATTAACGGCTCAATGATAGTAATAGCAGGAGCTGGTTCCGGAAAAACAAGAACTATTACCTATAGCGTAGCTAAATTAATTGAACGGGGAGTACAACCCTCAGAAATAATGCTCGTTACCTTCACTAATAAAGCAGCAAAAGAAATGCTCGAAAGAGTTAAAACGTTATTAGGTGAAGAACCTAACGGTATATGGGGGGGAACTTTTCATTCTTTAGCTAATAGGTTTATTAGAAAATATACTCATTTAGCTGGATTAAAGCCTAGATATACCATTATTGATCAGACTGATTCCTACTCCTTGATGAAATTGTCTATTGAAGAATCGCTCCCTAATTATAAATTAATGAACTTCCCTAACGCTAAGCGTTGTTTTAAAATATTATCATATAAGATTAATACAAATAGAACTATTAAACAAGTTTTAAAATGGAAATATCCATATTTATTAAAAGAAAGCTTAATAACTCATTTTGAAGTGATTTTTAATAACTATAATGAACGTAAAATCAGGAATAACTTGGTTGATTTCAATGATTTACTTGTTTTATGGAATAGATTACTTGATGAAAAAGAAATCGCTCAAAATATCGCAGAAAAAATCAAACATATTTTAGTTGATGAATATCAAGATACCAATTTCATGCAAGCTGAAATTATTCTCAAAATTGCTCAAATTAATCAAAATATTATGGTTGTTGGCGATGATGCACAAAGCATATATAGTTTTCGCGGTGCTGATTTTAAAAACCTCCTCAATTTTGGAGAAAAATTAAAAAACATAACTAAACACAAAATTACATACAATTATCGTTCTACCCCTGAAATATTAGATTTAGCTAATAATTCAATAAAAAACAATAGAATTCAATTTCAAAAAACTATGAAAACGGTGAGGGAAAGTAGTGTTAAACCAAAATATGTTGTAATTTTCGACGAAAGGGAACAAGCACGTTTTATCGTTCAAAAAATTTTAAATTATATGAACGAGGGGATTGATTTATCAAAAATAGCTGTGTTATATAGATCAAATTTCCATTCGATTATTTTACAGAAAGAACTTCAGGCCAATGCTATACCATTTGTAGTCCGTTCAGGAGTCTCTTTCTTCGAGCAAGCCCATATCAAGGATTTACTTGCTCACTTAAGAATCATTTTTAATCCCTATGATGAGTTGTCTTGGAATCGCATCTTTAAAATTATTCCAAATATAGGAAAGGTTTCTTCTCGGGAAATTTTTAAAACAATTATAAAATTAAGAGATCCGATCAGAGAATTAAATAAATCTGATTTATACGAATCTGAGTTAAATAAAATAAAACTCTCAAAACGGGGTTTTACTAATCTAATTAATTACTTGAAATCTTTTAAAAGTTTTAATTCTGAATCTACCCCCTCTTTAGTGATTCAGAAAATAAGATTGTCAATAAAGCCATATATCCAAAAAAATTTTGAAAATTTTAAAGAGAGATTAGCAGATATTGATGCTGTTTTTGAATTATCCCTCGAATTTAAATCAATTAGTGGCTTTATAGACCATTTAAACTTAAATATCTCGGAATTATCAAACAGTGTAAAAGAAACAACTCATAAGGAAGATGATGATAATCGGATAGTATTATCTACTATTCACAAGGCCAAAGGACTAGAATGGGATATTGTGTTTATCATTTCATTATCAGAAAAACTCTTTCCAACAACATATATTACAAAAGAGGAACAAGATATTGAAGAAGAAAGAAGAATTTTTTATGTAGCAGTCACCAGAGCAAGAGATGAGTTGTTCTTAATATCTCCAAAATCAACACAGTCCTATAAAAGAATGAACTTTCTTAAACCTTCTCGTTTTGTAAGCGAATTAGATAATTCTTTATATGAACTCATAGATTTTTCCAATAATTTAACAACTAACCATCCCACAATATTAAATCAAAACCATATTGATAAGAATATAACAAAAACGCGAAAAAGGTATCGGTCCTCTCAATTTCTAACCGCAGATGAATTGTTAAAAGGCAAAAATTAATATGATTTTTTCAATTTGATAATTTAATATAAAAAATGCAATTTATTTTTTAATATTATAAGTGAATAGTCATGATAACAATAGAAGATAATTTAAAAGAGGCTATTGTGGGAGAGAGTACTGCAAGAAAAAAATATGAGTTATTTGCAGAAAAAGCCACTGAGGAAAATCACCCTGAAATAGCGCATTTATTCAAAGCAGTGGCTTTAGCTGAAGGATTTCATATTAAGAATCATATAAAAGCATTATCAAAAATTACAAATTCCCAAGTTGATTTAAATCAAATTTTTAAACTAAACGAACAAGAAATCAAACAACAAGTTTCGAATACCCGTAATAACCTAATCCAAGCAATTGCAGGGGAGACTTTTGAATTCAAAAAAATGTATAAAGGTTTTATTAAAAATGCCAAAAAAGAGCATACTTATTTAGCCGAATTTACATTTAATTTAGCACGAAGAGCAGAAAAAGTTCATAGTAAATTATACATAAAATATTTAAAACAACTAGATAATAATGAATCTTTCGACCCTGTTGAGATTTTTGTGTGTAAGATTTGTGGAAACGTTGAATTAGGAGAAGCACCGAATGTATGCCCTAATTGTGAACACGATAAACAGTTTTTTATAAAAGTCTAATCGCTTACTATTTTTTTTGATAACCTATATCCATTCGAACTCTGCAATTTTTATATCTTCTAAAAAATTAGTTCTCTTCCAATAGCCCAGTAGCTTATCGCAAAGTCGCTTAAGATCTATCGTGATTAAATCATAATCTTTTTCTAAAGATCTAATACTTCTAATGATTTCTACCAATTTTTCTCTCTTATCTTCCAGATTATTCCTAATTTTTTCCTTTTCATAATTATAGCCCTCTTGAAATTCCGCATCATAAAAATCTAAACGTTTACTCTTCATATAATCATGGAATCCTAGATATTTTTTATCAAGATTTTCAAAGCACCTCCCGAAATCGATTCGACAAAGGGAACCATCATCTCTTACAATGAAGTGGCGATCAAAAACATCATACAAACTTAAAATTTCATGCAAATAGCAGTGCCTCCCTAATTGAAATTTAAAATCAGAAATCTTGTATTTTTTATGTCCTATATTGTCACCTCTTTCATATGTGGTGGTAATATATGGAATTCCTTTCTTCTTTTTCTTTTTTTTATATTGAATACCTGTTAAAAAATTCTGAAAGCAAAGCTCGGGATCAAAAAAATACTTCGTAAGATGTAATCCTAAGATTTCCTCAATATAATGTTCCCGTACATATTTAAAAAAGAGCAACGGTTCATTACCTAAATTCGCTACGGTACACTTTTTAAAGTAGCTCCACGAACAATTCATTAAAAATTTATCCTCTAAGGGGACTTCTAACTTATCAGCCATTTGTTTTATCTCTAATTCAGAATGCTCCTCAATCTCAAGCCAATTAAAAATTTTCCTCATAATTTCAAGATTTTCTTCAAGCATCTCCTTATATTTGCCATAATTCAAGACTTTTAAAAATAATCTTAAATAATTATTTACCTTTACTTTACTTAAAATCATTACTTTTATTAAAATAAATCTGACATGCCAGCTCGGTTTTTCAACGTTATTCAAAATTACACGGAACAAAACGTCAAAACTCTCATAAGAGACGTAGAAAAAATATTAGAAACAGAAAAAAATCTAATAATTGTTCCAAAAGGAAAAACCATGGTAGTCGGAGATTTACACGGGGATCTAGAAACCTTACATAGAATAATAAATGTATTCTTTAGAGAGGAGTTTAAAACTCTGATATTTCTGGGGGATTATGTTGATAGAGGTGCTAAACAAGTAGAAGTAATAAATGTTTTATTTTATTACAAAAAACTAATGCCTGACAGAATTGTTTTAATTAGAGGAAATCATGAAGATCCTATAATTAATAGACAATATGGCTTTTATGATGAAGTAAGATTGAAATTTAGAAAAAGCAGAGAAATGTTCAGAGATTATAATCACGCTTTTTCTCATCTTCCGTTAGCTGCTATTACGTGGAATAGAATTTTTTGTGTTCACGGGGGTATTCCTGATGGTTTAGAAGAAATTAGAGATATCAATTTATTGCCTACAAACCAAGAAGAAATCTCAGATCCTATCACTAAACAATTAGTTTGGAATGATCCTAAAGAGAATTCTAAAAAATTTAAACAAAGTTCAAGAGGTCCAGGAATTAAACAGTTTGGTAGGGAAGTATTTGAAGATTTTATTGAAAGAAATCAAATAAAAGGCATCATTCGCTCGCATGAAAAATTTAAAAATGGATATAAATCTTATTTTGATGAAAAATTAATCAGTATTTTTTCTTCTCAATCCTATTCTAAAAAAGTTTCTGCTGTGGTCGGGGTCATTCATAGTGAAGGAATTATTGATGTAATTCCTATATAATATGCGGTTAAAGAGTCGTAATAAATTGTTCAAGCCATAGTCCTATTCCATATGAACATACAAAAGCTACACCGCCAATAATTAACATTTCTATAGCGCCTTTTAATTTTCGCTCTCCCGTTATTTTTGTCTTAGCAGTACCGACAATACCAAGCATGCAAAAAGAAAGAACAGTAGATATAATTAAAGATATAAAACCCAAATTAAGAAAATATGGTGAAAGGGGTATAAATGATCCCACCACGAACGCAATAAAAGTTAAAAGTGCTCCTAAAGTAGGATTCTCAGGCTCATCCAAACCCAATTCGTTCCCTATTAAGAAATTTAACCATACTTCCTTGTTGGAAGTAATCGAGTTAACACACGCATTTGCAACATCTCCCTTTATCCCCATTTTTTCAATAATATCATACACTTCCTGTTTTTCTTCTTCTGGAAATAGTTCTATTTCTGCTTCCTCTTTTTTTATTTCACTCTTAATATAATTATATTCGGATTTTGATGAGATATATTCTCCAAGACCCATGCTTATCGCACCAGACACCATTGCAGCAATACCCGTTAAAATTACTATAACATTTCCTTCTGTCGCAAGAGTTGCAGCCGCGACCCCGACTAATAACGTAAACGTTGAGATCAGTCCATCATTCAATCCAAGAATAATTGAACGTATCTTTCCCCCTCCAACAATGTGTTCTTCCTCTCTTGAGCTCATCATATTTAATTTTCACTATAGTTACTGATTTTTATAACTCTTAATCAATCTCTATATTAAAAATAATGTTATTAAATTATATAAAAATTAAATTTATATTTTTAAATCATCTAATCCCAACTCACGTAATTTCTTTAAAGAAGGCTTACCAGTTATAGGATCCCAATCCCGAATTTGATAGTAATATGCTTTTAATCTCTCGAAATCAGGTGTTTTTCCTTTCACCGCTCCCTTTTTTATTGGATTTAAGAGCATTTTAGGAATCACATCATTTTCAGAAGTTAAACCCATTTTTATGTTGAACAATCGTTTCATATTAAAAATTCGCTCTCCGAGGATTTTCATCTGGTCTGTGTCGAACTCAATCCCAAACAAAGTTTTAATAAGTTCTGCCATGTATGTAGGGGGAGGATTGGAAAAGAAACATGAAATCAAACTGGAATATAATGCGCGATAATCATGTAATAACATGCTAGATTTTGCCATTTTTTTGTTGCTTGAAAACAAATCCATTTTATGAATATCTAAAGAAGATAAATCAACTTCATTTGTTTCTCTTAAAACTTTAAATACATCTCCCGAGGTATGGCAAGCACCTCGCGGTGCAAATGCGTAAGTAAGAGCCAACCCGTAGCAGGACCTAATATCATGATAAGGTACATCTAATTTATTTACTGCTGCTATCTCGTCTGAGGAAATTTTAAATTTTTCTCCAACTGCAGTAGATCCCTCAGCTAACAGATCTCCGATCCCCTCCCGAAACGTTATTTTCTTAATTAATTTCAACATTGAATCATAATTTCCCCAGTTTAATTTAAATCCATCAACATCTTTCTTATCAATTTTACCTTTATTAAATAAATCATACATTAAAGCAATCACACTACTGCAACTAATAGTGTCCATTCCATAATCATTGCACAAGTGATTTGCTATGGCTATTGATTCCAAGTTGCTATTTAATATCAATGAACCGAATCCAGCAATAGTTTCATATTCAGGCATTTCAGTTTCTTCTACTTGTATCTCCCTATTATTTATTTTTATCAATTTTCCGCATGCAATTCCGCAACCATAGCAGGATTTATTCTTAATATAGTATTCTTCCTTTAACTTCTCACCTGCTAACTTAAATACATCATCCCATTCACCTAGAGACCAATATTTCATGGGTAAATCGCCTATTGAATGAAATGGCACTACAGCCGCACTTGTCCCATATTCTCTCAATCCTTTGGTAGCCATAGTAGATTGTATAAATCTCGAAGTTTTTTTTGCTATTTCATTGAATTTTTCGGGATTTGCTACCCCTGGTTTAAAAGATTTTCCTCTTATCACGATTCCTTTTAGATTTTTAGAACCCATTACAGCGCCCATTCCGGTACGACCAGCAGCTCTGCCTTCAGTACATATATTTGCATATTTCACTAAATTTTCCCCGGCTTGTCCAATACAAATTACCCTTGATTTAGGATCGCCGGCAAACTTTTTTAATAACTCACTGGTTTTTTTTACACCTTTACCCCATAGTTCAGAAGCATCTACAATCTCGGAGTTTTCATTAAAAATTCTTAAATATACAGGTTTCTCAGCTTTACCAGTGATAATTATTCCATCATACCCAGCTCTCTTCATTTCTGGCCCAAAAAAACCGCCCGCATTTCCTTCACCCCAAATTCCAGTATAAGGTGATTTCGAACAAACAACCATTCTCCCAAAAGAGGGTGCACTTGTGAGACATAAGGGCCCATTCATTATCATAATAATATTATCAGCAGATAATGGGTCCGTATCTCTATTTATATAATCAAATAAATATCTACAAGCATACCCCGCTCCACCTAAAAAATTCTCTGAATAGTGAGGATTTAACGCTTCTGTTGATATGATTTTGCTCGTTAGGTCAACTTTGAGTAATTTCCCTGTAAAGCCATAATATTGCTTTTTAGAGTTTGAATTCATGTATCTTTAACAACCTACTGAAACAATTCTTTATTAGATAAATAAAGGAACCTCAAAAAGATTTATTATTAATTTTTATAAAATAAAGTAGAGAAAATTTCAATGTTTCTTAAAGTTGAATTATTTGTTTAGATATAGTTTTAAACGCTTTTTCTACGTTTTCCCCAGTTTTGGCTGATGTGGATAAAACAGATATTGCAGCTAATTCCTTTCCTAATAATTTTACTTCCTCTTCAGAGATCTCATGGTTAACATCACTTTTATTTGCAATTAAGATAAAAGGGATATGTCCACAGTGATCTATTAGATCTGGATGCCAGAATTTCTCAATCTGCTCGAAGGTCCTCTTCCTACTTAAATCTCCTACAAGTAAAGCAGCTTGACTGCCAGCATAATACATACTTCTCATTTTTATCCAACGCTCTTGACCGGCAATATCCCACAACTGAATTGATATTCTGTCTATTTTATCTTTAGATTCAAATTCAATGTCTTTTATAAACATATTAGTACCGATACTCGCACGATAATCACTAGAGAATTGGCCAGATATAAATTTTTTCACTAAACTCGTCTTGCCAACTCCCGCCTCCCCGATAATTATTACTTTGATTTTATAGTGCATACTATAATTTACTTTTTTTATTATTAATTAAATATATCTTCAATGTAAAATAAAAATGGATAAATATTAAAATAATTAAATCTAAAATTATTAAATTTACTCTAGTTCCATTGATTTTTTTCGAATAACGATGTTTTTAATTGATTGTGGAACAGATCCAAGCGGAAAGTCACTATTAACATGAATTTCTTTAAGATTTTTAAGTTTAGTAATGACAATTGGGAATCGCTTGATATTAGTATTAGATAGATCTAAATATATCAATTCTGAAAGAAATTCAATTGGTTTTGGTAATTTTTTATTTATAAAAACATATTGAGATATTAAGTATATTAATAATAATCTATTTTTTTTATTAGACAAAAAACCATAAAATATCATTTTAAATAATTAGAATCATTATGCCAGACACTATTCCAAAAGAATATGAAGTTAGCATATTTTCATTTAATTCTTGAAGTATACTATTAAGGAAAATTATTAATAAATTTAAACCAATATCTATTTATTATATTTTTTTACACCTATATAGCTGATTAATATGACCACTGGAATTGTATACAGTCCAATATTTTTGGAACACAAAATCGGCACGCATGTTGAATCTCATACCAGATTAATCGCAATCATGGATTTTTTAAAGGAAAATGGAGTTCTTGACGATCCAAATTTTAAAATTATTGAGCCTCGTAAAGCGACAATAGATCAAATCAAATATGTACATGAAGAGAGTTTAATCAAAGAAGTTAAAGAAGTGAGCGAATTAGCTGAAAAAACTGGATATATTCAGAACCTCGATATGGACACATCGGTATCCGGAAAAACCTACGAGGCTTCTTTATATTCTGTTGGCGGAAATCTAGAAGCTATTGACCAAATTTTAAATGGAACCATTAAAAACGCATTTGCAGCTGTACGTCCTCCTGGCCACCATTCTAATTCTTATAAATGTTCTGGATTCTGCATATTTAATAATGTGGCTATTGCTGCTGAATATTTATTTAGAGAGAAAAATTTCCAGCGAGTCGCTATAATCGACTGGGACTGTCACCATGGAAACGGGACACAAGATATTTTCTTTAATGGCTCTAAATCAGAACATGGGGAATTAGTCATGTTTAATTCCCATCAAGATGGTAGAACACTCTATCCTGGAAGTGGTTTTATTGGTGAAATAGGATCGGGTAAGGGAGTGGGTAAAATTATTAATTTTCCAATGCCTCCGAGGGCTGCTGATGATGTAATAGAAATATATTTTGATGAAATCATCTCACCTCTATTAGATGAATTTAAACCGGAATTTATTCTTATTTCTGCAGGTTTTGACACCCACCACACTGATCAATTAACGTATATGGGTTGGACCTATCAAGCTCCCGCGAATTATTTGAAGAAGATTAGAGAAAAAGCTAAGGAATATGCGAATGATAGGATATTAATAACTTTAGAAGGGGGTTACCAAGTAGATAAGCAAGCTAAGGCTGTGTATAACTGCTTAAGAGTTTTGAACAATGAAGATGAAAAATTAATTGAAGAAAAACCAAGAATTTCAGAGGACGACCTTCTAAATTATATAAACACTAAACTTGTCCCTGCGTTAAAAGAAAAATTGACTCCTTATTGGAAGTGCTTTTAAAAAACCAAAATCATAATACTTTAATACTTGGTTTTGTACCATAATTTTATAAGCTAAATGTATGATATTTTTATTATACGTATTGTAAAATAATAATTTCAAAATTCAATTTAATCATAGTAGGAAAATAAAATGTCAGAAGAAAATGAAAAAAAGAAAGAGGAAGATAAAATCCCCCCCATAACACCACCACCTACGATGCCGCTCCCTTCGGTAACTCCCCCTACAACTCCCCCGCCTTCGATGCCACCACCTTCGACTCCGCCTCCTTCAGTTCCTCCACCTTCTATACCCACACCATCAATGCCACCCACTTCTCCAGCACCCGCCCCACCACCTCAGCCTACACCCTCTATTCCTAGTGTCCCTTCACAAGGAGCGGTTGATGCTACTATATATCAATTAGAGGAGAAAGATAGAGAAATTAATCAATTAAAAAAACAGCTTAGTGAATTTAATGCTCAATCTTCAAATTTAAACAATCTTTTATTAGAAAAAGATAATCAGATCAATCAGTTAAATAGTCAATTAATATCTCTTAAATCCTCCACTGAAGGTTATCAGAATCAAATTAATCAATTAACCAATGAAAAAACTCAATTAGAAAGTCAAACCCTATCATTAACACAACAAGTTCAACAAATGGAACGGGAATTTCAACAAGTTCAACAACAAAATATGGCACTCCAACAACAATTAACTCCCTTGCAACAAAAAATAGCTCAATTACAAGAAGAGCTTTCATATAAGGATAGACGTATCCAAGAATTAAAAGAACCTAAAGCAGTGATGCCTTCCACGCTAGCTCAACAAGGAGTCAGTTCTCAAGCCCCGAGTTTTGGAGAACCTACCTCATTTGGTACTCCTTCAGCAACAAGTTTTGACACAACAGCTCCTAGTCCCGGGGCATCTACTGATCGAAGAGTGTGCCCGAATTGTGGGGCTTCTGGATTTGCTATAAAAGAAGTCGAGGATAGAAGTAAAATCGTCTCCTATATTCCTAAGCCCATCTACGCTAAAAAGAAAGTTTGCACAAAATGTGGATATGAGTTTTAATAGATATCTACTCTCTTTTTTTAAACTCACTTGCTTTTTTATTTTTCTCTGAAAAATTATGAGCTCTATAATAAAAAAAAATAAGTATAAACCCGTTGATTTTTTAAAATTCTATTCGAATAGAAAAAAATAATTATAAATATCACTTTTATTTTTAATATTCTAAATTTGATTTTAAAAGTATTCGATTCAATATTTTTTAATATTCATGTCTGTAATTGAAGAGGATTTATTAGCCCCTAGAATTACTAAGAAAAGCGTTATTAAGGTTATAGTGGTAGCTAGTTTATTAATTACTCTTTTTGCTTTTTCTACTTTCATTTACGCTTCAATATTAGGGACTCAGAGGAGGGATCCTAGTGAAAAGTTAGAGGATGCTGATAGAGAAGATGCTACCTTAGTTTCTATTCCGCCACCTTGGGATATTGAAGATCTTATTGATGATTTAGATATAAATCTCACAGAATTAGCAGAGGAATTAGATCTCACCGAGGAAGAACTTGAGGAGTTATTAGGCGATACTATAGAGGAGATGTATGATGGAAATATAGATGACTTGGATTTATCCGATTACCAAATTTTAATTGCAGCCCTTGTATTTTTAGGTGCCTCAGAACAGGAAGTTTTTCGAGTTTATGATTATGATAATCCGGTTTTAGATAGAGAGGATATATTATGGAAATACGAGTGTTTTGATGAGTTTACCGGAGATGGCTGGGAGTCTAACGCATTGAAAACACTCAATAATTTTTATGACTATGACGATTATTATTCGACATACTCCTATCTAGATTTAATTCGCATAAAGCGCCCTCTTTCTCCTAATTTAGGTACGAATTCATTAGTTCTAGCATCATTCTTTCCAGAACCATATATAATAGAAGAAAGTATTGATGCCCCAAACCTAGAAGAAGATGAGACTCTTCTCTATAAGGATGAATTAGGATGCACGACTGCGGACTTGCGATTTACGAGTGATAATGATGTAAATCTCACGTGCGATCTATTTGGAGATAATTTACCTACGAATGATGATATTAATAACACTGCAGTTAACGCGCAATTTACTCCTTCAGCGATTCAAAGTCGTTATCTCCAATTACCGCCAACTATTAGTACCTATTTAGCTAATAATAATGATTTTAAATTTCATTATGATATTTTAGATTTGCTTATCGATCAAGATGTTGATAGTGCATTTGTGGTGGCTAATATAATAAGAAATTATCTTCAATCCAATTTTGATGTTGATTATTATGAACTCTTAAATGATCCTCCTGATGAGGGAGAGGATCAAGTAGAATGGTTTTGTGAGAAGGAAGAAGGCTTATGGTCTGAATTTGCTTCCGCATTTTGCGCCTTTACAAGAGCATTTGGGGTTGCCAGTCGTTTTGTAGACGGTTTTAATAGCAGAAATATAACTCAATTTTTTGATACTGAGGAGGGAAAGAACACTTACGCGATTAAATATAAAAATATTTACAATTGGGCTGAAATCTATGTTCCTACAGGTCCTGGGGTAGGTAGATGGGTTCAAATGGATATTTTATATGATAGTTATGGGATAGGTGGTAATCCCTTGATTTATTATAATATTACCGTGGAGTCTGATTTTGAAACATATAATAGATTCTCCCAAGCAAATATCACGGCCACTCTTAGCTCCGCTACAGCTTCTATAAGTGGAAAAGAAATATCCTTTTATGATGAGACTGATCCTACTATAAGCCTTCCCTCAGCAACTACAGATTATAATGGAAAAGCATCAATTCTCATACCTATTGATATTGCTCAGGTTGTTGGCCCCCATACTATCGAAGCGAGGTATGCTGCTGTTTCAAACACAACTCAATATGCAGTTCTAGCTCCAATTGAAGTAAATCTTCATAGTCTTGATCCACCAACGGTTAATCTGTCTGAATCCGTTCATACTACTAATATTGTAGGAAATGTTTCTGATCCCGTTAATGGCAAGGGAGTTAGAGACTCAATTATTACCTTTCTTTTATTTGAAAAAGGAACTGATACCTTTATCCCTGCGCCATTTAATCCACCCGGAGCTATCACGAATGATAACGGAGAATTTGATTTAAATCTAGACGTAGATCAAGATATTCCGATTGGAGAGTACTATGTGAGAGTAGATTTCAATGGGACATGGTATAATTATCCTTTTGTGCTCAACAACATTAATGATTCAAGCAATACCTTAGATCTTAATATTACAAAAGAGGTGACCTATGAACTACGATTCTCTATTAACGAACATCCTACAAAATTTCCAGATTTTCCAAATCCGAGTACACTAATAAATATTAACCGAGGTCAAATTCTCAATATTTCTACCGTTGTATATGATCCTGCAATCTCATCTTTTGTCCCCGGACAGGTTGTTGATTTCTATGATTATACAAATGGGGATCTGTTTATAGGTTCTGCAATTACAGATTCTAAAGGAAATGCCTCAATTTTGTATACCACTGGAATGACTAATAAAACTGGCCCTACCTTGGTGTATGCTCAAGTGGGAAATGTAAGAAACTATTCATATTATGTGCTCAATGAACCAATTCACGTTAACCTAATTTCTGGCCCAACTCCTCTAACCATCAACATTCAAACTGGTGGTTCAGATCCATTCAATATTCAAGGAACAATTACAGATGAGGTTGGCAATCCAATTGGTTATGCTGAAGTAAGGTTGAAATTATTTAGGAGTGGTTTTGATTATTCGGGTTATTTAAATCCACAACAATCCTATCCCTTTGTTACTGGACCTGATGGTAGTTTTAATTTGGATTTTGAGGTTGATGAGACTACTCCAATAGGGAATTATTCGTTAAGATTTGACTTTAATGGGACTTTTGATTTCACTTATGATCTAAACAATGATTATCCATTTACATTTGATCTTCCTTCTTTCAGTAATTCTTCTCAATTCCAAAATGAGTTAGAAGTAATTGATCTTAATGCTATTGAAATTTATCTGGCTGTTGATGGTGATCCAACTAGAGTGCTCTATGATGAACTTAATCCTCCTGGACGTTATAAGCTAGGAGAAAATGCTACTTTCCAAGTTACTATTATCCAAAGTGGAGGTAATCCATTATCAGGTACTCGAGTACGTATTATTGATGTGTATGATGCAAATGTAGTTTTAGATGAACGTCAATATGATGGCTCTTTCAATTTTGTTGAATTTAATATTTCAATAGCACAGTTCACTTTTGCTGGTATTCACAAAATTAATATTAGGTTTTATGACCAATTTGATCAACCCTATCCAACAATTAACTCTACGTTTATAATTATTAATGAAACTGTCAGTTTTTATCCTGATCCACTTGTTTCCCCTAATATAATCCAAAGGAATGATGGTAGTTTAACCATCAGTGGTTATGTGGAAGAAAACGGGCGACCAATGAGAGGTTTATTAGTAAGATTGTTATTATATGATAAAAATTATAATAATGTTTCACAATATTTAATTGGGGGTAATATCTATGCTTTAACTAGTGCGAGTGGGTATTATCTCTTTAATATTAATTATATTAATATAACATGTCCTCAGGGACTATACTATATTCGAGTAGATTTTAATGGAACTATCCAGCTTTCTGAAGTCCCGGGTATAGATCTAATTCCAAATTATATGGTAAGTAGTAGCAGTAATTATATAGGGTTAAATGTAACAGCGGGAACAAATATGGCCCAGATCGATTATTATACTAATACCGAACAAATGTATCCGAGTATACCTCTTTTAAGTAAAATCTGGGTTGAAAATGACGTACTTCATGTTATTGGAGAATTATATTGGGATAACTTAACTCTAATGGCAGGTATGAAAGTTAATATCACCATTCAATACGCCCTTAATGGCACAATAATTGCATATAATGACACTGTCATTACAGATGCTTCAGGAGAATTCCATGGATTATTATTAATTAATGAAAATTGGCCTAATTTGAGAATTGCTACTCAAATTATTGTATATTTTGAACCTGAAGATAACAATCTTGAGTATGTTGAAAGTTCTAATATAAGTTTTGTATAGTCTAAATAAAGGTAATTATTAATGAGAATATTGAGATTTAAACTTGTAGCTCAGAAGGACATCAGAAAAATTTCAATATTGATCTTATTAATTGCTTTAGTTTTTCCAGCCTATTTTTTTACAGCCATATATATAAATTTTAATAATAATGAAAATAATAATAAAACATCTCATAGTGATAATATAAATGAAAAATATTACGAAACTCCTCAATTATCATCGTTTTTAGGCTTTATAAATCTCACAAATACAGAAATTAATAAAACTCAACATTATCATAATGAAACAATTCCCATCATAGGAGAATTGTTTGATGGAGGAGGAGGAGGATTATCCGGCTATGAAGTAGGTATTGAAATAAATGGCGCTCTAAATTCAAATTTTAATGCAACAACTGATTCCACAGGTGAATTTAAAATAAATTTTACAATTCCATATTCTTTAAATATCTATTCTGGACACGAAATTAAAGTAAATATTTTAGATCCAAGTGAAACAGTCATACAAATGAATTTTTTTATAATTTATTCAAATGCTACTTCTTATTTTGACATAAGTAACTGGAGTCCCGGCATTCCAGGAGAAGATTTCACCATACCAGGCACTTTAAGATTTGATAATCAATCAGGAATCCCTAACCAACAAATATATAGTTCTTGGTTAAACAACTCTGTTAAAGTTAAAGATAATACTCCCTTTAGTACAAATCCAGATGGTTCTTTTCCTAGCCCATTAACAATTCCCCCTGATAATCATTCTGATACATTATCTCTGAATTTTACATATTCGGGTAATGGAGAGTATGTTAATGGTTCATATACAGAAATTTCTGTTAAATTATTTAGGAATATTACGTGTATATGGAATACGGTATCATCTGCATCAGAAGGACAACAAATTATAATAAGTGGGCAAATAGTAGATAGCAATAATACAAATATTGAAATAAGTAACCGTTTAGTTAATATATATTATGATAACCAACTAGAAGGAAGTGCAACTACTGATGATATTGGAAATTTTCAATTTACTTTCTATATACCTTCTGGTCTTGGTAATAAAGCAATTGATGTAGATGTTGTTAATTCGCTTGGACTGAATATTCAATCGAATACAACGCATTATATTTCCATAACAGGTGCAATTATCTCTGAAACATCCTCACCAAGCGGAAAAGATGAACCAAAAGATCCTCCTTTTTTCAATTTCTTCTTGGTATTAATACCCATTATTATAGGTGGTGTTGTCGCATTTGCTATTTATGCGTATTTCTTCTTAAAGAAACAAAAAGAAGAATCTATGTTAGTAAAACTCCCACTTGAAAGCAGAATTCGAAATCTTAAAATTCTCAAAGATACGGGAAGGTTAGAGGAGGCTCTGTCTTACTTGTTTCAGTCGATATATTTAGAACTTATCAATGCAAAATATGGTAGAATTAAGAAATCTACAGAAACGATTAGAGATTTCGCCATTATTTCAGTGAAAGAATTAAATCTTAAACCAAATAATATTTATCCGTTCATACAAAATGTTGAAAAAATTATTTACGATAGACCTTATATTATAAACGAAGATGATTTCTATACTGCTGTAGCACTTTTTTCACCAATATATTTTGAATTAACTGGCTATAATTTTATATTAAATTTTTAAATATACATTCTTATTCACATAACAAAATAAAAAATAAAGCAATAAAAGTAAAAGAAGTACAAAAAAATATAAACATATAAAAAATTATTAAATTGTTTAAAAGTAATAAAGCGATAGGTTAGTAAAATGGTAAGTATAACAGGAAAAAAAAAGAAAAAGAAAGGTCAAGAACCAGAGTTTAATATTAAGAAAAGATTCAAAAATGTGAAGATTTTGATAGATACCGGCAGACCTAAAGAAGCAATAGCCTATATTTATCTTATATACAATGATATAGTAAGCTTAAAGCATAAAAAACCTAGATTACCGTACCAAACCATTCGAGAGTATGCAATAACATGTGTTAATCAATTAGGACAAAAACCAGAATCTGTATATCCTTTCATTAAAAAGATCGAAGACATCATATATGGTGGTCTCGAACCAACTCCTAAGGAATTTGAATATACAATAGAATTGTTTTCAACGTTATATCAAGAAATAACTAATAAATCCTTTTCTTACAGTTTGTAGTTTAAATGTAAATAAAAAATAGAATAAAATTAAGATGGTAAAAGTAAAAGGCGGAAAATCTTCCGAAAAAAGTGTAAATGTTTCAAAAGGTATAATTTTGGGATTCTTTACAGTATATTTAATTATTTTCGGAATTGTAATTTCAGTTTTTATTAGTTCTTATAATCAATCTCGTCCAGGAGAATTAAGATCCTTCATGAATTATTTACCTTTATTATGCTATCTTGGTGCGGGATTTACAGGTATAAGTTTAATTATTTTTATAAGAAATACGAGAATGCAAAAAACACGTGAAGTTAAATCCAGAAAAAAAATTAAAGCTGGTTCAATATATAAGCAAGCATTATTTTTACTGATCTTTATCTTCTCATTTGTCCCCTTATTTGCCCCTATTATAGATCAGGGTGAAAATGACCAAAATTTCTCTGTTTATAATGATGACTGGAATGGATCATCTGATCTTAAAAAACTGCTAGAAGATGAGGGCTTTGATTGTTATAATATTCAATCGAGTTTAAGTGCAACAAAGCGTTTGGATAAAAAAATTTGTTTAGTTCTAGTAGGGACAAATCAATTTTATAATCCCTTTAATGAGATACCATACTTCATGGAGTTTTTTGAACAGGGAAACTCTCTTTTAATATGTCATGACTATGGGTCTACAAGTAATTTATTGTATGAAATATTTCTGGCAAATATGATTGACCCAGATGTACAAGACGCAGTACCTATAACAATTTTTCCCGATGGTGTATTAAGAGATAATGAATCGTATGATACGAGTCCAGATTTCCCTATAATAAAGACTTTTACTGAGCACCCAACAACAAGTGGAATCGATAAAGTCATTTTGTCGCAAAGTTCAGCAGCAGTTGGAGGGCCTTTCATTGAATTTTCAGGCTGGGATGTTATAGGATATTCAAGCATATATAGCTTTGTTGATATGAATGATGACCAGATGTATGATTATGATGATGATAATATTGATATAGAATTTATTGCTGATACGATTGGTGAAGATTTTCCTGAAGAATTAACCAAAGTTCCTCTGGGAGGATACCCACAAGCTCCATTTATGGCAAAAGATACGGGAGATGCCCGAATTTTCGTATCTGCTGATGCAAGTTTATTTAATAATGAATTGCTAAATGAAGATGGGTATGATAATCAAAATTTTGCCGTAAACATTATTAAATGGCTTACTCGTAGCGAAGAAGATGACCAAGATGAGTGGATGGTTGTATTTGATGAGGCACATATTCGTCCTGAAAGGTCAAGAGATATATCTTCTGCTGGTATATTTGGATTTATTATACAATATATTGTTCAACTATCTACAAATCCTCTTACAGCTTGGATATATCCTCTTTTAGCAGTATACACCTTAAGAAGATATTTACCTAAAAAAGATGAAAAAAAGGAGAAAAAAAAAGCAGCAGAAGAAGAAAAAAAAGAAGAATTAGCACGATTTAGAACTTCATCCTTCTTTGCTAAAAAAATTGAATGGTATCGAGATAAAAGTAAATATGATAAAGCGCTAACCTTGTTATATAGAAGACTAGAAAGAAAATTAAATACACAACTTGAAGGGACTCAAATAACTACTAAAAATGTGTTAGAGATGGTCAAAGATAAAGAACCTAATATTCCTCGACATAAAATTAGAAGAATAACGCGCTTTATGGACACGATTTTAACAATAAAAAAAGGAAGAAAAAACATAAAAGATGAAAGAAATTTTGAAGAATTGTTTTTTGAAATGGAATGGATGGTCCAAAACATTTAACTTATATAAAAAAAATTAAATAAAAAAAGAGTGAAAAAATAATGGAAGCTCCAGAAAAAGCTCAATATCAAAACCAGGATTTAGATGTAACTCCAATAAGAGAAATCGCTCAGGATGTCTTATCAGAAGTTTCTAGAGTAATTGTAGGTAATGGAGAAATTCTTCAGCAGCTATTCATTGCTTTACTTGTAAATGGACATGTTCTTTTAGAAGGTGTCCCAGGACTTGGTAAAACTGTGATGGCGAAGACCTTTGCAAATACATTGGGAATTAGTTTTAGAAGAATTCAATTTACCCCTGATCTACTGCCCTCTGATATAACTGGAACAAAAATTTTCTCACAGGAGGAAGGTACTTTTGTCTTACAAAAAGGACCTGTTTTTGCGAATGTAGTTCTATCTGATGAAATCAATAGAAGTGCTCCAAAAACCCAAGCCGCATTACTAGAAGCAATGGCCGAAAGACAAGTAACAATTGAAGGAGAAACACTACCTTTAGAAAAACCTTTCATAGTGATAGCAACCGAAAATCCAGTGGAAATGGAGGGAACTTACCCTTTACCTGAAGCCCAAGTTGATAGATTTCTTTTTAAATTATGGCTTGATTACCCGGAACAGGACGAAGAAGTAGAAATATTAAGAAGACAGTTAGGGGGAGAATCTCCTTCTGTAGATCATGTAACTTCCGGTGATGAGATTCTTGCAGCCCAAAGATTAATAAATTCAGTATACATTGATGATAGAATCCTTAAATATATAAGAGATATTGTTCTCAAGACGAGAGGTCACCCTCAAGTTGCTTTGGGTTGTGGCCCGAGAGCAAGTTTAGTGCTCATGAAAACTTCTAAAGCACGAGCTGCGATTTTAGGTCGAAAATATGTAACACCAGATGATGTAAGAGCATTGACCGTAGCTGCTCTAAATCACAGAATTCTATTAAAGCCCGAAGCTGAGCTTGAAGGTTTGGATGTGAAAGCAGTTATTAAAAATATTATCGAAGAAATACCGGTTCCGATATAAAAATCCCTTTTTTATTTGAGCTCTTAATGAATAAAATAAATTACGAAGCATATCAAGATAATTAAAATAAGTAAAAATGGTGAACTCATATTATCGGTGGAAAAGGTAGAGTCCTAGTTTTATTTGCAGTGTTTTTTCTCACTGCTGGATTTGCATTCGTAAATTATTTTTTGATTTATTTTGCCCTATTATTGCTTTTTAGTACGATTATTAGCTTACCGATATTTCATTATCAAATGAACGTTGAAGAATTACGTGTGCATAGAGAACTTGAAAAAGAGAAAGTATTTAAAGATGATTTTGTTCATATTAAAGTTGTAATAGAGAATTTAAGCAAATCTAGCTTTGATTTTATTGAAATCAGAGATTATTTTAATCCACAGCTCTTTAGACTAGTATTAGGTGAAAACTTTATCTCAACTAGAATTGCCCCTAAAAGTGTTATAAAATTTTCTTATGTCCTTGAACCAAAAGTGAGAGGTGAATATCCACTTGGCCCCTTATCTGTGATTGTGAAAGATAGGTTAAGATTTAATTCACTAGAAAGAATAGTGCCTGACAGCGTAACTGATATTTTGGTATATCCTCCCTATGAGGATATTAAAAGAATTGAAATACTTGGCTCCAAAAGATCACTATTATTAAATTATGGTATTCAACGCTCAAAACAAAAAGGATTAGGCTCAGAATTTTACGGAATGAGAAAATATGTTTTTGGAGATCAATATAGATTAATAGATTGGAAAGCTTCGGCAAGAACTCAAAAATTAATCGTAAAAGAATTTGAGAGTGAACGGGATATAACAGTAATGATTTTAGTGGACTCTTCAGAAACAATGGCAGGTGGGGCGATTGAAAATACAAAATTTGAATATGCAATTAGAGCTTGTATGCTTTTAACTAGAGTTGCTCTCACACGTCGAGATCGTGTAGGTGTATTTACATTTTCAAATAAAAAGAATTTAACCTTTTTAAAGCCTGGAGGAGGTGAGGATCAATTTTATCGAGTTTTAGATTTTGTGGCGAAAGTTAAACCTCAAGGAAAATGTAAAATGCTCGAAGCTTTTGATTATTTTATAAAAAGATTTCAAAAACGTTCATTGGTATTCATAATATCTGATTTAGAAGCAGATGTTAAAGATATAAATGCAGCAATAAGAAAATTAATCCCATACAAGCATTCAATTATGATGATCAATCCATTTAGTCCTTGGTTTGAAATTCATGAAACGGATTTATCCACAACTGATAAGGCTTTAGCTGAGGCCATAAGTGAGGAAATGATGGAGCATATTCTCACAATTAAACAAGAAGTTAGGAATCTAGGAGTTAATCTATCATCTGTTGGACCAGATGACATGATGCATATGGTTTTGAAAAATTATTTAGACGCTAAAAAAAAAGGAAGTGCATATTAAACTATGCGGAAATATATTTATATTCTAAGTCTTATAAATAATGGAATTGTTATTATCTTACTAATAGTTTTTAGTAGTATTTTTAATTTCAGAAAAGTCATTTATACTCCTACAGGGGACCTTGTTATATTTGATTTTTTTAATGCATTAAAGAACGTATTCGCCTATTTCATATATTTATGTTTATTATCCATTGCCAATTTTATTTCATTTGGGATTTCTAGATTATTTACTTTTTTCCCAAATTATTATGCTGCATTTATGTATAGCTTTTTAGACGCTTTTTTTAGAAAATATTTAAGCTTATGGTTTTTCCCCTCAGGTGAAGATCCAGCTTTATATGAAATACCTAATTTGGTATCTCAAGAACTCACCATATTTTTAAATGATATTTATTTATTTGCGTTTCAAATATTTTTTCTAGTTGCGATCTTATTCTTCGTTCGCGCAATTTTTAATACTGATCCAAAGTATAGTCTAACTGCTATGGGGGGTTTAATAATGATGTTAGTTTTGCCTTTAATGGTATTTGGCTTAAGAGATATGTTGGACCTTTTCGCTATTAAAGTTGATTTCTTAGAGAAATTAGAAAATCCTGTATCTCACGAGTTAACAAATATACCTCTTGATAATTTTTTCAGATTTTTAGCAAGTCCTGCTGCTCTGCTTGCAATTATTTGTTACATTTATTTAGAGATTTCTTTTCAAATTAATTATGCTGATACGGTTACAAAACCCTCATTAGAAAGAAGTGACCGATTGGAAACCCAATTAGGAATAATTAAAAGAGAAAGTCAACTAATAACTGCTAATGTTGATAAAATAAAAGAAGAAGCTAAAAAAAGGAGAGAAGAACTTGGATTAGAAGAACCTAAAATTAGCAAATTTTTGGCTAAAACAACTTATCGATTTTCTTATGTAAAGGAAATGATTGAGAAGAGAAAATTGGAAGAGGAAGAAAAGAAACTTGTTTCTGCCGCATCTAAAACAAGAAGATTAGGAAGATATATAGATCGGCTATTTAGAGAAGACCCAGAAGCGACAGATACATTAACTGCGGCTTCATCTGCCCCTCGGGCCCAGAGTTTGATAACCTCTACAATATTAAATTTCTTTTTTAGATTAACTCTATTGATCATTATAAGTTTCATAATCATTCATCCTCGTTGGTTTTTTATAAATGTATTTAACTTACCACCCGCTATCACAGAAAGTATTGCAATGTATTCACCTGAAGTTATAATTATTCTATTAGTTCCATTTATGCTCATTTTTCCTGTGATTTCTTATTCAATTTCATATATTAAGCACAGAAATTTAATAATTAGATTAAAACAAGAAGGTCGTATTAAAGAAATTCTTGCTTCAGTTGGAGATTATGTAAAAAAGGAGCAACCTCTTGGAGAAGAAAAAGAAGAACAGTCAGGTGAGACTGGTCAAGTCGCAACAGAAACGGCTTAAATATAAATATTTTTTTATTTATTTTATAAGATTAATATTTATTTAATTTAAATTCATAAGAAATTGTGCTAACTTTATTTTCTTTTCGAGATTTGTCATTAAAGTGTCATAACAATACGTTTTAATTTTTAATTGTTCAATTTTAGGTTTTAAATCACAATCCTTATTATCTATTATAAAATGACCTAAAAAATCTTGATAATATTTAGCCACTCCAAAACTAGAAACGTTAAATCCTAAACATCCTAATAATTTATCAGCTGGTCCTTTCACAGTTGTTCCTTGTATAATGGGGCTTATCGCATAGATTTTATCTTTTTCTTTAACTAAAGCTTCCCTTATTCTGGGCACCTGAAGGATGGTTCCTATAGATACTATCGGATTTGAGGGACAAATGATTATCCTTTTCGCTTTATGGATAAAGTCTAAAATTTTTTTTATTGGCCTTGCCTCTTGTATTCCCTTAAACTCAATACCTAAAATTTCTGGTTGGTATTGGTACTTAATATAAAATTCTTCAAAGTGCATGTTGCTAATTGGTGTTTTGATATAAGTTTCTACAGGTTCATTACACATGGGAATAATTTCTGATAACACCCCTAATTTTTCGCTTATTTTCTGAGTTGCTTGTGCTTTTGTAAATCCCTGATTTAACAAATCAGTACGGTAAATATGGATTGCCAGATCTTTATCTCCTAAATTAAACCATCCATAATCATAAAATTGTTTTAAAATGCTCAAGCAATTAAAACTCTCATCAACAAAGCCCCAGCCTTTCTCTTTATCCACAACCTCTGCCAGCGTATACGTAATTATGTCTAAATCTGGACAAATTTTTAGACCAAATAATTCAATATCATCACCGGTATTTACTATTATCTTTAAGAATTCTGGGGGAATAACTTTTACTAAGCCTTCAAGAAATTTGGCAGCACCAACTCCTCCTGCTAAAACGACATATATATCATCTGCCATAAGCTTTTCATCCCATATTATTCAATTTGAATATAAAATCGTTCAATTTCTTGCGCGCTGGAGCTTCTATTTTTTTGATTGGATATCCCACTGTAAAAAACGCCATTGGTTCATAAGAATTCGGAAGATGTAATGTTTCTTTCACAATATCCCTTGAAAATAAAGGAGCACAATACCAACACGCAGCTAATTGCATTGTATGCAAGGCAAGTAAGAAATATGTAGCTGAAGCACTAATACTTTGAATTCCTAAAGTATATTCATTATTAGACCTTTCTGGATCAGAATATTTTTCTAAATTAGCAGTATCTAAGCAAAGAAGCGTTAAAATAGGGGCTTCCAAGAAATTTTCTCGAGTTTTTTCTATTTTTTTCTGAATAAATTCATCTGACTTTCCGTCGCTTTCGAGATCTTGGCGCAATTTAATATTCATATTCTCTATTAAATGAGTTCTTATTACTCCTTTCTCTAAAATAACGAATCTCCAAAATTGTCCATTATGGGCGCTTGGCGCCCATCTGGCTAATTCAATACAGTTCTCAATGATTTTTGTATCTACATCTCTGAAATCAAACTTTAACTTATAACTTCTTCGATTTTTAAGAATTTCTGAAAGGATATCAATTTTATTTTTCCTAAATATATCTGAACTTTTCTCTCTTATGATGGACTTAATTGAAGTATTTTCTTGATAATTAAATTTATAGCCTCTTATTAGTACTACTGGTAGCCCTTCATCGCATTCACCCATGATCAATTGAGCTGCAGATGCTAAATTATCTGCTTGCGCAACAATAGTACTTTGAAGTTCATGACCAAATAAATCTTTAGAACCGCGTTTATCTAAAATTGCATTGATTCCTGAAATCCCTAAAGCAACTCCTACAGCGCCTACTCTAAATGGTCTGCCAAATGAATCAGAAATAATTATTGCCACATTTTTCTTAGTTTTTTTTTTCAAAGTTTGTCTAATTTTATTAGCATCGTGATCGGGGTTTTTAGGTAGCAAAGTAATATTATATTCACCTTCCACGTTTGATTGATCTATTCCGGCATTGGCGCACACGAAACCATGGTTCGTTTCAGTAATAAGCACATGCTCAGTTTTCAATATTTCTTTAGATTCCTCTAGGATTACTTGTATAAGCTCAGGAGTTTTAACTGGGATTCCCACGCTTTTAGCAAGAGGAGTTATCGTGTTATGCATTTCAATAGCCTTTTTACTGGGTGTTATATTTTTTAAATTTTTTATTCTTCCATTACTCTTAGAGATTATCGTCTGTGCAATGATTATAATATCACCATCTTCTAAAACAATATTATTAAACTTGAGAGCCTCTAAAATGATTTTAGAGATGTTATCTCCGGGTTTAATAATAGGAATTCCCTTCAGTCCGATTAAATCTATTTTATTTTGCATAACTTAAAATTAATCTTCAATTAATGCTGGATTAATTGGCCTTCCAGTTCGATACAATGTGCTCAGCATAGTAGCTACTAGATTTTGATTTTCATTATTTAGAGTATATAGCGTGAACAGAAAAGTAGCAATCTTTCGAGTCTGTTTTAATAATTTTCCTTCGACATAGAGAATCTCTTCAGGATCTGGACTAGTATGATATGTTATCGTACAATCTAACGCGACCGATATATTATTTTGATTGTTACCAATAACTGAAAACGCAGCATCTGCTAGACCATATATTGCCCCTCCATGAGGTCTTCCATAAAAATTACAAATCTCTGGCTTGAGTTGCATATGCATTTTTACATAATCCTTCTTAAGATCATCTACGATAACGCCAAGATTCTTAGCAAAATTATCATTTTTAAATTTGTTTTTGATTATTTCCAGACTATCCATTACCATCATTTTGTTTGATATAGATTAAATGCTTAAATACCTCTTAATATCTGAATCTTTACTTTTTGCAAAATTCTCAAAGTTAGAAGGAATCGCACAACATGCTGAAAAAAATTGAAATGTGACGTCCGGATTAGATCTTTTTAACCATTTCAATGTATCTTTTGAAGGAAGTTCAATTCGAGTAATGCCTGACTTAATGGCATATTTTTCTAACATAATTTTTATATTTCCTCTAGGTCTCATACAACCCAATGAAATCTCCGTATATGGAAAAACAAATCTTATCAAAGCGATTATTTTTGCGATATCTATTGCCTTAGGCCTTTCAAATTCAACCTTCGAGTTTTTTGGAGGAATTAACGCAATTATGACTATTAACGAGGGATTTATGTCAGATTCTTTTATAAATCTGATTGACTCTAACTCTTTATGAATCTTGCCATAATAGAGACCGATACAAATATGAGGTACAATATTTAATTTGTGTTCTTTTAAGAGTTCAATAGCCTGTTTATAGTCATTTACACTCTTATCTAAATGGTATATATTTTCAATTATTTCCTCATCCAAGTTAATATCAAAGGAAATGATATCAACCTTAGCATCTGCTAGTTTTTGTGCTGTTTCCTTATTAAGTAATCCGGTATGAGTATTTATGATTAAATTTGTCTTGTTTTTCACTTCTTTAATAGTATCTAAATAATTAATTAACGGGACTGATCCATCTAGCTCACATCCCCCTGATATAAGTGCTCCAATTCCCTCATTTCTGGAGTGTTTCATTAAAAAGGATTCCAAATCGCTATTTGTTATTAATGACTTCATACCTTTCAAATATTTCTCATTACAATGTTCGCACTTTAAGGCACATTTGTTCCCGGTTATACTTATCGCAGGAAACCTATTAGTAGGATTATAAATTTTTAATATATTGTTGAAATTTTGTCTTGTAATTTCCTGAGCATGGAGAAAAAATGGTTCCAGTTCTGGTTCTTCTAAAGTCAAAAAAGATGAAAAATCTGACCATGACGCTGTTTTTGATTGTATTTTATGCAATAATTCTTTAGATTTATTCATATTTTTTTAACCATTCGATATTTGAATATTTTTCTTTAACTAATCTTTTAGCCATTTCTATTTCATAATCGGAAAAATAACCCTCCTTTAATTTAATCCCTAAAGTATTTTCAAATCCGTATTTTAAAGCTTTTAAAAATTGTGTTTCATTATAGTCTTGGAGTTGATCTTTAATTCCAATACATTTGGCACGAACTGATCTCACCATCCTTGATTTTCCCACATTTTCAGGTGCTTTTAATACAGAATACATTAATTCTGGGTCTATATCCAATAAAATTGTACCATGCTGAAGTAGATAACCTTTTTTCCTTACCTGGGCATTTCCAGAGAACTTTTTTCCATCAAGAAAAATGGCGGGACAATGAATAACTCCCTTTTTTGGTTGTAAACCATAGTTGTTTAAACCAGTTACTATTCCTTGGGTTATTATTTCAAATTGATCTAACACTTTTATAGCATTAAAACGCTCTAAAAATTTTATTGGACATACTATTGAATAAGTAATTTCACCATTACTATCATGAAACACCGCCCCTCCCCCAGTAATACGCCGGACAACATTGTATCCCTTTTTCTTTGTAAATTCTATATCAACTTCTGTGGATAAACTCTGATTTCTTCCAATACTCGCTGTAGAGGGTTTCCACTTATAAAATCTTACAGTATGGGGGGATCTTTTCTCAATTACAGCGTTTAAAATAGCCTCATCTAAGGCCATATTCCAAAAACCATTTTTGATATCCAAAGATATAAAGCGCCATTTATCCATAAAAACCCTCTACTCTATTAAATCACATATTTTTCTAATAATTTATAAATTTCTTCTTTTTCTTTTTCGCTTAATTTTCTCGGATAATTATATATTGGACCAGATGGACGAGAAGTATAGTATGGTCTATTACACCCGGGACAACCCGAAGTTAAAAACGCATCTGTATCATCAATTATATTTTTTAATTTTTGCTTACTAATATTAATGTTAACTAAACTCCCCTCTTGGTTAAAAGCAAAATCTTGAACTTCTTTAGCTTCCACTAATATGAGATATCGACTTAGTTGAACTTTTCTAAATTTAATTAATTCTGGTTGAGGAAGATGTTCAAATCTGGTACCTTTTATAGGTGTGAAGGCAAATAGTGAAACGAGGATATCTAAATCCCTCAAATTTTTAATTAATTTAAGAAGGTCTTTTTCAGTCTCACCTAATCCGACAATCACATGAGTTGTAACAGATCCCTCAGGAAAGGTTTCTAAGGCATATTTTAAACATTCCATATGATGTTCCCAATTATAAGGTCCTTTAACACCTTTTCCCTTAATTTTATCAAAAATCTCTGATGTCGCCCCGTCTAATGCAATACCTACTCTTTGAACGCCCATCACGTATAATTCCTTTAGTTTCTCTTTTGATATAGGTGGAATTGCAACAGAAATGGGTATATTTGAATTGTTCTTGATTTGGGTAATAATTTCTCTTAAATCTTTAAAATTTTCTTTATAATTAAGAGTTTGAATACAAATTCTCTTAAATCTTTTCGAAGGGGGCATATAAGTCAATTTTGTGAGAAACTCTTTAAAAGGAAAAACTGGCCATGTTATACGTGAGAGTTTTTCGATAGAACTTCTTGATTCCCTCGCTTGAGGACAAAAGCCACAATTCGCTATACAGTGTCCTTCTTTATATGTCATTATATAACATGTTGTTGGAGGTATGGGAAATTGTTTCGAAACCAATCCTAATACCGAGGCACTTCCAATAGAAACTCGTATGTTCTTAATCATCCTTATTTTAATTAGTTTTTCTGTGAAAAAAAGCTTTTTTCCAAAAAATTATAAAATAAACATAAAAATCGATTATAATAGGAAAAAATTTATAATTCATAATATTTTATCGAATATAATCATGATTTCAAATAATAATATGAAGAACTCATTAAGTTTACAATTTCTTAACAAAGTTCTATTATTATTATTATAAAGCAAGCAAGCAAATCTAACCTCTTTTTAAAACCTTACTACGGATTTGTTTGCTCCGTGTGTAGATTATACTAAAAAGAGGTCAGTGATTATTACGCAGCTGACTTGAAATCGTGAAAGTGAAAAAAATAAAAACAATAAAACACAAAACAAAAGTATTTTATTACAAAATTTGAAAAGAGTGAGTTAGATTATAATGGTTGAATATGATTTTCAAAAAATCGAAAATAAATGGCAGGAAAAATGGGAAAAAGATAAAATATTTGAGGTTAAAGAAGAGAAGAAAGAAAAATTCTATGTTCTTGAAATGTATCCCTATCCTAGCTCTCATCTTCATATAGGTCATCTAAGAAATTATTCAATAGGCGATAGTTACGCCAGATTTAAGCGAATGCGGGGATTCAACGTACTATATCCCATGGGGTATGATTCATTCGGTATGCCCGCAGAGAACGCCGCCATCGACCATGGAGAAAATCCTGAAGAATGGACAGATTCGAATATAGATGCAATCATAAAACAACAAAAGCGAATTGGACTTTCTTATGATTGGGCGCGAATGATTTACAGCCATGATACTGATTATTATAAATGGGACCAATGGTTGTTTTTAAAATTCCTTGAAAAAGATTTAGCATATAGAGAAGGGTCGTATGTTAATTGGTGCAATAAATGCAATACAGTTCTGGCAAATGAGCAGGTACAAGGTGGTAAATGCTGGCGATGCAGTTCTGATGTTGAGCAAAAATTTTTGACACAATGGTTTTTAAAAATACGAGCCTACGCGGAAGAGTTATTAGATGGATTGAATGTGGTAGATTGGCCAGAGAAAGTTAAGATTATGCAACGAAACTGGATTGGGCGTTCTGAGGGATCTATTATTAGATTTCCAATTGTGGATGAGGATCGGACGATTGACATCTTTACTACTCGACCAGATACATTATATGGAGTGACATTTATGGTTTTCGCTCCAGAACATCCTTGGGTAAGGGAATGGGTTAAAGACACCGAATATGAAAAAGACTTTGAAATTTTATACGAGGAAGTTATGAAACAAAACAAATTTGAGAGGACAGATATAGAAGTTGAAAAAAAAGGAATGTTCATTGGAAAGTATGCCATTAATCCCATGACGAATGAAAAAGTGCCCGTCTATATCGGGAATTTTGTCATTTTTGAGTATGGTGCCGGTGCAGTGATGGCCGTCCCTGCCCATGATCAACGAGATTTTGAATTTGCAAAAGAATATGATATCCCTATTAAAATTGTTATTCAACCATTTGATTATGAATTGAAATTAAGTAAAATGACTCGTGCTTATGAAGAAGACGGTACCTTAGTCAATTCAGAAGAATTTAATGGAATGGAAAATAGAGTCGCTATTAATGCTATTACTGAAAAATTAGAAAAGATTGGCATGGGAGAAGCAACCATTAATTATAAACTGAGAGATTGGTTAATTTCACGTCAACGATACTGGGGATGTCCCATCCCTATTATATATTGCGATGAATGTGGGATTGTACCTGTACCTTATAAAGACTTACCCGTTAAGCTACCTAAAGATGTTAAATTTACGGGAAAAGGAAATCCTTTAGAAACTAGCAAAAGTTTTGTAAATACCAAATGCCCTAAATGCGGCAAGGCAGCAAAACGTGAAACAGATACGATGGACACATTTGTTGATAGTTCTTGGTATTTCATCAAATTCTGTGATCCGAGAACGGATGAATTACCTTATAGAAAGAATATAGTTAATTATTGGATGAATGTGGATCAATACATTGGTGGTATCGAGCATGCAATCATGCATCTCCTTTATGCCCGATTTGTTACCAAGGTATCTCGAGATCTCGGGCTTCATAAATCTGATGAGCCTTTTCAACGCTTATTGACACAAGGTATGATAAATAAGGCTCATCCTTACTGTCCTAAATGCAATAGCTTTGCAATGAAAGCAGAAATGCATGATGAAACATGTAAACAATGTGGCAGTAAATTTGTGTTAAAAAGTGTTAAGATGAGCAAATCATACGGAAATACTGTTGATCCCATTGAAATAATGAATGAATATGGAGCAGATGCTGCAAGATTCTTTATTTTATTTGGCGCAAGCCCCGAATCTGGATTAGAATGGTCTGAAGAGGGAGTAGGATTTGCATATAAATTTATAAGAAACACTTTTATATTACTTACCGAGCCTCCAGAAAGCATAAGAAAAAAGAAAACTATAAGAGATACACTTGTTATTTACAATTTAAATAAAACCATAAAACTTGTCACTGAAAGTCTTGAAAAAATAGCAATTAGGGATGCCGTGAATAATATTATTCAGTTTACAGCTGATCTGAATAAATATAAAAATGAGGGAGTAATTAAAACCACTTTTGAAGAATGTCAGGAAAAACTTACGCTTCTCCTCCATCCAATTGCTCCACACATGACTGAAGAAATTTGGGAGAGAATTGGCAAAAAAGAGTATGCTAGTTTGGCAGCATGGCCCTCCTATGACGAAAAACTTCTTACTGAAGAAAGTGATTTCAAATGGAAACTTATGAACAATATCGTTGATGATGTGAATAATATCAAATTAGTAATGAAGAAAGAAACCCTGGAGAAGATCTCGATAATCATCGCAGATAAGTGGAAGTTTAAATTCTACAGTATTTTAATGTCACTACTCGACGAGACTAGAAATCAAGGAGATATTATGAAAAAAATCATGAAAGAGAGTGATCTTAAACCTCATGGTAAAAACATTAGTCAAATTACGGCTAAAATTCTGAAAAATGTTGGTAAATATTCTAAATTATCACTCTCTCCCGAAGAAGAATTACAATTCTTTCAAGAAATAAAACCAATCCTCAACAAAAAATATCAATGTGATATCGAAGTAGTAGATGAAAATAATTCGCAAGAAAAAAAAGCAAGTCAAGCACTACCAGGACGTCCCGCTATTGTTATAGCTTAAAAAAATAACATGTTAATGTAATTATTTTTTTAAATTAAATTAAATTTAGTTATACCTAATTAATTGAAGTTTATTCTTTTATATAAAGCTTTTTTCTATAAAAGCAAGAATAATATTAGATTTCTAATCCAATATCTAAGATTAAATTATTTAAAAATATAATCTCCATCAATTATCAAAAATAATGTAAAGAAAAAAACTTAAAAATGAAGATTATTTTTTTCATATTAGGTACACCTAATTAAAAAAAAAATATAAAAATGAAAATAATCCACCAAATTTTTAAAAAAGTTCATGGAGGATATTTTGGGATTATATCTGCAATTATTGGGTTAATTACTTTACTTATTGCTTCCATTTTACAAACCCTAACAGAACCATTTACCTTATTTACCTTATTTGTAAGTAATTTACAACAAGGACCAAATGGAGCAAATATCGTTTTTGTTATTGGTTTTACATTTTGCATCATTTTAGCCATCCCTTTTTTTATATATTTATATCAATTTTTACGAGAGGAATCTGGTAAGAAAGACCTAATTACAATAATTGCATTTATATCTTCTATGATTGGAGCAAGTGGAATAATAATAGCCGTAATTGCAGATTATAAATTATATCTTTATGTTCATTGGATAGGTGCTATGGTTTTTTTTTTCATTACAATAATAACGTGTATTTTATTTAGCATTTCAATGATACAAAACAAAAAGCTCTCAAAGTTGCAAGGAATTACTGGTTTTATTGTTGCGCCATTCTTTATCATATTTTTAGTGTTTTTTTGGAGTGTATTCTTTCCAGGACTCTTCTATGGTATTTTTTATCCTGGACCAAATTATGAATTGGCAAAATTTACAGAGTGGCTGGCAATTATTGCATTTATAGCATGGGTATTAGATTTGGGAATTTATCTTGTAAAAGTAGAGAAATTTAGTTAGAATTTATTACATAAATTCATAGATGGATTTCTATTTTAAATTTTAACTAAATTTTTTTATTTAATAAATGATTCACTGTTCCTATTCATAAAATTACACTAGATTATTAAATTCGTATATCTTTCACCAATAAGCTTTTTTGGCTTAACAAAATTAATTATATCGTCATATAAAATAGGGCTCTTCTCGTTAATAAATTCTGAAACAATAATCAAGAGATTATCTAAAAATTCCTGATTTTTAGTTGGAAAATTCTATAGTATATTAATGACGTTGCTAGATAAAACAAGAAATCAGGGAGAAATATTGAAAAAGATCATGAAATAGAGCGATCTAAAACCTCATGGTAAAAATATTACTCAAATTACAGCCAAGATCCTAAAAAGTGTGGGGAAATACTCTAAAATATCACTTTCTTCTAAAGAAGAGTCCCAGTTCTTTCAAGAAATTAAACCAATTCTAGAAAAAAAATACCAATGTGATATTGAAGTTATGGATAAAAAAGATTCAAAAGAAAAAAAGGCAATTCACGCTCTATCTAGAAGACCAGCAGTTATTACAATTTAGAAAAACATAATTTAAATTATTTGGCAATATCACTTATTTTTAAATTATAGCTTTTTATATGCTTTTTTAATAATATTAATACTCTAAAAAATTATTTTATAAATTGAATATTGAAATGAATAGAATATGAAATTATCAATTATTGGTGACTTTAATCCAAATTCAGAAACTCATTTAGGGACTAATAATGCAATACAACATTCAAAAAACCTGCTTCAATGTGATTTGGATTCATATTGGATTGATACCCAGACGATTACAAAAGAAATATTTGACCATTTCGATGGTTTTTTAATTGCACCGGGTAGTCCTTATAAGAACATGGAAAATGTTATCGATGTAATTCAATATGCTAGAGAAAAAAATATACCTTGTTTAGGAACATGCGGTGGTTTTCAACATATGATTATAGAGTACGCCCGAAATATTCTCGGGTTTAAAAATGCTGAGCACGAAGAATATAACCAAAATGTTCCGGAATTGTTTATTACTAAACTCAAATGTTCCTTAAAAGGGCGGAATATGGAGCTTAATTTGGTTCCGGGTTCAAAAGTTGCAGTTCTCTATGGTAAAACTCAAATTATTGAAAAATATTATTGCAATTATGGGGTAAACCATGAATATATCAATATTTTAAAAAGCGGTCCATTTAACATTGTAGGTTCAGATTATGAAGGGGAGATCCGAGTTTTTGAGTATCCCGAGCATCCTTTTTTCATCGGAACTCTTTATGTTCCACAAGTACAATCAACCAATAGTAATCCGCATCCATTAATGACAGGTTTTATAGATGCTATAATCAATAATAGCAACATATGAACTATACTCTAATAAATTTATAATACCTTTCGGAAAAATATCTCTCCTATTCCTGCCTTTCCTACATATTCTGTTTCTGAATTAGCATGGAAGTTTTCCACAGGGTGATTTATGCCAGCAATGTATCCACATTCTTCAAATCCTATTCTTCTATGCCAAGCTTGGGGATCCGGCTCATTTGCCTGAGAAGAACTATACAAAACTCTGTGTCCTTCTCTTCTCAAATATTCTTCCAAGAATTCAATCATTTTAATTCCTATACCTTTCCTCCTATACTTTTCCTCTACATGGATAATGTCTAAATAGGGTATAATCAACCATATGTAAGATATACGTAAATATCCAACATATTTTTTATTAACTTCAGCAATTATCACAAGTTTTTCTTCAATCTTTCTCTTTAGCACAGATTCAGTAAGATATTTGTAGTCATATTTCATACAGACATCCAAATCCTTTTGCTCAGCAAATCTTACATTAATAGATATTTTTGGCTCCATACATTTTCTTCTTTTTTATATGCAAATAAAACAAATAAAAACTTTACATTGTAGCAAAATTAATTGAACCTTCCTTTTATTTATTTGTCAAAATTCTATAGTAGTAAAATGAACTATATTGAATTGTTTTAAATATAACTATTTTGATTATATTTATAATAAAACTTAATGTTATATTCCCTCTAACAAGGAAAATATATTACGAAACAATTCAATTTATGACCATTTATAACATATCTATTATCACATCCACGGGGTTTCCGTACTTTCATAAAAAACTTAAGAATTTGCCAGAGGGAATTAAATTATATCAAAGATTTTACGACTTCACAGAAGAGCGTTATAGAGACCATGATCTGTTAGATCCAACAAGTTCCTTCGAATTAAATGCAGGTCTAGTGTCAGCGCTGTTTGAATTTGCTAAAAATATTGATAAAAAAATTCTTACACTCGAGTTTAAATCAATTACAAAGCAAAATCAATCCCAACAGGACTCTCAAGGTGCAAAAAAGTATGCAGGTGATGCCTTAATAACCATGCAAACTGAAACTTACTTACTCCATAAATCAGTGAAACAAAAAATTAATCTTATCTACAATACAATAATTTCGCCAAAAATCCCTCTCGAAACTGCATATTCTATTTCCAGTGAAGAAGAACAAAAAATTACTGAAATATTGACTGATCTTAAAGCTAAAAATCGTATTTTAAAAAATCAAGATGAATTAAAACAACTATCAAGTACATTATTAAATGAGATGGGTACTTATGGCCTTTATAATATTGTGATAACCTCATTTGATCTCTCTCCATTGATCGTACTAGGAAGTAAATTTACAGTAGAAGATATCGAGGGAATACTTAGAAATTTAGGAGAAGTCCCTGATATTGATCCCATGGAATGGAAATTCCGGCAGAGTTTCTATAAAGAGAGCCAAGTGTGGGTCTATATTATTAATAGTGGAGTTGGAGTCACGGTAGAAGGTATATTTCAACCATACTTTTATCTCTTATTTGCTGCTTCTGAATCTTATTTTGGAGATTTCCCTGGAAAACTTACTGTAAAATTCAATGGGATAATTGGGTAATTAATAACTGCTTTTTAAATTAATTTTATATTGTTGTCTCATCAGCAGCCTTAATTATGTCAAGTAGTGAATCTGCCTCGAGAGAAGCACCTCCAACTAATCCCCCATCTATATTCTCTTTTTCAAACAACTCTTTGGCATTTGTTGGTTTGATGGATCCTCCATATTGAATTCTTACTAACTCTGATGTTTGTTTATCAAATTTCGAAGCTAAGATTTCTCGAATAAATACATGAATCTCTTCTGCTTGCTCCGGTGTGGCAGTTTTTCCAGTACCTATCGCCCAAATTGGCTCATATGCTATTACTGTTTTAATTATTTCTTCTTTGGTAAGGTCCTTAAACGTCTTATCAATTTGATTTTGGATAATTTCCTTTGTTTTCCCGGCTTCACGTTCTTCTAAATGTTCTCCTATACATACGATGGGATTTATCTTCATAGCTAATGCTTTTTTTAGCTTCTGATTAACTAACTCATCCGATTCCTTGAAAATATTTCTCCTTTCACTATGCCCTAAAATTACATAAGTAACCCCGATATCTTTTAAAAACTTTGGAGAAACCTCACCCGTAAATGCACCTTTCTCCTCGAAATACATGTTTTGGGCCCCAATCCTAATATTACTCTTTTTAACTAGATCTATCGCAGAAATTAAAGCAGTAAAAGGGGGAGCAATAACAATATCGACATTCGTGATTTTCTTCACCAATGGAAGTAATTTCTTTAACATTTCTTTGGTTTCTGCCGGAGTTCCCCGGTTCATTTTCCAATTCCCTCCGATAATTGGCTTTCTCACATAACTCTCCTCGATTCCATATTATTTTATATATAAACTTATAAAAAATGAAATTGTTTATTTATTTTATTACTTTACCTAAAAAATATGGGAGAAACTCATAAGGCTGAAGTATTTGAAAACATCAAAGCAATCGTTTTTGATTTTGATTTTCCTTTGCTACTGAATGACAGTATGTTAAGTAAATTCCGAGTCAGAATTTATAATTTCATTCCTAAATGCTAAATCTCTAATTGCCATCTTATCTCCCTCTATCATTCCTAATTACTAAACTATATTTTTCCCTTTCAATTTTACAATTGTTTCTTTTCAGATTTAATTAGAAAATATCCAAAACTCTAACATTTTCATTTTTGTATAAAATAAAGATTTATATAGGACAAAAAAGTAAATATTAATCAAATCCAATGAGGATAAATCTAATTAAAAAATTCAACATGCTAAAACTAGGTGAAAGTTAGATGAAAAAATTTAAAAACCAATATATAGCAACCATTTTAATCTCTGCAATTATTATAAGCGTTATACCAATTCAATTCATCACTGATAATAATGAATTAACTGGAAAAAACGAAGAAAAGGATTCAAACAACGACAAGAATAATAATAATGATAATATCGTAGATATGAATAATCCAGATAATTGGGGATATTCTGAATGGCGTCAATATGTTATTTTACAATACTATAATAAAACTGAAGAAGAATTAGATGTTTCATTAGTTAATGACGAAAATTTTCAACACAATCTTCATTTAGTAACAATTATGGTATGGGGTAGCTATAACGGATCGTTAAATGATTCGGATTTAAAGAATTTAGCTGAGCAGTTATATCACGAAAGCGTAGCGATCTCTAGTGCCACTGCTCTTGAATCTTCGGATGAGAGATTGCATTTAAGAGTTCAAATAAGAATTAAATCAGCTCTCTTTATTTGGTATGAAGTAACTGATATAGACATTTACTTCCGTTCTTATTATTCCAGTGGTAAATGGTACTCTTCCTCGGGATCCTTTACTAAGGTAAAACATGATGATGTTTCTTTAAAAGATGATGACTGGGCCGATGATGATTCTACATATCACACATTATATTATAATATTTTAACAGGTTCTAAAGAAAATAATTTAGATGTAAAGATAAAAGCTACCCATATAAATATTTATCTAGTCTTTCCCGTTGCAGAAAGCACCTCAAAATTATACTATACACACTTGGTGGATGATGATACTTCTGGACCCTCTATTTCTACATCTTATTATGGTGATGGCACTGATGGGAATCCAGGCTATTTTCAAGCTTCTGCATATGATCCTTCGGGATGCTATTTTACCAGCGCTTCTAAGGTGTACTTATCAAATGAGTTAGGTTTGTATTCTTATACTTTTAGAGCATTAGATTATGATAACGATCGACCAAACGATCAATCATCATCAACAAGAACAGTATCTAAAACTATTGTTGATGATGATACTTCTGGACCTTCTATTTCTATATCTTATTATGGTGATGGCACTGATGGAAATCCAGGATATTTTCAAGCTTCTGCATATGATCCTTCGGGATGCTATTTTACTAGCGCTTCTAAGTGGTATGTACCAAATCAATTAGGTTCGCACTCTTATACTTTTATAGCAGTGGATAAGGATAATGATCGATCAAATGATCAAGAATCATCAACAAAAACAGTATCTAAATATATTGTTGATGATGATACTTCATCTCCGGTTATACAACAAATAATTTACGATTCGACACCAACGGACGGAGAATCTATTTTTCCGGTAAGATTATCAGTAAGCGATCAATCCGGAATTGATGAGATCTATGCCGATTTTAGTGGTTCCAGATATTATGCGTCATATTCTAATGGCTATTATGATTTAAATCTCCCCAATCCCGGTGTTCTGGGATCTCATATCGCTTATATTACAGTAGTGGATAATGATAAAGATAGATCAGGTGATCAACTAATCACCACCACATCAATCTCATTTGAAGCAATAGATGACGATGTATCTCCTCCTCTTATTCAAGAAATCTTATATGATTCAATTATACCCGACAGTCAAGCACAACTCATAATTAAAGTAACTGCTACCGACGATTCAGGAATTGGTGGTATTAATGCTTTTTTCAACGGTAATTTTTATTATGGTATCGCAAAAAACGGCCACTTTGAAATATCAATACCAAATCCAGGGGTACTTGGCGAACACTCTGTGTTGATATTAGTAATGGATGACGACTTAGATCGACCAGGCGATCAATTATTTACTTCCCAATCAATACAATTTTCAGTAATTGACGACGATATATCAGGTCCCATCATATCTATAATCTATACAGGGGATGCTTCAGATGGAAGCCCCGGTATGTGGACGGTCAGTGTTTCTGATCCTGAAAGTGGAATTGATTCTATTACTGTAAAAGTCGATGGAACTATAGTAGGAGCAT